>NZ_CP081000.1:4800000-6086722 GCF_019645875.1 Mycolicibacterium senegalense | reverse complement strand
CGACCGTTTCCCCCTTTGAGGTGCTTCGAGGTCGACCCGGTGACGACCAAAAAGAACGATGACGAACTGTCCACATATTTATCCACAGCTTGTGGAGAAAGGACAGTCGTCGTCGCTCTGTTGTCTGTTCGTGAGAGCGTCGTGGCCGGGTCATCACACGCTGTGAGGCTTGCGGCGGAGCGACGTCCTCATCTTATTGTCCGGGGCCGATCCAGGCTCGGAACGGCATTGCCAGAAGCTAACAGTTTTCTCTCGATGTGCCAACAGTTCTGCAACATCGGATGCCGGCGATGTAGGAGCCTCGGCGCAGGTTTGACCGAGGGAAATCTCATCAGTACCCTCGAGCAGTCGCCCGCACGTGGCGATACGGCTGCGCCCGGGAGGTTCCGGAGAACGCGCCGGTTAGTAAAGCACGACGGACGAGCTTAAACCGAGCTTGCACGGTGACCGTGTTCTTGGCGACATTTCGGTGTCGGTGAGAGCGGGCACCAAATGGAACAAGGAGAGATTGCCGTGGCCAAGGGCAAGCGGACCTACCAGCCCAACAACCGCCGCCGTGCGCGCGTGCATGGGTTCCGGCTGCGGATGCGCACTCGCGCCGGCCGCGCCATCGTCGCCAACCGTCGTAGCAAGGGCCGTCGCGCACTCACTGCGTGATACTGCGGCTCTCAGGCAGGATCTAGCGCGGTGCTTCCGGCTCGAAACCGGATGAGGCGGTCCGCGGAGTTCAGTGCCACCGTCAGTCGTGGCGCACGTGCCGTGCAACCTGATGTTGTCGTGCACGCGCTACACGAGGGGACGGACGCTACCGGCCCGCGGGTCGGTCTGATCGTGTCCAAAGCCGTCGGGAACGCGGTGCAACGTCACCAGGTGTCCCGGCGGCTGCGTCATGTGGCCCGCACGGTGATACCCGATCTGGATGCCACGGATCTCGTGGTGATCCGGGCCCGGGCGGGCAGTGGTGATGCGCCGTCATCGCGGTTGGAACAGCAGTTGCATCGCGCTCTCGAGCGCCTTGAGGCGCGGCGCAGGACGTCACCATGATCCGCAGGGCGGGTGCCGGTGCGGCCCGCGGTGCGATCTTCCTCATCCAGGTCTATCGCCATGCGATCTCTCCGTACCGGCCGCCGTCGTGCCGGTTCATTCCGACCTGCAGTCAGTACGCGGTCGACGCCCTCACCGAGTACGGCGTGTACCGCGGTGTGTGGCTGGCATCGATCCGGCTCCTCAAATGCGGGCCGTGGCACCCGGGCGGATGGGATCCGATCCCGGAACGGTGCCCCCACGATCACGAGTCCGTCGGTTCTGACGAGACCGTCCCTGGCGAAATAGCCGCCGCCGAAAACCTTGTCTGGGAAACCCCAGCGGAACGAGGGGAGAGCAAGTCGCGTGTTTAATTGGTTCAGCCTGGACATCATCTATTACCCGGTGTCGGCGATCATGTGGGTCTGGTACAAGGCATTCGCCTTCCTCCTGGGCCCCGAGAACTTCTTCGCCTGGGCGCTGTCGGTGATGTTCCTGGTGTTCACCCTGCGCGCGATCCTCTACAAGCCCTTCGTCAAGCAGATCCGCACCACGCGGCAGATGCAGGAGTTGCAGCCGCAGATCAAGGCGCTGCAGAAGAAGTACGGCAAGGACCGTCAGCGCATGGCGCTGGAGATGCAGAAGCTGCAGCGCGAGCACGGGTTCAACCCGATCCTGGGCTGTCTGCCGATGCTGGCCCAGGTGCCCGTCTTCCTCGGCCTGTACCACGTGTTGATGTCCTTCAACCGGACCCAGACCGGTATCGGCCGGCTCGGGCTGTCGGTGGAGGAGAACCGGAGCCTGCCGAACTACGTCTTCAGCGCGACCGATGTCGGGCACTTCCTGGACGCCAACCTGTTCGGGGCACCGCTCGGTGCGACGATGATCCAGCAGCACGGGCTCGAGGCGTTCACGGAATTCAACCGGCTGTCCGTAGTCCTGGTCGGTGTGCCGATCATGATCCTGGCCGGCATCGCGACGCACTTCAACAGCCGGGCCTCGGTGGCACGTCAGAGTGTGGAGGCCGCGGCCAACCCTCAGACCGCGATGATGAACAAGCTGGCGCTGTACGTCTTCCCGCTCGGCGTGGTGGTCGGCGGACCGTTCCTGCCGCTCGCGGTGATCATCTACTGGTTGTCCAACAACATCTGGACCTACGGTCAGCAGCACTACGTGTTCGGGATGATCGAGAAGGAAGAAGAAGCCAAGAAGGCTGAGGCGATCGAGCGTCGATCCGCGAATGCACCGGCCCCTGGTGCGAAGCCCAATCGGGCCCGGAAAGCCGACACAGCGAGCGCCGCGGAGGTCAGCGAGACGACGGGTAGCGAGGCGGCAGCGGACGCGGCGCAGACCGACGACCAGAGCGGGACTGCGAGCGGTCCGGGAGGGCAGAGTGCCAACCGCACGCCCAAGCCCGGTGCACGCCCGAAGAAGCGGAAACGGTGACCAGTTCACACACTGGCTACAAGTAGGGAGAAGACCGATATGACGGACGCACAGACGACCGAGGCTGACACCGAGCTCGAGGAGGGCACCCAGCCCGCGGCCAAGAGCGAAGACGACCTCGAGGAGCGGTTGGTCGCCGAGGGCGAGATCGCCGGCGACTATCTCGAGGAGCTGCTCGACCTGCTGGACTTCGACGGCGATATCGACCTCGATGTCGAGGGTGACCGTGCCGTGGTGAGCATCGACGGCGGGAGCGATCTGAGCAAGCTGGTCGGGCGTAAGGGCGAGGTGCTTGATGCGCTTCAGGAACTGACCCGATTGGCCGTGCATCAGAAGACGGGCGAGCGCAGCCGACTGATGCTGGACATCGCGCGGTGGCGTCGTCGCCGGCGCGACGAACTGGCCGCGCTGGGCGACAAGGTGGCCCGACGGGTGCTCGAGTCGGGGGAGCGCGAGGAGCTGGCGCCCATGACCCCGTTCGAGCGGAAGATCGTTCACGACGCAGTCGCCGCGGTCGATGGCGTCCGCAGCGAGAGTGAGGGCGTGGAGCCGTCGCGACGCGTGGTCGTCCTGCTCGGCTGAAGTTCTTAGTTACAAAGGTGTAGTTCGATTGCGGCGACGGTGCCGTAGGGAGTGCGGAGGATGTTTCACGTGAAACATGGACCGGTCCCCGCGGCACCGGACGCCGCGGCGGAGGTCTTCGGCGATCGTCTGAAGGCCGCCGAACGGTATGCGGCGATTCTGGCCGGTGCCGGTGTCGAGTGGGGTCTGATCGGTCCGCGGGAAGTGGACCGGCTCTGGGATCGACACATTCTCAACAGCTCGGCTCTCGGAGAGCTCCTGGCTCCCGATGAGCGCATCGCCGATATCGGTAGCGGCGCGGGCCTCCCGGGTATCCCGTTGGCCCTGGCGCGCCCCGATATCCACGTCACGTTGATCGAGCCTCTCCTGCGTCGCAGCGAGTTCTTGCGCGAGGCGGTCGAAGAGTTGGGTCTGGACGTGACGGTGGTCCGTGGTCGGGCCGAAGACTCCGAGGTTCGCAAATCCGTCGGAGAGTTGGACGTGGTGACCTCACGTGCGGTTGCCTCGCTGGACAAGTTGACGCGCTGGAGCATGCCGCTGCTCCGCGTCGAAGGACGGATGCTTGCCCTGAAAGGTGAGCGGGCCGAGGCGGAGATTGAAGAGCATCGGCGTGTGATGGCTTCCCTGGGTGCGGTCGATGCCAGGGTGGTGAAATGTGGCGTGAACTATTTGAACCCGCCCGTAACCGTCGTCGCCGTGCGGCGCGTGGCGGTGAAACCGGGCAACCGGTCAGCGGGCAGAGCCTCCGGGTCGCGGGGGAGATCGGGCAGGAGATGAGGATGGGTTCTGATCGGCAAGCAACCGCGGGCGCGGATGCTCCAGCCGCCGTTTCACGTGAAACGGTTTCACGTGAAACATGGAACAGCTCGGGCGGGGCCACGTGGTCTACGGATGCCAGCATGGACACCCCGATCGCGGCTGAGGCGGAGCAGGCGACGCGAGTCCTACATACCTCGCACGGGCAGCTGCCCCGGCCGGAACGCCAACGCGTGTTCACGATCGCGAACCAGAAGGGTGGGGTCGGCAAGACGACCACCGCGGTGAACGTCGCGGCGGCGCTCGCGCTGCAGGGCCTGCGGACGCTGGTGATCGATCTCGATCCCCAGGGCAATGCCAGCACCGCGCTCGGGATCGAGCATCGGCCCGGGACGGCATCTTCCTACGAGGTTCTGCTCGGTGACATCCCGGTGGAGGAGGCACTGCAGCAGAGCCCACACAGCGACCGGTTGTTCTGCATCCCCGCGACCATCGATCTGGCCGGCGCCGAGATCGAGTTGGTCAGCATGGTCGCGCGTGAAGGGCGGCTGCGAGGTGCGCTCGCCGCCCTGGCCAACCACAACTTCGACTACGTGTTCATCGACTGCCCGCCGTCCCTCGGGCTGCTCACCATCAACGCTTTGGTGGCGGCGCCGGAGGTGCTGATCCCGATTCAGTGCGAGTACTACGCGCTGGAAGGTGTGGGCCAGTTGCTGCGGAACATCGAGATGGTCAAGGCGCATCTGAATCCGGAGCTGTCGGTGTCGACCGTGATACTGACCATGTACGACGGACGGACCAAGCTGGCGGATCAAGTCGCCGAAGACGTGCGGGAGCACTTCGGGGACAAGGTCTTGCGCACGGTCATCCCGCGCAGCGTGAAGGTGTCGGAAGCCCCGGGCTATGGGATGACGATCCTCGATTACGATCCGGGTTCCCGTGGAGCATTGAGCTATCTCGATGCCAGCCGCGAGATCGCGGAACGTGGCGCACCACCCCGCGCCTGAACAGGCGCCCCGAACCAACAGCAGCAGACAGACAGCGGACGGCAGCGATGAGCAGGAGACGACCATGAATCAGCCGGCACGGAAGCGGAGTGGCCTGGGCAGGGGACTGGCAGCCCTCATTCCGACCGGTCCCGCTGAGGACGGCACCGATGCTCTGAGTCCACGGATCGGTGCGAATGCCGCCGATGTTCTGCTCGGGGGCGGCCCGACGTCCACGCCGAGCGGTCCGGGAGCACCGGCCGCGCCCGGTCCCGCGCCCGACGGTTCGGAGGCCGTACTCGCCAGCGACGTCGGCGCCACCTACCGCGAGATCGATCCGAATCTGATCCAGCCGAATCCACGTCAACCCCGCCAGGTGTTCGACGAGGAGGCGCTGAACGAGCTGGTGCATTCCATCCGCGAGTTCGGATTGATGCAGCCGATCGTCGTCCGCGCTGTCGAAGAAAACGGTGAAACCCGCTACCAGCTGGTGATGGGGGAGCGGCGCTGGCGGGCCGCCCAGCAGGCCGGGCTGGAGGCGATCCCGGCCATCGTCCGGGAGACCGGCGACGACAGCATGCTGCGCGACGCGCTGCTGGAGAATATTCACCGGGTGCAGCTCAACCCGCTGGAAGAGGCCGCGGCCTACCAACAGTTGCTCGACGAGTTCGAAGTCACCCACGATGAACTGGCTGCCCGGATCGGGCGATCGCGACCGCTGATCTCCAACATGATCCGTCTGCTGCGCCTGCCCATTGCGGTCCAGCGCCGCGTCGCCGCCGGGGTGCTCTCCGCGGGGCACGCGCGGGCACTGCTCGCCCTCGAAGGGGGAGCGGAGAAGCAGGAGGAGCTCGCCGCCCGGATCGTCGCCGAGGGAATGTCGGTCCGGGCCACCGAGGAGGCCGTGACCCTGGCCAACCGCGAGGGGAACACCGCGCCGCCGGCCCCCCGGCGCAAGCCGATCCAGATGCCCGGCCTCCAGGACGTTGCTGAACGGCTCTCGTCAGCCTTCGATACCAGGGTGACGGTGAGTCTGGGCAAACGAAAAGGCAAGATCGTGGTCGAGTTCGGCTCGGTGGACGACCTACAACGAATTGTCGAGATTATGAGCGCGGAAGAGCACTGAAAACCCACGACCAAGGACACCAGGTTGTTCCGTCACTGTGACACAACAGTGATCAAAGCCGGCAGTCGTGAGCACCACATAACCCAAAGCATTTGTGCGGCATAGCATTTCACTTTGAAGGCGGGGCTCGATGACATTTTCGGGACGCAGTGGGCCGACTCCGGCGGACTCTCCTATTCTTGAGGGGCAGCCACGCACAAAGTGTGAAAGCCAGGGACCTCAGTGACAGCACGAATCACGCCGCTTCGGCTCGAGGGCTTCGAGCAGCTGCCCAAGCATGCCCGGCGCTGCGTCTTCTGGGAGGTGGACCCTTCCACCGTGGGTGACGACCACCTGACAGATCCAGAGTTCGAGAAAGAAGCCTGGCTCTCGATGGTGATGCTCGAGTGGGGGTCATGCGGGCAACTTGCGGTCACCGCTCGTGCCGACCTTCCGGACGGCGGCTCGGGTAGTGGCCAAGGCCCCGGCCCCGATGCCGACTTCGATTTGGTGAGCCGTGCCGGTGTCGCCGACTTGGAGATCTCGGCAGTGGGGAGTGAGTGGACGGCTCCCGATGTTGTGGACGATCCGTGTCTCGGTTTCGCCTTCTACGCGCCCCCCGGTGCGGTGCCACGAGCCCGACTGTTTCCCACCGCTCCAGTCAGCGCTGATGCGATTCTGTTGACCGCGGTCGGCGTGGAATGCGCCGACGATCGTGAGCTGCTGTCGCAGAGTCTGCTTGCCGCTGTGGTCAACGATCTGGTGCGGCGTGGAGTTCGCGCATTGGAGGCGTTCGGCTACACCGCAGCCGTGACGGAGATGTCCGAAGCCGGCCGGCTCCCGGCGGAGCTGTCCCCGGTGGTGGCGGTGCTGGGGGACTGTTCTGTCGACGAGTGCATGCTGACCTCCGACTTTCTCGAAGACGTCGGCTTTACGGTGGTGGCGCCACACCCGTACTTCCCACGGCTGCGCCTGGAACTCGACAAGGGTCTCGGGTGGAAAGCTGAGGTCGAGGCCGCGCTCGAGCGCCTCCTGGAAAACGCCCGCATCGAGGTGCCTATCGGTGCAGGACTCTCCAGCGCCGGCTTCGGAGCGAAAAGTACTGTCCCGCAGTAGGACCGCTAGCACCACGGACGATGGTCCGGTCGACGGCGTGCTGTCGTTTCACGTGTAGTGGCGTGCGCTCGAATTGAAGTCGTGGCTCGGGAAAGACAGGGCTATGAACGGTGCGTAGCCCGCCGAGATGTCCGGATTCGCAAGATGTTACGTGTCATCGATCAAGCAGACCAAACCGTACCGGCGGCTGCGTGACCCCGGGGGCATGCCTCTCCAGACTGAAAAGGGCTGCGTCACATGACGAATCTACGGTGTAGTGACGGACAGGCTCACGCGCTCACGTTGAACTGGCGCTCACGCGCTCACGTTGAACCGGCGCTCACGCGCTCACGTTGAACCGGCGCTCACGCGCCGCGGCTCGCCTGTTCCACCGAAAGCTCATGCGCCAACAGCTCGGCGAAAGTGAAAGTCCCCGTGGGGCGGTCATTCTTGCCCAGCAGATACAGGCGCTTGACGGCGGCCAGGATGCCTTCGGCGATCGCGTCACGCGTGTGAGTGGACAGCAGCAGCCCACGGTCGTGGGGGTTGGTGATGTAGCCGATGTCGACCTGGACGGTGGGCATGCGGGTCAGGCGCAGCAGATCCCAAGTCCGTCCATGCGACCGGCAATCGCGTAAACCGGTGCGGGCCACCACTTCTCGCTGGATGAAGTCGGCAAGGTTGCGGCCGATGGTCGATACCGAGCCGTGGGAATTGCCGAAGTGGAATGACGCCACCCCGTTTGCGGCGGGGGAGCGCTGGCTCTCACACCGCAGGCTGATCATGAGATCGGCGCCGACCCGGTTGGCGGTGGCGGCACGTTCGGCATCCATCGGGCTGCGGTTGGCCGGCCGTGAGATGAACGTCTCCATCCCGATCGCGGTCATCCGGCCTTCGAGACGACTTGCCAAGTCCCACAAGATGTCTGCTTCGCTGATCGGTCCGTCCGGCCCGTTCATGATCATGCCGTGGTCTGCTCCGCCGCGGCCCGGATCGATGATGACGTGCTTACCCGAGAGCTGTGGTCCGGAGCGGCGTACCAGCTCTTCTTCACGAATCGCATGTGGCGATCCGCCGGTCACCCGGGAACCCAGGAAGTACAACGAGCGCAATGTCTCCGGCCCGCAGATCCCGTCGGGATACAGCCCGTACTCACGTTGATACGAAGACAACGCGTTGTGGGTCTGCAGGCCAAAGTGGCCGTCCACCATGCCGGTATAGAAACCGAGGTCCTGCAAACGGGCCTGCAGGGTGGCCACATCGTCGCCGTACATGGGTGCACCGAACTGGTGGGTCAGCGTGCGGGCACCGAGTCGATAGGAGGCCTCGCGCAGAGCACGATAGGTGGCCTCGCCGACGATTCCGTCGACCAACAGGCCGCGGTGCTGCTGAAACGCCCGCACAGCGCTGTCAAGCTCGTCGTCGAATGCGTCGAGCGCAACATGCCTACCGGTGCTCAGGTCGGCGTCAGGATTGTCGATCAGACCTAACGCCGCCAGCGCGGCCCGGATCTCGGTGACTGCTCCGCCACGGTCACCGCGACGCAGACTCGACATTCGGCCCCTCCATGCTGGTTTCCGGCCGTCTGCCGGACTAGCTAGCCAGCATTGTCTCAGACTTCGGCCACATACCGGAAAACGCCAGGCGTATCCGGGGTGTGAGTGATGTCAGAGTGCGTCGGCGATTTCCCGCAGCAGTGCGGCCTTGCCCTTGGCTCCGACGATGCGCTTGACCGGCTCGCCGTCCTTGAACAGGATCAGTGTGGGGATCGACACCACCTGGAAGTCGCGGGCAGTGGCCGGGTTCGCGTCGACGTCGATCTTGGCGACCCGCAGTTCGCCGGCCTTCTCGCCGGCGATCTCCTCGAGCACCGGGGCCACCATCTTGCACGGGCCGCACCAGGTGGCCCAGAAGTCCACCAGCACAGGGGTGCTGCTGGTCAGGACGTCGGTGGAGAACGAATCGTCGGTGACGGTTACTGTCGCGCTGTCCGCACTCATGGAACTCTCCTGTCGGGTCGAAATCTATTGGGGATCAGTCGTTTTCGGCGAGCCAACGCTCGGTGTCGATCGCCGCCGAACAGCCGCTGCCCGCGGCGGTGATGGCCTGGCGGTAGGTGTGGTCGACAAGGTCGCCCGCGGCGAACACGCCCTCGAGCGTGGTGGCGGTGGTACGACCGATCACCTTCACGTAGCCCTCGTCGTCGAGGTCGATCTGCCCGCGCACCAGTTCCGAACGTGGATCGTGGCCGATGGCGACGAAAACACCGGTGACGTCGAGCTTGGACTCGTCACCGGTGACGGTGTCCCGCAGCCGCACGCCGGTCACCTTCGGATCGCCCTCGATCTGGGTGATCTCGGTGTTGGTGAGGAAGGTGATCTTCTCGTTGGCACGGGCCCGCTCCAGCATGATCTTGGAGGCGCGGAACTCGTCGCGGCGGTGGATCAAGGTCACCGACCGGGCGAGGCGGGTGAGGAATGTCGCCTCTTCCATCGCCGAATCGCCGCCACCCACCACGATGATGTCCTGATCGCGGAAGAAGAAGCCGTCGCAGGTGGCGCAGGTGCTCACACCCATACCGGTCAGGGCTTCTTCCCCGGGAACACCCAGGTGCCGGGCCGCGGCACCCATCGCCAGGATCACCGACCGGGCCTGGTGGGTTTCGTCGCCGACGGTGACGGTTTTCACCGGGCCGGTGAGATCCACGGCGTCGACGTCCTCCATGCGCAGGTCGGCACCGAAGCGCAGCGCCTGTTCGCGCATCTCGTCCATCAGTTCGGGGCCGGTGATGCCCTCGCGGAAGCCGGGGTAGTTCTCCACCTCCGTGGTGGTCATCAATGCGCCGCCGAACTGGGTGCCCTCGAACACCAGCGGCTTGAGCTGGGCGCGGGCAGCGTAGATCGCTGCGGTGTAGCCGGCGGGGCCGGAACCGATGATGATGACGTCGTGAACCGTCGCTGAGGTGGACATGTAGGCCTTTCTGCCGTACTCGGCACGGGTTGCAACGTCAGCCTAGGCCGGATGTGTTCCCGCCTGCTTTGCAGGACAGCCTACGGATGTTTCCCCGGCCGTTGGACCACGGTCTGGGCCAGCGATCCGCTGTGACCGGTGCAGTCTGCGGCCAGCACCACGGCGACGACGGAATCGGGTGGCTCGGGTGGGTTCGGTGGCACGACCACCAGAACCCCGTGCCGGCCGGCCGCCTCGACCGGCCGGGCGCCGAGGATCGCGACTCCGGGTGGGTATCCCAGCGCGGTGAGGCAGGCGTTGCGGCGCTTCGGGTCGGTCAGCGGTCCCAGGTCGGGGGGATTCGACAGCAGGTCCAGGATCTGGGATTCGGACAGGCCGACGTCTGCACGCAGCGGCGACACCGTGATCTGGCCGAGGCTGACCCGCGTCGAGGCGACTTCACCGGCCGGACGTACCAGTACGGCGACGCCCAGCACCGCGGCCGCCACCGCCGACCCCGCTCCGGCAACCGCGGCGATCGACTTCCAGCGCCGTGTCGGTGCAGCTGGCGGCGGCTGCGCCCGCAGCACGTCGGACAGCCGGGCACTGACCTCGGCCGGAACCGGGGGAGCGGACCGAGAATCCGCGCCCAGTTCCCGTAGATCACGGCGCACCCGATCCAGGGCGGCCAGGGTGCTGCGCGCCTCGGGGCCGGCCACCGGGTCGGTGCGCACGCGCCGGCGAACCTCCGCGGCGGTGGCGTCGTCGAGCAACCCGGCCTGCAGGTCAGCCAGCAGGTCAGCAGGAATCGGGCCGTCCGACGGCACTCGGGGCGTGCTGCCGTTCATCGGATTCAAAATACTGGAGCAGCCGTGCCAGCTTGTGTCTGGCGCGGGCGCAGCGGCTCTTCACCGTGCCCTCGGCCACCCCGAGCAACTTGGCCGTTTCGGCCACCGAATAGCCCTGCATGTCGACCGCCACCACTGCGACCCGCTGCTCGACCGGCAGCTGCATGAGGGCCCGCTCCACCACGATCGCGGTGGCCACCCGCGGTGCCGGGTCACCGGCCGGGTCGTGGACGTGCGACAGATGGCTGACCTCGTAGTGGGAGGCCGCCGGCTGGGTCCGGGACCGGCGCACCCGGTCCAGGCAGGCGTTGACCACGATCCGGTACAGCCAGCTGCTGACCGCCGAGTCGTGACGGAAGGATGCGGCGGTGCGGTGGGCCGAGAGCAGGGCCTCCTGCACGGCGTCGTCGGCGTCCTCGTGGTGGCGGCTGGTCAGAAAGGCCAAGCGACGCAACTGCCGATGATGTCGGTGAACCAGCTCCTCGAACGCATAGCGGTCCCCGGCGACGTGGGCGGCGAGCAGCTCGGCATCAGAGCGGGTGACGGTGTCCTGCCGCCCCCAGAGCTGTTCTGTGTCCGGCTTGCCGGTCCCCCCGAACCTTCCCACACGCTGAACTTAAACGCTGCGGGGCCGCGGCCTGGACACTTGTTTGCCAGAGCCCACATAACGCCTGGTCAGGAAGCCCAAGCGGCTGGGGATAGCGGTCAGGATGCGGCTTTGATGGTGATCTCGGAGATATCGGTGCGGCTCTTGCCGTCCACGGTGCCCAGCGTCGAGATCCAGACCAGCACGTAGGACGTCGAGGACTCCTTCTTCACCGAGATGGTGTTGGAGCCCGGCTTCAGTGCGGTCGACGGCGTCAGCTCGGTGGTGTCCGACAGTGACGACGGGTTCGCCGACTGGGCCGAGCGGATCTGCACGGAGGTTCCGGTGCTCGTCACGTTGAGGGTGACCGAGCCGATCACGGTCGGCTGCGGCAACTGCAGCATCAGGCCGACACCGTTCTTGAACCCGGGGAACGGAGCCGGATCCGAGTAGGTGTCGGTGGACCACGCCGTGCTGGAGTTCCCGTCGATGGCCTGTCCCGCCGTGGCCGGTGAGTCGGCTTCGCCCTCGGGTGAGAACACCGTGGCGCGAACAGGTTTCACCGTGCTGCCGCTCGCGGCAGTGGAATCGTCCTGGGTTTCCTCAGTGCTGGCCGACGGGGCGTTCAGACCGAGTTCGTCGCGATTCAGCCCGCCCCCGACATCGCCGAAGATGCTGTTGAGGACCGACGCCATCACCAGCAGCGCGATCAGGATGATGGCGGCGCCCACGCTGATTCCGATGATCAGACCCTTACGGCGCCGGGCCTCGGCGGCTTCGTGCTCCTCGGGTGTCTCGTGTGCGCGCACCGGGGCGGCCGGTGCCGGGGTCTCCTCGACCGAGCCCAGCAGCTCGGTCCGGTCGGCGATCGCGGTGGCCTGCTGCAGCAAGTTCAAAAGCGTTGGCGCGCTGCGGATTCCACCACCGGGCTGGACGGCTCGAGCGGCCGCCGCCGAGATCTGGAACGGGATGTCGCGGTCGATGGCCCGCGGCTCGACCGGTTGGCCGGCTTGGTCAAGTGCGGCGGGCTCCAGCCCGCTGCGGGCTCCCGACTCGGGCAGTGGCCAGCGGTTGACCAGCAGCGCGTAGAGCGCGGCCCCGATGCCGCGGATGTCGTCGTCGGGGGTGGCGTCCGGCATGGTCGCCGGGAAGGCAAGGGCCACATCGCCTTCGATGCTGACGCGCACCCGGGCCGGGTGGTCGATCGACAGCGCCACCCCGGCGCGGTGGGCGGCCTCGGCCGCAGCCGCCAGCGACTGGATGGCCCGGGCCCCGCCGATCGGGGACGGGGAGGTGTCGGCGACCTCGGCCAGCGAGCCGCCGCGAATCCACTCCGAGACGATCAGCCCGCCCGATCCGCTGTGGGCCACGTCGAGCACCCGAGCGATACCGGGAACATCGATGCGGCTGAGTTTGAGTGTGCGCGAGAGGATTTCCTGCACCTTGGCGTCCGGCATCGTCGAATCCGGGTCGACAAAAGTCAGCGCCACCTGGCGATCCAGCGCCGTGTCCAGCGCCTGCCAGAACTGCAGGTGCGGCGGACCGCCGTGGAACACGAGCAAGCGATAGCGGCCGTCGGCGATGGTCGCGCCCGGGATGAGGTGCACGTCGTCGTCGGCCGAATCGAGCCCGGCATCGTTGGGGGCGGCGAACGAGATCGGCTCACGGGTCGGGTCACCGCCGAAGTCGGTGAGCGGGCGCGTCGCCCCGTTCGTGTGACCGCCGGCCGCGTCATCGGAAGCGTCGCCGGTATCCGGCCCGGTGGTGGATTCCGGCCCGGCAGGTGCCACGTCCGGCTGGAACTCGTCGGCGGCCGGGCGCGGCAACTTCGTCGTCTCGGTTGTCATCCCGGAACTCGAGGCGGAGTTCGCTGCCGGGCCGTCCGCAGATTCGTCGGTCACCGGTGATCCTTTCCACATCCCCGCCCCGGCAACACCTGCCGGAGTCCCGCCTCCGGCGGCTGCCGGGCTTGACGGCCACCCGCTGGGAGAAGAATTCCTCTGATCAGGGTACGTGACGGGCGCTGCGGGGTGCGGCGCGACGGGCGGCGCAATTGTTTGCGCGGCTACCTGTCCGGCCCCCGGAGCGGGTGCGACACGCCCGCGTCCGAGCCGCCGGCGGACCATGTCCAACGCCGAGTGAGCCTCGGGCACGTCGGCGGCGAGCATCACTCCGGCGATGATCGGGACCATGATCAGACCGAGTGCGATCAGGCGCAGCAACGATCCGCCGGGCCCGCCCCAGGCGGTCAGCGATTCCAGACCCAGCAGCTGGTCGACGGTGTGCGCCACCAGACTCGCGACCAACGAAGCGGCGACGGTTACCAGGATCGTGCGGATCACCGCGGGACGCAGCAATTGTCCGCCGCGTGGCCGCAGGTTGCCCTTCAGCAGCACATAGCCCGCGATCGCCCCGGCCACGTATCCCAAGCCGTTGGCCAGCCCGAGGTACCCGGCCACCATGCTGGGGTCGTCGGTCACGTGCGGCGCGGCGACCGAACCGATGATCTTCACGACCGAGATGACCACGACGATCACGATCGGTGTCCACGGCCGCTCCCGCGCGTAGAGCACCCGCAGCTGTAGCAGTACCAGGGCGTAGGGGATCAGGGTGAACGACGACAGGGTGATCGCCATGCCCAGATAGCCGGCGTCGGAGGCGCTGAACCTGCCGTAGGCGAACAGGGCGCTGCCGATCGCGGGCCCGCCGACGGTCATCATCGCGACGATCGGGATCAGCGTCACCATGGTCAGGCGGGTGGCCAGCGAGAAGTCGTCGAGTACGGCGGGGATGTCGTTGGCGGCGGCGTTGCGGCTCAGCCGCGGCATCACCACCGTGAGCACGGTGACGCCGATCATCCCGAACGGCAACATCAGGACCAGCCAGGTGTAGTTGTAGATGGCCGGACCGGAGGCGGCCGCGCTGCTGGCGATCCGGTTGCCGACGATGAACCCGACCTGGTTGATCAGCACGTAGAGCACCATCGCCGCGGCCATGCCGCCGAACTTCTTGAGCCGGTCGTCGATGCCCCACATCGGCCGCAGGCTCACCCGTTCGGTGCGGATGGCCACCAGCAGCACCACGGCCTGTGCCACCACACCGAGCGTGGTTCCGATACCGAGCACCAGCAGTTTGGCCGTGCCCATCTGAACCGGGTTCTCCGACAGGGCGCCGGGCACCAGCACGAAGATGCCCAGCGTCAGGATGGCGATGACGTTGTTGACGACGGGTGCCCAGGCCGGCGGCCCGAAGATGTTGCGGGTGTTGAGGATTGCGCCGTACACCGACGTCAGGCCGTAGAACAACACCTGCGGCAGCAGCAGATAGGCGAACGAGGTGGTCAGCGCGGTGTCGACCTCGGGGTGGCTGCCCAGCATGAGCTTCACCAGCAACGGCGCGCACACCACCGACACCACGGTGGTGACCAGCAGCAGCGTCGTGGCCAGGGTCACGAGCCGACGGATGAAGGCCCGGCCGCCGTCGGGATCGTCCCGTTCGGCGCGGACCAGCACCGGAACGAAGATCGCGGTGAAGGTGGCTTCCAGGACCAGCGCCGCCACCATGTTGGGCAGTTGGTTGGCCACGGAGAACGAACTGGTCAGCGGCCCGCCGAGCAGTGCCATGAGCAACACGAACCGCAGGAAGCCGGTGATCCGGGAGATCAGGGTGGCGAACGCCATGCCCCAGGACCGCGACACCACGGCGGCATCGGACAGCTCGGCGCGCCCGGTCGGCGGCGCCGGTGCTCGCCGAGGGCGAGACGGGTTGTGGCCGGACGCAGTCATCGGGGTCGGTCCGGGTTGGATTCAGAGCCCGGCGCGGCGGCGGGCTCTACGCGGTCGTCGGTGCCGGGCTCAGCGTTGAACGCCATGGCGACATCGAGCGGGTCCGGGTGTTCGCCGGGCGGGATGAGGTCCGCACGGTCGGGTTGCCCGCGGAAGCGGTGCCACAGCCGGCGGCCGGCCAGCGCCACCAGCACCGCCCCGGCCGACAGGGTGATGAAGAACAGCACCTTGCCGTAGGCGTTGGAATGCACCGACAGCCGCACCGGCTCGCCGAGGGTCAGGCCCTCGGTGGTCTGCAGGCTGACGTCGACGGCCACCCGCTGGGTGAAGTGCACTTCGATGGGCACCCGCAGCGGCAGATAGCCGGGTGGCAGCACGATCTCGCCCATGTCGGTCACCGTCATCCCCGGCGGCGCGTCGACGTGCAGCCGCACGCGCACGGGCACCGGCAGGTCGTTGCGCAGGGCCAGCGGGAGCGGGCTGCGTTCGGTGGCCAGCGTGTAAGCCCCACCCGGGTTGACGATGGTGACCGCCCCGAACATGTCGTTCACGCTGCGGCTGACCGCCTGCAGCCGCTGCTCGGCCAGCCCCTCACGGGCCTCCGGTGGCACGGATTGGCTGAGCGCGCGCAGCATGTCCTCCCGCAGCGGCGCGGTGTACTGCAGCCCGGTCAGGCCGGTGCGCTCGTCGGTGGTCAGTGCCGCGGTCAGGCCCCACAGCCGGCTGACCACCGCGGCGATACCGCCGTCGATGTTCTGGTCGATGTTGCTGCGCGGATCGCCCAGGGCGTCCGGGGGCGGGGACGCCATGGGCTCGGGCGGCAGGGCGTTGCTCTCAGCGATGACCGCCGGCAGCGGGCGCGGCACAGCCAGTCCGGCGTGGATCGTGGTGGCCACCGAGGTCAGGATGGCCTGCGCGTCGTCGGCGTCCAGGGACCACACCAGCGGTGGCATCAGGATCTGGGTCCGAGGCTCCTCGGTAGGGGTGAGCCCGCGCCACAACAGGGCACCGAGCGCATCCTGGCGCCGTGCGGTCTGCGAGTCGTGACGCACCGGGATCTGCAGCGACGGATCCAGGTAGGACGGCGCGACCGGGTCGGTCCCGGCACCGGCCAGTGCGGCACCGACGGCCGGGTCGAAGCCCGCGGCCACGACTTCCGGCCCGTACCGCAGCGGTGTCACGTCGGCGGTCTCGGGGGCACCGGTCTCCGAATCCTGGGCGGTGATGTGGGCGGCCGAGATGCTGACCGTCTGGCCCTGGGCCGCCAGCAGGTCCAGGGCGGGCCGGGTCAGCGGGCCGTCGCCCAGGATGCTGGCACCCCGGACCGACGTGACTCCCAGAATCTGGTCGACGATGTCGCCGGCGCCGTTGGTGGCGATCGCACTCAGTCCCGGATCGCCCACTCGTTGCAGCGCGGCCAGGTCGGCCTGCGCGTAGTTGGTGGGGGCCACGCAGAGCCGCGTGGCCAGGGTGCGTAGCCGATTGAGCCAGCCGATCGCGGCTTCCTGGCCGGCGCCGGGGCGGGTCGGGGTGGCGGCCCCGGCGTCGGGACCGTCGTTGACCACGTAGCCGCCGGTCATCGCATTGACCGTGACCAGAAGGTCGGGGTCGACGGCAAGGCACAGGGTGGCGCGCATCTGGCCGCCGGAGTCGACGGTGGGGCCGGTGGCGAAATCGGCCGCCGACAGCAGGGTGTCGAGCCGCCCGCCGGGGGCCAGGGAGGCGGCCAGGCTGTCATCGACCAGGCGGACGGGCGTCGTTCCGCCCGGTGCACCCGGGGCCAGCCGAGGGCGGTCGGCCAGGGGCCAGAGCATGGTCATGCGCACCGGCTGCGATGTGTCCGGCGGCACCACCGAATTGAGCGTTTCCGCCGCCGACATCGAGTCGGGTGCCTCGCCCTCGGGCCGGTCCGGAGGCACGCCGAGAACGGGCAGCAGGAAGCGGGCGTCGTCGAGCTTGGCCGGTGCGCCGTAGTCCGGTGTCCCGTTGACGTTGATCAGCACGGGGTAGACGCCGGGTTCGGTGATGTGCAGGGAGCCCGCGCCCTCGGCGCGCAGTGGGTAGGTCAGGTTGAATCCGACGGACTGGCCGCGGTCCAGCTCGGGGGCCAGCGTGACGAAGTCGGCCACCGGCTCGAACTGGGCGACATCCCCGGTGAGGTCGGTACGCAGTTGGCTCGACGAGGTCACGGCCTTGGCGTGTTCCATGCGGATGTCCACGTCGCGTACCGGGCGGTCACCGACGTTGAGCACCGACCCGGTGACGGTCAGGGTGGACTCACTGGTGGTGGTGACGACATCCGGGGTGACGCGGTCGATTCGGATCTGCAGGAACGGCAGCGCGCCGGGTTCGCTTGCTTGCGCCTGGGGCAGAAGTACCGGAAGCGCGGCGGTGGACCACACCGAGAACAGCAACACCACCGCCACAAGCACCACTGTGTGCGCGAGGAGGGAGACCCCTCGGCGCACCGCCGGGGCCGCGGTCACGGTCCCTGTCCGCATCCGTTCGTGCGCCGGCGGGGCTGGGGTTGCGCAGGGTCGTCGCGGCGGTGATTGCGGGTGTGGGAATGGGTCTGGGGACGGCGCCGGGGCGCGCTGCGGGGCAGCGGCGGCAAGGAGCCGGGACCGTCGGTGTGCAGTTTGTCGATGAGTTCGCCGGCCACTTCGGCGAGCTTGCGCTCGTCGGCGTAGGCCAGCCGGGAGGGCAGATCACGCAGCGGAACCCAGGCGACCTCGGTCACTTCGACGTCGTCGTCGGACAGTTCCCCGCCCTGGAAGCGCAGGAGGTAGTGGTGCACGGTCTTGTGCACCCGGCGACCTTCGGTGACGAACCAATAGTCGATGCTGCCGAGGGCGGCCAGCACGTCACCGCGGATACCGGTTTCTTCGGCGACTTCACGGATCGCGGTCTGCTCGGCCGTCTCGCCGAGTTCGATGTGTCCCTTCGGTAGCGACCACAGCATCCGGCCGCGCCGGTCGACCCGGCCGATCAACGCTGCCACCTGGGTTTCCTTGGGGCCGTCGATACCGTCGATGACCAGCCCGCCCGCTGAAGTCTCGTGCACTGTGCGCAGGCGTTCCGGTGGCCGACGCGGCCGAGACTTGTGTTGCTTGGACTGGTCGCGAGGGGTCGGCGCGGGATTTGCGGAATCGACGGTCGCTTCGCTGGCGGCGGTATCGGTGCCCTGATCAGCGGCCGGCGGCCCCGCCGCCCTTTGTGCACGACGACGGCCACGACGCCGACTGCGGCGCCGTCGTGGTTTGGCCTGTTCGCCGTCCGACACCCAAGCGATAGTAGCTGCCACCGGGTGGCCCTCCTGCCACACTCGCCGGTTGTGACCACACTGCGAGCATTAGGCTCATCGAACGTGTCCGACGCTGTTGTTACTGATGCCGAATTGCTGGCCGGCGCGCTGGTCTCGCTGAAGCAGCGCGCCGAGGTGCTGCATGGGCTCGGTGCGGTGTTCGCTGCGGCCGGTCACGAGCTGTATCTGGTCGGTGGCAGTGTGCGTGACGCCCTGCTGGGCCGGCTGACCGCGCAGAGCGATCTCGATTTCACCACCGACGCCCGGCCTGAGCAGATGTTGAAGTTCCTGCGGCCGTGGGCCGACGCGCTGTGGGATACCGGGATCGAGTTCGGCACCGTCGGTGTGGGCAAGGGTGAGCACCGGCTGGAGATCACCACGTTCCGCGCCGACAGCTACGACCAGGTGTCACGGAATCCGACCGTGGAGTTCGGCGACAACCTGAACGACGATCTGGTGCGGCGTGATTTCACGGTGAACGCGATGGCGGTCCGCATCACGCCGGACCAACCGGGCGGTATCGGCGAATTCATCGATCCGCTGGGCGGTTTGGCGGCCATCCAGGCCAAGGTGCTCGATACGCCGTCCGCGCCGCAGGTGTCCTTCGGGGACGATCCGCTGCGGATGTTGCGTGCGGTCAGGTTCGTCTCACAGCTCGGGTTCGAGGTGGCGCCGCGGGTGCTTGAGGCACTGCTGGAGATGGCTCCGCAGCTGGGCCGGATCACCGTCGAGCGGGTCGCCGCCGAACTGGACAAGATGCTGCTGGGCAAGGACCCCGTCGCCGGGGTCGACCTGATGGTCCAGACCGGGCTGGGGGACGTGGTGCTTCCCGAGGTCGGGGAGATGCGGATGGCCATCGACGAGCACCATCAGCACAAGGACGTGTACTGGCATTCGCTGACGGTGTTGCGTCAGGCCGTCGACCTCGAAGACGACGGTCCGGACCTGGTGCTGCGCTGGGCGGCGCTGCTGCACGACATAGGCAAGCCGGCCACCCGCAAGCACGAATCCGACGGCGGGGTCAGCTTCCACCACCACGAGGTGGTCGGCGCGAAGATGACCCGCAAGCGGATGCGAGCGCTCAAGTACTCCAAACAGATGGTCGACGACGTATCGCAGCTGGTGTACCTGCATCTGCGGTTCCACGGCTACGCCGACGACAAGGGCACCGGCAAGTGGACCGACTCGGCGGTGCGCCGCTACGTCACCGATGCCGGCCCGCTGCTGAGCCGGCTGCACAAGCTGGTGCGGGCCGACTGCACGACCCGTAACAAGCGTCGCGCCGCGCGGCTGCAGGCCAACTACGACGACCTGGAGAACCGGATCGCCGAGCTGGCGGCCAAGGAGGACCTGCAGCGGGTGCGGCCGGATCTCGACGGCAACGAGATCATGGAGATCCTCGGCATCCCGGCGGGCCCGCAGGTGGGCGAGGCGTGGAAGTACCTCAAGGAGCTCCGGCTCGACCACGGGCCGCTGTCCCGTGAGCAGGCCGTCGACGAATTGTTGAAATGGTGGAACGCCAGGAGCTGATCGTGCGTCTGATCAGTCATGGACTACTGCCTGGGTGAGCCCGACGGCACCGCTGCCATCTTTACCGGCGTTCCCGATGTGGACGTGGACGGTGACGGCGGCCCTGACGGCATCGGCCTGGATTTCGACGGGGACGGCCGGATCGATGACGTGATGGCCGATCTCGACGGCGACGGTGTTGCCGATCATCTGGTCCGAGACCATCCCGAGGATCCGGCCTATTTCACCGATGACGGTTCGGGTACCTGGGCGGTCGGCGTGGACCGGTCCGGTCAGGTGCGCTGGTTCGGTTTGGACGGGACCGAGGCGACCGGGGGACCGATGGTGGATTTCGACGCCGACGGCGCTGTCGACGATCGGTTGCTCGATGTCGACGGGGACGGGCTGGCCGATCGGGTGCTGGCCGGCAACCTGGCTTACGTCGACACCGACGGTGACGGGCGTTGGGACCTCAAACTGACCGACACCGACGGGGACGGCCGCGCCGACTCCACGTCGTGAGCGCAGAGTCGATGGTGCTGGTCGACTGCTCAGGCCCTCCCGGGACCCGGCGGCCCGGCGAAGGCCTGCGCGATCGTCAGCCACTTGGCGGCGTCGTCGCCTTCGGCAGTCACGTCCAGTTCGGCGGGAGCCCGGCGCTGGGTGACCAGCATGCAGAAGTCCTCGGCAGAACCCGTCACGCGTTGCGCGGCGTCGGGCGGGCCCCACTCCCACAACGAGCCGTCGGGCGCGCGCAGCTCGACCCGGAACGGCTCGGCCGGCGGGGTCAGCTCGTGCACGGTGAACGCGAAATCCCTTGTGCGAACCCCGATATGGGCGATGGATCGCAGCCGCGCCGTCGGCTGCCGGCGCGCCCCGAGGGCGTCGGCCACGTCGAGGCCGTGCGCCCACGTCTCCATCAGGCGAGCGGTGGCCATCGAGGTCGCACTCATCGGCGGGCCGAACCACGGCAGCTTGCGGCCTTCGGCGACGTTCACCAGTTCGGTGTGCAACCGCGCGCGGGTCGTGCGCCACTCGGCCAGCAGCTGCTCCGGCGGGGTGAGCGCCAGTTCCTCGGCGGCGGCGTCCACGAAGCGCGTCGGGTTCTTCCACGCCTCGGCGAGTACCGCATCGAAGCCGGCCTGGTCGGTGATCGCGATGACCGAGACCCGGTCGGTCCACAACAGGTGGGCGATCTGGTGGGCGATGGTCCAGCCCTCTGCCGGGGTGGCAGTGGCCCAGCGTTCGGGTGGGAGGTCGGCCACGAGGGCATCGAGTTCGTCGCTCTCGGCGGACAAGTCGGCCACGATCGGCTCGGCGCTCACCATGGCGGCCAGCCTAGACCGCAGCGTCACACCCGCTTCGGCGAAGCCACCACGGCGTGTAGGCCGAGCCCGATCAGGTAGGCCACCGCGCCGGCGGCCACCAGGGCGGGGGAGTGTCCGTCGGCGGGGATCACCGTGGCCGCAAGAGCGATCGCCGCGACGAACGACATCCAGAACAGCGCGTCCTGCACGGTGAACACGTGGCCGCGCAGGGCGTCGTCGACATCGATCTGCATCGCCGAGTCCGCGCACAGTTTCACCAGCTGCCCGGCCGCGCCGAGCAGCAGGCCGCAGACCAGCATCACCGGCACGTGCAATCCCATGGCGGCCAACTGGATGACCACGGCCACGCCGAGGGCACCGTTGGCGGTCGCATAGCGCCCGAACCGGCCGATCACTGCCGGAGCGCCCACGGTGGCCGCGAATTGCCCGATCCCCCCGGCCGCCATGAACAGCACGGCGCTGCCCAGCCCCAGCCCGGTCACATCGGGGTTGTCGCTGTGCCGCACGATCACCAGCACCAGCAGTGAGTTGATGCCGAACGCCATCCGGTGTGCGGCGAGCCCGGCCAGGGTTGCGGCGACGGGCCGCACGGCGAGCACGGTGCGGGCGCCGTGCACCCAGCCGGTGGACACCGCGTAGGCCACCGAGCCGTGGATGGCGCGCTTGCTCTCGTGCGGGCCCAGCACGTGCGGGCCGAAGCGCACCGACAGCCACAACGCCAGTGCCACCGGGAACGCCACCATGAACATGACCACCGAGGCGCCGGTGTCGTCGGCACCGAACAGCTTGCGCGGCACCAGCATGAAGTCGGCGCCGAGGAAGGCGGCCAGCGATCCGACCGCGGTCGCCACGGAGTTCATCGTCACCACCCGGTCCTGCGGCACCACGTCGGGCAGCGAGGCGGACAGGCCGGAGGACACGAACCGGGTGAACCCGTTGACGATCAGGGCACAGCACAGGATCGGAACATCGCCGACACCGAACGACAGCAGCGCGCCCACGGCCAGCACCACGATCAGCCGGCCCACGTTGGCGCCGATGAGCACCAGGCGCCGGTCCCACCGGTCCAGCAGGGCGCCGGCGAACGGGCCGAGCACCGAGTACGGCAGGAACATCACCGCGAACGCCATGGCGATCTGCCACGGCTCGGCTTGGCGCTCGGGGTTGAACAGGATCGCGCCGGCCAACCCGGCCTGGAAGAGGCCGTCGGCGAACTGGCTGACCGCGCGCAACTCCAGCAGCCGGCGGAACTCGGTCATGCCGCGCAAGGAGTGCCAGAGGGCACGGGGGGCGCTTACATGAACCACCCGATCAACAGTACAAAGCCGGGCCGAAATCCGACCGCGCCCGGGCTTGTTCGCCACGTCTCGGCAATCGCGGTGCCATGATGTAGACGTGGCGCAGTCAGAAGACCCGGAGGATTTCATCGCGCCTGCGGCGCATCGGGTGCGTCCGGGCACGCTGCTGCTGGCCAATACCGATCTGCTGGAGCCGACCTTCCGGCGCAGCGTCATCTACATCGTCGAGCACAACGCCGGCGGCACCCTCGGCGTGGTGTTGAACCGGCCCAGTGAGACCGCGGTCTACAACGTCCTGCCGCAGTGGGCCAAGCTCACCACCAAGCCCAAGACCATGTTCATCGGCGGCCCGGTCAAGCGGGACTCCGCGTTGTGCCTGGCGACGTTGCGGGTGGGCATGCAGGCCGACGGCGTCCCGGGGTTGCGCCATGTGCAGGGCCGCGTGGTGATGGTCGATCTCGACGCTGACCCGGACACTTTGGCACCGGTCATCGAGGGCGTGCGGATATTCGCCGGCTACTCGGGCTGGACCATCGGCCAACTGGACGGCGAGATCGAACGCGACGATTGGATCGTGTTGTCCGCGCTGCCGTCGGATGTGTTGATCGAGCCGCGGATCGACCTGTGGGGCCGGGTGCTGCGCCGTCAGCCGTTGCCGATGTCGCTACTGGCCACTCATCCGATCGACGTGAGCCGCAACTAGCCTCCGACTACTTGCAAGACAGGGTGCAGCTGGCGCACGAGCCGGCGCAGTCCCCGCCCGCACCGGTGGCGGCCTCGGCCGCAGCGACGGCCTTGGCGCTCTGCCAGCATCCTGCGGCCACGGTGGCGACGGCCCCGATGATGCAGACCATGACGACCATCAGGCCGGTGTGGGGGGCGGCGGCCAGGGCGGCGGCACCGCCGGCGGCGAGCATCACCGCGGCGGCCAGTTGGGTGGGGGCCACGGCCCTCAACACGGAGCGCACGGGATCACCGGTGCGAGGTCTGGTCAACAACCACAGCCCGAACACGCCGACGATGACGGCGGCGCTCAAACACAGCAGCGCGGCGATCAGCATGCGCCACACAATACGAGGCGCCGATCGTTGACGCGAGGTCGGGTTTGGTCCGGATGACTCAGCGTTGCAGGCCCAGGAGCTGGGGCAAACCTGGTGCCGGCGCCGGTGCGGGCGCAGCCGGAGTAGCTGGCGGCGGCGCGGCGGCAGGGGCCGGCGCGCTGACCTTGAACCCGGACACGATCGCGTCGGCGGCGTCGGCAGCCGCTGAAACACCTTGGTTGGCGGCCGAGGAGTTGACCGACAACGACACCAGGTAGCGGTCGGGGCCGGCGGTGGCCAGGATGTGCCTGCGGGAGGTGTTCAGCATCTGACTGCCCGACATATAGCTACCTTCGATGAATGCCGACGGGAAGCCGTTGAAATCACCCATCGACATGTCGGTGGCGCGCCAGTTCTGCAACTGCTGGGTGTCGACGAAGCCGTGGCTGATGGCTTCGGCCGGGTCGAAGTCGCCCACGAGCTTGTAGACCACCACCTGGGCGTTGGGCGTGTACAGGTCGCGGCTGGACCGGTCGGCGATCACGGCGAACGCGTCGGGCACGTTGGGATCGGGCACGTTGGTCCAGCCGGACGGCAGGGGCAGCACGATGCTCAGCGCCTTGAAATTGTGGCTGACCTGCGGCTCCATCTTCACGCCCTTGCTCTTGAAGAACTCGGCGAAGGTCCCTGAGGCGGCCGGGGTGATCTGGGCCACCGGGGCCGGCGCGGCCACCGCGGGTGCCGCGGCTACCGGAACCGCCGGTGCCGCACCGGGTACGGCGGGGGCGGCCGGTGCTGCCGCCGGGACCGCGGCGGGCGCGACGGTGACGGTCTGGGTCACGGTCACCGGCCCGGGCACGCTGGGAGCCGGCAGGAGAGGTTCGGCTGAGGCGGTCTGACCGGCGAAGCCCACCACCCCGGAGATGCCGATCGCGGTGCCTGCTGCCAGCACCCGCCACCGGCCGGCCAACTCGATCATCACTCGCTTCCCTCCGCAAACCATGCCTTCACCAGGCAACTTGTCACTAGGGGCCGAGAATATCCAGGGTTTCGCATCCGCCACCAGCAACTCAATCGACCTGGGATCAACCCCTGACTATGCCGCGACGGAACCGATACCAAGCTGTGGCTTGCATGCCGTGAGATGGGCGGTGAGCTGCTCAAACCGTGGCCTTATACCCTGAACACCGTGATCGAACCCGCCACCACGTCCCAGTCAGGGCCTTCAGAAGGTGATTTGTCCTCCGCGCGTGCGGGCGAAGATACCCCGCAGCACCGTTACACCGCGGAACTGGCGGGTCAGATCGAACAGTCCTGGCAGCAGACCTGGGCCGAGCTCGGGACGTTCAACGTGGCCAACCCGGTGGGTTCCCTCGCCCCGCAGGACGGCTCGTCGGTTCCGGCCGACAAGATGTTCGTGCAGGACATGTTCCCGTACCCGTCCGGGGAGGGCCTGCACGTCGGGCACCCGCTCGGCTACATCGCCACCGATGTCTACGCCCGGTACTACCGCATGACGGGCCGCAACGTGCTGCATGCACTGGGGTTCGACGCCTTCGGTCTGCCGGCCGAGCAGTACGCGGTGCAGACCGGGACGCACCCGCGCATCCGCACCGAGGCCAACATCGTCAACTTCCGCCGTCAGCTGGGCCGGCTGGGGCTGGGCCACGACTCGCGGCGCAGCTTCGCGACCACCGACGTCGACTTCTACAAGTGGACGCAGTGGATCTTCCTGCAGATCTACAACGCCTGGTTCGACACCGCGGCCAAGAAGGCCCGCCCGATCGGCGAGCTGGTGGCCGAATTCGAGTCCGGGGCACGCACTCTCGACGACGGCCGGTCCTGGGCGGCGTTGTCGGCGGCTGAGCGTGCCGATGTGGTCGACGGTTTCCGGTTGGTGTACCGCGCGGACTCGATGGTGAACTGGTGCCCCGGGCTGGGCACGGTGCTGGCCAACGAAGAGGTCACCGCGGACGGGCGTAGCGACCGCGGCAACTTCCCGGTGTTCCGGAAGCGCCTGCGGCAGTGGATGATGCGCATCACCGCCTACTCCGACCGGTTGCTCGACGATCTGGAGCTGCTGGACTGGCCCGACAAGGTCAAGGCCATGCAGCGCAACTGGATCGGCCGCTCCACCGGTGCCTCGGTCGAATTCGGCACCGCAGCAGGTGATGTCGAGGTGTTCACCACGCGGCCGGACACGCTGTTCGGCGCCACCTACCTGGTGTTGGCTCCTGAACACGATCTGGTGGACGCACTGGTGGCCGACGTCTGGCCCGAGGGCACCGATTCGCGGTGGACCTTTGGTGCGGCGACTCCGGCGGAGGCCGTCGCCGCCTACCGGGCCGGGATCGCGGCCAAGTCGGATCTGGAGCGCCAGGAGAACAAGACCAAGACCGGTGTGTTCCTCGGTGCCTATGCCACCAACCCGGTCAACGGACAACAGGTCCCCATCTTCATTGCCGACTACGTGCTGGCCGGTTACGGCACCGGCGCCATCATGGCGGTGCCCGGTGGCGACCAGCGGGACTGGGACTTCGCGACCGAGTTCGGCCTGCCCATCATCGAGGTGGTCGCCGGCGGCGACATCACCGAGGCCGCGTACAACGGCGACGGCACCATGGTCAACTCCGACTACCTGAACGGGCTGTCGGTGGCCGAGGCCAAGGCGAAGGTCATCGAACGCCTGGAGGCCGACGGTCGTGGCCGGGCCCGGATCGAGTACAAGTTGCGGGATTGGCTGTTCGCCCGGCAGCGGTACTGGGGTGAGCCGTTCCCGATCGTCTACGACGCGCAGGGCCGCGCCCACGCGTTGCCGGAATCGGCTCTGCCGGTGGAACTTCCGGACATCCCCGACTATTCACCGGTGTCGTTCGACCCCGACGACGCCGACAGCGAACCGTCGCCGCCGCTGGGCAAGGCCACCGAGTGGGTCCATGTCGAGCTGGACCTCGGCGACGGGCTGCAGACCTACACCCGCGACACCAACGTGATGCCGCAGTGGGCCGGCAGCTCCTGGTACGAGCTGCGCTACGCCGACCCGCAGAACTCAGAAGAGCTGTGCGCCAAGGAGAACGAGGCCTACTGGATGGGCCCGCGGCCGGCCGAGCACGGCCCGAACGATCCGGGCGGTGTCGACCTGTACGTCGGTGGCGTCGAGCACGCGGTGCTGCACCTGCTGTACTCGCGGTTCTGGCACAAGGTGCTGTTCGATCTCGGCTTCGTCAGCTCGAGCGAGCCCTACCGCCGTCTGGTCAACCAGGGCTACATCCAGGCCTTCGCCTACACCGATTCGCGCGGCAGCTATGTGCCCGCGGCGGAAGTCGTTGAGCGCGAAGGGAAGTTCTTCTGGACCGGCCCGGACGGTGAAATCGAGGTCAATCAGGAGTTCGGCAAGATCGGCAAGAGCCTGAAGAACTCGGTCTCACCCGACGAGATCTGTGACGAGTACGGTGCCGACACCCTGCGCGTCTACGAGATGTCGATGGGTCCGCTGGAGGCCTCGCGGCCGTGGGCGACCAAGGACGTCGTCGGTGCGCACCGGTTCCTGCAGCGGGTGTGGCGCGTGGTGGTCGACGAAGCAACCGGGGCCACCAGCGTCAACGAGCACGAGGCTCTCGACACCGCCACGCGCAAGATCCTGCACCGCACGATCGCCGGGGTGACCGAAGACTATGCGGCGCTTCGCAACAACACCGCCGCGGCCAAGCTGATCGAGTACACCAACCACCTGACCAAGGAGGGTGTGTCGGCCCGCGCCGCCATCGAACCGCTGGTTCTCATGGTCGCCCCGCTGGCCCCGCACCTGGCCGAGGAATTGTGGAAGCGGTTGGGCCACGACACTTCACTGGCGCACGGGCCGTTCCCGCAGGCTGATCCGAAGTACCTGGTGGACGACACCATCGAGTTCCCGGTTCAGGTGAACGGCAAGGTGCGCGGCAAGATCACCGTGGCCGCCGATGCTGACAAGGCGGCGCTCGAGGCCGCCGCGCTCGCCGACGAGAAGGTGCAGGCCTTCCTCGACGGCGCCACGCCGAAGAAGGTCATCGTGGTGCCGGGCCGGCTGGTCAACCTCGTCGTCTAGTGATTCGGGTGCGTCCGGTAACGGTCAGCGTTACCGGATGCACCCAAATCACCCGGGGCGGACCACGATTTCGTGGACATGCCCGTCGGGCGGGGTGGTGACGGCGGTGGCCACCAGCCCGGCGACGGTCTCGGGCTTGAGGAATTTGGCCGGGTCGTACTCGCCTTCTTCGTAGGCCACCAGGTCGCGTTGCATCTCGGTGTCGACGCGCCCGGGGAAGATCGAGGTGACGCGCAGGGCCGGTTCGTCGGCACGCAGTGAGTCTGCGAAGGCCCGTAGGGCGAACTTACTCGCCGAGTAGGACGCCATCCCGGGCGAAACCTTCTGGCCCGCACCGGAATTGATGAAAATCACATGCCCATGGGCGGCTCGCAGCGCCGGCAGCAGGGCCAGGGTGAGGGCCACCGCGCCGGTGACGTTCACCTCGAACGACGCCCGCCACTGTTCGGCGATGGATTCGGAGACCCGGCCGGGGTAGAGCACGCCGGCGTTGTGCACGAGTACGTCGAGTTCGGCGAGCACCTCGGTCGCGGATTCGATCGAGTCGGCGTCGGTCAGGTCCAACGGCCAGGTCGGCGCGCCGAGGCGTTCGGCCAGGGCGTCCAGCCGGGCCGACGGCCGTCCGGCCAGCAGCAGGGTGTGGGTGGGAGCAAGCGCGGCGGCGATGGCCGAGCCGATTCCGCCCGCGGCTCCGGTGATCAATGCAGTCGGCACATCCGCAACGTTACTGTGACACCGGATGGGGCGGGCCCGACCTGCGGACCGGGGGCCGACGTCGCATCATGGTAGGGATGCCACCGGATCCCAGCTTCGCTCCCACTCAGCTCGCCGCGCGGGCCGCCTACCTGTTGCGCGGCAACGACCTGGGTGTGATGACCACTGCCGCGCCGTTGCTGTATCCGCACATGTGGAGTTGGGACGCGGCGTTCGTCTCGATCGGTCTGGCGCCGCTGAGTGTGGAGCGCGCAGTGGTGGAGCTCGACACCCTGCTCTCGGCGCAGTGGCGTAACGGCATGATCCCGCACATCGTGTTCGCCAACGGTGTCGACGGCTACTTTCCCGGCCCGGCGCGGTGGGCCACCTCGGCGCTGGCGGCCAACGCTCCGCGGATCCGGCACACCTCCGGCATCACCCAGCCGCCGGTGCATGCGATCGCGGTGCAGCGCATCCTCGACCACGCCCGCACCCGGGGCCGGTCGACGCGGGCAGTGGCGGCCAGTTTCCTCGATCGGCGGTGGGCGGATCTGGTGCGCTGGCATCGCTGGCTGGCCGAGCAGCGCGACCAGGACGGCCGCGGCCGTATCACGCTGTATCACGGGTGGGAGTCCGGCATGGACAACTCGCCGCGCTGGGACAGCGCCTACGCCAACGTGGTTCCCGGCAATGTGCCCGAGTACCAGCGCGAGGACAACGCGATCATCACCGACGCCACGCAGCGGCCCAGTGATCTCGAGTACGACCGGTATCTGTGGCTGCTTGAGGAGATGAAATCCGTTCGCTACGACGATGATCTGCTGCCGAAGGTGATGAGCTTCGCGGTCGAGGACGTCTTCGTCTCGGCGATCTTCTCGGTGGCGTGTCAGGTGCTCGCCGAGATCGGTGAGGACTACAAACGCCCGCACGCCGATGTGCGCGATCTGTACTCGTGGGCCGAGCGGTTCCGGGTCGGAGTCGTCGAGACCACTGACGAACGTAGCGGTGCGGCAAGGGATTACGATGTCCGCGCGAAGAAGTGGGTGGCCACCGAGACGGTGGCGCAGTTCGCTCCGCTGCTGTGCGGCGGGCTGCCGCACGACCGGGAACGCGCCCTGCTGCGGCTGTTGGAGGGTCCCCGGTTCTGCGGGCATCCGGACCTGAAGTACGCACTCATCCCGTCGACCTCACCGGTGTCGCGGGATTTCCGGTCGCGTGAGTACTGGCGTGGCCCGGTGTGGCCGGTGATGACCTGGCTGTTCTCATGGTGTTTCGCGCGGCGCGGTTGGGCCGAGCGGGCTTCGACCTTGCGCCGCGAAGGCTTGCGTCAGGCAAGTGATGGCACGTTCGCCGAGTACTACGAGCCGTTCACCGGGGAGCCGTTGGGCAGCATGCAGCAGTCGTGGACCGCCGCGGCGGTATTGGACTGGCTGGGATAGTTCGCTACTCGGACTTTGCCTGAGCGGCCGGTGCCTGCTCGTTCTGGACGGCCAGCCGTTCCAGGGGAGCGAGCGCGGTAGCCAGGGTGTCGAGGTCTTCCTGGCTCAGGTTGGCCAGGCGTGCCGCCAGATCGGCTCGACGGGCCGCCAGCGATTCGCGGTGCTGGACCAGCCCGCGCGGGGTGACTTCCACGAGGACGGCACGCAGGTCAGAAGGGTCACGTGAGCGTTTGACCAGGCCCAGTTTCTCCAGCCGGCGGATCGCCACGGTGGTGGTGGGGGTGCGCACACGCTCACGGGCAGCCAGCTCCGTCATCCGGATCGGGCCCTGGTCGAGCAGGGTGAGCAGAATCGAGAGCTGGGCCAGCGTGAGCTCGCCGGCCGTGCCCTTGTTGGTGTCCCCCCGGCGCAGCACCGAGAACACCTTGGAGAGAACGCGTTGCAGCTCTCCGGCCAGCTCAGTGACCTGTGAATCGGACTCCACCATAATTCGCTAGTCTAACCTGTCTGAAGCTGCCAGGTCGGCAGCTTGTTGGGTTTGGCACCGGGGTTTCCCCTCCTCACAGCGCCGCCGTCACAGGACCTGCGACAGGAAGCGCCGCAGCCGATCTGTCTCGGCGGCGTCGAAGATCTGGTCGGGGGTGCCCGACTCGACCACTTTGCCGTGATCCATGAACACGACGGCGTCGGCCGTGGAGCGGGCGAAGCCCATCTCGTGGGTGACCGCCAGGATCGTCATACCCTCGGCCCCCAGCTCGGCCATCAACTCCAGGATGCCCTTGACCAGTTCCGGGTCCAGCGCCGAGGTGGCCTCGTCGAAGAACATCACCTGCGGACCCATGGCGAGTGCCCGGGCAATCGCGACGCGCTGCTGTTGGCCGCCCGACAGCGTGCTCGGACGCGCATCGGCCTTGTGCCGCAGTCCAACCCGGTCCAGCTGTTCGAGGCCCACGGTACGGGCGTGCTCGGCGCTGAGCCGTTTGAGTTTGCGCGGGCCGAGGGTGACGTTGTCGAGAACGGTCTTGTGCGGGAACAGGTTGAACTGTTGAAAGACCATGCCGATGCGTTGGCGCAGTTGGTCGGGGTTGTCGTTCAGCACGGAGCGGCCGTCGAGCAGGATGTCGCCGCGGTCGGGTTCGTAGAGGCGGTTGAGGGTGCGCAGCAGCGTCGATTTGCCGGATCCGGACGGCCCGATGACGGCCGTCGTGGTGCCGGCGGGCACGTCCAGGTCGACCCCGCGCAGTACCGCGTTCGGCCCGAACGAGAGGTGGATGTCCTTGGCGGCCAGCGCAACTGGCTGTGGTGCCGACATCAGATCATCTCCTGCGTGGTCGCGGCGGGCGGCAGTTCTTCTTCGACGGGTGCGCGGCCGCGGCGCAGCCGGTTGTCGACGAAGTTGACCAGATGGGTCAGCGGGATGGTCAGCAGCAGGTAGAACAGCCCGGCTGCCACCAGGGGTGACAGATTTCCGGTCTGGGCGTTGAGATCTCGGCCCACCTGGAACAGTTCGCGCTGGCTGGCGACCAGGCCGAGGAAGTACACCAGCGACGAGGCCTTGAGCAGTGAGATGAACTGGTTCATCAGCGCGGGCAGCACGCGGCGAATGCCCTGTGGCACGACGACCAGGCGCATCGACGAGGTGTAGCTGAAGCCCAGGGCGCGTGAGGCTTCCAGCTGTCCGGGCTCGACGCTCTGGATGCCGGAGCGGAAGATCTCTCCGACGTAGGCCGCCGCCATCAGGCCGAGCGCCGCGATGCCGAGCGGGTAGGGGCTGTTGCCGGTGAGTGAGCCGACCACGGGCCCGATGCCCAAACCGATGAGCAGGATGATCACCACTTCGGGCAGGCCCCGGAAGATGTCGGTGTACACCCGCGCGGGCCAGCGCAGCCACCGCGACCGCGAGATACCGGCCACCGCCAGGATCATCCCGAGCACCAGACCGATGACGCTGGCGCACACGGTCAGGATCAGAGTGTTGGGCAGGCCGGTGCGCAGCAGGTCGGGGATCGCCTGCTTGTAGAGGTCCCAGTCCAGGAACGAGTCCCGCAGTTGCGCGAGTGTCGATTTGGGTGCAGCGGCAGCCCCGGCGGCCGGTTTCTCCTTCGCCGCGGCGATCGCGGCGAAATCGGGCAGCTGTGGTGCGGGCGCGGCCTTGGAGCCGGGCTTCCAGCCGGGCGGCAGCGCGCGTGGTACCCAGTCGGAATACAGCTTGGCCCACGTGCCGTCGGCGATGACGGCATCGAGGCCGGAGTTGAGCGCATCGATCAGCGGCCGGTTCTCCTTGGCCACTGCCCACGCCACGAAATTGTCCAAGCTGAAGGTGTTTTCGATGATCTGGGCCGGGTCACCGGGCTGCACCGTGCCCGACGCCTGTTGCGACGGCGCCACCCAGGCGTCGATCTGGCGGGTCTTGAGGCTGGCGTAGACGGTGTTGTAGTCGGGGAACTTCACAGGTTGCAGGTGCAGGGTGTCGATGACGTACGCCTCTTGCACGGTGCCCTGCACCACGCCGATGCGCTGACCGGGTGCGAGCTGGCCGAAACCGGTGATGGGAGAACCGGTGGGCACGACGAGCGAGAAGTAACCGAAGTCGTAGCCGTTGGTGAACCCGACGGTGCGGCGCCGGGCGTCGGTGGTGGTGATCGACGAGGACGCCACGTCGAACCGCCGGGAGGCGGTCTGCGCCAGCAGGCCCGAGAAGTCGGTGCCGACGAAGTTGATCCGCAGGCCGAGCTTGTCGGCGATGGCGCGGAGCAGCTCGTTGTCGAAGCCGGTGAACTGGCCGGCCGAGTTGATGCAGATGCTGGGCGGTGCGTCCGACAAGGTGCCGACGGTGAGTACGCCGGGGGTGCTCAGGCCGAGGTTCTCAGCCCGCACCGTGTCCAGCGGGGCAGTGGTGGCGGTGGTGTACTTGTCGGCGCCCGGCCCGGTGGCCGCGGCGGCCAGGTTGGTGGGCAGCGCGCTGGCACTGTCCACGCCGGGGGGCGCGCACTGGTCGACGTCTGCGCCTGCCGGTGCCGCGCACAGCAGCCCGAGCAGTATCAGGACCGTGGTCAGCAGCGCGGCCGATCGTCTGGCGTCCATCTGATGCAACCTAGTGGGCCGATGCCCGGTGATGAGCGATTCCGCTCACGGGGACCGCAAGTCGCCGAAGACTCCGCGCCGGGTGAGCTCGGCGACCATGATCTGTGCCATTTTGTCGGCGCGCTCGGTGCAGGCCTTGCGGGCGCCGTCGGGATCGTGGGCGTGGATGGCGGCGGTCTCAGCCTCGTAGCCGGCCAGGAAATCGGCTTTCGCCTTGGGGTAGCTGATCCAGAACTCCGAGGGCGCGAAGCTCTTCCCGGCGCGGATGGTGGCGTGCAGCCGGGGCCCCGCGTACTCGTCGTTGATCGCGTCGCGGTACACCCAGCAGGCTTCCTGGAAGGATTTGGTGTCCTTTGCTGAACGCATCACCCGCAACGTGTCATCGAGGTGGGCGAGGATGCGCGGGGTGGGGTTGGTGGCACAGCGGGCCGAGGCGATGCCGTTGAGGATGCCGTAGAGCTCGTGGTGTTCGGCCACGGTGGCCTCGTCGAACCGGGATACGAATGCGCCGCGGTGATATCGCGTCGAGAGGATGCCGTCGTGCTCGAGCTGGACCACGGCCTCCTGGATCGGGACACGGCTCAGCCCGAGGTCACGGACGATCTCGTTGCGGTCGATGCGGTCACCGGATCGCAGCTTGCCCGTCATCACCAGATTGATGATGTGCGTGACAACCTGATCCTTTTCCTTGACCCCGTAGTTTTTGGGCACCCTTGTATATCTCCCCCTATGGCGATTGTGTTGCGCCAGTTTCTCACGTGCGCGCGCGATCGGGGAGCTGAGCGGATACAGCTCAGCAGCTAAACTTTGCCGACCCGCCCGTCGCGCCAGCGGCAGAGGGCCTCGGCCGCCGTCAGGTCGTAGTCCGGTCCGTTGACCCCGACGGTGAGGATGCTGACACCGAGGTCGGCCAGTGCGTCTGCCTCGGCGAGCATGGCGTCGATCCCGCCGGATTCCTGCACCCCGGCCGAGCGCTGCACGGTGGCCGGGTCCCGCCCGGTGATCCCGCAGTGCTCGGCGAGCACCTCGGCCTTGCCCGGGTAGGTGTTGCGGTCGACGAAGGCGTGCCAGATGTCGGCGTGCTCGGCCACCAACCGCAGGGTCTTGCGTTCGCCCTGCCCGCCGATCAGGATCGGGATCTCCCGGGTGGGTGCCGGGTTCAGCTTGGCCAGCCGGGCCTCGATCCGCGGCAGCGCCTGCGCGAGGTCGTCGAGCCGGCTGCCCGCGGTGCCGAACTCGTAGCCGTACTCGTCGTAATCCTTTTGCTTCCAACCACTTCCGATGCCGAGAATGAGCCGGCCGTCGGAAATGTGGTCGACGGTGCGGGCCATGTCGGCCAGCAGTTCGGGGTTGCGGTAGGAGTTGCAGCTGACCAGGGCGCCGATCTCGATGCGTGAGGTCTGCTCGGCCCAGGCGCCCAGCATCGTCCAGCACTCATAGTGCGCGCCGTCGGGGTCACCGTAGAGCGGGAAGAAGTGGTCCCAGTTGAAGGCGATGTCGACGCCGATGTCCTCACAGCGGCGTACCGCGTCACGGATGTGGCTGTACTTGGGGGAGTGCTGCGGCTGCAGTTGCACACCGATGCGAATGGGATGGGTCACAATTTCCGAGCGTACTCACGTGCCGGATGGTCTTCGCGCAAGCGCTCAGACGGTACCGATCTGGGCGCCGGGCTTCCACACCGCGACCACGGCGGGCCGCGCGGGGGTGTCGGCACCGCCGGGCCAGTGCGACAACGGCTTCTCCAGGCTGTGGTCGTCGCCCTCGCCCGGGTGCTGCACACATACCGTGACGAGATCGTCGGTCACCACCGGTCCGCACGTCTCGGCACCGATCGGCACGGTGAGGAACTGTTTGGTCTCACCGCGATGGGGGCCGTCGAGCGCCACCGCGAACAGTCCGTCGTTGGCGTCGAGTGCGTTGCCGTCGGTCGAGATCCAGAGGTTGCCGTGGCTGTCGAAGGCCAGGTTGTCCGGGCACGAGATCGGGCTGACCTGGTTTTTGTCGAACCCGGCGTAGTAGGTGTCGGCGGCCTTGGGGTCACCGCACACCAGCAGCAGGTCCCAGGTGAAGTCGGTGCCGGTGTGGTTGTCGGTGATCTCCAGGATCTGGCCGTTCTTGTTCTCGGTGCGTGGGTTGGCCGCATCGACGCCGGCCTTGCCCTCGGTGCCGCGCTTGTCGTTGTTGGTCAGCGCTACGTAGACCTTGCCGGTGTGGGGGTTGGCCTCGAAGTCTTCGGGGCGGTCCATCTTGGTGGCGCCGGCCTTGTCGGCGGCGATGCGGGTGAATACCGCCGCCTCGGCCGCGGTGATGCCCTCGACGAGCGACTCGGCCTGCCCGTTCGGGCCGGACTTCAGTAGCGGGATCCAGGTACCGGTTCCGGAGAAGGACCCTTTGGCGGGCAGCTTGCCGCTGCCGTCGATCTCCCCGGTGGGGATGTCGCTGCTCAGTTTCGCCACGTACAGCGTGCCCTCGTCGAGCAGGGTCAGGTTGTGGGCCATCGCGGCGGGGTCGCCGGTTTTCCAGCCGGGGGCGATCTTCTTGTCGGACACGAACTTGTACATGTAGTCGAAGCGCTCGTCGTCTCCGGTGTAGACCACCACGCTGCCGTCGCCGGTGACGTAGACGTTGGCGCCCTCGTGCTTGAGTCGGCCCAGCGCCGAGTGCTTGACCGGCGTCGACGCCGGATCCCACGGGTTGAGCTCGACGACGTAGCCGAAGCGGTTGACCTCGTTGGGCGTCTTGGTGAGGTCGAAGCGCGGGTCGAAGTCTTCCCATTTGAGCTCGGAGCGCTCGTGCTCGATGCCGTAGCGGTCGAATCGCTGCGCGTCGGCCGGTTTCGGCGCCGGCGCCCCTTCAGTCGCCCCGAAGTAGCTGTGGAAGTTCTCCTCACCGGAAAGCACGGTGCCCCAAGGGGTTACGCCGCCGGCACAGTTGGCGAAGGTGCCGGCCACGGCGCGCCCGGTGGGGTCGGCGGCGGTTTTGACGAAGTCGGTTCCGGCGGCGGGTCCGGTCAGCGTGAACGGGGTGTCCGCCGTGATGCGGCGGTTGTGGCGGCCCATCACGGGTTTCAACGCACCGTCGGTGCCCCGTTCCACTTCGACCACGCCCATGCCCATGGCGGCGATCTCGATGTCGAACTGCTCGCGGGTGGGCGCCGCGGCGTTGTAGCCGGGGAACATGAACTCGGGTGTCACGTACTCGAAGTTGGTCACCAACAGGAACCGGTTGGCTTGGCCTTCGATCGGCAGCAGCGCCGCGAAGTCGTTGTTGAACCCGAACTGCTTGCGCTGGGCGTCGGCGGTCTGCCGGTTGATGTCGAACATGGGGGCGTCGGGCAGGACCGGGTCGCCCCACGCGATCACCACCCGCTGCTGGTAACCGTCCGGGATCACCACGGCGTCGTCGGTGTTCGGTGCGACGGCGGCGAATTTCATCCCGGGCGGCGTTTCGACGGGCAGCGCGGCCGGTGACGGGGTCTGCCCGGGCTTCGCGTCGGTACCGCAGGCAGCCAGTGCCGAACCGGCACCGACGGCCAGTACGGTGACCCCGGCGGCCTGCAGCATCGACCGGCGGGACACCTGCTTGGCGATGTCGCCGAAATACTGGTTGTCACTGGTGTTCGGCGCCGGCTTCGAACACGCGTCGCCACACCGGTAGCGGCAGGTGACGTGCTGACGCGACGACGTTCCACGGTGGGTGACAAACAGATTCAACGGTACGAGGGGCATTCCGCGCAGGTCCTTCCGCGAGACACCGGCCACGGGCTGGGAGGCCGGACTGGCGGAAACCTACTGGAGGCGGGCTATCAGCGGGTTAACAGAAGGCGACCTGTCAGCTATCGAGGATGCCGCGCAGGATTTCCACGAGCTTTGCCGGCTGATCACCCTGCACCGAGTGCCCGGAGTCGGCGACGACGTGTGTGCGCTGGAAACCGGGCGCGTTCGCGGCGAATGTCTCGGCGTCTTCGTCGTTGACGAAGAACGAGTTGGCGCCCCGGATCAGCGTGGTCGGCATGGTGATCGCCGGGACGTCGTCCCACAGGCCCTCAAACCCGTCGCCTTTGCGGAACGTGTCGTAGCGCCACGTCCAGCTGCCGTCCTCGAGCTGCTTCGAATTGTGGAATACGCCGCGTCGCAACGAATTCCGGTCGCGATGCGGGGCGGCGGCGACGGTCACGTCGAGCATGTCCTGGAACGTGGGGAACGTGCGGTTCTCCTGCACCAGGGCCACGGCGCCCATCTGCGCCTTGGTCATCTCGTTGTGCCGCTCGGGTGCCGACGGGGTGACGTCGACCAACACCAGCTCGGGCACCAGCGCGGGCTCGGTCGCCGCGATCCGCAGCGCCGTCAAGCCACCCAGCGACATGCCGACCATCAGCCGTGGGCTGGGAGCGTGGGCCTGCAGAACCGGAACCAGGCTGGCCGCATTGAGTTTCGGGCCGTAGTCGCCGTCCTCGCGCCAGGAGGAACGGCCGTGGCCGGGCAGATCGACGGCCAGCGCCGGTTCGCCGAGGCCGAGAATCACGGTGTCCCAGGTGTGGGCGTTCTGACCGCCGCCGTGCAGGAACACCACCCGCGGCGCCTCGGTGCCGAACTTCAGCGCGCTGATCGGCCCCTGCTCGATGCGCTCGACCGTCGGCAACGGCCCGTTCGCGCCGATCTGCTCGGCATTCTCGGGCAGCAGCGCGAACTCGTCGAGGGTCAGCAGTTCGTCGTCAGAAATCTCCGGGGCCACGTCTGCGGACATTACTCCGGAGCCGGGCCTGCCTCAGCTGCCGACCGGGGCAGTGGTCCGGATCAGGTGATCGAATGCGGACAACGCTGCCGTCGCACCGGCTCCGGCAGCGATGACGATCTGCTTGAACGGCACCGTGGTGCAGTCGCCGGCCGCGAACACGCCGGGGACCGACGTCTGGCCGCGCTCGTCGATGACGATCTCGCCGCGCTTGGACAGTTCGACGCTGCCTTCCAGCCACTCGGTGTTGGGCAGCAGACCGATCTGGACGAAGACGCCTTGGAGCTCGAGCTTGTGCGACTCGCCGGTGGTGCGGTCCTGGTAGGTCAGGCCCGTGACCTGGTCGCCGTCGCCGAGGACCTCGGTGGTCAGCGTGCTCAGCAGGATGTCGACGTTGGGCAGGCTCCGAAGCTTGCGCTGCAGCACCTCGTCGGCGCGCAGCACCGAATCGAATTCGATCAGCGTCACGTGGGAGACGACGCCGGCCAGGTCGATCGCGGCCTCCACGCCCGAGTTGCCGCCGCCGACGACGGCGACACGCTTGCCCTTGAACAGCGGTCCGTCGCAGTGCGGGCAGTAGGTGACGCCCTTGTTGCGGTACTCGGCCTCACCGGGCACGTCCATCGCGCGCCAGCGGGCACCGGTGGCCAGGATGACGGTGCGCGCGGTCAACGAGGCGCCGCTCTCCAGCGAGATCTCGATGAGCCCGCCCTCGTCGATCGCGGGCAGCAGCTTCGCGCCGCGCTGGGTCTTCATGACGTCGACGTCGTACTCGCCGACGTGGGCTTCCAGCGCCGCGGCGTACTTGGGTCCCTCGGTGTGCGGAACGGAGATGTAGTTCTCGATCGCCATGGTGTCGAGCACCTGACCGCCGAAGCGCTCGGCGACGACGCCGGTGCGAATTCCCTTGCGGGCAGCGTAGATCGCGGCCGCTGCGCCGGCGGGGCCGCCGCCGACCACCAGCACGTCGAAGGGGTCCTTCTCGGTGATCGCCTCGGCGGTGCGCTGCGCGGCGCCGGTGTCGACCTTGCCGATGATCTGCTCCAGCGTCATGCGGCCCGAGTCGAACAACTCACCGTTGAGGAAGACGGTGGGCACCGCCAGCACCTTGCGCTGTTCGACCTCGTCCTTGAACAGCGCGCCGTCGATGGCGACGTGGCTGATGCGCGGGTTGAGGATCGCCATCAGGTTCAGGGCCTGCACCACATCGGGGCAGTTCTGGCAGGACAGCGAGAAGTAGGTCTCGAAGTGCAGATCGACGTCCAGGGCCCGCACCTGCTCAAGCAGTTCGGGCGCTTCCTTCGACGGGTATCCGCCGACCTGCAGCAGCGCCAGCGCCAGGGAGGAGAACTCGTGGCCGAGGGGGATACCGGCGAATCGGACCTCGACATCGGTGCCGGTGCGGCGGATCGCGAACGACGGCCGCCGGGCGTCGTCGTCGGCACGCGAATAGGTGATCTTGTCCGACATCGCCGCGATCTCGGTGAGCAGTTCGGCGAGTTCGGCGGACTTGGGGCCGTCATCGAGGGAGGACACCAGCTCGATCGGCACGGTCAGCCGCTCCAGCAGGGACTTCAATTGGCCGGCGAGTGAGGTGTCGAGCATACGGATCAACTCCATCGATGAGGGGACGGGCTGGGCCGTGTGTGGCCCGAAAGACGTTGGGGTGAAGCAGTTCTGGTGAACGGTACGAGCCCGGGCGGCCCGGGCCCGTACCGCCATCAGCAGTGTCGAACTAGATCTTGCCGACGAGTTCCAGCGACGGGGCCAGGGTCTCTTCGCCCTCTTCCCACTTGGCCGGGCAGACCTCGCCCGGGTGGTTGCGGACGTACTGGGCGGCCTTGACCTTGCGGACCAGCTCGGCGGCGTTGCGGCCGATGCCCTCGGCGGTGACCTCGGTGAACTGGATGACGCCGTCGGGGTCGACCAGGAAGGTGCCGCGGTCGGCCAGGCCCTGGCCCTCGCGGAGCACCTCGAAGTCGGTGCTGATCTGCAGGGTCGGGTCGCCGATCATGGCGTATTGGATCTTGCCGATCGTGTCGGACGAGTCGTGCCAGGCCTTGTGGGTGAAGTGGGTGTCGGTGGACACCGAGAACACCTCGACACCGAGGCGCTGCAGCTCCTCGTAGTGGTCAGCCAGGTCTCCGAGCTCGGTCGGGCAGACGAATGTGAAGTCGGCCGGGTAGAAGAAGAAAATGGCCCACTTGCCCTTGATGTCGGCGTCCGATACGGGAATGAACGCGCCATTTTTGTAAGCGGTCGCGGAGAACGGCTTGATCTGCTTGTTGATCAGGGCCATGGGTACCTCTATTCGTCACTGTCGGATGTTTACTGCGTCCTCCAGCGTAGTTGTTTTCTTGAATAGATCCAGTTTATCGGCCCTCTTGTGGTAGGTCTCACAACGGCGCCGCCATGGTGAGGTACCTCAAATGCAAAGTGGGCGGCCAGGTTTCACCTGGCCGCCCACTGAGGCAAGAAAACCTAGCCGTTGATGAAGCTCTCCAGCTCGGTACGCGCGACATCGTCGGCGATCTGCTTCGGCGGGCTCTTCATCAGGTAGGCCGAGGCCGCCTCGATGGGGCCGCCGATGCCGCGGTCCTTGGCGATCTTGGCGGCGCGCACCGCGTCGATGATGACGCCGGCCGAGTTCGGCGAGTCCCAGACCTCGAGCTTGTACTCCAGGTTCAGCGGCACGTCACCGAAGGCACGGCCTTCCAGGCGGACGTAGGCCCACTTGCGGTCGTCGAGCCACGCGACGTGGTCGGACGGGCCGATGTGGACGTTCTTGTCCTCGACCTTGCCGGCCAGCGAGCCGGTCAGGTTGGAGGTGACGGCCTGGGTCTTGGAGACCTTCTTGGACTCCAGGCGCGAGCGCTCCAGCATGTTCAGGAAGTCCATGTTGCCGCCGACGTTGAGCTGGTAGGTGCGGTCCAGCGTGACGCCGCGGTCTTCGAACAGCTTCGCCATGACGCGGTGCGTGATGGTCGCGCCGACCTGGCTCTTGATGTCGTCGCCGACGATCGGGACACCGGCGTCGGCGAACTTCTTGGCCCACACGGGGTCGGAGGCGATGAACACCGGAAGGGCGTTGACGAAGGCCACGCCGGCGTCGATGGCGCACTGGGCGTAGAACTTGTCGGCCTCTTCCGAGCCCACCGGCAGGTAGGAGACCAGCACGTCGACCTTGGCGTCCTTGAGCGCCTTGACCACGTCGACGGGCTCGAAGTCGGAGACCTCGATGGTGTCGGCGTAGTACTTGCCGATGCCGTCCAGGGTCGGGCCGCGCTGCACCGTCACGTTGGTCGGCGGCACGTCGGCGATCTTGATGGTGTTGTTCTCGGAGGCGAAGATGGCCTCGGACAGGTCGAAGCCGACCTTCTTGGCGTCGACGTCGAACGCGGCCACGAACTTGACGTCACGCACGTGGTACGGGCCGAACTTCACGTGCATCAGGCCCGGCACGGACGCGTTCTCGTCGGCGTTGTGGTAGTACTGCACGCCCTGGACCAGGGACGATGCGCAGTTACCGACGCCGACAATGGCGACCCGGATTTCTCCTGCGTGCTCAGACATGGACGATCTCCTTACTCGTTCTGTGTGCTCGGCCTGGGGCCATGTGCGGGTCGGTGCTCATATGTTTTCCGAGCGCCCCTGGGCCGTACGTTCGGCCGCGATCAACTCGTTGAGCCATTTGACTTCTCGTTCGCTGGACTCCAGGCCCAGCTGGTGCAGCTGACGGGTGTAGCGGTCGAACGAACTACTGGCCCGCGCCACGGCTTCACGCAGACCTTCCCGACGTTCCTCCACCTGGCGGCGTCGCCCCTCCAGGATTCGCATCCTGGCCTCGGCCGGGGTGCGGTTGAAGAAGGCGAGGTGGACACCGAACCCGTCGTCGGAGAAGTTCTGTGGCCCCGTGTCGGCGACCAACTCGCTGAATCGCTGCTTGCCGGCATCGGTCAGCTGGTAGACCCGCCGAGCCCGGCGCACTTTGGTGGGACCCAAGGGTGCGGCGTCCTCGACGATCAGGCCGTCGGCCTGCATGCGACGTAATGCCGGGTAGAGCGATCCGTACGAGAACGCCCTGAACGCCCCCAACAGACCCGTCAAACGCTTGCGCAGCTCGTAGCCGTGCATGGGTGACTCGAGCAAGAGGCCCAGAATCGCGAGCTCAAGCATCAAGGTCACCCCCTTTCGACAGATCAGATGGAATTGATCGCTACGACGGATCAACACCTCGCCAAACTGTATCGCGCCGATATATTTGGTGCCAAGTGGTGACCGCTCTTAGGCGCGATTGTCACGCCAGAGTGGCGCCCGAGTCCGAGCGCCACTCCAGCGTGACGACGTGCCGACTATCCGTTGTTGCGGTACATCCCCTTGACCGTGCCGTCGGGGTAGAGGTCGATGCTCCCGCCGCCGAAATCGCTGCTGACGATCACGGCGATGTTGATCGCCTCAGGTGTCGCGGGGTCTTCCGACGGGGTGATGCGCAGCCAGGTGCTCTTCACGTCGGCACGTTTGGTGTTGAGCGTGTCGGGGGCACCCCGCATGATGCCGAGGACCTTCTCATAGTCGAAGGCGGCGAGGTCGACGAGACGGTCGTCCTTCTCGACGTTGCGTGGATCGGTGCTGGGGTCACCCCAGCGGCCGGTATAGCGGTAATAGAGCTTCTTGCGGCTGTCCTGTGGGTCCGGACGGTAGAGCAGGGCCGAATCGGGATCGATGTGCAGTTCGAAACCGGTGGTGGCGCCGAACTTGTGGCGCATCTGCTCGAACAGTCCTTTCACCCCGTTGAGCGATTGCAGTTGTGTCGGCGGGGTCAGCACGACCGGCTCGATGCCGTCGGGCACGGCTCCGGGGTCGGGGTTGAAGCTCAACGGTGACGGGGTGTTTCCGTACAGGCCCCAGCCGATGCCGATGCCGAGCACGACCAGCACCGCGGCCGACGCCAGCCGCAGTCCCCACCCGGAGCCGGCCGGTTTGCGGATGCGCGGCAAGCGGGGCTTGGTCAGCGTCGGCAGTTGCACCGGCGCACCCGAGGTCTGCAGGTCCTCGACCAGACGGGCCAGATCGCCGAGTGTCGTGGCATTGGTCGCCGCCGACACTCGTTGGCGGTGTTCCTCCATGGACAACTGGCCCTCGCCCAGCGCATTGTCGAGCACTTTGCAGGTGTCGTTGCGATCGCTGTCTTTGGCCCGCGTGTTCGAGGGTTGCCGGGTTGCCACGGAAGATGATCGTAGGAGGTGTGACGCGGTCGCGCCTCGGTGTCCAGGGGGCCGACGTACTCTGGTCATCGTGCGATTGCAGAGACAGGTGGTGGATTACGCGCTTCGGCGGCGGTCCCTGCTGGCTGAGGTCTATTCGGGGCGCACCGGCGTCTCGGAGGTCTGTGATGCCAATCCCTACCTGCTTCGCGCGGCAAAGTTTCACGGCAAGCAGAGTTCGGTGATGTGTCCGATCTGCCGTAAGGAGCAGCTCACGCTGGTGTCGTGGGTTTTCGGTGATCATCTGGGCCCGGTATCGGGCTCGGCGCGCACCGCGGAGGAGCTGGTGATGTTGGCAACTCGTTACGACGAGTTCGCAGTCCATGTGGTTGAGGTATGCCGCACCTGCAGTTGGAATCATTTGGTCAAGTCATATGTCCTGGGCGCGCCGAAGCCGCCGAAGGCACGTGGCACTCGAGGCACGCGCAAGTCGGCGCGTACGGCCAGTGAATAACGAAGGGTGCCATAGCCGGTCAGCCAACGACATCCGTAACGCGGCTGACCGCCTCGGCGCGCGCGAAAACAGGCCACCGGCCCGGGAGAAACCGCCCGCCCGCGACAAGCCCCCGGTCCGCGACCCCCGGCCTCCGGCTCGGGAAGCCGGGCTGCCGCCTCGCGAGAACGGTCCCGTGGGACGGAACAACGGTCCGGTGGGTCGTCCCGGCCGTCCGGCGCTGCCGCCCGACGACCGGCTCACCACGGTGCTGCCCCCGGTTCGCGACGACAAACCGGCTCCGCTCGACGTCGTCAGGGCTGCGATGGACGGCACCCCGCCGCCGAAACCGCAGCCGCCCAAATCACCGCCTCCGCCGCCGGGAGGCGGTCGTGGATCGGGGCCTTCGGGTCCGTCGGGACCTGGCCCCAAGCCGACGCGGCAGTTCCACATCAACTGGAAGCTGGTGCGACGTCTGTCGATCGCCGCCGTGGTGGCGATGATTCTGCTTCCGCTGGTGACGTTCGGTATGGCGTACATGATCGTCGACGTCCCGCAGCCCGGCGACATCCGGACCAATCAGGTGTCGACGATCCTGGCCAGCGACGGCAGTGAGATCGCCAAGATCGTGCCGCCCGAAGGCAACCGCGTCGACGTGGGCATCGACAAGATCCCCGAGCATGTACGCAACGCGGTGATGGCGGCCGAGGACCGTGACTTCTACTCCAACCCTGGCTTCTCGTTCACCGCGCTGTTGCGCGCGATCAAGAACAACTTGGTGGGCGGTGACCTGCAGGGCGGTTCGACCATCACCCAGCAGTACGTCAAGAACGCACTCGTCGGTGACGAGCGCTCCGGCATCGGCGGTCTGATCCGTAAGGCCAAGGAGCTGGTCATCTCGACCAAGATGGCCAGCGAATGGTCCAAAGACGCTGTGATGCAGGCGTATCTGAACATGATCTACTTCGGCCGCGGCTCGTACGGCATCGCCGCGGCAGCGAAGGCCTACTTCGACAAGCCCGTCGAACAGCTCACCGTCGCCGAGGGTGCGCTGATGGCCGCGCTGATCCAGCGCCCGTCGGGGTTGGACCCCGCCGTCAATCCGGAGGGCGCGGCCGACCGGTGGAACTGGGTGCTCGACGGCATGGTCGACATGGGTGCGCTGTCTGCCCAGGAACGCGCCGGTCAGGTGTTCCCGCCGACGGTGCCGCCGGACCAGGCTCGCCAGGCGAACCAGACCACCGGCCCCAACGGACTGATCGAGCGTCAGGTCACCAAGGAACTGCTGGACCTGTTCGACATCAGTGAGCAGGCGCTGAATACCGAGGGCCTGCAGATCACCACCACGATCGACCCGCAGGCGCAGCAGGCCGCCGAGAACGCGGTGTCCAAGTACATGGACGGCCAGGACCCCGACATGCGGACCGCGGTGGTGTCCATCGATCCGCATGACGGCGCGGTCAAGGCGTACTACGGCGGCTCGGACGCCAACGGCTTCGACTTCGCCCAGGCCGGCCTGCCGACGGGTTCGTCGTTCAAGGTTTTCGCGCTCGTCGCCGCCCTGCAGCAGGGCATCGGTCTGGGCTACCAGGTCGACAGCGGGCCGGTCACCGTCAACGGCATCAAGATCAGCAACGTCGAAGGTGAGGGCTGCGGCACCTGCTCCATCGCCGAGGCGCTCAAACGCTCGCTCAACACCAGCTACTACCGGCTGATGCTCAAGCTGGAGCACGGTCCCGAGGACGTGGCCAAGGCCGCCCATGACGCGGGTGTGGCCGAGAGTTTCCCGGGCGTCGAGCACACGCTGTCGGAGGACGGCAAGGGCGGTCCGCCGAACAACGGTGTGGTGCTGGGCCAGTACCAGTCCCGGGTGATCGACATGGCCTCGGCGTACGCCACGCTGGCGGCGTCCGGCGTCTACCACAAGCCGCACTTCGTGCAGAAGGTCGTGAACTCCTCGGGTCAGGTGCTGTTCGATGCCTCGACCCAGGACAACGGTGAACAGCGCATCGACAAGGCTGTTGCCGACAACGTGACCTCGGCCATGCAGCCGATCGCCGGCTGGTCCCGCGGTCACAATCTGGCCGGTGGCCGCGCCTCGGCCGCCAAGACCGGCACCAACCAGCTCGGCGACACCGGCGACAACCGCGATGCCTGGATGGTCGGTTACACACCGTCGCTTTCGACGGCGGTCTGGGTGGGTACCTCCGAGGGCGTGAAACCGCTGAAGACGGCGGGCGGCAGCCCTGTCTACGGATCCGGGCTTCCGTCGGACATCTGGAAATCCACCATGGACGGTGCGCTGAAGGGCACCGACAACGAGACGTTCCCGAAGCCGACCGAGATCGGCGGCTATGCCGGTGTGCCCCAGGCCCCGGCCGCCCCGCCGCCCGGCACCCTGCCTCCGGGTGGCCCGCAGGTCTCGGTGATGCCTTCGGAGACGGTGATTCAGCCGACCATCGAAGTGGCCCCGGGCATCACGATCCCGATCGGCCCTCCGACGACCGTGCCGATCGGACCGCCGCCGGGAGCTCCCGTCGTGCCCGGCGTGCCGGAAGTCCCGGTGGGCCCGCCGCCTCCGTGACCGACCGGGTATCTCCGGCACCGCTGGCTGGGTTGGATTCGCCGGCTCCGCCGGCAGAAGATCAGCGGAGCGCCGACGACCGCGACCTCCCCAGCCGCAACGACCGGCTGGCCGAGGCGTTGTCGCAGACCGTCGGCGGGCCGGTCGGTCGTCACGCGTTGATCGGCCGGTCACGGTTCATGACCCCGCTGCGGGTGATGTTCGTGATCGCGGTGGTGTTCCTGGCGCTGGGCTATACGACCAAGGCCGCCTGCCTGCAGACCACGGGCAAGGGCTCCGCGGGCGAGCGGGTGGCCAACTGGGAGAACAACCGGGCGTACTACGAGTTGTGTTACTCCGACACGGTTCCGCTCTACACCGCGGAGTTGTTGAACCTCGGCAAGTTTCCCTACAAATCCAGTTGGGTCGAGAACGACGCGACCGGCAACCCACGCATCCAGTACGACGGCAGTCCGGCGATCCGCTACATGGAGTATCCGGTGCTGACCGGGCTGTACCAGTACGTGTCGATGTCGCTGGCCAAGACCTACACCGCGCTGACCAAGCTGGTATCGGTTCCGCTGGTGGCCGAAGTGGTGATGTTCTTCAACATCTCGGCGTTCGGCTTGGCGTTGGCTTGGCTGGCCACCGTCTGGGCCACGTCGCGAATGGCCGGCCGGCGAGTATGGGATGCCGCGCTGGTGGCGGGTTCGCCGATCGTGATCTTCCAGGTATTCACCAACTTTGACGCGTTGGCCACAGCGTCCGCGGCAGGCGCGATGCTGGCGTGGGCTCGGCGAAAACCGGTGTGGGCCGGGGCGCTGATCGGCATTGGCGTGGCGGCCAAGCTGTATCCGCTGCTGCTTTTCGTCCCGCTGGTACTGCTCGGGCTGCGTACCGGGCGCCTGCGGGCGGTGGGCAAGGCGGCGCTGACTGCCGTCGTCACCTGGCTGCTGATCAATTTGCCGATCATGGTGCTCTTCCCGCGAGGATGGTCAGAGTTCTTCCGTCTCAATACTCGGCGCGGCGACGACATGGACTCGCTCTACAACGTGGTGAAGTCCTTCACCGATTGGCAGGGCTTCGACCCCGACCTCGGATTCTGGCAGCCGCCCACGGTGCTCAACACGGTCACGGCGGTGTTGTTCGCGGCGTGCTGTATCGCGATCGGCTACATCGCGTTGACGGCCGCGCAGCGCCCGCGGGTGGCGCAACTGGCGTTCCTCGTGGTCGCCGCGTTCCTGCTGACCAACAAGGTGTGGAGCCCGCAGTTCTCGCTGTGGCTGGTGCCGCTTGCGGTGCTGGCGTTGCCGCATCGCCGGATCCTGTTGGCATGGATGACGATCGACGCCTTGGTATGGATACCGCGCATGCTGTATTTGTACGGCGAGCAGAACAAGGGCTTGCCCGAGCAGTGGTTCACCACCACGGTGCTGATCCGCGATCTGGCGGTGATCGTGTTGTGTGCGTTGATCATTCGCCAGATCTACCGCCCGGAGCTCGACCTGGTGCGCCACGGCGGACGCATTGACGACCCCACCGGAGGCGTGTTCGACGGGGCGCCCGACGACCCGCCGCGCTGGTTGCCGGATTGGTTGCGTCCCTCGGCCGGCCGGGTGCGGATCGAGCCCAAGCCGGAGCCGGAGCCGGAGTTGGCCGACGCGAAGTGAGGTCCTGCGGCCGCGGCCGCGCCGGTTTCTGCACCAGGGCTGCGAATCTGCTTCGTCGCGACCCCCAGGTAGAAACCGGCGGGACGACGGCGCTGGTAAAACTCAGCCTTGGTAGGGCGGATAGTACTGCGGTGCAATCGGATTCGGCTTGGCTTTGATCCAGCGTGTGGTCGACGGCAGCAGCGAAAGCGCGAGGGTCAAGATCGGGAAGACGATGCCGACGATCACGGGGACGCCGACTGAATCGAGATCAGAGTGGGGCCTGACGAACGCGCCGCCTACTGTGACGACGATGGCCAACACGATGACTACGGCGCATCCGCCGGCGATCAGTAGACGACCGATCGTGTTGCGTCGAAACAGCGAGAACGCCCCGACCAAGAGCGACAGCCCGTATCCGAAGCAGATCAACGGCAGCAGGTACAGCCAGGCGCTGCGGTCCTCTTGCGACGAGAGAAAGAACGAGAAGGTCGAGACCCCGCCGAGGATGAGACCGATGATTCCGCCCGGCAACGCCAGGAGGCCGGCGAAGATCGCCGTGGCGCCGCTGGGGCCGGCGGGTGGCGGCGGGTAAACGCCCGGGTAGCCCGGTTGTGGATAGCCGGAGTGCTGCGGCCACACCGGTTGTTGGGGATAGCCGGGCTGTCCGGGAAACCCCTGACCATAGGGCCCGTTGGGATAGGTCACCGATTCCCCCGATACTCCGAGACGACGGGGCCACTTTATACGGATTTCGCAGATCAGGGCGATTTCGGGTAGCCTGGGCCGGTTGCCGACGCAGGCGACCCTCCTGCCACGGAATCCACCGTGGCCGTACACGACCAGAGGAGGTGATGAGGTTCTAATGCGTCCATACGAAATCATGGTCATTCTCGACCCCACACTTGACGAGCGCACCGTAGCTCCGTCGCTGGAGACGTTCCTGAACGTCGTCCGCAAGGATGGCGGCAGTGTCGACAAGGTCGACATCTGGGGCCGTCGCCGGCTGGCTTACGAGATCGCCAAGCACGCCGAGGGCATCTACGCCGTTGTCGACGTCAAGGCGGAACCGGCCACCGTGTCCGAGCTCGACCGTCAGCTCAACCTGAACGAGTCCGTGCTGCGGACCAAGGTGATGCGGACCGACAAGCACTAAAGGCTGTCAGTCGTCGGCGGGGCTACGTAGGCTTCGCGCAAACGGACATGCCTATCCCAGGAGGATCTCGTGGCTGGTGACACCACCATCACAGTTGTCGGAAACCTGACCGCTGACCCGGAACTGCGTTTCACCCCGTCCGGCGCAGCTGTTGCCAACTTCACCGTTGCTTCTACGCCGCGAATGTTCGACCGGCAGACCAATGAGTGGAAGGACGGCGAAGCGCTGTTCCTTCGGTGCAACATCTGGCGTGAGGCGGCCGAGAACGTGGCCGAGAGCCTCGTGCGGGGTTCGCGGGTGATCGTCACCGGCCGGCTCAAGCAGCGTTCGTTCGAAACCCGTGAGGGCGAGAAGCGCACCGTTGTCGAGGTCGAGGTCGACGAGATCGGTCCGTCCCTGCGCTACGCCACGGCCAAGGTCAACAAGGCCAGCCGTAGCGGCGGCGGAGGCGGCGGCTTCGGTGGTGGCGGCGGCGGTGGTTCGCGCCAGGCCGAGCCCAAAGACGATCCGTGGGGCAGTGCACCGGCGTCCGGTTCCTTCAGCGGGGCCGACGACGAGCCGCCGTTCTGATCAACAACGAAAATTTTTGCAAGGAAGAGATAACCAATGGCCAAGTCCACAAAGCGACGGCCGGCACCGGAAAAGCCGGTCAAGACTCGTAAGTGCGTGTTCTGCTCCAAGAAGGGTAAGGGGCAGGTCATCGACTACAAGGACACTGCGCTGCTGCGCACCTACATCAGCGAGCGCGGCAAGATCCGTGCCCGCCGGGTGACCGGCAACTGCGTCCAGCACCAGCGCGATGTCGCCATCGCGGTGAAGAATGCCCGCGAGGTGGCTCTGCTGCCGTTCGGTTCGTCGACGCGGTAGGGGATAGACCAATGAAGCTGATTCTCACCGCTGAGGTGGAGCACCTGGGTGTCGCCGGCGACGCCGTCGAGGTCAAGGACGGCTACGGCCGTAACTACCTGCTGCCCCGTGGGCTGGCCATCGTGGCTTCCCGCGGTGCCGAGCGCCAGGCCGAGGAGATCCGTCGGGCTCGCGAAGCCAAGACCATCCGGGGTGTCGAGCACGCCAACGAGCTCAAGACCGCTCTGGAGAACCTGGGCGAGGTGTCGCTGCCGGTTCACGCCGCTGCCGACACCGGCAAGCTGTTCGGTTCCGTGACCGCGGCTGACGTCGTGGCCGTGATCAAGAAGGCCGGTGGCCCGAACCTCGACAAGCGCACGGTGCAGCTGCCCAAGGCGCACATCAAGTCCGTCGGCACGCACCCCGTGACCGTCAAGCTGCACACCGGGGTGGAAGCCAAGGTGTCGCTCAACGTTGTTGCGGAGTAATCCAGTTGCGGAGTAATCCGTAGCGGAGTCATTCCGCCGGCACTCAATCGCCCGGGTGGGGACCTGTAGAGGTTTCCACCCGGGCGTTGCTGTGTCTCTGGCGAACTCTTTGCGGGAAACCCTGGACAGCGAAGCACACTCGGTGTTAACCGGGGCGGTTCCCAGACGCAACACAACACGCCCGGGACGGCAACCCGGCACGACACGCCGAAGAACTTCCCATACACAATGACTGACAGCCTCCGTGGCACCCTGAGCTGGGAAAACAACAGATCGTTCGGGATTGATCCACAGGTTCTCCCCAGAGCCTCAACACTGCGACCGAGACCTATCCCCATGCCATCCACAGGTTGATCAACAGGGGCGGTTTCGGGCGGCGCCAGCAACGTCTACCGTGGTGCGTCGCAGCGCCGTCACAAAGCTTTGTCGGAGCCCTGCTTTACAGTTGCAGTACCGATTCGAATAAACGTTCGAGTCTGTCGAAAGACGGGTCTCGGAAGGGGGTGGGGAGTCCGTGGCGGTGGTGGACGACCTGGGGCATCCAGATTCGGAGATGGATGGTCCTCCGCCTGGGGAGGATTTCGGCCGGCAGCCGCCACAGGACATGGCAGCCGAGCAGGCCGTGCTCGGCGGCATGCTGTTGAGCAAGGACGCGATCGCCGACGTACTCGAGCGCTTGCGTCCCGGCGACTTCTACCGCCCGGCCCACCAGAACGTCTACGACGCGATCCTGGATCTCTACGGTCGGGGTGAGCCGGCCGACGCCGTCACCGTGGCCGCCGAGCTCGACCGCCGCGGCCTGTTGCGCCGCATCGGCGGAGCCCCGTATCTGCACACCCTGATCTCCACCGTGCCGACGGCGGCCAACGCGGGCTTCTACGCCGGCATCGTCGCTGAGAAGGCACTGCTGCGCCGCTTGGTGGAGGCCGGCACCCGGGTGGTCCAGTACGGCTACGCCGGCGCCGACGGAGCCGATGTCACCGATGTGGTGGACCGGGCGCAGGCCGAGATCTACGACGTCACCGAGCGGCGCGCCTCAGAGGACTTCGTCGCTCTCGAAGACCTGCTGCAGCCCACGATGGACGAGATCGACGCGATCGCCTCACAGGGCGGTATCTCGCGCGGTGTCCCGACGGGGTTCACCGAGTTCGACGAGATCACCAACGGCCTGCATCCGGGGCAGATGATCATCATCGCGGCGCGTCCCGGTGTCGGGAAATCGACGCTGGGGCTGGATTTCATGCGGTCCTGCTCGATCAAGCACCGGATGGCCAGCGTCATCTTCTCGCTGGAAATGAGCAAGTCCGAGATCGTCATGCGACTCCTGTCGGCCGAGGCAAAAATCAAACTCGCTGACATGCGTTCGGGCCGCATGAGCGATGACGACTGGACCAAGCTGGCCCGCCGGATGAGCGAGATCAGTGAGGCGCCGCTCTACATCGACGACTCGCCGAACCTGACCATGATGGAGATCCGGGCCAAGGGCCGGCGGCTGGCTCAGAAGGCCGATCTGAAGCTCGTCGTCGTCGACTACATGCAGCTGATGAGTTCGGGTAAGAAGTACGAATCACGCCAGCAGGAGGTCTCGGACTTCTCCCGCAGCCTCAAGCTGATGGCCAAAGAACTCGAAGTGCCGGTGATCGCAATCAGCCAGCTGAACCGCGGTCCCGAGCAGCGCACCGACAAGCGTCCGCAGGTGTCGGACCTCCGTGAATCGGGCTGCATGACGGCCAACACCCGAATCTTGCGGGCCGACAACGGTGCCGAGGTGACATTCGGTGAGCTGATGAAGACCGGCGAGCGCCCGCTGGTGTGGTCGCTCGATGAACGCAAGCGCATGGTGGCGCGCCCGATGACCAACGTGTTTTACAGCGGCCACAAAGAGGTGTTCAAGCTCAGACTGGCTTCAGGGCGCGAGGTGGAAGCCACGGCCAACCACCCGTTCATGACCCTGGACGGCTGGGTCCCGTTGGGTGAGTTGACGGTCGGCGACCGGTTGGCTACGCCGCGTCGGGTACCCGAGCCGGTACAGACCGAGCGGATGCACGACTCCGAGGTCATCCTGCTCGCCCACATGATCGGTGATGGTTCGTGCGTGAAGCGCCAGCCGATCCGCTACGCCAGTGTCGACAAGGTGAATCTGCTCGAGGTGGAGATCTCGGCCCTGCACTTCGGAGTGACCGCGGTGCGCGACGAGTACCCAGCAGCACGCGTTACGACGATGCGGCTGCCCGCGCCCTATCGGTTGGCCCATGGCAAGCGCAATCCGATCGCCGAATGGCTGGACAAGCTCGGGTTGTTCGGCAAGCGCAGCTACGAGAAGTTCGTTCCCAAAGAGGTTTTCGCGCTGCCCGATGACCAGGTGGCGTTGTTCCTGCGGCATCTCTGGGCGACGGATGGCTCGGTGCGGTGGGATGCCGCGGCGGGGCAGGCGCGCGTCTACTACGCTACGACGAGCCGGCAGCTCGCTGACGACGTGGCCCAGCTGTTGTTGCGGGTCGGTGTGTACGCGCGAATCAAGTGTGCCAAGAAGGTCGGTTACCGTGATTGCTGGCATGTGCTCATCTATGGCGGGGAAAACCAGCACCGATTCCTGGCGCACGTGGGTGTGAACGGCGAGCGCGGCGTCAAGGCACGTGAGGTGTTGGGTTATCTCGAAAGTGCGGAGCGCAACCCGAATCTCGACACTGTGCCGAAAGAAGTGTGGCAGCAGGTGAGGTCAGCGTTGGTGCGCAAGGGTATGACGCACCGACAGTTCGCTGCGGCCATGGGCACGAAGTTCTGCGGCTCGGCCATGTGGAAGCATGCACCGAGCAGGTTGCGCTTGCACCGGGCGGCTGCTGTGCTTGACGACCTCGAGTTGCACGACCTGGCGCGGAACGATGTGTTCTGGGATGAGATCGTGGAGATCACCAGCATCGGTGAGCACGATGTGTATGACGGCACCGTGCCGGGCACGCATAACTTTGTGGCGCAGGGCATCACGGCCCACAACAGTCTCGAGCAGGACGCCGACATGGTCTTGTTGCTGCACCGCCCCGACGCCATCGACCGAGAAGACCCGCGTGGCGGCGAGGCCGACATCATCCTCGGCAAGCACCGTAACGGTCCGACCGCGAATATCACTGTGGCGCACCAGCTCCACTTCTCCCGGTTCACCAATATGGCGCGCTGAGCCGCCGCAATAGCTGTTGGGATTCCGCCCGCTTGTCATATTCTCGGCACTGATGTCGCCTGCACGTCACGTTCCTCAAGGCCGTGTCGTCTGATGTTGCGCCGTGCCAACCGTTCAATTTCGCATTCGCTGTTGAGCTGTCGGTGGTAAGCCGGCGGGAGCACACTCGGGTTGGTGTTTGGTGGGCTAATAGTGCTTCGCGAGGCGTACATAGGGCTCGTCGGGCTCGCTCTAAATGGAAGCTGCGGACTGATCTCTATAGTTCGATGCCTTCAGGTCTCTGCTCCGTCACTTGTCGTACACCGCAGGTCCTCTCATGATCATGGTGATCTCACCCCGTGATGCAAACTGCACAGAATGCAACGGCCCGGGTGGTGAACTCTTCGCCGGTCTGGTCGGCTAGGCACGATGAACCTACTCGCTGGATAGTGGGAGTCGATGCGGCGTGCAAAGCGGTTGGCTGCCACGGTAGAAGAGGACATCCACATGTCGGCGCACGTCTATGTCAGGGATGTACGGGGACGACCGAACCTGGCCACCAACCTAACTTTCACTCAGCTCTCCACTGAGCCCACCACCTTGCCCCCGCCGGATGGCCGCACGCTGGAAGGGGTGAGCGGTCCGCACGCGCACAGCCAGTACCCTCAAATGGGCGACAATCAGCAGCTCCGCATCACCGGCTACAACATCGCTGCCGCCGTGGCCGGCACAACACCGATTCCGGACAAGTGAGCACAGCGCCTATGACCTTGAACCGCACCGTCCGCCACCAACTCAGCGTGATCACGTGCTTCGCGTCGGTTGCGCTACTAGGGACAGGATGTCACGTGAGCAATCCATACAAGCCCACCGACGCCAGCCAAGCTAGCCAAGCATCTGACGCGCTGAAAACCCTGCCGTCACTTGAAGACACACACACGCAAGTGGAGTCCGCGATTATCAAGCTCGGCCAGCAGATCACCGCCATCGCTCCGTCAGTGACCTGGGAATGGCGACGTACGGACAGCAGAGGCGGCTGCAATCCACCGTACGAGCAATCAGACGGGCAACTGGTACTGCTACGAAACTACGTATCTGACACCCCAATTCCCGAGCAGAACTGGAAGCAAGCTCTCGATCTGGCGCAACAAGCAGCCTCTTCGTTGGGCGCAACCGAGCTTACCGTGTTCAAGGACCACCCCAACAATCACGACCTGCAATTCACCAGCGACACCGGGACGACGCTGCGCTTTGGATCCCAAGCCGCAGCGCTGATCACCGGCAGCACCGGGTGCCGACTGCCAAGCAAAATCAGGTAGCGGCCTCAATATCGTCTGCAGTGCGCGTGACGCTCACCAGATTGGCGCTGGCGCCTATCCCGCTCTGTCACTGGCCTGCCTCGATAGCAGCGACCTTGGTGGCGGCTTCTTCTCCGCAGAGGCGTTGCAGGTCGACCGGTCCTGCGGCGAGCAGGGCATCGATACGTGTATGCAGATCCCCTGAGGTGAGGTGGGAGTAGAGGTTGGCGCCGGGGCAGGCGGTGTCAGCGAAGTCTCGATGCCCGCCGAGGGTGCCGCTGGCCAGGTGGAACTGTTGGGCAGCCCAGGCGAACGCCGTTGCAGCACCGTTGAGTTGAGCATCGGAGACGGTCTCCTGGTCGAAGTCACCCTCGCAGAGGACCAGAAAGTGTCCCGCTGGGTCATAGTTGGTTGCGGTATCGCCAGCGAGTTCCGGGCTGCGCAATTCGTAGATGTTGCCGTTGCGGTCGACGCCGGCGTGGTAGGCGATGTCGATCCATCCCCGGTCGTTCTGGTGGTACTGCTGATGCTGACGTAATCGGCTGGGGGCATTGCGGTTGTCACCGAGGGCAACGGCGGTGTGGTGCAGCGTCATTCGGGTAATGGTGTGCGGGCGTCCACCGGTCCTGGCCGGTGCCGCGCCCCAGGCTTGACGGCAGATCTCCACCATCGGCTGGCCGCCGGCCATCGTGGTGGGTGGGCCAGGTTCCAGCGGCAGCGGACTGACCGCGATCGGTTCTGGCGGCAACACCGGTGCGGTGCTAGTGGGTTGCGCGGTGGGCGTCGAAGTCGATTCGGTACTGGCAGCGCAAGCGCCGAGTGTTGCGGCCAATCCGAGGCTGCCACTGAGCTGGAGCAGCCGCCGCCGACTCAGAGCGTCAAGCCGCGGCCCGCATCCGCGACTGGGCTGCATCTCCATCGTCGTCACGATACGCAGCAACTCAGGACGCCAGGGGCTCGTTGGCAAAACTGACCGGCATCCGGTACAGAGGGAATCACGCACGATGCTGGGCCGTAAAAGGCCTGATCAACTCGGTGGAGCTGGGTAATATGCGCCCATGTCGATTGCCGAAGGGCAGGTGTTCGCCGGCTACCGCATCCTGCGATTGCTCGGAACCGGGGGAATGGGCGAGGTCTATCTCGTGCAACACCCACGGCTGCCCCGTCAGGAGGCGCTGAAGATCTTGCCATCAGCAGTAAGCGCGGACCCGCAGTTTCGTGCTCGGTTCGCTCGCGAGGCCGACATCGCTGCGACGTTATGGCACCCGCACATCGTGGCCGTCCATGATCGCGGTGAGGACGACGGCCAATTGTGGATCACGATGGACTACGTCGAAGGCAAAGACGCCGCGGAACTCCTGCGGAACCGCTACCCGCACGGGATGCCACCCGCTGAAGCATTCGAAATCGTGTCAGCGATCGCCGAAGCGCTCGACTACGCCCACGAACGGTATCTGCTCCATCGCGACGTCAAACCCGCCAACATTCTGCTCACCGACAAGCGTCAAGAAGATCGACGAATCCTGTTGGCCGACTTCGGCATTGCCCGTGACACCTTCGACAGTGGCGGATTGACCGCCACGAATGTGACGGTGGGTTCGGTCGCCTACGCTGCGCCCGAACAACTCACCGGTCAGCCGCTGGACGGGCATGCAGACCAGTACGCGCTGGCCGCCACCGCGTTTCACCTGCTCACCGGAACCGTGCCGTTCTCCAATACCAACCCGGCGGTGGTGATCGGCAATCATCTGTCCTCACCACCTCCGAGGATTGCCTCCATTCGGCCCGACCTCGGCGACATCGATGACGTGCTTGGCAAAGCGATGGCCAAAGAACCACGCCAACGGTTCGCTACATGCCGGGCTTTCGCCACCGCGCTTACCCAGCGAGGGGCCCGCGTCGCTGGCTCTGGCGATGCCACCCAACTCGGAGTCCCGGCATCCGCCGCTCCCACTATGTATGCGTTCCCGGCGTCTGTTCCCGAACCAGTTGAGCGTCAGGAGCGTTCGTCGTGGCGATGGCCGCTGATAGCGGCAGCCGTCGCTGCCGGATTGCTGGCGGTCGGGCTAGTTGCGTTTCTCGGTGCTCGACTCGGCCAGCCATCTCCGCCCGGCGCGCAACCTCAACCGACGGCTTCACCGTGGCCGGAAACCATCGGCGAACCAGACCCGCGGCGGAACACCACCTCGACGGCGCCGCGAGATCCCCCGACTCAGCCGAACGCGGCGCCGACGCCGCCGACCGTCCCACCTCGGCCACCGGTACCGCCGACGGGCGATTTGGGCCTGCGCCAGCCCATGAGCCGCCCAGTCTGCAATGGCCAGTACATCGTGATCCTGGGCTCTGTCACCACCCCTGGCCTGTATGAGGCTGGGGTGCAGCGGTTGCTGGATGCCCACCCAGGTGCCTTTTACCTCCGTGCCGACCAAACCTGCCCGTCATTGCGCGCGGCCACGGAAGACGGAAACCCTATCTACGCGGTATTCCGTCCCGGTGGGACCACCCAAGCTCAGATGTGCGCCGCCGTACGGGCCGCCGGCGGCGACGCCTACGGCAAGGTGCTGGACTACATCACCGACCCCGGAGTTCCTTTCCGCTGCTGAATCGCAACCGGCTCAGGACGATTGGGGCCGCGGATCGCTTCCAGCAGTCCTGGACGGGCAACTCAGCTACCTCGGCATCGTCGACACTGTCCTAGACGTCCTCGACTCCCACAATGAGCACCACGGACCCCTCACATTTGACAGCATGGACGAAAGCGGAATTCTGGGCGCGAACCGCCGCGGGCGAGCATCATCTGCCTCCGGCAGCCGGAGGAGATAGGGCCTGCCCGCTGTCAGGCGGCGGGGATCCTCAGCACCGTTGGACCTACTCATTCAGTGGTTACGTCCAACGATGCCGCCCGGCGCGCGGTGGAGCGCGGACGAGATCAGTGCCCGCACTGATCTACGGGGTTCGGGTAACGCCGTTCGGCACCCTCGGATACCGTGCACTCCATGACCGAGCCCTCAACCCCGGATGCCCGCGTTGTCGCGGCGATGCGTCTGAGTGGGCGGCGGTTCGAACCTGCTGGCATGCCCGCTGACGCGCTGGTTGAGGTCGCGGCTTTCGAAGATCTGCTTCGCTCGCTCGTTCGTCTCTACTGGCTCGACCGCCACCCCAACCGGACGCGGCTGCCCAAGGGGTACGACAGCACAATCACGCTTCGGCTGACGGCCATCGGAACAGGCTCGGCCGTCCCGGTCCTGGAGTACGACTCCGCCCTCATGCCCGACGACATCTTCGGGCCTCACGAAATCACGCAGGACTTCGAACGCGCCGTCGAAGCCATCGACGACTTCATTAACTATGGGTTTAGTGACAAGGGGCGAATCCCGTCCGACATCCAACGGCTCCCGTCCGGCAAGGTCAAGAAGTTCGGTCAGACCATGCGCAAAGGCGAAGCGATCCAGGTTTCTTCGGTCCTACCGCCGGATCCGACGGGCTGGGAGTCCATAACCCGCTATACACGTGACGCCCGAAGCCACGCTCTCGTCGGCCTCATCGGTAACTTCACTCAACCTGTCACTGTCGAGGGCCAGGTGATCGACTTCAAGGTGAGCTCAGGCCAACTCATCATCCGAAGCAGAGACCACGGCGGCGACATTTCAGTTCCCTACCAGGAATCGGACGTCAAGGTCAGTATCGTCGGCTCGCCTGAAAATCAGCTATTCGAGGGCCAAGCCGAGGGAATTGGCGAGTTCAACGCTGACGGTCGGTTGACGAAACTAATCGCAGTCAATTCCCTCGCTGTCACCGACGTGACCGCGAATGCTCGCGTGGTTCGCACAGCACTCGATGCCCTCGGCGATCTGACACAGGGTTGGGTCGACGGGGAGTCAGGCGAGCCAATCACGGACGCCGCGATTGAGCGTGGACGAACGGTAATCGATGCAATGATCGCGCTGAGCAACATCACCCGCACCGTCGCACCAACCGAAGAGGGCGGCGTAACTTTCTTCTGGCCAGAGGCCGAAAACCAGCTGTCCATTGAGGTCGAGCCGAGCGGTGCACTCTACATACACACGACGGACCTCACGGCTGGCACATTCTCCGACGGCAAGGTGCCAGCGGACGATGCGAATGTGATCGACGCACTCGACACATGGCTTTCCGAGGCGGTGACCGATGACTGATGCATCCAAAGAAACCGAACCGGTCCGTGAACGAATCACCGATATCGAAAAGGTCTTGTTCCGTCCGATCATCCGGGCGTGGGCGCCGGCTGGCGTGATAACGCCCGATGCATTCAAGCTCAGCACCGCAGACAAAGCGGACTCGAACCGACTCTCGATAGCTCGAGCAGAAGTTACCGCGGCCGAGGATGCCTACAAGGAGCGTGCCGAATCGATCCGGAAGCGGTGCGAGGAGAACAGCAGGCCGTATCGACCTCCCGTCGGAGTGCTTGCCGTCACTGTCGCCGAAGTCGAGTCGGTCGAAGTAAAGTCGCCCGAAGGTAGTGAGCCTCGCCACCCGCTGACCGCGTGGGATGACTCAATGAACGCCGACATCCCAGATTCCCACGGGCACATCGACTACAACGAGCTTCCCCCAACTGACCGCGGAGCTCACGATTTCGTCGCCAAAGCGCTCTTGGCCAAGGCAATGGCAAACGGGTGGAAGTTTGGCCCCATCGAAGAGTGATCGATTAGAGCTGGCGGGCCGAGTCCGCGTTCACGCGCCTTCGTCCGAATTATTGTGAGCCCATGACTCATGGCTGGCCAGCGGGTACTCATCACGTCGCGTACGACAAGTTGCCGGACGTGCTGTTGGACGCATCTTCCCAGCATGCGCGTTTGGTGCACGAGCTATATCCCGGTGACACCAGCTGGGATGCGCAACGCGTGGCGATCTCGATCGGAACCGCCGTCGAGCTACTTCTCAAACATGTGTTGGCGCTCCGGAGTTTTCAGCTGCTCCCTGACAATTACAAGATCGAGACCGCACTGACGCTAGACGGAAAGGGAAGCGCAGCCGATCATCTGCCTCAGCTGACCACGGTCGCAGGAACAGCCGCTGTCGAGCGATTGAACAAGGCGAGCGAACTGCAGTTGAAGAAGGAAGACTTCGAGTTGGCTTTCCGGGTACGCAACTCTGCCATTCATCTTGGTGTGGCATCGACGCAGGCCAACAAGGCCGCGTTCAAGAAGATGGTGCTAGTTATCGACAGTTTGTTCTCGCACTTGGGCGTCAAAACCTCGGAGAGGATTCAATATTGGGGCGGCGAGGAGGCTGAGAAGTTCGTCCGCGCGATCGTCGATGAAGCGATCACCGAAGCAAAGGCCCGGTACGAGCAGCTACTGCGTCGAGCGAAGGACGACTACCAGACCCTGACGGAGAGCCTTCTCGAAGCGGGCAAAGCTGAGGTGATTAAGCAGTTTGCAGAAGTACCTCCGACCATCAACTCGGGCTCTGAGGAGGCGGTTTCGCACCTGTGCCCCGCTTGCGCGAACATGGGCTGGGTCGTTTACGAGGTCCACCGCGGCACACCGACGGTCGAATATCTGGATGATCAGTTCGGTGGTCGGCACGGAGACGCATATGTCGAACGGAAAGGCTCGGCCGATCGATTCGAGTGCGGGGTGTGTCGACTGAAGCTGGACCGCCGGGAGTATCTGGTCGAGGCTGCGGTGACACTCGAGATCGAGCTGGAACCGGATGAGGCAACGCAGGACGAGATTGATGAGTACGAAGCTGACCTAGTCGATTCACACATCGATTTCATGATCGATGTGGCACGCGGGAAGTAGCGCGCCACTGCTACACGTGGCGCAACTTGACGTCAGCTGGAACTCGAACACTCATCCCGCGAATCGCCCCGGGCTTGATGCACTCGTCCACCGGTGCATCACACAGGGTCTCATTCAATCAGCGACCTTTGCTTGCGCCCGCCATGCACGAGATGAGACTGCGCCTCGGCCGATCCGTCGCATGCCCAGATCGGCTGAAAAACGGTCACTCAAATTTGAGACCGGACAGATAGTGAGGACATGCCAAGTTGGCGACGCTGCAGGCTGTCGCTGGCATTCATTGGGTGCTATCGGCATTCGCAAAGGTCTGTTCAACTGCGTGCTAGTGCGTTGAACACTGCCCGAAGCTTGTTCGGCAGCTGACGCTCAGACGTGTCCATGCAATGCGCCCGAACTCGATTGCCGGACTTGGTGAATCGGGTCTCAACCGTCTTTCAGCCGTCGTACGGCACCCACGCTCTGCCGCACCTGTTCGAGCTCTTGTGGACTCGCGGCGCGTAGCGCTCCGACCGTGCCATACAGCCGGACTGCCGGCGGCGCGGTGAAGCGGCCGGTGACCAATGCGCGCAGCCAGAACATGCGCCCGGCGTCGACTGCCATCACGCACACCCTCGGGTCACGGTCGACGTTGCGGGCCAATGCGCTGGTGTATTCGTCGAAGTAGAAGCCGGTGCGGTCATCTCGCAGGAACACGGTGCCGACGGGTGTGATGTGCGGTGCGCCGTCGGCATCAGTCGAGGCGATTGCGCAGTGCAAGGTCGACTTCTTCGCGCGGGCGACAATGTCTTTGACCGCTGCCCAGTGCAATTCGTCGAGCGCGTATCGGTCTTCGACCGTCATGGAACGAGGCTCACGGATGCAGGTTCCATTGGCCCACATCGGAGGCCAGGGCGTCATTCACGTCGACACGGAGGCCGCCGACCACTGGCCCCGGATTCGACGCGGTGTCGATGATTCGCTGGTAGAGAACCGCAGCGGGGTGGACCTTGCCGCCGGACCAGGATCGGGTCTGCCATGCCCACGCCCGGCCCGGTGTGCTCGACCTCCCGATGACGCCGTCTTCGATGGCCCATTGGCATGGGTTGATGCCCGCGTAGATGCCGGTGCGCTGCACGCCGATCACCGAGTTGATTCCGCGAAACCACGGCAGGGCAACGGTGTTCCAGGTGTTGCGGTCGATGTCGTCGTCGACACTGAAAAAGATCGGTGCGCTGCGTCCGCCGCCTGCTGCGGTGTGCAGGCTCCAGGCGGTTTTCGCGTCGGCGACACCGCCGGGGAACCCGCGGGTGAAGTCCGATGGTGCGGTCCCGCCGGGCTTGCCGTATTGGAAGTTGCTGACGATGACGAGCCCGGCTGCCGTGAGTTGCCGGGCATAGGGCAAGGTGATCGGCTTGGCGCCGAAGGACGAGCCGGGACGCGACGTCGCGACGTAGTTGATCACCCCGGAGTGGCCCGCCGCCCGGATGTCTTGCGCCGGGATCTGGCGCATGGCGAAGTCGATCAGGGTAGGCGCGGCGGCCGACGCCACGGGCGCGCCGAGCCCTGCGGCGGCCACACCGAGGCCGGCCAGCGCTGACACCGTGGTGGCCAAGCGCAGCGCGTCACGCCGGGAAATCGGGCCTGATCTGCGCAGGCCGCTGTTCCCAGGCGAGTCCTGCATGCCGTGATGTTAACAAAGTGACTGGTGTTAACCGTGTGGCCACGGCCGAAACGAGTCCAATTTGTAAGCGGCGGCCTCTCAGTCGGTCGCGGTATCGGGCGCCGGCGTCACGTCAGCGCCGCCCGCACCCTTGACCGAAGCTTTGGCCCGGTTCTCCGCCCGCACGGCCTTCTTGCCCCGGACGAATCCGGTCGGGGAGATCGACACCGAGAGCAGCGTGTCCTCGCCGTTGACGAACGGGTGGAAACCGACACCGGCGCCGCCGCGGCCCTTGACCGGGATATCGGCCACTTCGGTTACCTTCCAACCCTTTTCGGAGATGGACAGGACGGCTTCGCCGTTGCGGCAGGTGATGGGCAGCGCCGCGATGACTTCGTCCCCGTCGCCGGCAAGCTTCACCCCGGCCACACCGTTGCCCGCCACGCCTTGCGGATTGACGGCCGCCGGATCGATGCGCAAGATCTTGCCGCGTCGCGTCACCAGCGCCAGGTGATAGCCCTCGGGGAGAACACCGGACTGCAGCAGCCCGGTGATGTCCGGCGCCACCGGAATGTCGCGGATCTTGAAGGGCAGACCGTTGCCGCTGGTGAACTTCACCCGGCCGTCGGTCCACACCGCCCACCCGAGGCCCGACGTCAGCAGTTCGCCGTGGCTGTCGGAGAACACCCCGCGGTCGTCCAGCCGCCAGGAAGCGTTGACCTTCCGCTCGCGCGGGCCGTCGTCGTCGGAACTCGACGCCGTCGGCGTGGCGTCGAAGTCCAGCACGGTGCGACGGTCGAACTCGGGGCCTTTGAACAGCTTTGCCGTCTCGACCAGCTCTTTGTCGATCACCACCCGGCGCGCGTCGGGGTTGCCGACCAGTTCGGTGAGCTCGGCGAACTCGGCGTCCAGCCGCTCCGCCTCGGCCTGCAGCTCGATCACGTCGAGTTTGGTCAGGCGCCGAAGCTGCAGGCTGAGCACATAATCGGCCTGTTCGGAGTCGATCGAGAACCGTTCCTGCAATCCCTGGCGGGCCTCGTCGACCGTCTCGGAAGCGCGGATGATCGCCACGGCGGTGTCGATGTCGAGGTGGATCTTCATCAACCCGGCGACCAGATGGCGCCGTGCGGAGACCTTGTCCAGGCGGTACTCGCTGCGCCGCAGCACCACCGAATCTCGCAGGTGCAGGAAGGCCGAGATCAGTTCGCGCACCGACCACCAGCGCGGCACCCGGTCCTCGTCGAGCGCCACCAGGCTGGCCGCGAACGTCGACTCCAGCGGGGTCAGGGCCAGCAGTTGCTCGCGGATGGTTTCGGCGCTGTGGCCGCGTTTGGCGGTGACCACTACGCGTAGCCCGTTACGGCGGTCGGTGAGATCGGACATGTCCGCCACACCGGACAGCTCACCGGACTCGACCAGGGCCCGGATCCGGTCTTGCACAGTGTTACTCGCCACACCGGGCGGCAGTTCTGTGATGACGCAGTTCTTTCCGTCCACCGAAACCGTGCCGCGCACCGTGAACTGGCCGCGCCCCGTGGTGATGTACTCCCGCAGCCCGGCCGTGCCGACGACGGTGGCTCCGCACCCCCAGTCGGGACCGGGAATGAGCTTGACCAACCTGTCGTCGGTCATGTTCGGGGTTTTCAGCAGTGCCCGGCACGCCGCGATCACTTCGCGCGGATTGTGGGCGGGGACCTTGGTGGCCCAGCCCTCGGCGATGCCGACAGCGCCGTTGCACAGCAGCACCGGCCACTGGGCCGGCAGCCAGGTCGGCTCGGTCCACTCCCCGTCGAACGTCTGGACCATGGGAACCGCGTGGCTGTCGAGTTCGGCGGTCAGCGCTGCGCCGGGTGCCGACAACCGCATCTCGGTGTACCGGTCGGCCGCGGGAATGTCGCCTTGGATGCGCGGGAAGGCGCCTTGTCCGTCAATGACTTTCACGCGCTGGAACTCGGCGGCCATCAGTGCCGCGGCCCCGTACATCGACGCCCCGCCGTGGGGATGCAGGTTGCCGGTGACTGCCGAGCAGATCTTCGACGACTTCTGCGGCTTGTTTCCGGGCAGCAGCTTCGATTCGTGCATCTGATAGAGCAGGCGCCGTTGACCCGGCTTGAGGCCGTCGAATGCGGACGGGATGGCCCGGTCGCTGACGCTGTAGAGCGCGAAGGTCAGCTGATAGTGGTTCCAGTAGTCGTCGGCGCTCTGGTCGAGCACCAGATCTTCGTTCTGCTCAGGAACGTCGAGGGTGGCGGTCAAGTCGTGCTCCTAGGTGAGGTCCAGCGCGGAGGTGTCGACACGGGAGGCGACATCGGCCATCCACGTGCGCCGGCCCTCCGGCGGGCCGCCGAACAAGATGTGGTGCAGCTTCTTTTCGCTGTCATCGGAGTGAACCCGGATCACGGTGCGGCGCTGTGGGTCCAGCACGGTGTTCCAGAAGTCGTCGGCGTCCATCTCGCCCAGACCCTTGTTGCGCTGAACCTCCACCCTCCGTTTGGAGGTGGCCTTCATCTCGGCCACGGCGGCGTCGCGTTCGGACTCGTCCTGGCAGTAGACGCGTTGGTTGCCGTCTTTGACCACGAACAGTGGCGGCAGCGTCACGTAGACCATCCCCGCCTCGACGAGCGGGCGGTAGAAGTCGAGGAACATCGAGATCAGGCTCGAGTTGATGTTGCCGCCGTCGGGGTCGGCGTCGGAGGCGAACAGGATGCGGTCATACCGGCACAGTTCCGGATCGCAACTGTCGCGTATCCCGCAACCCAGGATGCGTTCGATCGAATCGAATTCGTCCTTGGCGCGCGCCTTGCTCACGGCAAAGCCGTATACGTTGGGCGGCTTGCCTTTCAGCGGGAAAGCGGCCTGGAAGGTGGCGTCGCGGGCGGCCTTGATGGTGCCCAGCGCCGAGTCACCCTCACACAGGAACAACTCGGCACCGGACCCGCGGCCGGTCTCGCGGCTGGGCAGCAGTTTGGGTGGCAGGGACAGATTCGTGCCCAGCCCTTTGGCTTTCGAGGCCGCCCGGGACCGGGCTTTGGCGCCCTCGGCGCTGCGGCGGGCGCGGGCGGCCTCCAGCGCGAGCTTCGTCCACAGGGTGACGGTGTCTCCGTTGGCGGGGTTGGCCGCCCAGATCGTGACGCTGCGCGCCACGTCGGGGGCCATCGCCACGTTCAGCGACCGCGACGACACCGCGGTCTTGGCTTGGGAGTCCCACGCCACATCGGGTGCGCGAGTGTCCACGGCCAGCGCGGTGACGGCCGCGAAATCCTGGGCCTCCGGGCCGTCTTCGCCTTTTGCCAGGCCCAGATCGCGGATGCGCGAGGCCCGGTCGGCCAAGGCTTCGGACAGCCCCTTGATGGCAGCGGTCAGGTGTGACCCGCCGTTCGGGGTCCGCACCGTGTTGCAGAACGCGGCCACGGTCGTCGGTTCGGCCGGGCCCGCGGTCAGTGACCAGCGGAACGGGGTTGGGCCGCGGCCGGTCGAGTATTCGCCGCGACCCTCCACGACCGCGCGCACGTCGGGCAGGGGAGTACCGGCCGCGGTGCACATGAGGTCGAGCAGGGTGTCGGTGCCCCACGGGCCGCTGAACGGCTCGATCAATGCGGGCGGAACCTCGCCGCCGGGCCAGCCCTCGTCGACGACGGTCAGGTGCACTCCCGGCGACATCCGCGCGGCGGCGTGCGCACGCAGCAGCACCTCACCGATGTCGAGGCTGGAGTCGGGGACGACGGCCGGGTCGAACAGGATACGCACCGTGGTGCCGTGGGCGTCGGGTTTGCGGTTGCCCGAGCCCTTCAGTTTCTGCGTGTCCGCCCGGGTGAACGGGGCGTCCGGGTCGAATTCCTTGCCCTCGAACGTCCCGGGGTAGCCGTGGCCGAAGCTCTGCAGGTAGGTCTTGCCGGCGCGGCGCACCGACACGTCGGTGCGGGCCGAGATGAACACCGCTGCGGCGGCGCCGATCCCGTTGAGCCCGGCGCCGGTGCTGGTGGCGTCGCTGTGTGCGGAGAACTTGCCGCCGGCACGTGCGGTGCCGAGCGTTTTGACGATGCCGTTCTTGCCGGTCACCGGGTCGGAGTCGACGGGCAGGCCGCGGCCGTCGTCGGCAACGCTCACCGATCCGTCGGCGTGCAGGGTGATGGTCACGGTGGACCCGCCGTGGCTGGGATCGGCGACCTCTTCGATCGCGTTGTCCACCAGTTCGCGCAAAGCGGTGTTGAGCACGTCGAGGCCCAGGTTCACCGCCGGCCGCAGGCGCGTGTGCTGGACATCGTCGAGCTCGGTGATGTCCGCGGCGTTGTAACTCACTGCTGTCCTTTCCACCAGGGCCGATGCCGCAGCAATCGACGCCCGTCGGAGTGTCGCTACGCGTGGCGGGCTGCGCCGCGCGGCCGCCCTGTGGCACGGGTGGCGTAAGCATTGTGCCCTGCGCCGCCGACACGGGGTCTTACCGCCACGGCCCGAGACGCGCCCGTGTGATCTGCGCCGCTGTCGTCACCGGGCGCAACTAGCCCGGCCAGCCCATCTCCATCGGAAACTGGCCCTCGATCAGGTGCCGCTTCAAAACCTTGCCGGTGGCGGTGCGGGGAAGTTGATCGACGAAGGTCACGTCGCGTGGAATCGAGAAGCGGCTCAGGCGGTTCCGGACGTAGTTCTTGACGGTGTCTTCGTCGAGCGACGCCCCTTCGGTACGGACGACGAACGCCGCGAGCCGCTGGCCGAACTCCGGATCGGGAACGCCGACCACCGCGACGTCCGCGACCTGCGGCAGCACTGCGAGGGCTTCCTCCACCGGACGTGGGAAAACGTTCTCCCCGCCCGAGATGATCATGTCGTCGTCACGGCCGGCCACGAACAGGCGTCCGCTGCCGTCGATGTAACCGAGGTCACCGGTATCCATCAACTTGTCCTCGACGGTCGGCGATTTGGCGTTGGTGTAGCCGTCGAACAGCATGTCGTTGCCGACGAAGATGCGCCCGACGGCGCCGGCCGGCGCGACCCGGCCGGCCTCGTCGAGGATGGCGATGCGGGTGCCGAGCGGTGGCCGGCCCGCGGTGGTGGGGGCGACACGCAGGTCGGCGGGGCCGGCGATGGTCGCCCACGACACCTCGGTGGAACCGTAGAAGTTGTAGAGAACGTCGCCGAAGATCTCCATGAACTTGGTGACGGCCGCGCCCGGAATCGGTGAACCGCTGCTGGCGACCACCTTCAGCGACGACGTGTCGTAACGCTTGAGCACGGCGGCGGGCAGTTCCAGGATGCGCTGCAGCATCACCGGAACCAGGATCACCACCGTGCAGCGGTGGCGTTCAATGGCTTTGAGACATTCTTCGGCGTCGAACCGTTCCATCAGTACCACCGTCGCCAGCAGCGGCGTGCTCACCTGTAGCGCGGCCAGGCCCCAGGTGTGGAACAGCGGCGCGCACAGCAGCATCACTTCGCCGTGCCGCAGCGGCATGCGCGACAACATCGCGGCGATGGCGCCGAATCCGGGCGGGGTGGGCCGTCGGGCGCCTTTGGGGGTGCCGGTGGTGCCCGAGGTGAGGGCCACCAGCTTGCCCGGCTGTTTCGGTGGCGGCACCGGTGTGGCGCCGGTACCGGTGGAAATCAGATCTTCCATCGAACGCCGTTGCGGGGTGGTCGAATTCGGATGGATCGAGATTCTCGGGATGTCCGCTGCGACATAGCGGACCTCGGGTTCGAAGCCGTTGTCGACGAAGATGGCGTCGATGCGATGTCGGTTGACGATCTCTTCGATCGCGCGGGCGGCCAGGCCGGTGTTGAGCAGCACCAAATCGGCGCCCAACTTGCTCGTCGCCACCATGCACTCGACCATTGCGGAATGGTTGCGGGCCAAGACGGCGAACGTGCTGTCGCTGGTGAAACCGATCACCGAGAGGCCGGCCGCCAATCGGCTGGTGCGGTCGGCCATGTCCCCATAGGTGGAGGTGCCGTAGCCGTCGATCGACGCTGTGGTGCCGGGTGATCGCGCGGCGGCGGCGCCGAGTCCGCCGGCGAGGGTGAAGCCCCATTTGGCCAGCGAATTGAGTTGGCGAACACCGCGATCGGGTCGAGATGCTCGCACGACTCCGCTGGTGATCATGGTTTTCAGGACGTTGAGTTGCAACGATCTCCCGTCACCCATGTTGACCAGTTGTGCGGTCGGGTTGCCTTCGAGATGGTCCGAGATGCGTTGGAGCCCTTCGCGAATCCAACTCTCGACGGCGTTGTCGCTGGCTTTCGCGATGTCGGGGTGGAGCGTGCCGATCGCGAAGATCCGCAACGCGATCCGGGCGCCCCGTCCCTCGGGGGTCAGGCGAATCGACGCGAAACAGCGGCCCGTCTGGGTGGCGTCGAGACGCAGCTCCATGCCGGAGAGGCGGACCGTGCGGCGCATCTGGTGAACCACCACGGCACCGCGGGCGGTCGAGAGCCGTACCTCGAAGAGTTGGGGATCACCGGCCACCTGCTCGCAGGACCCGAGCCCGCGAAAGAAGCGCGGGTACAGATGCGGTGCCTCCAGGATGGGCCAGATGTCCGGACATGGGTGATCGAGCGTCGTGTCGACGGCGATCACGTCTCGTGCCACGGTGGTTTCTGTCAGGGTCGGTAGTTAGCTGTGACTAACCATTGTGGGGCATCTGCCGCCGGTACGTGCCGGTTTTGTCGACGAACCCGGGGGTGGCCGTTTCCCGGTCCCGCCGGATACGCTGCGGATCGTGACGGGATCGGCTTCACGGCGCGACGTCCTCCGTTATGCAGCGGCTTTGGCAGTACCAGGTGTGCTCGCAATGGCAGCCACGGGAAACAGGGCGGCTTCGGCGGAGGGCCTGCAGCTCGTCGATTTCGCCGACCGGCTGGTGCAGCCCGAGCAGATCAAGGCCGCCGGTTTCGGCGGGGCACTGGTCTATGTGTCCGAACTGCGGCCGGGAGCCACGTTCGATTTCAAGCCCGTCACCCGTGATTACGCGGACCGGCTGCGTGCGTCCGGCCTGCAGATCGTCAGCTGTTACCAGTTCGGCAAGCCGGGATGGCCGACGCCGTCGGATTTCACCCGCGGCTATGACGGCGGAGTGGCCGATGCCCAGACGGCGCTGCGCCTGCACGGCGCCGCCGGCGGGCCCGCGTCGGCGCCGATCTTCTTCAGCGTCGACGAGGACATCGATGCACCGGCCTGGAAGAACCTCGGCGTGCAGTGGTTTCGGGGGATCAATTCGGTCCTCGGGGTGGGCCGCACCGGAATCTACGGCGGTCGGCGCCAGTGCGGCTGGGCCATCGCCGACGGTGTCGTCGGCTCTTCGACCAGTCCCGGCCACCGCTGGGCCTGGCAGACCAAGGCCTGGTCCCGGGGTGAGCGGGAGCCGGCTGCCGTGCTGTTTCAGCGTGAAGTGGTCACCGCGTCCGACCCGGGTTTCGTCATCGACGGCATCCATGTCGACGTGAACGATGTTCTCGCACCGGATTTCGGCCAGTGGGATCTGGCGAGGTGATGCGCCCACGGCTGTGACGGCCGGTGGGCTCAGTCCCCGGATTCCCCGGCGTGCTTTTCCACCACGTCAGGAGCGACCTCGCGGGTAGCCATTCCACCGTCGCGATGGTGATCGGCGGGACCCGGCGGCGGGTCGTTCGCCTTGTTGCCCTTGGGGGGCTGCCGCGAATCGGCGCTGTGGTCAGTCATGGTGAAAGGAATGCCCGCAGGCCGCGGATTTCATTCGCCCGCGCAGGCCAGCCGGTTTTCGGGCGCGGCCAGGCGGGGTATGCCGGACGCCATGACGGCGGAGGCCACGGCGGGCGGGCAGCAGGACCAGAAATCCGACGGCAAACTCAAACGCGGGATCACCGGGCCGTTGCTGTTCCTGTTCATCCTCGGCGATGTCCTCGGTGCGGGCATCTACGCGCTCATGGGAGTGCTGGCCGGCAAAGTGGGTGGTGCGCTGTGGGCGCCGCTGCTGGTGGCCTTGCTGCTGGCGCTGTTGACCGCCGGCTCGTATGCCGAGCTGGTCACCAAATATCCCAAGGCCGGTGGCGCGGCGGTATTCGCCGAGCGGGCCTTCGGTGTCCCGCTGGTGTCGTTTCTGGTCGGGTTCGCGATGTTGGCGGCGGGGGTGACCAGTGCGGCCGGGCTGGCGTTGGCCTTCGCCGGTGACTACCTCGCCACGTTCGTCGACGTTCCGATGGTGCCTGCGGCCATCGGGTTCCTCGGGTTGGTCGCCGCCCTCAATGTCCGCGGGATCAGCGAGTCGGTCAAGAGCAACGTGGTCATGACCGTGATCGAGTTGACCGGTCTGCTCATCGTCATCGTCGCGGGCGCGGTCCTGGTCGCCGGGGGCCGTGGCGATGTCAGCCGGCTGGGGGAGTTTCCCCAGGGTTCAGTTCCGGCGGTGGCGATCCTGTCCGGCGCCATCATCGCCTACTACTCCTTCGTGGGATTCGAGACCTCGGCCAATGTCGCCGAGGAGATCCGTAGGCCGAGCAAGATCTATCCCGCGGCGCTGTTCGGCGCACTCGTCACCGCCGGCATCGTCTACGTGTTGGTCGGTGTTGCCAGCTCGGTCGCCTTGCCACCCGGGGAATTGAGCCGGTCCTCGGGCCCGCTGCTCGAGGTGGTGTCGGTGTCCGGACTGGCGGTGCCCGATCGGGTCTTCAGTGCAATCGCTCTGGTCGCGGTCGCCAACGGGGCGCTGTTGACCATGATCATGTCGAGCCGGCTTGCCTTCGGGATGGCCGAACACGGTTTGCTGCCACAGCCGCTCACCCGGGTGCTGCCCCGGCGCCGCACCCCGTGGGTGGCCATCGTCGCGACGACGGCGGTTGCGATGCTGCTCACGCTGGTGGGCGACCTGTCGACCCTGGCCGAGACCGTGGTGCTGCTGTTGTTGTTGGTGTTCATATCGGCCAATGTCGCGGTATTGACGTTGCGCCGAGACACGGTGGAGCACAGCCATTTCCGAGTGTGGACACCAGTCCCGCTGCTCGGGGTGGCATCGTGCGTGATGTTGCTGACCCAGCAGAGCGCCACGGTGTGGCTCTTCGGGGCGATCCTGCTGGCCGTCGGTGTGGTGTTGTACTTCCTGGCGCGGGCGGCCACCCCCCGACAGGACCGCCGGAACGGGCGAGCGTCCGCTGGATACCCTGGGCGGTGACTTGCCACCGGCCAGGAGGAACCATGACCGACTCCGAACCTTCCCAGCTGAGCGGCTGATCGTGCGGTTGAGCCCGGAGGAACGCGAGCAGGTGTTCGCGGCGGTGGCCGACGAGCGGAGGTCGATCGCGGATCTGATCGACGGGCTGGACGCCGACCAGCTGGCCACGCCGAGCCTGTGCGCCGGGTGGGATGTCAAAACCGTTGCGGCACATCTGGTCAGCGATTTCGTCGACGGCTTCTGGGGCTTTCTGGCCAGCGGTGTTCGCCACGGCAGCGTGAACCGCGGCATCGATGCCCTGGCCCGCCGCCGGGCACAGGCCGCTGCGTCCGAGATCGCCCGGACGCTGCGTGAACAGGCTGACCATCGACTCAGTCCGCCCGTCACCGGACCGCTGTCGGGCCTCACCGATGTCTTGGTGCACGGTGCCGACATGCGGCTGCCCCTCGGGCTACCGCATCACCCGGACCCTCGGCACGTCGCGCGGGCGCTCGACTTCCTCACCAGCCGAACACAATTCGGGTTCTTTCCGCACCGGCGTCTGCGTGGCATCCAGTTGCACGACGAGGACACCGGGCGAACCTGGGGTGAGGGCGAGGTCGTCGCCGGGCCCGGCAGCGCCGTGCTGTTGGCGGTGTGCGGACGGACCGTCGAGCTGGAGCGCCTGGTGGGCGCGGGTGTGCCCGTTCTGCGGTCGCGGCTGCTCAGCTGAAGCGGACGTTCATGGTGGCCAGCCCGAAGATCTTCTTGCCGTCGGCCTTCGCGGCGACGATGACGACACCGGTGCGGGTCTCGGGGTCCAACGACTTGACCTTGCCGCTGAACTCGATGTCGGCACCCTCTTTGGCCGACACGATGGCCGGCTGGGACAGCCGCACAGCGTAGCGGGTGACCGCACCGGGATCGCCCGTCCAGGTGGAGACGAATCCGGCACCCAGGCCCATGGTCAGCATGCCGTGGGCGATCACGTCGGGTAGGCCGGCCAGCTTGGCGATGTCCTCGTCCCAGTGGATCGGGTTGGCATCGCCGGCTACGCCGGCGTAGTTCACCAGGTCGCCGCGGGACAACCGGGTGTGGTGCACTCCGAGTTCGTCGCCGACCTTCACGTCGTCGAAGGACGGCGTCCCCGGGGTGCGGGTCGTGCCGCCCTCGGCGATCCGGATCTCACCTTCGGGACGCACGGTCTTCTGGTACTCGTCGTCGCCGATGCCGAAGATGTCGACGTCGTGCATCATCGCGCGCTGAACGGCGGTCTTGATCTCCGGATTGAGGTCCTCGGCCGTCACTCCGACGACGGTGGTGTGCAGGGTGTGCACCCGCTCGCCGGCGGTGTCGGTGAAGGTGTTGGTGACGGTGATCATGTCGCGCCCGGCGATCCGGCGCACCGATGTCAGTTCGACGTCGACGTGCAGCTCGTCGCCGGCCACGATGGGGCGGTGCTGCTCGAAGACCTCTTCGGTCTGCAGGTAGGTGTCATAGCCGACGACGATCGACTCGAACATGCGTCGATTGCAGGCCATGGCCGGGGTGGAGGTGAAGGTCAGCGGCGCGACCAGGCCCGAATAGCCCAGCTTCGCGGCGGCGTCGACATCCCAGTGTGCGGGGTGGTAGTCCTGCACGGCACGGGCGTACTCGCGGACCTTCTCGCGGCCGACCAGGTAGAGGCTGTCTGCCTCGTAGTAGTGGCCGACGCGGGCTTCGAGCGCCGATGCTTCTGGTGCTGCGGTCATGAATTTGCTCATCTTTTCTATCGGCGTGTTCGCTGAAGCCGACGCAAGCACACTAACGTCTGGCCGGCGCGTCGAGCCACATGGTGCTTGTCGAGGGCTCTTCGCGGATAAGGTTCGGCCATGCCCGGCCTCACTACGCCCGAGCTGGTATCCGCCTATGCGGCCGGCTTCAACCGGAGCGTGCTCGGTGGACACGCGGTGGCCTCGCCGCTGGGGCTGTGGCTGTTGCTGGCATTGGTCGGGCCGGCCACCGCAGGAGCGTCTCGGGGCGACCTCGAGGCGGTGCTCGGTACCACGGTCGACGACGCTGCCGTGCGGGCCGGCGCCCTACTGCGTGATCCGCACCCGGCGGTGTCCGCCCTCGCGGCGGTGTGGGATCGCAAGTTGGGGCCCACTTTTGACGATTGGGTGCGGACGCTACCTGACGTCGTGGAGCGGGGCCCGGTCCCGGATCAGGCGCACGCCGATGCCTGGGCCCGGGCTCGTACCAACGGGCTGATCGACAGGTTCCCGCTGCAGCTGCACGATTTGACCAGGCTGGTCCTGGCTTCGGCGCTGGCCACCGACATCAGCTGGGCGCAACCGCTGGACACCAGGGATGATTTGGGTGGCCCGTTCGGTGAACAGATCAGCACAGCGTTGACGCTCCGGGACGGCGTCCAGCTGGTGGTCGACACCGACGCCGCCGGCCCGGTCGCGGTGGCCGCGCCGCCCTCGTCCTCGGCGCTCGAGGTCTTGAGCGTGATCGGCGCGCCCGACGTGGCTGCCCACGACGTGGACACCGCCGCGCATCAGGTGGCGGCGATGTTGCGGGGCGATGGCCGGGCTGCGCGCCGGGTTCCGATCGCGGAGCTGGTCGACGGGCACGCGTGGACGGTGACCGAACGGCGTGAACGCCGGGTCGGCGGTCCGGGCGTTCATGCCGAGTGGTGCAGTGTTCTGCCGGCCTGGTCGGCGATCAGCGACCACGACCTCGCCGACGCACCCGGGGTGGCGTCGGTGTTCGCGACGATCAGCGGATTCGCGCGGCCGGAGGATCTGCCGGTGGAGCTGGACGCCAAGCAGTCGGCCGTGGCGTCCTATACCCGCGAAGGATTCAAGGCGGCGGCGGTCACGGCGATCGGCATGGTCGCGGGATCCGTGCCGCAGTTCCACGACGTGCTGGTGAAGCGGATCGAGATCCGCTTCAACCGCCCGTTCGCAGTCCTGGCATGCGCGGACCGATATGACGGCCCGGCGGCCTGGCGCGGGGTGCCGGTGTTCAGTGCCTGGGTCAACGAGCCGCAGGAGACCGTCGTCAACGAGGCCGGACCGCCGCGGCCAGTCGCTGTTCGATGACCGCCAGCGCCCGGCGCGCCCAGTCGGCGTTTTCTTCCTCGAACCGGATTCCGCGCAGCAAGGTCAGGTAGGGCCCGATGCGCTCGGCCTCGGCCAGGTAGGCATCTTCGGTACGCCCGGCCAGCAGGTGGTCCTGCGTGCGCCGGTAGCGCGCGAGTTTGGCAGTCGCCCACTGCAGACGCTCGGCCAGCGCGTCGCGGACCGCCTCGATGTTGCCGGAATCCACTGCCTGGATCTGGACCAGCAGGTCTTCCCGGATCGCCCCGGGTTTCGGTGGGCTCTCGGTGAATTCGAGCAGCGCCTGCCGTCCCTGCTCGGTCAGTGAGTAGAGGCGCTTGTTCGGCCGCCGGTCCTGTTCGACGAGCCGAGCCTCGATCAGTCCGTCGGCGGCCATGCGGTCGAGCTCGCGGTACAGCTGCTGGGGCGTGGCCATCCAGAAGTTGGCGACCGACGCGTCGAAACCTTTGGCCAGGTCATACCCCGATGCTTCTCCGTCGAGGAGCGCGGCCAGGACTGCGTCGCGTAACGCCATGGGGCAGATGCTATCAGCGAAGTGATTAATCAAAATGTTGACTATGCAATCCGGTCGTGCATAGCATCGCCATCAGCCGATGAACCAAGTGAGGGAGGTGTCGTATGCACCCGTTCCGGGAGGCAGTGGAGGCCCGTGACGAGGCCGCGATCGAAGCACTGCTGGCCGACGATGTCGTGTTCACCAGCCCGGTCGCCTTCAAGCCGTATCCGGGCAAGCCGATCACCGCGGCGATCCTGCGCGGGGTCATGCGGGTGTTCGAGGACTTCCGCTACATCCGCGAGATCGCCGATGCCGAAGGCCGCGACCACGCGCTGGTCTTCGAGGCCACGGTGGACGGCAAGAAGATCACCGGATGCGACTTCCTGCACCACGACGACGACGGCAAGATCGACGACTTCATGGTGATGGTCCGGCCGCTGTCGGGTGCGACGGCGCTGGCCGAGGCCATGGCCGCACAGTTTGAGCAGATCAAAACCGAAGCGGCAGAACAGATTCAGCGAGAGTCCGCTACTGCTTGATGAGCGGCTCGCCGCTTCTCTTGATCGCTGCTCAGGGCCTGATCAGGGTCCCGGCGTCCGAGGCCGCCTTCTGCAGTTCGTAAATGGTCATGTCGGCATAGTCGGCGTTGACCGGTCCCGACGGGTTGCCCAGCCACGGCACCACGCCGGGGTCCGGGGCGACGCCCAGGTGGTAGGCCTGGATGCCGGGCAGGTGGTACTGCAGGAAGTTGACCGCGATGTCCACGACGAAGATGGCGGCGCCGATCGGTCCGGTGCTCAGCAACGCCGCCGAGTTGATCAGCGGGTTGGCGGCCTCCGGGTTGCCGATCATCACGATCGACCCGTAGTGCGGCTTGCTTCCTCCGCCCGGCACGTACTCCGGCACGAACGGCTGCAGGCCGGGCAGGTCGGTGGAGAAGTAGGCCGCGGTATCGCCATAGGTCAGGACGTTGACGAAGCCGGAGTCCGCGCCGTTGCCCGGCACCGTGGTGTTCAGGCCCGGGCTCTCGAATCCGATGCCGCCCACGCCCGTTTGTTGGGCGACGTAGGCCGCCTCCCAGCCACCGAGTGAGTGCCCGGTGACGAAGATGTCCTCCTTGCGGTAGCCCTGTTCGACGGCAGCGGCCTCGACTTCTTGCTCGAAGGCCAGCGCATCGATGAAGGCCTGCGGGGTGGTGTCGGTGAAGATCACCTGCGCATCGGCGAGCACCTGGGAAACCACGATCAGCGGATTGTGGAGCAGGTTGGTTCCGCCGGTCGTGCCTTGGTAGGCGACGATGATCTGCCCATCGGGCGTCACCCAGGCCTTGCCGGACATGCCGGTCAGCACATTGGTGGATTCCATCTGCCTGCCGTCGACCACGAACGGTTTGAGGTCGCCGGGGGTGCTGCCCCAGGTATACGCGGCGGTCGCGGCGTTGAGGAACTGGGACACCGTCGGGGTCTTGCCGGTGGTGGGCCCGTTGTAGGTCATGGTCGGCGGTACCGGTTGCGCGACAGGAGTTTTGGTCAGCCCCAGCTGCCCTTCGATCTCCCGGAACGCCGCGAAGAGGGCATTGTTGATCGGGGCCAGGTCGATCGGGCTCGTCGGTCCGTTGGCCGAGACGGTGATGTCGAGGACCTGCAGCACGGTGTTGACGATGCGGCCGGGCAGCTCGGCGATCTTGGCGATCGGGGACAACGGCTCCGGGGGATTCGGAGTCGTCTTGGTGGTGGTGACCGCGGCGACCTTGGCGGTGAGCGGAACGGCGTTCACGGCGGTCTTCGGGGCGGCCCGGAGGACCGCGGTGATCTGGGGCAGCGCGGATGTGCGCGCCGGCGGCTCGATCTCGTGTGCCGGCGCCGTGATCGTGGAACCGATCTCTTCGGGTGCGGGCGCGGGCGACGGCGCGGCCGCTACCAGACGCTTTCCCATGCTCCGGGGCGAGAAGTCGGACTTGGCCGGGCGCGGGCCGTCGGCCCGCAATGGCGCGGACGGCTCGATGTCGCGGAGTTTGCCGCGCACCACATCGGCAATCGAAACCAGCTGAGGCGCTTGCGAAGTCGTGTCATCAGCCGGCTGCCCGGCCTGGTCGGTGTCGGGCGCCTTGGCGTTCGCGGGCGGCGACGGCCGGTTCGGCCGGGTGCCACGTCGGTCGACGGGCTTTTTCGGTCCGCGGTTGGCTGCGGCACCCGAGTGTTTCGATGCCTGGCCCGATGAGCTCGATGAGGTTGACGATGTGGAGGAACCGGTGGAGCCGGGATCCGCCCATGCCACCGGGTGCGCGCTGGCGCTTGCGATTCCGAGGCCGATGGCCACGACCGAAAGGCCGTACCGCAGCGGTATCCGTCCGGCGTTCCGCGGGCAGCGCGAACTGTTCACCATTACCGATGTCCCCCTTGACATTCCGCATGGTGTCCGGGTCTATCGCTGACGGGAATGCCGGCTGCTGCGGACACACGCCGCGTCAATATATGACATCGGCTGATGTCACGATGGCGTTTTGGTTCAGTGAGACCCTTGACAATATACAACCGATTGGTTGTATATTTGAGGTGTGACCGAGAGTGACGAGGACCGGGCGGACGCCCTGTTCCACGCGCTCGCCGACCGCACCAGGCGGGACATCATGCGCCGGGTGTTGGCAGGCGAGCACTCGGTTTCCGTGCTCGCCGCGAAGTACGACATGAGCTTCGCGGCAGTGCAGAAGCACGTCGCCGTGCTGGAGAAGGCCGGGCTGATCACCAAGCGACGCAACGGTCGTGAGCAGTTGGCCAGCGGTGATGTGCAGGCAGTGCGGTCGGTGGCGTCCATGTTGACTGAGCTGGAACAGGTTTGGCGCGGCCGCATCGCACGCATCGATGAATTGATCGCAACCGATATCAAGAAGGACTGAACCATGCCCGTGACCGACGTCCAACACGATCTCGACAATCTGACGCTGGCCATCACCGCGGACTTCGCCGCGCCGGTGCAGCGCATCTGGCAGGTATACGCCGACCCGCGCCAGCTGGAGAAGGTGTGGGGGCCGCCGACCTACCCGGCGACGGTCGTCGACCACAGCCTCACCCCCGGTGGCCGCGTCACCTACTTCATGATCGGGCCGGAAGGCGACAAGCACGCCGGATACTGGGATGTCACGGCGGTGGACGAGCCGTCGAGCTTCTCGTTCGACGACGGTTTCGCCGACGCGGACTTCAACCCGAACCCGGACATGCCGGTGTCCAAGAACGTCTACACCTTCACCGACCACAACGGTGGCACCCGTGCGGTCTACGTGAGCACGTACGAGTCAGCCGAGGCGCTGGCACAGGTGCTGGACATGGGTGTGGTCGAGGGTGCCTCGTCGGCGATCAACCAGATCGATGACCTGATCGCGTCCTGACCGGCCGGTAATCACTTGTCGCGATAAGGGATCCGGGCGCGCTCCGGCGTCGTAATCTCAGGTATGCGTTTGCTCAGGGGTCTGGCCGGGATCACCGTCGGTGTTGTGTCGGCCGCCGCGGTGGTCGTGGGATGTACGACGACCACGGGAACCCCGGTGGCGGAGACCGCCGATGGCGTGGCTTCCGGCAACGACTCGACCGACACTACGACAGAGTCGCCCAGTGCGGCGGAGCCGACCGGTGCACCCGTCGGCACGGCGGTCATGAAGGTTCTCGGCGGGTCTGCCCCGGTGACGATCCGTTACCGGATCAACGGCGGGGCAGAGCAAACCGAATCGAATGTGACGCTGCCGTGGGAAAAGCAGTACTCCGTATATGAAGAAGTCGAGTCAGAGGTGGCCGCCGATGGTGGCAACACCGAACTCACCTGCACGATCACGCTGGACGGCGACAAGCTGGTGTCGTTCAAGACCGAGGTGAAGCCGGTCTGCAACTTCTCCTACTGGGGTTAGCCCCTACCGGTGCCGGCCGGCCGGCGCTGCCACGGGGCGTGACTCGGCGTTGCTCTGCTCGGCGCTGCGATCAGGAGTCAGCATCACGGCGGTGATCGGGACGCCGAGTGCGAGCAGGCCGATCACGAACACCGGGAACAGGAACGAGAAGACCTCGGGCCCACCGGGAACCGGCATCGTGTGATCGACACTGACCCGCACCGCCGCCATGCCGGTGTAGTGCATGCCGACAACGGCGACGCCCATCACCAGGCCGGCCACGAATCGCAGGCCGCGTGATTCGAGGACCAGGGTGAACCACAACGCAGCGGTGGCCGCGACCACGGCGATCACGAACGAGAGGACGACGAGGGTGGTGTCATAGGTCATCGTGCCCTGCATCTGAACCGCCCACATGCCGGTGTAGTGCATGACCGCGACCGCCAGCCCGGTGATGACGCCACCGGCCAACAGCCGACGCAGTTCGAATTCGCGGCCGATCGTGATGAGCCCGACGAAGACCGCGGCGATCGCGATCACGGCCGAGGCGATTGTCCAGCCGAGGTGATAGCGCACTGTGCTGCTGGGGATCGCGAAGCCGAGCATCGCGATGAAGTGCATGAGCCAGATACCGACCCCGCCAATGGCGATCGAGGCCATCAGCAGCCAGCGGAGCCGGTCGCGTCCGTTGGTTGCCCTGGCACCGCACCGGGTGCACGCCAGGCCGACGACGGAGCCGGTGACCGAGACGATGTACGCCAGGAACAACAGCCACAGGCCCATGTCGAAGTGATGTACTTGGTGGTTCATGACAGGTTTCCTCGTGACTGTGTGACTGTGACTGCGGGCGGTTGAGTTAGAACGCTGACGACGGGAGTCGTTCCAGCGCGAACGACGTAATCGCGATCAACGCGTTCTTGGCCGAATCGCGTTGCCGTGCGTCGACATTGATGATGGGCACGTTGGGGGACACCGAGAGCGCCTCACGCAGCTCCTCGATGCTGTAGGTCGGGGAGTCGTCGAACTCGTTGACCGCGATCAGGAAGGGTAGGTTGCGGGCCTCGAAGAAGTCGACGGCCGCGAAGCTGTCGTCGAGCCTGCGGGTGTCGACCAGCACCACAGCGCCGATCGCGCCGTGGACCAGGTCGTCCCACATGAACCAGAACCGCCGTTGCCCGGGCGTCCCGAACAGGTACAGCACCAGGTCGTCGGCGATCGTGATGCGGCCGAAATCCATGGCGACCGTGGTGGTCTCCTTGCCGGGAATCGCCTCGAGGTCGTCGTGGCCCTGGGAGGCGTTCGTGACGAGGGCCTCCGTGCGCAGCGGCACGATCTCCGACACGGCGCCGACGAACGTGGTCTTGCCGACACCGAAGCCGCCGGCAATCACGATCTTCGTCGAAGACACCGTGGGGCCGGAGTCAGAGTGCGCGTAAGCCACTGAGGGTCCTTTCGATCAGTAGGCGCCGTTCTGCGACGGTCGAGCGGTCGGTCAGGGTGGCGTGAACGCGAAGGTGGCCGCTGTCCACCAGATCGCTGACCAGCACGCGGGTCACGCCGATGGGGAGCCCGGCATACGCCGAGAGCTCAGCGATCGACGGTCGGCGCTCGCACAACCGGACGATGACGGCCGGGATGTCGCCCGGTGCGCAGTCGAGCTCGCCTGCCGGCAGCAAGGCCTCCACCGGAGCCTCGATCGGCACCTCGACCCGTGCGCGGGTGCGTCCGCCGGTCAGGGTGTACGGGCGCGCGCGACTGGCGGCCCGCTTCTGCTCCGGTCTGTCCATGCTCAGGGTCATCGAGCCCCATGCGAGGTGCGCGGCGTCGCCTCGACGGTCTTGCCGACCCGGTCGACCAGCAACGCCATCTCGTAGCCGACCTGCCCGATATCGCACGAGATCGAGGCCAGGGTGGCCAGATACGAGCCGTTGCCCACGCCCATCAACAGCAGGAACCCGTCGTCCATCTCGACGATCGACTGACGGACGTTGCCGGCCTCGAACAACCGGGCGGCGCCCGTCGACAAGCTCGCCAAACCTGAGGTGACGGCGGCCAGTTGCTCCGCGCGGTCGGACGGCAGGTGGGAGTTCGAGGCCATCAGCAGACCGTCGGCCGACACCAGGATCGCGTGGGACACACCCGGTACGTCACGGACGAAGTTGGACACGAACCAGTCGAGGGTGCCGGAGGTCCCGGACGGTGTTGCAGCAGACCCCGCGGACCGTTCATGTGGTTGCGTGCCGGTGTTCATCGATCTCCTTCGATTCGGCTGTGTGCTGCATCGGTTTCGGCTCGGCCCCTACGGACACCGGCCAGCTGTCGGCTCAGGATGTCTCGGATGGCCGCGGGATCGTTGGACCCGTCGGCCCTGGCGTGCGATCCCGATCTTGCCTCATCCGGCACCAGTCGCGCTCCGCGTTCGCGAATCGGCAGCCCGGATGCGGTGTGGCGCTTGGGTTCCTGCTCGACCGCCTTGGCCGCGGCCTCCCAGCCGGCATCGGCGGCACTGGCCCACACCCGGTTTCGGTATTCCGGCGTGGTCGGGTCCATCAGCCACTCCGAGGTCATCCGCTCGAAGATCGGCGCACTCTCCAAGCTCTCCGCCGCGATGCGCCGTGGCTCCGAGTCGGTGGACGGAGTGGGTTCGGGGGCAGGCGGATTGGAGTTGCCCGAGTTGGAATTGCCCGAGGTGAAGTAGGACAGCGGGTTTCCCCGCTGTTGCCGCTCGGGTTCTTCGGCGGCCGGGGCGCTCAGTCCGTTCACGGGTGCCGGGATGCCGTTCACACCGCTGGCCCCCGGTGAGCGCTTCGGCAGCCCGCTGGCAGTCGACTGGGCCGGCGCGTCCGGTCCGTGTTCGGGCTGCGGCGTCGCGGCCCGCGAGCCGTTCGTGGCGGCGGGTGCCGCGGTGCCGGCGCTGTGTGCGCTGCGCCCGTTCGGCGCGGTACGCGACCGGGATTCGGTGAACGAGCCGCTGCGCAGGTCGTCGAGGGTGTCGGTCATGCCGATGGGTGAGACCAGGGTGCCGGGCAGGTGCACGCTCGCGGTGACGCCGGGGCGGTCGGTCAACGCCGAGGTGGTCCGCAGCCGCACGGTGGCGTCGTGGCGGCGGGCCAATCGGCCGACCACGAAAAGGCCCATGCGTTTGGCGGTCTCGGAAGTCACTTCGCCACCGAGCGCCAAACGCTCGTTCGCCGCGGTCAAGTCTTCCTTGGACATGCCCAGGCCCCGGTCGGCGACTTCGACCAGCAGGCCGGCGTCGACCGCGCGCCCCACCGTCACCATGACCGGTGAGTCCGGCGGTGAGTAGCGCAGGGCATTGTCGAGCAGCTCGGCGACCAGGTGGCCGATGTCGGCCGCGGCCGAGCCGGCGATCGAGACGTCGGCCATGTGCCCGACCTGCACCCGGCGATACTCCTCAACCTCGGACATCGCGGCGCGCAGCATGTCGGGCAGGGCGACGGGAGCTGACGCGCGGTGGCGTTCCACGGTGTCGGCGAGGACCAGCAGGTTGTCGCCGTTGCGGCGCATCCGCGTCGCAAGGTGGTCGAGACGGAAGAGGTGGTCGAGGCGGGCCGGATCTTCCTCGTCGAGCTCGAGGGTCTCGATGAGCGCCAGCTGTTCCTCGACCAGCGAGCGGCTTCGGCGGGACAGGGTTTCGAACATGTCGCCGATCTGCAGACGCACACCGTGCTCGCTGGCGAGGCGGACGGCCTGGGAGTGGATGTCGTCGATGGCGCGCGCGAGCTGGCCGACCTCTTCGTTGGTCCGGAAGGGTAGCGCCTGGATCTCGGGCATGCCGCCGCCCTTGCTGAGACGTTCGATCTCCTCGGGCAGCTCGACCTGCAGCGCTCCCTGCCGCAGCCGGCCGATCGACCGGATCAGCGAGCGGCCGACCGCCAGGGCGAAGACGAGGGCGGCCAGAACGGCGCCGAGGATGATCGCGGTGTCGCGCAGCGCGTCCGACCGCAGCACGTTGGCCCGGTGATGCAGTGTGCCGTCGAGGTCGGCGGACAGGCGCTGGGTCATCGCGCGGTATTGGTCCACGCTGGCCCGCATCGCCTCGGCGAAGGCGGGTCCGTGCACGCCGTCGCCGGCGGGTTGCGTGTAGGTGCCGCGACGGACATCGGAATCCTTGGCCAACGCCGCGGCTTCGTCCGTGGGCGTCAGTGTGCTGAGTCGATCGATGGCGGCCGCTTCTGCGCCCGCCGCGTCGGCCACCTCGGTACGTAGCTCGTCGGAATCGGCGAAATCGGGGGCCGCGATCAATACCCGCTGCGTGGTCAGCGCGCGTTGCGCTGCCATGGTGTCGACGAGTTGGTCGGCAATCGGCCGCACCACGCGGTCGTCGACGGTTGCGGTGGTGGTCGCGATCGCGGAGACCACGCCCGAGGCCGCCTCGGACGCGCGATCGGCGATCACCTGCTGGGGTAGTGGTCCGGCTTTGATGTCGTCACGCAGCGTCTTGGCGGTCGAGGACGCCGTGGACAGTTGCGCCGCGGCGGTCGGATCGAACTCCGTGGAGGCGATCAGGGTGTCCAGGGCCTTCGAGGCTTCGTCGAACTGTGCGAGCGGCTCCGCGAGGGGCGCACCGGTCGCGGCGGCATAGGCCAGTCCGTCGAGCCGGTCGACCAACTCCACGGCGGGCACGACGATCGCCGCGTTGTCGGAGGCGAGGTTCAATCGCGATGCCGCCGACAACTCGCTGTAGATACGGACCGCGCCGAACGTGGCCGCGAGCAGGATCGGCAACACCAGGGTCGCCGCGACTTTCCACCGCAGTGGCCAGCTTTCGATCGATGCGCGGGACGCCCGCGTCACGGTCGGACGCGCATGTTCTCCGACGCTCGGATCATGTGCATCCACAGCCGTACCACCCTTCACCGAGCTAATTGACGTTGAAGCAGGGGAGCTCGGCCACGGGACAGGTTAAATGATAGGTAACGATTCCGCATCGACGGGGCTAACGGCGGCGCGTTCGCTGGCGTGCGCTCTTAATTTGTGCGCGCTTCTTACGTGCGGGTTTCTTGCGAATGTAAGAAGATGCTGCGATTGTGGCCGGGCTGCCGGACGGGGTTTCTGCCCGGTTTCGGGCGCGCGGCCACAACTTCGGTAGCTGGCAGCGACGGCGGCGATGATCTTGATCGTTCGATCAGTCCGGGGGTGCAACGCCGAGCAGCAAACATCGCGGCGAAGAATGTCAAATCGGCAAGTGTGAAATGCGTCTCTGTCGCGATTCTTTCAGTGTGTAAAAGCTCATTAAGAGGGATCCTTAATGTGTCCACGGCCAACTCGATGCATCGCCTCAGCTTGGCCGAGCACGCTTGGCACTGAATAGAAGTGTCGTGAAGCTCCTCCGGAGGTCAGTGAAAATGGCGACAAAAGCTGCCGGTTCGACGGTCATCGAGTTGGCCACGCATCCGCTCTGGTGTTCGTCGCAGCGCTACTCCCGTGAGCTGGCGGCGGCCAAGCGCCGACATCCCTCGTCCTACCGGGCCGAGGCTGACGACGACGCGCTCGACCTCGAATCCCAGCGCGCTCCGCAGTCCGGCCTGCGCACCAACGCTCTGGTGACCCCCTTGTCCTGCGCCCGGGTCCTCAAATTGCTTGACGCCGTGGCCGAACCGTGACGAACGCTTGACCGAATTGTCTACGTGTGACTACACATTCGGACCGCTGCGGGCCAATACCATGACAACGTTCAAGATCATGGGGGCATCGCAGAGGGATCGAATTGATGCGCGCGGTTTTTCAGGGTGTTCTCGTATTGGTCGTGCTCGTCACGGCCTTCTTCTCCGGTGGTACCGATAGCGTCGACACGGCGGCGGTAAGCCTTCCGTTGACCTCGACCATCGAATCGATCGCTCCGGCCCAGGGCGCCGTGGTCGGCGTGGGCCATCCCGTGGTGGTGACGTTCAAGAAGCCGATCGCCAATCGGGCCTCCGTCGAACGTGCCCTCGGGCTCAAGTCGACGCCCGCGCGCACGGGCACCTACGAGTGGCTGGACGCCAACGTCGTGTCGTGGACGCCGGCGCAATTCTGGCCCGCGCACAGCACGGTGATGCTGTCGGTCAGCGGGATGCGAACCGAATTCCAAACCGGCCCAGCCGTTATCGGCGTCGCCGACATCTCCGACCACACCTTCACCGTGACCATCGACGGACTAGGGGAAGACCCGCCGATCGCGCTTCCGGCACCGCACCACCTGCCGCACGCCGGCGAACCGGGGGTATTGCTCGCCTCCCTGGGGCGGCCGGAATATCCGACCCCGGTCGGCACCTACACGGTTCTCGGGAAAGACCGGACGGTGCGGATGGATTCGAGCAGCGTCGGCATTCCCGTCGATGCCCCGGACGGCTATCTCCTCGACGTGGACTACGCGGTCCGCTTCACCCACCGCGGCCTGTTCGTGCATTCGGCACCGTGGGCAGTCCCGTCGATGGGGCTCGACAACACCAGCCACGGTTGCATCAGCCTTGTCCCGGCGGCCGCCGAGTGGTACTTCAACACGGTCAACATCGGCGATCCGGTCATCGTCCAGGAGTGACCAACCTCGTTGTGATCCAGGCAAATAACGATCCAGGCAAACAACACGGAAAAGGCGCCTGGCCCGTGGGCCAGGCGCCTTTGCGGCGCTGGGTTGGCGACTAGCCGGCGGCTCCGTCCACCGGGCCGGGCAGCGTCGGCGTGCCGGCGACCGGCCCGCCCCCGGGTGAGACCGTCGGTACGCCCTTGCCGGACGGAGCGCCGGCCGCCACCGCCACCGGAGCGGCGACAGGAGCTGGTGCCGCGGCGACGGGAGCGCCCGCCGGGACCACCGGAACCACCGGCACCGGCGGTGCCAGGGGTACGGGTGGAACTCCGATCGGTGGGGGAGCCACCGGTGGTGGTGCGACCGGCACCGGTGGTACGGCTGCGGGTGCCGCCGCGGGAACGACCCCGGCGGCCTCTACCGCGGGAGCCGCACACGGAACGCCGGGCACGCCGGCGGCCGCGTCGACGCACTTGTATCCGCCGGTCTTGAATGGCAGCGCTGCCGCGAGCGGGCTCAGCGCCACCGCGGCGGTCACCGCGGTCGCGCACAAACCCACGCCGACAGCAGCTTTGACCGTGATTCTGGCAAAGGTTGTCATCCCCGACCGACTCCCTTGTTTCGTGCTCGAAATTACATCGGTGACAATTGTGTCGAGCGCAACCGTAGAGCTGCCCGATGCGGGTGTCCACACGAGTTCTCGGATGGATGCGGTGTTGACATGCGAGTGATCCGTACTCGTGACCACATCGTTTCCAACCGGCGGCGCCGGTCGTGATATGGAACGGCCGGTTCTGGCCGAAATTCTGCTTCAGGTAGTGGTTTTCGCAAATATCACTGACCCAGCTGCATCCGGATCCCTTTGGCAACAAGTTGTTCGAAGCTGTAACTGAACTCGCCGCGCCGCCCCACCGACAACACGTAGCGATCCTGGCCCTCGGTCAACGGCACCTGGAACGTGAAGGTGCAACTGGCCGCGCCGCCCTTTCCGGTCCCGAGGGTGGTGGTGGCCAGCACGTCGCCCCTGCCGTTCTTCACGGTGACGATGGTGCCCGGATTGACGTCGGAGTATCCGTTCGAGCCCTGGCAGGTCGTTCCATCGGAGGCGATGCCGTCGGCTCCGGCGTGGTCTGAAAGCACGAAAGTACCTGTCACCGTCGTCTTCTCAAGCACACGGAAACCTTCGGCGAAATGGGGGCAAAACGCCTCTACGGCGATCTTGTCGGCGAGCAGCCCCTGCTGGGCGTCACCGTCTTCGAGTTGACGGCACACGTGGCGGCCGTGCGCGATGGCGTTGGCGTCGGAATTGAACTGATCGCGCAGCCCGGCATCCCTCAGTGCGGCAAGGTATCCGGTGTCTGGCGGCGGCGGTGTCCTACGGCCTGCCACCAGCAGCACCCACACCACCGCGGCGGTCATCACGATGATGGCCGCGGCCGCGGTGGTGCCCAACCAGGTCGACCGGATGCCCGAGTTCTTCAACTCGAGGTAGTCGGGCAGCATCCGTGCGCCTGCCGGATCGCTCTGTACCTTCCTGCCGTCGCGGACCCGGTTCGTCGGACGGCCGGTGACGAAGTAGCGGCCCTCATGGCGAGCCGTGGGATCCGGCCGCCACCCGGTCGGCGCGGACGCGTGGATCTGCCCGCAGCGGCTGCAGGTGTCGTTTTCGTCGAGCGGGGATCCGCAATACGGGCAGGCCATCACTACCTGTTATATGCCGGTCGGTCCGTCCGCACAGCGAGCCGTGCAGATTGGCTGCTGAGCAGTCGCACCAACCCCACCGGTGCGGGTCCATCGATCGGGCGTATACCGTGCTGGCCATGACACGGGTGACGGTGATCACAGGCGGCGCAGGTGGCATGGGGCTGGCGACGGCCAAGGTCGTCGGCCGCGACCAGGCGGTGGTGCTGTGCGATGTGCGCCAGGATCGGCTCGACTCCGCGGCGACCGCGCTGGGTGAGCTGGGTATCGCGGCCACGATCGTCAATGCCGATGTCACCGATCGGGCAGCCGTCGATCGGCTGCTGGAGGCCGCGGCAGAGGTGGGCGATGTCAGCGCAGTCGTGCACGCGGCCGGGGTCAGTCCCAGCATGGGTGACGCCGAGTACGTGATGAGAACCAACGCGCTGGGCACGTTGCACGTCAACGAGTCCTTCTTCGCCTCGGCGCCCCAGGGCGCGGCGATCGTGAACGTGGCGTCGATGGCGGCCCACCTGCTTCCCGAGGAAGTCATTCCCGCACAGCACTTTCCGCTGGCCTTGCAGGATCAGGACCGCTTTCTGACCGAGATGCTGGCAGCGTGCGGCATGGCGCCGGACGACATGAGGTCGGGCTTCTCCTATGCCATCAGCAAGGCGTTCGTGAAGTGGTACAGCTCGGCGCAGGCCGAGCGGTTCAACACCCGGGGCCTTCGGATCGTCTCGGTGTCCCCGGGCTCCATCGACACCGAGATGGGCCGGCTCGAGGAGCAGGCCGGAGCCGGGGCGATGGTGGCCGATGCCGCGGTGCCGCGGTGGGGCAAGCCGGAGGAGATGGCGGATCTGCTGGCCTACTGCGCCAGTGACCGGGCCGGTTATCTCACGGGTACGGACATCCTCAACGACGGCGGCGTCGTCGCCTCGATGCGCGAACGCGCCCGGCTGGCCGCCGCCGGCGGTTAGTCAGCCGAACTCGAGCAGGGTGTAGGCCCCGCGAAACTGCCTGGTGGGCTTGAATTGCCAGAACGCCGGGAACACGGTGCCGAAGAACCATCCGCGGCCGCTGGGCATCGGCAGGTCGTGCACCGCCGTGATACCGGGCACGGTGTCGGCCAGAGTTGCCAGTTGGGCCGGTGAGAGGCTGAACGGCATCGGTGGCACGCGGTAGTGCCGTGAGGACCGCATGCCTTTGGGGGCGAACTTCTTCACCAGCACCGGCGGCAGGTCGAAGATCATCTGGCCACCGGGAAAGCGTTTGGCGCACTCGGCGATCAGATCAAGGGCTTGCGGGGGCTGCAGGTACATCAGCAATCCCTCGGCGGTGATGAAGACTCCGCTGCTTGGGTCCACGGCGTCCATCCAGCTGTAGTCCAGCGCGGACTGTGCCCGGGTGACGATGCGTTCGGATGCGGGCAGGAGCCGCTCGCGCAACGCGATGATCGGCGGAAAATCGACGGTGAGCCAACGGAACCGGGCTTCGGGCAGTGCCGCGTTCAGCCGCCAGAAGCTGGTTTGCAGACCTTCGGCCAGCGCGACCACCGTGGCCGACGGGTGCTCATCGAGGTAACGCCGGGCCGCCTCGTCGAAGGCCAGTGAGCGCAGGGCCATCTCCTGGCCCTTGCGTCGGCCGAACTTGTCGAAGTCGAAGTCGATCGAGTCGACCAACTCGACAGCCATGGGATCGTCGATGATGGCGTGGGCATGACGCGCCTGATGTGCCCGCCCGTTCAGGGTCAGCAGTGCGGTTTCCGAGACCCCGGTCAAGCTGCCGGCATCGACTCTGCCGTCCTCTGGGAGATCCACCATCGCAACGCTACCCGGCGCTATCCGGCCAGAGCCTGCGGTGAGAGCTCCTTGAGCATGGCGTTGGCCCACCGCATCTGACGCAGGGTCTGCGGATGGCACTGCTTACTCAGCGCGAGCAGCTCGTCGTCTTTGATCGCCTGTGCGCCCTGCGCCAAAAGTTCCCAGTCCAGCGACACCCCGGCGGCGGCGCGATGGACGCGCCGCAGGTCGGCCAGCAGCACGAGGGCCGGTTCCGGACGTTCGCGCAGGGCCGCACTGAGTCCTCGTTGAATCCGGCGGGTCACCGACACGCGCCGGCAATCGCTCGACAGGTGCAGGCCGTAGTGGCGGCCGTGCTCGGCCAGCGCTTCGACGTGTTCTTCGGACCAGCGGGCGAGGTCATCGGCGAGGTGCGAGATGTCCTGGTCGCTGTGGTGGCGGGCCGCGATGGCGCGCAGGTCGTGGGCCAGGGACTGCTCGCTACGGTGCAGTTCGGCCAGAGCCAGCGCGACCTTGCTCATGATGGACCTTCCGGAACGGGCGAGACCGGCGCCGAGGCCGTGTTCGTCGGCGCCGGAGCGGGTCTGCGGCCGCCGCCGATGCGCCGCAGTGCCGCCGCGGCGGTCTTGAAGATCGGTTGTTTCGATACCGGGTCCCAATCGGTGAGGGTGAGCTCATTGGCGGCCCGGTGATGCGCCCCGCCGGCCGGTTTCGGCGGGGTGTCCCAGTAGCCGTAGTGGAAGGGCAGGAACACCACGCCCGGCCGGATCCCGGTGATTCGCGCGGCCGCGACGACGCAACCTCGTGGGGTGCTCACCTCGACGAAATCGCCTTCCTCGATTCCGGTTCTGCGGGCGTCGGTTTCGGAGATCTCGAGCCAGACCTGGGGCGCCGCGGCGTTGAGTCGGGGCGCTCGTCCGGTTTTGGTGCGGGTGTGGAAGTGGTAGACGGTGCGCCCGGTGATCAGTACGTACGGGTACTCCGGCGACGGCGGTTCGTGGGGCGCAACGTATTCGGCGGCCTTGATGACGGCGCGTCCCTCGGGATTCATCGCGCGGTACTCCGTAGGTTCCAGTGGGGCCCCGGTGATGAGGTCTTTCCCGTAGGCCTCGCAGTAGTCGGGTTGCGCCCAGAAGTTTCCGTCGGCATAGAGGCGCTCGGTGCCGTCGGGATTCTCGGTGTTGCAGGGCCATTGGATGCCGCTGCCACCGCGGAGCTTGTCGTAGCTCAGACCGGTGTAGTCGCACGGGCGTCCGGCACTGCACTGTTTCCAGGCTTCGAAGGCGGCTTCGGGCGTGCTCCAGGGCGGTAGTGGTTGCCCGTCGGCGTCCCGAAAGTCCATGCGCCGGGCGAAGTCGAGAAAGATGTCGAGGTCCGGGCGAGCCTGTCCGGGCGGATCGATCGCCTTCTCCGAAAGATGCACGGTGCGATCGGCATTGGTGAAGGTTCCGGTCTTCTCGGCCCAGGCCGCCGCCGGTAACACCACATCGGCCAGAGCGGCGGTCTCGGTCAGGAAGATGTCCTGAACGACGAGAAACAGCCGGTCCTGGGACAGGATGCGCCGGATGCGGGCCAGCTCGGGCAGGGAGACGGCAGGGTTGGTCGCGGTGACCCACAACATGTTCAGGCTGCCCTCCTCGGCGTAACGCAGCATCTGCATGCAGTGGGTGGGAGGTGCGTAGTGCGGAATCTGCATCGGATCGAGGTTCCACAGCCGCGCCAGTTCCTCGATGTGTGAGTCGTTGGCCCAGTTGCGGAATCCGGCCAGGTCCCCATCGGCTCCGCATTCGCGCGTGTTCTCGGCGGTGGGCTGGCCGTTCATCTGCAGGATGCCGCAGCCCGGCTTGCCGAGCAGGCCGCGCACCAGGTGCACGTTGTTGACTTGAACGGCCGCCGCGGTGGCCTGGTGAGATTGGTAGAAGCCCTGTAGCACGGTCGAGAGCAGGCGCTCGGCGGTGCCGAGGATCTCGGCGGCTGCGCGCAACCGGTCGGGGTCGATCCGGCAGATTTCGGCGACGCGTTCCGGAGGGAATTCGGCAACCCTCTTGGCCAGCTCGTCGAAGCCCACGGTGTGGGTGTCGACATAGGAGTGGTCCACCCAGTCGTGGGCGAGGATCTCGTGTAGTAACCCGTTCATCAGTGCCACATTGGTGCCGGGCAGCGGTGCCAGATGCACGGTGGCGTGTTGTGCGACGGGCGTCGGCCGGGGGTCCACGCACACGATGGCCGGAGGATCGGGGCCGGCCAGGCGATCGAGCATGCGCATCCACAGCACCGTCTGGGTCTCGGCGACGTTGTGGCCGTAGAGCGCGATGGCGTCGCAGTGGTCGACATCGGTGTAGGAGCCGGGCTGGCCGTCGCAGCCGAAAGATTCCTTGAGCGCCTCGGCGGCGGTCGCGGTGCACAGTCGGGTGTTTCCGTCGACGTGGTTGGTGCCGATCGCCCCGTGCGCGATCACGGCCTGGGTGTAGTACTCCTCGATGAACAGCTGGCCGGACGTGTAGAAGCCGATCGAGCTCGGACCGTGGTCGTTCAGCAGGCTCTTGGTGTGCGCCACGATCCGGTCCATCGCGGTGTCCCAGTCGGCTTCGACCAGCTCGCCGTCGCGACGGATCAGCGGGCTGGTCAACCGGTCGGGTGAGGCGTTGGCCTGCCAGCCGAAAAGGTCTTTGGGATCCACCCGGCCGTGGTTGACGCGATCCACCGGGCGCCCGCGCACGCCCACGATGCGTCCGTCCTTCACGGCGATGTCGATCCCGTCGCCGTTGGAGTGCAGGACCGCGGCGGATTGAACCCACCGGTCCACCTGTTCGGGGGCCAGCCCGCCGTCGAGGTAGCTGTCCTCGCGTTGCGGCCATGCCTGCCCGCACCCGTAGGGTGTCCTCGGGCCCCATGGATCGGCGATGCGGTCGGTCACCGTGAACAGGTACCCGTCGCCGGGTAGCCCAAACCACAGCGCCGTGCCGTGCAGCCGGCGGCACTGTCGGGTACACCTCGAGTGGTAGGCGCGTTGATGAGCCGCAGACCCGAGAGTGCCGATGTTGGATACGAAATCTTAAGGAAGCCAGGTTGTTTGGTAGTTCGGTGCAACACATCAGGCAGGTCGCCCATGGCCGGTTGGCCCGTCGGGCGGCGTTCAAGGTGCCGCTGGTCATGACGGTCGCCGCGGCGTTGGGGAAGGTGCCCGCGGCGCAGGCGAAGATCGACGGCCACGGCGCCCGTTGGTCACCTGAGCGGGCGCACCGCTGGTATGCCGCGCAGGGCTGGCTGGTCGGTGCCAACTTCATTCCGTCCAACGCGGGTAACCAGCTCGAGATGTTCCAGCCCGAAACCTACGACCCGCAGCGGATCGACAGCGAGTTGCGCATCGCCCGGCTGGCCGGTTTCAACACCGTGCGGGTTTTCCTGCATGATCAGCTGTGGGCCCAGGGCCACTTGGGCTTTCAGAATCGACTGGCTCAGTTCGTTGCCCTGGCGTCGAGTCACGGCATCAAACCGCTGTTCGTGCTGTTCGATTCCTGCTGGGATCCGTTCCCTCGATTGGGACGTCAGCGCAGGCCCCGGCCCGGGATACACAACTCGGTGTGGGTGCAGGGACCTGGTGCGCAGCGGCTCGACGATCACCGGTATCGACGGACGTTGCGGGAGTACGTCGTCGGCGTGATCAGCCAGTTCCGCCATGACGATCGGGTCCTGGGGTGGGATCTGTGGAACGAACCGGACAATCCCGCCGCCACCTACCGTGCGGTGGAACGGCAGGACAAGGTGCGCCTGATCGAAGAACTGTTGCCGCAGGTTTTCGCCTGGGCCCGCTCGGTCGATCCGGTTCAGCCGTTGACCAGCGGTGTGTGGGACGGCCCGTGGGCCGATCCGGCGGCGCGCAGCCGGATGGCGACGCTTCAGCTCGATCTCTCGGATGTGTTGACCTTTCACAGCTACGACCACCCGGCCGGGTTCGAAGCCAGGATCGGTGAACTGGCACCCATGGGACGTCCGATGATGTGCACCGAGTACCTGGCCCGGGGCGAGGGCAGCACGATCGAGGGTGTCTTGCCCATCGCCAAACGGCACAATGTCGGCGCGTACACCTGGGGCCTGGTAGCAGGCAAGACACAGACGTACCTACCGTGGGATTCCTGGGACCACCCGTACAAGGCGCCCCCGCGGGAATGGTTCCACGACTTGTTCCACGAGGACGGGCGTCCGTATCGAGACGGTGAGATCCGGACGATCCGGCAGCTGACCGGCCGGCCGTACCCGTGAGCCGTCAGCGTCCGCCCATGCGGCTGACGTCGGCGATCGCGGCGACGAACTGTTCGGGTGCCTCTTGGGGCACGTTGTGCCCGATGCCGTCCAGGACGCGGTGTTCGTAGGGTCCCGTGTAGAGCGCGCGGTAGCCCGCGCCGTCCTTGGCAGCACCGTCGAAGTCGGAGCCGATCGTGATCGTCGGCACGGTGACGGGCGGTTTGCCGGCCAGGCGTGCTTCGTCGGCGTCGTAGCGGGGCTCACCGGGCGCCAGGCTGAGCCGCCACCGGTAGTTGTGCACGACGATCTCGACGTGGTCGGGGTTGTCGAAGGCCGCGGCGGTCAGGTCGTAGGTGGCGTCGTCGAAATGCCACAGCGGTGAGGCCTTGGTCCAGATCAGCCGGTTGAACTCCTTGGTGTTCTGCCGGTAGCCGAGTTCACCGCGATCGGTGGCGAAGTAGTACTGGTACCACCAACCCAATTCCGCTTCCGGGGCCAGCGGCTTGAGGTTGGCGGCCAGGTTGACGGTGATGTAGCCGCTGACCGCGACCAGTCCGGCGCAGCGTTGCGGCCAGAGGGCGGCGACGTTGTTGGCGGTGCGCCCGCCCCAGTCGTACCCGCCCAGCACTGCCTTGGGGATGTTCAGCGCATCCATCAACGCGATCACGTCGTGCGCCAGCGCGGCCTGCTGTCCGTTGCGCACGGTATCGGCCGAGCGGAACCGGGTGGTGCCGAAGCCGCGCAGGTAGGGCACGATGACGCGGAAACCCTGTTCGGCGAGCAACGCCGAGGCATCGGCGTAGCTGTGGATGTCGTACGGCCAACCGTGCAGCAGGATCACCGGCAGTCCGTCGGCAGGCCCGGCTTCGGTGTAGCCGACGTTGAGGTCGCCGGCGTCGATCTGGTTGACCGGGTTCATGGTGTGCGACGGTTTGGACGGGGTCCCCATGGGCGCCGACGAGGGGGCGGTGGTGGGGGAGGTGCCGCACGCCGCCAGTGCCGCCGTGCCGGCGGCCGCCGCCGTGAGGAAGCCGAAGTTTCTTCTGCTCAGACCTGTCACCGTTGCTCCTTCTCGCAGGCTCTCGGCATCCATCCCACCCCGCGCCGCATCATCAAGTCCAACGATTAGAACTGATGAAGGTCATCCATCACATAGATAAGCTGGCATCGTGGAGTTACGGCAGATCGAACACTTCATCGCCGTCGCGGGTGAGATGAGCTTCACCCGTGCCGCCGAACGGGCACATGTCGTCCAATCGGCCTTGTCGACCTCGATCGCGAAACTGGAGCGTGAACTCGGGGTGGAACTGTTCGACCGCTCGCGGCAACAGATCAGCCTCACGGCGGCCGGGGAGGCTTTCGAGGTCCGCGCCCACGAGGTGTTGCACGCGGCCCGCGCGGCAGCCGAGTCCGCGGCTCAGTTCCGCGGATCCCTCATGGGTACAGTCGAATTCGGCTCTCTTATCTCATACGGTCCGGTCGATGTGGGCGGTGCCCTCGGTGACTTCCACCGGGCCCACCCGCATGTCCGGTTGCGATTGAGACTCAGCCAGTCCGGCGCGTCGGCTTATCTGGCCGCGCTACTGGAGGGCTCGCTGGATCTGGCCCTGGTATCGCTGCCCAATCGATTCCCGCCGCAGCTGGACATGAAGCTGCTCTTCGAGGAGCCGATGGTGTTCGTCTGCCGCGAGGACCATGCCTTCGTCCGTCGCCGCCGTCTCGACCTGGCAGAGCTGGCCGACGAGGATCTGGTCGGCTTCCCACCGGAGTTCGGGCTGCGTCGCCTGATGGACGAGGCGTTTCACCGTGCCGGTGTGGAGCCGCGCACGCAGTACGAGGTTCCGGCCGGGTTCGCCGCGATCGCCGAACTGGTCGGCAATGGTCTGGGCACGGCCTTCATGCCGGCGTCGGAGGCGCGCCGCTTCGGCGAGCTACGGACCGTTCCGCTGCGCGAGCCGGCGGTGTGGCAGGTCTACCTCGCCGCGCCGCCGGCGCAGCGCATGACCCCGGCCGCGGCGCGTCTGGCCGAAACCCTGCTTGCCGCAGCGGCTTCGGCCTCCGGCTAGCGTGCCAGCGGTTTGTAGAACACCAGGCCGTTGCCCTTGTTGTCGTAGACCACGGCGCGGCGCTCGTGAGCGTCGTCGTACGGGTGCTTGATGATCCCGCCGCCGCTGTCCTCGATGGCCTTGGCAGCGGCGTCGACGTCGTCGGTCTTGATGCCGACCACCACCTGGCCGGGGATCGGGTGATCGACCGATGTCGCGAGGGCCAGGGTGAGCGATCCACCGTCGAGGGCGGCGAAGTGCGCGCCGTCGCGGAACTTCAGCGGCATTCCCAGCGTCTCGGTGTAGAAGCGGATCGACTCATCCAGGTCGTCGGTGGACAGGATGATCATCCGTACGTCGTGGTCGCTCATTGAGATACCTCCTGAAGGCCGGGTTTTCAGCTTAAATCTGGGTACACAGCCACGGTGCAGAAGGTCACCGTAGGTCTTGTCGCCGATCCGGGATTGTCCGCCAAGATCGTCGAGGCGCTGAGCCCGAAACTGCCCGCGGTGTTGGCCAAAGACGTGCGGTCCGACGTCCGATGGATCGTGCAGAGCTGCAGCCAGGCCTTGCCGCTCGACGAGGCGGAGGACGTCGCGGTGTGGAAGCACGGCGATCAGTTGAAATCCCAACGGCGTTGGGACCTGCTGATCTGCGTCACCGAGGCCACCCGTCGACGGGGTGAGACGCTGGTGGTGTCGGACACCAACCTCTCCCATGACGCCGCGCTGATCTCCCTGCCTGCTCTGGGACCCACCCGGTTGCGTCATCACGTGGGTAGATCCGTGGTGCGGGTGTTGCAAGTCCTGTGCGACGGTTCGTCTCCGGCCCGGATGGCCGACGGTCATTGGCATCCGACCCGGGCCGAGGTCAGCGACGACGCCGACGGGCGAAACGCCTTTGTGGAGTTGAGCCGGATCCGTGGCCGGCTGCGGCTGATGCTGGGCATGGTTCGGGTGAACCGGCCGTGGCGGTTGCTGCCGTCGCTGTCCAGTGCGATTGCGGCGGCGGTCGCCGCAGCCGCCTTCGGGGTCTTCTACTCCAGCATCTGGCGCATGGCCGATGCCATGAGCACCGTGCGTTTGGTGTCGACCAGCGTCGTCGCGATTCTGGCGATGATGCTGTGGTTGATTCTCTACAACGGTCTCTGGGAGATGCCCCGCGAGCTGCATCAACGGAAGAACACCACGCTGTACAACGGCGCCACGCTTTTGACCCTCGGCGCCGGCGTGGGGTTCATGTATGTGCTGCTGTTCCTGGTCGTGTTGCTGGGCGCGCTGACGATCATTCCGTCGGGCTTCCTCGGCTCTACCCTCGGCCATCCGGTCTCCTGGCGGGATTACGCCGAGTTGGCGTGGTTGGCCAGTTCGCTGGGCACCTTCGCGGGCGCGCTGGGCTCGAGCTTCGAAAGCGACTACGCGGTGCGCAGCGCCACGTACGGAAAGCGCGAGCAACAGCGGCATGCCCGCGCCGTCGAGCCGTGAAGCGCCGCTTCTTTCCCGACCTCGAGTCTCTACTGGCATAGAGACCTGGGCTAGGTTGTCCCAAACGCGGACCGCGAGGAGGACGACCGACGATGACGCTGCACTTTGATCTGTCGCGCCGCCGGGTGTTGATCACCGGTGCCGGGCAAGGCGTCGGCCGCGGCCTTGCCGACGCCTTCGCCGCTGCCGACGCCACCGTGCTGGTCAACGATCTCCGCGGGGAACGAGCCGAGGCCGTGGCCGCAGAGCTGAGGGATGCCGGCGGTGACGCGATGGCGGTGCCGTTCGATGTCACCGACTTTGCCGCGGTCACGGAGGCGCTCACCCAGGCCGGACCCGTCGACATTCTGGTCAACAATGCGGGCAACGCCGGGGCCGAGGGCTTCGCCGCCCGGATGCCGTTCGCCGAGAGCACGCCCGCGGATTGGGATCCCTTCCTGCAGGTGAATCTGTACGGGGTACTGCACTGCACCCGGGCCGCTCTGCCGGCGATGGTGGAGCGGCAATGGGGCCGGGTCGTGACCATCGTGTCGGATGCCGGACGGACCGGGGACGCCAGCGGTGCCGTATACGCTGCGGCCAAGGCCGGTGCCGCGGGCCTGACCCGATCGATCGCGTTGGAGAACGGTCGCTACGGCATCACCGCCAACAACATCGCGCTGGGCACCATGCGCACACCGCTGACCGAACCGTTGTGGGCGGAGATGGCGGATTCGCCGCAGGCCAAGGCGATCCTGTCGCGCTACCCGATCCGCAGGCCGGGCCTGCCCGAGGATGTCGCCTACCTGGCGGTGCTGCTGGCCAGTGACCACGGTTCGTGGATCACCGGCCAGACGCTACCGGTCAACGGCGGCTACTCCTTCGCGATGTGACACGGCCGGGGCCGCCGCGACGATCGCGGTGATGATGTCGGTCAGCTGCCCGGCAGAGCTGATCGTGCGGTCTCCGCGGGCCAGCGCCAACATCAACCCTCCGATGAAAGTGAGTAGTACGTAAGACTTTTCGTCGATCAGGTCGGAGGCGGTGTCAGGTGGGCAGAGGGCGACCACGACGTTGCGGTGCAGTTCGAAGAGCCGCTGCTGATTGTGGCTGAACGCCTCGGCCAGCCCGGGATCGCGGCTGGACGGCATCGCAAGCTCGAAGCGGGCCTTGCTGCGCACCAGGCGGGCTCCGGTTGCGGATCGGATGACCAGCCGGGCCAGGCCGCCCACCACGTCGCGGGTACCCGAGCCGGTGGCCGCGGTGAGATCGGCGAGGTCGAGGTCGGCGATGCGGTTGGCCGTAGCCCGCATCAACGCCGAGCTGGTGCGGAAGTAGAACGACGTGGTGCCGTCCGGAACGCCGGCCTTACGGTCCACCTTCAGATGCGTGACGCCTTTGACGCCCTCACGGGCCAGCAGAGCTATTGCCGCATCGCACAATTCGCGCCGGCGCTGCTCGGGGTTCTGTTTGCCGCCCACCTGCCAACCTAACGGCGGGCCGGCAGAGGGACGTGTTCGGGACGCACGCCGGTGCCCACCAGGTAGGCCGGGAACGCGGTCAGCTGCGGCAGCCGGCGCACGATACGCACCAGGGCTCCGGGTGGGGTGATGTCAGCGCCGGCCATCACCGGGGCCATCACCTGGCGATGCAGGATGCGTTGCAGGCCTTGGGTAACGGTGGTCGGCAGGGCGCGCCGGCGCTGCACGGCGGCCAGGTCGGACTCGGTGACCCGGTGCTCGCGCAGCGGCTGGTACAGCAGGCGTGCCGCGGCGGCCGCATCTTGGATCGCGACGTTGATTCCGACCCCGCCCACCGGCGACATGGCGTGCGCGGCATCGCCGATGCACAGCAGGCCGTCCCGGTGCCACCGTCGCAGGCGGTTGAGCTGGACGTCGAGATGTTTGACATCGTCCCAGGAGGTCAGCGTCGCCGTGTCCGCCTCGGGGATCAGCTCGGCGAGTTCGGCGTGGAAGGCGTCGAGGCCGCGCGCCCGCAGCTGCCTGTCGCTGCCCTTCGGGATCAGGTAGGCCACCTGGAAGTAGCCGGTGCGGGGAATCATGATCAGCGCACGACCGGGTGCGGTACGGGGGATGAGCGAGTACTGGCCGTCCTCGGTGCGCGGCAACCGAAACCACCACACGTCGAAGGGAACCGGGTAGTCGCGGGTACTCAGCCCGGCTGCCCGGCGTACCACCGAGGTGCGCCCGTCGCAGGCCATGGTGAGCTCGGCGCGCAGTTCACCGTCCCCGTCGGGGCTGGTGTAGCGCACGCCGGTGATCCGGTCGCCCTCGCGCAGCAGGCCGGTCACCTCGGTCCGCATGCGCAGGGTGAAGTTGGGCTCACTACGGCCCGCATCGGCCAGCAGGTCGAGGAAGTCCCACTGCGGCACCATCGCCACGTACGGATGGGGCTGGCGCAGCCGCCGGAAGTCGACCAATGTCACCGGTCGGCCGTCGACCGGGAACTCCGCCTTCTCCACCTTGCTGTAGCCGATCTTGTCGAATTCGCCGAACAGTCCCAGCTCGTCGAGCATCCGCATTGTGCTCGGATGCACGGTGTCGCCCCGGAAGTCGCGAAGGAAATCGGCGTGCTTCTCCATGACGGTGACCGCGACCCCGCAGCGGGCCAGGATCAGCCCGAGCATCATCCCGGCGGGGCCGCCGCCGACGATCGCACAGGTCGTGTCAGACATCGACCAGTCCGTTCAGTGCTGCGGGTAGCGGTTGGGTGTGCAGTACCCCGAGGCGCTGGGTCGCGCGGGTGAGGGCGACGTACAACTCGGCGGCACCGCGGTCCCCGTCGGCCAGGATGCGTGCGGGCTCCACCACCAGCACCGCGTCGAACTCGAGGCCCTTGGTTTCCGACGGCGCGACGGCGCCGGGCACCTCGGGCGGACCGATCACCACGCTGGTGCCCTCTCTGCCGGCTTCGTCCTGCACGAATTGTTCGACAGCAGAGGGGATCTCGTCTGCGGTCAATCGGCGTGACCAGGGCTGCACGCCGCACGACCGCACCGACTCGGGCGGTTGTACGTCCGGGGCGAACTCGGCAAGCACCGCGCCGGCCACGGCCATGATCTCGGCCGGGGTGCGGTAGTTGACCGACAGCGTCCGGTAGACCCACCGGCCCGGCACGTACGGCTCGAGCATGGCGCCCCAGGACCTGGCCCCGGCAGCCGAGCGGCGCTGAGCCAGGTCGCCGACCACTGTGAAGGATCTCCGCGGGCAGCGACGCATCAGCACCCGCCAGTCCATCTCGGACAGCTCCTGGGCTTCGTCGACCACCACATGACCGTAGGTCCAATCCCGGTCGGCCGCAGCACGTTCGGCCAGTTCCCGGGTGTCGCGTTCGAGGAACCGCTCGGCCAGGTCCTCGGCGTCGATCAGGTCGGCGGCCAGCAGGTGGTCCTCGTCGTCCATCAGATCCTCGCGGGCGACCATCAGGTCGAGCACCCCGGCGGCGTACGCGGCTTCCTCACGTCGTTCGCGTTCGGCGGCCTCCTCACCGGCCTTGTCCCGTCCCAGCAGGTCGACCAGTTCGTCGAGCAGCGGTACATCCGAGACGGTCCAGGCGTCGCCCTCGGCGCGGAACAACCGGGGATCGGCTCCGGCTGCCGACAGTCGTTCGGGCGACGAGTACAGGGGCGCGAGCAGGGTTTGCGGGGTGAGGATCGGCCATAACCGGTCGAGAGCCGCGGCGAACGCGGCATTGCCGTCGAGTTCGCTGACCACGCTGGCCCGCAACTCCTCCCAGGCCGCCTTGTCCGCGCGGGTCAACCAGCCTTTGCCGATGCGCGCCACGGCACGTTCGGTCAGGACGTAGGTGACGATGTCGCGGAAGGTGGGCCGGGCCTCGTTGTGCGGCAGCCCGGTCTCGCGGGCCTCCTCGATCGCCCACTGCGTGGTTTCGGCATCGATGCGCACCGTGACGTCGGGCAGGTCGATGTAGATCGGCTCGTCGGGCACCTCCTGGCGATCGGCCACGGCGGCGGCCAGCACGTCGAGCATCTTCAGCGAGCCCTTGAGCTCCGCCACCTCGGGGGCGTCCTCGGCGCTGACGTGCAGTCCGGGCACCAGGTCACCCGGTGTCATGAACACCGCGTCCGACTCGCCCAGTGACGGGAGCACCCGGCCGATGTGGTCCAGGAACGCCTCGTTCGGGCCGACCACCAGCACGCCGTGCCGTTCGATGCGCTCGCGGTGGGTGTAGAGCAGATAGGCCACCCGGTGCAGTGCCACCACGGTCTTGCCGGTGCCTGGTCCGCCCTCGACCACCAGCACACCGGTGTGCTCGTTGCGGATCACCTCGTCCTGTTCGGCCTGGATGGTCGCCACGATGTCGCGCATGCCCTCGCCGCGGGGGGCGTTGACCGCGGCCAGCAGCGCGGCGTCCTCATCGCCTCCGTCGCCGTCGGTGGGCCGGCCCAGTACCTCGTCGGTGAAATCGAGGACGCGGCGGCCGAGCGTGCGGAACTGGCGCCGCCGGCGCATGTTCTCCGGGTTGGCCCCGGTCGCGGTGTAGAACGGCCGGGCCAGCGGTGCCCGCCAGTCCAGCAGCAACGGTTCGTAGTCGTTCTCGCGGTCGAACAGGCCCAGGCGCCCGACGTAGAGATGTTCTCCGGCAACGGTTTCGAGCCGCCCGAAACACAGGCCGTTGTCGGCCACATCGAGCCGGTTGGCTTCCTTGGCCAGCGCGCGGACCTCGGCGTCGCGTTCCACCGCGGTACCGCCGTGCTCGCGCAGAGCGGTGCGGTACCGGTCACGCACCCGGGCCCGCTCGGCGTCCAAGCGGGCGTACAGCCCGTCGACATAGATCTGTTCGGTCTGTACTTCGGCGTCGTGATCGTCAGCTGGCACGTGCTCCTCGTTCATCCTCGGCATGTTCAGGCCAGCGATTGTGCGCCATCACCCCGGCCTTGCCGCAAGGCCCCGGAGTCGCGATAAAATGGGACCCAGCAATCGCCTATCCCATCCGTCCGGCATCGATGATCCGGAGCACCGCGGCACCTTCCTCGTCGCTGGCGGCGAGGTCCACTTCCACGTCGAAGCCCCAATCGTGATCCCCGGCAGGATCATCCAGGATCTGTCGTACTCGCCACACCTGCGGCTGCCGGTCGAAGATCAGCAATGCCGGCCCACGTGCGTCGGCGCCGGTGCGCACCTCGGCGTGCTCGTCGAAATATTCGTCACCGATGTCGGCCCACCGATCGGCGGTCCAACCTGACGCGGCATCCAGGGTGCCCAGTTCGTCCCAGCGGGCCCGGGCGAACAACTCCACCCGCCGGAACAACGCGTTGCGCACCATCGCGGTGAACGCGCGCTCGTTGCCGGTCAGCGGACGCGGCCGGACGGGCACGGCCACCGGCACATCGTGCGGCTGATCGGGGCTGGTGAGCTGCTCCCATTCATCGAGCAGGCTGGAATCCACCTGGCGGACCAGTTCTCCCAACCATTCGACGATGTCGGCCAGCTGCTCGGTGCGGGCGCCGGCGGGCACTCCCGAGCGCAGCGCCTTGAACGCATCGGACAGGTAGCGCAGCACCGCGCCCTCGGAGCGGGTCAAGCCGTAGAGGCTGATGTATTCGCGGAAGGTCAGGCCCCGCTCCCACATTTCACGGACCACCGATTTGGGGGACAGGTGCCCGTCGGCCGCCCACGGGTTGGTCTGGCGATACACCTCGTAGGTGTGCTCGAGCAGTTCGGCCAGCGGTTTCGGGTAGGTGACCTCGTCGAGCAGTTCGATGCGCTCGTCGTACTCGATCCCGTCGGCCTTCATCTGGGCCACCGCCTCGCCCCTGGCCTTGTTCAGCTGGGCGGCCAGGATCTGGCGGGGATCTTCCAGGGTGGCCTCGATCACCGAAACCACGTCGAGCGCATAGCTTTCCGCCGCAGGGTCGAGGACGTCGACGGCGGCGAGCGCGAAGGTGGACAGCGGTTGGTTGAGCGCGAAGTCCGGAGGCAGGTCGACCGTGAGCCGGTAGCGGCGACCGTCGGCCTCGGGTTGGTCGAGCCGTTCCACCACGCCGGCCTGCAGCAGCGACCTTGCGATGCCCACGGCCTCCCGGATGTGCTTCAGCTGACGCTTACGCGGTTCGTGGTTGTCGGTGAGCAGTCGGCGCATCGCCTCGAACGGATCGCCGGGACGGTCCACGACGTCGAGGATCATGGCCGTCGACACCCGCATGTTGCTGGTCAACGCTTCGGGTGCGGCGTCGATCAGCCGGTTCATGGTGTTCTCACCCCACGGCACCATGCCCTCGGGGGCCTTGCGCCGCACCAATTTTCGTCGCTTCTTCGGGTCGTCGGCCACCTTGGCGAACTGTTTGATGTTCTCGACCTCGTGGTCGGGTGCCTGCACCACGACGGTGCCCACGGTGTCGTACCCGGCCCGTCCGGCCCGCCCGGCGATCTGGTGGAACTCGCGGGCATTGAGCAACCGCATCCGGGTGCCGTCGTATTTGGACAGGGCGGAGAACACCACGGTGCGGATCGGCACGTTGATGCCGACGCCGAGAGTGTCGGTGCCGCAGATCACCTTGAGCAGACCGGCCTGGGCCAACTGCTCCACCAGGCGGCGGTATTTGGGCAGCATGCCGGCGTGGTGGACGCCGATGCCGTGCCGCACCAGCCGCGACAGCGTCGACCCGAATGTCGTCGAGAAACGAAAGCTGCCAATGTGTTCGGCGATCGCGGCCTTCTCTTCCTTGGTGCAGACGTTGACGCTCATCAACGCCTGGGCTCGTTCCAGCGCCGACGCCTGGGTGAAGTGCACGACGTAGATCGGTGCCTGCTTGGTCTCGAGCAGATCGGCGATGGTCTCGTGCATCGGGGTGGTGGCGTACGAGTAGAACAACGGGACCGGGCGCTGCGCGCCGGTGACCAACGCCGTCTCCCGGCCGGTGCGCCGGGTCAGATCCTTGCGCAGGAACGTCACGTCGCCCAACGTCGCCGACATCAGTAGAAACTGGGCTTTCGGCAGTTCCAGCAGCGGTACCTGCCAGGCCCAGCCGCGGTCGGGGTCGCCGTAGAAGTGGAACTCGTCCATCACCACCAAGCCGATGTCGGCATCGGCACCCTCCCGCAGCGCGAGGTTGGCCAGGATCTCGGCGGTGCAGGCGATGATCGGCGCGTCGGCGTTCACCGATGCGTCCCCGGTGAGCATGCCGACGTTGTCGGCCCCGAACACATCGCACAGCGCGAAGAACTTCTCGCTGACCAACGCCTTGATCGGAGCGGTGTAGAAACTGACGCGGTCCGTGGCGAGCGCCGCATAGATCGCCCCGGTCGCCACCAGCGACTTGCCCGATCCGGTCGGCGTCGCGAGGATCACGTTCGCCCCGCTGACCAGTTCGATCAGCGCCTCTTCCTGTGCGGGGTACAGCGTGGTGCCGTTGGCCTCGGCCCACGCGGCGAAGTCGGTGAACAGCGTGTCGGCGTCGCCGCCCTTGGCTTGCAGTGCCGAGAGGTCGCCCGGATCGTCGAGCAGGGGAGTGGTCATGTTGGTAACCAGCGTGCCAGTTCACCCCTGCCGACGATCGGCCCGGTCGAGTGAGTTATCCGAACTGCCCCGGCTGGTAGTCGCCGGCGGGCATCTGAACGATCACGTTCAGGCGGTTGACGGTGTTCATGAAGGCGATCAGGCACACCAGCGCGGCCAGCTGGTCCTCGTCGTAGTGCTTGACCGCATTGGCCCACACTTCGTCGCTGACCCCGCCTGCCGCGTCGGCGATCCGGGTGCCCTGCTCGGCCAACTCCAGGGCGGCGCGTTCGGCCTCGGTGAACACCGTCGCCTCCCGCCAGGCGGCGACCAGGTGCAGGCGCTGCTGGCTCTCCCCGGCGGCGACCGCGTCTTTGGTGTGCATGTCGGTGCAGAAGGCGCAGCCGTTGATCTGGCTGGCGCGCAGCGCCACCAATTGCTGGGTGGTCTCGGGGAGCGCGGAGTCGGTGATCACCTTGCCCGCCGCGGTGACGTACTTGAGCATCTTGGTGGCGGTCGCGTTCTCGAAGAGGTTCAAACGAGCATCCATGTGCCCTCCTATGTCGTCGGTGCGTACCCCCTCAAGACACCGCGAATCGACGGAATGTGACATCCGGCGATAATCAGCGGGTGCCGATGCCGACCACGCTCGAAGCCGTCCTGTTGGTGGTGGTCGTCGTGTTGTTCGCGGCGTTCGTCACGTTCCTGGTGCTGTTCATCGTGAGCCGGCGGCAGTTGACCAGGGCTCGCCGCGAGATCGAGCGCATGAAGCTCGAGGACGAGGACCGCCGGCGCAGGCGTCGGCGCGGGGTGGCGCCTTTGGCGATCAAGACGGTCTTCCAGACCGCGGACATGCTGATCAACAAGGGCCTGGGCGCGACGGTTCGCAACTCGATCGAGGACCTGGCCGGGTGGGCGCAGGTGGAACGCCCGGATCTGGCCCGGCTGACCGCGGACGGGCGGGTCGTCATCGTGTTCTCCGACATCGAGGGCTCGACCGAATTCAACGCCTCGATGGGTGACCGGGCCTGGGTGAAGTTGCTGGAGAAACACAACAAGCTGGTTCAGGGGCGCGTCGACAAACATGGCGGCCACGTCGTCAAAACCCAGGGTGACGGATTCATGATCGCGTTCGCCGATCCGGAGAACGCGGTGCGGTTCGCCACCGACGTGCAGTGCGCGCTCGCCGGGAACCCGCAGCGGTGGCAGGCGATCCGGGTGCGGATCGGGGTGCACATGGGCACGTCGGTGCGCCGCGGCGACGACCTGTTCGGGCTTGACGTCGCGATGGCGGCCCGGGTCGCGGGTCAGGCCGACGGCGGCGAGATCCTGGTCAGCGAACCGGTCGCGGACGCGGTCAAGCACCTTGATGACCTCGAACTAGGTGCTCCACGAGAAGTGGAACTCAAGGGGCTACCCGGGACGCACCGGCTCTATCCGGTGCTCAGCGTCGAGCAGCGGGCGCTGGAGCCGGCTGGACGTGACGCGTAACCCATTGCGCCGCAAGTTTGATCAGGCCCGATTTCGGATAGCTGATGTGGGCGTTCCAGTCTCGGCCGAGCGAACAGATCGGGTCGTTGGTGTTGCACAGGTCGGCCGTTCTGGCGCCGAAGTCCGGGCTCATCCGGGTGAGCGGTTGCCCGAGGCGCGCCGACGGGTTGCCGAACACCACAACGGAGGCGACGCGTGGGACGACGGCGGCGGGCAGGGGCGCGCTGTAGCCGAGACCGGCAACGGGTGAGGTGGCGACGACGTCCACGACGGCCGCGCCTTGCGAGTAGCCGCCCATCACGATCTTGGTCTTGGGGCAGCGCGCCGCGGTGGCCTGGACGCGTTTGCTCATGTCGGTGGCTCCGGCCGCAGCCTTCATGAAGTCCCACGACGCGGGGTACTGCACGGCGTAGGTGCCGACCGTCGAGCCTTTGACCATCGGGCGCAGCGTGTCCACGAACGCCTTGCCGACATTGCCGATGCCCGCGGGCTCGTCGGTGCCGCGGGCGAAGACGACCTCGATGTCGGGACAGTCCGGTGCGGCCGAGGCGGAAGGTATCGAGACGGGCGTCACGATCGTGCCCACGGCGGCGGCCGCAGTCACCGCTGCGACGCCCGCGAGGGCCGATACCTTACGGACACCCACGAATCACTTCTACCACTGTTTTCACAGTGATGCCCAGGCATACCAGGTTCGGGTAACGGGTATCACCTAGCGGTGACCAGCCAAGTTCTCGATGAACTCCTGCACATCGAGCGTGCCGGGTGGGATTCGTTGTGCGAGTCGACCGGCGCGGATTTCTACGGCGGCCTGATGTTGCCCGACGCCGTCATGGTGCTGGCCAACGGCATGGTGATGGACCGCAACACCGTCGTCGCCGCGCTGGCCGAATCACCGCCGTGGCGCGCCTACGAGCTCAGCGGTGTGCACGTGATCGTGCTCGACGACGACAACGCCGTCCTGGTCTACACGGGCACGGCCTACCGCGACGAGGAGGAGCCCGCGTTCGTCGGCGCCATGTCCAGCGTCTACCACCGGGTCGACGGTGTCTGGAAGCTGGCGCTCTACCAGCAGACCCGCAAGCCGGACCACTGAGCGGGCTCCGCATATGGTCGAGCGGTGACGATCGCCTATGACGAAGCCCTGCGCACGCGTATCGGTGCACATCTGTCGGGGTATCAGCGCCGCGCGGTGACCGACCCGACGAAGCGGCACGCAGCCGTTGCGGTGGTACTGGTCGATTCCGAACTGGGTGAGGACCGGGTGGACCCGGCCCCTGTCGATGAGTGGATCGGTGGCCGGCCGATGCCGGAACCCGGCCTCGACGGCCGTATGGTCGATGTGTCCGGTGGTGCCGCTTTCCTGTTGTGCCGCAGGGCTTCTCGGTTGTCGTCGCATGCCGCGCAGTGGGCGCTGCCCGGTGGCCGGCTGGACCCGGGGGAAACCGCGGTCGACGCGGCGTTGCGGGAACTGGACGAAGAGGTCGGGGTGAACCTGCCCGACTCGGCGGTGCTGGGCCTGCTCGACGACTATCCGACCCGTTCCGGCTATGTCATCACCCCGGTGGTGATCTGGGGCGGCGGACGGCTGGAACTGAGACCGTCGCCCGACGAGGTGGTCGCGGCCTACCGGGTGGGGCTGCACCAACTGCAGCGCGAGGATTCGCCGCGGTTCATCACGATTCCGGAGAGCCCGCGCCCGGTCGTGCAGATTCCGCTGGGCAACGACCTGATCCACGCGCCCACGGGCGCGGTCTTGCTGCAATTGCGCTGGCTGGCCCTGGAAGGCCGCAGCGATCCGGTCGACGAACTCGAGCAGCCGGTCTTCGCCTGGAAGTAACTCAGGCGTCGTGGCCCGGCTCCAGATCGGCCACGTCGGTGAGTTGGATCCACGACTGTGGTTCGTCGGGGGCCTGGCCGTCGACCGGATCGAGCAGAAATCCGACGTGGTCGCCGAGGTCGAAACGGTCGAGGACGACGCCGACGAACCAGGCGGGGGCGGCATCGAGGATCGGTGTCTCGGCGGTGCCCGGATGCCACTCGCACCCGGCGAACTTGTCGACCTCGTCACCCGTCTGCCCGCCGAACCATCGGGCCAACTCGAGATCGTCGCGGGCCAGCAGATGCACCCCCAGATGCGTGGCCGATTCGGCGACACCGAAAGTGTGGTTCGCCTTCGAGATGCCGACCACGAACCGGGGCGGGTCGATGCTGGCCTGCGTGGTGAAGCCGACCAGGCAGCCCGCCGGCCCGTCTTCGCCTCGGGCCGTCACGACGAACATCGGGTAATCGAGGAGTCCGACGAATCCGTCGAAGCCTGCCCAGCTCTGTGCCACCCCACCATTGTCACCACAGCGACCCGGTTTGGTGCAGCCCTGGCGGGGTAGCCCCACCTGCGACACCGCAAGCGATGGGAGCAGAACTTGAAAGCCGTTACCTGGCACGGCCGGCGAGACGTGCGGGTCGACACCGTGCCCGACCCCGAGATTCAAGAGCCCACCGACGCGATCATCGAGGTCACCTCGACCAACATCTGCGGCTCAGACCTACATCTCTACGAGGTGCTCGGTGCCTTCATGCATCCCGGCGACATCCTGGGCCATGAGCCGATGGGCATCGTCCGAGAGGTGGGTTCCGCTGTCGGCAGCCTGTCGGTGGGCGAGCGGGTGGTCATTCCCTTCCAGATCTCGTGCGGGCACTGCTTCATGTGCGATGAGCAGCTCTACACCCAATGCGAGACAACCCAGGTCCGAGACCAGGGCATGGGCGCGGCACTGTTCGGCTACTCGGAGCTCTACGGTCAGGTACCCGGCGGCCAAGCCGAGTACCTGCGGGTGCCCCAGGCCCAGTTCACGCACATCAAAGTGCCTGAGGGGCCACCGGATTCGCGGTTCGTCTACCTCTCGGACGTGCTGCCCACCGCCTGGCAGGCGGTCGCGTATGCCGAGATTCCCGACGGCGGCTCGGTGACGGTTCTCGGGCTCGGGCCGATCGGCGACATGGCAGCCCGCATCGCAGCGCATCTCGGTTATCGCGTGATCGCGGTGGACCGGGTCGCCGAGCGGTTGGCCCGCGCCGAGCAGCGTGGCATCACCACCATCGACCTGAGCTCACTGGACGAATCGGTGGGCGACGCGGTGCGGTCGATGACCGACGGCCGCGGCACGGATTCGGTGATCGACACGGTCGGCATGGAGGCGCATGGCTCACCGGTGGCCTCCACGCTGCAGAAGATGACCGCGTTGATGCCCGATGCCATCGCCAAACCGCTGATGCAGACGGCCGGGGTCGATCGGCTGGACGCTTTTTACACCGCGATCGACACGGTGCGCCGCGGCGGCACCATTTCTCTGATCGGTGTCTACGGGGGCATGGCCGATCCACTGCCGATGCTCACCTTGTTCGACAAGCAGGTGCAGCTGCGGATGGGACAGGCCAACGTCAAGAAGTGGGTGGGCGACATCCTGCCGCTGCTCGGCGACGACGATCCGTTGGGCGTCGACGGTTTCGCGACCCACGTGCTGCCGCTCGACGAGGCTCCGCACGGCTACGACATCTTCCAGAAGAAGAAGGACGGTGCCGTCAAAATCATCCTCAGGCCGTAGGCGTTTCGCGGCCCTCACGGTGGGAACCCGGCCGTCATGAAGATAGATGTGCAGCCGGGAACTGTCGTGGTATTCACCGACGTGGTGTGCGGGTGGTCGACCGTGGCGCTGCACCGCTTCTACGCGGCGCGGGAGAAGGCCGGCCTGACCGATGCGGTGCGGGTGGACCACCAGTTGTTCCTGCTCGAGGACGTCAACGAGTTTCCGATCCCGAAGCGCTACCTCGACAGCGAGATTCCGGTGGTGGGCGCTCTGGCGCCCGAGTTCGGCTGGAAGCCCTGGCAGGGCGACGCCTCGACCTGGCCCATCACCTCGTTGCTCACCAACGAGGCGGTGCATGCGGCCAAGCGACAATCTCTGCCGGCGGCAGAGCGGCTCGACATGGCGTTGCGGCACGCGTTCTTCACCGACAGCAGGCCGGTCTCCTTGTTGCACGAGATCATCGGTGTCGCGCAGCGGTGCTCGGGTGTCGATGCCGGCGCCTTGCGCCGCGACCTTGAGCAGGGGACGGCCCGGGCGGAGATGATGCGGGGCTATCGCGATCACCGCGATGAGGTGCAGGGCAGTCCGCACTTCTTCCTGCCTGACGGGTCCGATGTGCACAACCCGGGCATCGAGCTGCATTGGGTGGGCGAGCCGGGCGCCGGTTTTCCCGTCGTGGATTCCGACGATCCCGCGGCGATGGACGAACTCGTGAAGCGCGCCGCCGGCTAAGGGCTGCGGGTCCGGCGGCCACGGCGGACCGTGGCGGCTACGGGAGATACCGGGCGCGGCGGCGGCTCGGGCGGCTTCAGTCGCTGAAAAGACTGCTGGATCCGATCGCGGTCACCGCCGAGGCCGACCAGGAGGTTGGTGACGTGCGGGGCGAGTACCCGTGAGACACCGGCGCCGTCGGTGCCGAAGACGCCGATGATCTCGGCCAGTACGTAGCCGTGCATCATGGTCCAGATCTGGGCGGCCACGGCCACCGGATCGCCTTCGGCGATGGCTCCGATGTCCATGCAGCGCTGCACGAAGGCCGGGATCTGGGCGTATACCGAGTTGATCTCGGAGAGCTCCGCCGGATTGCCGTCGACCGTGACGTCCCGGCCTATGGGCAGTGCGATGGACGGCGAGGTGATGCCGAACATCAGCCGGTAGCGCTGCGGATAGGTCAGCGCGTACTCGCGGTAGGCCAGCCCGGAGGCGAGCAGGTCGGCCACCGGATCGTCGGTGTCGGGACGGCGGCGCAGGTGCTCGCCGAAGCGGACGAAGGACTCCCGCACCAGGGCCTCGTACAGGCCGGGCATGCCGTCGAAGTGGGTGTAGACCGCCATCGTGGAGGCGCCGATCCGCTTGGCCAGCATGCGCGCGTTGAGTGCCTCAGGCCCGCTCTCCTCGAGAACTTGCAGGCTTTCCTCGATCAGGCTGTCGCGAATTCCCATGGTGGACATCGTCCTGGACATGCTGCCATAACAATGTTATACCTGCCAATAACATTGTTATGGACGGGGCGGGGAGCGATGTTGGGGACGATCGCGCGGGCGGCAAGTAGATATGCACTGCTGGTCATGGCGGTGTGGGTGCTGTTGGCCGGCGTCGGCAACGTCGCGGTGCCTCAGCTCGAACACGTCGTGAAGGAGCAGTCCCGGGCGTTCTTCCCGACCGATTCGGGAGCCACGCAGGCAGCGCAACGGATGGGAAAGCTGTTCGGGGATTCCGACAGCAACAACATCGCCTACGTGGTCCTCGAAGCTGATCGGACACTGGGGGAGCCCGACCGGGCCTACTACCGCGCCCTGGCCGAGCGGCTCCGCACGCAGACTCCCGGCGTCGAGTCGGTGATGGACCTGTGGGACGACCCGGCTGCCGCCGCCGTGTTCGAGAGCCGAGACCACAAGGCGGCCTACCTGATGGCGCGGCTGTCCGGCCAACTCGGCAGCAGCGCCGCCACCGAGGCCGTCGCTGCGCTGCGCGGGGCAGTCGATCTGACCGACCCGCCGGAGGGCCTGCGCACCCACGTCACCGGGCCGGGCGCCAGCCTGGTCGATGAATTCGCCGCTCTGGACGCGCAATTGGCGCGGATCACGGTGCTGACCGTGGGGATGATCGCCGCGCTGCTGTTGTTCGTCTACCGGTCGCCGATCACCGCAGCCGTACCGCTGGCATCGGTGGGGCTGTCGCTGGCGGTCGCGCGCCCTGTGGTCGCCCTGCTGGGTGAACACGGAGTGATCGAGGTGTCGGTGTTCTCAGTGGCATTGATGTCGGCGATGGTGCTGGGCGCCGGGACCGACTACGGCATCTTCCTCCTGGGCCGCTACCACGAGAACCGGCGCGCCGGCCTGGCGGCACCGGAGGCGCTGGCCGACGCTTATCGCCGGGTCGCGCCGGTCATCGCCGGGTCGTCCGCCACCATCGCCACAGCCCTGTTCTGCCTCACCTTCGCCAAGGTGAGCTTTCTGCGCAGCGCCGGGATACCCAGTGGCATAGGCATTCTCGCAGCCATGCTCGGGGCGCTGACGTTGACCCCGGCCATGATCGGCTGGTTCAGCCGGCGCGGGAGGGTCGAGCCCAGAGTCGCACGGATCAACCATCGGTGGCGCAGGATCGGCACCGCCGTCGCCCGGTGGCCGGGGCCGGTGCTGGTGACTGCCGCAGCCGTTCTCGTCGTCTGCACGGTCCCACTGCTCGGCGCCAAGATCAGTTTCGCGGAGCTGTCCGCGCAGCCGGCCACCACCGATTCCAGCCGCGGGTACCAAGCGATGCACGGCCGCTTCCCGGACAACCGGCTGTTGCCCGAGATCGTGTCGATCCAGGCCGACCGCGATCTGCGGACCCCGGCCGGGCTGATCACCATCGAGCGGGTCACCCGAAAGGTGCTGGAGGTGCGCGGGGTACGTACGGTGCAATCGGCCAGTCGGCCCGCCGGAACCCCGGTGCGCCAGGGTACGCTGGCCTATCAGGCCGGCCAGATCGGCGAACAGCTCGACGGCACAGCACAATCCGCGCTCGACGGGATGTCCTCTGTCGACACCGTGACGGCCACCATCGGTCGACTCGACACCGCGCTCGACGGTATGCAACGAGGGTTGACCGGTGCCGTAGACGGACTGAACCGGGTTGGGGCCGGGTCGCAGGACATCGGCGCGGGCATGACGGGGTTGCAGGGCAACCTGCGGGAGGTCTCCGGATATGCCGATCCGCTGCGCCAGTTCGTCAACGGCAACCCCGACTGTGCGGCCAATCCCATCTGCGCCGCCGTGCAGAAAATCGTCAAGCCGCTCGACGATGCGGTCAGCGCGACCGGCACCCTGGCCGGCGGAGCAGGCGCGCTCAGAGACGGCGCCACCAGCGCCACCAACTCACTCGACGGCGCGGCCGATGCAGTGGTGACCATGCGCGGGGCACTGTCCCAGCTGCGCGGCCTCACCTCGACCCTGCGCTCCAGCCTGGACACGGTCGGCCCGCAGATGCGGCTGATGACCGGCTACCTGTCCCAGCTCAGCTCCGACTTCGCCGGCAGTCCGGAGGGCGGGTTCTACCTGCCGCCACGAACTTTCGACGATCCCGAGTATCGGCGGGTGATGGACATGATGTTCTCCCCGGACGGCCATGCCACCCGGCTGCTGGTCTACGGCGACGGCGAGTCCTGGGGCCAGGACGGCGCGGACCGCTCTGACGAGATCCGCGTCGCGGCAGCCGAGGCACTCAAGGACACTCCGCTGGCGGCCGGCGGCGTCGTCGACCTCACCGGGGTGGGCACCGCCACCGCCGAACTCATCGACTACGTGCAGCACGATTTCGCCCTGCTCGTCCTCGCCACGCTCGTGCTCATCTTCGTGATCGTGGCCGGGATGCTGCGCAGCCCCGTCGCCGGGATCGTGGTACTGGCCACCGTCACGGTCTCCTACGCATCGGCGTTGGGTGCCAGCGTCGCCATCTGGCAGTTCGTGCTCGGCCAACCGCTGCATTGGGCGGTACCGGCGCTGGCGTTCATCGCCTTGGTCGCCGTCGGCGCCGATTACAACCTGCTGTTGGCCATGCGGTTGCGTGACGAGGCCGCCGCCGGAGTGCGGACCGCGACCATCCGCGCCTTCGCCGGGACCGGCAGCGTCGTCACCATCGCGGGAATCGTGTTCGGGCTGACCATGTTCGCCATGCTGGGCGCCAGTGTGGTGACGATCGCCCAGGTGGGTTCGACGATCGGGATCGGCTTGATGATCGACACCCTGGTGGTGCGGACGTTCGTGGTGCCGCCCATCGCCGTGCTGCTCGGCCGCTGGTTCTGGTGGCCGCGGCGGCCCCTCAGGTCGTCGCGCCCGTACCGGCGTGAACACCGCTCAGTAGCCCCGTCATTTGCCCCACCTCGATGAGGTAGCCGTCCGGATCCCGCATGTAGCAACGCACTTCGGCCTTTCGGTCGATGGGCGGGGTCAGGAACTCGGCGCCCTTGGCGCTCCATTCGCGGTAACACGCGTCGATGTCGGCCACCCGGATGTTCAGAAAGCTGGTCGCGGTGTGCGGATCGGTCGGCGGGTGCAGTGTCACGTCCGGTTTGTCGGGCGTGGGGCCGCCGCCGGGGTTCATGATCAGCCAGCCGTTGGCGAGCTTGACGATGCACGGGTCCTCGGCCATCACCACCTCACCGCCGAGCACGTCGCTGTAGAAGGCCCGCGATCGGGCCACGTCCGCGACGGTGAGGAAGTGGGTCAACAACAACCCGGTTTCGGGGGTCGGCAGGTCCTTGTTTTCCATCGGAAGTCCTCTCCGAGGTCGTCACCGGGCTGTCGCGGTCCACGACTGAGCAGCGGCCCGGCGCCGGGCGGTGAAGTCGAGGGTGAGCTGGTTGAGCGTCATGGGTAGCGGCTGGTCGGCTTCCACGCGCGGCGTAGACGTCAGCCGAAGGTCCAAGGCGTGCAACAGGTTCGCCAGCATGGTGCTGGTGGCCAGCAGCACCAGGTTGCGGCCCGGGCATTCGGCGGGGCCGGCGGAGAACGGCACCAGCTGAGGCTGCTGTTGGGCCCGGCCGTCCAGCCAGATGTCCGGAACGAAGTGGTGGGCGTACGGCAACAACGCTTCGTCGCGGTGGAAGGCCGGCACCACGATCATCAGGCCCGCGCCCTTGGCGATGGTGAACCGATCGGCACCCTCGCCCCAGGTGGTGTCAGAGGTGGTGTCGCGCAGGATCGCCGGAGTGGTCGGCCACAGCCGCACCGACTCCAGGACGGTTGCCCGCAGATAGGGCCGCAGCGCGGGCTGCCCGGGGTCGGCGGCTTCGTCGAGGGCACGCCCCAACGCGTCCGGATGGCCGGCCAGCAGGGCCAACGCCCGTATCGCAGCCTGGCCGGCCGCGTCGAACGCGAACAGCCACTGCGGCATCTGGCCGACGGGATCGACGGCACCGCGGGCCGGTGTCGCGGCCACCGCGTCGACCAACGTCCCAGGCTGGGGGTCCTCGGCGTACCGGTAGAGCTGGTCGAGGAACCGCGCCCGCCTGCGGTAGTGCGGCAACGACAGGAACGACCAGTTTCCGGCCTTGCGCAGGTGCATCAAATCATCGGTGACCGACTCGTCGTCTCGGGCCCGGTCACCCAGGGTCAGGCGCCGAACCATGCGCCACCAACTCTTCATGTACATCGAGGAATCCAGACGGCCGTGCTCGGCGGCTTCGTCGACGAGCTTGCCGGACTCATCGGCGATCACCTCGACGAATGAGCCCGCCAGGCGGTGCATCTGCGCGGCCGTGTCCAGCACCGCCTCGTTGAACGCCCGCCGCGGTTCGCGGATGGAGCCCTGGGAGATCAGCACACCGTGCGGTTGAAACCACTGCAGTGCCTTGCGTTTCTCGAGATTGGCGGGATGAAACGGAACCGGGGCCTCGTCCAGCACCCGTCCGACGTCAGCGGGGTCGAGCAGGACGATGATCCGGCGGCCCGGGATCACCACCTCCACGGGGCCTCGGCCGAATCGGCGGCGCAGCTGGTGTATCCGCTTGACGGCGCGACTGTCGGCCTGAGTCCGTTCCAGCAGCCGAACCATCGGGCGACGTCGGGCCAGCACCCCGCTGGCGATCGAGGAGAACCCGAGGTCGGTCAAAGTCGCGAGCGCGGCTGTGCCGGTGACTTCATGGCGTCGATAACCCATGGCAAACCAACTACCCGTGCCACCGAGGTTGAAACGCCGCGACCGCTGCGGCGCGCATGACATCGGCAAAGTCTGGGTACATCGACTGGGTCTGGGGAAGGGGGACGACCGACCGGAGAGGATCCATGACCGCACCGCGATTGCAGGCTGACCAGCGCGACGCCGCCGAAGCCCAGCGCATCGTCGGGGCGGTGACCTCGGCCTTCGCCACCCGTGTCGTCGGGCAGGAACACCTGCGGGAATCGATGTTGGTGGCGTTGCTGGCAGGCGGGCACCTGCTCTTGGAGAGCGTGCCCGGACTGGCCAAGACCACGGCGGCCCGGGTGGTGGCCGAGTCCATCGACGGTAGCTTCCGCCGCATCCAGTGCACGCCCGACTTGTTGCCCAGCGACATCATCGGCACCCAGATCTACGAAGCGGCCGGCAACTCGTTCGTCACCCAACTGGGCCCGGTGCACGCCAACATCGTGCTGCTCGACGAGATAAACCGCTCCAGCGCCAAGACCCAGAGCGCCATGCTGGAGGCGATGGAGGAACGCCAGACCACGATCGCCGGCGTCGAATATCCCATCCCGGAACCATTTCTCGTCATCGCCACCCAAAACCCGGTCGACCAGGAAGGCACCTACCCGCTGTCGGAGGCGCAGACCGACCGCTTCATGCTCAAGGAAATCGTGGGCTATCCCTCGATCGAGGACGAGGTCGAGATCGCTGCCCGGATGGACGCCGGCCTCTACGACCGCAACCACCGGGCGGTGCCCGTCGTCACCATCGACGACGTGCGCCGCGTGCAGGACATCGTGCGCAGGGTGTATCTGGACCGGGCTCTGGTCGAGTACGCCAGCCGGCTGGTGGCCGTCACCCGGGAGCCGGGCCACTATCTGCCGGCCAACCTGGCTCGGGTGATCGAATACGGGGCCAGCCCCCGAGCCACTTTGGCGTTCTGCCGCACGGCTCGCGCCCTGGCAGTGCTGCGCGGCCGCGACCACGTGGTGCCCGACGACATCGCCCGTCTGGCCCACCGGGTGCTGCGGCACCGGCTGATCCTGGGCTTCGAAGCCGCCACCGCGCGAATCACTCCCGACGTGGTCGTCGATGAGGTACTGCGCGCGGTCCAGGTGCCGTGAGGCCGTGATGGGCAGATACCTGGACTCCGCCAAGGCGTATGCCGGACGCGACATCGGGGGGTTGCTCGAAGGCGGACGTTACGCGCTGATCCACACCCGCAGCCTGGAATTCGACGAGCTGCGGCCCTATGTGCCGGGTGACGACGTGCGCGACATCGACTGGAAGGCCACCGCACGTTCCGGTCACACCCTGATCAAACGGTTCGTCTCAGAGAAGCACCACAAGGTGCTGGTGGTCGCCGATGCCGGACGCAACACCTGCGCGCAGGCGCCGTCAGGAGAACTGAAAAGGACGGTGGCCCTGCACCTGATCGGCGCGATCGGGTTGATGACGCTACCCCGATCCGACGAGATCGCCATGGTGCTCGGTGACCACCGCGGCAACGTGGATATTCGGCTGCGCCGAGGCGAGACGCACATCGAGAGCCTGCTGCACCGGTTCCACCACCACGCCACCGACCATCCCGGTCCCAGCGACATCCTGGTTCAGCTCGAGTGGGTGGCCCGCCATTACCGACACCGGCTGCTGATCTTCGTGGTGTCCGACGAGCCGGAGCTCAGCGACCGGTTGGCCGAGGTGCTGGGGTCGTTGACCGCCCGCCACGATGTGCTGTGGGCCCTGGTCAGCGACATGCCGGCGGTCAGCGCGCAACGGGGTGACGGCCGCAGCTACGAGGTGTCTGACGGCCGGACCATCCTGACCGGCCTGGACCACAGCGTCATCGAGGACTACCGGCGCGCCGAAGCGCAACGGCGCGAAGAACTTTCCGAGTTCCTCACCCTGCACCGGGTCCCGCATGCCCGGGTCACCGGCAGTATGCGGATCAGGGCGGCGCTGACCGCGATGACCGGGGTGTACGCCCGTGCCGGATGACCTGTTGCAGTACGTGATCGGCCCCACGCCCTACTCCTCGGTGTGGCTGTGGACCGCGATCGGCCTGACCCTGCTGTTGGGTGCGTGGTACGCGGGCGTCTTTGTGCTGACCTCGCGGCGACGCCCGGTCCGTGAGCTGCCGGTCCTCGGCGCCGCGCGGTCCGAATTGCTGCGCCGCCGGGCGGCCCGCGCGGTTCGCAACATCGGAAACCGTTACCGGTCAGGCGATCTCACCGCAGCGGGCGCCGGCGCCGCGCTCAGTGTCGAGCTACGCGAATTCCTGCATGCCGCGACGGGAGTACCGGCGCAGTACATGCAGGTCGACGCGATCGCCGACAGCGCCGCCGCACCCGCCGCGCCGATCCTCGCCGAGATCACCGACATTCAGTTCAACCACCGGTCGACGCTCGACGCCGGCACCGCCAGCGTCACAGCAGAGGAGTTGATCCGCGGATGGACCTGATCTGGTGGGCGGTGGCGATGGTTGGTTGCCTGGCGCTTGCCGGGTGCGTGGGCCTGGCCCTGCTGCCGAAGCCGTCGGTCGACCGGGACCAATTCATACCCCTGGCCAATACCCGGCGGCTGACCCGGCTGCCCGCATACGTTCGGACGGCGCGCCGGCGAACCGTGTCGGCCGTCGTCGCGATCGCGATGCTGGTGGTCGCTTTCGGGGCGTCGGCTCTGGTCGCGGCGCGCCCGACCGGCCTGCCGTCGTGGGGTCGCGCCACCGAGGTCGCAACCCCCGAGGACATCATGGTGTGCGTCGGCGGCCCACTGACCGATCCCGCGGTCAGCGCCACGCTGCGGTACTTCGCCGAGCGGGTCGGCTCCTTCGGCACCGAACGGATCGGCCTCTCGTCGGCGAACCGGCGTGTCATCCCACTCACCCGGGACTATCAGTACGCCGCAGCACAATTCGCCGCATTCGGACAGCGGGAGGGGTCGCGACCCTTCGTGGCACCGGTGTCATACGTCGATTACGCAGTCAACGTCGAGGACGTGCTGGCCATGTGTCTGACCGGTTTCCCGTCCTTCTCGGAACCGTCGGCGCAGCGGCGGTCGATGATCTACGTCGGCCCCGAATCGTTGCCGCGTCCCGGTGAAGCGACCCCGCTGTTCAGCACGGATCGACTCCACGATTTGGCGGTAACGGCAGGTGTTCAGGTCAACGCGATCACGCCCGGTTCCGGCGACGGCGCTGCGGCCGACCTGGCCCGCAGCACGGGCGGCCTGTGGTTTTCCGATTCGGCCGATGTGGGAGCACATCTCGCCGAGATCCGGGACCACCCGCCCCAGGCCGGGTCCACCGGCGAGTCCGCCGACGTCCGATCTGCCGAAACCCCGGGGATCCCGGTGTTGCTCGCGCTGCTGGCGATGGTGGTGCTGTGGTGGTGGCCGGTGGTGATGCGGCCATGAGGCTGGAACCGGTCCTGCCGCCGCTGCTGGTCGCAGTGCTCGCGGCGGCGTTGCTCGTGGCTCGCGGGTTGACCTTCGGGCGAGTCCGGAGGCAGGGCGGCGGCTGGCCCGCGGTGTGGCGCTGGTCGGCCCTCACCACGGCCGGGTTGTTGCTGGTCGTGGCCGCCCTCGGCCCGGTCGCCGGAAGTGCACGTGACGCGGTGCCCCGGCCGGCCGGCGATCGTGATCCCAACGTCTTTGTATTGCTGGACCGTTCAGCGGATATGGCGGGGTCACCGATCGCCGCCGCCCGCGACGACATCGCGGCGTTGATCGAACGCTATCCGCAGGCGCGCGTCGCCCTGATCTCCTTCACCGACCGGCCGGCTGTGGACTGGCCGTTGTCGGCCGACACCTGGAGCCTGCGCCCGGTAGCGGCCGCGATGAACGCCGCGGCTGCGACCGGAGATTCTCCGGACGCCAACGTCGGTGCGGCCGCCAGCGTCCTGCGTTACCAGTTGATCAGTGCGATGCAGCAGTTTCCCCGTGCCCAGAACCTGGTGTTCTATTTCGGTGCCGGAGCCCCGGAATCGCAAGCACCGCAACGCGAATTCCAGCTCCCCGAAAATGCGGTCGACGGAGGCGCGGTGCTGGGATACGGCAGCGGCGGGGCGCAGGCGCTTCGTGGGGTCGCCGGCCAGATCGGCGTGCCGTTCGTGCCGCGCGACGATGCGGCGCCGCTGGCCGAGGTTCTTCCCGCCGGCCAGGACCGGGCACAGGAAGCCGCGGCCGAACCGGTAACCACCACCGTCGAGCTGTACTGGGTTTTTGCCGCGGTGGCCGCCCTGCTCATCGTGGTGGAGCTTTATCTGGTGCTGCGCGAGTTCCGTCGCAATCAGCCCATCGACATGGGGCCGGGATCATGAGCCCGGTGCGCCGTCGACTGCTGGTGTACTCGGCGCCGGTGGCGCTGGTGATCGTCGTCGTGATCGTCAAGCTGTTCTCGGTCGTGGCGGCCGGCAACTCGGCAGCCGCCGGCTTCGCCGACCGTGACGCCGGGGCTTTGGCCGAAGAGGTCGCGCAGCTTGAGCGGTTCAATGTCGTCGACCCCGCCAAGGCATCTTTCGCGGCAGGCGCTCTGGCCGTTCTTCAGGACCGGCTGGCCGACGCCGACCGGAACTTCGCTGAGGCGGCGGCCCGTTCGAGTGCGGCTGAATCGTGCTCGGCCAGGGTCAATCTGGAGCTGGTTCGAGAGACACGGGGTGACCGGGCGGCCGCGGCATCCGACCACCGCAGCGCCCTGGGCTACTACCTGGCCGCACGAGAGGTGGTGGACCGGGCCCCCGACGGGTGCTTTGCCGGCAACGCCGACCCCGACGTGGATCGGCGTAACGTCCGCAACGACGCGCAGGCACGCTTGAACCGCAAGATCTCCGCAGCCGGCGCCGCCGTCCCGCCCAACGCGCCACCACCGCCACCGCCACCGCCGGCGCAGGCGCCGCCGCCGGGGCCGGCCGGCACGGCGCCGACGCGACCGCCCAACCGGCTCGACCCCGCGTCAGGTGACCCGCTGGACCGGCTGCAACAGATTCTGCGCGATGCGGCCAGGGGATAGATTCGAGTTAGTCAGTGCGGTCGAGTCGGTTCGTCTGTCCCTGGGCTCAAGTGGAGGAGATGGAATGGCGGTGGCGGACGGGCTGTCTGCGCGGGAGGCGAAGCGCCTACAGACCCGTGAGCGGTTGATGGGTGCGGCGATCGCAGAGTTCAAGCGCGCGGGGATGGCCGAGGCGGATGTGGGCACCATCGTCACCGCGGCGGGCGTGGCACACGGCACGTTCTTCTTCCACTTCCCCACCAAGGAGCATGTGCTGCTGGAACTGGAGCAGCGCGAGGAGGTACGGATCGCCAAGCAGTACGGCCAATTCCTCAAGAAGCCGCACAGCTTGGAGGAAGGCTTGCGCGAGGCCATGCGGCTGGTGGTCGGCCTCGAACGCCGGCTCGGCGGGGTGCTGTTCAAAGACTTTCTGGCCCTGCACTTCTCACAGACGCGGCCGCCCGTGGGGGACGGCCAGGAACACCCGGTGATCACCGGTGTGGCTCGGGAGATCGAGGTGGCGCAGCAGCAGGGCGAGGTGGCCGCCGACGTGAACCCGTGGAACAGCGCGGTGTTCTTCCTGCTCGGCTTCTACGCGCTGTTGATCACGACCAACGATTGGCCCACCCGCGACGCCCTGCTGGATGACTACGTCGTCAGGACCATGCGCAGCCTGGCGCCCTAGGTCCCTGGCTCGCCGCGGATCCGGTTGTGTTGCGGAGATCTAACGATTCGGTGGTGTCTCGGGGTTGACGCTGCCGTAAGCAGCAAAGCCGTGGTTCAGTGGTAACCGATGACTGGTGCCTGCTCCCCGCGTCGCTGTCTCACCGCTGCGGTGACGGCGGGTGTCACGATGCTCGCGGTGGGTGTTCCGGCGGCCTCGGCCGCACCGTCCAGTGATGCCCGGGGGTATGTCGACTCCACCGCGCGCTGTGCCACCGCGGACGCGACCGTGTTGTTCGGCAGTACCGACGCGTCCCGGGTGGCGATCTGCTCGGTGTCGGGCGGCAAATACGAATACCGCGGGGTGCGGCTGCGCGACGGCGCCAAGTTGATCGTGCCCGCGACCCGCAACGACGACGGCGCGTTCCGCGTGGAGAACGCCGGGATCGAATACCTGGTGACCTCGAAGTCGCTGGTGCTCAGCGTGGGAGAGAAGGTGCTCCGCGAGGAGGCGATGGTCGACTTCCATCGCCCGGGAGCGCCGGCCCCGGCGGCGGCGTCGCCCACGCCCACCACCCCGTTGCCACCGCCGCTTGCCGCCGAAGTCGGCGGTAGCGGCGTGCGTCGCTGACCGGCTGAGCAGCGGGCTTGTGAGTTCAGTTGAACGCACCAGCTGAAAATGATAATCATTAACGGCATGGAGCTCGACCGATTATGCCGGGGCACCACCTTGCTGACGGTTCCGCTCGTCGACGGTGCCGTCCAGGTGGGCATCGGCGGTGACTTTCCCACCACCACCCTCGCCGTCTCCGTGTCGGCCTCGTCGGTGCGGGTGCGCCGGCTCGACGGCAGGAGCCTGCAGGTTCACATCGTCGAGGACTGGCGGGATGCGACCGAGCCCGGAGTGGCGACCCAGGTATTCGACGAGCCGGTCGAGGAACTGCTGCTCGAACGCCGCGGCGGAACCTGGATCCCGGCCTCGGCTACGCGCGGCGACGGCGTCGCCCTCGAGCGGTTCGTCGGCACGCTCACCCGCTTCGCGCTGGCAAAGCAGCGACGCGCCGTCGTTCAGGACGTGGGTGCGGCGTAGGTCTGCAGATACTGCGTCAGCGCCCGCTCGCCCTCGGTGAGGATCGCCCGGTCCGGCCCCCGTCCCGCATGGAAAGCCATCTCCAGCAGGCGATCGCCCATCTCGACAGCCACCATCGTCATCAAGGGATCGGTGCCCTCGGCCAAGAGACCCCAGTGCAACAGCGCACCGTGCAGGGCGTGGGCGAACTCGGTTCGGCGTGCCCGTGGGTCGGCGATCAGGCCGCTGGCCAGGCTGGTGTAGTGCAGGTCCACCAGGTGCGGATGGTTGCGCAGGTGCTCGTAGTGGAATTCGAAGATGCCGTGGGCGACCTCGGCCAGGCTGGTCGGTGCCAGTGCGGCCAGGATCGCCGCGCCTTCGGCGTCCCGCCGGTCGAGGTGATCGGCCACGATCTCCTGCAGGATCGCATCGCGGTTGGGGAAGAACTGATAGACCGTCGCGACCGGGACTTCGGCCCGTTGCGCGATGGCGCGGGTGGTGACGGCGTCTACACCCCGGGTCTCCAGCAGCTCGAGCGCTGCGGCCCGGATGCGCTCGACACGGCGTCGGCTGCGTTCCTGGACGGGTTGGCGGCGCCGTAGTGGCTTGTGGGGGACCACCTCAGAATCGTCGCATATCGCTGACATGAGCCATGTTCACATTCTCGGTCGGCAGGGACATGTCCAGCGGTTTACCCCTTCGGTTCCCTGCCGAAGTGGTCGGGTTCACAATGGAACGTTCAGTCCTGACCGCGCATTCGAAGGAAACCGTGTCCATACTTTCCACACCGATGCTGGCCGACGCCTTGGCACGCCTGTTCTCCGCGGCCGTCAATCCTGCGCCCAAACCGGGCGTGCGGTTTCCCGAAATCCCGGGCCGCACAACGCTGACCGATATCCCGACCCGGCACGGACGAGTAGCCGCGACGGTGTACCACCCGCCGTCGGATGACGCGAAAGCCGCCGTGTACGTGAACGTGCACGGCGGCGGTTTCGTCGTCGGGCATCGGGAACAGGACGACCCGTGGTGCCGTTATCTGGCGGCCAAGGCGAATGTCGTTGTGGTCAATGTCGATTACCTCTTGGCGCCGCACCGCAGGTTTCCCACTTCGGCCGAGCAGATCTATGACGTACTGGGCTGGGTCTCGGCGCCCGAGCGGGATTGGGATGGCGGCCGGTTGTGTGTCGGCGGCCAGAGCGCGGGCGGCAGCCTTTCCGCTGCGGCTTGTCGGCTGGCCCTCGAGCACGGCGGGCCGTCGATCGCATTGCAGGTTCTGCACTACCCGCCGCTGGATCTGGTGACCGCGACGAAGGACAAGCATTCCCCGCTGGGCGCCAAAGCCGTGATGAAGCCCTGGATGGGTGAGGTGTTCGACACCGCCTACATTCCCGAGCGGGCTCGGCGCAGTGACCGCCTGGCCTCCCCGGCCTGGGGCACCAACGCCGACGGAATCGAAGGCATCGCCCCGGCGCTGATCGTCACCGCCGAGTACGACCGGCTGCGCGACGAGGCCTGGCGATACGCCCAGAAGCTCGACGCGGTCGGCTCACTGGCCGAGTATCACGAAGTGCCCGGCGTCGACCACGGCTACAACATCATGAGTGACGACGTCGAGGTCACGCGCAGGGTCTACGACCACATCGCCGGACACGTTCGCCGCGCGACGGGCAATTAGTCCAACGAACTGTGCAGGGCCAGCGTCGCCGCGACGGCGTTGGCCGCCTCGGCACCTTTCTTGACGAAGTGCTTCGTGAAGTAGTCGACATGCTCGTCGTGTTCGTGGAAATGGTGCGGAGTGAGCACGACCGAGAACACCGGAACGTCGGTGTCGAGTTGCACCCGCATCAGCCCGTCGATCACCGCGGTGGCCACGAAGTCGTGGCGGTAGATGCCGCCGTCGACGACGAGCCCGGCCGCCACGATCGCCCGGTAACGCCCGGTGAGCGCCAGACGCTTTGCGGTGAGCGGGATTTCGAAGGCGCCGGGCACTTCGAAGAACTCGAGGGACGCATCGGCGAATCCATGGGTGCCGATCTGCTGGGTGAACCCCTCGCGCGCCTTGTCGACGATGTTGCGATGCCAGGTGGCTTGCACGAACGCGATCTGAGTGGCTGCGTCAGACATGTGCTGACGCTATCGCACGTCGAGGTAGGCGTCGGCCCAGGCGCCGATGATCCGGCCGGCGCGCTTGGCCTGCCCGGGCCCGGTGAGCAGGTGTTCGGAACCTTCCAGCGAGACGAAGCTGCGGGGGTGGCGGGCGGCCCAGAAGATGTCGCTCGCGTTCTTGATGCCGACGGTGTTGTCGGTCGGGGAGTGCAGGATGAGCAACGGCAGTTTGAGGCCTTTGATCTTGTCCAGCAGCTCGGTGGCCCGGACATCCTCGACGAAGGCCCGCTTGAGTGTCAGCGTCTTCCCGCCCACCATCCATTGGCCGCTGCCTTCGGCGCAGACCTGGTCGATCACTGCGTCGTACTGGCGCTCGACGTGTGTGGGGTCGAACGGCGCACCGACGGTCACCACGGCTCGCACGCCGGGGGACCGCCGCGCCGCGGCGATCACCGCCGCACCGCCCCAGGAATGTCCGATCAGAAGGTCGGGCGGCGTGCCGCGCTCGGCCATGAACGTGCAGGCCGCAATGATGTCGTTGACCTTGACGGTGAACGAGCCGTCGCCCCAGTCGCCTTCGGAGTCGCCCAGGCCCAGCGCATCGAAGCGCAACATCCCGATGCCGTCGGCGGCCAGCTGCTTGCAGATCCGGGAGGCGGCCGGCGAGTCCTTACCGAGGGTGAAACCGTGCGAGAACACGCCCCAGCCTCGGACCGGCCCGTCCGGCCGGTCGATGACGCCCGCCAGCGTGGGGCCGGTCGAACTGGGGAATGTGACACGCTCAGCCATGCAGGTGGTCTACCACGGGGCGAGCGGCGCCGGGTGTTGACGGAGGTACCTGTGTGGTCGCCAGCCTGGCTCCGTAGGGTGGATGGACCGGCCTCATGGTCAATGCCGCCCAGGACGCCGTGTCTGAATGTAATGAGAGTGTGGAGCAATCAGGTGCCTCTGAACACCATCGCGCTGGAACTTGTCCCGCCCACCCTTGACCGCGGGGTGCAGTACCCCGTTGAAGAGGCGCGAAAAGTGCTCGCCTTGGCAGCTGAGACCGGCATCGAAGGCCGGATCCGCCACGTGATGATTCCCGGGATGATCGATGAGGACGACGACCGTCCGATCGAGATGAAGCCGCGGATGGATGTCCTGGACTACTGGAACATCCTCCGGCCCGAGCTACCCGGCATGCGTGGTCTGTGCACGCAGGTCACCTCGTTCCTGGACTCCGAGGCGCTGGGCAAGCGCCTCGACGACCTCAGCGGCGCTGGATTCGAAGGCATCGCCTTCGTCGGCGTGCCCCGCACCATGAAAGACGGTGAGGGCGAGGGCGTCGCCCCCACCGATGCCCTGTCGATCTATGAGGACGTGGTCCCCAACCGGGGCGCCATCCTCATCCCCACCCGTGAGGGCGAGCAGGGCCGGTTCAACTTCAAGTGCGACAAGGGCGCGACGTACGGCATGACCCAGCTGCTGTACTCCGACGCCATCGTCGAGTTCCTCACCGAACTCGCCAAGACCACCGACCACCGCCCGGAGATTCTGCTGTCTTTCGGGTTCGTGCCGAAGATGGAGACCAAGGTCGGTCTGATCAACTGGCTCATCCAGGACCCGGGCAACGAGGCGGTGGCCGCTGAGCAGGCATTCGTCACCGACCTGGCCCAGCGGGAGCCCGCGGACAAGCGCCGCCTGATGCTCGACCTCTACAAGCGGGTCATCGACGGGGTGGCCGAGCTCGGTTTCCCGTTGAGCATCCACTTCGAGGCCGCCTACGGGGTGTCGAAGCCGGCCTTCGAGACCTTCGCCGAGATGTTGGAGTACTGGTCGCCAGACCGAATCGGCTAGTTCTCGTGGCCGCAACTTGTCGGTGGTCGAATGTATGTTCGAACCATGCAGGCGGGGCCGGTTCAAGCGGTGGCGGGGTTGCGGGCCGCTCTCGACGCGTTCGCCGCGTGTGACTTCGGTTGCCTGACCCGCTGAACTGCTGGCGGTGCTCGACGAGTACGAGGCGTTGACCTGCCAACTGCCTTCCGCGCTGCATCGGCTGCTGGCGCAACTGCAGGCCGAGTCCACGCCTCGTGAGTTGGGCGCCAAGTCATGGAACGAGGTGTTGCGTGTCCGCTGGCGGCTGTCCGGCGCTGAGGCCGGCCGGCGGTTGGGTGAGGCCGCCGAGTTGGGCCCGCGGCGTTCGTTGACCGGCCAACCGCTACCACCGGCGCTGCCGGTGGTCGCTGCCGCGGTGGGGGCTGGCTTGATCAATCCCGATCACGTCAAGGTGCTGCGTGAGGCGGTCAAGGGGTTGCCCGGGTTCGTCGACCAGGTGACCCGGGAGCAGTTCGAAGCCGACCTGGTCCGGGTCGCGGTCGGGGTGGGGCCCAAAGAACTCAAAGACACCGCCGAGTTGCGGTTGTTTCTGCTCGATCAGGACGGACCGACCCGAACCCGACGACACCGAACGGGCCCGCAAACGCGGGCTGTCCACCGGCAAGCAGGGCCGTGACGCGATGACGGCGCTCACGGGCAACCTGACCCCGGAAGCTGCTGCGGTGTGGGAAGTGCTGTTCGCCAAGTTCGCCGCCCCGGGCATGTGCAACCCCGATGATGACCAGCCCTGCACGTGCGGCACTCCCACCCAAGCTCAGATCGACAATGAACACCGCAGCCTGGCCCAACGCCGACACGACGCGCTCCTGGTGGTCGGACGCATCGCGTTGATGACGGATCTGGGTCAGCTCAACGGGTTGCCGGTGTCGGTGATCGTGCGCACCACGTTGCGAGACCTCGAATCGCGCGCCGGAATCGGGGTGCCCGGTGGGGGCACCAAGATTCCAATCGGGGACCTCATCCGCATGGGCGCCCATGCCAGTCACTACTTGGCGGTCTTCGATCAGGCCACCGGATCGGCGCTGAATCTCTTCCGAGCTCGGCGTATCGCGAGTCCCGCCCAACGCGTCGTACTCATCGCCCGCGACGGGGGGTGCACCAAACCGGGCTGCACCGTGGGCGCCTACGGCTGTCAAGCCCACCATGCCACCGCCGACTGGGCTGACGGCGGCAACACCAACGTCGACGAGATGACCCTGGCCTGCGGGCCGCACAACCGCCTGGTCCACAGCGACGGCGGCTACAGCACCACCATCGACGAACACGGCGAGGTTGAATGGCATCCGCCACCGGGGCTCGACCACGGCCAGAATCGGATCAACTACCACCACCGCCCCGAACTCCTGCTCGCCCCATCCGATGCCGGCCCCGAACCCGAATGGGACCTTGAACCCGACTGGGAGCTGCAGCCTGACTTCGAGCCCGAGCCCGAGCCCGAGCCCGAGTGGGAGCCTGAGCCGGAGTGGTTGCCGGAATGGGACATGAAACCCGAGCCGGAGTGGGACCTGGACTGGGACAACGACTTAGGCCATCCCGCGCCGGCTCCGCCCGACTGGATCCTGCTGGACGCCACCGACCTCACCGGCAAGGAAGTACGCGGGCCCTAACTGCGCTTATCGCGGTTGCGGCCGCCTGCGCGCGAGGCGGGCAGCGCCGGCACTGGCAACGCGTATCGCGATGGCGACGAGAATCTGCGTGCCCGGGATGATCGTGCGGAAGCTGATAACCGTCGACATCAGGCTGCCGGTTTCCGTGGGCTCGACCGTGATCTGGCCGGTGTACTCGCGAAACGGCAGCCCGGACACCAAGCGGTACTGCAGTGTCGTCGGCGGTTCGAACCGCGTAATGCGCTCCCGGATAACAGGTCCGAACATGTGCAGCGCCCGGATTGCGCCCACGCCGTATCGGTCGGGGTTGCCGGGAGCTTCCAGAACTACCTTCCGAGAAGGCGTCCACTCGGACATTCCTTCATGGTTGGCGACGATGCTCCAAACGACCGCCGGGTCTGCGGGAATCCGTCGAACGTCGGTATAGCGGTAGGGTCGTCCCATCTACACAGGCAAGCATGGCCGAGGTCGGCTGTCTATCAGCCCAGCGCTTCTACGCGAGCGGCGAGTGTGGCCGTCCATTCCTTCAGGTATTCGTCATCGGACGCGGCTGCTGTCGGACGGCGGAACAGGTTGGCGGCGAAGCGTTCTCCGAGAAGGCTGTTGATGCCGAGTGAAGCCAGTACTCGTGTCTCTTCAGAAGATCGGTTCGGCGCCCAGACGTTGATCCAGCCGTTCAGTTCGTCGCACAGCCCGTCGACGAGCGCGGCGTACGCGGTGTCCAGCCGATCAGACATCCCGGCCGGGGTGCGGGCCGCGACCTGGAGTAACTCGGTTTCCTGATCGATCACGGTGAGCAGGTAGCGACCCAGCACCGTCAGTTCGCTGTGTAAGTCCCCGAGTCCGGCGAACAGGGCGCGGATGTCCTGCATGGCCGAGCGACGATCCAACTGACGGTCGATGCCGGCCGAGAGGAGGGCGTCCTTGGATTTGAAGTGGCGGTACAGCGCTCCTGATCCGGCGGACAAGCCCGCTGCAGCTTCGATCTGAGACACGCTGGTGGCTTCGAAACCCTTGTCGCTGAACAGCTTCATCGCCTCGGTGACCAGCCGTTCCCGGGTCGATCCGGCCGACATCGTTGACCTCCTGAAAGTGATCACTTACTGTACGTAGGAATACACTTTACAACGGGCTCCACCCGATGGGAGCGATTCGATGTCAGAACGCGACAGGACAGTGCCGCAGGGCCGGCTACGTCGGACGATGCCCATAGCCGGGTTCACGGCTCGTGCCGCCGGTGGGCGTCTCATCGCGGGCATGCAGCAGCGGGCCGGTGACGACAACGCGGTGCAGCGGTTCCATGAGCGCACCGCTGACCGCTATGTCGAGATGCTCGGCCACTCCAAGGGCGCCCTGATGAAGGTCGGGCAGTTGATGTCCTTGATCGACCCGTCAGACGTAGGAACCGGCGGCTTTCAGCCCTATCAACAAGCGCTGACCCGGCTTCAGTCGGATGCGCCACCCATGGCGCCGGCACTGGTTCACGACGTCCTCGACGATGAACTCGAAGACGGCGTCCGGACGTTCGCTGAGTTCGACGACGAGCCAATAGCGTCGGCATCTATCGGCCAGGTACACCGCGCAGTGCTTGCGGACGGACGTGACGTTGCGGTCAAAGTGCAGTACCCCGGTGTGGCACAGGCGATCCGCGAGGATCTGGCTAACACCGAACTCATCGCCACGTTCCTGCGATTCGCCGCCTCCGCCTCCGGCATCGTCTTCGACCTACGCAAGCTGGCGCGCGAGTACACGGCACGCATCGTCGAGGAAGTCGACTACCGGCGGGAGGCGAAGATGATCGCCGCCTTCCACGAACTGTATGTCGACCACCCGTTCTTCCGGGTCCCCGCCCTCGTGGGTCATGCCTGCACCGACCGAGTCCTCACGATGACCTACATGGAGGGGATAGGTTGGGCGGCCGCACAACACGCCGAACAAGATCTCAAGAACCGCTGGGCCGAAGTGGTGACGCGCTTCAGCTACTCGAACCTGCGGCACAGCAATCTCCTTCACGCCGACCCGCACCCGGGCAATTACCGTTTCGGCGATGACGGCAGCGTCGGATTCGTCGACTTCGGCTGCATCAAGGTCCTGACCGAGCAGAAGCGCAGAATGTGGGTCTCCATCGTGCGCAACACCATCGACAAGCGCATCGACGACCTGCGCGCAGATGTGATCGAAGCGGGGTTCATCATGGACGATTTCCCGATCACCGGCCAGGAACTGTGTGATTTCTGGACCCAGGTGTTCTACGACATCATCGCAGCACCGCAGCCGGTTACCTATACGGCGAGCAGCATCGCACGAACCACGCGTTGGATGTTCAGTCCCGACTCCGGCAATCCCTTGTCGCGCATGCTGGTTCCCGACGACTACGCCTTCGCCCCGCGGGTGAACCAGGCGCTGACCAACATCTGTGCCAGATTGCATGCCACGCTGCCCGCACGCGCCATCGTCGACGACATGGACGGTGTCGCCGAACCAACAACCGAATTGGGCAAGCTGCACCATGCCTGGGTGCGTCGACGCGGTTTACCGGGGGCATTCGACGATCACACGGCTGCACGAGCTGCGGCGATGGAGATCCAATGAGACCCTCCGACGAGCTGGTGCCCCGCGGGAGGGTCCGTCGCACGATGCCGCTCGCGGGATTCACCGCGCGGGCCGCAGGCGGCCGGCTGATTGCGGGCCTGCGGGAACGTGCCGGCGACGGTGGCGCTGTTGAGCGGTTCCATGAGCGCACCGCCGAGCGCTACACCGAACTGCTGGGGCATTCCAAAGGTGCCTTGATGAAGGCCGGCCAGATCCTGTCCATGGTCGACGCCGACGCGATCGGCCACGCCGGGTTCGCTCCCTACCAGAAGGCGTTGGCACAGTTGCAGACTGCCGCACCGCCGATGCCTGCCGCCCTGGTACACGAGGTACTCGACAAAGAACTCGGGGCGGGTGTCGAATGCTTCGCCGAGTTCGACGACGATCCGATCGCGGCTGCTTCGGTGGGGCAAGTCCACCGCGCAGTGTTGCGCGACGGGCGGGTGGTCGCCGTCAAGGTGCAGTATCCCGGTGTGGCACAGGCTATCCGCGACGACCTTGCCAACACCGAGTTGCTGCTGACCTTCATGCGTCTGGGCGCCGCGGCGATGGGCGCGACGGCAGACATCCGGGACATGGCTGCCGAGATCACCGCGCGAGTCACCGAGGAAGTGGACTATCGCCACGAGGCGGCGATGATCACCGCATTTGCCGATCTGCTTCGCGGTCATCCGTTCATCCATGTCCCCGAGGTGATCCCGGAGGCGTCCAGCGAACGGGTGTTGACGATGACCTATCTCGACGGGATGGATTGGGCAACAGCACAACACGCCGATCAGGATCTGCGGAACACCTGGGCTGAGGTGGTGTTCCGGTTCATCAACAGTGGCTCCCGGCATGGCAACCTGGTGCAGGTCGATCCGCATCCCGGCAACTTCCGCTTCAACCCCGACGGTACGGTCGGTTGCCTGGATTTCGGCTGTGTGCAGACGTTCACGGAACGGCCACGCTGGCTCTTTCTTTCGTTGATGCATGCCGGGATGGAGGGGCGATACGACGATTGCCGCGAACTGATGACCGCGATGGGGCTGATATCGGCCGGCACCTCGATGAGCGATGAGGACCTGCGGCGGATCGTCTCGGACATGACCCATGCCACCACAGCTCCGCAGCCGGTCACCTATACGCCCGACATCGCGGCGCGAAGCCTCCGGGCGTTCATGGGCGATCAGAACTCCCGACCGCCCGGCCACGTCACCGTGACCCGCGAGTTCGTATTCCTTCCGCGTCTGCAGATCGCTTTTGACCATATCGCCGCTGGATTGCGGGCGACCGTGCCGGTGCGCTCCATCCTCGAAGACCTCTCCGGCATCGCCGAACCCACAACGGAACTCGGCAAGCTGCACCATGCCTGGGTCCGCGAGCGCGGATTGCCCTGCGGGTTGGATCACCATGACCACCCCTGACCTCACGGTGGCCCGGCTTCCATGGGATGCCGCCGACCCCTACCCGTTCTACGAGACGAGGCGCTGCCACGGTGAGGTGGTGTGGGACGACACCGCCCAGGCCTGGCTGGCCCTCGGCTATCACGCCGTCCGCGAAGTGCTCGTCGGGCCGCACTGGACCAGCGACCCCCGGGCGAGCATGGGCGCGGCGGGCGCGGCGGACTTCTTCAACTCCTCCTTCGTCGAAGCCAGCATGCTGTTCACCGACGGTCCGGCGCATGATCGGTTGCGCGGCTCTGTGCGGGATGTGTTCGGCCGCGCATTCATCGACCGGCTCACCGATGGTGTCGAATCGATTTGCCGCCAGGCAGTTTCCGCGATCGCCGTCGACCAACCCTTCGATGCGATGGCGCACATCGCCCTCCCGCTGCCGATAGCGGTCATCGGGGCATGGTTGGGGCTGGAGGCGGAGCAGTGTTCGGCACTGCGCGAACACTCTCCTGACGTCATCCGGATCCTCGGCGGGTTCACGGACCGGAAAGAACTCGAACGCGGGATCGGGGCGGCTGCGGCTCTACTCACGGAGATGCTGCCCGCGGCCGCTGACAGACGTACGCATCCCCGCGACGATCTGCTCAGCTATATCGCCGCCGAACCTGGGCTTTCGCTCGACGAGGTCGTCGTCTCAGCGATCCTCATCGCGGTTGCCGGGCATGAGACCACCGCGAATCTGTTGGGCGCCGGCCTCATCCGGTTGCTCACTCCTGACGGTGAAGGCGCTCGCGCGGCAGATGAGATCGACCCCGCCGACCCCGCGGTGGTCACCGAACTGCTGCGGCTGGACGGCCCGGTGCAGGCGACCAGCCGTACCGCCACCGCCGACCAGACCGTCGCGGGCAATGACATCCGATGCGGTGAAACCGTTTTGGCCTGCGTGGCGGCGGCCAACCGCGATCCCGCCGTCTATGACGCTCCCGACCTGTTTCGGCCGGGTCGTCCGGGTCCGGCCCCCTTGACGTTCGGACACGGAGCGCACTACTGCCTGGGCGCCCCGTTGGCCAGGCTGGAGGCAGGCATCGCGCTACGGCACGTCCTGCGACGCCGGCCGACGCTTTCGGGCGTACCGACCTGGCGCGACACCCCGGCCATCCGGGGGCCGCTGACCGTCCCGATCCGGTTCGCGGTGTAACGACTGTCAGTCACCCATCGCTGCGGTCACGGCCTGCGCGATGAACCGCACCGCTTCGTTGCGGCTCACTGCGGCCACCAGTTGCGCGGCCGCTCGGACTTCCGGTCCTACCAGGCAGGTCGGCCCTGCCGTGAGGTTGGCGAACGCGGCTGCCACCACATCGTCGACGTCGGCGGCTCCGGGCGGTGTCTGTTCTGCGGAGTCGATCTGACCTCGCTCGTGCTCCAGCTTGCGCAACGCGGGCGTGTCGGTCTTGCCGAGAATCAACCCGAGGACATCAACACCCTTGTCGTGCAGCTCGGTCCACAATGCCTCGGCGAACACCATGTCGAAGGCCTTGCTCGCCCCGTAGGCGACCATGTTGGGGCCGCCGGTGAATCCGGCGCCGGATCCGAAGACGACGATGCCGCCGCGCCCCCGATCCACCATCGGCTGTGCGAAGTGGTGGCAAAGTTGCATGGGCACCATGCAGTTGCGCTGCACCAACGATTCCGCCGCGGACAGCGGGCTGGTCAGGAACGGTCGGAAGTGCGGATCTGCCCCCGCACAGCAGACCAGGAAGCCGATGTCGAGGTCAGCGGTGGCGTCGATCACCTCGCCGGCGGCGCCGGGTGCGGCCAGATCTATTGCCAGCGTGCGGGTTCGGACCCCGGTACGGTCGGCGATACGGGCCGCCACGTCATCGAGCACCGCCTGCCGGCGGGCCAGTAGCACCACGTTGAGTCCGCGACGGGCCAGCTCCTCGGCCATCGCCGCGCCGACGCCGTCGGAGGCACCGGCGATGAGTGCCCATGGTCCGTACTTGGCCGCGAACTCAGACATTGGTGATCCGGACCGCGGTGAAACGTCGCCGCGCGATCCGCCAGCCCGCGGGGGTACGCACCAGCTCGTCGTCGTAGAAGCCGATGGCGTTGACACCGGAGTTGTTGTCTTGAGCCATGATCAGCCCGTCGATGTAGGTGCGGGCCGTCGCGGTGTCACCGTCGACGGCGATCGCGTGGTTGCTCAGCCGGTGCATGGTGTGCCCGGCCATCGCGTGGGATTGATCCATGAACTCGGTCACGGCGTCCACGCCGATCCACGTGCCGATCTCGCCGTAGTCCAGCACGCAGTCGTCGGTGAACACCGTGCGGAACAGCGGCCAGTCCCGGCGGTCGATCCCGGTTGCGTAGCGGACCAGGACTTCGGTGATGTCTTCACGATCACTCATTGCCAACTCCATTCGGATGCACGATGATTCGCGCCGGGCCGGCGGAGCGGCGGGCCAGATCGAGTGCGTCGGGGACTTCGTCGAGCGGCACCACCATGCCGATGCTGGGCGCCGGGTCCAGCTCCCCGGCGACGATGGCTTCCAACGTTCCGTACCAGTCCTGCGGCCACGGCCCGCCGCCGAACTGAAGGGTCACGCCTTGGCGCGTGGCGGTGGTGATGTCGAGGGTGTCACCGGTGTACCAACCACCGGCGCAGTAGATTCGGGTGCCCATATCGGACTCCTCGACGATTTTCTGGATCAGACCCGAGGCCCCGACGCATTCGAACACGACGGCCGGACCCCACAGGTTGCGTTGGGCGCGTACCTCGCGCCAAACGTCCATCGGTGAGCGTTCGGCCGGGTCGACGGCGATGTGAGCGCCGAACTCCTTGCAGGCCAGTGCCCGTCGGTCCGCCTGGTAGTCCGAGATGATGATCGGTTCGACACCGCGTCGGGCCAGGGCGGCCACCGCGGACAGCGCGATCGCACCGGCGCCGATCACGATGGGAATCTCGCCGGGCTCCAATCTGGCCGAGCGCACGTAGAACTCGCCGACGGCGAAGGCGTCGGTGAGGGCGACGGCGTCGTCGGATGCACCGGTGGCGACGCCTCGTGCGATCGATTCCGACACCACGACTTGTTCGGCGAAACTGCCGGGGGAGTCGGGGTGCTGGCCGATGATGTGTGCCCCGTCGGCACCGCCGTTGATCAACCTGATGGGTATCGACGTGACTCGGGTGCCGGCCGGGAACTGATCGGTGCAGCCGGGGCCGTGCCCGATCACCTCCCCGACGAACTCATGGCCCAACACGACGTCTTGCCGGGTGTCATAGAGCGAGCGCCCGGTCGGATCGTTGAGACCGAGTTCGGGGTGGTCCATGAAGTGGACGTCGGACGCGCAGATCGCGGTACTGAGCACTCGCAACAGAAGCTCGCCCGGGCCCGGTACGGGATCGGCGATCTCGCGCACGGTAAGTGCGCCCTCACGTAAGACGACTGCACGCATGGCACCTACCGATTCTCGAATAATCGAGATACTCTCTCGAATGTACAAGGGCGACTGTAGGAACCACCCTGAAAGGAGTCAAGGGTGCGTGGTGCGAGCTCGGCGCCTACGAGCCGGGTGCTCGACGTGATCGAGTTGCTGGCGAGCTCCGGTGACAAGCCTCTGCGGTTCTCGGATGTGGTCGGAGCGCTGGATCTGACCCAGGCCACCGCGCACGCGATCCTCAAGACGTTGTGTGACCGCGGTTGGCTGATCCGCGATCCTGCCGACAAGACATTCGCGCTCGGGCCGGGTCTGGCCGTGGTCGCGGCCCGAACCGCGGCGGCGCGTCCCCTCGCTCATGCCGCACGCATTGCCGCGCAGGAGGTTTCGGACCAACTCGGCTACGCCGCTTCGGTCGTGGAGCGGGTGGCGGACGAGCTGGTGATCACCGCATTCGAAGGCGCCGGCCCGCGTCCGGCCGGCGCGCCCGGCGATCGCATCCGGTACGCGCCGCCGTTCGGTGTCGCCTTTGCCGCGTGGGACTCGCCGGCCGGGCAGCGCGCCTGGGTCGACAGGGCGCCCACCACCAGCGGAGGGCTCGCCGAACGGCTCAGCGAGGTGCTCGCGCAGACGCGAGCCAGGGGATTCGATGTCGACTGGACGACACCGGATCTGACCCGGGCAGCTCAGATGGTCGTCTCACTGCCGAGCGACGGACTGCCCGACCACGTCCGGGGCATCACCGATCAATTGCTGGCCGAATTCACCACGATCGGCCTGACGCCGGCCGGTGACACGGCGAGCAAGCCGCAGCCGGTGGCTACGATCGCGGCACCGGTGTTCGACACTCACGGTCGCGTCGCGCTGATCCTGTGCGTCCACCCGCTGCGACCCATGACGGCCCGGCAAGTCGACACCGTGGGCACGCGGGTCAGGCGGGTGGCCGATCGGCTGAGCCGACCGTGAAGGAGAACTCCGCGACACCTGCGACGCCACCCGAGACGACGTCACCTGGCCGCATCGGACCGACCCCGGCCGGCGTTCCGCTGTAGATCAGGTCGCCGGGGGCCAGGTCCACTGCCGTCGAGATCGCACTGATGACCTCTGGCACCGACCAGATCAGGTCTTTGAGGTCGCCGTGCTGTTTGAGGTCGCCGTTGACTCGAAGCCAGATTTCTCCGCTCTGCGGATGACCGACCTCGGAGACGGGGTGGATCGGCGTGCAAGGGGCGGAGGCGTCGAACCCCTTGGCCCAGTCCCAGGGCCGGCTGAGTTTCTTGGCCTCGTCCTGCAGATCGCGCCGGGTCAGATCGACGCCGACGCCGTAGCCCCACACCAGCGTCAACGCGTCGGCAGGCGCCACGTCGCGGCCACCGGCACCGAGCGCCACCACGAGTTCGACCTCGTGGTGCAACGACGCGGTCAGCGACGGATACGGCACCGTGCCCGCCGCGTCGATCACCGCGTCGGCCGGTTTCATGAAGAAGAACGGCGGTTCCCGGTCCGGGTCCTTACCCATCTCACGCGCGTGGGCCGCGTAATTGCGCCCCACGCAGAACACCCGGCGGATCGGAAAGCGCCCGGCCCCGCCGCTGACGGGGAGCGACGCCTGCGGCGGGGGAGCGATCACGAAGTCGGCCATGGGAACCATCTTCCCCGGCCCGGTGTCAGAACGCGTCGTTGTCCAGTTGCATGACGTCGCCGTCGACCGATTCCAGAACTTCGCGCACCGCCGTCAGCAGCGGCAACATGTTGTGCGCGAAGAACTTCGCCACCGCGACCTTGCCCTGGTAGAACGGCCGGTCGCGGTCGGTCGCTGCGTCCAGCGCGGTCTGAGCGGCCTGCGCGCCGACCAGCAGGCGCCAGCCGATCATCAGGTCGCCGACCGCCAGCAGGAACCGCACCGAACCGAGACCGACCTTGTACAGCTGCTCGGGATGGTCCTGAGCCGCCATCAGGTAGCCGGTGAGCGTGGCCGCCATCGACTGGACATCGGCCAACGCGGTGGACAGCCGGGCGATCTCGGGTTCCAGCCCGGTGTTGTCGGCCTCGAGCGTGGCCGAGATCTGGGCCGCGACGTGGGCCAGTGCGCCGCCCTGGTCGCGGACGATCTTGCGGAAGAAGAAGTCAAGGGCCTGGATGGCGGTGGTGCCCTCGTACAGCGAGTCGATCTTGGCGTCCCGGATGTACTGCTCGATCGGGTAGTCCTGCAGATAGCCGGAACCGCCCAGGGTTTGCAGTGATTCGGTGAGGATTTCGTAGGCCTTCTCGGAACCGACGCCCTTGACGATGGGCAGCAGCAGATCGTTGACGCGGTGCGCCATCGAGGCATCAGCGCCCGAGACATGTTGTGCCACGACAGAATCCTGATGAGCCGCGGTGTAGAGGTACACCGCGCGCAAACCCTCGGCGTAGGCCTTCTGCGTGAGCAGGCTGCGGCGCACGTCGGGGTGTTCGATGATCGCGACGCGCGGGGCGGTCTTGTCGGTCATCTTCAGCATGTCCGAGCCCTGGATCCGGTCCTTGGCGTACGCGAGCGCGTTCAGGTAGCCGGTGGACAGGGTGCCTGCCGATTTCACCCCGACGGTCATCCGGGCATTCTCGATCACCCGGAACATCTGGGCGATGCCGTTGTGCACGTCGCCGACGAGGTAGCCGACGGCCGGGGTGCCGTGCGCGCCGAAGGTCAGCTCGCACGTGGGCGAAGATTTGATGCCCATCTTGTGCTCAAGGCCCGTGACGAACACGCCGTTGCGCTCGCCGAGTTCGAGGGTCTCCGGGTCGAAGTGGAATTTCGGGACATAGAACAGGCTCAGCCCCTTGGTGCCGGGGCCGGCGCCCTCGGGGCGGGCCAGCACGAGGTGGAAGACGTTCTCGGCGGTGTCGCCGACGTCGCCACCGGAGATGAAGCGCTTCACGCCCTCGATGTGCCAGGTGCCGTCAGGCTGGGCGATGGCTTTTGTGCGACCGGCGCCGACGTCCGAGCCCGCATCGGGCTCGGTCAGCACCATGGTGCCCGACCAGCCCTTGTCCATGCTCATCCGCGCCCAGCGTTGCTGTTCGGCGGTACCGACCTCGGCGAGGGTGTGTGCCATCGCCGGGCCCATGCCGTAGAAGAACATCGCCGACGGGTTGGCGCACATGATCATTTCCTGGATCGCCCACACCAACGATGCGGGAGCCGGTGTGCCACCGGCATTCTCGGCGATGCCGACGCGCCACCACTCGGCGTCCTTGACGGCCTGAACGGTCTTCGCCAGCGGTCCGGGCACGGTGATCTCGTGGGTGGCCGGATCGAACTCGGGCGGGTTGCGGTCGGCGTCGGCGAACGATTCGGCGACGACGCCTTCGGCAAAGCGGGCGACCTCGTCGAGCATGGTGCGCGCGGTGTCGGCGTCGAGGTCGCCGAACGCGCCCCCGTCAAGAACCGGCCCCAGCCGCAGAACCTCGAAAAGGTTGAACTCGATATCACGAACGTTGGCGATGTAGTGACCCACGATCGGCAAGCGTCGCCGATGCCGGGCCGGGTACGCAACCGTAGGTACCGGCAACCTACGGCTACGGAACCGCAGGTTGCCAGTTCAGTGTCGGATGTGACCTGCAGCACACCCGTTCGAGCACCTATCCTTGACCGAGTGTCCGAACCGTCAGTCGCCGAGCTGCGCTCCCGCCTCGACGGCTTGACCATCCGCGACGCGGACCGGCTGCGCCGGCGGCTGCGGAATCTCCGCGGCGGCGATGCGGCCAAGATCGGGCCGATCGCCGAACAAATCGCCGCTGCCGAAGCCCTCGTGCTCACCCGCCGGGCCGCCGTCCCCGATATCACCTACCCTGACCTGCCGGTCAGCGAGCATCGCGACGAGCTGGCCAAGGCCATCAGCGAGAACCAGGTGGTGGTGGTCGCCGGTGCGACCGGTTCGGGCAAGACCACGCAGCTGCCCAAGATCTGCCTGGAGCTGGGCCGCGGTATCCGCGGAACCATCGGCCATACCCAACCCCGCCGGTTGGCGGCGCGTACCGTCGCACAGCGCATCGCCGACGAACTGGGCACCCCGCTCGGCGACGCCGTCGGATACACGGTCCGCTTCACCGATCAGGCCAGCGATTCCACGCTGATCAAGCTGATGACCGACGGCATTCTGCTCGCCGAGATTCAGCGGGACCGCCGGCTGCTGCGCTACGACACCCTGATCCTCGATGAGGCCCACGAGCGCAGCCTCAACATCGACTTCCTGCTCGGCTACCTGCGTGAGCTGCTGCCACGACGCCCGGACCTCAAAGTCATCGTCACCTCGGCCACCATCGAGCCCGAGCGGTTCGCGGCTCACTTCGACGACGCGCCGATCGTCGAGGTGTCGGGGCGGACGTACCCGGTCGAGATCCGTTACCGGCCACTGGAAGTCCCCGCACCGGTCTCGGACGACGAGGACCCCGACGATCCCGACCACGAGATCGTCCGTACCGAGGTTCGTGACCCCACCGAAGCGATCGTCGACGCCGTCCGTGAGCTGGAGTCCGAACCGCCGGGTGACGTGCTGGTGTTCCTGTCGGGTGAGCGCGAAATCCGAGACACTGCGGAAGCTTTGAAGGACCTACGGAACACCGAGGTGCTTCCGCTGTATGCCCGATTGCCCACCGCCGAACAGCAGAAGGTGTTCCAGCCCAGCCATAGCGGTCGGCGAATCGTGTTGGCCACCAACGTGGCCGAGACTTCGCTGACCGTGCCCGGCATTCGCTACGTCGTCGACCCGGGCACTGCGCGGATCTCCCGGTACAGCCGTCGCACCAAGGTGCAGCGGTTGCCGATCGAGCCGATCTCGCAAGCCTCGGCCGCCCAGCGCGCCGGTCGGTCCGGCCGTACCGCACCCGGTGTGTGCATCCGGCTGTACTCGGAAAAGGACTTCGAATCCCGTCCCCGCTACACCGATCCCGAGATCCTGCGGACCAACTTGGCCGCCGTCATCCTGCAGATGGCCGCCCTGCAGCTCGGTGACATCGCCGAGTTTCCATTCCTCGATCCGCCCGACCCCCGCAGCATCCGCGACGGTGTGCAGCTGCTGCAGGAACTCGGCGCGTTCGACGCATCCGGAGCCCTGACCGACGTCGGGCGTCGGCTGGCCCGGCTTCCGCTCGACCCGCGGGTCGGCCGGATGATCCTGCAGGCCGACACCGAGGGCTGCGTCCGGGAGGTGCTGGTGCTCGCGGCCGCCCTGTCGATTCCCGATCCTCGCGAACGGCCGACCGACAAGGAGGAGGCGGCGCGGCAGAAGCATGCCCGATTTGCGGATGAGTCCTCGGATTTCGTGTCCTACCTCAATCTGTGGAACTACTTGCGCGAGCAGCGGAACCAGCGCTCCGGCAACGCCTTCCGCCGGATGTGCCGGGAGGAGTTCCTGCACTACCTGCGAATCAGGGAGTGGCAGGACCTGACGGGGCAGCTGCGCAGCATCGCCCGCGATATCGGCATCCGAGAGAGCGACGAGCCGGCCGAGCCCGCCAGCATCCACGCCGCGCTCACCGCGGGTCTGTTGTCTCACGTCGGTCTACGGGAGGGCGACGGCCGCGACTATCAAGGCGCCCGCAACTCGAAGTTCGTGCTGGCGCCGGGTTCGGTGCTGACCCGCAAGCCGCCACGCTGGATCGTGGTGGCCGATCTGGTCGAGACCAGCCGGCTGTTCGGCCGCATCGCCGCGCGGGTCGAACCCGAGGCGATCGAGCGCGTTGCCGGCCATCTGGTGCAACGCACCTACAGCGAGCCGCACTGGGAGGCCAGGCGCGGTGAAGTGGTGGCGTTCGAGCGGGTGACGCTGTACGGATTGCCGTTGGTGCCGCGCCGCAAGGTCGGCTACGCCAAGATCGAGCCGGAGCTGAGCCGCGAATTGTTCATCCGCCATGCACTCGTGGAAGGCGATTGGCAGACCCGCCACCACTTCTTCCGCGACAACGCCAGGCTGCGCGCCGAACTCGAGGAGATCGAGGAACGCGCACGGCGGCGCGACCTGCTGGTCGGTGATGACGAGATCTATGCGCTGTACGACACGCGCATCCCGGCCGACATCGTGTCCGCGCGACATTTCGATGCTTGGTGGAAGAAGCAGCGGCACAAGACACCCGACCTGCTGACCTTCACCCGCGACGACTTGCTGCAGTCCGAGGACGGTGCGGACAATCCCGACACCTGGCAGACCGGCGATCTCGAACTGCCGCTGACCTACCGCTTCGAGCCCGGAGCCGCCGATGACGGCGTGACCGTGCACGTCCCGGTCGGCGTGCTGGCCCGCCTGGGCGGCGACGGCTTCGCCTGGCAGGTTCCGGCGTTGCGGGAGGAGTTGGTCACCGCGCTGATCAAATCACTGCCGAAGGACCTGCGCCGCAATTTCGTCCCGGCCCCGGATACCGCCAGGGCCATCCTGGGTGACATCGATCCGTCCGCCGGCTCACTGCTGGACGAGGTACAACGCGAACTCCGGAGGCGCAGCGGCATTCTGGTGCCGATCGACGCATTCGATCTGAGCAAGATCCCGGACCATCTACGGATGACCTTCGCCGTCGAGAACGCCGACGGAAAAGAGGTGGCCCGCGGCAAGGACATCGACGCGCTGCGCGAACAGCTGGCCGTACCCGTCGCGCAAGCGGTGGCCGATGCGCTGGGCGGTGATCTGGAACGTACCGGGCTGCGGGCCTGGCCCGAGGACCTCGACGAGCTGCCGCGCACCGTGGAAAACGTCAGCGGCGGGCACACCGTGCGCGGATACCCGGCCTTCGTCGACACCGGGAAAGCCGTGGACATCAAGGTGTTCGCCAATCCGGCCGATCAGGCCGCGGCAATGAGGCCGGGACTGCGCCGGCTGCTGCGGCTGACCGTAGCGTCACCGGTCAAGACGATCGAGCGGGGGCTGAGCACGCGGACCCGACTGGCCCTCAACGCCAATCCGGACGGCACACTGGTCGCACTGCTCGACGATTGTGCCGACGCGGCCGCTGACGTGCTGGTCCCGAAGCCGCTGTGGACGAAGGCGGCATTCACCGAGTTGGCAGCGCGCGCCACCAAGGAACTCGGCCCCACCACTCAAGCCGGAGTGAACCGGGTCGAGAAGGTGCTGGCCGCCGCGCACGAGGTACAGGTGGCGCTGCCCGACAAACCGTCGCCCGCGCAGGCCGATGCCGTCGCCGACATCCGATCTCAACTGGATCGCCTGTTGCCCAAGGGGTTTGTGACCATCGCCGGGATCGCGCGGTTGAACGATCTGGCCCGGTATGTCACCGCGATCGCCCGCCGGCTGGAGCGGTTGCCTCAGGCACTGAGTGCCGACCGGGACCGGATGGCGCGCGTGCATGCCGTCGAGGACGCCTATGACGAACTGTTCCAGGCGCTCTCACCGGGCCGAGCCGCTGCGCCTGACGTCCGGGACATCGCGTGGCAGATCGAGGAGTTGCGGGTCAGCCTGTGGGCCCAGCAGCTCGGCACGCCGCGGCCGGTCAGCGAGCAGCGCATCTACAAGGCCATCGACGCCGTCGCCAGATAGTCAGAGGATGGTGTGCTCGATGTGGCCGATGCCGTCGAGGGCCAGCGTCAGGGTGTCTCCGGGGCGCAGCCAATGCCCGGTCTCCATGCCGCTGCCTCCGGGCAGGGTCCCGGTGCCGAACAGTTCTCCGGGATAGAGCGGTTCGCTGCGTGACGCGTGGGCCAGCACCTGCCCGAGGCTGTGCTGCATCCCCGCGCTGCGCACGGTGCTGACCACAGACCCGTTGAGTGCGACGGAACCGGTGAGGGCGTCGATGCGGGGCAGTATCTCGTCGGCGGTGACGGCGGTGTCCGACATCGAGCTGGCGAAGTGTTTGGACTTCTGCGGCCCGAAGCCGCTGAGCATCTCGGGCCGCTGAACGTCGCGTGCGCTGAAGTCGTTGAGCACGACGAACGCACCGATCGCCTCGGTGGCTTCCGTGGGCGTCGCGTTGAACAACGGTGCCGCCAAGACGAATCCGATCTCCAGCTCGAAATCCAGCGCCTGCGAGTAGTCCGGGACCGCCACCGGCGTACCGGTCGGGACAAAGGTCTGCGCGTTGGACATGTAGTAGATCGGTTGCCGGTAGAACAGCGGCTTGGGTCTGAATTGCGGCACGGGATGGCCGGTCACCCGTTCGTACAGCGACGTCACGCGGTACAGGCCGGGGTGCAGTCGGCGGACCAGCCCGCGGGCCGCGTCGATGTTGTGCTGTTCGTAGAGCATGAAGTCGCGGAAGGACACCGGTTGGAACGGCAGCAGGTGATCGCTGTGTTGCAGCTGGCGCTCGGCTGCGGCGGCCAGCCAGCCATCGTCGAATACCCTGCCGCCGAGCGGCGTCAGGTCGGCGCCATCCGACCAATTACCCTCGGAATCAAGAGATTGCAGGCTCAACCCGGTCGTTGTGCGGATACGGCGCAGTTTCACCGGGCGCTCCTGAGCTGGGTGCGTAAGAACGTGGTGAGGTGCCCGGCGACCACGTCGGGTTGTTCCAGCCAGGGCCAGTGCCCCGTCCCGGGTATCGGCTGAACCTGGCAGCTGCCGAAGATGCGGCGGTACTCGTCGGTCTGTGAGAACGGTACGTAGCGGTCCTCGGCGCCCCACACCACCAGGACGTCGCCGCTGAACTCGGCGAGCCGGTCCACATACGGGGCAAGCGCATTCGGACCGGTTGACCGATACAGCTTCAGCACCGCATCGGGGGTTCCCCGGGCGAACATGTGCTCGGCGATCGATTCGAGCGCATCGGCCGGCAAGCCGGGATCCCGCATTGCCAGGACGCGGCGCAGCACCGCCGGATTGCCGATCCGTGACAGCGCCTCGGCCAGCACGGGTGTGCGCCACAGTTTGGCGGCGAAGTGGTTGATCACCACCGGGGCGTTGATCAGGGTGATGCTGGCCGCCGAGTCCAGATGGTCGGCAGCCCACGCCAGGGCCCAGGGCCCGCCGAAATCATGGGCGACCAGATGCGCACGCCGGACCCCGAGTTGATCGAGGATCGCTCCCAGATGCGCCGCATAGGCAGGCACGGTGTACGGCCATTGGGTGGGCTTGTCGGCCGCGCCGAATCCAGGCATCTCCGGGGCAATCACCCGCGTGAAACCGGCGACCGGCGCAAGCAACCGGTCCCACTTCGCGCCGGCGTTGTTGCCGTGCACGAACACCACGGCCTCGCCGTCGTCCGAGGCGGCCGGCCCGCCGACGAGCACCGGCGACCGCACCCCGTCGACCGCCAGCGTGCGGTGCTCGACGGGGCTGTCCATCAGCGGGATCTTACGGTCGGCTAACGGTTCCCGCGCGTTTTCAACCGATCACGGTGTGCCGGTCGCCACCCACGGCAGCCGGTCGGAGGTTGCGTTGTCAAGCACCATCTCCGCCACACGTGAGCGGTGCGCTTCGGCACTGCCCAACAGCGCGGCGTCGGTGGTCGCCCGCTTGAAATACAGATGCGCCTGGTGCTCCCAGGTGAAACCGATTCCGCCGTGCACCTGGATGGTGTCGGCAGCGATCTTGGCGAATGCCGCCGATGCGGTGGCCTGCGCGATGCTGGCTGCCAGCGCAGGGTCGTCGGTGCCGTCGGTCAGTGCCCACACCGCGTGATACGTCGCCGAGCGGGCGTGCTCGAGGTCGACCAGGCAGTCCGCCAACCGATGCTTCACCGCCTGGAACGACCCGATCTGCCTGCCGAACTGCAGCCGCGACTTCGCATAGTCGACCGACAGATCGAGCAGATGCTGTGCGGCACCTACCTGTTCGGCCGCCAGCAGCGCCGATGCCACCTGGAAGGCGTGGGTGATGACGCGCTCAGCTTCGCCGCTGCCTGCCACCAGCTGCGCCGGGGCCGCGCTCAAGGCCACCGTGGCTTGCGGACGGGTGAGGTCGAGCGTCACCAGCTGGCTGCGCTGCACTCCGGGTGCGGTTGCGTCCACCGCGTACAGGCCGACGCCATCCGAACCGGTGGCTGCCACCAACAACGTGTCCGCCGAGTCGGCGTCTACTACCCGCTCAACCGTGCCGGTGAGCGTCCCATCCTCGGCCACAAGGACTTTCACCGCAGCGGGATCGAACCCGCCCGCCTGGTCGGGCACCGCGAACGCCGCGGTGCGGGTGCCTTCGGCCAGCGCGCCGAGCAGTTCGGCGCGCACGGGGCCGGCCGAGGCGGCGACGAGTGCGGGGATGGACAGCAGCACCGTGCCGAACACCGGACCGCAGGCCAGCGCCGCGCCGAGTTCCTCGACAGCGACGGCCTGGTCGACCAGGGTGCCGCCGGCTCCGCCGTCGGCCTCGGGAACGGCCAGGCCCAGCACCCCGAGTTCACTACCCAACCGCGCCCAGACTTTCGGGTCGAATCGCGGTTCGGACTCCATCAGGGTCCGCACCGTCTGCTCGCCGAAGTTCTCGGCGCAGAACTTGCGGACCGCCGTCCGCAGCTGAGCCTGTTCGTCGGTGAAGCGGAACTCGGCATTCTCAGCCCCGCTATCGGGTTGATCCGCAAGCTTCTCAGCGACGCTATCGGGTTGATCCGCAAGCTTCTCAACCACGAGGTATCTCCTTCCACGGCATACCGGCATCCGCCCTCAGATCGCCCGGCAAGCCGAGGATCCGTTCGCCCAGAATGTTGCGCATAACTTCTGACGTGCCGCCTTCGATCGTGTTGGCCTTGCTGCGCAGGAAGCGCTGCTGGATCGGGCCACGCCAGTCCTTGGCGCTCTCGTCGTCCTCGCGGTCACCGGACCCGTAGCCGTGGTACAGGATCCCTTCGGGCCCAAGCAGATCCATACACCACTGGTAGATGTGCTGGTTGAGTTCGGCGCCGACGAGCTTTCCGATCGACCCTTCCGGACCTGGTCCGCCGACGGTGGCGGCCGCGCGGGAACGTTCAGCGGTCAGCCGCTGAGCCTCGGAGCGCAGCCACAGCTGGGACAGCCGGTCCCGCAGCACCGGAGTGCGCAGGTCTGGGCGCGAGGCCCACAGCGCCACGGCGTCCGAGATGGTCCCCGCGCCGCGCCGGTTGCCGCTGCCGCCGAGCGCGCTGCGCTCGTTCATCAGGGTCGTCATCGCGACGTTCCAGCCGTTACCGACCTCCCCGAGCCGATGCGCGTCAGGGATACGAGCGTCGGTGATGTACACCTCGTTGAACTCGGCCTGCCCGGTCATCTGCCGCAGCGGTCGGGTCTGAACGCCCGGCCCGTGCATGTCCAGGACGAAGTAGGTGAGGCCTTTGTGTTTGGGCACATCGGGATTCGAGCGGGCCAGGAGCAACCCCCAGCGCGCGCGGTGCGCCAGGCTGGTCCACACCTTCTGGCCGTTGAGCACCCATTCGTCACCGTCGCGGACCGCGGAGGTGGCCAGCCCGGCCAGGTCGGATCCGGCGCCGGGCTCGGAGAACAGCTGGCACCAGATGTGTTCGGTACTCGCCAGCGGACGCAGCCAGGACTTCTTGAGCTCTTCGGATTGCGCGTGTTCGCGCACCGTTGGTGCGGCCATGCCGTAGCCCATCGGGTTGAGACCCAGCGGCACCGGCCCGCCGGCGCCCTGCAGGATGCGGTCGGCCACGGCCTGCAGACCTCGCGACACTCCGAGGCCGCCGAGCCCCTCCGGGAAGTGCACCCAGGACAGTCCCGCGTCGTAGCAGGCGGCCAGGTATTCGGGGATGGGGACTTTCTTGGGGTCGTGTTCGGCCACGACCCGGCGGGCGAGGTCGGCGACCCGGTCCGCATCAGCGACGCTGCTCATCCAGCCACGATAGGGAAAGGGATTCAGCGGCCTGCGGGCGGGCGGTAGCGTCACCGATCGTGGACCGAAAGCGCGTCGTGATCGCCGGGCTCGGTGACACCGGGGTACTCACCGCGATCCGGTTGGCCCGCCGGTACGACGTCGTCGGTATATCGGTGAATCCCGGCCTGGTCAGCGGTCAGGAACTCGGCACCCGGCTGGCCCGGCCCGAGGATTGGGCGCACAACTACTGGATCGCGTTCGACCGGTTCCGTGAACTCGACCGGGTCCGTACCGTGCACGGCACGCTGACCGGCGCCGACCTGTCCGCGCGCACGGTCAGCGTGCGTGACGCCGACGGCAACGTGCGCGTGGAACCCTATGACGCGCTGGTCATCTCCACGGGCGTGACCAACGGGTTTTGGCGGCAAGCCGTCCTGCAGTCGGCAGACGATGTCGGTGCCGGGCTGCGCGCCGCCCACGAGCGGTTCGGCGCGGCCCAGTCGGTCGCCGTCATCGGAGGTGGAGCAGCTGCGGTCAGCAGCGCGGCCAACATCGCCGTGCGGTGGCCGGATATCTCGGTGAACCTCTACTACCCGGGCGAACACCTGCTGCCACACCATCATTGGCGCACCCGCCGGCGGGTGGAGCGCAGGCTGGCCGCAGCCGGGGTGACGCTGCGTTCCGGACACCGAGCCGTGGTGCCCGACGGTTTCGACTGCTCGGCAATCACCTCGGAGCCGGTGAGCTGGAGCACTGGCCAGCCTTCGGTCCAGGCCGATGCGGTGTTGTGGGCCGTCGGCCGGGTCCGGCCCAACACCGCCTGGCTTCCGGCGGAGATTCTCGACGAGCGCGGCTTCGTGCGGGTGACACCCGAGCTTCGCGTGCCCGGACTCGACGGTGTGTTCGCCGTGGGCGACGTCGCGGCCACCGACCCGCTGCGCTCCTCAGCCCGCAACCGGGCAGACGGACTGTTGGCCCGCAACGTGGCGGCCTACTTCACCGGCGGACGAATGCGCCGTTACCGACCGCCGTCGAGTCGCTGGGGATCGGTGCTCGGGGTGCAACCGGACGGGCTGGAAGTGTTCGCGCCCAACGGGTTCGCGTACAGGTTCCCGGCCTGGTCGATCGAGCGGGTGCTGCAGCCGTGGATCGTCCGCCGCGGCATCTATCGCGGCGTGCGCTGAGTGTTACCGCGGCAGGGCCACGGGCACTGTCTGCAGGCCGGGGCTCACCGGGGCCGCCGGTGCGGGGGCCACACCGGGCACCCCCGCCACCCGAGGTACGCCGGCCACACCGGGGACCTGGCCGGGTATGGCGGGTGCGGCAGGCGCTGCGGCGACGCCGGGAACCTGAGCGACCTGGCCGGGTAGCACAGGTGCGACCTGGCCGGGCACGGCCGGAGGGATCTGGCCCGGAACAGGCGCCGGGGGCGCGGCCGCAGCTGCCGCGTTCTGGTTGAGCACCCGCAACAGGTCGGGCTTCATCTGCTGCAACTGCGATCCCCAGTAGTTCCAGTTGTGGGTGCCGTTGGGCGGGAAGTCGAACTTCGCGTTGCGACCGCCTGCGGCCACGTATTTCTGCTGGAATTCCTTGTTGGAGTTGATCGTGATGTTCTCCAGGAACTGCGCGCTGTAGAGCGTGCCGAAATTGCCGCCGGGGTCGTCGAGTTCAGACGGAACACCGTTGCCGCAGTACACCCAGATCGCGGTGTTGTTGGCCACCAGCCGGTTGATGTTGACCATCGGGTCGTTGCGGCGCCAGGCCGGATCGTTGGAGATGCCCCACATGTCGGTGGGGTTGTAGCCACCGGCGTCTTTCATCGCGAAGCCGATCATGGTGGGCCACAGGCCTTGTGACGGATTCAGGAAGCCGGACAGCGCACCCGCGAAGATGAACTGGGCCGGATGCCAGATCGCCAGGGTCAGGGCCGCCCCGCCGGACATCGAAAGCCCGACCACGGCGTTGCCTGTCGGCGACACCTGGTACTTGGCCGCCAGGTAGGCCGGAAGTTCCTGGGTCAGAAAGGTTTCCCACTTGTAGGTGGTGGTGCCCGCGCTACCGACCGCTGGGCGGTACCAGTCGGTGTAGAAGCTGGACTGCCCGCCCACCGGCATCACCACCGAGATGCCTGACTTGTAAAACCATTCGAACGCGGCGGTGTTGATGTCCCAGCCGTTGTCGTCGTCCTGGGCGCGCAACCCGTCGAGCAGGTACAGCGCGTGTGGACCGCCGCCCTGGAACTGCACGGTGATGTCGCGGCCCATCGCGGCGGAGGGAACCTGCAGGCGCTCCACGGGCAGCCCCTCGCGCGAGTACGCCTCCGCGGTCGGCGCCGGCCCGGCGATCACCAGTGCCGGCAACATCAACCCTGCGATGGCCGCAGCCGCGGCGCGGCGCGACATCCGACCGAACATTCTCAGTCTCACACCGGCACGCTAACAACGCCTGGCTGGCACCTATACGGGCCGCGCCTGGCGTAACCCCCCTGTTATCAAGGTGATTCGGTTCCGATGCCGGACGGCTCGGCGTTGAGCGCGGCGGGGTCGGCCAGCGGGATGAGCAGGCTCGACGGCGCGTCTCCGCCTTGACGGACGCGGTAGGTACCTCCGTTCAGAGCCCGCCGGGCCGGTTGCGTGGGCACCAGGTGCGGGAAGTCGTAGGTGGTCAGCGTGAGCCGCAGACGATGGCCGGGTTCGATGAGCGCGGCGGTGGGGAAGACGTCGATGTCGTACCGCGTCAGCTCGCCGGGCACCACCGGCTTGACGGCAGCGCGGGTGCTGAGGTGATGAGCCCGCAGCACTGCTCTTTCCGATCCGTCCGCCGTGTACCACGTCGTCTCCGGATCCAGCGCCCGATGGGATCCGAGCAGCGCGCCCTGGGTCAGTGGGCGGCTGGCGCCGTCCGGTGCCACGTCGTCGAGGTGAGCCACCCACAGCGTCTCGGTGGTGTCGGCCGTCGCCTGCACGGTCAAGGTCACTGGACCGGCGATGAGTCGGGCCTCGGTGAACTCGGCCGTGGTGTACGTCAGGGCCTCGCGCTGCAGCCGGCGGTTGTCGAGGTCGTAGCGGATGCGTCGGCCGGTCTGGGCGGCCATGAAGCTGCCCATGCCCAGCGTCCACTGCTCCAGGCTGCGCCCGGATATCGGACCGCGCACAGCATAGCGCAGCGTGGCCTCCGTCAGTTCGGTGGCCGGTTCCTCGGCCAGCTGTCCGCCCTCGGCCAGGTACAGCCGCGTCGGCGTGGCCGCGGGGAACGGATAGTCCTGTGCCTGGAACCACGACTGGCTGCCGATGGCCTGGAAGCGGATGGGCGCCCCGGTTACCGCAGCCTCGGTTTCGTCCTTGAGCCAGCGGTCGAACCAGCGGAGCTGCAGCGCATGGACGTGCAGTCCGTCCATGTCGGAGACGTGATACCAGGGACCCATGAGTAACTGGACCCGGTCGGTGAGGGGCTGGCCGGGCTCCATCGGAGCGTTCGGCGGCCGGCCCGCGTAGGCGTTCTGGAGTGCGGCGTAGTTCAGCGGGGCGCCGCGCTGGAACGCATCGTGCCAGCCGCCGATCAAGAACACCGCGACGTTGTTCTTGGCGATGTCGGGCAAGATGTCCGAGGCGCGCATGGTGTCCCAGAACGGCCCGTCGAAGGCGGTATCCCCGCCGGCCGTGGCGTCGCCGATCATGGTGCGGAAGTACTGGCGTTGATCGCGCCCGCGTTGGCGCACGGCCGCCAGGCCGCCGGCCCGGGGCCGCTCATGAGCGCCGCGCTTGGCGAACTCCAGCGCCGGGTTGACCACATTGAGCAGCGAGTAGACCGCACCGTAGGCGCGCACGGTGCGCATGTGCGGCACGCCGCCCATCGTGACCACGTCGCGGTAGAAGTCGTTGGCCGCCATCACCGGGAAGATCGCCTTCAGTGGCGAGTCGGGACCCACCGCGGCGGCGGTGAGAAGCTGGTTCATGGCCAGATAGGAGATCCCGAACATCCCGACTCGGCCGTTCGAATTCGGCAGCCGCGCAGCCCAATTCACCAGATCGACACCGTCTTGGACCTGCACGGCACCCAGCATCTCGAACGATCCGCCCGAGACGCCGGTACCGCGCACGTCGGCCATCACCTCGATGTATCCACGCCGGATCAGGTACGGGGTGGCCCCGCCACCGATCTGGGCGGCCGGCGGCGGGGCCTTCTTGCCGTACGGGGTCATGGACAGCAACACCGGGAACGGACCCGGTGCCGGTGCCCCGGTCTCGGGGTCCGTCGGATAGTGGATGTCGGCCCGCAGCACGGTGCCGTCGGAGGCGCGAACCGCCACGTTGTGGTGGACGCCGACGCCGTAGCGGGCCGGCGGTGCTGTCCAAGCCGGTTCCAGCGGCGACGGATTGCGTTTACGGACGCGGGTCACCGTTTGCCCGGCCACCTTCTTGCCGCGGTTGCCTCGGACCACCTGCCACGGGTTCGCCATTCGTCCTCCTTGACGCGTGTCGGCCTGGCTTCACGGTAGGACGCGAGGTTCAGCTGGCCGGCGCGGCCCCACCTCCCCGCCTGGCCGACTGCCGCAGGGTCCGACGGACTGCCGTCCGGACCACGTCGCGTAACCACAGATGGCGCCCGTCGTTGTCGAAGGCTGGGTGCCAGACCATCCTGTACTCCATCGTGGCGATCTCCTCCGGCGCATCCATTACTCGGATGCCGTCGGTCGCGGAGAGGGCGTTTACGAACTGGCTGGGCAACGTGGCGATCAGGTCTGTGCCGGGCAGCAATCGCGCCGCCACCGAGTGGTACGGCACGGTCACCGCCGCCTGCCGTGGGCGACCGAGCTTCTGCAGCGGCAGATCGACATCGGGCTGGATTCCGTCATGTACGTCGACCATCACATGGCGTGCTCGGCAATAGTCGGTCAGCGTGACGACGCCGTGCGCGGCCAGCGGATGGTCGGCGGCAACCACACACATGAACCGCTCGACCAGCAACTCCTCGGAGTGCAGCTGCGCGGTCGTGTAACCGCCGAAAAGCCCGAGATCGACGCCTGAGTCGCGGATCTGTTCGGCGACACTCTCGCGGCTCCAGCTGTGGAACCTCACCGGTGCGGTCGACTGGCTCAGCACTTCCTGGCAGATGGCCGGACCGAAGGTTTGCACCGCGTAGTCGGTGGCGGCCAGGCGCACCGGCGCGGTCGCCTTTCGTGGGTCGAAATATGCCGGTGCAAACAGCATTTCGAGTTGGGGGAGGACGGTGAGCAACTGCGTTCGGACCGACTCCGCGCGTGCGGTCATCCGATACCCGGTTGCGTCACGGATCAGCAGTGGATCGTCCAGCAGTCGGCGCAGCCGCTGTAGCGCGCGGCTCATGGCCGGTTGGCTCAAGCCGACGCGGTCGGCAGCGCGGGACACCTGCCTCTCTTCCAGAAGCGCGATGAGGGGCGGAATCAGATTGAGGTCGATCCCTTCGATATGCACAGTTCGCATACCGCACATACTAAATATGCATATGACTTATAGGCCCGGCGCTGACACGCTGGATGACACATACAGAAGGGACCCCACCGTGAAGATTTCCGGCAACACCATCTTCATCCCAGGCTCGACCAGCGGGATTGGCTTGGCTCTGGCACTGGCACTGCAGGCCAAGGGCAACACCGTGATCGTCGGGGGCCGACGAAGCGAGTTACTGCAACAGATCGCCAACCAGCATCCCGAACTGGACACTGTCCGGATCGACACCGCTGATCCAGACAGCATCGCCGCGGCGACCGCCACGGTGCTGGATGATCATCCGGACCTGAACGTCGTGATTGCCATGGCCGGCATCATGGCGATCGAGGACTGGCACACGCCCGGGGGCTTCCTACACTCGGCCGAGGCCACTATCACCACGAATGTGCTCGGTCCCATTCGCCTCATTGCGGCCTTCGTCGAGCACCTGAGGGCACAGCCCAACGCCACGATCATGACGGTGTCCTCGGGTCTGGGCTTTGCCCCGCTGCGAGCGACGCCGAGCTACAACGCGTCCAAGGCCGCCATCCACATGCTCACCGAGTCGTTGCGGATGCAATTGGCCGACACCAGCATCGAATTGGTCGAGCTGATTCCGCCCTCGGTGGCAACTGACCTGGTGCCGGGCCAGCGCGAGAGCAGCTTCGCCATGCCCCTCGACGAATTCGTCGACGAGGTGGTCGACCTGCTCGAGCGCCAGCCCGACGCCAGGGAGATCCAAGTGGACCGGGTCAAGTTCCTGCGCTATGGCGAAGCGCGCGGGGACTATGACCAGGTGGTTGCCACCCTCAATGCCGCTGACCCACATGGTCATTGAGGCCGGACTTGGACTAACCGGCCATGAACTCCGAGTAGGCCGAGGCCAGTTCCGGAGACAGCGCCGTCACGTTGCACGCGCGCTGGGTGTCCCCGATCGGAGCCAGGATGCCGCGCAGGTCGTTGTACTCCTGCGGGTTGGCGGTGAAGTAACCGCGCAGCGTGGCCGCGGCTTGCGGACGCGGCTGGCTGAACGCGGTGGTCACGGCCTGGTTGGCGCCCGGGTGGCTGTCGAGATAGGCGCGGGCGGCGCCGGTGGTGCTGCTGACCGTGCCGGCCACCCCGCTGGCGCTGCAGTCGGGTGCGGCCGCCGCCGTCGGCGCGCCGATGATTGTCGCGGCCATCCCGCCGAGCAGGCCGGCGGCACAAGCGCCGGCAATTCCGCGGCGCGCGCTGATACCAGTGAATTTCATGATCATTCTTCCTTCGCAGATTCTGGGATTCTCGTTGGGTCGCGATTCGGTATCGCATTCCCCGGCCCGAATTCGAAAGTAACCGCAACGCGGCCGAGCAAAACATCGGTGCTGTGAAACCGCTGTGACGCCTGTGGTGGCGTTACAGCGGGCGGACGTGAATTTCGCCTCAATGTCACCCGATCCCGGCCGATGATCTTGAAATGTCTCAGAGATGGATCGCCATTCTTAATTGATCGTGATGTGTGGTGACGCCCGTAGTAACCGAATTGTTATCGGCGTGTCCCCGGAGCAAACCGATCCGCTCACCGCTTCAGGGTTAGCCCGGCAAGCGAGTTGTGCAGACCGCCGTCGCGGTAGATCTGCACGCCTGCCACGGCCAGCATCACTGCGGCGGTTGCCAGGTGCATGACCGCATCGGTGGTGTTGTTGGGAAAGGCGAAGATCACGGCCACCTGGTTGGAGAAGAATGCCCAGATGCCCGGCAACGCTCCGGCCGCCGCGGCCAGCAGGAGATACAGCACAGCCCAGGATTTGCGCCAGCAGAGCAGCAGGCCCGGGCCGAACAGCGCCAGGCCCGCCACGGCATGCCAGCCGTTGTAATCCATGCCGAGAATGGGTGTCGTCGGCACATCCGGTCCGATGGCGAAACTCGGTTCGGCAATGAATCCGATGATTGCCTGGACCACATGGAACAGCGAGATGATCAGCAGTCCCCATTGAGCAAAACTCCACTGCCGCATACCCGGACCGTACGTCTACTACAGTGTGTAGTCAACGGCTGGCCGTATTCTCAGGGCGTGGAAATCCGTGCCGCCACACCGGAGGACATCGCCGAGATCGCGCCGTTCTTCCGGGCCATCGTGGCCGACGGCGAAAGCTACACGTATCCAGAAGGCTTGACCGACCTACAGATACGCGACGCCTGGCTGGCCCCTCAACCGGGCCACACCATCGTCGCGGTGGTCGACGGAGCCATCGTGGGCACCGCGCGGATGGGGCCCAACAAGCCCGGACGTGGTGATCACGTCGGGACCGCGAGCTTCATGGTGGACCCGGGCGCGGCGGCCCGCGGTGTCGGGCGGGCCATGGCGCAGTAGGTGATCGACTGGCACAGGGAAAACGGTTACCGGGCAATCCAGTTCAATGCGGTGGTAGAGACGAACACCCGGGCGGTGGCGCTGTGGCAGGACTTGGGTTTCCGGATCATCGGCACCGTCCCGAAGTCCTACCGGTCCCGCCGCCACGGCCTGGTCGGGCTACACATCATGTACCTGGAGTTGTGAGCGTCACCAGGTGTCGACAAACCGGGCGCGAGGTGCGGGGCGTTCGTGTTGTGCGGCTGCGGCCAAGGTGGCGGCGATCAATCCCCGGGTCTCCGCCGGGTCGATGACGTCGTCGATCTCGAACAGCGATGCGGAGTTGAGCGCCCGGGCGTTCTCCTCGGCTGCTGCGGTGGCCGCCCGCACGGCCTGCTCGCGTTCGTCATCGTCGGCGATGGCTTCCAGTTCTTTCCGCAGACCCAACCGGACGGCGCCCTCCAGGCCCATCGGGCCCAGATGGGCGCCGGGCCACGCCACCGTGAGAATCGGTTCGTGGAGACTGCCGCCGCACATGGCTTGTGCCCCAAGGCCGTAACCACGCCGCAGGATCACCGCTACCAGCGGCACCGTCGGCGCGGCACCGGCCACGAGCATGCGGGATCCGCGCCGGACCAGGGCCTGGGCCTCGGCCGCGGGGCCGACCATGTAGCCGGGGCAGTCCACCAGTGACACCACCGGAAGGCCGAATGCGTTGCACAGCTGCAGGAACCGGGCGGCCTTGTCCGACGCCGCGGCGGTGATGGCACCGGCCATCACCATGGTGTTGTTGGCGATGATCCCCACCGGCCTGCCGTCGATGCGGGCCAGCGCCGTCACCAACTCAGGTGCGAACTTCTCCCGGAGAAAGGTGACCGAGCCGGTGTCGGCGAGCGTCTCGATGATCGGAGCTACCGGATACGCGCGCCGGGCACGTTCGGGAATCATTGTGCGCAGCGCGTTTTGGTCGGGCGGCGGGCCGGGTTCGGTGGAGCCGGTGAAGTAACCCATCAGCTTCCTGGTCGCGGTGACGGCCTGTGCCTCGTCGGCCACCACGACTTCGACGACGCCGTTGGGTGCCTGCACCGAGATGGGGCCGACGTCGTCGGGCGCGACGTCGCCGAGGCCGCCGCCGGCGATCATCGCCGGACCGCCCATGCCGATAGAGCTGTCCTCGGTGGCCACGATCAGATCGGCCGCCCCGGCGATCACCGCATTGCCCGCGAAACACCGGCCTTTGACCACGGCGATGCGCGGCACCACACCGGACAGGCCCGCCCACAGCGCGAATGCCCGGACCTCCAGGGAGGACACCGTCGGATAGTCGGTGTCACCCGGGCGTCCGCCACCGCCTTCGGCGAAGAACACCGTCGGCAACTTCAACCGTTCGATGATCTCGAAAAGCCGGTCCTTCTTGCGGTGGCCCACCGCGCCCTGCGTGCCGGCCAGCACGGTGTAGTCGTAGGACAGCACCGCACACGCCGCACCGCCGATCCGCGCGGTCCCGGCCAGCAGGCCGTCGGCCGGCGTGCGTTCGATGAGGTCGTCCAGACTGCGACGTTGCCGCTGCGCCGCAATGGCGAAGCGCCCGTATTCGATGAACGACCCCTCGTCGACCAGGTCGGCGATGTTCTCCCGCGCGGTGCGGCCGCCGGCCGCGTGCCGGCGGGTGACCGCGTCGGGTCTGCCCGCGTCCTGCGTCAACGCCCTGCGGCGCAGCAGTTCGGTGAGATCGTCGCGGAGTGGTTCGTCGGGCATCGGCAGGCTCCTGGAATAGCGGGCGGGCGGCCTGAGGTTGCGCACACATGTGACCGCCACCTCATCTAACTCGTTCGACCCGCATGACCTACTGGCCGAGGCCCGGTTGGGCGTGTTGGCCACCATCAAGGCCTCCGGTATGCCGCAGCTGTCGCCGGTGACGCCGTTCTACGACCGGGCCGCCGGAGTCATCTACGTGTCGATGACCGACGGGCGCGCCAAGACGGCCAACCTGCGTCGCGACCCCCGCGCGGCGCTTGAGGTGACCAGTGCCGACGGCTGGGCCTGGGCGACCGCGGAGGGAGCGGTGACGTTGACCGGCCCGGGCACCGATCCGCACGGCCCCGAGGTTCGGGCACTGGTCGACTACTACCGCAGCGCCGCGGGCGAACATCCCGACTGGGACGAGTACCGGTCGGTGATGGTGTCCGACCGCCGGGTGCTGATGAAGCTGACCGTCGAGCGGGTCTACGGCGAGAAGTTGCGCTGAGTCAGCCGATCGGGATCTCGGCCGCGATCCGGTTCAGCACCGCCGGGTACCGATTGGCTTCCAGATGTGCCCCCGGCTTGCCGCTGCTCACGACCGCGGCGGACAGGCTGCGCTGTGGGTCGGCCCACACCGCGATGTCGACCAGGCCCGTGTGTCCGAACGCCGAGGGGGTGTTGCGGCCGAAGGGCCCGAAGCGCTTCCCGCCGAGCATGTACCCGGTGCCCCAGCGCATCGGCTTGAGGCCGGTCGCCACGTCGGGGCGCATCCGCCGGCACGGGGTCGTCGCGGCCTGCAAGGTCTCGGGCTTCATGATTCGGACTCCGTCGAGTTCGCCTCCGCGGCGCAGGATTTCGGCGAACCGCGACAGCTCATCGGCGTTGGAGACGGTGGTCGACGACGGGATGACACTGGTGAGGAACAGCGGGGTGTTGCTGAGCGGGATGATGCGATCCAGCGTCCCGCCCACTGCGGCCCGGAACGCCGCGGCGATGGGCGCCGGCAGCGGTTTGCCGGTGACGTGGCTGGGTGCCACCAGCGGAACCTCTTCCGGGGCAACGCCGTAATTGGTCCAGCGGAACCCCAGGGGGTTGAGGATCTCGTCCGCCAGGATGTCACGGATGTTGCGGCCGGTGGCGGCCGAGACGATCTCACGGACCAGCGGACCCCAGGTCAGGCCGTGGTAGATGTGCACGAGGCCGGGCCGGTACACCGGTTTGAGCAGGGCCAGCTGTTCGCGGGTGTACTCGCTGTCGTCGACGCGCGTGACGTCCGGGCGCGGCCCGGTGTGGATGGGGACACCGGCGCTGTGGGTGATCACGTGCCGGATGGTGGTGCGGTCCTTGCCGTGACTGGTGTAGTTGGGCAGGTAGTCGCAGACCCGGTCGTCGAGGGAGAAGTGCCCTTGCTCGACGAGCATGTGCACCACGGTCGTGCTGATCGCCTTGGCCGCCGAGTAGACGCAGAACGGGGTCTGCGTGGTGACGGGGATCTTCTCGGCATCCGGTGCATCGGTGGGGCCGTTGCCCCAGCCGTGGCCGATGGCCCGGTTGAGCACGGTTTTTCCGTTGCGCCGCAGGCACACCTGGATGGCCGGGTGCATGCCGGAGCCGTACCAGTGCCGGACCGATTCCCAGATCCGCTCGACGGCCCTCGGGTCGATCTCCGAGTGGTCCTCCTCGCCGATGTCGGTGACAGAGTCCAGGTCTGCGGGCAGGGTGATCTTGCCGTCTTGGCTCATGCGGTCTTCCTGGTCAGGGTGGCGGAGAGGTGGTGTTGCAGTGGCCGGCCGACCGCGCCCATCTGCAGGCTGTACGTCAGCTTGTCGCCGTCGACCTGTATCGAACGTGACAGTGCCGCAACGTTTTTGGCTGACGCGGTCAGGCCGATGGTGGTCGCGGTCAGTTCCATGTCGATGCGTGCGCCATCCGCGCGCACCGTGCCCTCCTGGATCTCGGTGATGCCGGTCGGATGGGCCAGTACCCATTCGACGCGCCCGGGCTCCGGGGCCCGCAGGTATCCGGTCTCGGCGTGCAGGGGCCGGCCGTCGTCGCGGGCCTTGGTGCGTTGGCTGTAGGTCAAAAACGGCTTGCCGACGTGGTCGAAGGTGATCTCTTCGAGGTACTCGAACGATTCGATCGTCGGGTATTCACCGGCGCCGCGACCGGCCCAGGTGCCGAGCAGGGGAGCCAGCGCGGTCAGGTTCGGGTGGAGGTCAGGCACACCGACAGGGTACGGCGAGGCCGGGTCAGGCTCCGGTGTAGGCCGCAGCGGTGCGGTCCGCGGCGGCGCGGGCCTGGCCCGGATCCTCGCCGGCGGCCAGATCGGCCTGGTACCAGAGTTCGCTGGCCGCGGTCATGAATCCGCGACCCTCTTCGCCGGCTGCCCAGGCCGCGCCTTCCTCGGGGGTGATGCGGTCGCCGCCACTGAGGTAGCCGGCGAGACCGAGAAGCCCGGAGTCCCAACCGACTCCGGTGGCCCCAGGGCCGAACTGCAACCAGAATTCGTCGTCATCGTCGACGTGCATGATGTGGTCCAGGGTGAACGTGGTCCGGTTCTCCCCGGCCTCGGTGATGGTGACCTCGACCCAGCTGGTGGCGCCCATGGACTCCCATGTCGTCGTGAACGATCGGGGCGGTTCGCAGGTCAGCACCTCGCCGGAGGCGTTCCCTTCGAGCTGGAAACGCCCGCCCACCCGCAGATCGCCGGTGATGGGCAGGAACCAGCGGGGGATCCGCTCCAGGCTGGTGCAGGCATCCCACAGATCGGCGGCGTCGGTGTCATAGGTCTGGCTGACGCTGACGACCCGAGCCTCACGGGCTTCGAACATCTTGCGGCCTACGCTGCGGCGCACGGAGTTGAGCTGGTGCTGGACGTCGATCATGAGGTCTCCTTGTTCGTCGTATTTCGGCGCTGTCGCTTGCCGCGCGCGATCTCGGTCGCCAGCGCATCCAGGTGTGGTGTCCAGTTACGCCGGAACCGTTCCAGCCACTGGTCGACCTCACGCAGCGGGGCGGTGTCGACGCTGTACAGGCGGCGCGTGCCTTCGGACCGCACAGTGGCGAAACCGTTGTCCCGCAACACCTTGAGGTGTTGCGAAACGGCAGGCTGGCTGATCCCGAACTCGGCGCGGATCACCTCGGTGATGGCGCCGGAAGGTTTCTCGCCGTCGTGGAGGAGCTCGAGGATCCGCCTGCGCACCGGGTCTCCGAGGATGTCGAAGGCGTGCACCAGCCCAGAGTAAAAGCACCTACTTATATAAGTCAAGCCTGATACGTTCCAGGCCTGGTCTGCGCGATCACCATGGCCTGGGACGTGGGCTCATCCAGCTGCACCTGCCGGGCTCGCGTGGTGGTCGAATACACGGTGAACCCGGATCGCTCCAGGGCGGCGCAGACCGTGGCCACGTGGTGGCGCAGGAACGTCAACTCGACGTCCCGGCCGAAGGCATGGTCGTAGACCGCAGTCTCGCCGTCGGTCTGGAATGCCAGTAGTAACCATCCAGGATCAGTCAGGACCCGGCGAAATTCGGTGAACAGTTCGGGCAAGGTCTCGGCAGGGCTGTGAATGATCGAATACCACGCGCACACCGCATCGAAGGCTCCCGCCTCATGCGGGAGAGCGAACATGTCCGCGGTCTGAAACCGCAGCTCGGGGCACCGCTGCCGGGCCAGGCCCACCATCGCAGCAGAGCCGTCGACGCCCTGGGCCGCAAGCCCGCACGCGGAGAGCTCGGTGGTCGCCTCCCCGGGGCCGCACCCCGCGTCCAGCACGGTGACACCGCCGCCCTGCAAGACCAGCTCCGCGAAGGACCGCAGGATTGCTCGATCGAGCGGGCGGTCGTCGAACTGGCCGGCAAAGGTCCGGGCGTACGCCTCGGCGATCAAGTCGTACTGCTCGTATGCCCGGCCAGCCACGCCGCCCACTGTAGGCAGCCGTAAGATTCCGCAGGTGAGCACGCCTGCTGCCAGTCACGCTGCGCGGCTGCGCGGCGGCCTGGTGGGTGCGTGTTCGGCGCTCACCGCAACGGTCGCGCACACCGCGGCCGGCGGCACGGCGCCGGCGGGCAGTCCGCTGATCGTGCTGTTGTTGCTGTGCGCGGCGCTCGGTGCTGCGGTAGGTGGCCTGAACCTGCAGACCCGCTCGGCCAGGACATGGTGGCTGATCGCCGGCCTCGGCGCGGGTCAGTTGCTCGGCCACTTCGCGCTGGCGATGTCCGGCGGTCACCATCACCACGCGGAAGCGCTGCTGACCGCGCCGATGGCCGGTATGCATGCCGCTGCTGCCATCGGTCTCGGTGTGCTGATCGGCGTGGCCGAATATCTGTTCGTGGTCTGCGCTTCGGTGCTGACCTGGCTGCGGATCTTCGCCACCGCCCGGATCCGCCCATTGATCCATGAGCCCCGGCGGCCTTCGAATGTGGTTGTCGCGCGGCCTGTCCTGCTGCGTACCGGGCTGGGAATGCGGGCACCGCCGGCGGTGCCCGGTATGGGCTTCTGACGCCCTTTCCTTGTTGCACCTTGTTGCTGAGCCCGCCGAATTGACGGGCCGTTACCCGTTTGTGCGCCCGCATGCGCATTCCACAGTTCTTTTCCGCGAAGGCATTTCCATGACCATCACCCCCGACGATCAACTGCGCGAGGAATCTTCTCCCTGCGCCCGAACCCATTCGTACCGCGCATTACTGGTGCGCCTGCACTTCTACGCCGGCGTTTTCGTCGGTCCGTTCATCTTGATAGCGGCTGTCACCGGTCTGCTCTACGCCCTGATCCCGCAGATCGACACGTTGGTCTACCGGCACGAGCTGACGGTCGAGCAGGTGGGGTCCGAGCGCATCCCGCTGGCCGACCAGGTGGCTGCGGCCCGCCACGCCCATCCCGAGGGCACGGTGGAAAGCATCCGTCCGCCGGTGGAAGCCGACGAGACGACTCAGATCCGGCTGGTGGTGGGACCGGAGTTCAAAGACATCCCCCCGGACTACTCGCGCACCGTGTTCGTCGACCCGTACACCGGTGAGGTGCGGGGCGCGCTGACGACCTACGGCCAGTGGATGCCGCTGCGGGCCTGGTTCGACGAGTTGCACCGTAACCTGCATCTCGGCGCTTTCGGCCGCAACTACAGCGAGCTGGCGGCCAGTTGGATGTGGGTGATCGCGCTGGCCGGGCTCGCCCTGTGGATCATGCGGCGCCGGGAGAACCGCGGGATGCGAGGCCTGGTTCTGCCCGACCGCAGCGCGTCAGGTCGTCGCCGCACCCTGTCCTGGCACGGCGCGGTGGGGGTGTGGACGGTGGCGGTCCTGCTGGCTTTGTCGGTATCGGGTATCACCTGGTCTCGTTACGCGGGGGAGACGGTCAACGGCATCCAGGCGCAGCTGAACACCACGGCGCCTGCCGTCGACACCTCGCTGTCCGGTGACACCGCCGAGGCCGCGCATCACGGCCACCACGGCGGCCGCTCCGACCCGCGCGGGGCGGACACCGTGCTGCGCGCGGCCGAACAGGCCGGGTTACGTGGCCCGATGTGGATGTACCCGCCGACCGAAACCGGCCAGGCGTGGAAAGTGGCTGAGCGTAAACGTGATTGGCCCACCCGCGCCGACGAGATCGCCGTAGACCCTGATTCCGGCAAGGTGACCGACCGGGTGAACTTCGCGCAGTGGCCGCTGCTGGCCAAGCTCACCGACTGGACGATCGACGCCCATATGGGTCTCTTGTTCGGGATTGCCAACCAGGTCGTGCTGGCCCTCACCATGGTCGGGCTGATCACCGTCATCGTGCGTGGCTACCGAATGTGGTGGCAGCGCAGGCCCACCCGTGGTTCGGCCTGGGCGGTGGGCCGGCCGCCGCTGCGTGGGGCGCTGCGCCAGTTGCCGCCGTGGGGCGGTGTGGCCGTCGTTGTCATCGCAATTGTCATCGGCTGGGCCCTGCCGCTTTTCGGGTTGAGCCTGCTGGCGTTCCTGGTTGTCGACGTGATCGTCGCATCCCGAAAGCAGGGCCGGCGCCGAAGCTGATCGGCTTACCTCAGGCGACCGGGTGCAGCGTGAGCAGCAGCCGCACCAGCTCTACCTGGCGGTGGGTGTCGGTCTTGTCGAAAACCCGGTGCAGATGGGTGCGCACGGTGGTGATCGAGATCGAGAGTTCCTCGGCGATGTGTTTGGGCTCGGCGCCGTGGGCGACTCGCAGCGCGATGTCGGCCTCGGTTCGGGTCAGGTGGTACAGGCGTTGCAGAAGTGCCGTGCTGGGTTCTGGTTCGTGCGCCGGATCGACCAGTACCACCAGGGCGCGTCGCCGGTCCGGTTCCTCGTGTCGGTGCAACGGCAGGATGTGCAGGACGAACGGTCTTGTGTCCGAGGGTCTTTGGACCGTGAACGAGTAGCCACCGCGAATGTTGTCGGAGGTGCCGGTCAGAGCAGACTGGAGGGCGCGGTTGAGGGTCCGGTTGGTCGTGGCGTTGACCGCGGTGAGACGACCGGACGTGATCCGCAGCCCGTCATCGCCGCGCAAGGCTTTCTCGGCCTCCGCGTTGAGGTTGAGCACCTGCGCGTTGGGTCCCACCACGACGATGCCGTGGTCCACCGAGTCGAGCGCGGCGTGCAGGTCGGCATCCTCGTGGGCGAAGTTCTCGAGGGCGCCCTGGGCTCTCAGGGCCTGCTGCAGATGCGGGACCAAGCCGCTGAACTGACGGATCCGCTCCCTCGTGCCGAACGGCTCGGACCGATCGGAGGAGTGCAGCAGGAAGCACCCGGGATGGGAGCCGCGCGACAACCGGATGAACAGCCCGTCCTCCAACTCGTGGGGGTGCAGCCAATCGGTGTAGAACTCCGACTGCCGAATCGGGATGACCAGCTCCGTTCCGGTGCGCACCGTGCCCACCGCACCCTTTTCCACCGCGGCCATCGGCGCGTCGAGCTGGTGGTAGTAGGCGGCATAGCTGGCCGCCGCACCCGCGGGAAGGATCGAATTCTGGATCGACCAGACAGACTTCTCGGCGGAGAGCAACGCGCCACCGTTGCCGCCGATGGTGCGGCCGATGTCGCGGATGGTCGACTCCCAGTGCTGGGGAGCGATCGCGGCGGCGTAGATGCCGGCTACCAGGCGCGAGAATCCTTCGACCGTGAACATGGCACGGATCCCGCTTCGTTCGTCGTCGTTGGGCACATGTGAGTACTTGCCGGGTCGATAGCTGTGGATCTGCCGGGCATTGCCGGGCCCCTGACGCCAGAGTAAACCAAACCAACATCAACCGGATGGATGATGTTTCAGCGCGAGCGGGATGGTTTTCTGCGGAGATGGTTGGCGCTCGCCGTCGACGGCAGGGCTGCCGACAACCGAGCTAGCGAAGGGGGCTCCGCCATGTTCTCATTCACCTCATCACGCCCGAAGAGGGCTGCCCGCCAACCCTGGCAACGGGCGATCGACGGTCATGACCACGGCCGCCATCCTTTCGAGTGCGCATCGCGGTTGATCTATTTCGAGTGGTCGGAGATGGCGCGCGAAATGGACCGACTCTGAGCGCAGAATTGGTCTGCACAGAGCGCGCCGTGCTGATCTACTCTCGCGGTATGACCGATCACGACAAAGCCGCGGCCCGGCGCGAAATCGCCGACGCTCTGCTCAACGCCCTCAACCGGCGCCACGAAGTGCTCGACGTGATCGTGGAGGCCGACGATCGCGCGGGCGCCGTCGAGGCGGTTGCCCAGCTGCTCGGCACGTCACATGTGGCGTCGGAAGCGGTGGTGGGGTTGTCGTTCGCACAGATCACCAAGGATTCGCGGAAGGCGATCGCCGCCGAACTCGACGATTTGAACAGCCAGCTCAGCTTCACCGTGTCCGAGCGTCCGGCGGCCTCGGGTGAATCGCTTCAGTTGCGGGCGTTCTCCGCCGATACCGATCGCGACATCTTCGTCGCCCGAACCACCGACGTGGGCGCCTCCGGGGACGGATCGGGCGCGCCCGCCTCCGACGTCGACGACGAGATCCGGGCTGCCCTGGGCCGGGTGGACGCCGAAGAGGCCGCCTGGTTCGTGGCGTTGGAGGGCGACCAGAAGGTCGGGATGGTGTTCGGCGAGCTGACCCACGGCGAGGTCAACGTCCGGATCTGGATCCACCCGGACTTCCGCAAGCGCGGTTACGGCACCGCTGCCCTGCGTAAGTGTCGGGCGGAGATGGCGACGTACTTCCCCGCGGTGCCGATGGTGGTGCGGGCGCCGGGCGCGGTGCCCGGCGCCTAGCCCAGGCTCGCCACGATGGTGCGTGCCGTGAGCTCGGCCCGCTGCCGGGAATATGACTGTCCCTCGGACAGGATCGGATAGACCACTCCACCCAACAGGGCGTCGGCGGCGGCCTGTGCGATGTCGGCCTCGATGTGTTCGGCCAGCAGCCGGTTGCGCACGGATTCGACCAGCGGTCTGCTGAAACCCGCCCGCAGCCGGGCGGCGGTGTCCTCGTGCTCGAGGGAGGCCGCCGTCAGGATGCGCAGCATCGCGTTGCCCCGCTTGGTGGTCAGAGCGGCGGCCAGCGTGCCGGCCCAGGAGACCAGGTCCGCGGTCATATCGTCGGTGTGCGGCATGGTGGCCAGGATCTTGTCGGCGTCTTCGAGCAGGACGTCGGCGACCAGCGCTGGGCGGCTGGGCCACCAGCGGTAGATGGTCTGCTTACCGACCCCGGCCCGCGCCGCCACCGCCTCGATGCTCAACCCGTCAAATCCCCGCTCCAGCAGCATTGCCCGGGTGGCCTCGATGATGGCCACCCGAGATTTCTCGCTGCGTCGCCGCGGCGTCGCTTGCTCGGTAGTCGGGCTCGTCGGCATGTCCTGGTCGGTCCTCCGCACGGATCTTTACACGGAAAGCTACCCGCCGTAGTCTCCCACAAGACGAGACGTAGCGTCTCGTAAACACGGAGAACGACGGACGCAAGGGTGCATGAGAACTAAAAAACTGGTCATCGGGGCCAGCGGATTCCTCGGCTCGCATGTCGCCCGGCGGCTCGTCGAGCGAGGTGAGGATGTCAGGGTGCTCATCCGCAGCACCAGCTCCACCCGCGGGATCGACGACCTCGACGTCGAGCGGGTCCATGGCGACATCTTCGACCCCGAGTCGGTCCGCGAGGCGATGGACGACTGTGACGTCGTGTACTACTGCGTGGTCGACGCCAGGGCCTGGCTCAGCGACCCCACGCCGTTGTGGCGGACCAATATCGAAGGCCTGCAAGAGGTTCTGGATGTCGCGGTCGAGGCGGGGCTGAGCAAGTTCGTCTTCACCAGTTCGATCGCCACCATCGGCATCGCCGAAACCGGTCTTGCCACCGAGGAACTGGCGAACAACTGGCTGGATATCGGCGGTGACTACGTGCACACCCGAGTGCTCGCCGAACAGATGGTGCTGCGCTATGCCCGCGAGCACGGCCTGCCCGCGGTCGCGATGTGTGTGTCCAACACTTACGGCCCGGGGGACTGGCTGCCGACGCCGCACGGCGGGCTGGTGGCCGCCGCGGTGCGGGGCAAGATGCCGTTCTACGTCAAAGGGGCTGCGGCCGAGACGGTCGGCATCGCCGACGCTGCCGAAGCGCTGATCCTGGCCGGGGAAAAGGGCCGCGTCGGTGAGCGCTACATCGTCTCCGAGCGCTTCATGACCGCCCAGGAGATCTACCGAACCGCGTGTGCAGCAGTGGATGTCGAGCCGCCCCGGCGCGGGATCCCGATCCGTGCGCTGGCGGCCGCAGGCGCGGTGGTCGAACCGCTGGCCCGGCTGCGCAAAAAGGAGAACCAGCTCAGTCCGCTGACCGTGCGATTGATGCATGTGATGTCTCCGATGGACCACAGCAAGGCGGAGCGCGAACTCGGGTGGCAACCGCGGCCGACCACCGAGGCCATCGCCGAGGGCGCACGGTTCTTCGCCGCCAGGAGGCGTGCATGACCACCCAGGTTTCCATCGCCGTCACACCCGAACAGCAGCAGCTGAGCCAGGCGGTCGCACAGTTCGCCGCCCGGCACGCACCCATCGACGCCACCCGGGCCGCGCTCGACGACCTGGCCGGGGGCCAGCTGCCGCCATGGTGGGGCGCATTGGTGGACAACGGCTTCCACGCCGTGCACCTGCCCGAATCCGTGGGCGGTCAGGGCGGCGGACTCGAAGACATGGCCTGTGTGCTGGAGGCCGCGGGGTCGGCATTGTTGCCGGGGCCCTTGCTCACCACGGCGATCGCCGGGGCCGCACTGGCACGCCAGCAGAACCCGGCCGCCCAGACCTTGCTCAAGGAGATTGCCGAAGGTGTCACCGCTGTCGTGGTGTCAGGTGAGCAGTGCGACGTCCACGGCCGGCCCGGCGCCGACGGTTGGCTGCTCACCGGGTCGTCGGGCTTGGCCCTGGGACTGGGTTCGGCACAGCGCGTCGTGGTGCCGTTCGCGGACCAGGTAGGTGACCTACGTTGGGCCGTCCTCAGCCCGGTTGAGGGACAGATCGAGTCGCGCCGTGGCACCGACCTCACCACGGATCTGGGCATCTTGCATCTGAGCGATCACGCGGTCCCCGCCACGGCTGTGCTCACCGAGATGGACACCGAGCTGGTCACCGACCTGACCGTCGCGTTCACCGCCTCGGTGGCGGCCGGCATCACCCAGTGGTGTGTGGATACCGTCACCGACCACCTACGCACCCGTGAACAGTTCGGCAAGCCGATCGGTACGTTCCAGGCGTTGCAGCACAAAGCGGCCATGCTGTTGGTCAACAGTGCGCTGGCGACGGCAGCGGCCTGGGATGCGGTGCGGGCGCTGAGCGGACCTCCGGACGCCGATCAGCAGCGGCTCGCCGCCTGCTCGGCCGCGGTCATGGCGGTCATGCCGGGTCCGGGCCTGGTACTCGAGACGCTGACCATGCTGGGCGCGATCGGGTTCACCTGGGAACACGACCTGCACCTCTACTGGCGCCGAGCCACCAGCCTGGCCGCATCGATAGGCCCGGTGTCGCGGTGGACGCGCAGCCTCGGCGAGCTGTCGGCCATCGCAACGCGGGACATGGCGGTGAACCTCGGAGATTCCGACGCCGCGTTCCGGGCTCGGGTCAGTGCGACGTTGGATCATGCACTCACGCTGTCCGACACCGGTTTCGGCCGCCAAGGTGACTATCCGGAGTTCACCGTCGGAGCCCGGCGCGAGCTGATCGCCGATGCGGGTCTGATCGCTCCGCACTGGCCCGCACCATGGGGATGCGACGCGACGGTGCGCCAGCAGCTCATCGTGGACGAGGAGTTCGTCAAGCGCGCCGGGCTGGTGCGGCCGTCGGTGGGTATCGCCGAGTGGATCCTGCCGAGCCTGATGGCGGCCGGATCCGAAGAACTGCAACAACGTTTCGTGCCGACCACATTGCGCGGCGAGCTCTCCTGGTGCCAGCTGTTCAGCGAGCCGGGAGCGGGTTCGGACCTGGCTTCGCTGAGTACCCGGGCCGTGCGGGTAGCCGGCGGGTGGAAGATCAATGGGCACAAAATCTGGACTTCGCTGGCGCACCGGGCCGATTTCGGCGCCCTGCTGGCCCGTACCGATCCCCACGCACCCAAACACCGCGGCATCGGCTACTTCATTCTCGACATGCGTTCGCCCGGCGTGGAATTCCGGCAGATCGCCCAATCCAGCGGTCGCGCCGAGTTCAACGAGGTGTTCTTGACCGACGTCTTCGTCCCCGACGAAATGCTCTTGGGTGAGCCGGCGTCGGGCTGGCAGCTGGCCATCAGCACCATGGCCCATGAGCGGGTGGCGATCAGCGGATACGTGAACATCGACCGGATGGGCGCGCTGCGCGAACTTGTCGATCTCAGCCCCGACCCAGATCCGATACGGCACGCCATCGGCGAGATCGACGCCTACACCAATGCGCTCAAGGCGCTTGGCGTGCGTGAGACGCTACGCCTGCTCGACGGGCAGGCGCCGGGACCGGCGTCGAGTATCGCCAAGGTGGCCACCAACGTGATGTTGCGCCGGGCCGCCGAGCTCACGCTGCGCCTGACCGGGCCGTTGGCAATGGAATTCGACAGCCAACCCGCGGTGGTGTCGCCGTATCTGGACCTGCCGGCCGAGCTGATCGGCGGCGGCACCACCGAGATCCAGCTCAACATCATTGCCCAGCTGATCCTGGGTCTACCCCGCAAGTGAGGAGTGAGTATGAGACCGCGTAGGGGACTGCAGGGCGACGCCGCGATCGTCGGCTACGTCGAACTGCCGCCCGAACGGCTGACGAAGGCCTCGCCGGCACCCTTCACCCTCGAGCAGTGGGCACTGCTGGCGGCCGCCGCTCTCGAGGACGCCGGTCTGTCGGCCGAGCAGGTCGACGGCATCGTCACGTCGCATCTGGGTGAATCGGAGATCTTCGTACCGTCGACCGTGGCCGAGTATCTGGGTGTGCGAGCGAACTTCGCCGAGTTGCTCGATCTCGGCGGGGCCAGCGCCGCCGGCATGGTGTGGCGGGCGGCCGCGGCCATCGAACTGGGCCTGTGTGACGTGGTGCTGTGCGCATTACCCGCGCGCTACATCACCCCGTCGTCCGAACTGAAACCGAAGACGTTGACCGACGCGGTGTTCTTCGGCTCGTCCAGCAACCAATTCGGCTCGCCGCAGGCAGAATTCGAGATTCCCTACGGCAACCTCGGGCAGAACGGGCCGTACGGGCAGGTGGCGCAGCGCTACGCCTACGAGTACGGATACGACGAGCGGGCGATGGCCAAGATCGTCGTGGACCAACGGTTCAACGCCAACCACACCGAAGGTGCCATCTGGAAAGACACCCCGCTCAGTGTCGAGGACGTCCTGGCCAGCCCGGTGATCGCCGATCCGCTGCACATGCTGGAGATCGTGATGCCGTGTGTCGGTGGGGCCGCCGTCGTGGTGGCCAGCGCCGAAGTTGCCGCGCGAACCCGCAACCGACCGGTGTGGGTCAAGGGTTTCGGCGAGCACGTGCCGTTCAAGACGCCCACCTACGCCGAGGATCTGCTGGACACCCCGATCCGCAAGGCAGCCGACACGGCGTTCGCAATGACCGATCTGACGCGCGACGACATGGACATGGTGTCGATCTACGACTGCTACACGATCACGGTGCTGCTCAGCCTGGAAGACGCCGGATTCTGCGAGAAGGGCAAGGGCATGTCTTTCGTGTCCGATCACGACCTGACTTTCCGCGGCGATTTCCCGCTGAACACCGCTGGCGGCCAACTCGGTTTCGGGCAGGCGGGTTTGGCCGGCGGCATGCACCACGTGTGCGATGCCACCCGGCAGATCATGGGCCGCGCGGGTGCCGCGCAGGTGGCCGACTGCAATCGCGCGTTCGTCTCCGGAAATGGCGGCATCCTGTCCGAGCAAACCACCCTGATCCTGGAAGGTGAGTGAACCGATGACCGGATTCGCCCGGCCCATGCCGGTGAAAACCCCGACCAGCACGCCGTTCTGGGATGCGTTGGCCGAGCACCGCATCGTCATCCAGTACTCGCCGTCCATGCAGGCCTACGTGTTCTACCCGCGCGTGCTGGCGCCCCGCACCCTGGCCGCCGACCTCGAGTGGCGGGAGATCTCGGGGATGGGCACGCTGTACTCGTTCACCGTCGCCCGCCGCCCGGTCGGCCCGCACTTCGCCGATGCGGTACCGCAAATTCTCGGCATTGTGGAATGGGACGAGGGACCACGGTTCTCCACCGAGATGGTCGATGTCGCACCGGAAGACCTCGCCGTCGGTATGCGGGTCAAGCCCGTCTTCTGCGACTATCCCGACGCGTTTGCTGGGACTGGAGTGACGATGCTGCGCTACACGCGGGCTTGATCACATCACTTGGCAGGAGGCTCACAGGAGAGCAGTATGGAGACATGCTAACCATACGAAAACTCATGGGGTCAGTGTTCGTAGCGGGAGCCGCAGCGGTGATTGCAGCAGGACCTGCCGCCGCTCTTATCACCGATGCACCTGCTTCGACGACGACGATTACCGCAACACCCAGCGGTGGTGGTGACGCCGGCGGTGGTGGCGGCTGCGACAGCGGGCCCGGCTGGAATGGCTGTGGCGGCTGGAATCCGGTCCAGGGCGGCTGGGGTCACGGCTGCCTCAACGGCATCTGCGGCGGCTGGGACGGCCAGCGCGGCTGGGGCGGCTGATAGCGGGGTCAGCGTCATCCCGGCCTGAGTGCGCCGGGGTGACCACCCCGTCATGACGACGCGTTGGACGCCCGACCGTCTCGGTGACCTCACCGGGACACGAATCATCGTCACCGGTGCCACCAATGGTGTCGGCCTCGGTACCGCCAGGGCGCTGGCGCGTGCCGGTGCGCACGTGATCCTGGCCGTGCGCAATACCGCGCTGGGCGCACAACGTGCCGCAGAGATCGGCGGATCCACCGAGGTCATCGAACTCGACCTCGCGGATCTGTCCTCGGTGCAAGCCTTTTCGCAGCGTCTCGACGGCGACGTTGACATCCTGATCAACAACGCCGGTGCGCTCAGCCAGCACCGGTCCGAGACGGTCGACGGTTTCGAGATGACCATCGGCACCAACCTGCTTGGGCCGTTCGCGCTGACGAATTCGCTGTTCGGCCGGATCCGCAAGCAGATCATCAATGTCGGCTCCGAGGCCCACAAGTCGGCGACCCTGCGGCTCGACGACATGCACCTGCGGCACCACAAGTGGACGGTGATGGGCGCCTACGGCCGGTCGAAGCTCACGGTCATGTTGTGGGGACTGGAACTCGATCGCCGGCTGCGGACCGCCAAATCGCCTGTGGTCACCCAACTCACCCATCCGGGCTGGGTGGCCTCCAATCTGCCCAACGTCTCGGACAAACCGCTGATGTCCGCCGTGCAACGTGGCGTCAAGGCCGTGGCCGACGTGTTGGCCAACGATATCGACGCCGGGGCCGCACCGACGCTGTACTGCCTCAGCGAGCCCATTCCGCCGGGCAGCTACGTCGGAGTCGAAGGCAGGTTCGGACTGCGCGGCGGCCCCGTGCTGATCGGGCGATCGGTCGTTGCCTGCGACTACGAAATCGCCGCTCGGGTGGTTGAATTCGCCGAACACGAGACCGGCACGGCCATTCCGGTCTAGCTGCCGGGTTACTGCTGCCCGGCCGTCAACGCTTGGACCGCGGGACCGAACATGCCCTGCTTGATCGCGCCCAGCGTGCCGGAATCCTTGCCGCCCAACGGGCGCAGCAGGTCGGTGGCCGTCGTGGTTACCGAGCCCTCGGGTGCGGTGGCGTCGACCAGCCCGTACGCCTTGGCATCGATGCCGCCGAACCGGCGGCCCGTGGTCATGGACGCGACCGCGGCCTGCGGGGTCAGCTTGGCCTGGATCAGCGCGGCCATTCCCGGGGTGAACGGGATTCGGATGTCCACCTCGGGGAAACAGAAGAAACCCCGGTCGTCACGCATGACCCGGAAATCGTGGGCGATCGCCAGCATCGCGCCGGCGCCGAAGGCGTGCCCGACCACCGCCGCCACGGTCGGGATCGGCAAGGTCAGCATCCGGGCCAACAGGCCCTGCACCCGGCCCACATACCAGTCGCCCTGATCGCTGTGGGCGCCGAGCCAATCCAGATCGAGGCCGTTGGAATAGAACTTGCTGTCCGCGGTCGTCACCAGACCGTGTGCCCCTTTGGCGAGGATGGCGTCGAGCTGGGCGTCGACCTCGTCGAGAAACTCGGGCGAGAACCGGTTCTCGTCGTCGCCGAGATCCAGGATGGCGATGTCGCCGTCGTAATCAAGGTTGGTGGCCATGGTTTTCCTTCCTTCGGGGGTTGGGTGCAGGTCCCACCGCCAGCACGGCCGCCACAGCGGCGCCGAGATGGTGGCGGGCAGTCGGGTCGTCAATACGGTTGCGGTGCAACAGAATGGCCGTGGGCAGGTCCACGATGCACGTCGTCACGGTGTCCACGGCCGCCCGGTCGCGCCGCTCCCACGTACCCATCGCGAGTTCGATCATCAAGTCCACCAACTGTTGTTCCAGCTCGCGCACCTGGTCGGTCAGTTCGGCCGGCAGGTCATGGCTCAGCAACTGGTCGCGGCTGACCTGCAGAAGTAGCCGTGCCGAGGCCGGGTTGCGCTCGGCGAAGACCACTGGGGCGTGGGCGGCCGCCGCGATCGCGTCGGTACCCCGCGTCGCCTGCTCGACCAACTCACGTTGCAGGGCCAGGAACCGCCGCCCGGCCCGGAGCCACACCTGGCCGAGCAGGCCGGCCCGGGAGCCGAACGAGTGATAGAGCGCTCCGTTGGACAGCCCGACGGCGTCGCTGAGGGCGCGGATGGTCACCGATGCCGGTCCTGAGCGCACGGCCAGGGATTCCGCGGCATCGAGGACCGCATCCGGGTCGTAGACGCGAGGACGTGGCACCGGAACACCATAACAGAGCGACCGCTCTGTTATGGAGGAAGCGGTTGACGCGGACTAAGGCGACCCTTAGTTTGTGGGGGTAACTTTCCTGTGGAGGTAGTCGTGGCCGGAACCGGTGTCCCCGCGCGCGTGGGTGGACGCCCGCCGCTGATCGCGGTGTCCGACATCGTCGCCGCAGGACGCGAGCTCGGCATGCGCAACCTGAGCATCAACGCCGTCGCCGCCCGACTCGGGGTGTCGGCGACGGCGCTGTACCGGCACATCAGCGGCCGCTGGGAACTGGAGCGTCTGGTCGGGGAGAGCCTGCTCGCCGAGCTTGAGTTCGTCGATGATCCGGCCCGCTCCGTCGAAGACCATCTGTTGGCCTTCGGGGTGAGCCTGCACCGGTTCACCCTGAACAATCCGGGCCTGGCCGCCTACATGCAAGTGCTCTTTCCGCGTGGGGAAGCCGGCGCTCGGCTGCTGGCCGACGAGATCGCCGCGTTGGGCCGGCGGGGTTACACCGCCGAGGGTGCGGCGCTGCTGAGCAGTTCGGTGGCGGTGCTGGCCATCGGGCTGGCCGCCCAACACGAACTCAAGGCCGAGGCCAGTGGCGGTGACGAATTCGTCCTGGAACGCGACGCCGCCGCGCAGCGGCTGGCCGGCGACGCCGCCTTGGGCCCGGTGCATACCGCGGGCATGCAACTGAGCAGTCCGCAGTATCTGGAACTTCTGATGAACGCGCTGATCCGGGGACTGCTGACGTCCGTGGCGCCCGGCAGGCCGATTACCGACATCGTGGCGGAGCTGACCGCCAGGGGAGAGGACCGCTGATGGCACGCGGATTTCAGGGAGTGATGATGCGCGGCTTCGGCGCGCGCGATCACCAGGCGACCGTGGTCGAGACGACCTACCTGACGCCGAACATGGTGCGTCTGCGGCTGGTGTCGCCGACGGTGTTCGAGGACGCGATCGCCGAGCCGACGTCGTACCTGCGATTCTGGGTTCCGGACCCCGACGGCTCGAAGACAGAGTTCCAGCGCGGCTACACGATGTCCGAAATGGACCCCGAGACCGGTCATTTCGCGGTCGACGTGGTGCTGCACGAGCCCTCCGGCCCGGCGTCGAAGTGGGCCAGGGCCGCCAAGCCGGGCGATACCATCCCGGTGATGGCGCTGGGCTCGACAGGGTTCACCGTGCCCGAGGACCTGCCCGCCGGTTATCTGTTGATCGGTGACGCGGCGGCCATCCCCGCCATCAACGGGATCATCGGCGCCCTTCCGCACGACGTGCCGATCGTGGCCTATCTCGAGCAGCACGACGAGAACGATCTGCTCATCCCGATCGCCGAACATCCACGGCTGCAGGTGCACTGGGTCGAACGTCGTGACACGACCTCGCTGGCCGCGGCGATCGAGGCACGCGACTGGTCGGACTGGTACTGCTGGGTGACGCCCGAGGCCGGCTCGCTCAAACACCTGCGCACGCGGTTGAAAGATGAGTTCGGCTTTCCCAAGTCCGAACTGCACGCCCAGGCCTACTGGACCGAGGGCCGGGCCATGGGCACCGACCGCACCGAGGAAAAGGACGCGGTCCCGACCGAACCTGCTGTGGCCGAACCTGTTTCCGCACCGGCCGCCGCCCCCGCCCGCGGCACCTGGCGGGCCCAGGGCGCGGGGCGACTACTTGCCCCGCTGAAAACGCCGCTGATCGTCTCGGGCGTACTGCAGGCCATCATCACCCTCATCCAGCTCGCCCCATTCGTGCTCTTGGTGGAACTGGCTCGGCTGCTGCTGACCGGTGCCGAAGAATCCCGGCTGTGGACCTTGGGTCTGACCGCGGTCTGGCTGCTGGGCCTGGGCGCGCTGTTGGGCGCCGGGTTGACCCTCTGGCTGCACCGCCTCGACGCGCGGTTCGCCCGGGACCTACGAAGCCGGCTGCTGACCAAGATGGCCAGGCTGCCGCTGGGCTGGTTCACCGCCCGCGGCTCCGGCTCGATCAAGCAACTGGTGCAGGACGACACGTTGTCCCTGCACTACCTGGTGACTCATGCCATCCCGGATGCCGTAGCGGCCGTGATCGCTCCGGTCGCCGTGCTGGTCTACCTGTTCACCGTCGACTGGCGACTGGCCCTGGTGCTGTTCATCCCGGTGCTCACCTACCTGGTGCTGATGTCGGTGATGACCATCCAGTCCGGTGCCAAGATCGGGCAGGCGCAGCGCTGGGCCGACCGGATGAGCGGCGAGGCCGGCGCTTACCTGGAAGGCCAGCCCGTCGTGCGGGTGTTCGGCGGCGCCGCATCGTCGAGCTTCCGTCGCCGCCTCGACGAGTACATCGGCTTCCTGGTCGGCTGGCAGCGCCCCTTCACCGGCAAGAAGTCGCTGATGGACCTGGTGACCCGGCCCGGCACCTTCCTGTGGCTCATCGTCGCCGTCGGCACCCCGATGATCATCGGGGGCTCGATGGACCCCGTCGACCTGCTGCCGTTCCTGTTGCTGGGCACCACCTTCGGCGTCCGGTTGCTGGGTGTCGGCTACGGGCTCGGCGGAATCCGCGGCGGCATGCTGGCCGCGCGTCGCATCCAGAACGCGCTCGACGAGGCAGACCTGGCGCAACTTGAGGGTCAAGGTGAGCCCGGCAGCTCCGGTGGCGTGGTGTTCGACGGCGTGACCTTCGGCTACCGGCCGAATGTGCCGGTGATCAAGGACGTCTCGCTGACCTTGCGCCCGGGAACGGTGACCGCGCTGGTCGGCCCCTCTGGATCGGGCAAGTCCACGCTGGCGGCGCTGCTGGCCCGCTTCCACGACGTCGACTCCGGTTCGATTCAGTTGGACGGCAAGGACATCCGAACGTTGTCCGCCGACGAGCTGTATCGCCGCGTCGGCTTCGTGCTGCAGGAAACCCAACTGGTGGCGGGCACCGTCGCCGAGAACATCGCGCTGGCCGACCCGGAAGCCGATCAGGACCGGATCGAGCAGGCCGCGCGCGACGCCCAGATTCACGAACGCATCCTGCGGCTACCCGAGGGCTATCAAACGGTACTCGGCGCGTCGTCGGCGCTGTCCGGCGGCGAAAGGCAGCGACTGACCATCGCCAGGGCCATCCTGGCCGACACCCCGGTGCTGATCCTGGACGAGGCCACGGCCTTCGCCGATCCCGAATCGGAATACCTTGTGCAGCAGGCCCTCAACCGGTTGACCAAGGACCGCACGGTGCTGGTGATCGCACACCGGCTGCACACGATCACACACGCCGACCAGATCGTCGTGCTCGACGGCGGACAGATCGCCGAGACCGGCACTCATGAAGAGCTACTGGCCGCAGGCGGGCGTTACCACCAGCTCTGGCAGACCGGACAATCGCTGCGCCCCGGCGATACCGTCACCGCAGGAGAGACCCGATGATCCGCACCCTGATTGCCCTCATCCCAGCGGACCGCCGCGGCAAGGTCAGCATCTACGCAGCGCTCACGCTGGCCTCGGTGGTGATCCGCGCGGCCGGCACAGTGCTGCTGATTCCCTTGGTGGCCGCCCTGTTCAGCGATGTCCCGCGGGACGCGCTGCCCTGGCTGGGTTGGCTGACCGCGGCGACCGTCATCGGCTGGATCGTCGACACCGCCACCTCGCGGCTCGGATTCGACCTCGGCTTCGCGCTGCTGGACCACACCCAGCACGACGTGGCCGACCGGCTGCCCGGCATCCGGATGGACTGGCTGAGCGGTGACAACGGCGCCAACACCGCCAACGCCCGCCAGGCGATCGCCGCCACCGGACCCGAACTGGTCGGCATGGTGGTCAACTTGCTGACCCCGTTGATCGGCGCGATCCTGCTGCCCGCAGCCATTGCGCTTGCGCTGCTGTTCATCTCGGTTCCGCTGGGATTGGCGGCGCTGGCCGGCGTGGTGATCCTGCTCGGTGCGTTCTGGGCATCGGGACGGCTCAGCCGTAAAGCCGACGCGGTGGCCGACGAGACCAACCGGGCCTTCACCGAACGCATCATCGAGTTCGCCCGCACTCAGCAGGCACTGCGCGCGGCCCGTCGGGTCGAACCCGCCCGCAGCATGGTCGGCGATGCGCTGGCCGCACAACACGGCGCCAGCATGCGGCTGCTGCTGATGCAGGTACCCGGACAGCTGCTGTTCAGCCTGGCCAGCCAACTGGCCCTGCTGATCCTGGCCGGTATGGCCACCTTCCTGACGCTGCGCGGCACGCTCGGCGTTCCTGAGGCGATCGCGATGATCGTCGTCGCCGCCCGCTATCTCGAGCCGTTCACGTCGCTTTCCGAGTTGGCCCCGGCGATCGAATCCACCCGGGCCACCCTCGACCGGATCCGCGCCGTCCTCGATGCTCCCGTGATGACGGCAGGCACGGCGACCCTGTCTTCGACCACGGCGCCGCGCATCGAATTCTCTCGCGTGACTTTCGGTTACGGGCCCACCCCGGTGCTGGAAGACGTCAGCTTCGTCCTGGAACCCGGCGGCACCACCGCGATCGTCGGCCCGTCAGGATCGGGTAAGAGCACCATCCTGTCGCTCATCGCGGGCCTGCACCAGCCGACCGCGGGCCGGGTGCTGATCGACGGAGTCGACACCTCCCAGATGGACGCCGGAACCCGCAGAGCAGCAACGAGTGTGGTGTTCCAACACCCTTACCTGTTCGACGGGACGATCCGGGACAACATCCTGGTCGGCGATCCCGATGCCGATGCCGGCCAACTCGCCACCGCGGTGCGGCTGGCGCGGGTGGACGAACTGACCAGCCGGCTGCCCGACGGTGACGGCGCCAAGGTCGGCGAAGCCGGCACGGCGTTGTCCGGTGGTGAGCGGCAACGGGTCAGCATCGCCCGGGCCCTGGTCAAGCCGGCGCCGGTGCTGCTGGTGGACGAGGCGACCAGCGCGCTGGACACCGAAAACGAGGCCGCGGTGGTCGACGCCCTCACTGCCGAAGAGCGCTCCCGGACCCGCGTGATCGTCGCGCACCGGCTGGCGAGCATCCGGCACGCCGACCGGGTGCTGTTCCTCGACGGCGGACGGATCGTCGAGGACGGCAGCATCGAAGAGTTGCTGGCCGCGCGCGGGCGGTTCGACGAGTTCTGGAACCAGCAGCGGGAGGCTGCCGACTGGCAGATCACCCACTAGCAGGCCAGATTCGGGCCGCCTACCCGTCGAATGTCACGCTGGCGTGGCCGCCGAGCGCGAGAGCCACTCTGGCGTGACAATGGGGCCGCCGGTGCCCGCCCGGTGCCCGCCGGCTGGCCGCATGCGCGCCGATCGCCACTTGTCGCCGACCTACTGTAAATATTACAGTTGGGCGTCCCGGAATGGCGTCGGGGTGGTGAGCGGATCTGGTGGGAGGGCGCTGCGATGAAGAACGACAGGGGCGGTGGCACCGTGACGTACCGCATGCACGTGATCGCCGGCGACGTCGCGGAGCTGGCGTCCAACGCAGGGGGCCTGATCGTCGACCGGATGATGAGCGGTTGGCGAGTGACGGTTCAGCTGCTCGACAGCGTGGATACCCGTCCGGTGCGGATACTGGGCGCCGAGCTGGTCGATGCGCTGACGTCACCGGACCGTCCGGACGAGGAACGATGTGTACTGGTCATGGCTGCCGACGCGTATGCCCCGGCGGTTTCCGGTGCCGGCCACGAACTTCCGGCTGGATATGTCGAGGCCCTGGTCTGGGGCGAATCTCCCGACCCGCCTCACCTCTACGACCATCACCTCAGCGCGGCGGCACGAGCATTCAAAGCCCAGGCGGTTGCCGCGGCCCGCGTCACGCTCCACGAGGTGGCCGCTGTCGAGACGTTCACATCGATGAATGCGAAAACCTTCGGCATCGGTCTCCGCGCCTGACCGCAGATCTTCTGTGCGGACCCGGCGAGCACCTTCCAGAGGTCGGTTGTCGTCCGCCAGGCGGTGGGTGGGCCCTCGATACCGACCGTCGGAGGCGCCGGCATCCGTTGACTCCGCGGTGAGGGCGACGCGCACTCGCACTTTCACGCCCTCACCGCAGACTCGATGGCGGATGGGTCAGGCCTTGGCGAGCTGCTTCTGCTCGTAGAGGCGGGCCCACTCCGCGCGCGGCCGGATCGAGGTGTCGACATCGGTGGCCTTGGCGCGCAGTGCGCCGACGTTGGCCTGGTCACGTGCGGTGTGCCGGAAGGGGTCCCAGCTGAAGAACCGTGCCGAGTTCTCCCAGGTGATCTTGTTGATGTCGGAATCGCTTGCGCCGGCGGCGTTCAGCTCGGCCAGCACCTGCTCGGGGGCGTCGGGCCAGAAGCAGTCGCTGTGCGGGTAGTCGCATTCCCAGGCGATGTTGTCGATGCCGATCTCGTGCCGCAGCTTCAGCGAGGTCTTGTCGGTGACGTAGCAGGCCAGCGAATGCTCACGGAACACGTCGGACGGCAGCTTGTCGCCGAAGTCGCGACGCAGCCACTTCTGGTTGGTGTAGTGGCGGTCGCTGCGATCCAGATAGAAAGGGATCCAACCGATTCCGCCTTCGGAGAAGGCGAACTTGAGGTCGGGGTAGTTGCGCATCGCCGGTCCCCACAGCAGATCTTGGGCACACATGGCCGAAACCTGGGTGGCCAGGATGATCAGGTTGTCGATCGGAGCGTCCTTGGCCATAGAGATCGCGCCGAAGCCGGTGCCGATGTGCAGGCACATCACCACGTTCTCCTCGGAGAGAGTTCGGAACACCGGGCCCCAGTAGTCCTCGTCGAAGTAGCTCGGAAGTCCTTCCAGGTGCGGCAGTTCCGGCATGGTGACGGCCCGGCAGCCCTTGGCGGCGACCCGGCGGATCTCGCGGCACATGGCCTCGGGGTTCCACGTAGGCAGGATCGCGATGGGGACGAACCGGCCAGGGTAGGACCCCGCCCACTCGTCGATGTGCCAGTCGTTGTAGGCCGACACCATGACCAGCGTGGCTTCTTCGCGGTGCATGTTGAGGTGGCGAGCGGAGAACCCGGTGAAGGTCGGGAAGCACATCGAGGCCAGGATCCCGTTGCGGTTCATGTCGCGGACCCGCTCGTGCACGTCGTACACACCGGGACGCATCTCGGCGAACCCGGCCGGGTCGCGGCCCCACTCCTCGGCAGGCCAGGACACCACCGCGTTCAGGCCGGACACGCCCTGCGGGCGGCCCTGATACATCCACTGGTCCACGCCCTTGTCGTCGGTGACGACGATGGGCGCCTCTTCCTTGTACTTGGCCGGCACGTGGCGCAGGAACATGTCGGGCGGCTCGACGACGTGGTCGTCGATGCTGATGAGGATCAGGTCGTCGGTCTTCATAAACAACTAGTACCGTCTAGCAGCATGACCGTCTCTGCATCTTCGGACAGAGGTTTGACTCAATCGGCCAACATGTCGAGGCCGGTCATCGAGCTGCGCCGGGGCGGGCGCGCGCTGGCCGGCAGCTACCTCTACGAAGGCGACGGGCTGATCACGGGGTGGCATTCCCACGAGGTGCATCAGATCGAGTACGCCCTGCACGGCGTGGTGGAAGTGGAGACCGACGCCGCACACTATCTGCTGCCGCCGCAGCAGGCCGCGTGGATTCCGGCCGGCCTGCAGCACCAGGCAGTGATGAACCCCGACGTAAAGACCGTCGCGGTGATGTTCGACGCGCAGCTGATCGCCGATCCGGGCGATCGGGCCCGGATCATCGCGGTCTCCCCGCTGATCCGCGAGATGATGATCTACGGCCTGCGCTGGCCGATCGACCGCGCCCACGGAGACGACACCTCGGACACGTTCTTTCGAACCCTGGCCAACCTCGTCACCGATGCGCTCGATCACGAAGCGCCGCTGAGCCTTCCGACCACCGATCACCCGATCGTCGCCGCGGCGCTGGCCTACACCAAGGAACACCTGGCCTCGGTGACCGCCGAGGACGTCAGCCGGGCGGTCGCGGTGTCCGAGCGTACCCTGCGCCGGCTGTTCGCCGAGACGATCGGAATCTCCTGGCGGACATACCTTCTGCATGCCCGGATGCTGCGGGCCATGGCACTGCTGGCCGGGCCGGATCAGTCGGTGCAGGCCACCGCCACGGCGGTGGGTTTCGAGAACCTCAGCTCGTTCACCCGCTGCTTCACCCAGTTTTGTGGCCAGACGCCCTCGGCATATCGGAATCGCGCGCGTGAGGAGCATCAGGCGTAACCAGCCCGGCCCGCTCGACGCTGAGCAGGCTCTCGGTGTGATGCTCGGCCCGATAGGCCGCACCGCCGCCGTTGAGCCCGAAAAGCCTTTTACTCCAGAGCAACCAGACCACCGCGGCCAGGTTGACCGTCAGCGCGCCGAGGCGCAGGATGGTCACTTTCTCGGTCAGCTCATAGATCTCCAGCGGCAGGAAGACGCCGGTGGCGATCACCGCGAAGTACTCGCCCCACCGCTTCATCAGCCACAGCCCGGCCGCCTCGACGAACTCGATCAGGGCATAGGCGGCCACCCCGACCGCGATCCACAGCAAGGTCGTCGAGGACAAGGTGAACGCCTCGCCGATGTGCCGGACGATCTTGGAATCGTCGATGTTCCAACCGATCTGGTCGGCCAGCGGCCGCATCAGCGGGATGTCCTTCTCGAAGGCGTCCTTCAGCTCGCTCTGGGACGCCCGGACCTTGAGGATGCCCGCCGCCAGTAGCACGAAGACGACACCACGGATGGCCCGCTCGGTGGCCAGCAACCGCATCAGGGTGCGATCGCGCAGCAGGCGTCCGCGCGGGATCTCCGGAGCGGTGTCGGCAGGCCCGTGACCGCGCGGCGCGCCGACGACGAACGTCTCGCACCGCAGGCAGCGCCAGGCTTCGCCGACCGGGGTGTCTATCCGCAGCCGCGCGCGCAGCTCTGGTTCGTCGGGGGCGAACGTCGCATGCCCGCGCAGCCCGCACGACCGCAGGGCGAAATCCACCATGTCAGCACCGTAGCGGGGCGCAACGGGCTAGGCCCGGCAGCTGAGCTCCATGCTGTCGCTGTCGCGCGCCAGAAAGTTGACGCTGACATATCCGTTCGACGGCTCCCGGACGCGGTCCAGGTACGGCTGGGTATCGGCCATGGACGTGTTGTCCGCGACCACCAGCGCGCCGGTGGTCAACTGGGGCTCCAGGAGCTCGAGCACCGGGAGATAGAGCTCCTTCCAGCCGTCGAGCAGGACGAAGCCGATGTCGCCGGTCACCGACTTCAGCGTCTCCAACGCGTCGCCCTCGAGCACCGTGATGACATCGTCCAGGCCGGTATCGGCGAAGGTCTGCTTGGCCGCGGCGATCTTGGTGGCACTCAGCTCGGTGGTGTAGACCCGGCCAGTTCCGTTGTCGCGCACCGCCGATGCCAAGTGCAGGGCAGACAGGCCGAAGGACATCCCGAACTCGACCACGATCGCCGGCTTGGTGGCCCGAATCAAGGAGTACAACAACCGGCCGGCCTCGCGCGTCACCGGCATGTAGATGTCGCTGAGCGCGTCCGCCCGCTCCTGTGCGCTGGCATCGGACAGATCCGCGAACCGGCGCGACCCGTCCTCCCGCATCTTCTTGAACTGCTCGTCGGCCGCGGCGTACATCCGGTCCAGCGCATCGGCGACCCGGCCGTCGTTGAGGGTAGTCACGCTAACGAAGCTACGCCGAAGGGTGGATTATGGCCGGTGTGCGAAAACTACGAGCACTCCCGTCGCTGGCCGTAATCGTCCTTGTCCTCGCCACACTGCTGGCCCCGACCGCGACCGCGGGTGGCTACCGCTCCATCACCTTGACGTTCGTCCGGCACGCCCAGTCGGCGGGCAATGCCTCCGGCCTGATCGACAGCTCGACGCCCGGACCGGCGCTCACGGAGTTGGGTCGCACCCAAGCCGTGGCCAGCGCACAGCGGTTGGCACCCCACCATTACGACGGCATCTTCGCCTCGACCATGATCCGGACCCAGCAGACCGCCCAACCCATGGCCGACATCCTCCGCGAGCCGATCACGGTGCTGCCCGGGCTCCACGAGGTCGAGGCCGGGATCTACGAGGGACAGCCCGAGGCGAGCGCGGTCCAGACCTACTTCGCGGCCCCCGAGCAGTGGTTGCGCGGGGATCGGAGCGCCCGGATACCCGGTTCGATCGACGGAAACGAATTCGACGGCCGCTTCGATGAGGCAGTCCAGCAGATCTACGACAGTGGGGACGACAATCCCGTCGCGTATTCGCACGGCGCCGCGATCATGTTGTGGGTCCAGATGAACGTCACCAATCCCAATCCCCAACTGCTGATGCAACACCCGCTCGACAACACCGGCTACGTCGTCATCAAGGGCAATCCGACCGATGGCTGGACCTTGGCCGATTGGGACGGCGCCGGAAGCTGACGGTCGATGTGACCCGCCGGTCATAGACTGCCGATATGCGGTGCCGATCACGTCTGGCTCGAACAACCGCCGGGCGCGGATACTGTGTGCCAAGGCAAGCGCAGATGGGAGCGGGGCTATGAGGTTTCTGTCATGAGATTTCGATTGTTGCCGTACGTGACCGTCGAGGTCGACGACCGAGTACGGCTGCGGGCACGCCGGGCCGGCGAGCGGCTCCGGGTCAACCTCAGGGCCTACCTGCGCAGCGCGGCCGACGAGGTCGAGACCGCCAGCGGCCGGGTCCGCGACCTCTGCGACACCGCGGTCAACCGCGTCGACCACGCGGTGGCCAGTGTCAACGACAAGATCGCCCCGGCCCCGCCGCTCGATCCCACAGGCTCCTCCGACGAGCCGCCGAAGCGGCATCTGCAGGTCGTCTGACCCAGCGCAGCGCGAGAGTCGTCGGCGCTCTACGGTTGGAGGGCACTGGCCTTCTCCCCTCGCGAGGCGGCCGACACACTGGCCCGAAAGGGGTTGACGAGGCTTGCTCGGCAACAGTCTTGCGGTGCTGTTCGCTCTCTGCGCAGCGATTTTCGCGGCTGTCGGCATTGTGGTGCGGCAGCGCGCCACCATGGACGTCCCGCCCGAGAAGGGCGTCAGCGCTGTCATGCTGCGCACGCTGTTGCGCCGCAAGCTGTGGTGGGCGGGAACCGCGTCCGCCGTGGCCGGCTACGTATTCCAGGCGCTGGCGCTGGGTTTCGGCTCACTGCTGCTCGTGCAGCCGGTACTGGTGTCGGCGCTGTTGTTCGCGCTCCCGCTCAGTGCCCGGCTGGCCCACCGGCGGGTCAGCCGCGCCGAATGGTTGTGGGCACTGCTGCTGACCGGCGCGCTGACGGTGTTCGTGGCCCTCGCCAGGGCCAGCACCGGAACCTACGGGGTGTCGGTGACCACCACGGTCATCGTCGTCGTGGTGTGCTCGGCAGCCGTCGGACTGTGTGTCCTGGCCGCCACCCGAAGCACCAACTGGCGCCGGGCGGTGTTGCTGGCGCTCGCGGTGGGCGTGATGTTCGGCGTGGTCGCGGTGCTGACCAAGATCGTCATGCACACGATCGCCGTGGACGGTGTGCTCGCCGTGCTGACCACTCCGGCGCTGTACCTGGTGGTGGCCCTCGGGGTGATCGCCACACTGTTGCAGCAGTCGGCATTTCACGCCGGGTCGCTGCAGACCTCGGTGCCGACCATGTTGGTCCTCGAACCCGTGGTGGCGGTGGTGCTGGGCTCGGTCGTCCTGGGTGAGCACCTGGCCATCACCGGGTGGGAACCGGTGGCCCTGTCGGTCGCGGTCGGCGCCATGGCCGCCGCCACCATCGCGCTGGGCCGTGACGAGGGCGCCTACGAGGAGAAGCTGGAGGCGGAGCTGGAAGGCAAGCCCGTCAGGGGTTGATGGTGTGCTCGCCGATCTGGCGACCCCACACATACTCGGACACCAGTGGTTGACCCAGCTCGAAGTGGTTGTACGGGGCGATCGAGGCGCCGGTGTCCAGCACCAGGTAGGGGGCGGGCCAGAGGTCCTTGGTGATCGGCTGCCAGCAGCCGGGCCGGCCCTCGGGACCGCCCTTGGCGTTCACCCGAGGCAGGTTGTCCGGGTATACCCACGCGTTGGGCGCACCGACCAGGAAGTCCTGCAACTCGAACCCGTAGCCGTTGCGCGTTTGCTGGGCGAATTTCGGCGCGGCCTCGGCGTAGTTGTGGATCATGCAGTACCAGGCCGGGCTGTTGCGGTCGAGCATCGCGCTGACCGGAAGCAGGTCCTGGGCGCCGCGGACCAGGTAGGGGCCCCCGCGTTCGAAGATGTCGCCGCCGGTGTTGCCGAAGCCGACCGCGGCCACCAGGGCCTGGTCCAGGTTGCCGCGCTGCTGGTTGAGGGTGCGGGCGGTGGTGACGGCGTTGGTCAGGCTGTCGAACAGATCGGGGGCCGCGTCGGCGTACACCTCGCCGAGGTCGGCCAAGCCGGAGATGTCGCGGCGGATCTGCGGCATGCGCCCGTTGAGGTCGGCCAGGATGGTGTTGCCGTTGACGACGGACTGGCCGAACTTCTCACCCAGGCCGTCGAGGGCTTGTGCGGTGGCGGTCAGGGTTTCGTTCAGCTTGATCGGGTCGATCTGCTCGGAGATCGCGGTGATGGTCTCGAACAGCGTGTTGAACTCCGTCGTGACCCCCTTGGCGCGGATGGGCGTGTCAGGGGAGATTCGCGCTGACGACGGATTGTCCGGTGCGACGAACGAGATGTACTTGTTGCCGAACACCGTGGTGGCCTTCAGCTCGGCGGTCACGTTCTCCGGGATCAGCCTGAGGTACTGCGGCTTGACGTCCAGGGTCAGTTCGGCCTGCTGCTCACCGTCGACCTCGGCCACGTCCACGGCGGTCAACCGGCCGATCGGTACGCCGTTGAAGGTGACCTTCGAACCCGGGTCCATGGATAGACCGGACCGGTTGGCCAACACCGTGAGCTGTGTCTTCTGCTCGAACGCCCCGCGGAACTGCATCCACGTCAACACCAGGACCGCCACCACGAGCAGGACCATCGCCGCGGTCGCGGTCTTGTACGGCGGGTCGTACCGCCAATGCTTGAACCGCTGTTCGAAGCGGTCCCGCAGTGTCGCGGTGGATGAGGCCACGCGCAAACCTCCGAATTATTGACGCAGCCAGCAACTAAAGGTCTGCAAACTGTCCCAAACAATTAGAGATAAGTGCAACTACCGGAGACCCGGTGCGGCGAATATCAAATCGCCGGTACCGGGAGACCCCCGTCACAGCGTAGGCGCTGATCAGGTATTTCGGCCGCCATTCACGCCGATGATCTGTCCGGTGATGTAACCGGCCTCTTCCGAAATGAGAAACGAACACGTGGCGGCAATGTCTTCGGGTTTACCCATTCTGCGCACCGGGGTGGCGTTGATCGTGTCGCGAATATCGCCCAGTTCGCCCCGGGATTCGGCGGCGCGCAGCATCGGGGTGTCGATGAAACCCGGGGGCACGGCGTTGACCGTGATCCCGGCCGGGCCGAACTCCAGCGCCAGCGATTTGGTCAGCCCATTGACGCCGGACTTGGCGGCCACGTAATCGCACATGTACGGCACACCGGAGTGCGTGCTCGACGAGGAGATGTTGACGATGCGGCCCCAGCCGGCCTCGATCATGTCGGGCAGCGCGGCCTGTACGACATGGAAGACGCCGTTGAGGTTGACGTCGATGACCTTCTGCCACCGCTCGAAGGTGAGCTCCGTGAACGGGGTGAAATCACTGAGACCGGCGGAGTTCACCAGGATCGTGACAGGCCCCAGCTGCTCGCGGACCGCTTTGAAGACGGCGTCGACCTGGGACCGGTCGGTGACGTCGGCGGCATAGGAGTGCTCGTCGTCGGTCGCATTGAGGTCGAGAGTGGCGACCCGATAACCGTCCGCGACGAGGCGGTCGGCGATCGCCTTGCCGATTCCGGATGCGCCTCCGGTCACCAGTGCGGTCTTGCCCGGCGAGGTCGTCATTGTGAGTCCTTTCGAGAATTGTTGATCGGCAATCGATTTCGTCAACGCCTGATCCGCAGGCCCAGGGTGCGGCGGGCGGCTTCGGCGAGATGGTGGAAGAGCTCGTCGTCGGTGAGGCCGGTCGAGGCGACGCCCGCGCCACCGGCGACGCCGGAGAACACCATCGCGGCCTTGACGGTGCCTGCCGGCCCGGGGTCGACGTCGGCCAGGAGGGCCATCTGGCGGTCGATGACGGTGTCCCACTCGGGACGGGTACGCAGGGCCTCGTTCACGCTCGGGTCGCACCCCAGCACCGAGACCAGGGCGCGGTTGCGCACCGCCAGTTCGACATAGCCGCGCACCATGTGGTCCGCACGGCTGTGCACGCCGCGCAGATTCTCGGCTTCCTCGACAATCTGCTGCATCTGCTGCAGTACCGGGTCCAGCACGGCGGTCAGCAGCTGCTCACGGGTGCGGAAGTGGTAGTAGATGGCGGCCTTGGTGAAGCCCAGTTCGTCGGCGATCATCTGCAGCGATGTCCCCGCGAAGCCGTGCCGGGTGAACAGCTGCACCGCCGCCTCGACGAGGCGTTCTCGGGTGGTGTCCATCGGTGCGTCCCCTCGTGTGCGCTGCGGCCGAAGTTCCTTTACGATCGTAAAGTACGATTACTAGTCGATCGTAAAGTAGGGATACCGCATGTTGACGCCGTTGCCAGCCGAAGACTGGGACGACCAGGCCCGCGAGGCGTTGGCCTCCACGGTGCCGCCGGAGCGCCGTCGCCCGGACAAGGTGGGCAACGCGTTGGCCACCCTGGTGCGCCACCCCGTGCTGGCCGGGGCCTTCCTGCCGTTCAACACCTACCTGCAAAAGGATTCGACGCTGCCCGAGCGGCAGCGCGAACTCGTGATCCTGCGCACCGCGTTCCACCACGACTGCGAGTACGAGTGGGGACATCACAGCGCGATGGCCCTCCAGGTCGGGCTCACCGAGGCCGACATCGAGGCGACCCGAAGCGGCACAGCGGCAGACGAATTCGATCAGGCCGTGCTCGACGCGGTGGACGAACTGCACACCGGATCGCGCGTGTCCCCCCAGACCTGGCAGCGCCTGGGACAACGGCTGGACGACCGGCAGCGCATGGACCTGATGTTCACCTTCGGCGGCTACAGCACGCTGGCATTCGCCTTGAACACCTTCGGCGTCCAGCTCGAAGACGGTGCGGGCAGCGACGAGTTCTACGCCTCGACGGTCAGCTAAACCGCCTTGCGGACCCGGGCCGCGGCGGCGTCGGGCATCGGCTCGTATCGGGCGAACGCGCGGCTGAACGCCCCGGCACCGTGGGAGAGTGATCGTAGGTCGATCGCGTAGCGGGTGAGCTCGGCCTCCGGAATCTCGGCCTTGACCATCGTTCGGTCGTCGTCGGCCTTGTCGGTTCCCAGCACGCGGCCGCGCCGGCCGGCCAGATCGCTCATCACCGCGCCCACCAGATCGTCGGGCACCACCACGGTCACCTCGTCGATCGGCTCGAGCAGGTCCACCCCGGCGGCCGCGGCCGCCTCCCGCAGGGCGAGCCCGCCGGCCATCTGGAAAGCGAAGTCCGAAGAGTCGACGCTGTGCGCCTTCCCGTCGACCAGCGTCACCCTGATGTCGACGACGGGATAGCCGACCTCGGAACCGACGCCCTTCTCCATCTGGGCCCGCACACCCTTTTCGACGCTCGGGATGAACTGGCGCGGTACGGCACCGCCGACGACCTTGTCGACGAACTCGAACCCGCTGCCCTCGGGCAGCGGCTCGACCTCGATGTCGCACACCGCGTACTGGCCGTGGCCCCCGGACTGCTTGACATGCCTGCCGTGACCTTTCGCCTTGCCGCCGAGTGTTTCTCGCAGCGGCACCCGCAGCTCGACGGTGTCCACCGACACCCCGTAACGCCGCGACAGCGCGTCGAGCACGACGCCGGCGTGCGCCTCGCCCATGCACCACAGCACGATCTGGTGGGTTTCGGGGTTCTGCTCGATGCGCAGGGTGGGGTCCTCGGCAGCCAGCCGCTGCAGGCCCACCGAGAGTTTGTCCTCGTCGGTCTTGGCCCGGGGCTGCACGGCGACAGGAAGCAGCGGATCGGGCATCGTCCACGGGCGCAGCACCAGCGGATCGGCCTTGTCGCTGAGGGTGTCACCGGTCTCGGCCCGGCTGAGCCGCCCGATCGCACAGATGTCGCCGGCCACCACCGCGGGGGCCGGGCGCTGTTGCTTGCCCAGCGGGAAGGACAGAGTGCCGATGCGCTCGTCCTCGTCGTGATCCGCGTGGCCGTGCGACCCGTCGGCAGCCACCGCGTCGTTGAAGGCAGAAAAATGGCCCGACACATGCACGGTGGCGTCGGGCCTGATGGTGCCGGAGAACACCCGGACCAGGCTGACCCTGCCGACGTAGGGATCCGACGTCGTCTTCACCACCTCGGCCAGCAGCGGTCCGCCCGGATCGCAGGCCATCGGCTTGCGGGCGGCGCCCCCGGCGGAGAACACCTCGGGCAGCCGGTGTTCGGGCGGTGACGGGAAGCCGCGGGTGGCGATCTCGAGGAGTTCCAGCGTGCCGACCCCGGACCCGCTGCACACCGGGATCACCGGGAAGAACGAAGCGCGCGCCACGGCCTTCTCCAGATCCGCGATCAACACCGCTTCATCGATCTCCTCGCCGCCGAGGTAACGCTCCATCAGCGTCTCGTCCTCGGATTCCTCGATGATTCCCTCGATCAGGGCACCGCGAAGTTCGGCGATCTCGCCGTCGTAGGAGCCGTCGGGCGGCCGGGTGGTGCGGGTGCCGTCGCTGTAGTCGTAGTGGGTCCGGGTGAGCAAACCGATCACGCCCTGGCCGGCGGGGAAGTACAACGGGGCCACCTTGTCGCCGAAGGCCTGCTGGGCGCCGGCCAGTGCGTTGGCGTAGTTGGCCCTGGCATGGTCGAGCTTGGTGATGACGACCGCCCGCGGCATGCCCACCGCAGCGCACTCCTGCCAGAGCGCCTTCGTGGGCTCGTCGATGTCCTCGTTGGCCGCGATGACGAACAGTGCGCAATCAGCGGCCCGCAAGCCGGCGCGCAGCTCACCGACGAAATCGGCGTATCCGGGAGTGTCGATCAGATTGACCTTGATGCCGTTGTGCTGCAACGGGGCCAGCGCCAGCCCGACCGAGCGCTGCTGGCTGATCTCGGCGTCGTCGAAATCGCACACCGTCGATCCGTCGACGACGGAGCCCGGCCGGGTCAGCACGCCTGCGGCGACCAGCAGTGCCTCCACGAGGGTGGTCTTGCCCGCGCCCGACGGTCCGACCAGCACCACATTGCGAATGGCGGCGGGGCTGTCCGCGGTGGGAACAGCCCCGTTGCCGGCCGAATGAGTCTTGTCCGCCATGGCATGCCTCCCGGTGTCCCTGTTTCCCACCATTCCCCGATGTGACCTGGAGCACAACCCCTCCCGGGGTTGCCGATCACACCTGCCAGGACGACCAGTGGGTGACGGCGACGGTGATCACCGGCCCGGTCAGCGCGATGCGCTCGTACTGCGGGTATTTCGCCCTCAGCAGTCCGTAGCCGGTGGCCATCGCGTCGCCGCTGTGGTGCACCGTGGCCCGCCCGTCGGCCCGCACCCACCACAGGTGCGCCCACTCGTCGGTGTAATGGTCGACGATCAGGCTGACGCGGGAATCGCCTTCGATGTTGGCCAATCGCCGCAGACGTTGGGTGGACTTCGGTTTGGCGTCGACCGCGGTGTAGATGGTGGCAGTCGAGTCTGCCGCGACATGGACGGCGAACACCACCGGCACCAGGTGCGGGGCACCGTCGGCGGCCAACGTCGCCAGGACCGCACAGGGTGCGCTCGCGAACTGGGCGATGTTCTCGGGCCCGGCCATGGCCTCAGCGTAGGCGCACTCAGTTACGGGGATGGCGCGGTTGCGGGGCCACGCTGATCGGCGAGCGGGTGACCGGGGTGCGGGTGACGCCGATCTCGGGTTTCTTGGTCGCGGTCGGCCGGTGGGTGGGGCGGTACACCGGGGCCTGCTGGTTTTCCGGTGGCGGGGCAGGCGGTGGTTCCGCGGGAGCGGGTGGCACGCCGACCCGCATCGGCGGCGACGGCGGCGGGGCGGTCGCCGAAGGCGCGGGCGACGGGGACGTCGCCTGTTCCGGGGCGGACGGTGAATCCCTAAGCAGCAAAAGCACTCCCGAGACCACGATGGCCCCCGCGGCCACGGCGGCGGCGATCGTCGCGATCACCGCCGGGCGGGTGCGGTACCACGGCACGGCGGCCGGCTTGAAATTCCAGCCGTCCAGCTCGAAGTTGCCGCCGGGTCGCCGAACAGACACCACGCGATGTTAACGCCCTTCGCGATAGGGTGCCGGTGCGCGCGCTCGCCGACCATCGGAGGACATGGCAAATGATCGCATCCCGGATCGCGACGGTATCCGCCCTCGCCGCGTCGACGCTCGTCGCGCTGGGGCTGGCGGCGTGCGCGCCGCCGCAGAAGGACACCGCGGGCGGCAAGACCGATACCGGGGTCAAGGTCGCCGAGGCGCGCTCGGCCCAGGATTTCGGCGGGATGGACAAGCTCGTCGAAGCGGCCAAGGCCGAAGGCGAACTGAATGTGATTGCGCTGCCCCCGGATTGGGCCAATTACGGCGCCATCATCAAGGCGTTCTCCGACAAATACGGCATCAAGGTGAACTCGGCACAGCCAGACGGGTCCAGCCAGGAAGAGATCAACGCGGCCAACCAGCAGAAGGGCAAGAGCACCGCACCCGACGTGTTCGACCTCGGACAATCGGTAGCGCTGGCGAATACGTCGATGTTCGCGCCCTACAAGGTGGCCACGTTCGACGACATCCCGGACAAGCTCAAGGACCCCGACGGCACCTGGGTCAACGACTACGGCGGCTTCATGTCCATCGGGTTCGACTCGACGAAGGTGCCAGCGGTGACCTCCGTCGAGGACCTGCTCAAGCCCGAGTACCACGGCAAGGTCGCGCTCAACGGTGACCCGACCCAGGCCGGTGCCGCCTTCGCCGGCGTGTTGATGGCGGCGGTGGCGCAGGGCGGGTCAGCCGACGACATCGCGCCCGGCGTCGCCTTCTTCGCAAAGCTCAACGAGGCGGGCAACTTCCTGCCGCTGGACCCGACGCCGGCCACGATCGAATCGGGGCAGACCCCGGTGGTGATCGACTGGAACTACCTCAACGGCACGGAGAGTCAGAAGGTCCCGGGCTGGCAGGTGATCGTCCCGCATGAGGCGCTGGTCGCCGGCTACTACTACCAGGCCATCAACAAGGATGCCCCGCATCCGGCGGCGGCCCGGCTGTGGCAGGAGTTCCTGTTCAGTGACGAGGGGCAGAACCTGTACGCCAAGGGCGGGGTCCGCCCGGTGCGCGCCGACAAGATGATCCTGGCCGGCACCGCCGACCGTGCGGCGTTCGGTCAGCTGCCGCCGATCGACGGTCCGGTGACGGTCGCGAGCCAGGCCCAAACCGACACGGCCAACAAGTATCTGGCCGATAACTGGGCCAAGGCGATCGGCTGAGGTCGTCCATGCCGGGTAGTACGAGGCGGATGCGCGACGCCCTGCCATTGCTGCCGTTCGTGGCGGTGGTGACGGTGTTCCTGATCGTGCCGACCGTGACCGTGATCGTCATGGCGTTCTTCGCCGACGGGTCGTTCTCCCTTGACCGCATCGCCGCGCTGTTCTCCGGCACCGCGCTGACCGCGCTGGCGAAAAGCATTGCGCTGTCTGCGAGTACCGCACTGATCGGGGCGGTACTGGGTGCGGTGCTGGCGTGGTTGATCGTCAGCAGCCCGCCGGCGTCCATGCTGCGGCGCGCGGTCCTGGCGCTGTGCAGCGTGCTCGCCCAGTTCGGCGGGGTGGCACTGGCGTTCGCATTCCTGGCCACGATCGGGCTCAACGGGGTGCTGACCTTGTGGGTCAGGGAGAATCTCGGCTGGGATCTGGCCGGCTCCGGCTGGCTGTACGGCCTGCCCGGGCTGATCCTGGTGTACAGCTACTTTCAGATCCCGCTGATGGTGATCGTCTTCCTGCCGGCCCTGGAGGGCCTGCGCGAGCAGTGGCGCGAGGCCGCGGTGAGCCTCGGCGCCTCACAATGGCAATACCTGCGGGAGGTCGCGGTGCCGTTGCTGAGCCCGGCGTTCCTCGGCTCGATGCTGCTGTTGTTCGCCAACGCTTTCGCCGCGTATGCCACAGCGGCCGCACTGGTCAGCCAGGGCAGCCCGATCGTTCCGCTGTTGATCCGGGCCGCCCTGACCAGCGAGGTCGTGCTGGGCCAGTCCGGATTCGCCTACGCGCTGGCGTTGGAGATGATCGTGGTGGTGGCCGCGGTGATGTTCGCCTACAACGCGCTGGTGCGCCGGACCGCGAGGTGGCTCAAGTGAGTCGGAGATGGCCGCGGTCGGCTTCGAGGTGGGCGCTGTGGGTGCTGTTCGGTCTGTTCTTCCTGTTTCCCCTGTACGCGATGGCGGACTTCTCCACCCGCAATCTGATCGCCGGCGGCCGCACCGGTGCGGCATGGCGCAACCTGGTGACCGACGACGACCTCTACCACGCGATCGTGGTGTCCTTGCTGCTCGCGGTGTTCACCGTCATCGCCATGCTCGTCCTGTTGGTGCCCACGATGATCTGGGTGCGCCTGCGGGCCCGGTGGGCCGGGCGGTTCGTCGAGTTTCTCTGCCTGTTGCCGCTGATCATCCCGGCCCTGGTGATCGTGGTGGGCCTGCGCAACGTCTACCTGTGGGTCACCTACCTTCTCGGCGAGTCGGCGCTCACCCTGACCTTCGTGTACGTGGTGCTGGTGTTGCCGTTCGCGTACCGGGCCATCGATTCCGCGCTGGCCGCCATCGACCTGCAGACGTTGTCGGAGGCGGCCCGGTCGCTGGGCGCCGGGTGGGTGTCGACGATCGGCCGGGTGATCGTGCCCAATATCTGGTCGGGAATCCTGTCGGCGGCGTTCATCTCGATCGCCGTGGTGCTCGGTGAGTACACCGTCGCCTCGCTCAGCGGGTTTGAGACCCTGCCGGTTCAGATCGTCGCGATCGGCAAGGTCGACGGGCCGACATCGGTGGCCGCCTCGCTGGCCACCCTGGTGCTCGGATTCGCGTTGTTGTTGATACTGGCGGCCTTCACCCGGGGCCGCCGCAGAAGGTCAGGAGTCCTGCAGTGAGCGTCGGCGCCGGTGTGCGGGTTGAACTTCGCGACCTCACCCGCACTTATGGCAACGTCAACGCGCTCGACGGGCTGAGCCTGTCCATCGCACCGGGGGAGCTGGTCGCCCTGCTGGGACCCTCGGGGTGTGGCAAGACCACGGCGCTGCGCATCCTGGCCGGGCTGGAGGAGGCCACCGTGGGCACCGTGCTGGTCGGCGGGCGGGATATCAGTGCGGTGCCGGCCAACAAACGCGACATGGGCATGGTGTTCCAGGCCTACAGCCTGTTCCCGCACCTGACCGTGCTGGACAACGTCGCCTTCGGTCTGAAGATGCGCGGAAAATCCAAGCGGGACAGGCTGTTCCAAGCGGCGGACATGCTCGATCTGGTGGGCCTGGCCGCGCATCGCGGCAAGTACGCCAGCGAATTGTCCGGCGGTGAGCAGCAGCGGGTGGCGCTGGCCCGGGCCCTGGCGATCGAGCCGAGGGTGCTGCTGCTCGACGAGCCGCTGTCGGCACTCGACGCCAAGGTGCGCTCGCAATTGCGGGACGAGATCCGCCGGGTACAGCTGGAAGTCGGGATCACGACGCTGTTCGTCACCCACGATCAGGAGGAGGCGCTGGCCGTTGCGGACCGGGTCGGGGTGATGAGCCACGGCAAACTCGAGCAGCTCGCCACTCCGGCCGAGCTCTATGCCCGGCCGTCGACTCCGTTCGTCGCCGAGTTCGTGGGTTTGCACAACAAGGTGCGGGCGCGGGTATCCGGTGGCCGGGCCAGACTGCTGGGTGCCGAGTTGCCGACGCTGCCCGGCTCGATCACCTCGGGGGCCGGCACCGCGATGCTGCGACCGGAAGCGATCCGGGTGCGTGCCGATCCCGACGGGCTGGCGGTGGTGGAATCGGTGGCCTTCCTGGGGCCGACGTCGCACGTCTACCTGAGCCTGCCGGATGGCTCGCTGATCCACGCCCAGCTGCCCAGCTCGCGGGCGCGTGCGTTCGCCCCCGGTGTGGTGGTGAGCCTCGCGCTGGAGCGGGCTCCGGTGCTGGTGGTCTAGCGCGTCTCGCCGAGGCTCGTCGCTTTCTACTGGAGGGCGGTGCTTCTCGTGGAGCCGCAGCCGTCGCGTGGAAAACGGCGGAGGAAAGGCCAGAGGTCGGCCCTAGACGTCGGCCCTAGACGTCTTTGACCGGTTCGATGCCGAGATCGCGGTAGGTGACCAGCGCCGCGAACGGTACGCCGCGTTTGGCGAACCGCCCGGTCGCGATGTCGCCGCGGTCGACCATCGGGATGACGCCCGTGACGACGGCACCGACGGAGGTGACACGCTCATAGGCGATCTCGGTGGAGCCGCCGGTGCTGATCACGTCGTCGACGAGCAGCACGCGGGTGCCGGGTTCGAGCCGGGTGCCCTCGATCCACTGTTCGCGGCCGCGGGACTTCTGTTCCTTGCGCACCGAGAACCAGGCCTTACCGGTCACCATCGCCACACCGTGAGCCAGCGGATCGGCGCCCATGGTCAGGCCGCCGACGGCGTCGAACTCGATGCCGCGCGCCGCGGCCAGGTCGGCGACCGCGCGGCTGACGATCGCCATCCGCTCGCCGGTGTCGATGGCGAACTTGCCGTCGATGTAGTCGTGGCTGAGCTGCCCGGAGGCCAGCCGGAACGGTTCCTCGCGGTGTTCGTAGCCGCGGGTGCGGATCAGGTCGAAGGCGGCTTGCCAGGTTTCCGGGCGCTCAGGCATACCCGGAATCGTATTGCACCGCCGTCGACGCGGTCTCAGCCCTGCCTGGCGCGCTGGGCCAACTCGACTGTGGCCGCCCGCAACTCGCCGTACGAGCTGATCGGCGTGGCGTAGCCGACCCGGGTGTAGGCCATGCCGCGCTCGGAGGTGACTCGCAGATCCAGGCCGTACCGGTCGGCGCCGGTGCACACCGCCGCGGTGGTGTCGGGGTAGCCGCCGAGGGTGCGGGCCATGTCGGCCAGCGAATCGGCGTGGTCGGCGTTGAGATGGGCGATCGCGCCCGCGGCCTGTGGCGATACCGGATCGGGTTCGGCCTCCGCGTAGGCCTGCCCGGTGGTCGAGTCCATCCGGCCGTACCCGCCGACTCAGCGCACTCGCCGGACGCGCAGCACCCACAGCGAGAAGTCGCTGAAGTCGATGTAATAGCGGGCGGAGGCGACTCCGTCCAGATGGGCCTGGCGCGCCGCGTCCAGTTCCTCACCCGCGGGCCGCTCGGCGATCCCGGCCAACGTGATGCGACTGCTCGCCAACGGATCCGACCCGGCGTCGGGGGCGACGATCGAGATGCTGGCCCGCGGATCGCCGGTGAGATTGCGGCCGTGCTCGGCCATGTTCGACACACACAGCACCGGCGCCCCGGCCAGCAGGCCGTAGGTGACGAAGGACGCCCACGGGTCGCCATCGGCGGTGAGGGTGGCCAGAGTGCCGGCGTTCGTGGACGCCGCGACGGTGCGGGCTTCCTCGGCCGCAGACGGACGTGCCCCCTCGATTACCTCCGTCAACGGGGGAGGAACCGAAGGGGCATCACCAGGGTCACCATGATCGCGGGTCACGCAGCGACCCTACCGTCGACACATCAGGCGGCTCAGCCACTCGATGGGTCGGGCGGCTCAGCCGCCGAGAGCGGCGATCAGGTCCTTGATCTGAGCGGTTTCGGACTCGGTCGCGGGCTCTTCGGCCTCGACGGCCTCGATGAGGTCCTTGCGCAGGCCGACGCCGTTGGCGGCTTCCTGGGTGGACAGCTTCGCGCGGCCGCGGGCCACGTAGAGACGCTGACCGAGCGTGGCGGCAGGCCCCTCGGCCGCCGCCGTCATCAGCTCGTCGTAGCGGTGCCGCACACCGCTCAGCGCGACGATGACCGACGGAGTGACGCGGCTGCGGCCCGCCGCCTCCGACAGCGACGTCTGCAGCTTGCGCAGACCGCTGAGAACGACCGCGACGCGGTCGCCGTACTCGGGGTCGCCGACCGGCGGTAGCGCGTCGATCGCTGCGATGTACATGTGCATCGCCGCATCAGACAGTCCAACGATTACTGGTGCTTCACCGTCATTTGGTGCGGACTCACCCACAGGCCATCCCTCGTCGAATGTTCGTGATCGCCGGCCCATAGCCGACGAGGAGATCAAATGCGGGAAAAACGTAACCCGTCGCCGTCTCTTATTCAACCGTTAGTTTTTCCGCAAACACCTGCGCCCGGGCGAATCACGTTGCTGCAGGATCATTTCGGGCCGGCACCGTGCGGCAGCCGTTCGTAGCGGGTGTCGGGACAGGCGGGAGTGGGTACGTTGGAAAGCTGTATGGACAACGCTGCGGACAACCAATCACTGGTCGAGCATCCGACCGCGGAGGACTTCGGCCACGCCAGAACCCTGCCGACCGACCGGGACTGGTTCAAGCGGGCGGTGTTCTACGAGGTTCTGGTCCGCGCCTTCTACGACTCCAATGCCGACGGCGTCGGGGATCTGAAGGGGCTTACCCAACAGCTCGACTACCTGAAATGGCTGGGCGTGGACTGCCTGTGGCTGCCGCCCTTCTACGATTCGCCGCTGCGCGACGGCGGCTACGACATCCGGGACTTCTACAAGGTGCTCCCGGAATTCGGCACCGTGGAGGACTTCGTCGCGCTGCTCGACGGAGCCCATCGCAGAGGCATCCGCGTCATCACCGATCTGGTGATGAACCACACCTCCGATTCCCACGCGTGGTTCCAGGAGTCGCGGCACAACCCCGACGGCCCGTACGGAGACTTCTACGTCTGGAGTGACACCAGCGACCGCTACGCCGACGCGCGCATCATCTTCGTCGACACGGAGGAGTCGAACTGGACGTTCGATCCGGTGCGCCGCCAGTTCTATTGGCATCGGTTCTTCAGCCACCAGCCCGACCTGAACTACGACAACCCCGCGGTGCAGGAAGCGATGATCGACGTCCTGCGGTTCTGGCTGGACCTGGGTATCGACGGATTCCGGTTGGACGCGGTGCCGTACCTGTTCGAGCGTGAAGGCACCAACTGCGAGAACCTGCCCGAGACGCACGCCTTCCTCAAGCGCTGCCGCAAGGTGGTCGACGACGAATACCCCGGCCGGGTGCTGCTGGCCGAGGCCAATCAGTGGCCCGCCGATGTCGTGGAGTACTTCGGGGACCCGGCCACCGGTGGCGACGAATGCCACATGGCTTTCCACTTCCCCCTGATGCCACGCATTTTCATGGCGGTGCGCCGGGAGTCGCGGTTCCCGATCTCGGAGATCCTGGCGCAGACGCCTGCCATTCCGGACATGGCGCACTGGGCGATCTTCCTGCGCAACCACGACGAGCTGACGCTGGAGATGGTCACCGACGACGAGCGCGACTACATGTACGCCGAATACGCCAAAGACCCGCGGATGAAGGCCAATGTCGGCATCCGCCGCCGGCTGGCCCCGTTGTTGGAGAACGACCGCAACCAGATCGAGCTGTTCACCGCCCTGCTGCTGTCGCTGCCGGGGTCACCGATGCTCTACTACGGCGACGAGATCGGCATGGGCGACATCATCTGGCTCGGCGACCGCGACAGCGTACGTACCCCGATGCAGTGGACACCCGACCGCAATACCGGGTTCTCCAAGGCCAACCCCGGCCGGCTCTACCTGCCGCCGAACCAGGACGCGGTGTACGGATATCAATCGGTGAATGTCGAAGCCCAGCGCGACAGTTCGACGTCGCTGCTGAACTGGACCCGCAGCATGTTGGCGATCCGGGGCCGCCATGAGGCGTTCGCGGTCGGGACGTTCCGTGAGCTCGGCGGTTCCAACCCGTCGGTGCTGGCCTACGTCCGTCAGATCGACGAGGAGCCCGGTGTCGAGGGTGACGCCATCCTGTGCGTCAACAACTTGTCGCGGTTCCCGCAGCCCATCGAGCTGAACTTGCAGGAGTGGAACGGGTATACGCCCGTCGAGATGTCGGGCTACGTGGAGTTTCCCAGCATCGGGCAGTTGCCCTACCTGCTTACCCTTCCGGGGCACGGGTTCTACTGGTTCCAGCTCCGCAAGCCCGAGCAAGACCCTGGAGTGCAGCAATGAGTGTCGAATTCGGTGACTGGCTTGCTCAGCAACGGTGGTATGCCGGCCGTGGCCGTGAGTTGGTTTCCGCAACACCGGGTTTGGTGGTATCGCTCGATACTGATCTGGACCTCACGTTGCTGAAGGTGTCCTACGCCGACGGGACCGTCCAGCGATACCAGGTGCTGGTGATGTGGGACGCCGAGCCGATCGACGAGTACAGCGCGGTGGCCACCATCGGTAGCGGCGACGGGCGGACCGCCTATGACGCTCTCTATGACCAGGATGCCGCGCGGTACCTGCTGCAGATGATCGACCGTTCTGCCGAGGTGGACGGGCTGCGGTGCGGCAAGGAACCCGATGCCGTCCTGCCGTTGGACGCCGCACCACGGGTCTCGGGGGCCGAGCAGAGCAACACCAGTGTGGTGTTCGGGCAGGAGGCGGTGCTCAAGGTGTTCCGCCGGATCACCCCCGGCGTCAATCCCGACATCGAACTCAACCGCGTGCTGGCCAGGGCCGGCAACCCGCACGTCGCCGCGCTGCTCGGCTCGATGGAGATCGACTGGGGCGGTGAGACTTTCGCGCTGGGCATGGTGACCGAGTTCGCGGCCAACTCCGCCGAGGGCTGGGATATGGCCAACACCAGCACCCGCGACCTGTTCGCCGAGGGTGACCTCTACGCCGACGAGGTGGGCGGGGACTTCGCCGCCGAGTCCCACCGGCTCGGAGAAGCGGTGGCCTCGGTGCATGCCTGCCTGGCCGAGGAGCTCGGCACCGGGTCGGTGCCGTTCCCGGCCGAGCTCATGTCGGCTCGACTGGCCACCGCCGCGGAAGCGGTACCCGAACTGCGCCAATATGTTTCGTTGATCGAGGAGCGGTACCGCAAGCTGGCCGACGAGCCGATGAGCGTGCAGCGGGTCCACGGCGATCTCCATCTGGGCCAGGTGTTGCGAACCCCGGAGCGGTGGCTGTTGATCGACTTCGAAGGGGAGCCCGGTCAGCCGCTGCAGTTGCGCCGCAGCCCGGATTCTCCGATGCGTGACGTCGCGGGCATGGTGCGGTCGTTCGAGTACGCGGCGTACGCGCGCCTGGTGGATCTGGCAGGCGACGATGACCGGGCCAGGCAACTGGGCGCCAGGGCCAGGGAATGGGCCGACCGCAACAGCACGGCGTTCTGCGACGGCTACGCCGAGGTGTCCGGCGTCGATCCGCGTGAGCACGCCGAACTACTGGCCGCCTATGAGCTGGACAAGGCGGTGTACGAGGCGGCCTACGAGGCGCGCTACCGGCCGAGCTGGTTACCTGTCCCGCTGGCTTCGGTGGCGCGCCTGATCGGCTGATATCTTCTTTAGCATGCCTAATCAGCCCCCGCGCCGATCGGCGTCGGGTGGGCTGCTGATCGCTGTGCTCGCCGCGGCGGGCATCAGCGTCTCCCTCATGCAGACCCTGATCATCCCGCTCATCCCGCAGCTGCCGGCGCTGCTCGGCACCAGCGCGGCCAACGCGTCCTGGGCGATCACCGCGACCCTGCTGACCGGCGCCGTGGCCACCCCGATGCTGGGTCGGCTCGGCGACATGTACGGCCCCAAACGGATCCTGGTGCTGTGCGCGACGCTGCTGTTCATCGGATCGCTCGTCGCCGCGACGACCACCTCACTGATCCCGCTGGTGATCGGACGCGGCCTCCAGGGATTCGGCGCGCCGGTCATCCCGCTGGGCATCAGCGTGCTGCGCACCGCCCTGCCCGCCGAGCGGGTGGGCTCGGCGATGGGTCTGATGAGTGCCTCGCTGGGCGTCGGCGGAGCGCTCGGCCTGCCCCTGTCGGCGGTGATCGCCGAGCACTTCAACTGGCATGCCCTGTTCTGGTGCTCGGCATTTCTCGGCCTGGCGTCCGGAATTCTCTTCGTCCTGCTGGTGCCCGACCTGGAACCGGTGTCCGCTGATCACCGCTTCGATCCGATCGGCGCCCTCACGCTGGGGATCGGGCTGGTGATGCTGTTGCTGCCGATCTCCAAGGGCGGCATGTGGGGCTGGGGCAGCGGCACCACGCTGGGGCTGTTCACCGGTGCGGCAGTGGTTTTCGGCGTGTTCACCTGGTGGCAGTACCGGGTGCCCGCACCGATCGTCGACATGCGCACCACCCTGAAACGGCCGGTGCTGCTGACGAACCTGGCGTCCATCGCGGTGGGTTTCGGCATGTTCGCGTTGTCGCTCGTCGGCCCGCAACTGCTGGAGATGCCCCGGGAAACGGGATTCGGGCTGGGGCAGAGCATGATCGCCACGGGCCTGTGGATGGCGCCCGGCGGGCTGGCGATGATGGCCGCCGCACCGGTGGCCGCCCGCGTGGTGGCCGCGCGCGGACCGAAGATCGTGCTGGTGATCGGCAGCGTGATCATTGCCGCGGGCTACCTGGCCGGCATCGTCCTGCTCGGTACGCCGATCGGGGTGATGGTGCTGGGCCTGATCGTCAGCTTCGGGGTCGGGTTCGCCTTCGCGGCGCTTCCGGCCCTGATCAACGCCGCCGTGCCGGTGTCGGAAACCGCGTCCGCCAACAGCATCAACTCGCTGGCCCGCTCGCTGGGTACCTCGACGTCGAGTGCGGTGATGACCGCGGTGCTGGCTCAGATGACCATCAATGTGGCCGGGCACGCGCTGCCGTCCTTGGACGGCTTCCGGGTCGCGCTGTTGATCGCGGCCGCCGCAGCCGCGGGCGCTGCCCTGGTCGCGATGGCGATACCGAGAGGGCCCCGGCCGATTGAACCAGCCGAGGCCCCCGCGGAACTGGGGTCAGAGCGTGGCGATCTCGTAGCTGTCGAGCTGGCCGACCAGCGTCCGTAGCTGATCGGCCGACGAGCCCAGGGTGTGCTCGATCGCGGTCAGCCGGGCGGCGTAGTGCCCGATGGGGTACTCCGCGGTGACACCGATACCGCCGTGCAGTTGGATCGACTCCTGCGCGATGTGCCGGCCCGAACGCCCGATCTGCAGCTTGGCGCGGGCCGCGATCACCGGGTCGAGTTCACCGTCGGCGATCGACATCGCGGCATAGTTGCCCATGCTGCGCGCCAGCTCCAGCGACATGTACATGTCGGCGGCACGCTGGGTCAGGGTCTGGAACTTGCTCAGCGTCACCCCGAATTGCTTGCGCTGCTTGAGGTAATCGGTGGTCAGCCGCAGCGACTCGTCCATCGCGCCGACGGCCTCGGCGCACAGGCCCGCCGAGATCCGCACCAGCGCATTGGTGATGGCCCCGGAAGCGTCGACTGCCTCGCCGAGGGGCTCGGCGGGCGTGGCGTCCAGGGTCACCTGGGCACCGCGCTGGCCGTCGAAGGTGCGGTAGCCCGCTCGGCTCACGTCGGCGGCGTCGACCAGGAACAGTCCGGTGCCGCCGTCGGGCAGTGCCGCGCTGACGATCAACGTGTCGGCGACATCGCCGGCCAGTACCGGGTTCTTGGTGCCGCTCAGGGTCCAGCCGTCACCGCTGCGCGTCGCGGTGGTGCTCACCCCGGCCGTCCCGCGGTTGCCCGGCTCGGCGTGCGCGAAGGCCAGGATCCGCTCGCCGGAGGCGACTTCGTCGAGAAGGCCGCGCTGGGCGTCGGTGCCGACCTCGGCGATGATGGCGCCCGGGCCGATCGCTCCGTGCAGCACCGGCTCGGGTGCCAGCCGGCGGCCGAGCTCGTTCAGCACCACCATGATCTCGATCTGGCCGCCGGAATCCTCGTCGAACCCGAGGCCCAGCACGCCGACCTCGGCGAGCTGGCCCCAGATCTGGCGGTCGAATCCGGGCTCGGCCTCGACCACCTTGTTGCGCTTCTCGGTGTCGTAGCCGCTCAACAGGTCACGGGTGGTGTCGGCCAGCAGGGTCTGTTCGTCAGTCAGCTGAAAATCCATGGCTCAACTCACAATCCGAGAATGGTGGACGCGATGATGGTGCGCTGCACCTCGTTGCTACCGCCGTAGATCGAGGTCTTGCGGTAGTTGAGGTAGTGCGGGGCGGCGTGCTGTGCCCAGTCCGGTGAGGCGATGTCGCCGGCCTCATACGGCAGTGAGTCAGCGCCGGCCACCTCGACCAGCAGTTCGGTGGCGGTCTGCTGCAGCTGGCTGCCGCGCAGCTTCAGCACCGACGAGGCCGGGCTGGGCTTGCCGTCGGCCGAATCGGAGGTGACCCGCATCTGGGTGAGTTCCAATGCCAGCACGTCGTTCTCGGCTTCGGCCAAACGCGCGGCGAACAGCGGGTCGGCCAGCAGCCCGTTGGCCGCGGCGCGTTCCTTCACCTCGGCCAGCCGCACCTTGGTCCGGGCTACCTGGGCGATGCCGGTGCGCTCGTTGCCGAGCAGGAACTTCGCGTAGGTCCAGCCCTGGTTCTCCTCGCCGACGAGCTGGTCGGCGGGCACCCGGACGTCCTCGAAGAACACCTCGTTGACCTCGTAGCTGCCGTCGATCAGCTTGATCGGGCGCAGCGTGACGCCGGGGGTGTTCATCTCGAACAGCAGGAACGAGATGCCGGCCTGCTTCTTCGGGGCCTGCGGGTCGGTGCGGACCAGGCAGAAGATCCAATCCGCGTGCTGACCCAGCGTGGTCCAGGTCTTCTGGCCGTTGACCACGTAGCTGTCGCCGTCGCGCACCGCGGTGGTACGGAGCGACGCCAGGTCGGAGCCGGCCTCGGGCTCGGAGAAGCCCTGGCACCACCAGATGTCGAGCGCCGCGGTCGGCGGCAGGAAACGCTCCTTGATCTCCTGCGATCCGAACTCGGCGATCACCGGTCCGACCATGCGGGCATTGAAGGTCAGCGGCTCGGGGACGCTGGCCAGCTGCATCTCGTCGAGCCAGATCTGATGCTGGTTGGGCGTCCAGTCCTTGCCGCCCCACTCGACGGGCCAGTTGGGCACCGCGAGTCCGTGCTCGTGCAGGATCTTGTGCGCTGTGACGATGCCTTCTTTGCCGATCGGCAGCCCCAGCCGGTTTCGTTCGCGAAGCTCGGCGGGAATCTTCGTGGTGTAGAAGGTGCGGAGTTCGTCGCGGAAGGCGGCTTCCTCCGGGGTGAGGGCTAGCTGCATGACTGCACACTAACCCAGCGGTTGGTTGGGGCCGCTAACGGACCAGCCGACGCAGTAGCAGCGAGGCCACGGCCACTCCGAGCACGGCCGCGGCAACCAGCACGCTGATGTCGAGCACCCAGTTGGTCGGGGTGCCGATCAGCAGCCCCCGCAACGCGTTGACCTCGTAGCTGAGCGGGTTGACGGTGGACAGCCAGCGCAGCCACGTCGGCATGATCTCGACCGGGTAGAGCGCATTGGACGCGAAGAACAGCGGCATCGTGATGGCCTGACCGATGCCCATCAGCCGATCCCGTTTGCGCACCAGCCCGGCCAGCGTCATCGACAGGCAGGCGAAGAACGCCGCGCCGAGGGCCACCACGGCCATAGCGGCCAGGATGCGCAACGGATTGACCGTCATCGCGATGCCCATCAGATACGCCAGCACCACCACGCCCAGTACCTGAACCACCGAGCGGACCCCGGCCGCGAACGCCTTGCCCGCCACCAGTGCCGAGGCCGGGGCCGGGGTCACCATGAGCTTGGCCAGGATGCCGGCGTCGCGGTCCCAGATGATCTGGATGCCGTAGAAGATCGAGATGAACAGGGCAGATTGGGCGATGATGCCCGGCGCCAGAAACGCCAAGTAGGGCACACCACCGGTGTCGACGACATGCAGCCGGCTGAAAGTCTGGCCGAAGATCAGCAGCCACAGCGCCGGCTGCACCATCCGGGTGAACAGCTCGGTGCGGTCGTGGCGCAGCTTCTGCAGTTCGACGAGCGCGAAGGCCGACATCCGCCGGCCCATGGCGCGGACTCGTCGCACTCCGCGCGGGGCCAGGACCAGGGCCTCAGCTGACACGGCGGGCCGTCCTCCGGGTCGCGCGCACTTCGCGCATACCGCCGGGCTGCTGCCCGTCGTCGGTCAGATCGGAACCGGCGTAATGCCGGAAGACGTCCTCCAGCGTGGCGTCCTGGGCATCGGTGGCGCGTACTACGCGCTCCTTCAATTCGGCGGGGGTCCCGAGCGCCTGCAACCGGCCGTGGTGCATCAGGGCCACCCGGTCGCACAGCGCGTCGGCCTCGCCCATGTAGTGCGTGGTGAGCAGCACCGTCATGCCGAACTCGGTCTGCATCCGGCCGACCTGCGTCCACACGCTGTCACGGGCGATGGGATCCAGCCCTACCGTGGGCTCGTCGAGGATCAGCAGCTGCGGACGGTTGACCAGGGCCTGGGCCAGCTCCAGGCGGCGCACCATGCCGCCGGAATAGGTCCCGGCCACAGCGTCGGCGACATCGAGCAGCTGCATGGACTCCAGCGCCTGGGTCACCCGCTCTCGGCGTTCGGCGCGGGGCACGTCGTACAGGCGCGCGAACAACTCGACGTTCTGCCGTCCGGTCAGCGCCGCCTCGATCGAGAGTTGTTGTGGCACATAGCCGATATTGTGGCGAATGTCCATGGTGCGCCGGCCGGCGTCGAGGCCGAAGATCCGTACCTCGCCCTGCTGTACCGGGGTGAGAGTGGTGAGCACCCGCACCGCCGTGGTCTTGCCTGCGCCGTTCGGGCCGAGCAGGCCCAAGGTCTCACCGCGGTGGACCTGCAGGGTCAGATCGTCGACCGCGGTGAACGCGCCGTAGCGGTCCGGCGTGGTCACTGTCGGTCCTCTTCGCGCTCGTGCAGCAGCCGGGTGAGTTCGGTGCCCGCGTTCTGCGCCGGTGCGGATCTGGGAGCGGGGGAGCAGCGGGATGGGCTGCGTCGAGCGGTAGTGGCCCGGACCGACCTTCTCCAACCGGTCGATGACCAACCCGCGATGGTTGGCCAGGCCGCCCTGCCAGGCCAGGATCGACACCCACTCCGGGTCGTCACCGACCAGGTCGCCCGGGGTGATCCGAACGTCGGCGGACGCCATGCGGTGTCCGTTGTCTGCCGGCAGGTCTGTCAAAGTGATGGCGGCGCTGGCATTTTGCGGAACTTCGGTGCGCAACCCGTTGGTCACCGCGCCGCCGATCACCAGGACGGTGACCACCACGATGGAGATTCCGGCCGCGGGCCGAGGCAGCGGTTGTCCGGTGAGCACAAGGGCAAGCAGCGCGCCGCACAGGCCCATCGCGACGGCCACCGGGATCGCCATTGCCAGCGCCTCACCCCACATGCTGGTCGGCCACGGGTAGTGATACACCGCGCCGACCCACAACGATTCCAGCCACAGGCCGACGGTGCCCACGCCCAATCCACCTACCGCACCAAACAGGATGGGGCGCTTGACGAGTGGGGTCAGCGCGATGAGTTCGACCACCAGTGCCGGACCGAGGTAGAGCGCGAACCAACTCGTCGGCGCCCCGAGAACCGGGCCGACGACGAAGGCCACGGCCCCGCGCAAGGCGATGGCGAACCCGGCAGCGATCAGTGCGGCGCCGGGCCCCAGGACCAGACGGGCAGCGACGGCCGCGAACGCCGCCGCTGCCGCGATCATCATCGGTTGCAGCACGAGGCGGAACTGCTCGACGCCGAAGTCGTATTCAATCTGGAACACCGAGAGCCCGATGAACAGGCCGCCGAACGACAGGAAGTAGAGAAACTTGTTGAACTTGCTGTCCTCGGCCAAGCCCTCGGGACCCATCGCGACCCGGCCTTCGTGCTCCAGCAACAGCACGGCGATCAGGGACAGGCCGGCTCCGCCGATCAGCATCAAATGGGTTGGGCCCCACAGCGTGACGTCCTGACCGAAAATGCGGTGCCAGATATCGTCGAGCGGAAAGCCGATCAGGGCGTACAGCCCGCACAACGCCATCAGCACCCCGCCCACCGGCGCGTACCAGGTGCGGGTGATCCGGATGGCGGCCGGACCCGGCTTGTCGTAGGGCAGCACGATGGCCATCGAGCCGGCGATGAACAACAGGAACAACCCGATCAGGATGAAGTAGTGCGCGGGGTTGGCCAGCGGGCCGGCGTCACGTCCCTTGCCGATGTGCAGGCTGACGTCCCAGATGAACCCGAACAGGGCGCAGATGATGGTCGCGGTGAACAGGAACACCTGCAGCGCGACCCACGGTGGGCGGTGGAATTTACGGCCCAGCCATTCGGCGAAATCGTTCAGCCACGTGATGCGCCGGGCGCGGTGCAGGTAGCCGATCCACAGCAGTGCCACGGTGACGATCAGGGCGACCACCGACATCCCGATCACCTGATCGAGTGCGGCACCACCGCCTTCGGTCCCGGCGGCGGCGGTGAACCTGACATCCGATGAGCCCATCACGACCTCCGGTCAGCCGACTGTGGTGTCGGTGACTGATGTTGCCAGAACTGGCATGGTCAAAACAGACGTTCGGTCAGCCCCGCGCTGTCAGCTCCATGCCGTCCGGGGTCGCGCCATGCGGTCGCCGTCGACGAATACGTCGACCCGCTCGTCGAAAAAGCAGATGTGGTCGCGGACGGGCACCGCGTCGATCAGCGGCTCGTGATACGACCACGCCAGGTCGGCGGGCCCGCCGGGCGGCGAATAGTAGGTGGCCCGGCCCTTGTACGCGCAGTAGGTGACGGTGTCGCTGACCTCGAGGGCGGCGGCCACGTCGGCGCGGGGAAGGTAGTGACGGGTAGGCAACCCGGTCTCGAATAACAGCATGGCACTGCGGGATTCGGCCAGTACCCGCCCGTCGAGCTCGATGCGGACCGGCCGCCGGCTGCGGCGGACGTCGATCCTGTGGAACGGATCGTGGGGGTGCGCGACGATCGGCTCGTCCTCTTCGCGCCATTCGAACGTCGCGAAGTCCAGGATCAGATAATCGGCCAGCTCCGGGTCGCCCGGCTGAAACGCCGCGGCCGCACCGGTTTCCTCCCCGGCGATGACGTCGAACGCCGTCCCCGCACAGGTATGCGCGGTGAACGGCACCGACGGGTCAAGGAAACCGGGGATCTCGTCGTCGCCGACCTCCCCGCCGGCCGGTACAAGCTGCGCCGTCAACGCCTTACGCGGTACCGCGTACGTCGGCACCACCCGCCGCGGCTCCCAGATCAGGACCGCTTCGCGGGTATCGGCCACCGGCTCGCCGCCCAGGCATACCCGAATTCGCTTGGCAGTGGGCTGGTATCGCAGGGCACCCAGCGCGCTGCCCAGCAGCTCCTCCATTTTCACTGCCATGCCGTCATTATCGACGCCGACGGCACCCGCTGTCTGCTACTTGACGTCGACGTAAACCGTCCGCCGGGTCACAGCGCTCAGGGTGTCGGTGCGGCTGAAGTTGGGTCCCGGTCGTACGGCGACCACCGATGCCTCCTCCAACGGCGAGGAACCGATACGGTTGACAATGACCGTGTAGCCCTGGGACTCAAGCTGTCTGATGGTCTGCTCGGCATTGCTGGGGCCGTTGGGCGCGGCCGCCGCCGGCCCGGCCGATCCGATTATGGCTGCCACTGCGACGCCCACCGCCGCGGCGACGATCCGAGACCTTCCGAATGTGTTTCGCACGGGAATGCCCTCTTCCACGCTTTTGGTTACGCTGCCAGATACCGGTAAAAACCAGCAGCTCAGGCGCTTTAGTTCGGATGGCAGAAATTGATCGCTTCCTGGCGGCGCTAGGACTGCGGCAGCGCGACGGGATCACGTGTGGCCCCACGGTCGCCGTGGTGGCCGGCGCCATGTTGGATCACGATTACCGCGCCGAGTTGCTGCATCCGGACGGCGCGGCGTGGTTCGCCGCCGAGCAGGGCCGAATACACGCCGCGGTCAACCGGATTTGGCCGCGCCGGCTCGGAACCACCCCGGCGGGCATGGTCCGAGCACTGAACGTCCACGGTGCGAAGCGGTCGGTGAGATACCGGTGGCGACTTTTCGGCGGCAGCCGAGACTCGCTGTCGGACGTGCTCGGCGCCGTCACTCGGGGCCGGCCGGTTCCGATGCTGATCGGTGAGCGGGGCATCCCGCGGCACTGGGTGTTGCTCGTCGGCGCCGCCGAGCAGGCGCTGGAGTGCTACGAGCCGTCATCGGGGCGGGTGCTGCCGGTCGATCTCGCGGCCCTGCGGGGCGCCAGGCTGACCGGGCTGGGTTTCCCGCGGCCCTTCGCATTTGTCCTACCGTCGGACCATGGCCCGAAAATATGCGACCGCTGACCGAGTGGACATCGACGAACTCCTGGATTTCGTGCGACCGCGACACCACATGGTGCTGACCACGTTCCGGGCCGACGGCTCGTTGCAGACCTCGCCGGTGACGGGAGGGGTGGACGACGAGGGCCGGATCGTGATCGCCAGCTACCCGCAGCGGGCGAAGGCGGCCAACCTGCGGCGCACGCCGCGGGCCAGCGTGACGGTGCTGTCCGAAGAGTTCAACGGGCCGTACGTGCAAGTCGACGGCGATGCCGAGGTGATCGGCCTGCCGGATGCGGTCGAGCCGCTGGTCGACTACTTCCGCGCGGTGGCCGGCGAACACCCCGATTGGGATGAATACCGGCAAGCGATGGTCGAGCAGGGCAAATGCCTGATCCGGATCACACCGACCCGGTGGGGTCCCGTGGCGACGGGCGGCTTCCCCCCGGCCTGAGCGCGGGCCGACGCGTTGCGTTGGCTAGCAGGTCAAACTATAGTCTGGACACATGTCCAGAGGGTTCGGAGTCGACGCGTGAGCGTATATTCCCAGCTCAGCACGCTTCCGGCCGTCGGGTGATCTGATTATGCGTATCGCGTTGCTGTCCTATCGGAGCAAGACCCATTGCGGTGGCCAGGGCGTCTACGTGCGCTATCTGAGCCGCGGGCTCGCCGAGCTCGGCCATGAGGTCGAGGTGTTCTCCGGCCAGCCCTACCCAGAAGGCCTGGACCCGCGGGTCAAGCTAACCAAGGTCCCCAGCCTCGATCTCTACCGCGAACCGGATCCGTTCCGCGTGCCCAGGCCCAGCGAGATCCGCGACGGTATCGACGCGCTGGAACTGGCCACCATGTGGAGTGCCGGGTTCCCCGAGCCGCGCACGTTCACCATGCGCGCCGCCCGGATCCTGGCCGAGCGCCGCGACGAGTTCGACGTGGTCCACGACAACCAGAGCCTGGGCTCGGCACTGCTGAAGATCGCCGAGAGCGGTCTCCCCGTCGTCGCCACCGTGCATCACCCGATCACCCGTGACCGGGTGGTCGAGATCGCCGCCGCCAAGTGGTGGCGCAAGCCGCTGGTGCGGCGCTGGTACGGGTTCGCCGAGATGCAGAAGAAGGTGGCCCGCAAGATCCCCGAACTGCTGACGGTGTCGTCGTCCTCGGCCGCCGACATCGCCGAGGACTTCGGGGTGACGCGGGACCAGCTGCACATCGTGCCGCTGGGGGTGGACACCGAACTGTTCAAGCCCGCCGAGCACCGGGTGCGGGGACGCATCATCGCGATCGCCAGCGCCGATGTCCCGCTCAAGGGGGTCAGCAATCTGCTGCACGCGGTGGCCCGGCTGCGGGTGGCGCGCGACCTGGACGTGCAGCTGGTGTCCAAGCTCGACCCGAACGGGCCGACCGAGAAACTCATCGCCGAACTCGGCATCTCCGACATCGTGCACAGCTCCAGCGGGCTGAGCGACGAGGAGCTCGCCGCGCTGCTGGCCTCCGCCGAGGTGGCCTGTATCCCGTCGCTCTACGAAGGCTTCTCGCTGCCCGCCGTGGAGGCCATGGCCAGCGGCACCCCGATCGTGGCCAGCCGCGCCGGGGCGCTGCCCGAGGTGGTCGGTGACGACGGCGCCTGCGCCCGGCTGGTGCGCCCGGCGGACGTCGACGAGCTGACCGCGGTGCTCGGCGAACTACTCGACTCACCGTCGGAGCGCCGCAAGCTGGGCGCCGCGGGGCGGCAACGGGCACTCGATGTCTTCAGTTGGGAATCCGTTGCCGCACAGACGGTAGCGGTGTACGAGATGGCCCGCGAGCGGGTGGGGGCACGCACGCGAGGAGCAGGAGAAGGGAAGGTGACGTCATGCTGACCGTCGACTTCGACCGACTCGGTGTCGGGCCCGGCACCACGGTGATCGATGTCGGCTGTGGAGCCGGCCGGCACACGTTCGAGGCCTACCGGCGCGGCGCGTCGGTGGTCGGCTTCGACCAGAGCGTGTCGGACCTCAACGACGTCGACACGATGCTGCAGGCCATGCGGGCAGAGGGCGAGGTTCCGCTGTCGGCCAAGGGCGAGGCCGTCAAGGGCGATGCGCTCGACCTCCCGTACCCCGACTCCAGCTTCGACTGCGTGATCGCCTCGGAGATCCTGGAACACGTACCGCAGGACGACCGTGCCATCTCCGAACTGGTGCGCGTCCTCAAACCCGGTGGCTCGCTGGCCATCACGGTGCCGCGCTGGCTGCCGGAGAAACTGTGCTGGCTGCTGTCGGACGAATACCACGCCAACGAGGGCGGACACATCCGCATCTACAAGGCCGACGAACTGCGCGACAAGGTGCTGGCGCACGGGCTGACGCTCACCCACACGCATCACGAGCATGCGCTGCACTCACCGTACTGGTGGCTCAAATGCCTGGTCGGTACCGAGAAGAACGACCACTTCGCGGTCAAGGCGTATCACCAGCTGCTGGTATGGGACATGATGCGCCGGCCGTGGCTCACCCGCACCGCCGAGTCACTGCTGAACCCGGTGATCGGCAAGAGCGTCGCCCTCTACTTCCGCAAGCCGGAACTCAACGGATAGGCGCACACGGTGCGAGTGCCTGAGATCCCCGGTGTGCCCGGAGTTCTGACACCAGACGACTGCCTGCAGACGGCGCGGTCGATCGCCGCCACCCAGGAATCCTCGGGCGCGTTGCCGTGGTTCGACGGCGGCCACACCGACCCGTGGGATCACGTGGAGAACGCCATGGCGCTGACCGTGGCCGGGCTGATCGAACCGGCCCGCGCGGCTTTCGACTGGTGCCGCACTACGCAGCGGCCCGACGGATCCTGGCCCATCCAGCTGCGCAACGGCGTCGTCGAGGACGCCAACAGCGACAGCAACTTCTGCGCCTACGTGGCCACCGGTGTCTGGCACCACGTGCTGATCACCGGAGACCGGGCTTTCGCGGAGTCGATGTGGCCGGTGGTGACCAGCGCGCTCGACTTCGTCCTCGGCCTGCAGGCCGCCGGCGGTGAGATCTTTTGGGCGGCAAGCCCGGCGGGCCCGGTCGAGGAAGCGTTGCTGACCGGCTGCGCCAGCGTCTACCACAGCATTCGGTGCGGGTTGGCGCTGGCCGAGTACCTCGACGACCCGCAGCCGGAATGGGAGGTCGCCGTCGGGCGCCTCGGTCACGCCATCGCCGCGCATCCGGAGGCGTTCTCCGCCAAGGACACCCACGCGATGGAGTGGTATTACCCGGTGCTCGGTGGCGCGCTGCGGGGCGCGGCAGCCGAGACCCGCATCGAGGCACGCTGGGATGACTTCGTCGTACCCGGGCTGGGTATCCGGTGCGTCGATCACCGGCCGTGGGTCACCGGTGCGGAGACCTGCGAGCTGGTGATGGCACTGGATGCGATCGGCGACACCCGACGGGCTCACGAGCAGTTCGCGGCCATGCAGCATCTGCGCGAGGACGACGGATCCTATTGGACCGGGCTGGTTTTCGCCGATGGCAAGCGCTGGCCCGAGGAGCGCACCACCTGGACCGGTGCGGCCATGGTCCTGGCCGCCGACGCCCTGTCGCAGACCTCCCCGGCCAGCGGCATCTTCCGAGGGGTCGGGCTGCCGCGAGGACTGGAGGGTGAGTACGACTGCGAGTGCGTCGGCAGAAAAGCCGGGGACCGCTAGTCCAACTGGCCGGGCTCGCCCGAGGTCCGCTCCAGCACCCGCATCGACCCCGTCACCGCGACCTCTTTGAAGGCCCCGGTCGCCAGTGCGCGCTGGTAGATGTGGAACGGGGCTTGACCGCCGTCGTTGGGATCCGGGAACACGTCGTGGATGATCAGTGCACCGCCCACCTCGACCCAGCGGGCCCAGCCGTCGAAGTCGCGCTGTGCCGCTTCTTCGGTGTGACCGCCGTCGATGAACAACAGCCGCAACGGCATTCGCCATCCGCGCGCGACCACGGGTGAGCGGCCGACTACGGCCACCACATGCTCGTCGAGGCCCGCGGCGTCGAGGGTGCGGCGCATCGTGGGCAGCGTGTCGAACAGACCGGTCACCGGATCCACCATCGTGGTGTCGTGGTACTCCCAGCCGGCCTGGTGCTCTTCCGAGCCGTGGTGATGGTCGACGGTGTAGAGCACCGAACCGGTTTCCTGCGCGGCCGCACCGAGCATCACCGTCGACTTGCCGCAGTAGGTACCGATCTCGACTCCGACCCCGTCCCCGAGATAACGCAATCCGGCGTCGTAGAGGGCGCGGCCCTCATCGGCCGGCATGAAGCCGGTGACCTGCTCGGCAAGGGCGAACAAGCGCTGGGCGTGGGGCGGCATTGCGGTGTCGGCGGTGCTCATGAATGCACAACCTACCGTTGCTGGCCATGGGCGGTTGTAGTAGCGTCCGGACACGTGTCTGATGCGGCCCTTGAGTCGACGCGCCGCCGTCTGAGCGCCCGGCAGGCCGACACCGTGGAGCGCCTGGGCCGGGCCGCATTGCAGCTGATCACCCGCGACGGATTCGCCGGTCTGACCGTGCGCCGGGTGGCCGCCGAAGCCGGTGTCGGGGCAGCCACGGCCTATACCTACTTCTCCTCCAAGGAACACCTCGTGGCCGAGGTGTTCTGGCGCCGGCTCTCTGCCGCGCCGCCGGCCGCGCACACCTCCGCCGACCCGGCCACCCGGGTGGTCGAGGTGTTGCAGCACATCGCGTCGCTGGTGGCCGACGAACCCGAGTTCGCCGGTGCGGTGACCAACGCCCTGCTCGGCAAGGATCCCGACGTGGACGTGCTGCGGCAACGGATCGGTGCCGACATCCGCGGCCGGTTGGTGGCGGCGCTCGGACCGGATGTGGACCTGGATGTCATCGAAGCCCTGGAACTGCTCTACACCGGCACCTTGGTCTGGGCGGGCATGGGGTATGACCCCTACACAGCCGTCACGCAACGGCTGGAGAAGTCAGCGCGGTTGCTGCTCAGCTGAATTCGCCGTCATGATCGCGGTCGACGCGGCCACCGCGGGCCCGTAGATCTCGTGGATGTCGCGGCCGTCCTCGACGATCAGCGCGGTCAGTTCGCGCAGCCCGCCGAGCAGGATGATGGCCATCGGCTCGGTGAGCCGAGGTAGGCCCGCGCGCTGAAAGCCTGCGCTGCCGCTGAGTTCGATGAGCAGGTCGGTCAGCTGTCGTAGGGCTTCGCGCTGCAGCGGCCGGGCCCTGCTGCCCAGTGCCGGCAGTTCACGGATCCAGCTCAGCGTGATCGCCGGGGCCGACGCGATGTGGTCGACATAGGCGCCCACTGCCTGCCCGATCTGGTCCGGCCAGGAGGCCTCGGGATCGACGGCTGCCTGGATCCTGTCGACGAGCGTGGCGTTGTTGGCGCGAAGCAGCTCGAGGAAGCCGTCCTCTTTGGTGCCGAACTGGTCGTAGAACGTGCGCTTGGACGTTCGGGCATGGCGGACGATGTCGGCCACCGTGGTCTCGCGATAACCCTTGTCCGTGATCGCGGCGGCGAGCCCGTCGAGCAGGCGCAGCCGGTAGGTCATCGCGGCTGACCCCCTTGCGTCGTCTGGTACCTGGTAGTACCGTACCTCACAACCGTTGGTACCGCGTGGTACCAGGAATGGCTGGAGATGGTATGACCGACCTGTCAGCAGCTGAGAAGACCACCGAGCTCTCCACCGAGAGCGCTACCCCGGGGCGCGTACCACCCGACGCGCGAGTTCCGAAGCCGTTGCAGGCCATCGGTTTTGCGCTGGCCAGGCGCTGGGTGGTCAAACAGATCGCCCGCCGGCAGGGCGACGTTTTCAAGCTTCGACTCCCCATCTTCGGGCCCACGGTGATGATCGCCGACGCCCAGCTGGCCAAGCAGCTCTTCACCGCCAACACCGATGACGTCGGCAACATCCAGCCCAACTTGAGCCGCATCCTCGGCTCCGGGTCGGTGTTCGCCCTCGACGGAACTGATCACCGTCGCCGCCGCAAGCTGCTCACCCCGCCGTTCCACGGCAAGTCGATCAAGAACTACGAGCGGATCTTCGAAGAGGAGACGCTGCGGGAAATGGCGAACTGGCCGCAGGGGCAGGAGTTCGAGACCCTCGAACCCATGATGCGGATCACCCTCAACGTGATCCTGCGCGCGGTATTCGGTGCCGACGGTGAACAACTCGACGAGCTGCGCCGCATCATCCCGCCGTGGGTCACCCTGGGCTCGCGGCTCGTGGTGGTGCCCACCCCGAGCCGCACCTACGGCCGGTTCAGTCCGTGGGGCCGGTTGGCCCGATACCGCCGGCAGTACGACGCCGTCATCAACCGGCTCATCGACAAGGTCGAGGCCGACCCCGAATTCGACCAGCGCGACGACATCCTGGCGCTGCTGCTGCGCAGCACCTACGAGGACGGCTCGGCCATGTCCCGCAAGGACATCGGGGACGAACTGCTGACCCTGCTGGCCGCCGGGCACGAGACCACGGCCTCGACCCTGGGCTGGGCATTCGAGCGGATCAGCCGGCATCCGCAGGTGCTGGCCCGACTCGAGGCCGAGGCCGCCACCGACGGCAACGAATACCGTCAGGCCACCATCTTGGAGGTGCAGCGCAACCGCACCGTCATCGACTTCGCCGGCCGCCACGTCTACGCACCGTCGATCCGGCTGGGGGAGTGGGAGATTCCGCGCGGACACTCCGTCATCGTGGCGATCTCGCAAATCCAGGAGGCGGAAAAGGAGTTCACCGATCCTCAGCGGTTCGATCCGGATCGGTTTGTCGGCAACCGGCCGGGCCTGGGCTGGCTGCCCTACGGCGGCGGCACCCGTCGCTGCGTAGGGGCGGTGTTCGCCAACGTCGAAATGGACGTCGTGCTGCGAACAGTGCTGCGGCACTTCGCGATCGAGACCACCGACGCCCCAGGGGAGAAAGTGCACTCCCGGGGGGTGGCCTACACCCCGGCGGCGGGCGGGCGGGTCGTGCTACGCCGCCGCGCGACGCCGCTGGGCGCCTAGGCGCTCAGCCGGCCGTCTGGCGTTTGGGCAGCTTCCAGCCCGCGCGCGGGAAGTGGCAGGTGTACCCGTTCGGGTAATGAACCAGGTAGTCCTGGTGCTCGGGTTCGGCCTCCCAGAAATCACCGGCCGGCGTCACCTCTGTGACCACCTTGCCCGGCCACAAACCCGAGGCGTCCACGTCGGCGATGGTGTCCAGCGCAACGCGCTTCTGCTCGTCGTCGAGATAGAAGATCGCCGACCGGTAGCTGGTGCCGACGTCGTTACCCTGCCGGTCCTTGGTGGACGGATCGTGGATCTGGAAGAAGAACTCCAGCAGCGCACGGTAATCGGTCTGAGTGGGGTCGTAGACGATCTCGACGGCCTCGGCATGGCCTGGATGGTTGCGATAGGTCGGGTGATCGTTGCGACCGCCGGTGTAGCCCACGCGGGTGGAGATCACCCCGGGCTGCTTACGGATCAGGTCCTGCATCCCCCAGAAGCAGCCGCCGGCCAGGATCGCTGTCGAATAGTTGCCCATGTGCCCCATTGTGCTCCGTGGTTACCGTGATGGTCATGCGTGTAGTTGCAACCGCAGCGCTGGCCGGTTTACTCCTGCTGGCCGGCTGCCCACCGGCGGCCGCTGATCCGAACCCGGTCGCGGTGCCGGAAGTGGCGCCGGACCCGGCGCGGACCCTGTTCACCGACAATCCCGCGATCGTCGACCCGCACCTGACCGGGATCGAATCGTTCAGCCGCGACGGCGACGGGCTGCGGGTCAACTTCACCGCGGGCACCCCGGACTGCTTCGGCGTCCACCTGATCACCAGGGAGACCTCCGACGCGGTCATGATCGACCTTCGCGGCGGTACGCCACCGCAGTCCGTCGGCCGCATGTGTATCGCGCTGGCGGTGCACGGCACCGTCGACGTCCCGCTGCAGGCCCCGTTGGGTTCCCGGCAGGTGCTGGCGGTGCAGTGACGGGTCTCGACAAAGGTTGGTAGAACGTGTTCTAGTTTTGGGGTGACGAGCAGCCCTTTCAGCCGCGAGGAACTCGCCGCTGCCTTCGAGACGTTCGAGCAGACCGTCGAGAAGGCCGCGCAGACCAAAAACTGGGACGTGTGGGCCGACCACTACACCGTCGACGTCGACTACATCGAACACGCCGTGGGCACCATGAAGGGCCGCGAACAGGTTCGGCCATGGATCTGGAAGACCATGACCACCTTCCCGGGCAGCTACATGACGTCGTTCCCATCGCTGTGGTCGGTGATCGACGAACCCACCGGCCGCATCATCTGCGAACTGGACAACCCGATGCGCGACCCCGGCGACGGGACCATCATCAGCGCGACCAACATCTCGATCCTCACCTACGCCGGCGACGGCCTGTGGTCACGTCAGGAAGACGTCTACAACCCCCTTCGCTTCGCCTCTGCGGCCCGCAAGTGGTGCCGGAGGGCCGCAGAGCTCGGCACGCTGACCGAGGAAGCCGAGGCGTGGCTCAAGAAGTTCGGGGGCTGAACACGTGGGCGCGAAGCTGGTCATCGGGGCCAACGGATTCCTGGGTTCGCATGTGCTGCCGCAATTGGTAGCAGCTGATGACGGGTCCGAGATCCGTGCCATGGTGCGCCCCAAGGCCAACACCATCGGGATCGACGACCTCGACGTCACACGGGTGTTCGGCGACGTCTTCGACACCGAGGCGTTGCGCGAGGCGATGACCGGCTGCGACGTCGTCTACCACTGCGTCGTCGACGCCCGTGGCTGGTTGCGGGACCCGGCGCCGCTGTTCCGCACCAACGTCGAGGGCACCCGCAATGTGCTCGAGGTCGCCGCTGGGATCGACGGCCTGCGCAAATTCGTCTACACCAGCAGTTACGTGACCGTCGGGCGCAAGCGCGGAAAGCGATCGACAGAAGCCGACATCGTCGACGTATCGAAGGTGACGCCGTACGTGCGTTCACGGGTGCAGGCCGAAGAGCTGGTACTGCAGTACGCGCGCGAGCGCGGGCTGCCCGCCGTCGCGATGTGTGTCTCCACCACCTACGGCAGTGGGGACTGGGGCAGAACCCCGCACGGCGCGATCATCGCCGGCGCGGCATTCGGCAAGCTGCCGTTCGTGATGAGCGGGATCGACCTGGAAGCCGTCGGGATCGACGACGCGGCCAAGGCCATGCTGCTCGCCGCCGAGCGGGGCACCCCCGGCGAGCGTTACCTGATCTCGGAAAAGATGATCAGCAACGCCGAGGTGGCCCGGTTGGCCGCCGAGGCCGCGGGTGTCGCGCCTCCGCAGCGATCGATTCCGCTACCCGTGTCCTACGCTCTGGCCGCCGCCGGCACCCTGAAGGGCAAGCTGCGCGGCACCGACGAGCGGCTGTCGCTGGAATCCCTGCGCCTCATGCGGGCCGAAGCGGAGCTCGACCACTCCAAGGCCGTGCGCGAACTCGGTTGGCAGCCAAGGCCGGTCGAGGAGTCGATCGCCGAGGCGGCAAAGTTCTGGGTGGGTCTGCGGGCGGCCAAACGCGCACAGAAGAGCAGCTGAACACCACGCCGAGAGGTGTTAAGCCACTGGGCGGCAAGCGGATTCCGGCCTAACCTGGCGAATATGACCGACAAGCTGAAAGTCGACCTCTCCGGCGCGCCCCAGACCATGCTGGCGACGTTCTACGCCAAGGCGCTCGATGCCGGGCTGCCCCACCCGATCCTGGGTGACAAGCTCGCCAAGGAGATCGCCGACCGTATCGACTACGACTGGAGCCGGACCTCGATCACCGAGTCGACGGCGCCGTCGGTGACCACCCGCAGCGCCCACTTCGATCGTTGGACCCGCCAGTTTCTGGCTGTGCACCCCGAGGCCGTGGTGCTGCATCTGGGCTGCGGCCTGGACGGCCGGTTCTTTCGTCTGCAGCCCGGCCCGGGTGTCGAGTGGTACGACATCGACTACCCCGACGTCGCGCATCTGCGCGAACAGCTGTACCCGTCGGACGAGCATTACCACGTCATCGCCGCCTCGGTGACCGATCCGGCCTGGCTGCGTGACATCCCCGCCGACCGGCCCACCCTGATGGTCGGCGAGGGGCTCACGATGTACCTCACCCAACAGGACGGGGTGGCGCTGCTGCGGCGCATCGTGGACGGATTTCCTTCTGGGGAGCTGCAATTCGATGCGTTCAACAGCCTCGGGATCAAGGCACAATTCGTCAATACCGTGGTGCGCCGATCCGGGGCCAAACTGCACTGGGGGATCAACAAGCCCGAGGACATCCTGAGTGCGGTGCCGGGCACCCGGCTGTTGGCGTGGAACTCACCGTTCGAAGACCCGGTGTTCAACACGCTGCCCTGGTACTACCGGTTGATGCTGGCTGTCATGAAGCCGGTGCCGGTGCTGCGGTACATGGCGCAGTATCACCGCTACGCATTCTGAGTGAGGCGAACGGCAAAGAGGGGCAACCCCTTTCCGAGTCGCGCCTCTTGTTGGTATCGCGTCACCGACCGCTGTGCCGCACAGTGTTGTCCACCTTCGGAACCATCGGCTTGGGATGCAGCTGATCCAGCCAACCCAGGTGGTCGACACCCGCGGAGATGGTGACGGAGCTGGGTGCTGCGACCTCAGCGGGCGCGGCGGCCTGGGCCGGTGCGGCCAGGCCCAGGACGACGGCGGCGCCCAGTCCGCCGGCGGCGATGACGGAGAACCCGAACTTCTTCATTTTCTGCTTCTTCCTGTCTCGACCAATCGGTTATGACTGGGTAAACCGACAGGTCAGCCCGCCAATTTCCGTTGGCAGAAATTGATCGACTCATGGCAGAAAGAAGGATGTTCAGGCAGAATCCTCCGGTGCCCAACACCGTCAACGGTCAGGTGTCCCACTGGTTCGACGAACTGCCCATGCCGCGGCCGGCGCTACCCGGCGACCGCGACGCCGACGTGTGCATCGTCGGCGCCGGGTACTCCGGACTGTGGACCGCCTACTACCTCGCCCAGGCCGACCCTTCACTGCGGATCACGGTGCTGGAGGCGCGGTTCGCCGGCTTCGGAGCCTCGGGGCGCAACGGCGGCTGGCTTTCCGGCCTGATTCCGGGGGACCGCCGAAAGATGGCTGCCCAGCACGGACGCGACCGGGTACTGGCCTGGCAGCAGGCGCTCAACGAGGCCATCGACGAGGTCATCGAGGTAGCCGACCGTGAGGGAATCGATGCCGGAGCGGTCAAGGGCGGGACGCTGGAGATCGCCCGCAACCCGGCCCAGGCCAACCGGTTGGCTGCCGCGATCGCCGAAGAACGTTCTTGGGGCAACGACGTCGCCGAGTTGTCGAAAGACGAAGCCGCCGAACGGATTCGCTTCGACGGCGTGGTGTCTGCCTACCACACCGGGCACTGCGCCCGGATCCAGCCGGCCCGGCTGGCCCGCGGCCTGGCCGAGGCGGTCGAACGTCTCGGCGTCACGATCTACGAAGACACACCCGTCACCCGGATCGGGCCGGGCCGCGCCGTCACCACCAAGGGCACGGTGCGGGCGCCGATCGTGCTGCGCGCCACGGAAGGCTTCACCCCCGCCTTGCCCGGCTTGCGTAGGGCATGGCTGCCGATGAACAGCTCGATGATCGCCACCGATCCCATCCCGGCGGCATTGTGGGACGAAATCGGTTGGCAGGGACGAGAAACCGTGGGAGACAGCGCCCACGGCTTCTTCTATGCGCAGCGCACCGTAGACGATCGCATCGCCATCGGCGGGCGCAGCGTCCCGTACCGGTTCGCATCCCGCACCGACGTCGACGGGCAGGTACCGAACCGCACCATCGGGTTGCTCACCGATGTCCTGCACTCGATCCTGCCGCAGGTGCGTGACGTGCCGATCGCCCACGGGTGGTGTGGGGTGCTGGCGGTTCCGCGGGACTGGCAGGCGAGTGTCGGGCTGGATCGGGCCAGCGGTCTCGGCTGGGCCGGTGGCTACGTGGGCCATGGCGTCACCGCCACCAACCTGGCCGGGCGCACGCTGGCCGACCTGGTCCTGCGGCGCGACACTCCGAACACCGAGTTGCCGTGGGTCGGGCATCAGTCGCGCAACTGGGAACCCGAGCCGCTGCGATGGCTCGGGGTGCGGGGACTCTACGTCGCCTACAAGCTGGCCGACCGGCACGAGGCCGGCGGCCGGCCGCGGACCTCACCGATCGCCGGACTCGCCGACGTCATCACCCGCAAGCCGCATTAGGCCGGTTCGGGGTTCGGTGAATCTCCGGCGGTGATCAACCTTCGGCGCGTTCCTTCAAACGCTGCAAGGTGAGTTCGATGTGCTGGGCGTTGGCGGTATCGCGGTCGGATACCCCGGTGGCCAGTCCCGCGACCTTCTTGAACCAGCCCGCGCGACGATCCCAGGTCGACTCGGTGACCGTGCAGCCGCCGTCGGAGGCCACGATGTCGTAGCGCCAATGCGCGACCGGGAACACCAGTGATTTCACGTCGAAGGCGAATGTCTTGCCGGGCTTGGCGTCGGTCACCGTGCAGGTGGTGCTCCAGGCCTTCGAACCATTGCGGTTGTGCCCTTTGAAAACCGAACCGGGTGTGGCCGCGGTGCCCTTCTGCCACTCCATGGCGTGCGCCTCCTCGGCCAGCGAGGCCAAGGTGGGCAGGTCGGTGATCAGCGCGTATACCGCTGCGGGATCGGCAGCGATGGACACAGTGGCTTTCACGGGCTCGGTCATGGGCCGATCGTAGTCCGGTGCCCCGGTGAGCCCGGGAATCCTTGGCGACGCCTGCGACGTTGTGACCCGTATGACAGAGCGCCAGGTGCTGCAGCCGAGCGCAGCCCACCCCATCACCATCCGGCCTACGGGCCGTCGGGTCACCGTCACGGTCGGCGGCGTGATCGTCGCGCAGACCGACGACGCACTGACCTTGCAGGAATCGACCTATCCGGCGGTGCAGTACATTCCGCGCAGCGACGTGGTGTTCGAGACGCTGAGCCGCAGCGCCACCACCACCTACTGCCCGTACAAGGGTGAGGCCAACTATTACGACGTCGGCGGGGTCGCCGACGCGATCTGGACCTACGAACAGCCGTACCCCGCGGTCGCCGAAATCGCCGGCCACCTGGCCTTCTACCCGGACAAGGCGGACATTGCCCTGGCCTAATCTGGTGCCGTGCCCTCAACCAGCGTCGTATTCGAGGGCCCGGCCAGCCCGGGCCTGACGTTGGCGCCGTGGCGGCGCGGCGGCTTTGACCCGACCAACCAGGTCGATCCTGGTGGTGTGTGCTGGCGTACCAGCGCCATGAAGACCGGTGCGGTCACCGCGCGGATCACCAAGTCGGCGCCCGGCACGGTGGACTGCGAGGTGTGGGGGCCCGGTAGCGCCGAGTTCCTGGACGGATTCGCCGCGCTGGTCGGCGCCGAGGATGACGCCAGCGGCTTCGATCCCGTCGAGCCGACGATCGCCGAGGCCCGCCGCAGGGTGCCGCACCTGCGCCTCGGGCGCAGCGGCCGGGTACTGGAGGCCCTGGTGCCGGCGATCATCGAGCAGCGTGTGTCCGGGATGGACGCGTGGCGCGCCTGGCGGCGGCTGGTGACGAAATACGGCGCCCCGGCTCCGGGCCCGGCGCCGACCGGTATGCGGGTTCCGCCCACGGCAGAGGTGTGGCGACGGATCCCATCGTGGGAATTCCACCGGGCGAACGTCGACCCGGGCCGGGCCCGCACGATCGTCGGGTGCGCGCAGCGCGCCGAGGCCCTTGAGCGGCTGACAGCTGAACGGGCCGTGACGGGATTGCGGTCACTGCCCGGAGTCGGCGAGTGGACGGCAGCTGAAACCGTGCAGCGGGCCTTCGGTGACGCCGACGCCCTTTCCGTGGGGGACTACCACCTGGCCACGATGGTGGGCCGGACGCTGCTCGGCCGGCCGATCGACGACGCGGCCATGGTCGAGTTGCTCGAGCCGCTGCGCCCACACCGCCAGCGGGCGGTGCGGCTACTGGAAGCCAGTGGGTTGGCTCACAATCCGCGCTTCGGCGCACGTCAGGCCATTCCCAACCTGCGCGCGTTGTAGCTGCGGTGATTGCCCGGCACGGTTGCCGGGTACCCGGGAGGCGACCATCGTGAACAGGAAGGAACCGCAATGACCGCGTTCACCATCCCCGGGCTGACCGACAAACAGGGCAGCGACGTTGCCGAGTTGCTGCAGAAGCAGCTGAGCACATACAACGACTTGCATCTGACGCTCAAGCATATCCACTGGAACGTCGTCGGACCCAACTTCATCGGCGTGCACGAAATGATCGACCCGCAGGTCGAGCTGGTGCGGGGGTACGCCGACGAGGTCGCCGAACGGATTGCCGCACTGGGCAAATCGCCCAAGGGAACCCCGGGCGCGATCGTCGCCGACCGCACCTGGGACGACTACTCCGTCGGCCGGGACAACGTGCAGGCTCACCTGGCCGCCCTCGACCTGGTATACAACGGGGTCATCGAGGACACCCGCAAAGCGATCGACAAGCTGGAGAAACTCGACCTGGTCTCGCAGGACGTCCTCATCGACCACGCCGCCGAACTGGAGAAGTTCCAATGGTTCGTGCGGGCGCACCTGGAGAGCGCGGGGGGAAAGCTGGCGCACGAAGGCGCGCCGACCGAGCGTGGGGCGGCAGGCAAGGCCCGGCGCAAGAGCGCCTAGTGCTGGCAGGGGTTGACCTCAACCGTTGTTGAGGTGCCAGCCTGGGGCGATGCCCACCTGGATATGCACCGGTTGCGGTGTGGAGCACCCGGATTCAGCGACCGAGCCAGCGGCCGGTTGCGTGCTGACCTCAGACGTCGTGTCGATCGAGGAACGCGGCGACCTGCCGCCGCACGGCACCTGGACCACGCTGGACGAGCTGGCGGCTCAACCGCACCACACCGAACACGTCGACCATGGCCGCGGGGTACACAGCCTGCGGCGAACGCCGAAGTTCGCCATCGGACACCGGACCTTCTTGGCGCAGACCGCGCACGGAAACCTGTTATGGGACTCGCCGGGCTATCTCGATGACGAAATCCTGAGCCTGGTCCACGGCCTCGGTGGGGTGGCCGCGGTGGCCGCCAGCCATCGCACATGTTCGGCGCGCAGCTCAGCTGGAGCCAGGCCTTCGGCGGGGTGCCGGTGTACGTCAATGCCCTTGACGCAGAGTGGCTTCCGGCTCCCGATCCGCTGATTGCGCAGTGGACCGGGGAGCTGGAACCGCTGCCGGGCCTGCGGCTGATCCACGTCGGCGGCCACATGCGGGGCAGTTCGGTGGCGCTGACGGCCGACGGCACGCTGCTGGCCGGGGACACGATTTCCGGTGGCTTGGCCAAGAACTGGGTGTCGTTTCAACGGAATTACCCCAAGCACGTCCCGTTGTCGGCGGCGGTGGTCCGGCGGATCGTCGACCGGCTCGACGAGTACGACTATGACCGGCTCTACACCCTTGGCGGCGATGAGATAGACATCGCCGCCAAGGAGGTGGTGCACCGGTCGGCCGAGACCCATATCCGTTGGGTCAGCGGAGAATTCGACCACCTAACCTGACCTACCGGCCATCCTCCCGATCGAGGGCATCCTCGCGCACCGGGCGGTCGGCCAGTTCGTCGGCGACACCGAACAGGAACGGGTACGCCAACCCGGCGATCGCCGCGCCGACCAGCGGGGCGAGCCAGAACGCCCAGAGCTGCGCCGGCGCTCCGTCTCCGTTGAAGAAGGCCACTGCGGTGGAACGGGCCGGGTTGACCGAGGTGTTGGAGATCGGGATCGAGATCAGGTGGATCAGGGTAAGGGTGAGGCCGATCGCCAGGCCGGCGAAGCCCTTCGGCGCGCGGTCATCCGTGGAACCGAGGATGACCAGCAGGAACACCGCGGTGAGAATCACCTCGGCGAGCAGAACCGCGGCCAGCGAATACCCGCCGGGGGAGTGCTCGCCGAAGCCGTTGGCGGCCATGTTGCCGGTGGCGGTCCAACCGTCCTTGCCGCGGGCGATCACAAAGATCACCAGACCGGCCACCAATCCGCCGATGACCTGCGAAATCCAGTACGGCACAACGGCTGCCCACTCGACGCGGCGGGCCAGCGCAGCACCGAGGGTGACCGCGGGATTGAAGTGCCCGCCGGAGATGGTGCCGAAGGCGTAAACGCCGGTCAGCACCGTCAGGCCGAAGGCGAGTGCGACCCCGAGGAATCCGATCCCCACGGAGAAGCCGTCAGAGAGAACCTTCGCGGCGAACACCGCGCTACCGCAACCGCCCAGGACCAGCCAGAACGTCCCGATGAACTCGGCTGCCAATCGATGTGACATGGTTGGCGTACTCATGGCGAACTCCTCCGTAGATGTGGTTCATCCGGAGCGTGTCACGCCACTGTGCGATGGCAGGATCGTTGTTGCGAAATCGATTCGACAATGAAATTTACGTTGCGGCACCGCAATCAGCGGTACGCAGTCAGCCGGGCTGTCAGGGCAACCGCGCCGTCGTCGCCGATGGCTTGGGCGTCGGCCACCGCGGAGCTTCGTCCGGTGCGCAACGGTCTTGCCTCATAACGTGATTCGTTGCCACCGCGGAACTGGCGCAGGTAGTTGACCCGCAGCGAAGCAGTATGCCAGGGGCCGCCCGCGCCGTCGCCCAAGGCGGCGGACCCCACCAATTCGAGTGCCGCGGCGGAGACGCCGCCGTGCACGATGCCGATGCTGTTGTTGACGACGGGATCCGGCAACTGGCGTAATACCGCCGCCCGACCGCCGGTCTCGGCGACCTCGACCGACATGCGTTCTGCCAGCGTGGCGGGTGGCGTCCCGTCGTCGACGTCGGACGGCCACGCGACGACGTGGCCCGGGACCTTGATGTGAAACGACCGCACCGTCGCCGTCGCGATCACCTGAGCGCCATGCGTCAACTCGGACAAGCTCAACGAACCCGTGCCCTTCGGCCCGAACGGGCGCGCGGTCGCCACCACGGGCACCTCGGGCGCCGCCAGCACGACGTCCAGCGCGTTCGGGATCAGCTCGAGAGCCAGTTCGCTCGACACCGTCCACTCGTCGTCATCGCGGCGGTAGTGATTGGCCAGACCGCCGACGTGATCGACCAGCATGGCCAGCGGGGCCAGCGTCGGTGCCTGCGTCAACGGATTGAGCAGACCGCCCACAGGTATGGAGGCCACGCAGCGGTCCGGGCCCTCTTCGAGGGTCTGGACTGCCATGCGGCCCAGCGGGGTATTCAGCGGATAGTGCATCGCCGTCAACAGTTACGCCCATCACCATGGCCATATACCCCCCAGGGGTATACAGTGGGTGTCATGACCACGACCGACCACGTGATGCACGAGCACGAACACACCGGTCATGCGGGGCATGCCGGCCACGGTGACCATGTCGCCCAGTTCAGGCGGCTGTTCTGGGTCATGGCGGCCCTTGCGGTGCCGACCGTGGCTCTCTCGCCGATGTTCGCGATGCTCCTCGGCTACGACCTCCCTGGCTTCCCCGGCGCACGCTGGATATCCCCGGTGCTCGGCACGGTGATGTACGTGTGGGGCGGCCGCCCGTTCCTGACCGGGGCGGTCAGCGAAATACGCTCGCGCGCACCGGGAATGATGCTTCTGATCGGATTGGCGATCACCGTGGCGTTCCTCGCTTCGTGGGGCGCGAGCCTCGGGGTGCTGCACCACCAGCTCGACTTCTGGTGGGAACTGGCGCTGCTGATCGTGATCATGCTGCTGGGCCACTGGATCGAGATGCGCTCACTGGCGCAGACCACCTCTGCGCTGGACTCGCTGGCCGCGCTGCTGCCCGACGAGGCCGAGCGCGTCGAGGGGGACGGCGGCTCCGAGCGCGTGGTGACCGTGACGCCGTCGGAGCTTCGGGTCGGTGACCTGGTGATCGTCCGCCCCGGAGGCAGCGTGCCCGTCGACGGGCGCATCGTCGACGGTGCGGCCGACATGGACGAGTCGATGGTGACCGGGGAATCGCGCACGGTCCGCCGAAGCGTGCACGACGACGTCGTCGCGGGCACCGTCGCCACCGACTCCGGACTGCGGATCAGGGTGACTGCCGTGGGCGAGGACACCGCCCTGGCCGGCATTCAGCGGCTGGTCGGCGAGGCCATGAACTCCTCGTCGCGGGCGCAGCGTCTGGCCGACCGGGCCGCGGGCTGGCTGTTCTGGTTCGCGCTGGGATCAGCGGTGCTCACAGCGCTGGCCTGGACGCTGCTGGGCGAACCTGACCAGGCCGTGGTCCGCACCATCACCGTGCTGGTCATCGCCTGCCCTCACGCCCTGGGGCTGGCGATACCGCTGGTGGTGTCCATCGCCACCGAGCGGGCCGCCAGGGGCGGTGTGCTGATCAAGGACCGGCTGGCGCTGGAAACCATGCGCACTGTCGGCGCGGTGTTGTTCGACAAGACCGGCACCTTGACCAAGGGCGAGCCGGCCGTCACCGAGGTGGTGGCCACCGATCGCACCGACGACGACCTGCTGGCGCTGGCCGCAGCGGCCGAGGCGGACTCCGAACACCCGCTGGCGCGCGCCATCGTCGCGGCGGCACAGCGTCGTGGCCTCGACATCCCGGCGGCGACCGACTTCAGTTCGTCACCCGCGGTCGGGGTGAGCGCGCTGGTCGGTGGGCGGCGGGTGCAGGTCGGCGGGCCGGCCCTGCTCGATGAGGCCGGTCATACCGCCCTGACCGCCACCGCGCAGTGGGGCGGCGCGACCGTGCTGCACGTCTTGGTCGACGGTGAGCCGGCGGGTGCGCTGGCCCTGGCCGACGAAATCCGATCAGAATCTCGCGAAGCGGTCGACGCGCTGCACGCTCTGGGCATCGAAGTGGTGATGATCACCGGCGACGCAGCTCCGGTGGCTGCCGCAGTGGCCTCTGAGCTGGGAATCGACCGGGTTTTCGCGGGCGTGCGGCCCGAGGACAAGGCCGCCAAAGTTGCCGAACTGCAGAGCGAGGGGCGGACGGTGGCGATGGTGGGAGACGGCGTCAACGACGCCCCGGCGCTGGCCGCCGCCGACGTCGGCATCGCCATCGGAGCGGGTACCGATGTCGCCATCGCCTCGGCCGGCGTCATCCTCGCCAGCTCCGATCCGCGATCGGTGCTCTCGGTGATCGAGCTTTCCCGGCAGTCCTACCGCAAGATGAAGCAGAACCTTTGGTGGGCAGCAGGTTACAACCTGATCTCGGTCCCGCTGGCGGCCGGCGTGGCCGCTCCGCTGGGCTTTGTAATGCCGATGTCGGTCGGGGCGATATTGATGTCAGCGTCGACGGTTGTCGTGGCACTGAATGCGCAGTCGCTACGTCGCCTCGACCTGCGACCCGAGGCCGGGGTGCGCAGCGTTGCGCGGGCCTCGGGACATTGACGATGCAAATCTAAGAATCTGACTAAGCTTTCCCGCAAAATCAGAATATGGATATAACAGCACTATAACGGGCTAATGTGATTTGCACAGCAAACTAAATTGACGCAAGGGGTGGCCGCCGGGCCCGGCGGCGGCTGGAGATCCCGTGCCGGGGGTGTCGTGAAACGGCAAGCACCGCAAAGGAATTCGCAACTTTCACGCGCAGTCGGCGAGCGGGTTCCGAAGTCGCCCAACGAGTATAGTTAGGCTTGGCTAAGTTGGCATCTGCCCCGCTAGTTGCCTTATCGTTTTCTCCACTTATGGCGTGTGGGACATTGCCGTCGTCCAGTGCTGCACGGAGGCGCCCACGCCGAGCCGGCTTCTTCGTAGAAGCGTGTTGAAGGGCAAGGTGGGAATGGCGCCCAACAAGGTCGGGCTGTACAACCCCGCATATGAACACGATGCGTGTGGTGTGGCAATGGTGGCAGATATCCACGGTCGCCGCAGCCGGGACATCGTGGACAAGGCGATCACAGCACTGGTGAACCTGGAGCACCGCGGTGCTCAGGGCGCAGAGCCGAACACCGGCGACGGCGCAGGCATCCTGCTCCAGGTCCCGGATTCATTCCTGCGCGAGGTGGTCGACTTCCAGCTTCCGGAACCCGGAAGCTACGCCACCGGCATCGCCTTTTTGCCGCAGTCGTCGCGCGATGCCTCCACGGCAGCCGAAGCCGTCGAGAAGATCGTCGAAGCCGAGGGCCTGCAGGTGCTGGGCTGGCGCGAGGTCCCCACCGACGACTCCTCACTCGGCGCCCTCGCACGTGACGCCATGCCGACCTTCCGCCAGCTGTTCATCGCCGGCGCCTCCGGCATGGACCTGGAGCGCAAGGCCTACGTCGTGCGCAAGCGGGCCGAACACGAACTGGGTACCAAGGGCCCCGGCCAGGACGGCCCCGGCCGCGAGACCGTGTACTTCCCGAGCCTGTCCGGGCAGACCTTCGTCTACAAGGGCATGCTGACCACCCCGCAGCTCAAGGCCTTCTACCTGGACCTGCAGGACGAGCGGATGACCAGCGCGCTGGGCATCGTGCACTCCCGCTTCTCCACCAACACCTTCCCGTCCTGGCCGCTGGCCCACCCGTTCCGGCGGATCGCCCACAACGGCGAGATCAACACCGTCACCGGGAACGAGAACTGGATGCGCGCCCGTGAGGCGCTGATCCGCACCGATGTGTTCGGCACCGACGGGCTCGACAAGATCGTCCCGGTCTGTACCCCCGGCGCGTCCGACACCGCACGCTTCGACGAGGTGCTCGAGCTGCTGCACCTCGGCGGCCGCAGCCTGCCGCACGCAGTGCTGATGATGATCCCCGAGGCGTGGGAACGCCACGAGACGATGGATCCGGCCCGCCGGGCGTTTTACGAGTTCCACGACTCACTGATGGAGCCCTGGGACGGCCCCGCATCGGTGTGCTTCACCGACGGCACCGTGATCGGCGCCGTGCTGGACCGTAACGGCCTGCGCCCGTCCCGCATCTGGGTGACCGAAGACGGTCTGGTGGTGATGGCGTCCGAGGCCGGCGTGCTGCCGCTCGACCCGTCCACCGTCGTCAAGAAGATGCGTCTGCAGCCCGGCCGGATGTTCCTGGTGGACACCGCCCAGGGCCGCATCGTCTCCGACGAGGAGATCAAAGCCCAGCTGGCCGCTGAGCAGCCCTACCAGGAATGGGTCGAGGCCGGCCTCTTCCCCCTCGACGAGTTGCCGCCGGGCGACTACGTGCGGATGCCGCACCATCGGGTGGTGCTGCGCCAGCAGATCTTCGGCTACACCTACGAGGAACTCAACCTGCTGGTGGCGCCGATGGCGCGCACCGGTGCCGAAGCCCTCGGATCAATGGGTACCGACACCCCGGTCGCCATCCTCTCGGCTCGGCCGCGGATGCTGTTCGACTACTTCCAGCAGCTGTTCGCCCAAGTCACCAACCCGCCGCTGGACGCCATCCGCGAAGAGGTGGTCACCAGCCTGCAGGGCGTCATCGGCCCCGAGGGCGACCTGCTGAACCCGGGTCCGGAATCCTGCCGCCAGATCGTGCTGCCGCAGCCGATCCTGCGTAACGCCGACCTGTCCAAGCTGATCTGCGTCGACCCCGACCACGAGGTGCGGGGCCGCAAGCACGGCATGCGCGCCGCGGTGATCCGCTGCCTGTACCCCGTCAACCGGGGCGGTCAGGGACTCAAGGAGGCGCTGGACAACGTCCGCGCGAAGGTCTCCGAGGCCATCCGTGAGGGCGCCCGCATCATCGTGCTGTCCGACCGTGAGTCCAACGAGACCATGGCGCCGATCCCGTCGCTGCTGTCCGTGGCAGCCGTGCACCATCACCTGGTGCGCGAGCGCACCCGCACCAAGGTCGGCCTGGTGGTCGAGGCCGGTGACGCCCGCGAGGTGCACCACATGGCCATGCTGTGCGGCTTCGGTGCCGCTGCGATCAACCCGTACATGGCGTTCGAGTCGATCGAGGACATGGTCGACCGCGGCGTGATCTCCGGAATCTCAAGCGACAAGGCCAAGGCCAACTACGTCAAGGCGGCCGGCAAGGGCGTGCTGAAGGTGATGTCCAAGATGGGCATCTCCACCCTGGCCTCCTACACCGGTGCGCAGCTGTTCCAGGCCATCGGCATCTCGCAGGAAGTGCTCGACCAGTACTTCACCGGACTGAGCTGCCCGGTGGGCGGCATCGACCTCGACGACATCGCCGCCGACGTAGCCGCCCGCCATGCGCTGGCCTATCTGGACCGCCCCGACGAGCGGGCCCACCGCGAGCTCGAGGTCGGCGGCGAATACCAGTGGCGCCGCGAGGGCGAGTACCACCTGTTCAACCCGGACACGGTGTTCAAGCTCCAGCATTCGACCCGGACCGGGCAGTACTCGATCTTCAAGGAGTACACCGCGCTGGTCGACGACCAGAGCGAGCGGATGGCCTCGCTGCGAGGTCTGCTGAAGTTCAAGGACGGTGTGCGACAGCCGATCTCGATCGACGAGGTCGAGCCCGCCTCCGAGATCGTCAAGCGCTTCTCCACCGGTGCCATGAGCTACGGCTCGATCTCGGCCGAGGCGCACGAGACTCTGGCCATCGCGATGAACCGCCTTGGCGGCCGGTCGAACTCGGGCGAGGGCGGCGAAAGCGTCGACCGATTCGATCCCGACGAGAACGGCGACTGGCGCCGCAGCGCCATCAAACAGGTGGCCTCCGGTCGGTTCGGCGTGACCAGCCACTACCTGACCAACTGCTCCGACATCCAGATCAAGATGGCCCAGGGGGCCAAGCCTGGTGAGGGCGGCCAGCTTCCGGGACACAAGGTGTACCCGTGGGTGGCCGAGGTGCGGCACTCGACCCCGGGTGTCGGCCTGATCTCACCGCCGCCGCACCACGACATCTACTCGATCGAGGATCTGGCACAGCTGATCCACGACCTGAAGAACGCCAACCCCGGTGCCCGCGTGCACGTGAAGCTGGTGAGCGAGAACGGCGTCGGAACGGTTGCCGCGGGCGTTTCCAAGGCCCACGCCGACGTGGTGCTGATCTCCGGCCACGACGGCGGAACCGGCGCCACCCCGCTCACCTCGATGAAGCACGCCGGTGCGCCGTGGGAGCTGGGCCTGGCCGAGACCCAGCAGACCCTGCTGCTCAACGGCCTGCGTGACCGCATCGTCGTTCAGGTGGACGGTCAGCTCAAGACCGGTCGCGACGTCGTGATCGCCGCGCTGCTGGGCGCCGAGGAATTCGGCTTCGCCACTGCGCCGCTGGTGGTCTCGGGCTGCATCATGATGCGCGTCTGCCACCTCGACACCTGCCCGGTGGGTGTGGCCACCCAGAACCCGGTGCTGCGTGAGCGGTTCAACGGCAAGCCCGAATTCGTCGAGAACTTCTTCATGTTCATCGCCGAAGAAGTCCGGGAACTCATGGCGCAGTTGGGCTTCCGCACCGTCAACGAGATGGTCGGCCAGGTCGGCGCGCTGGACACCACTCAGGCAGCCGAGCACTGGAAGGCCCACAAGCTGGACCTGACACCGGTGCTCTACGAGCCCGAGTCGGCGTTCATGAACCAGGACCTGTACTGCAGTTCGCGTCAGGACCACGGTCTGGACAAGGCCCTGGATCAGCAGCTGATCACCCAGAGCCGCGACGCCCTGGACAAGGGCACGCCCGTGCGTTTCGCCGCCAAGATCACCAACGTGAACCGCACCGTGGGCACCATGCTCGGCCACGAGGTCACCAAGGCCTATGGCGGGCAAGGACTTCCGGACGGCACCATCGACATCACCTTCGACGGGTCGGCGGGTAACAGCTTCGGTGCGTTCGTGCCCAAGGGCATCACGCTGCGGGTCTACGGCGACGCCAACGACTACGTCGGCAAGGGTCTGTCCGGTGGCCGCATCGTGGTCCGGCCGGCCGACGAGGCCCCGGCCGACTTTGCCGCCGAGGACAACATCATCGCCGGCAACGTGGTGCTGTTCGGCGCCACCAGCGGCGAGGCGTTCCTCCGCGGGCAGGTCGGCGAGCGGTTCGCGGTCCGTAACTCCGGTGCCCACGCCGTCGTCGAAGGTGTCGGCGACCACGGCTGCGAGTACATGACCGGCGGCAAGGTCGTCATCCTCGGACCCACCGGCCGCAACTTCGCGGCAGGCATGTCCGGCGGTGTCGCCTACGTCTACGACCCCGCAGGCGTGCTGGGCGAAAACCTGAACAGCGAGATGGTGGAGCTGGAGGCCTTGGAGGCTTCTGACGCTAAAGACACCGCATGGTTGCGCGACTTCGTTTCCGCCCACGTCGACGCCACCGATTCGGCTGTGGGGCAACGGGTCCTATCTGATTGGGATAACGAGTTGAAGCACTTTGTGAAGGTCATGCCGCGCGACTACAAGCGTGTGCTGGCCGCGATCGCCGCGGCCGAAGCGGCCGGCGAGAACGTGAACGAGGCGATCATGGCGGCCGCCAATGGCTGATCCACGCGGTTTCCTCAAGCACACCTCCAAGGAACTCCCCGTCCGCAGGCCGGTTCCGCTGCGCCTCAAGGACTGGAAAGAGGTCTACGAGGACTTCTCCCACGACAAGCTGGCCGACCAGGCGTCGCGATGCATGGACTGCGGTATCCCGTTCTGCCACAACGGTTGCCCACTGGGGAACCTGATCCCCGAGTGGAACGACCTGGTCTACAAGGACCGGTGGCGCGACGCGATCGAACGGCTGCACGCCACCAACAACTTCCCGGAGTTCACCGGGCGGCTGTGCCCCGCTCCGTGTGAGGCGTCCTGCGTCCTCGGCATCAATCAGGATCCGGTGACCATCAAGCAGGTCGAGGTCGAGATCATCGACAACGCCTTCGACCAGGGCTGGGTCGTCCCCAAGATGCCTGACGTGCAGACCGGCAAGAAGGTCGCCGTCGTCGGCTCCGGCCCCGCGGGACTGGCCGCCGCCCAGCAGCTGACCCGGGCCGGCCACACCGTCACGGTGTTCGAGCGTGCCGACCGCATCGGCGGCCTGCTGCGCTACGGCATCCCGGAATTCAAGATGGAGAAGCGCCACATCGACCGGCGCCTGGAGCAGATGGCGGCCGAAGGCACGCAGTTCCGGCCCGGCGTCAACGTCGGCGTCGACATCACCGTGGCCCAGCTGCGGCTGAACTACGACGCGGTCGTGCTGGCCGGCGGGGCCACCGCGTGGCGTGACCTGCCGATCCCGGGCCGCGAGCTCGACGGCATCCACCAGGCCATGGAATTCCTGCCGTGGGCCAACCGGGTTCAGCTCGGTGACGACGTCCTCGACGAGAACGGCCAGCCGCCCATCACCGCCAAGGACAAGCACGTCGTCATCATCGGCGGCGGCGATACGGGCGCGGACTGCCTGGGCACCTCGCACCGTCAGGGTGCGGCCAGCATCCACCAGTTCGAGATCATGCCGCGCCCGCCCGAGACCCGGGCGGACTCGACCCCGTGGCCGACCTACCCGCTGATGTTCCGCGTGTCCTCTGCCCACGAAGAGGGCGGTGAGCGGGTGTTCTCGGTCAACACCGAGGAATTCATCGGCGAGAACGGTCATGTGACCGCCCTGCGCGCCCACGAGGTCAAGATGAACGCCGGCAAGTTCGAAAAGGTCGAAGGCACCGACTTCGAGCTCAAGGCCGACCTGGTGCTGCTGGCAATGGGATTCGTCGGCCCCGAGAAGGAAGGCCTGCTCACCAAGCTCGGCGTCGAACTGACCGACCGCGGAAACGTCGCACGCGACAACAACTTCCAGACCACGGTGCCCGGCGTGTTCGTCGCCGGCGACATGGGGCGCGGACAGTCGCTGATCGTGTGGGCCATTGCCGAGGGCCGTGCCGCCGCCGCGGGCGTGGATCGCTACCTGATGGGCAAGACCGCCCTGCCGGTGCCGATCAAGCCGACGGCAGCGCCGCAGCGGTAGGACTCCACCGGGGAGATGAGGCTGCGACGTCGCGTCGTCTCGATCGCACTGATCGGGGCGGCGCTGGCACTGCTGATGCACAACCAGCTGGTGCCGTTCAGCACGCATTTCTTCGGATTGACCGAGAACAACTTCGATCTCGATACGTATCGGGCCGCGGTGCACGCGTCCTGGGACGGCAGGAGCCTGTACCAGGAACCGGCACTGCGCGGCGCGTGGTTTGTCTACCCGCCATTCGCGACGTTCTTCCTCGCGCCGCTCGCCTGGCTGGGTTTCGACGTCGCCAAGTACCTCCTGCTGGCCCTGTCGATCTGCGTGCTGGCTCTCGTCGCGTGGCGCATCCTGCGCCTAGCCGGGATCCGTGCCGATCTGCGGCTCGGTGTGATGAGTGCCGCGCTCGCGATGATCGCCGTCGATGTCGAACCGGTGCAGGCCACGCTGTGGTGGGGCCAGATCAACGTCCTGCTCATGGCGATGGTGATACTCGACCTGCTACGCCCCGCCGGGTCCCGGTGGCGCGGCATCGGGCTGGGCCTGGCCGCGGGGATCAAGCTCACCCCACTGATCTTCCTGCCCTACCTGCTGCTGACCCGGCAGTGGCGGGCCTCAGCCACTGCGGCATTCACATTCGTCGTGACTGCCGCCCTCACCTGGCCGGTGCTACCGAAAGACAGCGCCTGGTTCTGGACGCACCTCGGCGACACCTCGCACATCAGCGCCATCGACCACCTGGCGAACCAGTCGATCAACGGATTCCTTGCCAGGTACTTCGAGCCCGAACCACGACCGGAGTGGCTGTGGGTTGTGTTGAGCCTCTTGGTGCTAGCCGCTTGCCTTGCTGTCGCGGTGTGGGCCCATCGACGCGACGAACACGCCCTGGCGGTGGTGATCGTAGGCCTGACCGGCTGCGCGGTCTCGCCGTTCAGTTGGGCCGCGCACTGGGTGTGGTTTGCCCCAGCGATCATTTGGCTGGTTGCAAAAGCAGTTACGACGCAAGGTGTCTGGGCGCGTGGCTGGATCTTCCGGGCCGCCGGCTTGTACGCGATGGTGTTCATGTGGACCTTGCACCGGCCCGGTCGCAACCACACCACCATGTACTTCAGCGGGGTGTACTGGAATTACCTGGACCTGCGCCGTTTCTGGACGGGCCAGCTCGCCAGCGGTTGGTACCCGCTGGTGTTCGGTTGCTTCGTGATCGCGGCGGCCAGCTGGTTGCGGCTGAGCACGACGCGCGACCCTTCCGATGCGATGTCGGTGACGACCGACGATCTCGGTGACTACCCGCCGGAATTCCGCGATGACGAGCTGACGCGGGCTTGAGAGGTTGATTGAGAGAGTCTCTTAATTAACTGTTGTGTTGTGCGTCACACCTGGTGCGATCCACAACCGACTCGAAAAAGTGATCTACATCTCTCAAATCGGTACATTGGCAGCCTCATAAACCACTTCAGTCACACCAGAAACACCTGCCGTTTCTGCGGCGTGGCTAGCCCAGTTTGCCGGATAGTGGGTATTTAATGACGTGGTGAGAGTGCTGCGGTAACGTGGAACTACGGGTACAGCAACCAGAAACTCGCAGGAGTGATCACCGTGTACATCAACCCGATCAGTCGGTCGCGGATGGGTCGTATTGCCTGGTCATTGTTCCGTCATCCGATGAAGAGCCGTGAATTTCCGGCCAAGAACGAGCGACTGGTCACGGCAGACGAGCTACTTCGGTTCGGAGTTTGACGAGTATCCGTCGCAGAGCACCACGCCCTCGAACCGGCGCGATAGCGCCGATCCGAGGGCGTAGCTGTATGTGTCAGCTGCTCAGCTGACCTGAATCCCTGATCGCCTCGGCCAGCGGCTCCAGCACTGCTGGGTCGTACGGCGGCGGCAGGTAGATGATCGCCAGGTCCAAGCCCTCGGCACCCAGGGCGGCGGCCTCGTCGACCACCTTCGCGACATCGTGGTCCGGGCCGAGCCGCACGTGCGCCGACAGGGTGATTTCTTTGGGGTCCCGGCCGATATCCGCGCAGTGTGCGGCGAGCACGTCACGCTTGCGGGCGAACTCCTCGGGCGGGCCACCGACGAAGTTCCAGTGGTCGGCGTACTGCGCGGTGATGCGCAGGGTCCGCTTCTCGCCACTTCCGCCGATGCAGAACGGCGGGTGCGGCTGCTGCGGGCCCTTGGGCTCGTTGCGGGCGTCCTTGAGTTGGTAGAACTTGCCGTCGAACGTCGTCGTCTCCTGCGTCAGCAGCCCCTTGAGGACCTGACAGGCTTCCTCGAACCGGTCGAAGCGTTCCTTGATCGAACCCAATTCGATGCCGTAGGCGCCGGATTCCTCCTCGTTCCAGCCGGCACCGATCCCGAGTTCCAGGCGACCGTTGGAGACGATGTCGAGCGCCGAGGCCATATTCGCCAGCACGGCGGGATGCCGGTAATGGATACCGGTGACGAGCACGCCGACGCGCAACCGTTCAGTGGCCTGCGCCAGCGCGGTCAACGTGGTCCAACCCTCAAGGCACGGGCCAGAAGAGTCGGAGAAGATCGGATAGAAGTGGTCGAACGTCCAGCCGGATTCGAAGACGTCGATCGTGTCGGCCGTTTTCCAGATGGAAAGCATGTCGGCCCAGGTCGTGTTCTGCGGGGATGTTTTGAAGGCGAAGCGCACGCCATCGGAAACTAGTCCCGTCCGGGGATTCATTCCGGAGTTCGGGCATCTGCCAGGAATCTTTCAGCTCCGGTACCCACCCCATAGTGCTGATTCCGTATCTTCGGTGCCATTTGGCCGCCGCAATCGGTAGTCTCAGGCACGGAAATATGCGGAATCCCGCGATCAGACCATCTGGGAGTAAACATGACCGAGTACGCAGTCACCGATCCGGCGACCGCAGAGGTGGTCGCCACCTACCCGACCTCGACCGACGCCGAGATCCAGGCCGCGATCGAAGCTGCTGCCAAGACCGGGCGCAGCTGGGCGCGCACCACCACGGTGGCAGAGCGGGCCGCGCTGATCGGCAAGGTCGCCGCCCTGCACGAGCAGCGCCGCGAACAGCTCGCCGACGTGATCGTCCGTGAGATGGGCAAGCCGCGCGACCAGGCCCTGGGTGAGGTCGACTTCAGTGCCGCCATCTATCAGTACTACGCGGACAACGCGGAGAAGTTTCTCGCCGACGAGGAGATCACCTTGCTCGACGGGGAGGGCACCGCGGTGGTCAAGCGGGGCCCGGTCGGGGTGCTGCTCGGCATCATGCCGTGGAACTACCCCTACTACCAGGTTGCCCGCTTCGCCGGCCCAAACCTGATCGTAGGCAACACAATTCTGCTCAAGCATGCCCCGCAATGCCCGGAATCCGCCGAGCTGCTGCAACTGATCTTCCTCGAGGCCGGATTGCCGCAGGGTGCCTACGTCGACATCCGCGCCACCAACGACCAGGTTGCCGACATCATCGCCGACTCCCGCGTGGCCGCAGTGTCGCTGACGGGTTCGGAGCGGGCGGGAGCCGCCGTGGCCGAGATCGCCGGCCGCAACCTCAAGAAGTGCGTGCTGGAACTGGGCGGTTCCGACCCGTTCATCGTGCTGTCCACCGACGATCTCGACGCGACGGTTGAGGCCGCGGTCGAGGGACGGATGGAGAACACCGGGCAGGCCTGCAACGCCGCCAAGCGCTTCATCGTCGCCGAGAACCTCTACGACGACTTCCTGGCCAAGTTCACCGAGAAGCTGCTGGCCGCTGCCGACGGAATTGCCCCGCTGTCTTCGGAATTGGCTGCCGAGCGGCTCGAGCAACAGGTCAAGACCGCCGTCGACCAAGGCGCCAAGCTGACGTCCGCGGGTGAGCGCCGGGGAGCCTTCTATCCACCGGCCGTGCTGACCGGCGTCACCCAGGACAACGACGCGTACCGGCAAGAGCTGTTCGGCCCGGTGGCCGTGGTGTACAAGGCCGGCTCGGAGGACGAGGCCGTCGAAATCGCCAACGACACCCCGTTCGGGTTGGGCTCCTATGTGTTCACCACCGACGCCGACCAGGCCGCGCGGGTGGCCGACCGGATCGATGCCGGCATGGTGTTCGTCAATGCCGTCGGCGCAGAAGGGGCCGAGCTGCCGTTCGGTGGGATCAAGCGGTCCGGTTTTGGGCGCGAGCTCGGCAAATTCGGCATGGACGAGTTCGTGAACAAGAAACTCATCCGCACCGTGAGCTGACCGCGGGCCGCGGCCCGGGCACACTGAAGATATGGACCGGCCCATCGACCCGGTGACAGCGCTGCGCCAGATCGCCTACTACAAGGACCGCGCGCGGGAAGACCCGCGCCGGGTGATGGCCTATCGCAACGCCGCCGACATCGTCGAAGCGCTGCCCGACGCGCAGAGGGATCGCCTCGGCGCGTCGGGCAGCTGGCAGTCTTTGCCGGGCATCGGGCCAAAGACCGCGAAGGTGATCGCCCAGGCCTGGGCCGGCCATGAACCCGACGCCCTCGTCGAATTACGCATGGCAGCAAAGGATCTCGGTGGCGGCGCGCTACGTTCGGCGCTGCGGGGCGACCTGCACGTGCACTCGAACTGGTCCGACGGATCAGCCCCGATCGAGGAGATGATGCTGGCCGCCCGCGACCTCGGCCATGAGTACTGTGCGCTGACCGACCACTCGCCGCGGCTCAAGATCGCCAACGGGCTGTCCCCGGAGCGGCTGCGGGAGCAGCTCGACGTCATCGAGGAGCTGCGAGAAGTCGTGGCACCGATGCGCATCCTCACCGGAATCGAGGTCGACATCCTCGAAGACGGGTCCCTGGACCAGGAACCCGAGCTGTTGGCGCGCCTCGACGTGGTGGTCGCCAGTGTGCACTCCAAACTCGCCATGGACTCGGCGTCCATGACCCGGCGCATGGTCAAAGCGGTGTCCAACCCGCACACCGACGTCCTCGGACACTGCACCGGGCGCCTGGTCACCGGTGGGCGCGGCATGCGGCCCGAATCGAAATTCGATGCGGAGAAGGTTTTCTCCGCCTGCCGCGATCACGACACCGCCGTCGAGATCAATTCCCGTCCCGAGCGCCGCGACCCACCTACCCGCTTGCTGAACCTCGCGCTGGACCTCGGCTGCCTGTTCAGCATCGACACCGATGCCCACGCGCCAGGCCAGTTGGACTTCCTCGGCTACGGGGCGCAACGGGCCCTGGACGCCGAGGTCCCGGTCGAGCGGATCGTCAACACCTGGTCTGCCGAGCAACTCCTGGACTGGGCAGCCCGCTGAATCAGGTTCCTGACGTGAACGGATCATGCTCGGCGAGAAGCCTTTCCATGCGCGCCTCGTCGAGGCGGACCCGCACGGTAGCTGCCTCCTGCTGATCACGAATCACCTTGGCCAGGGTGAACGCGCTGGTCACCAGGAACAGAGCGGACATTCCCAGGAACATCCGCTGCCAGACATCGATCGGGAGAAAGTAGATCCCGCCGAGCACGCCGAGGAAACTCACCCCGAATGCGATAGCGGCCTGGAGCGCGAACGCGGCGGTGACTTTCGAACTGTCGTTGAGTGCGATCATGCTCCGAGCCTGACGCAGAGCCCGTCGCGAGGGATGCGTGAGACTACTCAAAATCTCCGGTCTAAGCTCACCCGATGCAAGCGGATCTCGGCATCGACACCGTCATCACCCTGCTGGCCGCCGGCCTGATCTTCCTGCTGGCGCTGGTGCTCGGGGTGTGGAAATACCGGCAGATGGCCACCAGTGAGAACCACCTGGCCCATCCTTACGTCGACATCGCCCACCGGGCCGCGCTGCTGTACTCGTTCGCGACGCTGTTGGTGGCGGTGTTCGTCGAACTCAGCGCCTGGCCCACCTGGGTGAACCTCACCGCGGCCATGGTGCTCGTGCTCTTCTTCGTCGTCGCCATCGCCGCCTACATCGAGCACGGCGCCAAACGGGACACCACCAACCAATTCGAGAAGCCCACGGCCGCCCTGCACGCCGGAATGATCGCGCTCATCGTCGGCGAGATCGGTGGATTCGCCGTGCTGCTCGCCGGATTCGTTGCCGCGCAGTTCTGATGCGGCCACCGCGCTAATATGGCAGCGTAGGCATCTCCAGGCCCGGATCGCGCCCAACCAGCACACCGCGCGTCAACATCGCGTTGCCGAACCGCTGCCGTACCTCGTCGATGGCGCCGTCGATGGCCACCGGATCCGGCTCTGAGTCGAAGGGCAGTTCCAACTGCTGGCTGCCCTGGTGGTCGATGTTGGACACCGCGAACCCGATCAGCGTCAACCCCCGCTGCGCGATCACCGGCGCCGCCGCCGTCACCAGTGCGCGGGCCGCCGCCAGGATCGCGTCGGTAGAGGCGGTCGCCCGGGGCAGGGTGTGCGACCGGGTGGCCCGGCCGAAATCGTCGAAGCGCAAACGCAATACGACGGTGCGTCCGGTGCGCCCGGCTCCGCGCATCCGCCGGGTGATGCGGTCGACGAGGTTGACCACCACCACGTCCACCTCCGCGGCCGACATCGAGTTGCCGCGACGTCCGAGAGCGCGTTGCGCACCGACCGAACTGCGCCGAACGCCCGTCGTCACCCGGCGTCGATCGATGTTGCGCGACAACGCATACAGCTGACGGGCCATCGCGCCACCCACCATCGGGCGCAGGGCCGACTCGGGCAGTTCGGCGACATCGGCGACCGTCTCGATGCCGTGCGCATGGAGCTTTTCGGCGGTCTTGGCACCGACACCCCACAGCCGGCGCACCGGCAGGGGGTGCAGGAACGCCAACTCACGGTCGGGTGGGACCAACAGCAGACCGTCCGGTTTGGCGACCTGGCTGGCGACCTTGGCCAAAAACTTCGTCCGCGCGATCCCGACGGTGATGGGCAGCCTTACCTGCTCGCTGACCTGCTCGCGCAGCCGCCGGGCGATCTCCACCGGGGTACCGGATACCCGGCCCAGCCCGGACACGTCGAGAAACGCCTCATCCACGGACAGCGGCTCGACCACCGGCGTGGTGTCGTGGAAGACCTCGAACACATGCCGGCTGGCCTCGGAATAGGCCGACATCCGCGGCGGCACCACGATGGCCTGCGGACACAACGCCCGCGCCTGACCACCGCCCATCGCCGTGCGCACGCCGAATGCCTTGGCCTCGTAACTGGCTGCCAGCACCACGCCGCCACCGACGATCACCGGGCGGCCGCGCAAGGCGGGATCGTCGCGCTGCTCGACCGACGCGTAGAACGAGTCGAGATCGGCGTGCAGGATGGCCGCGCTGTCGGACACGAACATATGTTCGCACAGCGGGCGGACGAGCTAGGGTGCCTCGCCGTAGATGCTGGTCAGCCAGATGTGAGCCAGGGTGTCGACCACCTTGTCATGAGCGACCGCGGGTTGTTCGGCCCCCAGCGCCGCCATCATCGTCCGCTCGTTCATCAGGTTGAGCGAGGTCGCCAGGTCCATTGCGGGGATGGTCTCCGGGGCGGCGCCTCGCCGGCGCTCGGCGGTGATCAGCGAGGCGGTCAGGGCAATCCATTTCTGCATGAGCCCGGACCAGAACGCGCGAAACTCCGGACTGCTGTCGAGCGCCTCGGTGCCGGCACGGGCTATCGCCGGATCCGAGCCGAACGAGCTGAAGAAGATCTCGATGCCCCGGCGGATCGCCCGCCTGGGCTCGGCCGGCATGTCCTCCAGTGCACTGTCGAAACCGGTGTCGGCGCGCTTGACCAGTGGATCGAGCAGCGACAGCACGACGGCTTCCTTCGAGGGGAAGTAGAAGTAGAACGTCGGCCGGGAGATGCCGGCGCCTTTGGCCAGGTCATCGACCGATATGTCGGCGAACTTCTTGGTTTCCAGCAGCTGCCTGGCGGTCGCGAGAATCGCCGCTTCGCGGTCGTCGCCCGAGGGGCGGGCGGCGCGGCGACCGCGCGGGGCGCGGGTCGTGCTGGAGCTCGTCACAGTCACGAAGCCTAACATCGTGTTGAATTTTTCGACACACCGTTGACCGACTCAACACCATGTTGATACCGTCGGTCCCATGACCGAACATTTCGATGTTGTGATCGTCGGCGCCGGCATCTCCGGCATCAGCACGGCCTGGCACCTACAGAACCGTTGCCCCACCAAGAGCTACGTGATCCTCGAGCGCCGGGAGAACATCGGCGGCACCTGGGACCTGTTCAAGTACCCGGGTATCCGCTCCGACTCGGACATGTTCACCCTGGGATTCCGGTTCAAGCCCTGGGAGTCCGCGAAATCCATCGCCGACGGCCAGTCGATCTGGAACTACATCAACGAAGCCGCAGACGAGAACGGCATCCGCAACCACATCCGCACCGGGCACCGCGTCCTGTCGGTGGACTGGTCCGACGCCGACAACCGCTGGACCGTCGACGTCGAGGCGGACGGCGAAGCCAAGCAGATCACCGCGTCATTCCTGTCGGTGTGCAGTGGCTACTACAACTACGACGAGGGTTACTCGCCGGAGTTCCCCGGTGCGGCCGACTTCAAGGGCCAGATCATCCACCCGCAGCACTGGCCGGAGGACCTCGACTACAAGGGCAAGAAGATCGTCGTGATCGGCTCCGGCGCCACGGCCGTCACACTGATCCCGTCACTGGTCAACGAGGGCGCCGGCCACGTGACCATGCTGCAGCGCTCACCCACCTACATCGGCGCCCTCCCGCTGGAGGATCCGGTCGCGGCGCGAACCAACAAGTACCTGCCCAAGAACCTGGCGCACTTCATCAACCGGTGGAAGCAGATCGGCTACAGCACCGGGCAGTACCAGATCGCCCGCAAGTTCCCGGGCATCTTCAAGAAGGCCCTGCGCCAGATGGCCGAACGCCGGCTGCCCGAGGGCTTCGACTACGACAAGCACTTCAGCCCGCGCTACAACCCGTGGGATGAGCGAGTCTGCTTGGCGCCCAACGGTGACCTGTTCAAGGCGATCCGCTCCGGCAAGGCCGACGTCGTCACCGACACCATCGAGACCTTCACCGCAACCGGCATCAAGCTGACCTCCGGTGAGGAGTTGCAGGCCGACATCATCGTCACCGCGACGGGCCTGAACATGCAGTTGTTCGGTGGGGCCACCGCCAACCGCAACGGCACACCGATCGACCTGACCAAGTGCATGACCTACAAGGGCCTGATGCTCTCGGGTGTGCCGAACATGGCCATCACCTTCGGCTACACCAACGCATCCTGGACCCTCAAGGCCGACCTGGTCTCCGAGTTCATCTGCCGCCTGCTGAACTACATGGACGCCAACGGATTCGACCGCGTCGAGGCGCAGCACCCCGGAGACGCCGTCGACGAATTGCCGTTCATGGACTTCACCCCGGGCTACTTCCGCCGGGCCATGGACAGCCTGCCCAAGTCGGGTTCGGAAGCGCCGTGGAAGCTCAAGCAGAACTACTTCTTCGACATGCGGACCATCCGCTACGGCAAGGTCGACGAGGAAGCGCTGATGTTCACCAAACACCGTGCCGCAGTGACGGTTTAGGTCCGATCAGCGCGAAAAGCCCCCACTTTTTCGGTGGGGGCTTTTCCGTGCCGGTGCTAAGGGGCGACGAGGACGATGCCGTCCTCGTCGGCGTACGCGATCTCTCCCGGCACGAACGTCACACCGCCGAAGCTGACCTCGACGTCGCGCTCGCCCTCGCCGGTCTTGGTGCCCTTGCGTGGGTTGGTGCCCAACGCCTTGATGCCGACGTCGATGGTGCGCAACGCGGCCGCGTCGCGCACCGCGCCGTGCACGATCACCCCGGACCAGCCGTTGTCGGCGGCCAGCCCCGCGATGATGTCGCCCACCAGCGCGGTGTGCAGCGACCCGTCGCCGTCGACCACCAGCACCCCACCGTTACCCGGTGTGGACAAAATGGACTTGAGCAGAGCATTGTCCTGAAAACAGCGCACCGTGGTGATCGGCCCCGCGAACATCGCCTTGCCGCCGTAGTTCTGCAACTGCAGATCGCAGCTACGGACGTCGGGATAGATCTCGTCGACCAGATCAGCGGTGGCGCGCGGTTCGATACTCACCCGGCGATTATCGCAGGCGGCCGGCGGCCGACACTTTGCACGTTCGTCGTCCATTGACGTCGCGCCAGGGTCGAGCCGGTGATCAGTCCTCGTCGGAATGGCGGCGGCTGAGCAACACCAACAGCACGGCCAGGACACCCACGGCCACCGCCGCGGCCAGCGGCACCTTGGACGACGTACTCTCACTCACCGGCACGGGCACCGGGCCCGACACCGGGTTGGTGGCCGAGGTGACCGTTGATTTAGCTTGAGCCGCAGTCTCTTTGGCCGCCTCGGCGACATCCGGGACCGGAGTGACTTCAGGGACGGCCGGCACGGGCGGGGGCGTCGCCGCGGCCGGAGGCGTCGGGGCAGGCTGAGCCTTCTTGGCCGGGGCCTTTTTCGCCGGAGCCTTCTTGGCGGCCTTGGCGGGTGCCTTCTTGGCCGCGGCTTTCTTGGCGGCGGCCTTCTTCGCCGGAGCTTTGGCCGGAGCCTTCTTGGCCGCCGCAGGTCCGGGTTTGGGAGCCGGAGTAGGCGGAACAGGATCCGCGCCGGCCGCTGACGACGCGGCCGCAGCCGACCCGGAAGCGGTATCGGGCTTCTCGGCGGGTTGATCCTGCTGCTCTGCCATCTGGCTGCTCCTTTGCAGTATCTGGTGCTCCGCGCCGTCGCGGAGAGTGGGGCCGGCAGTGTTTCCCATCATGCCAGGCGCCGCAGCGGTCAACCCGTGACGGCCAGAGCCGCGGCGAGCGTGACCGCAACAGCCATCATGCCCAACTCCGCCAGCGAGCGGTTCTGCGACAACGCGGCGCTACTGCGGTGCGCCCGTGCCGCGGGCAGCCACCGCGACCGGTTTCGCCAGGCCAGCGCCAGCAGAGCCACCGTCACGGCGATTTTCGCCGCCAGCACCCGGCCATAGCCGGTGGTCCACAACTCGGCGGGCGAACTCAACTTGATCGCCGCCCCGCTGACCCCGGCCACCAGCAGCACACCCACGCACCACAGCGACAACTGCGAGAAGCGGGGCAACACCCTGGCCCACTGGCCGCGATGCGCCACGGTCAACACCAGCGCCGCCAGCACGCCACACCACACCGCGGCCGCCAGGGCGTGCACAGCCACAGCCGTCCCGCCGATCGGGCTCTCCGAGAGATGACCCGCCAAGGTCCTGGCAGCCAGGCCGACCGTCGCCAACCCGACGGTCGTGGCGGTGGCAGCACCCCGCCGCGGGACGAGGACCGCCGCCACGCCGACGATCAGCGCCGCCGCGATGGCCACCAGCCCCGACCGGCCCGCCGCCGTGTGCAGGGCGAAGTCGGTCAGGGTTCGCACACCCATCTGCCAGAACCCGACGCCCGCGGTCTGCGCGCCCGCCACAGCCAGCCGCACGATCTCGGCCAGCAGCCACAGCGCCGCAGCCAAGGCCATGGGCCCGGCCGCGCGGCGGCTCAGCTCGTCGCGATAGCGATCGGATTCGAGCAGCGGCACCGCGGCCAGACCGAGGGTGATGATTGCGGCGCCGTCAGCCAGCGCCCGGATCAGCGCGCCCGTCACCGCTGACGGCGGACCGCCCACCAGGCCCCGCCGCCGATCAGCACGACGGCGACCAGAACGAACGGCCACACCGGTATGCCACCGTCCGGCGGTGCGGGCGCCGAGGCGGACGGCCCCGGTGTGCCCGTACCGGCGACGGTCAGCTCGAACGACCAGGAGCCCGAGACCACGTGCCCATCGGCGGAGGTCACCCGGTAGTTCACCGTGTAGGTGCCGGCCGGGCCGAGCGGGCGGACCCCGACGCTGAGCACCGCGCCGGCGACCAGCGGGTCACCGTCGGACCACAGGTTGTTGTCCGGGCCGACCACCGTCATGTGGGCGAAAGCGGGCTGCAGCGCCTCGTTGAACGTGGCGCTCGCCCGCGGCGGTGACGCGGTGAGCGCGGCATGCTCGGCCGGGTCGGTGGCGATGCGGACCGCGTGCGCCGACGCCGCCGGTGCCCCGGCCAATGCCGAGGCTGCCAACATCAGCCCGGTCAGCGCCGTCGCCAGCAGCCTGCTCACATCCGGCGCCTGTTCAGCAGGCCTGCGACCAGGGCGGCGGCCGCGACGATCAACGCGCCGCCGGCCAGCCATCGGGCCGAATTGTCGGCGCTGCCTGCGGGCTGTGCGACAGCAGGACCGGGCTGGCCGGGGGCCGCGGGAATCTCGGTGCCGTGTTCGGCGTGCCCGCCTTCGGGCCCAGTGCCGGTCAGCGCCAGCTGCGGGGCCGGGTGCTCAGGCTCGCTGCCGTCGGGCAGCGGGGCTTGATCCCACCGGACCACCGCGCCGTCGGAGTAGATCTGGGTGGTCGGGAAGCTCGCCGTCGCCGCATCGGGCAGTTTGACCGACACTCGGAACAGCGCGAACTGCTCGGGGGAGATGCCCACGCCGGGAGCCGCCGTCCACGTCACCGAACGGACGGTGCCCGCACCTGCATCCCGGTCGAGCTTGGCTGTCCAACCTGGCATCACCTCGGTGCGGGCCGAGGCCACGTTGGGCAGGTCAACCTTCAATTGTGTTGTGAGCGCCCCGGTTTCGGACTCACCGGGGACGCGGAAGGTAAGCACCGAGGTGGTTCCCGGAGTCGGGTTGTCGGCCTCGACGTGGACGTGCGCCCAGGCCGGTGCGGCGGAGAGCAGCCCGGCGGCGGCTATCGCGGCGGTCGTGAGCAGAGCGCGGGACGACGCCCCGGCGAGGCGGTCGGATCGGAAGGTCATGACAGTGGCTCAGACCAATCCCAGCCGAGCCATCAGATCGGCATCGATGCCGTCGAGCTGGGCAGCGATCGCCGCGTGAGCACCCCGGCGCCGTGGCGTCGGCATGTTCTCGGCGGCGGTCACCGCCGCGGCCAGGTCGGTGAGCCGTTCGTTGATCGCCGTGACGAACTGCTTGGTCTCGGCGTCCTTGGGCTTCTTCTCGGCGACCTGACGCAGCGTCTGCTCGGCGCCGGAAATTCGTGCGGACAGCTCGGCTCCGTGCCCGGAGAACTGGCCGAGCTGGGCCAGCGGGACCCCGAGGCGATCGGCACGACGCTCGTCCAGGGCTCCACGGGCGGCTGTGGCGGCACGGTAGACCAGCGGCACGAGCACCGGGGCCAGCAAACGTGTGACGGTCAATAGACGCCGAATTCTGGCGGGGGCCAGCAGCCGGCCCTCGCGGGCAGCTTTCAACTCGGCCTCGGCGACCTTGAGGGCCGCGCGGTCGCTGTCCCGCTGTGCTTTGACCTGAGCTTTGAGCGCCCGGTCCGCCGATTTTCGATCGGACTTGATGCGACGAGCCTCGTTCTTTGCGGTGAGCCGGGCTTCCAGCTTGGCCTTGGCCTTGATGGCGCGGGCTTCGGCGCGGCGGGTGGCGCGGCTTTTTCGTCGCGTGAACAGGCCCATTCCGGTTGCCTCCCGGTCAATTCGTCGTGTGTTCGTGGTCACCGCAGAAGTGCTGCAGACCCACAGTATCGTCCGGTGGATTTGCTCCGCCGTGCCTCCCCGCGATCACGGCGGCCAATCGCCACAGCTAGCAAATTTCGACTGCGTGTTTGTGCAAGAATCGACTTCATCAAACAAGCTTGCGGGCGGTGCGCGAAAGGGTGGTGACAACGTGCGTTCGCGGTTGCGCGTCGCCGCCTCGACCGGTCTGGTGCTTACGGGCCTGATCATCGCCGGTCTCGGGGGAGCACTGGCGTTTGCCGATCCGGATCGTGGCCGGCCTGACAGCGGTCAGGGTTCGTCGAATGGTGCCGGCAAGGGGCACGACGGGCACGAGGGCAAGGATCACGGCCGGGGCCACGACCGGGACGGCGATTCGCACGGTGATGACGACGGCGAAGACGACGGCGGCACCGGCTCGTCGGGCACCCGCACGACTCACAGACCCACCAAGACGACCGGCAAACCGACCAAGACGACCGGCAGACCCACTCACACCGAAGAACCCGGCGAGTCGTCGCACCCGTCCGGCACGCGGACGCCCCCGCAAACGGGGACCGGCACCGCAACCAACACCGAGACACCTCCGAGCACCGAGCCCTCAGGGTCCGAGACACCCACCACTTCTGGTCCCGTCGCGACGACCAGCGCGGTGTCGTCGTCCGAGACCACGGCGACGACGTCGCCTACCACCGAGACCACCAGAACGACGACAGAGACCACCAAGACGACGACCGAAACCACCGCGACGACGTCGGAGACGACCGCAACGACATCGCAGACGACCGCAACCACGACTGAGACCACCGAGACCACCGAGACCACCGAGACCACGAAGACAACGACCACCCTCATCGGCGGTGGCCGTGATGACGGCGCACCCGGTGTCCCCGCACCGTTCAACTTTCCGCGCTTGCCGGACATGCAGCTGACGGCGCCGCAGGCGCAAGCGCCCGATCTGGCCGCGCCGCCACCGCCGGGGCTGGCTGCCGCAGCCGGGCTGGTCCCGGTCGTCGCTCCGATCGTCGTGCTGCCGGTCATCGTGCCGCCGGTCGTGCTGCCCATGGGTGCCCCGGATTCCGACCACGGGCCGCAATCCGGGCCCGGATCCGGGCCGGACGTGCAATCGGCCACCCAGATGCGGACCGAGGCGGCGCCGCCCGCGGCGGTCGGGTTGGACGCCGCCATCCCACCGGCGTCCTACCGGGCCGGCTACGCGGACTACCTGCGCACCGCGAACACCATGGAAATCGCGGCGATGGCCGTGCCCGGCGTGACCGGGATGATGGCGCTGACAGGCCTGGGCGGGCTTCTCGGTTACCGGCAGGCCAAAGCCGGCCGTAGCGTCCGAATCGACGCCAGTCGGTTCATGCGTTAGGAGCGACCGTGCTACGAAAGGGTGGAAAGGGGGATCATGTCAGCCAGTCGAAACGTCACACGCGCTGTGAACGAGGTTCTCGACCTCGCCCCTAGGCAGGGCGAAATCACGTTGACCCGCCTGGTCGACGCGGTGAGCGCAGACCGCGGTCGGCCGATCGAGCTGACCATGGCCGAACTTCCCCCCGGAGTCTGCGGGCAGTGGCGGCAGTACGCCGACCGTGACGTGTTCCTCATCCAGCAGGGGTTGCCGGCCTGGGATCGCACGCTGGCCCACGAGCTCGGCCACCTGGTGTTGGGCCACGAGGGCATCTCGATCGTCGACGCGGCCGCCGCTTCGGCCGAAGTGGCCACGTCCGATCTGATCAGTTACATGCTCAACCAGCGGACCGGCTGTATGGGTCCCAACGGCGAGGACATCGAACAGGAGGCAGAGGACTTCGCCGCACTGTTGCTGTACCGGCTCGGCCGCCTGCCATCGGATCGGTCTTCGATCGTCCAGGTCCGCCTCGGAGAGGCGTTTGGTTGATCGTCTGGGTGATCGCCGGCCTGCTGGGCTTGGCAACTGGCCTGCGCATCGGTTGGGCACTGGTCAACAAGCAATCCCTGGTGAGCTCCGCGATGATCCTCTCGTTGGGCAGCCTCGGCATGGTCGCGGCCCTGAACTGGCAGCCGCTGGCCCTGTTGATCGACACCGTCGTGCACTGGCCCAACATTGCCGCCGGCCTCAGCCAGGTCGCCCTGATCGCCTGCGCGGCCGGCAGTTGCGTGATGATCACGACGGCGTCGTCGGGCCATTCGGCCACTCTCACCCGCCGTATCGCGTTGATCCAGTACGGCATCGCCGGTGTGGTGGCCGTGATCAGCCTGGTGATCTTCTTCCGGGCCGGCCGGCAGCCGGAGATGTCGCCGTCTGAGTACCTGCAGCGCGATCTCGGGTCGCAAGGCGCCTCATGGCTGTTACCGCTGCTCTATGTGTTTCTGGCCCTGACCCTGGTGGCGTGGGCCGGCCTGCGCTACTCGAACCGCAGCCGACGTGGGCGTGCGCTGTTCCTGTTCACCGTCGGCATGGTGCTGATCGTGGCCGCCAGCGGATTCGTCCTGCTGCGGGCCGCGGGTCGGATCGAGCCGGTCGGTGTCGGCGTCGCGGCGACCATGCTCGGGTGTGCGATGGTCATCGTCGCCGCCGGATCCCTGCTGCCGAGCGTCGAAGACTGGTTCGGTGCCCGACAGGAATTGCGGACCATCAAGCCACTGCTGAGCGAGCTGGCGCGGCGCCAGCCAGACGTGGGCATCGGGGTACGCCCGCGGGGACCGCTCGTTTTCCGTGTGGCCGAACGGATGTCGCTGATCTCGGATGCGCTCTACCTGGAAGCGACCGCCGCCGACGCGCGTCGGCACGAGACCGCCGGACCCCGCGGGTCAGGCGGGTCAAGCGACACAACACATTTCGGTGATATCGAGCGACCTGACGTGGCACCCCATGATCAGGCGCACGCCGTCGCGCGGTGGATCTACGACACCCGTGACGGTGATGAGGATTCAGCCTTCCCGGGGCTGGCGTGGCTCAGTCAGCCCGAGTCGTACTCAGACCGGGAGTGGATTCTGGCGATTGCCCGGCAATACCGGGAACTGGACCGCGGGGCAGCGCGCAGCTGAAACCCGCGCGAGTGGGAGTCACCGAAATGATCCCCACTGGCGTGGGTTCAAGCGCGTAGAAACGCCAGTGGAAACCGGCGAATCAGTCGTCGAGGTGTTCCCGGCGGCGCAGCTCATCGACCTTCTGAACCAGGTCCTGCTGAGCCTCGTTGGACAATCCGACGGTACGGGCGGCGATCCGGCGGACCCCCTCATCACGCATGCTGGCCAGCCAGGTCAGCTCCTTGTCGAGCTTCTCGTAGTACTCGTCGTCGGTGAAGTAGGCCGGCTTGATCCGGAAAAAGTTGGCAAGTGCGGCCATGGTTGCCGCCGACGGGTTGGTTCGGTTGCCCGAACGAAGCTGCGAGAGGTACGGAGCCGACATGGTGACGCCCTCAGACTTCAGTGCAGCAATCACCTCGGCAGACGTGTGGGGTCCGCGCCCGGGCGGATAAACCGTATCGAACAGGCGGTTTAGGCGGGCGGCGAACGTCTTGCTCATCGATTTGACCTCCACATGCTTCAGAGCGGTACGAATAGGCGGCGTATTTGCTGACTATGGTAGCGAGTGTTGTGACGACAACCAAGTGCAAACGCCACAAAAGTTAAACGACCTTTGTGTTTTGGCAGTCTCTGTCACAGAAACGGACGGCTTCGCCATGGAGGTGAGGCGGGATTGCGCCGTCTGGCAATGCAAAAGGTGACGGTCGCGTTGTATTGAGTGCGGTGAGCTGCGCGCACGGGGGCGCTCGATCATGATCAACTTCTGAGCCGGCAACCTTCGTAGGGCCGTGACTAGGGGAAACGCATATTTGCTGTAGCACGAAGCTCGGGTGGCGTCAGATTGCGCGTGACGCTGTTGTCGAACGACGTGGAACACGTTACAGGTTGAGCGATGGAATGCGCATCGGCCCCCTTGCGTGCGATAGCCAGACGGTTGCGGAAGGACTCCCGCGCCGATTCCAGGCGGGGTTGCGGGACGGCAACGGTGCCCGGTTCAGCCCGTCGGGCGACAAGCGTTGACACAAAACGGGCGGCGGCCACGGTTGCGGTGGAGCGCTACGGCTATCGCAAGCGGTGTGAGGGAAGCCGAGATCGCCGACCTTGCGGGCGACGCTGACGCCTGCGGCTGCGGACATGACGGCCTTTCGACACACACCGCTGATACGTGCCGCTCGCGCGGCTCTCCTTACACACGGCCGAAGGTCTCGCGCACCGCATCGCGGGTTTGTCGACCGGGCCTACGCCGGCATGTCGACGCGACGATTGCGGGCTGCTGCCCTTCGCTGATCTTGAGGACCATAGCCGTTGTCGGCCGAGCGCGCTACGTTTCCTATCTTTTTCGGGCAGCCGGATTCTCCGGCTTGGAGAGGGTGTCCCGTATCTGGCAGCGTCACGCCGCCAGCAGCATCGCCAGGATCGCCGTGTCAGGGTGGCTGATCGGGTCGACGCCCACCCGGCTGACCACAGAGGTCACCGTGCCGTCCGACTCCGCTTCGACCCAGGCTGCCCGGTGCTCGAGCCCGAGATGCGGAAGTCCCGGCAGCAGTACGCATCCCGAAGCGGCGCCGGCGCATTCCGGAAGGGACGGAGTGGTCTCCGACGGCGGATGCAGCATCAGCAGCGCCGGCGGTTGATGCTCGGCGAAATACCCGGGCGGAACCGCGGATTCGCCGACCACCGGGCCCTCGGCGATGACCAGGCCGACCGTGCCGGGTGCCGGCTGTTCCGGCAGCTCCTCGCGGACCCCGAAAATCGTTGTGGTGGATAGTAATCCGGGAAGTGAAGCGATGCGCACGGTGACCATGAGAAGCTGCGCCCACTCTTTGGTGGAGTCGGGCCACCGTCCGGAGACCACGAAGCCTTTGAGCGCGCCGCCGGAATGGAAGGGCGCGATCTCGATCGCCCTGCCGGAACCCGTCGTATCCATATCGCCTCCGGGACATCGGTGTTGGGTCACCGGCTGAACGGTGCGCCGACACTTCTGTGGGTCGATCAGATCAGAATGCGACAGCCACCGCGGGTGTGCAAGGCGACACGGCCCCGGAAACGAGGGCGGGGCGCCACGCGATTGCGCGACGCCCCTTGGTGAGAGACCCTCGATCGGACCGAACCGGGACTAGCCGAAGATCAGGCCGTTGGTCTTGGAGGTGGCCGCCGCGTAGCGGTTCTGCACGTCCTCCCAGTTCACGACATTCCAGAACGCCTTGACGTAATCGGCCTTGACGTTCTTGTACTGCAGGTAGAAGGCGTGCTCCCACATGTCGACCTGCAGCAGCGGGATGATGCCGAGCGGAACGTTGGCCTGCTGGTCGTACAGCTGGAAGGTCAGCAGGCGGTCGCCGAGGCTGTCGTAGCCGAGCACGGCCCAGCCCGAACCCTGCAGTCCGTTGGCAGCGGCGGTGAACTGCGCCTGGAACTTGTCGAACGAGCCGAACTGGTCGTCGATCGCGGCGGCCAGGTCACCGGTCGGCTTGTCACCGCCGTTGGGGGACAGGTTCTTCCACCAGATCGAGTGGTTCACGTGGCCGCCGAGGTGGAAGGCCAGGTTCTTCTCGTTGAGGAAGATGGCGGCGTGGTCACCGTTGGCCCGCGCCTCGTCGAGCTTGGCGACCGCGTCGTTGACGCCCTTCACGTAGGCGGCGTGGTGCTTGCTGTGGTGGAGCTCGTTGATCTGACCGGAGATGTGGGGCTCCAGCGCTCCGTAGTCGTAATCCAGGTCCGGCAAAGTGTATTCAGCCACGAGATTCCTTCCTCATTATCGATCGATGGAGCGACGCTTCAACGATCCTGAAGTTCGACACTCAAGATCGCTGCCAACATTGCTCCATCGCAGGGCGCACCGCAAGGACGCGCGTGCCGCCCTCACGTATACCCGATGGCGGTCAGAACAAGACGATCACGGCGAGCACGCCGAGCAACAGCAGCGCGATCACGCTGGCCCGGAGGAAGGCCATCAGCTGATTACGGGTGTGCAGATGTCCGGACGAATGCCATTCGGGCTGCGAAAAGGCTGATCCCGTCCCGATCGGATGCGACGCCATCAACGACTCCTGACCTGCACGATCAATCCTGGTCCCCCAGTGAGTTCTGTCACAACAGCTGGTGTGACGCCGATCATAGACCCTGTAATGGCCAGGTGAAAATCGGCCTCGCGTGAGCCGATGGAGACGCTCAGCCGCTGGAATCAGGCTGATCCCAAGGCGGTTTAGCCGAATGCTTAATTTCGCTCCGCCCCGGCGACGGTTGTTGATCGTCGGTCCGCCCACCCCAGGGTTATCCACAGTTTTCGACAGCTACCGCACAGTAATCCCCACCTCGGGGCAGTTCCCGCTGGTGCCGGGCTGTGGATGAACCTGTGGAAACTGTGGATAGCTTCCCGTTGCTAACGCGGCCGGGAGCCCGCCGGGGCGGGTGCGGCGACCTCTTGTGGCATGCGAGCATTGACGGCATGGACGATGTGGAAGTCGGGCAGGTCGACATCGCTGCGGTACCCACCACGTTCGAGGGGTCGGTGGTGCTGCTCGACGTTCGTGAGGACGACGAGTGGCAGCGCGGCCACGCCGCCGGGGCGCAGCACATTCCGATGGGCGACATCCCGGCCCGGATCGCCGAGATCGATCCGGACGCCGAGTTGTACGTCATCTGCCACGCCGGCGGACGGTCCCTGCGGGTGGCCAATTATCTGGCCCGCAACGGCTACACCCCGATCAACGTCGAAGGCGGAATGCTGGCCTGGGCCGGGGCCGGGCGCCCGGTCATCACCGATGCCGGCGCCGCGGGCAGCGTCTGACCGAGCCGGAATTGTCGGGAGATCGTGGCTAGGCTGGTCGGATGATCCAGGTGTGTTCGCAGTGCGGGACGCGCTGGAACGTGCGTGACCGGCAACGGTCGTGGTGTCCCCGGTGCGGGGGCTCGCTGTTGGCCCCCGCGGTGTCGTCGCCGTACAGCCAGTGGGGACCACCGCCCGCCGCGCCGCCCACGTCTGCCGGGCAGGCGCCGTCGGCAACGGCGCAACGTCCGCCCCGACTCGCGCCCGGCTACCGCTGGGTCGCGCTGCGCCCCGGAGCCCCGCCATATCAGCGGCGCCAGCGTCGGCCGCTCGGTCCCACCCCGCATTACCGCACGATTCCGAGCTGGGGGCTGCACCAACAGTTCGATGTCGACGACCAATCGCAGAAAACCACCGACGATTCGAGCGTCGGAGCCGTCCGGCTCATGCTCGTCGCCGCGATGGTGCTGCTGGGCATCGCGGCCTTCGCCCACCTGGTTCGGTACGCGCTGCTGCTGATCAACCGCAGTGTGCTGCTGCACCCGTTGATCGCGGTCGGCGGCGTGGTGATCGGCTTGCTCGCCAGCGTCCTGGCCCTCGCCGGTGTGGTCATGACAGTCGTGGTACTCGTCCGCTGGCTGATCGCGCGACGCGCCGCCGGATATGCCGCCCACGGCGAGGCCGACCCGCGCAGCACCACGACCCTGTGGGTCTGCTGTCTGCTTCCCGGCGTCAACCTCGTGATGGCGCCGGTGTTCGTGTGGGAGCTGGCCGCCCTCGAAGGCCGCCTCTCCCACCTGAGGCGAACCATCGTGGTGTGGTGGATCGTGTGGGTGTTGACCGCAGTCGTCGCGACGTGGTCGGTGGTGAGCACCGCGTACGTCACCTTCTTCAACAACACCCCGCAGAACATCGCCGACAACACGGTGACCACGATCGTCGGCTACCTGCTGGCGATGGCCGCTTTCCTGCTAACGGCAAAGGTGTTCGCCGGGTTCGAAGGCAGCAGCGGTACGACGGCGCAGCGCAGCGTCCGGCGCTGGGTGGTGGTTGAGCAAGACTCACCCAAAGCCGAGGCCGAGGCCGTCGACCCCTCGCAGAATCGTGAGGATTCACCTGAATCCGCCGTTCCGGTTGAGCCCCAAGGGCAGAACCCGGCAGCATAGGCGGTATGGAAACGGGCGACGGCGGAGCCGCTGGGCAGGCGAGCCCGGAACCCGGGCACCCGTTTGTGGTGGCCCATCGGGGAGCGTCCGCCGACAAGCCCGAACACACGCTGGCCGCCTACGACCTGGCCTTGCGTGAGGGCGCCGACGGCGTGGAATGCGATGTGCGGTTGACCCGCGACGGGCATCTGGTCTGTGTGCACGACCGCCGGGTGGACCGCACCTCCAGCGGCACCGGGCTGGTCAGTGAGATGACACTGGCCGAGCTGCGCCGGCTGGACTACGGATCCTGGCATGCCGGCGGGCGATCCGACGGGCTACTGACCCTCGATGAGCTCGTCTCGTTGGTGCTGGACTGGAACCGGCCGGTCAAGTTGTTCATCGAGACCAAACATCCCGTGCGCTACGGCGCGCTGGTGGAGAACAAGGTCCTGGCGCTGCTGCACCGCTACGGCATCGCGGCGCCGGCCTCGGCCGATCTGTCCCGCGCCGTGGTGATGAGCTTCTCGGCGGCGGCCGTGTGGCGGATCCGTCGGGCCGCACCGATGCTGCCGACCGTGCTCCTGGGGGAGACCTCGCGATACCTGGGTGGCAGCGCCGCGACCACCGTCGGTGCCACGGCGGTGGGCCCGTCGATCGCGACGCTGCGTGAGCACCCGGAACTGGTCGACCGGGCCGCCGCCCAGGGGCGGGCCCTGTATTGCTGGACCGTCGACCATTACGAGGACGTCCAGTTCTGCCGGGACATCGGCGTGGGGTGGGTGGCCACCAATCACCCCGGCCGCACCAAGAGCTGGCTGCAGAACGGCCTGACCGGTGCTGGCCGGGACTGACGGAGCGAAACCTAGAGGTTGCCGCCCGCGGCCTTCGGGGCGCTCGGGTCCGCGGCAGTGCCGCCGGCGAGTTCACGGGCCACGAAGTCCTCGATGTGGAACAGGTTGGAACCGGCGCGGTCGGCGATGCGCACCAGCGTCGCCATCGACGAGACCTCTTCGATCTGCTCCTTGAGGAACCACTGCATGAACTGCTCGCCGAGGTAGTCGCCTTCCTCGCGGGCCACGCTCGCGAGCCGGCTGATCTGCTCGGTGACGGTGCGCTCCTGGCTCAAGGCCAGTGCGAGCGCGTCACGCGGAGCGTCGAAGCGGTTGCAGACCGCATCGACACCGGGGATCTCGACGTCGATATCGCGGTCGAGCAGGTACTGGACCAGCATCATGGCGTGGTTGCGCTCCTCCACCGCCTGCGCATAGAAGTGCTTGGCGAGCTGCGGAAGGTCGGCACCGTCGAAATAGACCGCAATTGCGATGTATTGCTGCGACGCGGTGAACTCGCTACGAATCTGGTCAGAGATAAGCGCGTGGAATTTGGTGTCGAGTTCACTGGTCGTTGTCATGATCGCCAGAATAGGGCAGGTCAGCACGCATTGTCATCGAAGGTTGACCTCATTGAGGTCAGCTTTACCTTAGTTGCCGTCCACTGCTGTGGCGGGCATTACATTTGCTGTCGAGAATTTGCTGTCGCTCAAATTAGCGTTGCCTCGCTTAAGGTTGGGGCTTTTCGATGACGTCCTCGGGGACCGCCGCGTCGTTGGCCAGCGCGGTGAACAGGCGCCCGGCCGCGTCGCTGTCCCAGACCACAACCGCGCCCGAGTCGCTACCGGTGAACTCTCCGATCGGCACCGTGGTGGTCACCATGTCGTCACCGTGCATCGCCCAGGCCAGCCGGCCCAGGTCCCAGACGTGGGCGTTCTCGTCGACAGCCACCGAATTGGTGGCGGCTCGGGCCATCGGCTGCCACCGCAACGGGTTCAACAGCACCTCCGGGCTGGTGGCGCGATGCAGCAGGGCGGACATGAACTCCCGCTGGTGGATCATCCGATCCAGGTCCGCGCGCGGAGTGGCACGAGTACGGACATAGCCGAGCGCGCTGCGGCCGTCGAGTTCCTGGCAGCCGGCCGGTAGCTCGATCCCGGCCAGGGGATCGCTGATCGGATCGGCCGGGCACATCCTCACCCCGCCGACGGCGTCGACGAGCCCGGCGAAGCCGTCGAACCCGATCTCGGCGTAGTGGTCGAGGTGCAGGCCGGTGGCCTGCTCGACGGTCTGTGCCAGCAGCGGCGCCCCGCCCAGGGAGAACGCCGCATTCACCTTGTCCTCGCCGTAGCCGGGAATCGGCAGGTAGGAATCCCGGGGAATCGAGACCATCGTGGCCGGCGTCCCTGAGCCGATTCCGGGGATGTGCACCAACAGGATGGTGTCGGTGCGGCCGTTGCCGATGTCACCGCCCGTGGCGAGGTCGGCCTGCTGCTCGGGGCTGAGGTTCTGCCGACTGTCGGAGCCCACCAGGAGCCAGGTGGTGCCGTTGGCCGCGGCGGGCCGCTCCGGATAGTCGGCAAGCGCCGGAATGCGGTGCAGTGACGAGTCGATCCACAGCCCGCCGCCGACCAGCGCCAGCACACCGATGAGCAACACCGCCAGCACCAGACGACCCCAGTGCCGGCGCCGTCGGGGTTTGCGCGCCGAGGCGGGGGCCGCGGCCGGTCGGGGCGCTGCGGGCCGCTGACGCTGCCGCGGAGGCGTGGGCGGAGGCGGAGGCGGGGGACGCCGGGGCGGAGGCGGCGGAGGTTGCCTTCGAGGGGGAGGCGGAGGCGGCGGGGTGCGTGGCGGCGTGGGCGTGGGCGGATTCGGTGGCCAGGCCGGGCGGTAGTTCGGGTCCCGACGGATCACCTGGGACGGTTCGGCGTCACGGCGGCGCGGTCCCGGACGCCGCGAATGCGGGTCGGGATGCCGCCCAGGGGTGAAACCGTCCACAGCAGAAATGTACGTGCCGACGGCGTCAGCGCAGCCAGCTGAGATGTTCTGCAACCAGGGCGTAGCCCACGAACGCCACCGCATCGATCAAGGTGTGGGCGATGATCAGCGGCCACAACCGCCCGGTGCGCTGCCAGGCGTACCCGAACACCAGACCCATCACCACATTCCCGAGCCCGGCGCTGTAGCCCTGATAGAGGTGGTACGCGCCGCGCAACAGGCTGGAGATCAGCAGCGCTTTCGCCGCGCTCACGTCGAGCTGGCGCAGCCGGGTCAGCAGGAACCCCACGACGATGATCTCCTCGGCCCAGCCGTTGGCGAACGCCACGCCGAGCAGCATCGGGATGCGCCACCAGGTGTCGTACAGCTCGGCGGGCTCGACGTCGGCGCTCAGGCCCAGCACGCGGGCCAGCACGTAGAAGCCCAGGCCGGGCAGGCCGATGAGCAGAGCCAGGCCCAGCCCGCCCAGCCCGTCGGCACGCCATTGCGGGCGAGACAGTCCGATCGCCGACGGCCCGAAACCGCTGCGCCACAACAGGTATAGGGCCAGCGCACCCCAGGCCAGCAGCTGCAGCACCACGGCCAGGTGCAGGCCGAGGTCGATCAGGTCGAACGGCGAGCGCTTGGGATTGAGGGCGACGGTCTGCCCGGACAGGCCCAGCAGTACCGCTTCGACGAGCCGCAGGCCCGCGGTATACGCGCTGAGCCCGAAGGTCACCGCCAGCACGACGGCGATCTCGATCTTGAGCGTGCGCCGCTGCGGCTTGAGGTGTTCTTGGGGCGCGGTCACCGGAGCTACGGTAGCGGCGCCGCGGCGCAGGAGCGGATCCTGCGGTTCAGATCCGGCGTGCCCGCAGGCCGTTGAGGAACGGGCAACCCATCAGCACGCGGATGGCCTGGCTCAGCCCGGTGACGTCGTCGACCGGCTTGGGGAACGGCAGCCGCACGTCGTGGTCGCCGTGTTCGTTCTCCACCCGCAATTGCACGCCGTAGCGGTCCAGGCCGAGGGGCCGGACCCGGCCCTGGCGCAGTGTCACCGGCAGTCGGGTGGCCAGGCGCTCCACCACGTCGCGGTGGGATGACTCCATGTGCTGCAGCCAGCCGGATTCCATCGCGCAGAACGGATCGGGGCGGGCCTGCAGCAGCGCGCCCAGGCCGACCGCCTCGGCGCCCGTGGAATCGGCCACCACCACCGACTCGATCTCCAGGCGCATCAGCGTGTAGTTGTCGTCATCGTGTTCGCCGTTCGCGGCGGCTGCGGAATTCACCTGCAGCAGAGCGGGGTTCGGGTTCTCGGTCGCGACCAGATCCAGCAGGGCGGCGACCTCGGCGGACGGCACATGCTGAAGGCGCCCACGGATCCACACCAGGGAACGCACCGGCTCACGTAGCGGCAGCGGGGCGTAGTCGGTCATTTCCAGCACGGCTTGGACCCCGGCCGAGCCGGCAGACATCGCCATGCCGGCCAGCGGGCTGGTCTCGGGGACGGTGACCGCGAAGGACCCGTCGTCGAGCAGGTGATGCACGGGTGAGGCGACCGGCTCGATGCCCTCGACCGCGACCATCGCACCGCCGCCTCGTGCGCATGCGCTGCGGATCCGCTCAGCTGTCGTCGGTGTCGCAATGGCCATCTCGCCGCCTTCGTGGGTGAGGTAACTAGGTGAGGTAAGCCTAACTTAACTGCGGCGGGCGGCGCGGGCAAGGCCTTAGGTGAAACACCGGCGCCGAGCTCATCGACCGCTCCCGCGCAGCTCGAACCGATAGGGTTGGGCTGTGCCGCGCATCGCCTACCTCGGACCTGAGGGAACCTTCACCGAAGTGGCGTTATTGCAGATGGTGGCCCGCGAGATGGTGCCCGGCCTGCCACCGGCGGCCTCTGCCGGCGAAGACCGATTCACGCCGGTGCGCACCGACAGCACGCCGGGCGCACTGGCCGCGGTGCGGGACGGTCGCGCCGACTACGCCTGCGTGCCGATCGAGAATTCCATCGAGGGGTCGGTGCTGCCCACCCTGGACAGCCTGGCCGTCGGGAAGCCGCTGCAGATCTATGCCGAGCTGATCCTCGACGTGGCGTTCGCCATCGTGACCCGGCCCGGGCACAGCGGGCCGGTGCGGACCGTGGCCGCCTTCCCGGTCGCGCTGGCTCAGGTGCGCCAATGGCTGGCCGCCAACCTCCCCGACGCCGAGGTCGTGCCGGCCACCTCCAACGCCGCGGCCGCCCACGAAGTCGCCGAAGGCCGCGCCGACGCCGGGGTCAGCACCCGGTTGGCCGCCGAGCGCTACGGGATGCACATCCTGGCAGCCGACGTCGTCGACGAGGCCAACGCCCGCACCCGCTTCGTCCTCGTCGGCCCGCCCGGCGTGCCGCCTCCGGCCACCGGCGCCGACCGCACCTCGGTGGTGCTGCGGCTGGACAACGTCCCGGGCGCGCTGGTCACCGCGATGACGGAGTTCTCCATCCGCGACATCGACCTCACCCGGATCGAATCCCGGCCCACCCGAACGGAGCTGGGCACCTACATGTTCTTCCTCGACTGCGTCGGACACATCGACGACGATTCGGTGGCCGAGGCACTCAAAGCGCTCCACCGACGTTGTACCGATGTGCGATATCTGGGTTCTTGGCCGACCGGAGCGAGCGCGGGTGCGCCCCCGCCGCGTCTGGACGAGGCCTCACGGTGGTTGACGGGTTTGCGTGACGGGACGGGCGCCTCATGAGCGGACGGTTGATACTCGTCCGGCACGGCCAGTCCCACGGCAACGTCGCTCGGCGCTTGGACACCCTCCCGCCCGGCGCCGAGCTGACCGACCTCGGTCACGAACAGGCCCGGCGGTTCGCCGGAACGCTCGGCCAGCGTCCCTCGATCCTGGCCCACTCGGTGGCGCGGCGGGCAGCGCAGACTGCTGCCGGCATCGGCGCCGAAACCGGCCTGGTGCCATTCGAATTCGACGGGGTTCACGAAGTCCAGGTCGGTGAGCTCGAAGACCGCAGTGACGACGACGCCGTCGCCGAGTTCAACCGGATCTACGCGCGCTGGCATCGGGGTGAACTGGACGTGCCGATGCCGGGCGGTGAGAGCGCCGAGGCCGTCCTCGCCCGATACGTGCCCGTACTCACCGAGCTGCGGCTGCGTTATCTCGACGACCATGACTTCAAAAGCGACATCGTGCTGGTGAGCCACGGCGCGGCGATCCGGTTGGTGGCCGCCGTGCTGGCCGGTGTCGACGGCACCTTCGCCCTCGATCACCACCTGGCCAACACCGAATCGATTGTGCTGGCACCGATCACCGACGGACGGTGGAGCTGTGTGCAGTGGGCGTCGGTGACCCCGCCGTTCTACCCGGAGTCCGGTGCCACCCCGGTCGCGGACGCGGTGACGTCCGAAACCGATCCGATGGGTTAGGCGAACCGCCGGATCGAGGGCGCGCTCTCGTCCGCGCACGTACAGCCGACCGCCGCACAGTCGATGCTGAAGGTATGCGCTGCTTCTGGGGTGGTGCAGCCGTCATCGGTGCATTCCGCGCGGTACTGGACGTGGAGGATCACGGTGCCGTGGCAATGCTCCAGCCCGGCTGCGCACTCCCGGCACTGGATCGTCATAGCCCGTTGATAGCACTACGGGCCGACAAAACGTGGTTGCCGCGCGGGACTTTCGGGCTCCTAGCCCCAACCCAATTCGTGGAGCCGCTCGTCATCGATCCCGAAATGATGCGCGATCTCGTGGATCACGGTGATCGCCACCTCGTCGACCACGGCAGCCTCGCTGTCACAGAAATCCAGCAGGGCCTCGCGGTAGATGGTGATGGTGTCCGGCAACGACCCGGCGTACCAGGAATCCCGCTCGGTCAGCGCGACTCCCCGGTACAGGCCGAGGATCTCGGGCTCGTCGGGATCGCGATCCTCGACCAGGACCACAACGTTGTCGATCGCGGCAGCCAATTGCGGCGGGATCAGGTCGAGGGCGTCGGATACCAACTCTTCGAACCGCTGCGAGCTCATCCGCACCGGCACGAGTTACGGCCCCGGTGGTACGGGCACCGGCTCGCCCGGCGGCGGCCCGGCGGGCGGCGCACCACCGTCCGGGACCGGCGCCGGGGCCTGCTCGGGGGCCGGAGCTGGGGCCGGGGCCTGCTCGGGCGGCGGCGGGTTGAAGGTGTTGGACTGCGGGGGCGCCGGCGCCGCAGTGGTCGCGGCCTGCGGCATGTGCTGGCCGCTCGACGACGAGCCTGACGAACTCGACGAGCCTGACGAACTCGACGAGCCTGACGAACTCGACGAGCCGGAGGATCCCGACGAACTCGACGAACCAGAGGAGCCCGACGAACTCGACCCCGAGGAGTCCGACGACGACCCGGAGGACGAACTCGAACTCGAAGACGACGACGGCTCATCGACATCCGGCATCGGGATGGGCTCCATGTTGAGCCGCTCCTCCGGGATGTCGGGCGGTGCCACCGGGGGCTGCCCGTTGATCATCAGCGGCCCCTTGGCGCTGTTGACCAGTGTCGACCAGCCGCCGTTACCCAGCGTCGCGCCGATGCTGCACGACACCTGGCGGCTACCGGCCGACCAGCTGGGCAGCGAGATCGTGCTGTAGCTCAAGGCCAACGTGGTGGTGCGCAGCTGAACCGGGGCCAGGTAGGCATCGGTCTGCGCAGTACAGGTGTTCTTGATGAAGTTGTCCTGATCGCCCTCCGACGGCAGCCCGCCGGGGAACTTCTCGCCGAGGTTGACCGCGCCGGTGACCTCCATGGCGTGCGGCGCCGCGCAATCGACCGGGACATCGGTGGGCTGATTGGTGGCGGCGTCGATGCCCAGGCAGGTGCCTGCGGCCCAGACCTTCGATTGATCGACTTCGGACACCTTGCCCGCGGACTCCAACTGGCTGTCGCCAGGGCCGAGCAACTGCAGGCCGCACAACATTCGCCGCTCACCGGACTGCTTCCAGGCCTTCTCGCCGGACCACAGCAGGCCGATCGTGTACTTGCCGTTCGGGTCGTATTTCGGCCCGAGGTAACTGCGCACCGACGGGGTGCACTGCTCCTGGCTGATCTGCTTGATCCGGTCCACCGACGGCGGCGGCGAACCGGCGGCGTATTCGCTGCCCGGGAACGTCCGCATGTCCACCGATTGGGCCACCTCGAAGCGATGGTTGTCCTTGCAGTCCACGATGTGCGCGGCGTCAGGGTTGCGGCCGGGCCAGTTCAGGCAATCGCCGCGTTTGACGTGATTGAAGGTGTCGTTGCCGCGCGGGCCCAGCGCGATCGTGCCTCCGGAATTCGACCCCTCGCTGCGGGGCAACGCGGTGATCAGCCCCGCGATGAGCAGGGCGCCGAGTGCGGTCAACAGCAGCGCGCGTCGTGTCGACGCGGCCGCCAGACTCTGCCACCACCGTTCCCGTGCGGGTTGTTCGTCCGGCAGAGGATCGGCGAGCAGGACCCCACCGTCGGGGTGCTCAGGGTGCTCGGATGGTTCCAACATTGCGCTCCATTGTGACAGGCGTGTCAGCACCTGTGACAACTGATGCGGTTGTAATGTTGCGAGGTTGTGCCCGGCGGCCGCCGACAACCGCCACCTCAGATGTACGTCGACGCACTTCAAAAAGTAGGGTTGCGCCCGTGATCGACCTCAAACTGCTGCGCGACAATCCCGACGCCGTCCGTGCATCGCAACGGGCTCGCGGAGAAGACCCGGCGCGCGTCGACGCGCTGTTGGAGGCCGATGCGGCGCGCCGCGCCGCGATCTCGGCGGCCGACAACCTGCGCGCCGAGCAGAAGGCCGCCAGCAAGCTGGTGGGCAAGGCGACGCCTGAGGAGCGTCCGGCCCTGCTGCAACAGGCCAAGGACCTGGCCGAGCAGGTCAAGGCCGCCGAGACCGCCCAGGTCGAGGCCGAGAGCGCCTTCACCGCAGCCCACATGGCGATCGGCAACGTGATCATCGACGGAGTACCGGCCGGCGGCGAGGACGACTTCGTGGTGCTCGACACGGTCGGTGAACCGCGCGCGATCGAGAACCCGAAAGATCATCTCGAACTTGGTGAGACGCTCGGGCTGATCGACATGGAACGCGGCGCCAAGGTGTCGGGTTCGCGGTTCTACTTCCTCACCGGCCACGGCGCGCTGCTGCAACTGGGCCTGCTGCAACTGGCCACCCAGGTGGCTGTGCAGAACGGGTTCACGCTGATGATCCCGCCGGTGCTGGTGCGCCCGGAAGTCATGGCGGGCACCGGTTTCCTGGGCGCCCACGCCGACGAGATCTACCGGCTCGAGGCCGACGACCTGTACCTGGTCGGCACCTCGGAAGTGCCGTTGGCGGGCTACCACTCGGGCGAGATCCTCGACCTGTCCGCGGGGCCCAAGCGCTACGCCGGCTGGTCGTCGTGCTTCCGGCGCGAGGCGGGCAGCTACGGCAAGGACACCCGCGGCATCATCCGCGTGCATCAGTTCGACAAGGTCGAGGGCTTCGTCTACTGCAAGCCCGAAGACGCCGAGGCCGAGCACCAGAAACTGTTGGGCTGGCAGCGCCAGATGCTGGCGGCGATCGAGGTGCCCTACCGCGTGATCGACGTCGCCGCAGGCGATCTCGGATCCTCGGCGGCACGCAAGTACGACTGCGAGGCGTGGGTGCCCACCCAGCAGACCTACCGCGAGCTCACCTCGACCTCGAACTGCACGACGTTCCAGGCCAGGCGGTTGGCCACGCGCTACCGCGACGAGAACGGCAAGCCGCAGATCGCCGCGACGCTCAACGGCACGCTCGGTACCACCCGCTGGCTGGTGGCGATCCTGGAGAATCACCAGCAACCCGACGGCAGCGTGCGAATCCCCGACGCACTGGTGCCGTTCGTCGGCGCCCCGGTGCTGGAACCCCGGTAAGCACCGCACCGCGGCCATGTCGGGGGACATGTCGGGGGACAGCCCGGTTCGGGTGAAGGTGCTCGGCCCGGTACAGGCCTGGGTCGGTGACGACCCGGTGGATCTCGGTGCCCGGCTGCAGCGGGCACTGTTGGCGCGGCTGGTGGTCGCGCACGGCCACACCGTGTCGGTCGACCGGCTCATCGACGATCTCTGGGAGGGCGAGCCGCCACCCAAGGCGTTGTCGGCGTTGCAGGTCTATGTGTCGCATCTGCGGCGCGGGCTGGAGCCGGGCCGGCAGCGGCGGGCCCCGGCCCGCATCCTGGTCAGTGCCGCGCCCGGCTATTGCCTGCGACTGCCGGTCGACGCCGTCGACGCCTGGCAGTTCGAGGCCAGAGTCACTGCGGCGTACGAAGAAACGGATCCACAGCAGCGGGTGCGCCGGCTCGAGCGGGCGCTGGCCGGCTGGACGGGAGACCCGTTCGCCGGTGCGGGCGATGCGTTGTGGGCGGCACCCGAGGTGGCCCGGCTGACCGAACTCCGGCTGGCCGCGGTCGAAGCCCAGGCCGGAACCCAGGTGGAACTCGGCCGGTACGGCACCGTCGTCGCCGGGCTGGAACGACATGTCCGCGAGCACCCCGGCCGGGAGGGCGCGGCCGCCGTGTTGGCCACCGCGCTGTATCGGACCGGGCGGCAGACCGACGCCCTGGAGGTGTTGCGGCGCACCCGGGACCACCTGGTCGACGAGCTGGGCCTGGAACCGGGCCGCGCGCTGCGCGACCTCGAACGCGACATCCTTTGTCAGGCCGACCATCTGGAGCCGGCCCGGCCGCTTCCGCAGCCGTCGGTACCGGAGGTGGCGACGCCGGATCGCACCGAGGCCGCCGCTTACGGCCGGGCCGAGGAACTCGCCGAGATCGATTCCGCGGCAAGCGCTGTCGCTGCCGGCGGGAGCGCGGTGCTCTGGATCGCCGGCGAAGCGGGGTCGGGCAAGACCACTCTGGCGGCCGCCGCGACGAGCCGGTTGCGCACGGCAGGCTGGCGGACGGTGCACGGCCGTTGCCCGGAGGTGCACGGCGCACCGGCCGGATGGGCCTGGACCGAGGTGCTGCGAGAACTCATGGAACCCGGTGCCCCGGCGGACGACCGGGCGGCGCTGGCTCCGCTGTTGCACGACGGCGCCGCCGTCGAGCCCGGCACGTTCTGGCTGGGGCATGCGGTGGCCGACGTGCTCAGCGCGGTCGCCGCGCAGCAGCCGCTGGTCGTGGTGCTCGACGACCTGCACCGGACCGACGGGCTGACGCTGGAATTGCTGCGGCTGGTGGCCGATCGGATCAAAGACCTACGGGTGCTGGTCATCGCCACCTACCGGCCCTCGGAGGACCGTGGCGAGCTGGAGGTGGCCCGGGCGGCGCTGACGGTGCACACCGCGGCACACCTGAACCTCGGTGGGCTGGATGCCGCGGCCACTGCCGCGCTGGCCGCGGACTGCGGCCTCGGTGCCGCCAGTGGGGAAGCGCTGCGGCTGCTGCGCGAGCGGACCGGAGGCAACCCGCTGTTCATCCGGGAGCTGGCCCGGCTGATGGCCGCCGAAGGGGCGGACGCGGTGTGGGCATCGGTGCCCGTCGGGGTGCGAGATGTGTTGCGGCGCAGGCTAGCCCGGCTGCCGGGGCCGACCGTGACGGCACTGCGTCAGGCCGCGGTGCTGGGACGTGACATCGACGTCGACCTGCTTGCAGAACTCGGTCGCAGCGACCCCGAAGACCTGCTCGACGCGCTGGAACCGGCCGTCCTGCTGGGCCTGCTCGACGAGCCTGAGCCCGGGCGGTTGCGGTTCGCCCACGCCCTGGTCCGCGACACCCTCTATGAGGACACCTCGAAGCTGCGCCGGTCCCGATTGCACGCCGCGGCGCTGGAACTGCTGCGGGCGCCGGGCCGCTCGGTCGATCCGGCCGCCCTGGCGCACCACGCCGTCGCCGCCGCGACAGCCGAAACTTCCCTGGCTGCCGCGGGTTTCGCCACAGACGCGGCTCGCGAGGCGGATTCGGTGGGCGCGCACGCCGAAGCCGCCCGGCAGTGGCGGGCCGCCGTGCAGATGCTGGAGTTGGCCGCCGGTCGCCGGTTGGCGCCCATCGACGAGGCCCTTGAGCGCGAGATCGAGGCCCGGTGCGGGCTGATCTCCGCGCTGGCGCAGTCCGGAGACGCGGTCGCGGCGCGTATCGAGATGAAGGCCGCGCTGCAACTGTTGACCGGACAGTCGCGTGACGACCTGACAGTCCGGGTGCTCACCGCGTGGGACACCCCGCTGGTCTGGCGGGACCGCGAATACGACGAATCCGACACGCAGATGATCGGGCTGCTGCGCCGGGTGCTGGCCGGCGGCGGAAGTGGACAGCCCACCGAACTTACGGTGGCCGAACGGATCCGGCTGCTCAAGGCGCTGTACGTGGAACTGGAGGGCACCGATCCGGACGGGGCGCTGGCCGCCAGCACAGAACTGCTCGAGCTGGCTCGGCAGGCCTACGCCGAGGACCCGGCGGCATCGGGACGGCTGCTGTGCACCGCGCTCAACGTCCGGGCCTACTGCGCGTTGGGGCCCGACCTCGACGCCGAACGGGATTCGACCGCCGCCGAGCTGCTGCGGACCGCGGAGGCCACCGAGCAGGCCGATTATCAAGCGGTGGCGCACTGGCTGCTGTCACTGGCGGCCGGCCACCGCTGCGACCTGGCGACGGCGAAACGCCACGTGGACATCGCGGTGGCCCGCGCCGGCACCGGGCAGCTCGTGCACCTTCTCGGTGTGCTCGGCCTCTTCCGGGCCCGGATGCACCTGCTGGCGGGGCGGCTGGACGACGCGGTGAGCGCCTATACCGATCTGGCCGCCCGCATGGTGGAGAACGGGGCCGCCAACGGCGCCAAGCTGGCGATGGTCGGACGGGTGACGGGTGAGTTCTGCCTCGGGGACCTGGGTCTGCTGGCGGACGAGCTGGTGTTCTTCTACCGCGAGGTGTCGGTCGCGGCGCTCGACGCCGCGGTGCTGGCGCTGATCGCCCGCGGCCGGGAGGAGCAGGCGCGGGAGCTGTGGCAGGCCCGTCAACCGATCGAGCGGGCGTATTTCTGGCTGCCGTTCACCGTGTTGCGCGTCAATGCGGCAGTGGCGCTCGGCGACCTCGACGAGGCCCGCGCCAGGGCGGCCGACCTCGAGGCCTATTCCGGCCGGATCGCCGGGCTCGGGGTCGACGGGCTGATGGTGGGCCCGGTCGACGAGGCGCTCGCCGCCGCGGCCGACGCGCTGGGGCGCCCGGATGCGGCACGCGGCTACCGCGAGGCCGCCGCGGCGCTGCGCGACCGGCTGGCCGCCGAGGCCCTGGTCTTCATCGACTGACGCCGAACACCGCCCGTTCCCGCCGCCGGTGTACCAGCCGCAGCACCGAGAGCAGCACGCGCAGCCCGATCCCGGTGTGCTGAGCCAGTGTCGATCGCTCCTCGTCGGTCATCGCCGCCAGCGAGCGGGGGCCGTCGAACGACATCCGGCTGCCGTCGCGGGCGGCACGCTCCACCGACTCCCAGTCCGCCACCGACACGTGTTCGGTGATCAGCGGAAACACCTCGAGTTCCTCATCGTTGATGTGCTCGGTCAGCAATGCCGAGAGTTCGGCCAGCTCGAGAGCCATCACGCCGGCGATCCGGCGGTCGCCCATCGACAGCCGGAACGCCGCGGCCCTGGCCCGCAGCTGATCCAACCTCGGATCGAGGGCAGCATGGTCGTCGGTCAACTCGCTCAGGTCGACGTGTGTGCCCACGCTGGCCTGGATCACCGGCCACAACACCGTGTCCTCGGTGGTGTGGTGATGGTGGATGGAATCGCACAGCCACTCCACGTACCGGGAGATCGCCCGGGCGCGGCCGGGTGTGCAGATCACGTCACGGTCGCGTACGGCCACGGCCAGGTCGGCCAGGCGAAGCAGATCGGCCAGCATCGCGCGGTGCGCCAGGGTGATACCCAGCAGGTCGGGCGCGGGATCGCCGGTTTGACGGGGTTCGGCGGTGACGGTGGTTGGCACGACGGTGCTCCTCAGGTTGTGCCGATCCCGGTTGGCGGATCGGATGTCTCGGAGCACAGCCTGATGGCGCCGACTTAAGTGCGACTTGTATCCGGCTTGTGGCGGCCACAGTAGGGTTGCAGCCATGATCGACATCGACCTCGGCGAGGTACGTAACTGGTTCGGCTTCGGTGTGGCCGGCAACTTCGCCGGCCACCTCGAACAGGCCGGTGAAGCCGGGGATTTCGTCAAGGTGGTCACCGAAGGGTATGCGCCCAAGGGCATCTTCCCGTGGTATGCGCCCGGCCGCGACGACTTCCTGGGTGAGTTCCCGCTGTCCACCGATTCCATCTTGTTGCCCGAGCCCGGCGAAGTCGAGGGGCCGCTGAACCTGCAGATCGAGCCCGAGGTCGGGGTGGCCTGCCACGTGGTGTGGAACGGCGACACCGTGGCCCGACTGGAGCCGTTCGCTCTCGGCGCCTTCAACGACTGCTCGATCCGCCGGCCGGGCGCGCCGAAGATCAGCCACAAGAAGAACTGGGGTCCGGCCTCCAAAGGTGTTGCGCCACAATTCTTCGAGATCAGCGATCTGACCCCGGACGGCCCGACGGCGACGATGCGGCTGGTCTGCTACCTGAGCCAGAACGACGGCGAGCAGCACGCCTACGGGGTTGATTCACCGCTGGTGGGTTACTCGTACTACGGCGAGGTGCTGCTGGACTGGATCGTCGAGCGGCTGGCCAACCAGAAGGGCTCGGCCGATACGCCTTTGGAGGATGTCGGCGCCTTGATGGTGGCCAGCGGGCATCCCGAGAACGTGCTGATCGGCATCGGCGCCACCCGCTACACGCCGCTGGGTGAGTCCACCTTCCTCAAGCCCGGGGACGAGGCCATCGTCCGGGTCTACGACAGTGCCTCCAGTGCGGCTTCCGAACTGCGGCAGGTGGTCTCTGCGCGTTAGCCGCCGAGCAGTTCGTCGAGCAGCGCGACGAACTCGGTGGGGCGCTGCGGCGTGAACGCGGGGTCGGGCCGAGTCCCACTGACCTTCAAGGTGATCAGGGTCGACTTGATCGGCCGCCACACGTCCAGCGGCAGCCAGCGGCGCAGGTCCGAACTGCCCCAGATGCGAAACCGGTTGAGTACCAGCCCGAGTGACTCGGCCCGGTACGAGCGGATGTCCCGCAACGGGATCACCTTCGAGGTTCCCGACGGGAAGTGGTAGCGCCGCAACGTGATCGCCTCGCGATCCAGCTGGATCAGGCCGTCGTCGTAGTACTGGCGCGGCGCACTCATAACTTGCTGCACCGCAACTCGTGGCCCTTGGTGGTGAGGCATTTGCCGTTCTCCAGGTTCCATTGCCAGCCGTGCAGATTGCAGGTCAGCGTGTTGCCTTCCACTACACCGAATTTGGACAGGTCGGCCTTGAGGTGTGGGCAGCGGCGCTGGATTTCCCAGCCGTCGAGGGTGATCGAGGAGGAGTCGTCGTGGGCTTCGGCGAACCAGCCGTCGGCGTAGGCGATGCGTTCGTCGGTGAGGCATTTGAAGAAGGTGTACAGGTACTCGTTGTATCCGCCCACGCGCCAGGCGGTGAACCGGGTGGACAGGAAGATGGTGTTGACCCAGTCGGGCTCGTTGTCACGCAGTACGGTGCGCACCAGTTCGGGTGGGATCGCGAAGCCGTAGCGGAACTTCTCGTCGGCGATGGGTTCGCGGACCAGGCGTTTGGGAAAGTCCAGGACCACGGTCTCGGTGTGGCCGGGGCCGGACAGGCGGAGTTCGACCGGGTAGCCGATGCCGTCGCAGATCTGGTCGGTCTGGGTCATGATCGGCTCGAACAGTGCCCGCAGTCCGGGCAGCAGGGGTTCGCCGGCGGCCGGCGCCCACGAGGCTTTCTCGGCGGCCAGTACCGGGGCCATCCGCTGGGCGTAGTCCTGGATGTAGGCGGCTTTGCCGGTGGTGAAGATGGTCTCGGGGTCGGTGACCGGGTGGGTCAGCGAATTCAGGTGTGAGCCGGTGAAATCGGCGGTGCTGCCGGGGATCATCAGCAGGCCGCCGTCGTGGCCGTGGCGGCGCATCTGGTCGAGGAAGACGACCTGGTCGGGGAAGATGTTGGCCGGGTCGCCGTGGTCGTCGTTGAGGTCGCGCAGTTCGGGGTCGAGGAAGCAGGGCGGGCCGGCCGAGGGGATCACCCAGGTGGCGCCGACTTGGGCGATGTACTGGCGGCACCGGTCCATCTGGCGCTGGCGTTTCTGGATGCCGAAGGCCTCTTTGGCCCGTGCCGGCATGTCGTAGACCATCGGGTACCAGATGGCCCCGGAGTACTGCAGCATGTGTACGTCGATCTGGCCGAAGTCGGCGTGCAACATCTCCAGGTCGACCGGGCGGGCGTCGTTCATGTTGAACGCGACGGTCTGGCCGTCGTCGACCACCAGGCCTGAGTCGCCGATCGGGCCGTCGGCCGGGGCGCGCAGCGCGATGATCATCACGTCGAGGTCGCCCTTGGGGCCGCGCACGGTGTGTTTGACCGAGTCGGTGGTCTCGAAGAACCGGTGAAAGCCCAGTGCCTGCAGTTCGCGTTGCAGGTCGGGTACCGGGAAGTCGGGCAGCAACACCATCGCGTCCTTGTTGACGTGGCGGCGCAGGTTTTCCGGGTCGAAGTGGTCCTTGTGCAGGTGTGAGATGTAGAGGTAATCGACGTCACCGAGGGTGTCCCAGTCCAGTGCGCTGTTGTCGGGGAACGGGAACCAGGAGGCGAAGTAGGCGGGGTTGACCCAGGGGTCGCACAAAATGCTTCCCGCCTTGGTCTCGATCAGGAAGCCGGCATGCCCGACGCTGGTGACCTGCACAAACGGCCTTTCGATGGAGTACTTCGATGCCCGCCCAGCCTAGCCCGAGTTGGGTGACGCGCCGATACGGGCTGGGATTAGGCTGGCTACGTGGAACCGGTCTACGGCACTGTCATACAACTAGCTCGGCTGGCCTGGCGGCTGCAGGGGCTGAAGTTCACCGTGACCGGGGTGGAGAACCTCCCGGTCACCGGCGGGGCGGTGGTGGCCATCAACCACACCAGCTACTTCGACTTCACCTTCGCCGGCTTGCCTGCCTACCTGCAGAAGCGGGGCCGCAAGGTGCGGTTCATGGCAAAGAAGGAAGTCTTCGACAACAAGGTCACCGGGCCGATCATGCGCAGCCTGCGCCACATCGAGGTGGACCGGGACAGTGGTGCGGCCTCGTTCGAGGCGGCGGTCGACTACCTCAAGGCCGGTGAACTGGTCGGGGTGTACCCGGAAGCCACCATCAGCCGCAGCTTCGAGATCAAGGATTTCAAGTCCGGCGCGGCCCGGATGGCGATCGAGGCCGGGGTGCCGATCGTGCCGCACATCGTGTGGGGCGCGCAGCGCATCTGGACCAAGGGTCATCCGAAGAAGCTGTACCGGCCCAAGGTGCCGATCTCGATCGCGGTGGGCGAGCCGATCCAGCCGACCCTGCCCGCGGGCGAGCTCACCGCGCTGCTGCATTCCCGCATGCAGCATCTGCTGACCGAGGTTCAGGATGCCTACGGCCCGTATCCGCCCGGCGAGTTCTGGGTGCCGCACCGCCTGGGTGGTTCGGCGCCGACGCTGGCCGAGGCCAACCGGATGGATGCCGAGGAGGCGGCCGCCAAGGCGGCCAAGCGAGCTGAGGCCGGCCCCGGTGGGCCTTCCGAACCCACCGGGGCCTCGGGGTAACACGCGTATGGAACCGGTTTTCCGAAGTTTGGAGATTGCCGCCAGGCTGGCGGTCCGGGCCACCGGAACCCGGATCACCTTCGGTGGGTTGCACAATCTGCCCGCTGCGGGCGGTGCCGTCGTGGCCATCAACCACACGAGCTACGTGGATTTCCTGCCGGCCGGGCTGGCGGCCACCGAGCGTGGCCGACGGATGCGGTTCATGATCAAGGCGGAGATGGACGAGGTGAAGGTGGTCCACCACTTGATCAAGCACACCGGCACGATCCCGGTGGACCGCACGGCCGGCGCGGGGGCCTACGCCGCGGCGGTGGAGGCGTTGCGCCGGGGCGAGCTGGTCGGGGTGTACCCGGAGGCGACGATCAGCCGGAGCTTCGAACTCAAGGACTTCAAGACCGGTGCGGCCCGGATGGCGTTGGAAGCCGACGTCCCGATCATCCCGCTGATCGTCTGGGGTGTGCACCGCATCTGGACCAAGGACCATCCGAAAGCATTGGGGCGGAAGAAAATTCCTGTCACTGTTCAGGTCGGCGCACCGATTGCGCCCACGGGTACCGTTGCCGGGCTCGATGAGGCATTGCGGGCCGGTATGTCCTCGCTGCTGACCCAGATCCAGCGGGACTACCCCGCGCCGGCCGGTGCGCACTGGGTGCCGCGCCGGCTGGGTGGGACGGCGCCGACGCCGGCCGAGGCCAAGCGGCTCGACGAGGCGGAGTTGGCCGAACGCGCGCGCAAGCGTGCCGAGCGTGAAGCGAAGAGCAGCAGGTGAGCGTCGAGAGGGCGCCGGGGCTGATCGCCACCGACGTGGACGGAACGCTGCTCGACGAGGACGAGAAGGTCACGCCGCGGACCCGGGCCGCGGTGCAGGCCGCGGTCGAGGCGGGGGCGAGGTTCGTGCTGGCCACCGGGCGCCCGCCGCGGTGGATCGCCCCTGTGGTCGACGGGCTCGGGCTGGCGCCGATGGCGGTGTGCGCCAACGGCGCGGTGATCTACGATCCGTCGACCGACCGGATCGTCTCGGCCCACACGTTGTCGGCTGATGTGCTCGGCGAGCTCGCCGAGATCGCCACGCGGGTGATTCCCGGCGCGGGGCTGGCGGTGGAGCGGGTGGGCTCGTCCGCGCATGATGCTGCGACCCCGCAGTTCGTCAGCTCGCCGGGTTACGAGCATGCCTGGCTCAACCCGGACAACACCGAGGTGTCGGTCGAGGATCTGCTCAGCGCCCCGGCGGTCAAGCTGCTGATCCGCAAGGCCGGTGCGCGCAGCGCGGACATGGCCGCTGAACTCCTCAAACACATTGGGCTGCAGGGCGATATCACGTACTCGACCAACAACGGCCTGATCGAGGTGGTGCCGCTGGGCATCAGCAAGGCCACCGGCATCGAAGAGCTGGCCGCTCCGCTGGGGCTCACCGCCGCCGACATCGTGACCTTCGGCGACATGCCCAACGACATACCGATGCTGCGCTGGGCCCAGCGCGGGGTGGCGATGGGCAATGCCCATCCCGACGCGGTCGATGCGGCCGACGAGGTGACGGTGACCAACAGTGAGGACGGGGTGGCCCGGGTACTGGAACGTTGGTGGTCCTGAGCGCTCAGGTGATCGGGGTGAAGCGCTCCAGCTGTACCGGCTGCTGATCGGGTGACGGCGGGGGCAGTTCCACCGGCACGCCGTCGACGACCCGGGTGACGGTGCCTTTCTCGCGGTCGAAGTTCAGCGTGCCGTGCTGGAAGTTCTGCACGATCCATTGGGGCTCGGGGATTTCGGCGCTGGTCGGCAGGCCGAGGACTCCGCGTTCGAAGCCGAGCGTTCCCCACGCCTCGTAGATGGCGCCGGTGACCGGTTCGGCACCGCTTTCCGGTGACCAGTACACGGCGCCGCGCTCGAAGGTCGCGTAGCGGGCGGTCCCTTCCCCTGCGGTCTCGGGCGAGGTCGGGTTGCCCAGCATGCCGTTGGGGCCGCCTTCGGCCTGCCATCGGTTGTAGATCGCGCCGCCGCGCATCTGGTCGGCCAGGTCCGCGGGTCCGGGCGGTTGGTTGAACCGGGCGGCGATGTCGCGGATGTGATCCATCTGGGCGTAGGCGGCGTTGCCGGGGCAGTCGGTGATGCCGACGTCGCGGTGGGTGAAGATGGTCGGCAGGGTGGGGGTGGCTCCGCGGGGGAAGTGGGTGAACGACCCGCCCGCGGAGGTGAGTTGGACGGTGCCGTGCGGATCGACGTGGCTGAGCCCGAGCCGCCAGCCCAGGAGGCGGCCGGTGTTGCGCACCTGGATCTCGGTGGGCGGCACGACGTCGAAGTCGCCCATCATCGCCACGCCCCAGGTGTCGATGTTGAAGCCGCCGGTGTGGGAGCCCTCGACGGGCTTGTCCATCCCGCCGGCGCGCCCCTCGAACACCTGCCCGTACTTGTCCACCATGGCGTTGTAAGCGATGTCGCACCAGCCCAGCTCACGGGTGTGGTACTCGTAGATCGATCGGACGATGCCCGCCGAGTCCTCGGGCGCGTAGTCGTTGCTGCCCGCCGTGTGATGCACGATGCCGGCTCGAATGCCCTTGTCGTACACCGTGTTTCCGCACCGCATCGACTCGTCGGCGCCCCACTGGGCGCGGCTGATGATGGCCGGCGGTTGGCCGGGGTTGATGGCGGCGGTCGGCAGCGGCCCGACATCGACGGGCGCCTGCGGCGGGCTGATCAGCACCGCGGTGACGTTCTGGCCGATCGGTGCCTCGACGTTGGCGGGGACATAGCCGAGGGCGGGCTTCGCAGCGCCGGGTTTCCCGGCTTTGCCGGGCGCTGGGGCGGGGGCCTGTGGTGCACGGGTGACGGCGATCTGCACGGTGTTGGTGCGCCCGACGAACACCGGTTCGGTGCCGCGCGGGCCCGGGGTGTCGGCGCCGACGCCGTCGAGGTTCTCGGCCTGATACCAGGGACCCCAGCTGCCGTCGTCTTTGCGGGCGCGGACCCGGGCGGACGTGCCGCGCAGGTCCGGCGAGGTGAGCGCGACCATCGAAAACGGGGTGTCCTGGTGGATCTCGCGGATGCTCTCGCCGACGGCGAGGTTGTCGAGAGGTTGCTGTGTCAGCTTCGGCGCAGCGTCTGCCGCGGTGGGGTGTTCGCCGGCATCGGTTCCGCTGATCGCCCACGGCACGATCACGACCGTCGCCGCGAGGGCGGTGAAGAGAATTGACGGCGCGGAACGGCGGGACTGCACGGACTGATGTTACGTATGGGTCTGGTGTTACGAATGTTTCGACACGGCCCGCGGCGCGCTTTCGTGCCGCGGATTCCACGCAACGGCACCGCAGAGCCGATGGCTTCTGCGGTGCCGTTCTTCTAACCGGGTCTTCGTTACGCGGGCGGCGGCACAGGTGCCGGGGCGGGAGCGGCCGGCGCGGGCACCGGCGGCTTCATCGCCGAGGTGATCGCGGGCATCACCATGCCCTTGAGCAGGTCGATCGCCTGGCCTGCGCCGAGCTGGTTGGCCGCGCTCGACAGGTCACCGAACAGGCCGCCACCACCGCTGCTGGTGGCGGGCATCGCCGACAGCGACGGATCGGCGCCCAGCAGCGGGTAGGTGCCCGCGGCCGGATCCAGCCCGATCGGAGCCGAGATCGGCACCTCGCCCGGGGCGGGCAGGCCACCCGACAGTGACGGGTCGAGGCCCACCGGAGAGGTGGTCAAGCCGGTGCCGCCCAGCGAGGTGGGCGACGTCGTCAGCCCGCCGGTGGTCGGCGGGGTGAGTGCCGGATTGGTCAGCGCGCCCGCCGGGTCGGTCAGCCCGCCGGTGGTCGGCGGGGTCAGCGCCGGGTTGGTCAACGAACCGGCACCGGCCGGGGTGAGTGCCGGGTCGGTGAGCGATCCGGTCGCCCCCGGCAACGCGCCGGCCGGCGAGCCGGCGGTGGGGGACAGGCCGTTGGGGCTGGTCAGTGCGGCGTCGGGGGACGCCAGTCCCGGCGCGGTCAAGCCCTGGCTCGGCATGCCCGGTGCGGTGAGCCCCGGCGCGGTCAGACCCGGGGAGGTCAGGCCCGGCGAGGCCAGGCCGGGCGAGGTCAGGGTCGGGGAGCCCAGCGTCGGGGTCGGCGACGAGCCGGTCAGCAGGCTGGTCGGCATCGGCGGCAGGTTGATGCCGAACTGGGACAGGCCCTGCGACAGCGCGGACATCAGTTCACCGGGGAGGTCGGTGACCAGTGCGGCCTGGGTGAATTCGCGCTCCTGCGGTGCGGGGGAAAGCTGCGACATGGCAACAAGGGCGACTGGACTTGCGACTGCCACTGCGGCGACTGCGCTCATGGCTGTCGAGAGCTTGCGTCGACGACGGTTCGGCACGGAAGTCTCCTCAATATGTTTACTGCAAGGACTGCACTTCGGACTACGGGTGGTGCTTTCCTCTTGCTTCGTCGGCAATCCGGGTCGATGCGTGAAGCCCATGAGTACCAACGAGATCGATGTTAAAGCTGTGACTCATGGGTCTGAAGTGACGATATTGAATCGTGAGCGAATTGCGACCTGGGCCCTTTGTCGAATTCGGGGCAGCGGGGCGCGGTCGGATACCCTGGCTGCCGATGACGTCCTTATCTCCCCGGGTCGCTACAGACCAGTCCAGCGGACATTTCGACTTATTCGTCGTCGGTTCCGGTTTCTTCGGTCTGACGATCGCTGAGCGCGTGGCGACGCAACTGGGCAAGCGTGTCCTTGTTATAGAACGCCGTCCGCATATCGGCGGCAATGCCTACTCCGAAGCCGAACCGCAGACCGGCATCGAAGTGCACAAGTACGGTGCCCACTTGTTCCACACCTCCAACCAGCGGGTGTGGGACTACGTGCGGCAGTTCACCGACTTCACCGGGTACCAGCACCGGGTCTTCGCGATGCACAACGGCCAGGCCTACCAGTTCCCGATGGGCCTCGGTCTGGTCTCACAGTTCTTCGGCCGGTACTTCACCCCGGACGAGGCGCGCGCCCTGATCAAGGAGCAGGCCAGCGAGATCGCCGGGCATGAGGCGGCCAACTTCGAGGAGAAGGCCATCTCGCTGATCGGGCGCCCGCTGTATGAGGCGTTCGTCAAGGCCTACACGGCCAAGCAGTGGCAGACCGACCCGCGCGAGCTGCCGGCGGCCAACATCACCCGGCTGCCGGTGCGCTACACGTTCGACAACCGCTACTTCAACGACAAGTACGAGGGCCTGCCGGTCGACGGGTACACCGCCTGGCTGGAGAACATGGCCGCCGACGACCGCATCGAGGTGCGGCTGGACACCGACTGGTTCGACGTCCAGGAAGAACTCAGGGCGGAGTCGCCGCAGGCCCCGGTGGTCTACACCGGCCCGCTGGACCGCTACTTCGACTACTCCGAAGGCCGGCTGGGCTGGCGCACACTCGATTTCGAACTCGAGGTGCTCGACACCGGAGATTTCCAGGGCACCCCGGTGATGAACTACAACGACGCCGACGTGGACTACACGCGGATCCACGAGTTCCGCCACTTCCACCCGGAGCGCGAATACCCGGCCGACAAGACCGTCATCATGCGGGAATACTCGCGGTTCGCCAAAGAAGACGACGAGCCGTACTACCCCATCAACACCGAATCTGACCGCGCCCTGCTGGCTTCCTACCGGGCGCGAGCCAAGGCCGAGACCGCCTCGGCCAAGGTGCTTTTCGGTGGCCGGCTGGGCACCTACCAGTACCTCGACATGCACATGGCCATCGCCAGCGCACTGAACATGTACGACAACATCCTGGCCCCGCACCTGTCCGACGGTGCGCCGCTGGTTACCGAAGAGGAAAGCAGCAAAGCATGAGTGACATCCCATCCGGCGCGCTCGACGCCGGAGAATCGCGGGCCGTCAGTCTGCTGGCCCGCGTCATTCTGCCGCGACCGGGCGAGCCGCTCGACGTCCGCAAGCTCTACCTCGTCGAAGACCCGACCAATGCGCGCCGGGCACATGCCCCGACCCGTACGACCCTGGAGATCGGCACCGAGTCCGGGATCTCGTTCGCGACCTACTTCAACGCGTTCCCGGCCAGCTACTGGCGCCGGTGGTCGACGCTGAAGACGGTGGTTCTTCGCGTCGAGCTGACCGGCACGGCCCGCGTCGACGTCTACCGCTCCAAGGCCACGGGCGCCCGGATCACCGTCGGCGGCGCCCCGGTTTCCAGCGGTGACGCCTCCGAACCAGCGGCAGTCGAATTCGAGATCGACCTGGCGCCGTTCGAGGACGGCGGCTGGATCTGGTTCGACATCACCTCCGACACCGCGGTGCGGGTACACAGCGCCGGCTGGTACGCCCCGACGCCCGCACCCGGCCGGGCCAACGTCGCCGTCGGCATCCCGACCTTCAACCGGCCATCGGACTGCGTCAACGCCTTGGCCGCACTGACCTCGGACCCGTTGGTGGACGAGGTGATCAGTGCGGTCATCGTGTCCGACCAGGGCACCAGCAAGGCCAAGGATCATCCTGGTTTCGAGGCCGCCGCCGCGGGACTGGGCGACCGCCTCTCCATCCACAACCAGCCCAATCTCGGCGGTTCCGGCGGCTACAGCCGGGTGATGTACGAGGCGCTGAAGAACACCGACTGTGAGCAGATCCTGTTCATGGACGACGACATCCGCATCGAGCCCGATTCGATCCTGCGGGCCCTGGCCATGAACCGGTTCGCGAAGGAACCCACCCTGGTCGGCGGGCAGATGCTCAACCTGCAGGAGCCGTCACACCTGCACATCATGGGCGAGATGGTCGACCGCACCAACTTCATGTGGTCGGCCGCCCCCAACGCCGAGTACGACCACGACTTCGCCAAGCACGCCCTCGACGACACCGATTCGAACCGCAGCAAGCTGCTGCACCGCCGGGTCGACGTGGACTTCAACGGCTGGTGGATGTGCATGATCCCGCGGCAGGTCGCCGAGGAACTCGGCCAGCCGTTGCCGTTGTTCATCAAGTGGGACGACGTCGAGTACGGCCTGCGCGCCGCCGAGCACGGCTACCGCACGGTCACCCTGCCCGGCGCGGCGATCTGGCACATGGCCTGGAGCGACAAGGACGACGCGATCGACTGGCAGGCCTACTTCCACCTGCGCAACCGGTTGGTGGTGTCGGCCCTGCACTGGGACGGCGATGCCCGCGGACTGCTGGCCAGCCACCTCAAGGCCACGTTCAAACACCTTCTGTGCCTTGAATATTCGACAGTCGCCATCCAGAACCGGGCCATGGAGGATTTCCTGGCCGGGCCGGAACACATCTTCTCCATCCTGGAATCGGCGCTGCCCGATGTCCGCAAGATGCGCCAGCAGTTCCCTGACGCCGTGGTGCTGCCCGGCGCCACCGAGCTGCCGCCGCCCTCGGATCTCAAGCGCAAGAAGATCGGCATCCCGGTGTCAAAGCCGGCCATCCTGGTGAACCTGGCCCGCGGCGTGGTCCACCAGCTGCGCCAACACGATCCCGAATCCCATGTCCGGCCGCAGATCAACGTGGCGACCCAGGACGCGCGCTGGTTCTCGCTGTGCCGGGTCGACGGGGTCACCGTCACCACCGCCGACGGCCGTGGTGTGGTGTACCGGCAGCGCGACCGCGCCAAGATGTTCGCGTTGTTGCGCGCCTCGCTGCGCCAGCAGTTACGTGTGGTCCGTCAGTTCGACCGGATGCGCAAGGTCTATCGTGAGGCGCTGCCGGTGCTGACCAGCACCCAGAAGTGGGAGACGGTGTTGCTGACAGAGTCGGCGGAGAAAAACTGACATGACCGATGCCCCGCGCGGCGAGGACGCCGTGTTGGTTGCCGTGCAGTCCGCCCTGGCCGACCGGCCGGGCGTGCTGACCGGTGCGCGTGCGCTGTCGCATTTCGGTGAGCACAGTCTGGGGTGGCTGGGGCTCGCCGCGGTCGGTGCGCTGGCCCAGCCGGCCAAGCGCAGGTCGTGGCTGGCGGTGGGCGTCGGTGCCTTCGCCGCCCATGCCGCCGCGGTTCTGATCAAACGGGTGGTGCGCCGGGAGCGGCCGCATCACCCCGACATCGCGGTCAACGTCGGGACCCCGAGCCGGTTGAGTTTCCCGTCGGCACATGCCACCTCGACCGCCGCGGCCGCGCTGTTGCTGGCCCGCACGACGGGTCTGCCGGTCCGGGCCGCGCTGGTGGTGCCGATGGCGCTGTCGCGCCTGGTGTTGGGTGTGCACTATCCCACCGACGTACTGACCGGCGTGGCCGTCGGGACGGTCGTGGGGTCTGTGGTCGGAAAAACTGCCGGTGTGGGGCCGAAGGAGACCGTGGCCAAATGACTGAGGAAGCGCAGCCGGAGGGTGCTCCGCCGAAGAACCTGGCCTCGGGGCTGATCAAGGCGCTGCGGCCACGGCAGTGGATCAAGAACCTGCTGGTGCTGGCCGCGCCGCTGGCGGCGGTCGGCAGCGGAATCGAGTACAACTACGCCGATCTCGCCGTCAAGGTCGGGGTGGCTTTCGTGGTGTTCAGCCTGGCCGCGTCGTCGATCTACCTGATCAACGACGCCCGCGACGTCGAGGCGGACCGGGCGCATCCCACGAAGCGGTTCCGCCCCATCGCCGCGGGGGTGGTGCCGGCATCGCTGGCCTACGTGGTGGCCATCGTTCTCGCGGTGACCTCGCTGGTCATCTCCTGGCTGCTCACCCCGAACCTGGCCGCGGTGATCGCGGTGTACATCGCCATTCAGCTCGCGTACTGCTTCGGCCTCAAACATCAAGCCGTGCTCGACATCTGCATCGTGTCCTCGGCCTATCTGATCCGGGCCGTCGCCGGTGGTGCCGCCACCGGCATCCCGCTGTCGCAGTGGTTCCTGCTGGTGATGGCCTTCGGCTCGCTGTTCATGGCAGCAGGCAAGCGTTATGCCGAGCTGCAATTGGCCGAGCGTACCGGTGCCAAGATCCGCAAGTCGCTGGAGAGCTACACCAGCAGCTATCTCCGGTTCGTCTGGACGATGTCGGCCACCGCGGTGGTGCTCTGTTACGGCTTGTGGGCCTTCGGCCGCGACAGCGTCAACGACGCGCTCGGGCTCGACGGCCAGGACGCATCGTGGTACGCGATCACGATGGTGCCGTGGACGGTCGCGATCCTGCGCTACGCGGTCGACATCGATGGTGGCATTGCCGGTGAGCCGGAGGAGATCGCTCTGAAAGACCGAGTTCTGCAGATCCTGTTCCTGGCGTGGATCGGAACCATCGGTGCAGCCATCTACTTCAGCTGACCGAATCACGCTGCGCCGCCTGGCTGGTGGCGTGGGTGACCGGTTGGCGGCGCGCTGGCCGGTGTTCCCGTACGACGCCACGGTGCGGATCAGCCTGTGGCTGAGCGTGGTGGTGACGGCCGTGCTCTTCGGCTGGGGCGCCTGGCAGCGCCGCTGGATCGCCGACGACGGCCTGATCGTGCTGCGCACGGTGCGAAACCTGTTGGCAGGCAACGGCCCGGTCTTCAATGCCGGTGAGCGGATCGAGGCCAACACCTCCACGGTGTGGACCTACCTGGTGACGTTGGGTGCGTGGCTCGGCGGCCCGGTCCGGATGGAGTACGTGGCCCTGGCCTTCGCGCTGACCCTGAGCGTGCTCGGCGTCGTGCTGGCGATGCTCGGCACCGGCCGGTTGTATGCCCCGAGCCTGCAGGGCCGTCGCGCCCTGTTGTTGCCCGCGGGCGCGCTGGTCTACATCGCGGTCCCGCCGGCGCGTGACTTCGCCACCTCGGGGCTCGAAAACGGTTTGGTGCTGGCCTATCTGGGCCTGCTGTGGTGGATGATGGTGTGCTGGTCGCAGGCGTTGCGGCGACCGAACCCGGTGTCCAGCAAGTACTTCGACGCGACGCTGGCCGCCGTTGCCGGGCTGAGTGTGCTGATCCGCCCCGAGTTGGCGTTGATCGGCGGCGGCGCCCTGGTGATGATGCTGATCGCGGCGCGCGGGTGGCGCCGCCGGGTGCTGATCGTGGTGGCCGGCGGCCTGCTGCCGGTGGCCTACCAGATCTTCCGGATGGGCTACTACGGACTTTTGGTGCCGGGCACCGCGGTGGCCAAGGACGCCTCGGGTTCCAAGTGGGCACAGGGGCTGACCTACCTGACCAACTTCAACCAGCCGTACCTGTTGTGGGTGCCGGTGATGCTGCTGGCCGCGCTCGGGGTGGTCCTGCTGACCACCAGGACGCGGCCGTGGTGGGTGCGTCATCAGGTGCCCCGCGGCTACGGCTGGCTGGCCCGGACCGTCCAAAGTCCCGCCGCCGTAGTACTTTTCATGTTCGTCAGCGGGCTGCTGCAGGCCATCTACTGGGTGCGCCAGGGCGGTGATTTCATGCACGGCCGGGTGTTGCTGACACCGCTGTTCTGCCTGCTGATACCCGTTGCGGTGATTCCCGTGGTGCTGCCCGACGGCACCAAGTTCACCAGGGAGACGGGTTACCTGCTGGCCGCCGCGACCAGCGTGCTGTGGGCCGCGGTGGTGGGATGGTCGATCTGGGCCGCGAATTCACCCGGTCTGGGCGCCGACGCGACTCGGGTCACCTACTCCGGCATCGTCGACGAGCGCCGGTTCTACTCGCAGGCCACCGGTCATGCGCACCCGTTGACCGCCGCCGACTACCTGGATTACCCGCGCATGCGGGCGGTGCTGACCGCGATCGACAACACTCCTGACGGGGCGCTGCTGTTGCCGTCGGGCAACTACGACGTGTGGGACGTCGTCCCGGCGTTCCCGCCGCCGCCCGATCTCACGCCGGCGGAGCGCCGAGCGTTGAGAACCCCGCACACCGTGTTCTTCACCAACATGGGCATGCTGGGCATGAACGTCGGCCTCGACGTGCGGGTCATCGACCAGATCGGCTTGACGAATCCGCTTGCCATGCATACCCAGCGGTTGACCGACGGCCGAATCGGCCACGACAAGAACCTGTTTCCGGATTGGGCGGTGGCCGAGGGGCCGTTCCTCAAGACCCGGCCCTACATCCCGGCCTACCTCGACGAGGATTGGATCGCCCAGGCCCAGGCCGCTCTGGCCTGCCCGGCCACCGAGTCGATGCTCACCTCGGTGCGCGGCGAGATGAGCCCGCGCCGGTTCCTGTCGAACCTGGCGCACGCGTACGACTTCACGAAGTACCGGATCGACCGGGTCCCGCTCTATGACCTCCAGCGCTGCGGCCTGCCGGTTCCCGAGCCGAAGAAGCCGCCGTACACCGGGATGCCGGCCACCGGACCCTGACCGTTCGCCAACTCGTCGTATCCGAATCTGTGTGTTTGGTAACGCTGGGCGAGGTTGCGTCGATAGGCAGACGAGCCTGTGTACAGATCTTGATTGGACGGTACAGAGAAACCCATGCTGACCTCTGGTGTTCACCTCACGCGCCGCCAGGGGCGGCAGGCTCTCGAACCGTGCCTGATCGCGACCGTCAACGGCGTAGGGGCGACCAGGGACGACAACTGCTGCAGAGAAGCACCGCGTGTTCGTGTGGTTGACTACACGGGCACGTGAGCCGCTGACGTCGGTGTGAATCGATGTGCGGAATACGAAGAAGAGATCAGATAGGGAGCGGTATGAAGTTCGTTGGGAAGATGCGCGGCGCAGCGGCAGGTCTGTCGCGCCGGCTGACGGTTGCGGTCGCCGCGGCGGCCGTACTGCCTGGCCTGGTTGGCGTCGTCGGCGGCTCGGCGACCGCCGGAGCCTGGTCTCGACCTGGCCTTCCGGTCGAGTATCTCGACGTTCCGTCCGCAGGGATGGGACGCGATATCCGGGTTGAGTTCCAGAGCGGTGGGGCGGGTGCACCCGCGCTGTATCTGCTCGACGGCATGCGCGCCCGCGAGGACAACAACGGTTGGGACATCGAGCTCCCGACGTTCGAGTGGTTCCTGAACTCCGGCATCTCGGTTGTGATGCCGGTCGGTGGCCAGTCCAGCTTCTACACCGACTGGTACAAGCCGGCGTGTGGCACCAAGGACGGCGGCTGCAAGACCTACAAGTGGGAGACCTTCCTGACCCAGGAGCTGCCGCAGTGGCTGGCAGCCAACCGCGACGTGAAGCCGACCGGCAGCGCCGTGGTCGGTCTGTCGATGGCTGGTTCGTCGGCGCTGATGCTGGCGGCCCGCCACCCGGATCAGTTCATCTACGCGGCCTCGCTGTCGGGCACCTTGAACCCGTCCGAGGGCTGGTGGCCGATGCTGATCGGTGTCTCGATGGGTGACGCCGGCGGCTACAAGGCCGACGACATGTGGGGCAAGACCGGTGACCCGGGCAACGCCTGGAAGGCCAACGACCCGACGGAGAACGTCGCCACGCTGGCGAACAACGGCACCCGGATCTGGGTCTACTGCGGTAACGGCAAGCCGGGCGAGCTCGGTGGCACCGACATCCCGGCCAAGTTCCTGGAGGGCTTCGTCTGCCGGACCAACTCCACGTTCCAGGAGAAGTACATCGCGGCCGGCGGCAAGAACGGTGTGTTCAACTTCCCGCAGAGCGGTACGCACGCCTGGGCCTACTGGGGCCAGCAGCTGCAGGCCATGAAGCCTGACCTGCAGCGCGTCCTGGGCGCCACCCCGACCGCTTGAGCGGTCGCCGGTAGCACCGGGTAAGACAAACCGAAGACGGCGGCGATCCCCACGGGGTCGCCGCCGTCCGCCGTTTGCGACCCCTGCCTCGGGGGCGATGTGGTTCACTACAACGCGGGTTACGTGTGCGGGGGCACTTCGAGCGACCGGCAGCAGGAGAGGTTGATGATGAGGCGTGCGTTGAGTCTGATGCGGGCGATGCTGCTGGCCCTGTTGGCTCCGGTGCTCGGTGTCGGTCTCTGGGCGGTCTCGGCGGCGACGGATGCGCCGGCCCGGGCCGACGGTGTCGAGTACCTGATGGTCCCGTCGGCCGCGATGGGGCGCGACATCCCGGTGGCGTTCCAGGGTGGCGGCCCGCATGCGGTGTTCCTGCTCGACGCCTTCAACGCGGCCCCTGACGTCAGCAACTGGGTCAACGCCGGCCACGCGATGTCGACCCTGGCCGGCCGCGGTATCTCGGTGGCGGCCCCGGCCGGTGGCGCGTGGAGCCTGTACACGAACTGGGAGCAGGACGGCAGCAAGCAGTGGGAGACGTTCCTGTCCGCCGAGTTGCCGGACTGGCTGGCGGCGAACAAGGGTCTGGCCCCGGGCGGGCACGGAGTCGTCGGTGCCTCGCAGGGCGGCACCGCCGCGCTGACGCTGGCCGCGTTCCACCCCGACCGCTTCCGCTTCGCCGGATCGCTCTCGGGTTTCCTGACCCCGTCTGCCACCACCCTCAACGGCGCGATCACCGCCGGGATGGCCGAGTTCGGCGGTGTGGACAGCTACGGCATGTGGGGTGCCCCACAGCTGGGTCGCTGGAAGTGGCATGACCCCGACGTGCACGTGCAATTGCTGGCTGACGCCAATACCCGGCTGTGGGTGTACAGCCCGGCCACGCTGACCTGTAGTGACCCGGCCGCGATGATCGGTGTGTGCGATCAGGCGGCGGGCAGCAATCGGTCGTTCTACCAGCACTACCGGTCCGTCGGCGGCAGCAACGGGCACTTCGACATGCCCAACGGTGGTCAGCATGACTGGGGCAGCTGGGCCCCGCAGCTGGCGCAGATGTCGGGCGAACTGGTCGCGACCATCAAGTAGACGGCCGGCGGAACTGCTAATCAGCTGCGCCGGGGCACTTTTCACCAGCCGGTACGGTGGAGGCGTGCAGCACACGGTACGGTCGGCCACCCTGGTGGTAGCGGTGTCCGCTGCGTCGTTGCTCACGGCATGCGATGCGGGCGGTGACATCATGGCGCCCCTGGCTCTGCCCACCTCACAGGTCAACGGCGCCCAGCCGCAGGCGGTGTCCGCGCAGCCGCAGCAGGGCAGCAGCGGTGAGCTGGACATCACGTCGCAACAGCACACTTATCTCGACGAACTGAAGGCTGCCGGGATCACCCCGTCCAGTGAGCTGCTGGCGCTCTCGATCGGGTCGTATGTGTGCCAGGCCCGCGCCGCCAGGCAGAATGACCAGGCGGTACGCGCGTTCGTGCTGCCGTTGGTGCGTAGTGACGTCCGGGCGTCCCGGTCCGGGCGGGAAAGCCCGAGCGCCGCCGAGATCGACGCCGCCGCCACCGACTACATCCGCACCGCCACCGAACATCTCTGCTAGCCGCAGATCACCGCACCGCACGCGAGGAGCCCGAGTAACCCATGGCCAAAAATGCCAGCCGCAGGAAGCGTCACCGCATCCTGGCCCTGATCGCCGCCGCGGCGATGGCACTCGTCGTGGTGCTGGTGGTGACGATCGTGGTGATCGTGATGCGCCGCCCGGAGACTCCGTCGGCGCCGCCGACGGCGGAGCCTCCGGCCGGGGTACCCGGCCCGTCGGCGACGCGGAAGCCGCGCCCGGAGTTCCAGTCCGCCGACTGCCCCGACGTGATGATGGTTTCGATCCCGGGTACCTGGGAGTCCTCGCCGCAGGATGACCCGTTTAATCCGACGCAGTTCCCGTTGTCTCTCATGACCAACGTCAGCCGGCCGATGGCCGAGCAGTTCGGGAAGGACCGCCTCGAGGTCTACACGGTGCCCTACACCGCCCAGTTCCATAACCCGTTCTCGGCCGACAACCAGATGTCGTACAACGACAGCCGCGCCGAGGGCAAGCGCACCGCGGTCAAGGCCATGACGGAGATGAACGACCGCTGCCCGCTGACCAGTTATGTAATCGCCGGCTTCTCGCAGGGCGCGGTGATCGGCGGTGACCTGGCCAGCGATATCGGCAATGGCCGCGGCCCGGTCGACGAGGACCTGGTTCTGGGGGTGACGTTGATCGCCGACGGCCGCCGCCAGCTCGGCGTCGGGCAGGACATCGGCCCCAACCCGCCCGGTCAGGGTGCCGAGATCACGTTGCACGAGGTGCCGGTGCTGTCCGAGATGGGCCTGACGATGACGGGTCCGCGGCAGGGCGGCTTCGGTGTGCTCGATGACCGGACCAATCAGATCTGCGGCAAGGGGGACCTGATCTGCTCGGCGCCGGAAGAGGCGTTCTCGATCTTCAACCTGCCCAAGACCTTGGAGACCTTGACCGGTAGCGCGGCCGGTCCGGTGCACGCGCTCTACAACACCCCGCAGTTCTGGGTGGAGAACGGGCAGACGGCCACGCAGTGGACGCTGAGCTGGGCGAAGGACCTGGTGGACAACGCCCCTCATCCGAAGCACGGCTGAGGCGCGCGCCGGATTTGGTCGGGACCGTCACGGTCCCTTAACATTAAGAGAAAAATAAGAGCATCGCGCGTGCACAGCGGGTTGGATAGTGCCATCAGCTGATCTGTGGGTATGGATCGGCGCGCCCGGTACGATCGTCCGGGTTTTGGTACGTACCGGCCGCCGAGTGGCTGCGACGCACCGCCAGTGACGTGCGCCAACGCGACGAGTACCGCTCTGACAGGAGAGTTAAATGCCGTTCATCAATCCGTTCATCAAGGACGGTCAGATCAAGTTCCCTGACGGCGCCAGCATCGTCGAGCACGTCGAGCGCTGGGCCAGGGTTCGTGGTGACAAGCTGGCATACCGCTTCCTGGACTTCTCCACCGAACGTGACGGCGTGGCCCGCGACCTCACCTGGGCGCAGTTCAGCGCCCGCAACAAGGCCGTCGCTGCCCGGCTTCAGCAGGTCACCCAGCCCGGTGACCGCGTCGCCATCCTCTGCCCGCAGAACCTCGACTACCTCGTCGCCTTCTTCGGCGCGCTCTACGCCGGCCGCATCGCGGTGCCGCTGTTCGATCCGTCCGAGCCCGGCCACGTCGGCCGCCTGCACGCGGTGCTGGACAACTGCCACCCCTCGGCCATCCTGACCACCACCGAAGCCGCCGAAGGTGTGCGCAAGTTCTTCCGCAGCCGCCCGGCCAACCAGCGTCCCCGGGTCATCGCCGTCGACGCGGTACCCGACGACGTCGCCGCCACCTGGGTCCACGTCGACGATGTCGACGAGACCACCATCGCCTACCTGCAGTACACCTCCGGTTCGACCCGCATCCCGACCGGCGTGCAGATCACCCATCTGAACCTGGCCACCAACGTGGTGCAGGTGATCGAGGCGCTGGAAGGCGAGGAGGGTGACCGCGGCCTGTCCTGGTTGCCGTTCTTCCACGACATGGGTCTGATCACCGCGCTGCTGGCCCCGATGATCGGCCACTACTTCACCTTCATGACGCCCGCGGCCTTCGTGCGCCGTCCCGAGCGCTGGATCCGCGAGCTGGCGCGCAAGGAGGGCGACACCGGCGGCACCATCTCGGTGGCCCCGAACTTCGCGTTCGACCATGCCGCCGCCCGCGGTGTGCCCAAGGAGGGCTCGGCGCCGCTGGACCTGTCCAACGTCAAGGCCGTGCTCAACGGCAGTGAGCCGATCTCGGCGGCCACCGTGCGCCGGTTCAACGAGGCGTTCGGCCCGTACGGTTTCCCGCCCAAGGCCATCAAGCCGTCCTACGGTCTGGCCGAGGCCACGCTGTTCGTCTCGACCACGCCGAGCGCCGAAGAGCCCAAGATCATCACCGTCGACCGCGACGAGCTCAACAACGGCCGCATCGTCGAGGTACCCGAGGATTCGCCCAAGGCGGTGGCTCAGGCTTCGGCCGGCAAGGTCGGGGTGGACGAGTGGGCCGTGATCGTCGACGCCGAGTCCGCGACCGAGCTGCCCGATGGCCAGGTCGGCGAGATCTGGATCAGCGGGCAGAACATGGGCACGGGTTACTGGGGCAAGCCGGAAGCCACTGCCGAGACGTTCCAGAACATTCTGAAGTCGCGGACCAGCCCGTCGCACGCCGAGGGCGCCGCCGACGACGCCACCTGGGTGCGCACCGGCGACTACGGCGCGTTCTACGACGGCGACCTGTACATCACCGGCCGCGTCAAGGATCTGGTGATCATCGACGGCCGCAACCACTACCCGCAGGATCTGGAGTACTCCGCGCAGGAGGCCAGCAAGGCGGTCCGTACCGGTTACGTCGCGGCCTTCTCGGTACCGGCCAACCAGCTGCCCGACGAGGTCTTCGAGAACGCGCACTCGGGTCTGCATCGCGATCCTGACGACAGCTCCGAGCAGCTGGTGATCGTGGCCGAGCGGGCGCCGGGCGCCCACAAGCTCGAAGTCGGCCCGATCACCGACGACATCCGCGCGGCGATCGCGGTGCGGCACGGTGTCACCGTGCGCGACGTGCTGCTGACCGCGGCCGGCGCCATCCCGCGTACCTCCAGCGGCAAGATCGGCCGGCGGGCGTGCCGCTCGGCCTACCTCGACGGGTCGCTGCGCAGCGGGAAGATCGCCAACGATTTCCCCGACGAGACCGACTGAGCTGAGCTGACCCACACCGCCGACTGCCGGCCGGTTGAGACAAAGGTGACCTGAACATGGATGAAACACAAAGCAATTCGAATCTTCCAGACGGCACCGAGCCCGCCGCGGCACCGGCGTCGCGTCCGGATCTGACCGTCGCGGAGATGCGCGAGTGGCTGCGCAAGGCGGTGGCCAACGCCACGGGGCAGTCCGCAGACGCGATCGACGAATCCACCCCGCTGATCGAGCTGGGGCTGTCCTCGCGTGACGCGGTGGCCATGGCCAGCGATATCGAGGACCTCACCGGGGTCACGCTGACGGCCACGGTGCTGTTCCGGCACCCGACCATCGAGTCGCTGGCCACCGTGATCATCGAGGGCGAACCCGAGCCCGAGTCCACCGACGACGAGGACTGGACACGGGAGGTAGTCGACGAGGACAGCTACAACATTGCCATCGTCGGCGTCGCAACCCGTTTCCCGGGTGACCTCAACACGCCTGACGAGATGTGGGAGGCCCTGCTCGCCGGGAAGGACTGCATCACCGACCTGCCCGAGGGCCGGTGGGAGGAGTTCCTGTCCGAGCCGCGGATCGCCGAGCGCGTGGCCAAGGCCCGCACCCGCGGTGGCTACCTGTCGGACATCAAGGGTTTCGACTCCGAGTTCTTCGCGCTGTCGAAGATGGAAGCCGACAACATCGACCCGCAGCAGCGCATGGCGCTGGAGCTGACGTGGGAGGCGTTGGAGCACGCCCGCATTCCGGCGTCGAGCCTGCGCGGCGGCAGCGTCGCGGTCTACATCGGCAGCTCCAACAACGACTACTCCTACCTGTCGCTGGCCGATCCGACGGTCACCCACCCCTACGCCATCACCGGCAACCAGACGGCGATCATCGCCAACCGGGTGTCCTACTTCTACGACTTCCGCGGCCCCTCGGTGTCGGTGGACACCGCGTGCTCGAGCTCGCTGGTCGCCGCCCACCAGGGTGTGCAGGCACTGCGCTCGGGTGAGGCCGACGTCGCCATCGTCGGCGGCGTCAACGCGCTCATCACCCCGCTGGTGACGATCGGGTTCGACGAGGTCGGCGGCGTGCTGGCCGCCGACGGCCGGATCAAGTCGTTCTCGTCGGACGCGGACGGCTACGCGCGCTCCGAGGGCGGCGGCATGCTGGTGCTCAAGCGGGTCTCCGATGCCCGCCGCGACGGTGACCAGATTCTCGCGGTGATCGCCGGCAGCGCGGTCAACCACGACGGCCGGTCCAACGGCCTGCTCGCCCCGAATCCAGATGCGCAGGAAGAGGTTCTGCGCCGGGCCTACAAGGACGCCGGGATCAGCCCACGCAGCGTCGACTACATCGAGGCGCACGGTACCGGCACCATCCTGGGTGATCCGATCGAGGCCGACGCGCTGGGCCGGGTGGTCGGGCGCGGTCGTGACGCGGACAAGCCGGCCCTGCTGGGTGCGGTGAAATCCAATGTGGGACACCTGGAATCGGCTGCCGGTGCGGCGAGCCTGGCCAAGATGACGCTGTCGCTGGCCAACGACAAGCTGCCGCCGTCGATCAACTACGCCGGGCCCAACCCGTACATCGACTTCGACAAAGAGCACCTCAAGGTCAACGACACCGTCTCGGAATGGCCGCGTTACAGCGGACATGCCATCGCCGGTGTGTCCGGGTTCGGCTTCGGCGGTGCCAACGCGCACCTGGTGCTGCGCGAGGTCTTGCCCTCGGACCTGGTCGAGCCGCAGCCCGAACCCGAAGCGGTGGAGGACAAGTCGGCTTCCGATGAGGCCAACGCGGTCTACGTCGGCGGCGTCCGGATGGACGAGTACGGCGAGTTCATCCACGACGACGATGAGTCGGGTGCCGGCGACGGCGAGTACCCGGCCTATGACGAGGCGAACCACGAACTGCCCGGCCTGACCGATGAGGCCAAGCGCCTGATCGAGGAGGCACGCGCGCAGCTGGAGGCCGCTGACGCCGCCGAACCGGTAAATAAGGTTGTCCCGCTTGCTGTTTCGGCATTCCTGACCTCGCGTAAGAAGGTCGCCGCCGCTGAGCTGGCGGACTGGATCGACAGCGAGGAGGGCCGGGCGTCGTCGCTGGAGTCCATCGGGCGTTCGCTGTCGCGCCGCAACCACGGCCGCTCGCGCGCCATCGTGCTGGCCCACGATCACGACGAGGCGATCAAGGGCTTGCGGGCCGTCGCCGAGGGCAAGCAGCACCCGAGCGTGATCTCGGCCGACGGCCCGGTCACCAACGGCCCGGTGTGGGTGCTCGCCGGTTTCGGTGCCCAGCACCGCAAGATGGGCAAAGAGCTGTACCTGCGCGAGCCGGTCTTCGCCGAGTGGATCAACAAGGTCGACGCGCACATCCAGGATGAGCGCGGGTACTCCGTCGTCGAGCTCATCCTCGACGACGCGATCGACTACACCAACGAGACCTGCGAATACCCCATCGAAGTGGTCCAGACGGTGATCTTCGCCATCCAGGTCGCACTCGGTGAATTCCTCAAGGCGCACGGCGCCAAACCCGGTGCGGTGGTGGGGCAGTCGCTCGGTGAGGCCGCTGCGGCCTACTTCTCCGGCGGTCTGAGCCTGGCCGATGCCACCCGCACCATCTGCTCGCGTGCCCACTTGATGGGTGAGGGCGAGGCGATGCTGTTCGGTGAGTACATCCGCCTGATGGCGCTGGTCGAGTACTCGGCCGACGAGATCAAGACGGTCTTCGCCGACTACCCGGGTCTGGAGGTGTGCGTCTACGCCGCCCCGACCCAGACCGTCATCGGCGGCCCGCCGGAGCAGATCGACGCGATCATCGCCCGGGCCGAGGCCGAGGGCAAGTTCGCCCGCAAGCTGCAGACCAAGGGCGCCAGCCACACCCAGCAGATGGACCCGCTGCTCGGTGAGCTGTCCGCCGAGATCCAGGGCATCGAAGCGCTTCCGCTGCAGACGGCGTACTTCTCGACCGTGCACGAGGGCAAGTTCATCCGGGCCGGCGCCGAGCCGATCCACGATGTGGAGTACTGGAAGAAGGGGCTGCGGCACAGCGTCTACTTCACCCACGGCATCCGCAACGCGGTGGACAACGGCCACACCACGTTCCTGGAGCTGGCGCCGAACCCGGTGGCGCTCATGCAGGTTGGGCTGACGACGGCCTCGGCCGGGCTGCACGACGCGCAGCTGATCGCCACGCTGGCCCGCAAGCAGGACGAGGTCACCTCGATGGTGACGGCCATGGCGCACCTGTTCGTCCACGGCCACGACCTGGACCTGCGGACGCTGTTCCCGCGCAAGTCCACCGGCCTTGCCGGCGCACTGGACTTCGCCAACATCCCGCCGACGAAGTTCAAGCGCAAGCCGCACTGGCTGGACGCGCACTTCACCGGTGACAGCTCCGCGGTGATGCCCGGCAACCATGTCGCGACGCCCGACGGCAAGCACGTCTGGGAGTTCGTGTCGAAGGGCACCACGGATCTGGCTGCTCTGGTGAAAGCCGCTGCCGCCCAGGTTCTTCCGGATGCCCGGCTGACCGCGTCCGAGCAGCGCGCGGTGCCCGCGGAAGGCTCGCGTCTGGTCACCACGCTGACCCGGCACCCGGGTGGTGCCTCGGTGCAGGTGCACGCCCGGATCGATGAGAGCTTCACCCTGGTCTACGACGCGATCGTGACCCGTAGTGGTGCGGCGACCACGCTGCCGACCGCGGTGGGTGCCGGCGTTGTCGCCGAACAGGTTTCGGCGGCACCGGCCGTGGCCGAACCGGAACCCGAGGATGATGCGGAGATCCTGTCCGACAACCTCACCAAGGGCGCCGGCATGGGCGCCGGTTTCGAGAAGTGGTCCCCGGATTCCGGTGAGACCGTCGCACAGCGGCTCGGCACGATCGTCGGGGCGGCGATGGGTTATGAGCCCGAGGACCTGCCGTGGGAGGTGCCGCTGATCGAGCTGGGCCTGGATTCCCTGATGGCGGTGCGGATCAAGAACCGCGTCGAGTACGACTTCGACCTGCCGCCGATCCAGCTGACCGCGGTCCGTGACGCCAACCTCTACAACGTCGAGGAATTGATCAAGTACGCGATCGAGCACCGCGACGAGGTCGATCAGATCGCCGAGTCCCAGAAGGGCAAGTCGGCCGAGGAGATCGCCGCCGAGCAGTCCGAGCTGCTGGGTGGTGCCTCGACCGTGGCCGAGCTCGAGGCCAAGTTGGCCGAAGCCGGACATCCGTTGGCGGACAAGGAGTCCGAGGATACCGGGCCGGACCCGGCTGCCGAGGCCGCAGCCACCGAAGGCCTGGAGATCCCACCGCCGCCCACCGATCCCAGCGGACCGGCCATCCCCGCTCCGCCGACCGACCCGTCGGGCCCGAGCAAGGCCACCGCGGCGGCGGCTGCGGCCAAGGTGCTCACCCAGGAGGCGGTCACCGAGGCGCTGGGTGCCGATGTGCCCCCGCGTGACGCCGCCGAGCGGGTTACGTTCGCCACCTGGGCGATCGTGACCGGCAAGTCGCCGGGCGGCATCTTCAACGAGCTGCCGTTCGTCGATGTCGAGACCGCGACGAAGCTGTCGGAGCGGTTGTCCGAGCGTGCCGAGGGCACCGTGACGGTCGACCAGGTCCGGGCGGCCAAGACCATCGAAGAGCTGGCGACGATCGTGCGCGATCAGCTCGAAGAGGGTGTGGTGGATGGATTCGTCCGTACCTTGCGGCCCGCGAAAGAGGGCGGTCCGCAGGTCCCGGTGTTCGTGTTCCATCCGGCCGGCGGATCGACGGTGGTCTACGAGCCGCTGATGAAGCGCTTGCCGGCCGACACCCCGGTGTACGGCATCGAGCGCGTCGAGGGTTCGATCGAGGAGCGTGCGGCCGAGTACGTGCCCAAACTGCTGGAGATGCACAAGGGTCCGTTCATCCTGGCCGGCTGGTCGCTGGGTGGGGCGTTGGCCTACGCGTGCGCGATCGGGCTCAAGCAGGCCGGTGCAGATGTCCGGTTCGTGGGGCTGATCGACTGCGTGCGCCCTGGTGAGCCGATCGATCAGAGCCAGGCGGGAATGCGGGCTCGCTGGGATCGCTACGCGCGTTTCGCCGAGCGCACCTTCAACGTCGAGGTGCCCGAGATCCCCTACGAGGAGCTGGAGAAGCTCGACGACGAGGGCCAGGTGAAGTTCGTCCTGGAGGTCGTCGCGCAGAGCGGTGTGCAGATCCCGGGCGGGATCATCGAGCATCAGCGCACGTCCTACCTGGACAACCGGGCGCTGGACACCATCGAGATCCAGCCCTACGACGGGCACGTCACGCTCTACATGGCCGACCGTTACCACGATGACGCGATCGTCTTCGAGCCCGCGTACGCCACGCGTCAGCCCGACGGCGGCTGGGGCGACTATGCGTCGGACCTGGAGGTCGTGCACATCGGGGGCGAGCACATCCAGGCGATCGATGAGCCGTACATTGCCAAGGTCGGTGCTCATATGAGCGAGGCGATCAACCGTATCGAGGCGGAGAGCGAGAGCAAGTGACGAACAAGACGACCGCTGAACTGCTGGCGGAGCTCCGTGAGAAGCTGGAGATCGCTGCCGATCCGGGCGACGAGAAGGCCAAGGCCCGTCGGGACAAGAAGGGAATTCCGTCCGCGCGGGCCAGGATTCACGCTCTGCTCGATCCGGGCAGCTTCCTGGAGATCGGCGCGCTGGCCAAGACCCCGGGTGACCCGAACGCGTTCTTCGGCGACGGCGTGGTGACCGGGCACGGCACCATCAACGGACGTCCGGTCGGTGTGTTCAGCCATGACCAGACGGTGTTCCAGGGCTCGGTCGGTGAGATGTTCGGCCGCAAGGTGGCCCGACTGATGGAGTGGGTGGCCATGGTCGGTTGCCCGATCATCGGCATCAACGACTCCGCGGGTGCCCGTATCCAGGACACCGCGACCTCGTTGGCGTGGTACGCCGAACTCGGCCGCCGGCACGAGATGCTGCGTGGTCTGGTCCCGGAGATCTCTCTGATCTTCGGCAAATGCGCCGGCGGAGCGGTCTATTCGCCGATCCAGACCGATCTGCTGGTGGCCGTGCGCGACCAGGGCTACATGTTCATCACCGGCCCGGACGTGATCAAGGACGTCACGGGCGAGGATGTGACCTTCGACGAGCTCGGCGGCGCGGATGTACAGGCGCAGCGCGGCAACATTCACAAGGTGGTCGAGTCGGAGGCCGCGGCCTACCAGTACGTGCGCGACTACTTGAGCTTCCTGCCGTCGAACCACTTCGACAATCCGCCGATCATCAACCCCGGCCTGGAGCCGGAGATCACGCCGCACGATCTGGAGCTGGATTCCATCGTGCCGGACGCCGACAACACGGCCTACGACATGCACGAGATCCTGCTGCGCATCTTCGACGACGGTGACGTGTTCGAGATCGCCGACCAGCGCTCGCCGGAGCTGATCACGGCATTCGCCCGGGTGGACGGACATCCGGTCGGCGTCGTGGCCAACCAACCGATGGTCATGTCGGGTGCGATCGGCAACGAGGCCTCGGACAAGGCTGCCAGCTTCATCCGGTTCTGCGACTCCTACAACCTGCCTTTGGTTTTCGTGGTCGACACCCCGGGCGCGATGCCTGGTGTGGCCGAGGAGACGGGCGGCATCATCAAGCGTGGCGGCCGGTTCTTCAACGCCATCGTCGAGGCTGATGTGCCGAAGGTGACCATCATCGTCCGCAAGGCTTACGGCGGCGGGTACGCGGTGATGGGTTCCAAGCAGCTGACGGCCGATCTGAACTACGCCTGGCCGACTGCCAGGATCGCGGTGATCGGTGCCGAGGGTGCGGCCCAGCTGCTGGTCAAGCGGTTCCCGGATCCGACCGCACCTGAGGTGCAGAAGATCCGCGCCGACTTCATCAAGGGCTACAACGACAACATGGCCACTCCGTGGATCGCGGCCGAGCGCGGCTACATCGACGGTGTCATCCAGCCGCACGAGACCCGGCTGTTGCTGCGCAAGTCCCTGAAGTTGTTGCGCGACAAGCAGAACGGCCCCAAGGTGCAGCGCAAGCACGGCCTCCTGCCCCTCTAGCAGCACCGCGAGCGTGCGTGTCTGCTGCCCGACACACGGTGATCGGGCAGCAGATCGCGCACACTCGTCACCTGCGAGCGTGCACCGCCTGCACCGGTTTGCGGTGCACGACAATCGCACAGTCTTACTCACAAGCGTGTAATTCACTTTCACCGCCTTTGAGCAGCCGCAATCCCCGCGCTCTCCGAAACCATCCACAAGTTATCCACAGGCCGCCGAGGTTGGCTGGATGCCCGGCTGGTTAGTCTGAGGGCGAGAGGGGGATCGGCTATGAGCACCGCAGTCGTCGTAGGCAGTGGGCCCAACGGACTGGCGGCGGCCATCGTGCTGGCCCGGGCTGGGCAAGAGGTCACCGTGCTGGAGTCGTCCGACGAGGTCGGCGGTGGGGTGCGCTCCGGCACGCTCGGAGGTGTGGTCGTCGACCACTGCTCGGCGATCCATCCGATGGCGGTGGGTTCGGCCTTTCTCGCCGGCTTGGACCTGGAACGGCACGGATTGCGCTGGCGCTGGCCGGAAGTCGACTGTGCGCATCCGCTCGACGGCGGCGACGCCGGCCTGCTATATCGCAGCGTGGAGCAGACTGCGACAGGACTGGGCGTCGACGGGCCGCGCTGGCGTGCCCTGTTCGCCGGGCCTGCCGCCCGTTTCGACACGCTCGCCGACGACATCATGGGCCCGCTGCTGCGTGTCCCCGCGCATCCGCTGACGCTGGCCCGGTTCGGGGCACCCACGGTCCTGCCGGCCTCGGTGCTGGCCCGGATCTTCCGAACCCCGGCCGCCCGCGCGTTGTTCGGAGGTGTTGCCGCCCATACCTTCCGGCCGTTGCACTATCCGATGACCTCGGCCATCGGGTTGGGCATCCTCACCGCCGGGCACCGGCACGGTTGGGCCGTCGCCGAAGGCGGATCGCAGGCGATCACCGATGCATTGGTCTCAGCGCTGACCGAATTCGGCGGCAAGGTGCGCACGGGTGTGGCGATCACCGCGGCAGCCCAGCTGCCCCAAGCCGACATCACGATGTTCGACCTCGCGCCGACCGCCGTGGCAGACATCTTGGGTGACCGGCTGCCCCGGCGAACGGCCCGTGGGTTCCGGCGATTCCGTTACGGCCCCGGCGCGTTCAAGGTCGACTTCGCGATCCGCGGTCATGTGCCGTGGACCAATGTCGAGGTCGGCCGGGCCGGGACGGTCCACCTCGGCGGTGATTTCGACGAGATCGCGGCCACCGAGCGGGAGATCCAGGCCGGACGTATGCCGCGCCGGCCGTTCGTGCTGGTGGGTCAGCAGTACCTGGCCGACCCGGGCCGCTCGGCCGGGGAGATCAACCCGATCTACGCGTATGCCCATGTGCCGCACGACTATTCCGGTGACGCCACCGAAGCGATCATCGCCCAGTTCGAGCGGTTCGCGCCGGGGTTCGCCGACCGGATCGTCGCCACCGCGGTGCGTTCGACCACCGAGATGTCGGTGTACAACCCGAACTACGTCGGCGGCGATATCTGCACCGGCGCCAAGGACATTCGGCAACTGGCGTTCGGGCCACGGCCCACCCTGGCGCCTTACGACGTCGGGATTCCGGGCATGTACATCTGCTCGGCCGCCACGCCGCCGGGACCGGGCGCGCACGGAATGTGTGGTGCCAACGCGGCGAATCGTGCTCTCGCGCAGCTGCGCAACCGCTAGCCGCAGCGCCGATTTCTGCACCCGGGCTGCGATTTTCGTGGCGCAGCAGCCCGGGGGCAGAAACCGGCGGAACTCCCTACGGCTTGATGCGGATACGGCCCGGCTTGTACAGCCCGGAATGGGTCGCCGTCCCGAGCTCGATCGTGGCCGGAGCGGCGTCGACGATGGTGTCGAACTTACGCAGCGAGCCCCAGTCTCGACCCCAGTCCTTGTTCAGGTAGGTGGCCATCACGTGCTGGCGCAACAACAGGTCACTGATGCCCAGCAGGCCGCCGTTGATGCCGTCCTCCCAGGTGTCGGTGTCTTTCATCTTGGCGTTGTAGTCCGGGGTGATGCGGAACTTGGGCACCTCGGTGACCCCGTTGGCGTGCAGCATCGGCTGCTGGCACGGGAAGGCCATGCCCACCGCCCAGTCCATCAGCACCGGCTGCTGCGATCCGACGTACTCCTGCACGGTCTTGACCTCGGGCACCCGTGGCGGGGTGACCGCGACCCAGTCGCCGGGGCTCAGTGACAGATCGTCCGCGATCACCCGGACATAGGTGGCGTCGGCCGGGATCTCACTGCGGTCGAAGCGGAGGTTGCGCCAGGACGGGTTCGGCCCCAGGTCGTAGGGCACCACCCGGCCGGCGGGCACCGGGGCACCGTCGGGCCCGGTCCGTCCGTATTCCAGCTCGACGGTCTGGCCTTCGGTGCGCCCGTTGAAAATGCTGTTGCCGGTGATGGTTCCGGCCGCCGTGACGACGACCAGCGGGTGGGCGTTGTCGGGTGCCGGCAGTTGGTACCAGGCCGAGGCCAGCTTGCTGACCTGCTGTGCCGGGCCCTCGACGAAGCTGCCGGCCAGCGGAACGCGGTCGGGGTCCAGGCCGTAGGGCAGTGGCACGGTCGATCCGTTGATCCCGGGGGTGTCCAGCTCGGCGGCGGCGTTCCAGTCGGCGTCGATGCCAGGCATCGGCACGGTGATCCGAATCGCCTCGGCGACAATGTGGTCCGGCACTCCGTTGGGGGTGAAACCGGTGGGGGAGGTGCCGCCGAGCGGTCCCAGCGGGCCGTAGTCGCCCGGCAGCGGGGTGAGGAACCCGTCGTTGGTGTCGGGTTCGACGAGCACGTCGTCGGCGAGACCACAGCCGCCGGCGAACGCTCGCAGGTTCGACGAGGCGTTGGAGTAGGTGCCGTCCTGACGCACCACGCCGTAGAGCATCGAGCCGACGAAGACCACCACCATGAACCCGGCGGCGAGCGGCACCGGAGCCGCGGTCAGTGCCCGCGCCGCCCGGCCTTCGGCCGATGGCCGCAGATGCAGCCAGGAGGCCCACAGTGCGGTGATCGCGAAGAGCGCGAAGAAGATGGCGCTCACCGTGATTCCGCCGATGTTGGGCTTGTCGTTGTTGAAGGGCACGCCGTAGCTGGACACGTACCACCAGCCGTTGGTGCTGGCGAAGCACAGCGCGAGCACGAACAGCACGGCAGCGGTGAAGGCCATCCGGTTGCGTGCCGAGCGCAGCACCGCAGGTCCGGCCAGCACCGTCACCACCGCGGCCATCGCGGCGCCCACCGCGGCGAACAGGCCGAAGTGGTGCACCCACTTGGTGGGGGCGAACTGCAGGAAGAAGATCGTGGCGAAGATGATGCCCATCAACCGCCATACCGGCCCGCGGGCCACACCGGGAACCCGCTTGCGCCGCAACATGATGAACAGCGAGGCGAACAGGCTCAGCGCGGTGATGATGAAGCCGAAGCGGCGCGACAGCGAGCCGTCGACGGTCGGCAGGATCAGGTAGTAGTAGCGCAGGTTCTCGGTGTACCACTCCTGGGCGGGACCGATCGCGGTGCGAATTCTGGTGGCTTCCATCACCGTTGCCAACGTTTGGTCGGCGAACACCACGGTCAGGATCACTGTGCCCGCCGCCAGCAGTGGCAACACCAGCGGCCACACGCCGAGGACGCGGCGGCGCCGCACCAGGATGCGCAGGATCGGACGGCCACCGGCCACCAGCGCGGCGACGGCGATCAGGCCGGTCGGTTGGATGCCGAGGGTGAAGGCCGCCGAGATGATCGCCAGGGCGGCCGGGGTCAGCCGTCCGGAGATGATGGCCCGCTCGATCAGCACGTAGGTGACCAGGGCGCCGGTGGCGATCTGGCCTTCGGGGCGCAGGCCGTTGTTGAACGGCATCCAGGCCGCCAGCAGCACCATGCCGGCCGCCCACAGTGCGGGCCGCGACGCGATGACCGCGGGCCCGAGCCGGGGCAGCACCTCACGGGACAGCAGCAGCCAGCACACGATGCCGCACAGCAGGTCGGGCAGCCGCATCCAGATACTGGCGTCGCTGATGTGCGTCATCAGGGCCAGCAGGTTGTAGTACCAACCGAAGGGGTCCTCAGGGCTGCCGAACCAGCGGAAGTAATTGGACATGTAGCCGGCGTGGTCGGCCACCCGCGCCATCTGGAGCTGGTAGCCGTCGTCGGACGAGTTCGCGCCGATGATGTGCCACAGCAGGAATGCGCCGACCACCACCACGTCCACCGCGCTGAACGTGCGCCAGCGCGACGGAATGAGGTGGTGCATGCGCCGGCCGTCGAGCCGGTCCAGCCGCCACAGCGCCAGCACCGCGACCACGGTGGCGGCGATGCCGAGCAGGATCGCCACCAGTTTGAGCGCTGTCGGTTTGGAGGTGAAGCGGGTGTCGATCGTGGCGGAGAGCGAAAGTCCTTGCGGCGCGGGCCCGCTCAGTTCGGTGAAGACGCCGACGATCTGAGGGCGCAGGTTCGGGTCGGCGAAGCCGGTGCGCAGCTCCTTGCCGTCCTTGTCGGTCAGCCCGACGAAGGTGGCGAAGGTGCCCGCCTCCGACGAGCTGATCTCGATCCGTGAGCAGGCTGCGGCCTTCTCGCGCGGCACGCTGGCGATCACCACGTTGCGGTCGGTGACGTCGACGCTCTTGGCGTTGACGTTGACGAACAACGCGTTCAGTGAGGCCTGCCTGCCCTCCTTGGGGGCGGTGCCCAGCACCATGCCACCCTCGGGCGGCATCGACCGGATCACGTCACACGGCACCGTCACCGACATGGTGACGGGCGTCTGGCTGATCAGCGGCGCGGTGACGTTGTTCAGCTGGCCGGCCTGCGGCCAGTTCAGCGTGGCGGTGGTCTGCACCACGGGCAGCAGCGGGGTGGCCACCGCACACAGGAAGCCGATCAGGCCGGCGATCATCGCGACCCAGCGGGTCAGCTGAACGTTCTTGTCGGCGCTGTGCTCGCGCAGGGTCACGCTCATGGCAGGGCTCGGATCGGTCCGGGCCGGCTGAAGCCGAACACTCGTTGGGTTCCTTGATCAATCGTGGCCACAGGCGCCTGCCCGGCCGGTACCACCGGGTCGTATTTCTCGATCGAGCCCCAGTCCCGGTACCAGTCGTCCCGCAGATACGTCGGAATGGTCGACGTGCGCAGCAGCGCCTGGATGAAGAGGAAGGGACCACCCTTTTGGGCGGACTGCCACATGTTCGACGACACCACCACTTGCTTGACGTTGGGAAGGATGCGGTATTCCGGCAGCTCGGCCACCCCGAGCCGTTCGGAGAACGGCCGCTGGCAGGGGAAATTCGCGGCAGTCGCGATGTCCATCAGCACCGGGGTCTGGGCGCCGAGGAATTGCTGCGCGGTCTGCAGGGTCGGCACCCGCGGCGGGGTGAAGCCGAACCATTGGTCGTCCGACAGGTTCGGGTCGTCGGCGACGATGCGGGCCACATTGGCCTCCGGCGGCGCCCAGGCCAGTGGGAAACGCAAGTTGCGCCAGGCGTATTGGGCGAACACGTCGATCGGTTGTACGGCGTCGAGCGCCTGGAAGCTGCCGTCGGGACGGTGCACCCCCCACTGCAGTTTCAGCGACTGGCCGTAGTGGAACTCGTGTTCTTCGTCGTAGTACCAGATGGCGCCGGCGGCGGCGACGGTCACCAGCGGCCGGTCGGCGGTGCGCGGCGGCAGTTGGTACCAGGCGGACGTGGCTTTGGCCGCGACTCGTGGCTCTTTTGAGCTGGGCTCGTTGTAGCTGCCCATCACCGGGGTGCGCGCGGGGTCCAGCCCGAACGGCAGGAACACTCGCGACCCGTTGACGCCGACGGGCCCGTAGCCGCCGCCGGTGCCGGCCGCGTAGGCGATGCCGACATTGGGCTTGTTGGGCGAGCCGTCGGAGTTGACCGTGCCGGGGTTGGCGACGACGGGCTTCGGCGGTTCGAGGGTGTCGCTGATTCCGTTGGGGGTGAACCCGACTGGGTTCTGACCGCCGAGCGGGCCGTACTCGCCCCAGGTCTGGCCCGGAACGGGTTGCAGCATGCCCGCGTTGGTGTCGGCCTCGACCAGGACGTCGTCGGCCATGGCGCAACTGTCCGAGGACAGGCCCGAGGTGAGCGCCGAGAGGTTGGCCTTGGCGGTGGTGTAGACGGGGTAGCGCTGGACGAAGCCCTTGATCATCGACCCGACCTCCAGCACCACCATGATGACGGCGACCACCAGCAGCGGGGTGGAGGCGAGCACGCGGTTGCGTCGGGTGTTGGCCACCTCGGTGTGCCCGGCGTAGTCGATGCGGAAGTGCAGCCAGCCGGCCAGCACGGCGGAGATGATCGCCAGGGCCAGGAACATGGTGGTCACCGGATAGCCGGCGATCACCGGCTGGCGGTCGAACCACGGCACGCCGTAGTTGCCGACGTAGAACCAGCCGTTGATGCCGGACGTGGCCCAGGCGAGCACGAACAGCAGGGCGGTGACGTAGAGCGCGAGGTTGCGTCGGCTGTGCAGGCCCACGAGGGCGAAGGCGAACGCCGTCACCGCGCCGAGGGCAGCGGCCAGCCCGGCGAACGCGCCGAACTGCACAGCCCACTTGGTCGGGGTGAAGTGCAGCAGCAGCAGACCGATCGCGGTGGTACCGAGCAGTCTCCAGACCGGGCCGCTGGCGATCCCGGGCACGTGGCCTTTGCGCAGCAGCAGGGTGATCATGCCGAACAGGCACAGCATCATGGCCAGCACCGCGAACCGTCGGGTGAGTGAAGAGTCCACCGAATCTTCCACGGTCAGGAAGTAGTAGCGCAGGAATTCCTGGTACCAGGAGATGGTCGGGCCGACGGTGTACTTGATCCGGGCCGACTCGGCGACGGTCGCCAGGGTCTGGTCGCGGAAGATGACGACGAAGATCAAGGCGGCCGAGCCCGCCAGCGCCGACAGCGCAGGCAGGGCGATGCGGCGGCTGCGGATGATGGCGACCACGCTGCGGGCCCCGACCAGCAGCGGTGCGGCGGCGATGATGCCCTGTGGCGCCAGGGTGACGCTGAAGGCGGCGACGATGATCGCCAGGGCGGTGGGCCACAATCGGTGTGTTCCGATGGTCGTCTCGACGAGCGCCCACACCGCGAGCACGCCGAATGCGATCAGCGGTTCGGGGCGCAGGCCGTTGTTGAACGGGAACCAGGCGGCCAGGAACACGGCGCCGGCGGTCCACATGGTGACCCGGTTGAGCGCGACGCGGCGGCCGAGCCGCGGAATCACCCAGCGGCTGAGCAGCAGCCAGGTGCCGATGCCGGCCAGGGTGGCGGGCACCCGCATCCAGACGCCGGCCGTGCTGATCGCGGCGAAGTGGGCCAGCACCGACTGATACCAGTCGAACGGCGCTTCGGTGGCGCCGAAGTAGCGGAAGTAATTGGCGGTGTACCCGGCGTCGGCCGACACCCGCGCGATGGTGAGGTTGTAACCGTCATCCGACGAGATGGCGCCGATGATGTGCCACAGCAACAGACCGCCGATGACGCCGATATCGGCTATCCAGGTCGCCACCGGGACCTTGACGAAGCGCTTCCAGGCCCCGCCCGCGCGATGACCCCCGCGCCGGTCCAGTACGGCCAGCGCGATGATCGAGGCCACCACGCACACCACGCCGAGCGCCATCACCAGCAGCTTGAGTGCTGTCGGTGAGGTGATGAACCGGGTGTCGATGTCGACGCGGGCGCTCAGCCCGGGCTGGGGCGCCATCTTCAGATCGGTGAACAGGCCGGCGACCTGAGGCTTCTTCTCCACGGCCGCGGTGCCGGCAGCACCCGGGATGCCGACGAAGTCGGCGCCCACGCCGCCGAGGTTCGCCCACAGGTGCAGCGCGCTGCAGGCTCCGGCGTTGATCGCCGCTCGGGGGGCGACGGCTGCCACTGAATCCCGGAACGCGACCACCACGGTTTGGGGATTGGCGCGCACGAACAGCCCGTTGCGGCTGGCGTCGATGCCGCCCGAGGGGATCGTCGAGAACACCAGGCCACCCTCGGCGGGCAGCGTCGCGATCGCCGAGCACGGGATGGACACGTCGAGGGACTGCGGGGCGCCCGAGACCAGCGGGGCCGTCACCGCGGTGACGTTTCCCGCGGCATCGGTTCCCTGCGGCCACAGGATGGCCGCAGTGGTCTGTTTGACGGGCAGCAGCGGCACCAGCGCGCACAACACCACACCCGCGATGCCCGCGACGATGGCGATCAGGCGTGCGATGCCCACAACACGGTCGGTTGGCTCATCGGAAGGCACGAGGCTCGATGTTATGCGACCCGTATGTGAGGCCCGGTCCGCCCTGCCGCGTGCTCAGGAGCTGTGTCCTAGCTGTGTCGTAGTGGGGCCGGGCTCCACAGTCCGCCGCGGATCGCGGTGCCCAGGTCCAGGCGGGCCGTGGTGGCGTCGGGGTACCAGGGGGTGAGCCGTTGCAGCGAGCCCCAATCCCGGAACCAGTCGTCCTTCAGGTACGTGGGCACGCTCGACGGCCGCAGCAGCAGTTCGGAGATGCCCAGCGGGCCACCGCCGAGGTAGTCCATCACCGGCGAGTTGGCCTCGGCGCCGAAGCGGTCCGGCAGGATCCGCCACTTGGGTACCTCGGTGACGCCGTACTGGTGGGCGAAGGGTCGCTGGCACGGGAACGCCAGCCCCACGAGCCAGTCCAGCAGCACCGGGTCCTGTGATCCGACCACGTCCTGCAGGGTGCGCAGTTGCGGGATGCGCGGCGGGGTCACCGCGATCCAGTGCTGCGGCGCCAGGTCGTCGTCGGAGGCGACCAAGCGGATCTGGGTGGCCTCGCGTGGGATGGCGGCCATCGGGGCCCGCAGGTTGCGCCAGGCCGGGGCGGCGCCCACGTCGGCGAATCCGACTCCGCCGCCGGGCTTGTTCGCCGCGGCCTGCGCGTCGGTGGCCCACTGCACCACGACCTCGCCCGGATCGAAGCGGCCCGCGGCGGAGACGACCAGCAACGGGCCGGCCTTGTCGCGGTCTGGCAGCCGGTACCAGGCCGAGCGCATGGTGGCCGGCTGCTGGGTACCGGCCCGCCAGCTGCCGAGCACCGGGGTGGTGGCCGGGTCGAGGCCGTAGGGCAGCCGAGCCCGGGAGCCGTTGATGCCGGCGGCGGCGGTGGTGCCGCCTTCGGTACCCACTTCGCTGCCGGTGACGGTGCCGGAGTCGGTGTCGGCGAAGTTGCCCGCACCGGGCTGTTCCATCACCGGGTCGGCGGAGACGTCCGAGGGGATGCCGTTGGGGCCGAATCCCTGCGAGGTGACGGCGCCGAGCGCCTGCCCGGGGGGTTCGCTGATCGGCGACAGGATGCCGGCGTTCGCGTTCTCTTCGACCATCACGTCGTTGGCCAGCCCGCAGGTCTTGCCGGTCAGCGCCTCGAGGTTGGAGCGTCCGACCGACCAGGCCGGGTACTGGGCCGTCATCGCCAGGGTCAGCGAGACCACCTCGAACGTCACGAGAAGCCACGCGGCGATCGCCAGCGGCGACTGCGCGATCCGCTGCCAGCGGCGCGGCGGCCCGACCGGGGACCGGTCGCGGTCGGTGAAGTGGAACCAGGCTGCCAGCAGCAGGGCCAGCACCGAGAGGCCGAGCAGCATGGTGGTGAACCCGAAGTGCCACTCGGGGAACGAGTTCGACCACGGCACACCGAAGTTGGAGACGTACCACCAGCCGTTGACCGTCGCGAACGACAGCGCCATGACGAACAGCACCAGCGCGGCGAACATCGAGCGGTTGCGCCGGGACTTCATCGCCGCGGCGGTCACCGCGACCGCGGCCAGGGCGCCGAGGGACCCGGCCAGCCCGGCGAACACGCCGAAGTGGTGGGTCCACTTGGTCGGGGTGAACATCATCGCCAGGAACGAGATGATCGTGATGCCGATGATGCGCCGGCTCGGACCGGCGGCGGTGCCGGGGATGCGGCCCTTGCGCAGCGTCATCGCCACCGAGACCGCCAGCGCCACCAGCAGGGTCAGCACCGCGAAGCGGCGCGCCACCGAACCATCGGGGCTGCTGGTGAACAGCCGCGAGTAGCGGATGTGCTCGTCGAACCAGGCCAGGCTGGGGCCGACGGCGGATTTGAAGGTGCTGGCCTGCAGCTCACCGGCCAGGGTCTGGTCGCGGAAGATCAGGATGATCGTCACGGTGCAGGCGGCCAGGATCGGGGCCAGCAGCGGCAGATGCCCGAAGCGTGAAGTATGCCGGGCCACAATGGTTTTCAGCGGTCCCACGGCCACCAGCAGGGCGCCGATGGCGGCGATGCCGGTGGGGCCGGAGAACAGGGTCAGCGCGCCGATGATGATCGCGACGGCCACCGGCAGCATCCGGTTGGTGGCCACCCCGCGTTCCACCGAACACCAGGTCAGCAGGATGCCGAGGGCGATGATCGGTTCGGGGCGTAGGCCGTTGTTGAGCGGCAGCCAGAACGCCAGGAACATGCCGGCGGCGGTCCAGGCCGCGGCGCGGTTGGTCTTGACGGCGCGACCGAGTCGCGGCAGCACTTCCCGGCTGATCACCCACCAGCAGGCCAGCGCCATCAGCAGGGTGGGTAGCCGCATCCAGACGCTGTTGGTGGAGACGTGGGCCCACAACGCCAGCAGGTCGTAGTACCAACCGAACGGCGCTTCGGGGGTGCCGAACCAGCGGTAGTAGTTGGCCATGTAGCCCGCATGCTCGGACACCCGGGCCATGGTCAGGATGTACCCGTCGTCGGAGGTGTTGGCGCCGACGAAGTGCCACCACACCAGCACCGCGGTGACCAGCCCGTCCAGCGGTGTCATCGACCACCAGCGGGGTGGCAGGAAGCGCCGGTGCCGGACACCGTCGGCGGTGTCGAGGCGGTGCAGCGCACCCAACGCGATCACGGTCATCGCGACGCCGATGATCATGGCCAGCATCTTGAGAAGCGTCGGGGCGCTGCTGTAGCGGGAGTCGATGGTGGCCGAGAACTTCAGGCCCTCGGGTGCGGGCCCGGACAGATCGGTGAAGACGCCGACGATCTGCGGCCGGAAGTCGTAGCCGCCGCGTTCGCCGCGCAGGGGCGCGTCGGGGTGGTCGGCGGTGGCACTGGCGTCACGCTGGGTGAGACCGACGAATTCGCCGGTCACCTTGTCCGCGTGCGCGGTGAACGTGAGGGTCTGGCACGCGGGGCTGAGCACCGCATCCAGCGGTGCGCTGACCACCGGGGTGTTGCGGACGATGACCAGTAGGTCGTCGTTGACCCGTTCGATCAGCAGGCCGCGGTCGACGGCTTTGGGTGCCTGCTTGGGGACCGTGGACAGCAGGACCGTGCGGCCCCGGTTCTCCGGCCCGGCCAGCCCGGCGGCCGCCTGGCACGGCACGCTGATGGTCAGGTCGGTCGCGACGTACCCGATCAGCGGGGCGTTGATGCTCTGCCAGGTGCCGTCCTGCGGCCAGTTCAGCTGGGCAGTGGTCTGCTTGACCGGTAGCAGCGGTGTCGCCACCGCCATCAGCACGCCGAGCAGACCGGCGACGATCGCGATGAGCCGCACCGTCCGGTGATTGCTGCCGGCGGTCCCCTGCGGTCCCGTCACGGGCTCTGATGTTATCGGCGTATCAGCGCCGGAATTAATGGCCATCGGGAGTTGGCTTTCTGATCGCCAGGACGAACGGTCCGATGTCGGTCACCTCGAAACGTGGATCTTTGAACAGCGCCGCGTCGAGCGCCACGTGGTAGCGGCGCACGTTCGGCTGGTTGGGGTAGACGTCGGAGGCCAGGCGCAGCGTGTAGGTGTCGTTCGCGCCGTGACGCATCAGGAACACCGTCGGCGCTTTCCAGGGCATTTCGTCAAGCGCCTTCACGAACTCGTCGGGCTTGCTCATGGTGGCCCAGCCTTCGATGGCCTTGGCGCGTTTGTCGAACTCGGCCAGCGGATTGGCGTAGTGCGACGTCAGTCCCTGGAAGCCGTAATAGGGATAGAACGACAGGAAGCTGTAGTCGGCGGTCAACACCACGGTCTGGTTGCGGGGCACCCCGGTGACCTCGGCGATCTTGGCGTCGATCTCGCGGTAGTAGCGTTCGGCGCCCGGTGGCCGCCGGTCGGCGCGCTGCCCGGTGCCGTCGGTGTCGGTGTAGGCCACGTTGATGTCGGGGCGCAGCACGTCAGGGATGTCCTGGCTGAACGTCACGGCGCCGATGGACCCGACGGCCGCGGCCGCCGCGACCACGCGACGCCGGGTCTCGGGCTGATAGCGCCGGGCGATCGCCTGCGTCGCCTCGATGAACCCGAACGCGCCCGCGGTGGTGAGCAGCACGGTCAGGGTGGGTTGCAGCCGGAAGGACAGCAGCGTGGTGCCGGCCAGTGTGGTCAGCATCGACAGCAGCGACCAGGCGTAGACGGCGAGCACCGCGATGGCCAGCGCCCCGGCCCGCGTGGAGGTGCGGGCCCGGACCACCAGCCACAGGGTGCCGAGCATGCACAGCGCGCCGAGCAGCGTGAAGCTCAGCATCGGGAAGGTCAGCTGGGCGCCCGCGTCGGGCAGGTAGTGCTGGGCGGTGCCCTTCTCGGCCGGTGTTCCGCGCAACGCCGCCAGCAGGTAGGGGCCCCAGGTGATCAGGGCGAGGGCGCCGGAGATGACGGCGATGACGGCCAGGCGCAGCAGCGGGTCGATGCTGCGGCGGGCAACGGCCAGCACCAGCGCCATCAGCGCCAGCGTGAACGCGCAGTAGGCGAGCAGCAGGGTGTAGAACAGGGCGGCGAAGCCGAGGAAGATGCCGACACCGATGACGGCGGCCCACCCGCCACTGTGCTCGACTCCCGGCTCGCCGGGGCGCGTTTTGCCCCTCAGGCCCGACCAGGCCAGCACGAACACCGGCGGCAGCAGCACGGTGATGATCGCGGCGTAGGGCTCGGTGGAGGAGTAGGCCAGCATGACCGCGGTGCTCGCGGTCGTGACGATCAGCGCGTACTCGAAGCGAATCATGGTCGCCCACAACACGAATGCGAGTGCGACGGCGATGGTGATCGAGACGATCGACCAGGGCTTGAACATTTCCCAGGCCGGGGTGCCGGTGGCGGCGGCGATCCGCCCGCCCATCCAGAACCAGCCGGCCGGGTAGTACGGCGGCAGCCCGAAGTAGGTCATGTCGTGCAGGCCGGGGGCATCAGCCAGCCGGGTCAGGTATTCGGTACGGAACTGCTGGTCGACCGACACCCCGAACAGGTACAGCTTGGTGGCGCCCAACGGCATCGCCAGGGTGACCACCGAGAACGCCGACAGGAAGATCAGTGCGGCCAGCCGGGCCAGTGTGCGCCGGCCCCGGCGCCAGATCAGGCCCGCGGCGAAGATGCCCGCCAGGGCGCCGACCTGGCCCACCGTGGTGAGCGCGTGCAGCTGGTTGGAGGTGTTGTAGGCCGGCCATTGGACCTGGGCGATCGCGGCGATCGACACCCCGGCGACCGCCGAGGCGAGCATCACGGCGATCACCATGTGTCCGATGACCCTGGCCGGACGCGTCTGCATCAGATAGGAAGCTTGCGGAAGATGGGCCGCGGGATGTGCCGCAGAACCATCATCACGTAGCGGAACGCACCCGGCGCCCAGACCAGCTCCTTGCCTTTGGCCGATGCCGTGACGGCCAGTTCGGCGACGTATTCCTTGTCGACGGTCAGGGGGGCTTCCTTGACGTGCGCGCTCATCCGGGTGCGTACCTGTCCGGGCCGGATCACCAGCACCTTCACGCCGAATTCGCGCAGGGCCTCGCCGAGCCCGAGGTAGAACCCGTCGAGCCCGGCCTTGGTGGAGCCGTAGACGAAGTTGGACCGGCGCACCCGCTCGCCCGCGGCCGAGCTCATCGCGATGATCTGGCCGTAGCCTTGCGCCCGCATCTTCTCGCCGACCAGCACACCGACGGAAACGGCTGCGGTGTAGTTGATTTCGGCGATCTGCACGGCTTTGCGCTGGTTCTGCCACAGTTCTTCGGCATCGCCGAGCAGGCCGAACGCGACGATCGCGACGTCCACGTCGCCGGAGGCGAACGCCTTGTCGATCACGTCGGGGTGGCTCGCCGTGTCGACGGCGTCGAAGTCGATGACCTCCACCGAACTGGCACCGGCCTTGCGCAGCTGGGCCACCGCGTCGTCGCGGCCCGGATCGCCGGGCAGGGCGGCCAGCACGATGCGGGCCGACGCGTCGCGCAGATAGCGCTCACAGATCGCCAGCCCGATCTCTGAAGTGCCGCCGAGCAGCAGAATCGTCTGGGGGTTACCTACGGCGTCGAACACCATCTAGCGCAGCTCCAAGCCTCGGGGGACATCGTGACGAGGGTACCGTGCGCCCCCTCCCTCGACGCCGAACGTCCAGGCCAGGCCCTAGGTGCTCAGAAGTAGTGGCCGAGCGCGAGGTCGTCGAGCAGTCCGATCTGGGTCGGCTTCCAGTCGAACTGTTCTCTGGTACGCGCGCTCGACGCCGGAGCGTCGAGCGAGAAGAATGCTCCGAGCCATCCGAAATGCTCCATGACGGCGTCTGCGGCGACGCCGGTGACGGGCAGCTGCAACTGCTTGCCGATGATGTCGGCGATGTCGCGGACCGGCGTGCCCTCCTCGGTGACCGCGTGCAGTCGCGAGCCGGCGGGCGCGGATTCGACGGCCAGTCGGATCAGTCGCGCGGCGTCGAGCCGATGCACGGCCGGCCAGCGGTTGGCGCCGTCGCCGGGATAGCCCGATTCGCCCTTTTCCCGGGCGATCTCGATGAGCCGCGGGACGAATCCGTGGTCGCCCGGCCCGTGTACCGAGGGTGGCAACCGCACGACGGATGAGCGCACGCCGCGGTCGGCGAAAGCCAAGGCCGTCGTCTCGGAGACGCGCGGCGAGCCGGGTGTCACCGCGTCGTCCTCGGTCGAGACCTCTCCCAGCCGGATGCCGGTGGTGCCCGACGCCACGACCAGTGGGCGGCCTGACCCGGCGAGTGTCTGGCCGAGGGCCTCGATCGCGCGGCGGTCGGTATCGCTTGCGGCGGCGAAGTCGTTGAAGTCGTGCACGAAGGCCAGGTGGATGACCCCGTCAGTGACCTGCGCGCCGGACCGGAGGCTGTCCGGATCATCGAGGTCGCCGCGGTGCACGTCGGCGCCGGTGGCTCTCAGCGCCGCCGCCGATGCGTCGGATCTGGCCAGGCCGAGAACTTCGTGGCCGGCCTCGAGGAGTTCGGGTACGACGGCCGAGCCGATGAAGCCGGATGCGCCGGTGACGAATATCCGCATGGGAAGAACCTCCACAGTGATGTCAGTTGCTGTCATTGACGACGATACGCGCGATGTCAGTAACTGTCATCACATAGAATCACGGGGTGGCGCGATGGGAACCCAATGCCCGCGGCCGGCTGGAAGAGGCCGCGCTCGACCTCTTCGGGGAGCAGGGCTTCGAGCGGACCGCCGTCGCTGAGATCGCGGCGCGAGCCGGGCTCACCGAGCGCACCTACTTCCGCCACTTCGCCGACAAGCGCGAGGTCCTGTTCTGGGGTGAACACCTGTTGCGGGACACCCTCGTGGCTGCGATCGCCGACGCGCCGGAGTCGTCTGCACTGGAGATGGTCAGGGCGGGGCTGGGGGCGGTCACGGCGATCTTCGCCGAACGGTGGGACCACGCCCGCCGGCGGCAGGCGGTGATCGACGCCAATCCAGGTTTGCAGGAGCGTGAGTTGGCCAAGCTTGCCGGGCTCGCGACCGCCACAGCCGAGGTGCTGCGCAGCCGCGGCGTCGCGGAGCCCGCGGCCGGCCTGGCCGCCCAGGCCGGCGTCGCGGTATTCAAAGTGGCTTTCGGGCAATGGATCTCGGCGTCCGATGGAGCCGATCTGGCCGACCTCATCGACGCGGCATTCGTAGAGCTCAAAGCCATCACTGCGATCTGAGGCCGGTGTCCGGTTCGGCCTCCGCCGAAGTCGGGTCTTGACCGCACTTCCTACACGCCGTAGCTTTTTTCTACACCGTGTAGGAAATGGGGGAGACCATGACGATTCGCGACTGGCTGACGTTGCCCGCAACGGAACCGGGGGAGGACTACGGGTTCTTCGGGCCCGATTCGGTGACCTGGAAGGTGTGGAGCTATCCCACCTCGTTGTCGATCGGCTTCCAACGTGCCGTCGTAATCGAAGAACTCGACCCGGCGCTGGTCGCAGCGGTCGACAAGACCCACGAGATCTACTCACGCCCGCGCACCCGGTACGATCGGACGCTGCGGTACTTCGCGATGGTGGCGTTCGATGACAGCCGCTCCACCGCCAAGGCCGCCGATGTCCTGGTCAAGATCCACTCCAAGGCCATCGGCACCGACCCGGTCACCGGAAAGACCTACGACGCCAACGATCCCGCTTCGCAGCTGTGGATCCACCTGACCGCGTGGCATTCCATCCTGGTGGCCTACGAGAAATACGGGCCCGGCCGGCTGTCACCCGAAGAGGAGTTGCAGTACTGGCGGGAATGCGCGATCGCCGCCGAGCTGCAGACCTGCGACCCGTCCGACGTTCCCTTGACCCGCGAAGGCATTCGCGAATACTTCGAGCAGATGCGGCCTCAGCTGATCGGCTCCGACATCGCCCGCCAAGCGATGCGCCACCTGCTGGGGGCCGAGGTGATGCTGCCCGAGATGCCGCTTCTGCTGCGGCCCGCCACCGCGGTCATCACCGCGTTCCTGCGTCGCGGCACCCTGGCGACGATGCCGCGCTGGATGCGAAAGATGGCCGGTCTCAGCACTTCCCGGGTGCTCGATGCGTTGGTGGTGCCGCCGCTGAGCGCCTCCTTCACCCTCATCGCCATGAGCAAGCGGCTCCAGCTGATTCTGCTTCGCTTGCTGTCTCCGGCGACCTTGCCCATCGGCGCGCGCGTCCTGTTGTCGGTCCCGCCCAAGAACGCGGTGACGACGACACCGCGTGAGGCCCAGCGCCGCTTCGGCTACGACGCGCCCAGCCAGGCGCACTTCACGCTGCGTGAACGCCAGCAGGTCCGGGTGTTCGGCGAGGGGCTCGCGCCCAGCGACGAGGGCATCATCGAGTCGCAGCCGATTCTCGGCGGGATCGGTTCGTGATCAAGAACCTGCTCGATTACCGGTTGAGCATCCGGCAACTCGTCTACCTTGCGATCGTGGTGGGCGCCCCGTACTTGATGGTCGGCATGATCTGGGCGCTGACCCACAGTGATCACATCGCTGGATTGACCGGGCTGGACAAGCTGTTTTCTCTGTTGGGCGAGATCGTTGCGTGGCCGGTGCTGGTCATCGCGAACGTCACACTGACATGAGCGGGGCGAAGTGAACGACGCCGCAACTGCCAACCGGGCCCGCGCCGAACACCTGGGCCCGGACCGGCGCCGGCCTCAGGTACTCGACACCGCGTTGGACATCGCCGCGAACCAGGGCCTGGCCGACGTGACCATGGGCGCCATCGCGCAGCGATTAGGTGTCACCCGGCCCGTGGTCTACGCCTGCTACCCCGGACGCGGGGAAGTGCTTGCCGCACTGCTGGATCGGGAGACCGACGAGGTGCTGTCAAGCCTGCTGGAACTGTTGCCGCCGGAGCGCACCGGCTCCATCGAGCAGTTGTTCGTCGACGGTTTCCGCGCGCTGCACAGCACGGTGCGGGAACGCCCGGCCTCGTGGCGCATCATCTTCGCCGCCGATCCCGATCCGGTGCTGACCGCGGCGATCGTCGCCGGCCGTGAGCGTATCCGCGGGCAGCTCGCCACCGCGATGCGCCCACTGCTGCAGCGGTGGCAGGTAGCCGATGTCGACGTCACGCTGCCCTTGCTGGTCGAGGTGTTCCTGGCGATCTGTGAGGCGGCGGTGCGGAAGATGCTCGACGACAGCGACGACTCCGCGCTGGTCGCCGAGACGTTCGGCAAGGCGGCGTATCGCGCGATGCGGGCAAAGAGCTAGGGGCGCAACAAGTTTCCGGTTCGACCCGTGTGCGTGGCAGTCAGGCACCTACCCCGTTACGGGTGATTGCATGTGCGGCATCCATAGCGGTTGAGTTCCGGCGCAGTCGGCGTCTCAAGACCTCGTCGGCGAGCGCCCGACAGTACTCAGGTTGCCGCCTTGCACGCCCAGTAAATTGCATTCGCTAGGCGAGTCGACACAGACGCCAGATAGCCCGAATTGACTTTGTAGGTGGGTATCGACTGGACGTATCCCCGCATATACTGCGCCGCCATCACCGCGAAATCCTCCCACATTGCATTTCCGCTTTGTCGGCCTATGCGTTCCATGTCATCGGCATATGTGGTCATCACGGGGCCCACTGCGGCCATGACCGAACTCTGCTCGGGTGTCCACTGCTCTGCAGAAAACTTTGAGTCGATACCGCGCCATGCTTCGGTTGCTTTATCGAAATGTTCGGTCGCAGTTGTCCAGTCGGCACACCCGCCGTTGTTATGACTAATAAAACGGTCTAGTGCTGACATGGCACTCTGATCTGAGGCTTTGACGTTCCCCGGAGGTACTGGGGCCGGAATCAACGGAGCCGTTTGTTTCGCAGCGCGAAAGTAGATGGCGTCACAGACTCTGTTCAGAGTGCTAAAGAACTGATTATAAGTCGCAACAATATTGTTATCAGTGAGTGAGTAAGTCGGAATTGAATCGATTACTCCCTGGGCATATGCATCTAACTGGCCGTAAAGTTCGCGCATTACGCGATGAGGCGTTTGCTTAGCGAGATTAGTAACGTCAGTGATTGCATTCGCTAACGCAGCTCCTTCTCTCTCGAACACCGCCCGTTGGTCCGGTGTCCAATTCTCAGCAGGTAGGGAATAATCCTGGTCGTTCCATTCGGGAACTGCGGCGTCGAGTCCATCGGACACTTTGCCCCACGCTTCGCACGTTGGATCTTCGGTGATGATGTTGGCGGGCCCGGTGTCGTTGGCACTCGCGAATTCGGACGCACCGTTGGCGGTATCTGACTGCTGACGGTCGCCGCCGGCAGGTCGAACGACGAGCACAGTGATGACGACCGCTAGTGCGATGGCCAAAGTGATGGCGATGCCGCCGAGGATCCATTTGGCCTTACCGCCATTGTTGGACGGAGGCGGAGCACCCCACTGCTGCGGCGGCCACGGCCCGGGCTGTCCGAATGGCGGCGGTGCGCCCGGCCCTTGCGGTGGTGGTCCACCCCACTGCGGTTCACCTCCACCGGGGGGTTGAGCACCGTAGGGCCCTGGGGGAGGGGGAAGCGTCATTGCCGCACCTTTAGTTCGGCCATATTGTTCCGCAACTCTCCGGTCAACACACACCCCCAAATGGCTTGCCGCGTCGAACTGTCCGGCACACGCCGGTCCGCAGGGTGCGGTTGCAGGTGCCCAGTAGTTCGGAAAATGCTACCCCGAGCGGACATACGCGGACTGCAGGAATTCGTGGTCGGTTGCGCTCACCGAATATGCCACTCGGAGATGAGGTTCCGCCGGTTAGACACCACAACACCCCGCGAGCTCCAGCTCGCGGGGTGCTGCGTTCAGTCATCGATCAGGCGACTAGACCTCCAGATCGAACCGATCGTTGTTCATCACCTTGGTCCACGCCGCGACGAAGTCCTTGACGAACTTCTCCTTGGAATCGTCCTCGGCGTACACCTCGGCCAGCGCCCGCAGCTGCGAGTTCGAGCCGAACAGCAGGTCGACCCGGCTGGCGGTCCACTTCGGGGAACCGGTGGCGCGGTCGGTGCCGACGTAGGTGCCGTCGTCGGCCGGAGCCGGCGCCCACTTCGTGCCCATGTCGGTGAGGTTGACGAAGTAGTCGTTGGTCAACTGACCCAACTTGTCGGTCAACACACCCAGCTCCGAGCCGCCGTGGTTGGCGCCCAGCACGCGCAGGCCACCGATCAGCACGGTCATCTCCGGAGCCGACAGGCCGAGCAGGTTGGCCCGGTCGATCAGGCGGTACTCGGGCGGCAGGCTGTCGCCCTTGGCCACGAAGTTGCGGAAGCCGTCGCCCTTGGGCTCGAGGTAGGCGAACGAGTCGACGTCCGTCTGCTCCTGCGAGGCGTCGCCCCGGCCCGAGGTGAACGGCACCGCGACGTCGAAACCGGCGTCCTTGATCGCCTTTTCGAGGCCGACGACGCCGCCGAGGACCACCAGGTCGGCGAAGGACACACCTGTGTCCGAGGCAGCCTGGATCTCCTCGAGCTTGGCGATCACCGGCGCCAGCTCGTCGGGTTCGTTGACCTCCCAGCCCAGCTGCGGCTGCAGCCGGATCCGGCCACCGTTCGCGCCGCCACGCATGTCGCTGGAGCGGTACGAGGCTGCCGCCTTCCACGCGGTGTTGATCAGCTGCTGGATGCTCAGACCCGAGTCGGCGATGGCCGTCTTGAGGGTGGCGACGTCCGCGTCGGACAGCTGCTTACCGGCCGGGATGATGTCCTGCCACAGCCAGGTCTGCTTCGGCACGAGCGGGCCGAGGTAGCGGGTCACCGGACCCATGTCGCGGTGGATCAGCTTGAACCAGGCCTTGGCGTACTCCTCGGCCAGCTCCTCGGGGTGATCCAGCCAGCGGCGGGTGATCTCGCCGTAGATCGGGTCGAAGCGCATCGACAGGTCGGTGGTCAGCATCGACGGGTGGGTCTTGCCGGTGCCCTGTGCCATCGGCACCGAGTTGGCCCAGCCGTTGTCCTTGGGCTTCCACTGGTTGGCGCCCTGCGGGCTCTTGGTCAGCTCCCACTCGTTGCTGTAGAGGATCTCCAGGAAGCTGTTGTCCCACTTGGTCGGAGTGTGGGTCCAGGTCACCTCGAGGCCGCTGCTGACGGTGTCGTTGCCGACGCCCGGGTTGGCCCAGCCCAGGCCCATCTGCTCCAGCGGCGCGGCCTCGGGCTCGACACCGTTCTCGATGTCGGTGGCGCCGTGCGTCTTGCCGAAGGTGTGGCCACCGACGATCAGCGCGGCGGTCTCGACGTCGTTCATCGCCATCCGGCCGAAGGTCTCGCGGATGTCGATGGCGGCGGCCAGGTAATCCGGATTGCCTTCGGGGCCTTCAGGGTTGACGTAGATCAGGCCCATGTGGCTGGCGCCCAGCGGGTTCTCCAGCTTGGTCCGGTCACCGTTCGCACCGGCGTAGCGGTCCTGTGAGCCCAGCCATTCAGCCTCGGCGCCCCAGTAGATGTCCTCCTCGGGCTCCCAGTAATCCGGGCGGCCGAAGGCGAAGCCTGCGGTCTTGAAGCCCATGTGCTCCATCGCGCGGTTGCCCGCGTAGACGAGCAGGTCGGACCACGAGATCTGCTTGCCGTACTTCTTCTTCAGCGGCCACAGCAGGCGGCGGGCCTTGTCCAGGCTGACGTTGTCGGGCCAGCTGTTCAGCGGGGCGAAGCGCTGCATGCCGCGTCCACCGCCACCGCGGCCGTCCTCGACGCGGTAGGTGCCGGCAGCATGCCAGGACATCCGGACGAACAGCGGACCGTAGTGCCCGAAGTCGGCCGGCCACCAGTCCTGCGAATTCGTCAGCAGCTCATCGAAATCACGCTGGAAGGCCTCGACATCGAGCGACTTGACGGCCTCGCGGTAGTTGTAGCCCTCGTCCGACGGATCGATGGCGGGCGGGTTCTTCTGCAGGATCTTCAGGTTGACCGCGTTGGGCCACCAATCGCGGTTGCTGCCGCCCTCCACGGGAGGCTTGATCCGCATGGGACAACCACTCTCGGCGGGTTCGGTCTGTGCTTCACCGATCGGGGGATGGGTTTCGGCGTCGGCCATGACAATCCTTTCCGGGGCTGGCGGGTTAAGGGGTTATCTACTTGGAACAACGGAACATTCGGGGCAGGTGCCCCAATAGATCACCTCGGCTTCGTCGATCTCGAAACCGTGGTCGTCTGACGCGGTCAGGCATGGGGCCGACCCGGCCGCGCAGTCCACGTCGGCGATTGCGCCACACGATCGGCACACGACGTGATGATGGTTGTCGCCGATACGGGATTCGTACCGGGCGACCGAACCGGACGGTTGGATGCGACGCACGAGCGCGGCTGCGGTCAATGCGTGCAAGCAGTCGTAGACGGCCTGATGCGAGACGTCGGGCAGTTCGTCGCGCACGGCACGGATGATCGTTTCGGTGTCGGCGTGCGGGTGTGTGTTGACTGCATGCAGCACCGCCACCCGGGGCCGGGTCACACGCAGGTCAGCGCTTCTCAGCAACTGCTGGAAGTCCGCCGTCGTCGACACGAACCGAGTCTCGCCCCTTTTCTGGAATTAGTCAAGAATAAAATTCTCGTGAATCCGCGGGGAACGGTGAGGGTGCTAGACGAGCTCCAGTCGGCGGGCCATGTCCGAGATGAACACGCCGTCCGGATCGACCTTGCGGCGTACCGCCAGCCACTCCTCGATGCGCGGATACATGGCGTGGAAGGTCTTGGCGGTGGTCCTCGAATCCTTGGCGGTGTACAGCCGGCCGCCGAATTCCATTACGCGGCGGTCGAGTTCGGTGACGAACTCGTTCAGGCCGGCCTTGATCGGGAAGTCGACACACACGTTCCAGCCGGGAATGGGGAAGCTCAGCGGCGCCTGATTGCCCGGGCCGAACAGCTTGAACACGTTGAGGAACGAGTAGTGCCCGGAGCGCTGGATGTCGACGATGATGGCCTTGAACTCATCGACGGCCTCGGTGGGCACGACGAACTGGTACTGCAGGAAGCCCGCCGGACCGTACGCACGGTTCCACTCCCCGAACATGTCGAGAGGGTGATAGAACTGCGTCAGGTTCTGCACCTTGTTGCGGTAGGTGCCCGACTTGCGGTACCAGAGTTCGCCGATCGGTCCGAAGGTGAACTTGTTGGCCAGCCCGTTGGGGAACACATCGGGCAGCGTAAGCAGTTGTGGCGCATCGAATTTCAGCGGATTCTTGCGGAGTTTCGGCGGCAGCTGGTCCAGGGTTGCCAGTGAGCCTCGTGAGATCGCGGCCCGCCCGAGCTTGGGCGGCGCGCTGATCGCGTCGAACCACGCCGAAGAATAGGTGTAGTTGGATTCGCTGCCGTCGCTGTGGAATTCGATGGTCTCGTCGAGGTTGTGGGTGACGTCGCCGTCGGCGATGAAATACGCGGTCTCCGTCGGGGTCATCTCGATGGTGGCCCGCAGGATGATCCCGGTCAGGCCGTTGCCACCGACCGTGGCCCAGAACAATTCGGATTCGGGACCGTCCGGGGTGAGCTTGCGGATCTCACCATTCGCGGTCAGCAGGTCGATCGAGCGCACGTGGTTGCCGAAGCTGCCGGCGCTGTGGTGGTTCTTGCCGTGGATGTCACAGCCGATGGCGCCGCCGATGGTCACCTGTCGGGTGCCCGGGAGCACCGGGACCCACAGGCCTTGGGGCAGTGCGGCGCGCATCAGTTGGTCGAGGTTCACCCCGCCGTCCACGTCGACCAGCTTGGTGCCGGCATCGATCGAGTGGATCTGGTTGAGCGCCGACATGTCGATGACCAGCCCGCCACCGTTCTGCGCGTTGTCGCCGTAGGAGCGGCCGAGCCCGCGGGCGATGACGCCGCGGCCCTTCTGCTCGGCGGCCTGCGTGACGGCCTTGACGATGACCTCGGGATCGCTGGTTGAGAGCACCTGTGCCACGGTCGGTGCGGTCCGGCCCCAGCCCGTCAGGCGCTTGGGAGTGGTCGGCAATTCGGTAGTCGACATCGCAGAGAAGCGTACCCGGCAGTAGCCGGTACGGACCTCAGTGCAGTTTGAAGATCACCGCACGCTGCACGATGAAGTTGATCACCGTCGCGGTGCCCTGGGCGATGACGAAGGCCACCGGCACCGCCCACGATCGGTAATCGGCCAGGTGGAGCACCAGGTGGTTCAGCCCGACCTGCACGGCGAAAGTGACCAGGTAGAGCGCCCACACCGCGATGAACCTGGCCGTGCTCGGCGGGGCCTGGAAGGTCCAGCGCCGGTTGATCAGGTAGGCCGTGGTGGTCCCGGCGATGAAGCCGATCGTCTTGGCGAGGTCGACTTGCAACCCGAAGGCTTTGTAGAGAAGTACGTAGAGCCCGAAGTCCACGATCGCCGACAGCCCACCGGTGACGATGAACCGGAACGCCTGCGTTTTGAGGTCCAGTGTCGGCGACATGACGGGTTCGGCCACCCAGGCAGCTTAGCGAGGGCCTACCGTTCAGTCGTGTTGCAGACGGTGCTCAACGACCTCGGGATAGCGGTGTTCGCGTCCTCAGGGGTGATCGTGGCGATCCGCAAGGGCTTCGATCTGTTCGGTATCGCGGCCCTGGGCGTGCTGACCGGTGTGAGCGGCGGGGTGATCCGTGACCTCTTCCTCGGTGTCCACCCACCCATCTCCATCCAGCACTGGCCCAACATCACGGTTGCCCTGGCGGCGACGGCTGTGGCCACCCTCACCGCCAAGCACCTCATCCGGTTCCACCACATCGTGTTGCCGTTGGATGCGATCGGCATGGGTTTCTTCGCGACCTCGGGCGCGGCGTTCGCCGTCGACAACGGGGCCAGCTGGTTCGCGGCGGTTCTGATCGGCATGACCACGGCGATCGGTGGCGGCATCATCCGTGACGTGCTGGTTCGGGAGATCCCGATGTTGATGCGCCCGGACGATCTCTACGCCGTCCCGGCGTTGATGGGTGCGACGGCGTATGTGGTCATCGATTACTTCGGTCCGCAGTGGATCGGCCTCGTGGTCGGCACGGTGCTTGCGACGACGTTGCGGCTGGCCGGGTTGATCTTCGGTTGGCGGTTGCCCACCGGTCCGTCGGACCTGATCGTCGGCGAGGATTCCTAGCGGAGGGTGGCCGACAACACCGCGCACAGCGCGTCGACCGCCGGTCCGAAGGCGTGCTCTGCGGGTGCGCCGAAGCCGATGATCACCCCGTCCGGATCGGCGGTGCCCGGGCCGGCTTGTGGATGCCGCATGATCGACAGCCCGCACAGCGCGATCCCTGCCTCGCCGGCCCGGCGCAGCACCTCCGGCTCGGCCCCGTCGGGCAGGGTGAGCAGCATGTTCACCCCGGCCGCCAGTCCGCCCATGCCGAGGTTGAATCCGGTCAAGGCGTCGACGAGGGCGTCGCGCCGGCGACGGTAGCGGTTGCGCATCCGGCGGATGTGCCGGTCGTAGCCGCCGCTGTGGATGAAGTCCGCCAGGGTCAGCGCGGTGAGGGCGTCGACGTGGTACTGGGCCCCGCCGGCGGCGGCGATGACGGGATCGATCAGCGCATCGGGCAGCACCATCCAGCCCACGCGCATCACCTGGGCCATCGACTTGCTGGCCGAGCCCAGGTAGACGACCCGATCGGGGTGGAGCGCCTGCAGGGCGCCGACGGGTTGCCGGTCATAGCGGAACTCGCCGTCGTAGTCGTCGTCCACCACATATCCGCCGGTGCGCTGGGCCCAGTCTATGACCGCGGTGCGCCGGGCGGGGTGCAGGGCCATGCCGAACGGACTCTGATGCGCGGGAGTCAGCAGCACCGCCGGGGTGTCGAGCGCGTCCAGATCGCTGATCACCGCGCCGTGCTCGTCGATCCCGATCGGTGTGGTCGGCACTCCCAGCGCCGCGAGCGCGTCGCGAAAAATATAGAGGCCGTGGGCCTCCACGGCGATCGGGCGTCGGACACCCAGCACCCGCCCCAAGAGATCGATGCCGTCACGCACGCCGGAGCAGATCACGATCGACTCAGGCGAGGTGCGCACGCCGCGCACTCGGCCCAGATATTCGGTGAGCGCCTCACGCAGGGCAAGCGGTCCGCGTGGGTCCCCCATCCGCAGCGCCGCGACCGGTGCGTTGGTGACGGCTCGACGTGCCGATGCCAGCCAGGCCGATCGGGGGAACTCCGACACGTCGGGGGAGCCGGGCATCAGGTTGTGCCGCGGTACCGCGGGGATGCGGCGCGGGCGCGGTGGCGTCCGGGTCGAATCGGTGCGGGCGACCCAGGTGCCGGCCCCCTGCCGTGACGCCAGCCAGCCTTCGGCGACGAGTTCGGCGTAGGCCTCGGCGACGGTGTTTCGGGCCAATCCCAGATCGGAGGCCAGCGCCCGGGACGGCGGCAGCCGTGTGCCGGTGCTCAGGCTGCCGCCGCGGATGCCGTCGCGAAGCGCGGCGATCAGCTGTTCGCGGGCCGTGCGGCTGCCGGGTTCGATCATCGCGCGCAGCGCGAGGTGCAGGTCTCGGCTCCCCGAATTGGCCCGCGAAGTCACGCTCTAATTGAACCATCTAGGCGGTATTCTTCGATCTAGCGTTGACGGCATGACACAGACACTCGAACCCACCAAGACCGTCGACCGGCTCAAGATCTATAAGACGTCGCCCGAGCTGTACGACGCGATGATGACGCTGTCCAACGCCGCGGCAAAGGATGTCGACCCGACGATCGGTGAGCTGATCAAAATCCGCGCGTCGCAGATCAACCACTGCGCGTTCTGCCTCGACATGCACACCCGCGATGCCGCCAAGCAGGGGGAGACCGAGCAGCGGCTGGCCCTGATCGCGGCCTGGCGGGAAGCCGGCGATCTGTTCACCGAACGTGAGCAGGCCGCGCTGGCCCTGACCGAGGCCATCACCGAGCTGGGCAACGGCCACGTGCCGGATGCGGTGTACGCCCGCGCTGCCGCCGCGTTCACCGAACGTGAGCTCGGTCAGGTGATCGCCATGGCCGTCACCATCAATGCCTGGAACCGGATCAACGTCACCGTGCGGATGCCGGCCCCGCGGCGCTGATCTCGCGGGAAACTGGAGATGTGCAGACCCGGTCCGGCGCAGACATCACGGTGCACGGCGCTGTCGTAGCGAAACTGCACCGGCCGGGTACTGATCCGCGTGCGCTGCGGGTACGGCTGCAGGCGGCCGGGCGGATCAGTGCGTTGTTGAGCCCGCTGTCGGCGATGCCCGAGGCGGTCGACGGCCGCTGGATGAGCCGTTGGCCGCTGGCCGAAACCCTTGTAGCGCAACCGGAATGCGTGCCATGGGTGGCTATCGGGCAACTGCTGGCGGCGCTGCACACCGAGCCGGTTACTCAGCGATTGCCGGCCCACGGCTGGCCGGCGAGGTTACGTCGGGCGATCGTTTTGACCCGGCGGCATCGTGCGGATGTGGTGATGCGGGCCGCGGCGGGTCTGCCCGGCGAAGCGTGGCGGCCGGGCTCGGAGCATCGGCCACGCACCCTCGTGCACGGCGATTTCCACCTGGGCCAGGTGGGCCGGCATGGCGGACATTGGCGGCTCATCGACGTCGATGACCTCGGATTGGGTGATCCCGCTTGGGATTTGGCGCGTCCGGCCGGGTTCTGGGCGGCCGGACTCATCCCTGACGCGGATTGGCTTTCGTTCCTCGATGCCTACCGGGACGCCGGCGGTCCGGCTTTGCCCGCGGGGGATCCGTGGCCGGTTCTGGAGCCGTTCGCGCGGGCCGCCGTCATCCACGCCGCCGCCACCGATCCCGACGACGAACTGTTGATGGCGGCCTGCGCGCGGATGCCTCAGCTGGAGAAGAACAGCCGGCCGAAGCCCTGCTTGCGGTAGTGCTTGTTGCCGCGGTGCCCCCAACCCGGCCCGTAGTCCGAGTAGCCCTGGTGGTAGCCGGGATGCTGCTGGGGTGCCGGCGGCGGCGGCGCCTGGACAAACCGGTTCTCCATTTGGGTCAGCGCCTCGAGCTCGCCGAAATCCAGGAAGATGCCGCGGCAGGTATCGCACTGCTCGAGGTGGATGCCGTTGCGCTCGTAGGTCTTCATGACGCCGGCGCACTTCGGACACAGCAGGGTGTTGCCGACACCTGACGGTGGCGGGGACTTCGGGGGCTCATATGGCGGGATGCTCATATCGCCATAACGTCCGAACCCGCTGTGAAGTGCCTGTGAAGTGGGGCGGGTAGGTGAGGATTATCGAGGCCAACAGTGTGATGTCAGTCACAAATCGGAATATCGACTAGGGCGCGGTTCAATCCTCGGGTGGCCGTTCAGTTAATCCGAGTGTTCGGCGCTGTGTAACGGAACATTTACACAGCAAGCGCAAACTCGGGCTGATCCACGCGCCGGCACCCGATGTCGACAGTGGCTGTGGCAATCATTCTGGTCACCGTGATTGTCGGAGGTGACTTCGGCGGAGCGGGTAAAATACCAGTTCCAGCCGTATGAAACGGCTTTCCGGTGTGCTCGCCCACTCACGTCGCCGCCGTCGCGGCGCTCGGCATTCACAGGTAACCAACAGCGACGGTGTGACGTAAGCCGGTGTGGTTCTAGCAAACTTTGTATTACCGTTTGTCTGCTCAGATGGCCGAAACTGTTGCCGTTGCCGCCTGAATGCCGCCCGGTTACGTTTCCTCCTGCCAATCATGAGCAAGGCATGAGAGCCGGGTGTGACGTCCCTAATGGGGTGGCCGATCGCGCTGGCGCTCTGGGTGGGGACCCTGGTTGGTGAAGCACGAATGGATCACCGACAGAGCTAGGGAGAACATGTTGGCATTGAGTCGAATGCTGGTCGCGTTGGTGACCGCAATGGCCGGAGTCTTCGCCGGCCTGTTCATAGGCACCGGTACTTCTCATGCGGGTCTGGACAATGAACTGAGCCTGGTCGATGGTCAGGATCGGACGCTGACCGTTCAGCAGTGGGACACCTTCCTCAACGGTGTGTTCCCGTTGGACCGCAACCGGCTGACCCGTGAGTGGTTCCATTCCGGTCGGGCCAAGTACACCGTGGCCGGCCCCGGTGCCGATGACTTCGAGGGCACGCTGGAGCTGGGTTACCAGATCGGCTTCCCCTGGTCACTGGGTGTGGGGATCAACTTCTCCTACACCACCCCGAACATCCTGATCGACGATGGTGACATCACCGGCCCGCCGTTCGGTCTGGAGTCGGTGATCACCCCGAACCTGTTCCCGGGTGTGTCGATCAGCGCGGATCTGGGCAACGGCCCGGGCATCCAGGAGGTGGCGACCTTCTCGGTGGATGTCAAGGGTGCGGCCGGCGGTGTGGCGGTGTCCAACGCGCACGGCACGGTGACCGGTGCGGCCGGTGGTGTGTTGCTGCGTCCGTTCGCCCGGCTGATCGCTTCGACCGGTGACAGCGTCACCACCTACGGCGAGCCCTGGAACATGAACTGAGCACATGAGCTAGACACAGCAGTCTGTGGTCGGCGCGTCCTGCCTCTCATCGAGGAGCGGGGCGCGCCGATTGTCATTTGGGCCGTAGGGTGGCGGCATGACGGCGCAGAGCCCGGTCTCAGTGCTCAGCGAGGACGAGTGCTGGCAGCTGCTGTCCAGCGTCACGCTGGGCCGCTTGGTGTCCACCATCGGTACCAGGCTGGAGATCTTTCCGGTGAACTTCATCGTCCAACACCGCACACTGCTGTTCCGCACCGCCGAGGGGACGAAGTTGGTGAGCACCCTGTTCAACGACCGGGTGCTGTTCGAGGCCGACGATCACAATCTCGTCGGAGGCTGGAGCGTCATAGTCCGCGGCGCACCACGGCTTCTCGAAGCTCCCGACGAGGTCGCCGAGGCCGAACGCGCCCAGCTGCTGTCGTGGATCGGCACCAGGAAACGCCGCTTCGTGCGGATCCAGCCGAAGGAGATCTCGGGCCGCCGATTCGTGTTCGGCTCTGAGCCCGAAGATATGTAGCTGCCAACCGGCATTGTGGAGCGCTCCCCGGAAGGACCTTCACCTCTTCCGGGGAGCGGGTCAGTACTGGCGATCGCTCACGACATCAAGCTGCGGATTCGCTCTTGTCCTTGCTCGAAGGGTGGTTGTCCGACGGATTGTTCTCGGCGGCCGAAGTTGCCGCAGCCGCCTTGTGCCGCTTGAGGTGCTTGCCCAGTTTCGGCACTGCGCCTTTCAGCTGTTCGCCTTCGGACTCGATGGCCTTCTTGAGCCGATGGCCGGCGACGTACCGCTTCACCCGCGGTTTGGACTGCGCCGCTTCATCTTTGGATTCGCTCGGTGCGTCGGCCGCGAGTTCGTCTGTCTCGCCCGCACCGACTTCTCCAACCGTTGTACCTGCGCGTGAGTCGTTGAGGTTTAACGTCACGCTGTAAGTGGCAGCATTGTTCTCTTTCAAGGCGGGCACCTGCGCGGGATCGTCGCCACCGGAACGCAACATGGTTGTGCCGGCAGGCGGGTCCAAGGGATTTCCGGTGCCGTCCCAGCCGATGGCCTTCGCGATCACCTTCGACATGCCCATGAGTGAGCCGATGGTGCCTACACCCGTTCCGGCGATCTTGAACCCACCCAAGCCCATGTTGAGCGACTTGAAGAGCGAACCTCCCGGACTGAGCACGCCGCCGAAGGTGATCCCGATCGTGGTATTGGCGGGCATGGCCACGTCCAGCGCTGTCAGCAGCGGCGTGAAGTCCAGCTTTTGACCGCCGTTGAGGAACGCGTCGGCCATGGCGGCAGGCATGTTGAGCAGGGTGTTGAGTGCGGCCTCGGGGTCCGGGGCTTCGGAGGTGAGATTTTCGGCGATCGCCTGGATGCCGTAGCCGACCACCAACGCCGGGCCGACGACTGGTCCGACCAGGCCGATGAGTGCCCCACTGAGATACGACGTGAGGAAGTCGACGATCGGCTTCGCCTCGGGCGGCAAGCCTCCGGGTATCTGCGACGGCAGCAGCTGGAACGCCAAGCGTTGCAGGGCATTGAGGGTGGACAGGTCCTTGGCGGTGGCCGCCTTCATCGCGGCATCCAGATTGGCCTGCATCTCGGCGAAGATGGTCTCGAAATCGGGTAACTGGTTCAGGTAACCCATCTGGTTGACGATGACCTGCTGCAGCACCGGAGCCGGGGTGGTGGTCCACAGCGTGTTGAGCGCCTCGAAGTTCACTTTTGCTTTATCGAAGACGTTCTGCCATGGCGTGATCGGGTCGATGGCTGCGGAGAGGTTGACGGGCGGAGAGGCAACTCTCACGTCGGTCGAGGGCGCGGTCACTGGGGTCAGCGCGATGAGACTGGCTCCCACCAGTGCGATTCCGGCCGTTGCATGCGGCCGAAGCTTGGTCTGCACTTCTACTCCTGTTGGTCGTGTGGATCTTGGACGACAGGGAAAGTAGCGGATCAAAAGCTGGAAAGAATGCAATATCTCGGAAACTCTGAGGTGCGTGGAGCGCAAATAATTGCATGCGCAACAAGACTCTTTCTCGGCTACCCGAAAGTAGCAAATTAGAACGTGTTCACAGACTAGCTGCGCCGGGAATTCCGGTGGATCTGCTCGCTTGACCAGCTGCGATGGCAAAAGCTCAGGTTGCTGAGGGGAATCGTCGCGGAATGGCCGTAACCTGCTGAGCGGTCGCTCAGTGTCCGAATCGTGGCGTCGGCGGCAACGGCTGGGCGCACCCGCATCGGCGCACGGCGCCGCTGAAAACATCCAATGCCGAGGCGGTTGAGATCCCTACACCCAGTACGGGACGCGGGCGCGGTACTGGCGCATGGCGATCGCGGCGAAGCCCCAGCCGATCACCGTGAGAACCAAGACCACCAGCCAGTGCCGCACCTCTTGATCGGCTCCCAGCAGGGGGGCGCGCACGATGTCCAGATAGTGCAGCAGTGGGTTGATCTCGACGATCTTGGCCCACGATCCGGCGCCTTGCTGCTGCAGGGTCGACTCGTTCCAGATGATCGGCGTCATGAAGAACAACAGCTGCACGATCGACGCCAGCAGCGGTCCGATGTCGCGATACCGCGTGGCCAGGATGCCGAAACAAATGGACACCCATACGCAGTTGAGCACGATGAGACCCAGTGCCGGGATGACGGCAAGGTCGATCCACTTCCACGGTTTCGGATAGATGATCGCGATGATCACGAAGATGACGATGTTGTGGCCGAAAAGGATCAGCTGCCGCCACACCAGCCGGTAGACATGCACCGACAGCGGCGTCGGAAGTTGTTTGATCAGGCCCTCGTTCGCGATGAACACCTCGGAACCCTCGAGGATGGACGCGTTGATCAGATTCCAGATGATCAGGCCGAGCGTCACGTACGGCAGGTGCTCTTCGAGCGGCAGCTTGAACAGTTTCGAGTAGAGCAGTCCCATCGCCACCGCGGTGGTGCCGGTGGCGATGGTGATCCAGAACGGGCCGAGCACGCTGCGCCGGTAGCGCTGTTTGATGTCCTGCCAGCCCAGGTGCAGCCATAGTTCGCGCTTGCTGAAACCTTCGGAGAGATCGCGAATTGCCCGCGCCATCGTCTTGGAGTCGGATGCCGCGTCGGTGAAACTCATCTCTGGAACCTTTCGCGTCTGCCCAGTCGCCGCAGCCGAATCCATTCGCGTAAACCTGCCGGGTCGCGGCGGGACACCAGAAAGTACCAGCCGAACCGCACCCACTCCTGCGGCAGGAGTTTGCGAAGGCCGGGTTGGGACAACAGGTAGCCGCGGTTGCGGTAGGTGAAGAACCGTTTGGTCTCGTCGTCGGGGTATTGCGTGTGCATCCGGCCGCCGAGGATCGGCTTGAACTCGTCGGTGCCGCACGGGTGCAGATAGCTTGCGGTCAAACAGGTTCCGAACGGCAGGCCGGAGCGGACGAGCCGGCGGTGCAGTTCGACCTCGTCGCCGCGGACGAACAGACGCAGATCCGGCACGCCCACGGATTCCACCGTGGCGGCCCGGAACAGGGCACCGTTGAACAGCGAGGCGATTCCGGGCAGCACGTCGCTTTCACTGTCGGTGCGCAATTCGCTGACCAACCGGCGCCACACCAGCCCCCGGCGCAGCGGGAACGCCAACCGTTCCGGATCGTCGAGGTTGCACACCATGGGCGATACCTCGGCCAGGGTGTGCTGCTCGGCGCAGGCCAGCAGGGTAGACAACACGGTGTTGTCGGCGGGCCGGCCGTCGTCGTCGGCCAGCCAGATCCAATCGGCGCCTTGGGCCAGTGCGTGCAGCATGCCCAGTGCGAAACCGCCTGCGCCACCGAGGTTTCGGCGTGACCCAAGATACGTCGCGGGCACCGGCTGGCCGAGCACCAGTTCGCGGACGGCTTCGTCGTTGTCATTGTCGACCACGATCAGGTGGTCAGGCCTGCGGTCCTGCTCCACCACTGCCGCAAGGGACTTGGCCAGCAGTTCACGGCGCCGGTGCGTCACGATCACCGCGATGACGGTCTCAGGTGCCACGCGCGGTTTCCTCCAGCACCTCGCGCACGTGCCGCGCGGCGTCGGGGCCCTCGTAGGCGCCGACGACTTCCTCGATGCCGCCCGTCATCCGGATCGTGCCGTGGTCGATCCACATCGCGGTCTTGCACAGCCGGGCCAGGAACTCGTTGGAATGGCTTGCGAACACCAGAATTCCGGAACGTTCCACCAGGCTCTGCAGTCGGGACTGCGCCTTCTTGAGGAACTCCGCGTCGACAGCACCGATGCCTTCGTCGAGCAGCAGGATCTCGGGGTCGATGCTGGTCACTACGCCCATCGCCAGCCGCACCCGCATACCGGTGGAATAGGTGCGAAGCGGCATCGACAGGTATTCGCCGAGCTCGGTGAACTCGGCGATCTCGTCGACCTTGGCCAGCATCTGCTTGCGGGTCTGCCCGAGGAACAGCCCGCGGATGATGATGTTCTCGAAACCCGAGATCTCCGGGTCCATCCCGACGCCGAGATCGAACACCGGGGCGACTCGGCCGTTGACCGTAGCCGAGCCCCTCGTGGGCTCATAGATGCCCGAAAGTAGCCGCAGCAGTGTGGATTTGCCCGCGCCGTTGTGGCCGACCAACCCGACCCGGTCGCCCATTTTCAGCGACATCGTGATGTCGCGCAGTGCCTCGATGACGACGACGTTGGACTCGTTGCGCCCGATCGCGCCGCCGGCCTTACCGAGGAATGCCTTCTTCAGCGAGCGGGTTTTGGCATCGAAGATGGGAAATTCCACCCATGCGTCGCGCGTCGAGATGTACGGATCAGACAACTGCGACCTACAGGTACTGGCCGGTGCCGGGGTGCGACGGGCCGCCGCGCTGGCCGCCGGGAACCTGCAGTCCCGGTGGCAGCGCGCCCTGACGCATCTGTTCGAGCTGGGCGCGGGCGGCCATCTGCTGGGCGAACAACGCCGTCTGGATGCCGTGGAACAGGCCTTCCAGCCAGCCGACCAATTGAGCCTGGGCGATGCGTAGTTCGGCGTCGGACGGCACGCTGTCCTCGGTGAAGGGCAGCGTCAGCCGCTCCAGCTCCTCCCGCAGCTCGGGGGCCAGACCGTCCTCGAGTTCGCGGATGCTGGTCCGGTGGATGTCGCGCAACCGGTTGCGGCTGGCGTCGTCGAGCGGTGCCGCCCGCACCTCTTCGAGCAGCTGCTTGATCATGGTGCCGATGCGCATGACCTTCGCCGGTTGTTCGACGAGGTCGGTCAGCGACTTGCCGTCAGCTTCGGCATCGGTGTCGTCGGCCGTGCTGGCCAGGATCTCGATGTTGTCATCGTCGGGGTTGATGGTCATTGCCTTCCCTTGAAGCTGTGCTGTCTGGTGTCACTTCGTTTTGGTGGCCGCGTTCTCACCGTGCCAGCGGTAGATGCGCGCCTCGCCGTTGTCGTAGATCTTCTCCCACGACCGTGAGCTGTCTAGCGACACTAGCCCGTCTGGCATGACAAACCCTCGGACCACCGGTGTGCTGGTGAGCACGTAGCGGATGTTGAGTGCCTCGACCGCCTCGGCAACGCGGGGATCGGTGTCGGCGTCATCTGCGTATGCCCAGAAAATGAACCGGTGATACCCCGGGCCCTGTTGCACCGGGTAGTCATAGTGCGTCCACAGCGGATGTAGCCCCGAGACCGCGTACATCCAGGCGGTGCCGTCGGTGTTGGCGTCGCCGATCAGCGTGGTGCGGGCATCGGGTAGCTCGGCCAGGTAGGCGAAGGCTTCGAGGTCCTTGGCGTCGATCATCACCGAGTCGTACTTCTGCCCGAACAGGTACTTGTGTCGGGGGAAGTAATGCCAGGCCAGGCCCACGGTGGTGGCGACCAGCGCAACGGCGGCCGTCGCGCGGACCCACACCGGGCGGGCCCCGGCGCGGCGCAGGGCGGCGGCACCCAGCAGCACCAAGGTGCACAGACCGATCGCGGCCATCGGCGCGTAGAGCATCGTGACGACCGCCGACAGGCGACGGGGGTCGCTGTAGAACAGATCGCTGAACGTGCCGGTGATGACGCCCAGCGGGCCCCCGAACGGTGCGCCGGAATGCACGATCGAGGCGATCAGGATCAGCCAGACCACCAGTGGCCACCAGATCTTCTTGATCAGCATCACCAGTCCGCCGAGGCCGGCCAGTGCGATGAGGATGTTCTGGATCGGGAAGTCGTTGAGGTGGCGGGTGTGCTGCACGATGGCCGCGAACAGCGAGTGCTTCTTGCCGAGGTGGTTGACGAAGGCGTGGCCCACGATGATGTCGGCTTGCTGGAGGACTCCCAGGAACTGGGGGAGCATGATCGCCAGCGTCGGCACCGCGACGCCGGCCAGTGCCAGAAAGTCCGACAGCCGGCTGCGCACCGGCCGCCACAGCGCCTCGGCCAGCCACCAGACACCGACCAGCAGTGCGGTCACCACACCACCGGTGAGGTGCACCGAGAAGACGCCGACTGTCGCGAGCACGGCCAGGCCGATGCGATCGCGGTGGGCCGGCGTCGAGATGATCAGTGCGAATGCCGGCACCGCGAGCCCGTAGGCCACCAGGTTGGGCATTGCCGCCACATCGAATTCGACGTAGGGCACCGCGGTGAAGGAGGCGGTGATCGCGGCCGCGGTGGCCGCCGCGACGGCGGTGCGCATCTCGCAGGTGTGCGGGCGGACCATCTTCCAGGTCAGCATCGCGGCGCTGACGGGGAACAGCCACACCGCCGCGGTGACCGAACTCACGGTGTAGGCGGTGGTCGCGGCGGCGCCCGTGAGTTGGCAGTAGACGGCGGCCAGCGCGTGGAAGGCCGACGGGTAGTAGAGCGCCTCGTCTGTTTCGACGTTGCGCAGCTCGCCCATGTGGGTCGGTGAGGCCTGGCCGGTGTCGAGGATCCAGCGGATCGTATTGGCGTGCCAGACCGAGTCCCAGGTGCTGGGGATGGATTGCCAGTGCGGCAGGCCGGCGCACGCCGCGGCAGCAATCAGCACGGCACCCAGCAGGACGCCCACCGCAACCACTACGGCGGGTCCCCGCGAGACGCCTGACGCCTCGGCGTCGCGGTCACGGAAGCGGGCCAGCAGCCTCCGTACCCCGGCCGCAATGGCGGCGACAATGGCCACAGCAAACAACGCTGCCCATGCGTTCCACGGCACGCCGATCGCCCCGAGCGGGACGATCGCCAACGCAACGGTGCCGTAGGTCAAGGCTGGACCCACCGCCACCGCCGTCGACGCGGTCAGTCCGCCCGCCCTGGCTATCAGCGCCCCGGGGATCACCAGCAACAACAGTGCGATTAGCACTCCGAACCCGAAGCCCACTGGACTAGTATGGCTGCCCAGGTGACCCGGTCCGAGCATGGTCTCGGAAGCGCAAACGTGCTCATCGGGCGCTCCCCAAATCGTGTCGGTTTGTGATATCGGCGGACGCTCTAAGGTGGCTGGCATGGCATACGACGTCGCCCGGGTGCGGGGCTTGCACCCGTCATTGGGCGATGGGTGGGTTCACTTCGATGCCCAGAACGGCATGTTGGTGCCCGACTCCGTCGCGACGACGGTTTCCACCGCCTTCCGTGGCTCGATGCCCACCGCTGTGGGGCCGCACCCGTCCGCACGCCGCAGTGCGGCCGTGCTCACCGCCGCGCGGCAGGCGGTCGCAGACCTGGTCAACGCCGATCCGCGCGGGGTGGTTCTCGGGGCCGACCGGGCCCAGCTGCTGACCGCACTGGCCGAGGCCTCCTCGAGCCGGGTCGGCCTTGGTTACGAGGTGGTGGTCACCCGCCTGGACGACGAGGCCAACATCGCGCCGTGGCTGCGGGCTGCGAATCGCTATGGCGCCAAGGTCAAGTGGGCCGAGGTCGACATCGAAACCGGTGAGCTGCCGTCGTGGCAGTGGGAAGGGCTGATCGACAAGCCGACCCGGCTGGTGGCCATCGCGTCGGCGTCATCGACCCTGGGGACCGTCACCGATCTGGGTGAGGTGACGAAACTCACCCACGAGGTCGGCGGCATGGTCGTGGTCGACCACTCCGCCGCGGCGCCCTACCGGCTCATCGACATCAACGAGATCGAGGCCGACGTGGTGGCGCTCAACGCGGTGCCGTGGGGCGGACCGCCCGTCGGCGCGCTCGTCTTCCGCGAACCCTCGACGCTCGATTCGCTGGCCTCGGTGTCGTTGGACCCGCACGCCACCGGACCGGCCCGCCTGGAGGTGGGCGCACATCAGTACGGCCTGCTGGGCGGTGTGGTGGCCAGCATCGAGTACCTGTCGAACCTCGATGACTCGGCCAGTGGTTCGCGGCGCGAGCGGCTGGCCGTGTCGATGAAGTCGGCGGGGGCCTACCTGGATCGGCTGTTCGAGTACCTGGTGGCCTCGCTGCGCTCGTTGCCGTTGGTCATGGTGATCGGCAGGCCGGAGTCGCAGATTCCGGTGCTGAGCTTCGTCGTACGCGACATTCCGGCCGAGCGGGTGGTGCAACGGCTGGCCGACAACGGCATCCTGGCGATCTCCAACGCCAGCTCACGTGTGCTCGACGTGATCGGGGTCAACGACATCGGCGGCGCCGTGACGGTCGGGCTGTCGCACTACTCGACCGGCGCCGAGGTCGATCAGCTCGTGCGGGCTTTGGCCTCGCTCGGCTGATCGCGCCTCGGCCCCAGAGCTAGACCGTCAGCACGATCTTTCCCGACACCTCACCGGAGGCCAGCAGCTCATGGGCCCGCTGGGCTTCGGCGATGGGCAGTTCGGCACCGATGATCGGGCGGACTCGTCCGTCGGCGATCATCGGCCAGACGTTGTCGATCACCGCTCGCACGATCTCGCCCTTTCCGCCCGGCCCGTCGACGGGCCGCGGCCGCAGTGAGGTGGCGATGACCCCGGCCCGCTTACCCAGCAGCTTGGCGATGTTGAGCTCGGCCTTGATGCCGCCCTGCATGCCGATGATCACCAGCCGGCCGCCGGTGGCCAGGGCGTCGACGTTGCGGTCCAGGTAGGCGGCTCCCATGATGTCGAGGATGACGTCGGCTCCGGCACCGTCGGTTTCGGCCCGGAGCCGCTCCACGAAGTCGTCGTCGCGGTAGTTGATGGTGATGTCGGCGCCCAGTTCGCGGCACAGGGCCAGCTTGTCGGCGGAGCCGGCCGTCACCGCTACCCGGGCGCCGAGGGCGCGCGCCACCTGAGTGGCATGGGTGCCGATGCCGCTGGCGCCACCCTGGAGGAGCACCACCTGACCGGCCGTCAAACCCGCGGTCATGACGAGGTTCGACCACACCGTGCAAGCCACCTCGGGAAGTCCTGCGGCGTCGTTGAGAGCAACGCCATCGGGCAATGGCAACACCTGGGCGGCGGGTGCCGCGACGTATTCGGCGTAGCCGCCCCCGGCGAGCAATGCGCATACCGGTTGCCCAACTGACCAGTCGGTAACGTCGGCGCCGAGCGCGGCGACGGTGCCCGAGACCTCCAACCCGATCACTTCACTGGCGCCTGGCGGGGGCGGATACTTGCCCGCGGCTTGGAGCAGATCGGCGCGATTGACCCCGGCGGCGTGAACGCGGATCAGAACCTCGTCGTTTGCTACTTCTAGATCAGCGACATTTTCCCAGGTCAGACGGCCCTCGGCGGACGCGGCGATTGCATGCATTTTTTCCACGCTACAAGCACGCTATTTTTCGCGCGCAGCAATACTGACGTCCCTTACGATTGCGCCCATGGTGGGGATGATTGCGGGGCGCACGGCGGGTGACATGCCGGGCCTGGACATCGCCGAGCAGAGGTCATGGCAGAACTACCTCGACTCGGCGCTGCGAATGTATGCGACCTTGAACCGGTCGCTGGTGGACGCACATCACCTGACCCTCAATGATGTGCGCCTGCTCGACATCTTGGACAAATCGGCGACCGGGTCCGCCCGGATGGGCGACTTGGCCGAGCGGTTGATGTCTCTGCCCAGCCGGGTGACCCGGCAGATCCGGCGACTGGAAGTGCAGAACCTGGTGACCAGGTGTGCCAGTCCCGATGACGGGCGTGGAGTGGTCGCCACGATCACCGAAGAGGGCCGGGTCGCTGTTCGTGAGGCGATGGTGACATACGGACAGGGTGTCCGCTCACACTTTCTCGGCCGGCTCTCGCGGCCGCAGATCGCCGCGATGGGTGAGAACTGTCGGCGGATCAGCGTCGCACTGAAGAGCGGAGCGCCGCCCGCTCACATCGGTCGCGTGTAAAGCCCGTACTCTTGTCGGCGGTGGCGTGGCAGAGCGGCCTAATGCACTCGCCTTGAAAGCGAGAGACGGCTAACACCGTCCGGGGGTTCAAATCCCTCCGCCACCGCTGTTGACAGCGGGTATGCCGTCCATCGAAGTTGACGTGCGGGTCTATGTCCCGGCGACGAAACCCTGAACGGTGCCGTCGGTCTCCCGTCCGTGCACTGCGCACGCCCCGCCGCCGGATCGCTTCACCCCGTACATGGCGGAATCGGCTTGACGGATCACATGGTCGACGGAAAAGTGCGGCTCGGTCGCCGCCATCGACGCGACACCGACGCTCACGGACAGTTCCCGGCCGCCGACCTCTATCCGGGTGAGTACGTCCAGTCGGTCGAGCAGTTCCGAGATGCCGTCAGGGTCGTCGATCATCGTCACCAGGACCAGCTCGTCGCCACCGAGTCGCGCGGCGATCTCCCCGGGGCGGGCGATGGACCGTAGCCGCTCCGCCATCGCAATCAGAGCCACGTCGCCGGCCGCGTGGCCCTCGTCGTCGTTGAGTCGCTTGAACCGGTCGATGTCGCACACGGCCACCACCAGGTTCGCCGGTGTCGTCCTACCCGTCACGACTCGACGCACGGCCGCGTGCATGCCTCGGCGGTTGCGCAGTCCGGTCAGCTGATCACGGTGCGCCGACTGTGCGACCTGGACGACCGCGTTGCGGCCTCTCTCGATCAGGATGCAGCCGGTCAGCGGCACCACTACCACCCACATCAGTGCCGGCATGTAGATCGGGAACAGATCCCACAGGCTGCCGGGCCGTAACAGGACTGCCCAGCCGGTGATGCCGGTGATCACCACGGCGCCGAAGGCGCAGTGCACTGCCAGCGGTCGCGCCCCGAGCAGGAATCCGACGAAGACCCCCGTCATGCCGAGGTACAGCGTGGTGCTCAGCTGCGCCTCGGTGGTGGACATGGTTGTCGCGACGGCGGCCACGGCCACGTCGGCCCACACCACGAATGCGACGGCGGCTTCGTACTGCGGCCAGGGGCGCCGCAGCCACCGATACCCGATCACGGCACCGGAGATCACCGCAGCGGCTTGCACTGATCGCGACGCGACACCGGTCGGCCCCGCCGGATTGAACTGGACGATGATGCCCAACCCCGCCAGCGCGAAACAGCTCAGCGCCGTCACCAGGCAGAAGGCGCCCATGAAGCGGCCGTGGCGCAGAGCGCCGGTAGCAAACTCGAACTCGGCCCTACTCACCCAATTCTCCGTCTTCGCCATGCCGCTTTTCCTGGAACAACCTGAAATCTAAACCGCTGGAGCGTGTCCCGTGGGGGCAATGTGGCACATTCTCGAACTGTTGCGGTGATGACGCGGCCGGCACTATGCCGTGAGTGTTCAGTGCTCGGTCAACACATCGAGCATCCCCGGCCGCAGCACATCGGCGATCCGGTCCCACGGCACGGTCACCACCACGTAGTCACCCAGCGCATGGGCCACCGACACATAGACCTCGAGCCCGCTCGACGTGGGCAGCCAATTGGTGTCGATGTCCTCGCCTGACACCTGCTGCGCCGTCAACCGCCGGCTGGTGTCCAGTTGCGGCAAGAGCGTGCGCAGCCGGGCCTGCGCTGCGGCGCGGTCCTGGTACAGATCCTCGACGGTCACCGGTGCGGCGTCGCGGGTCTGGATCACCACGGTGCCCAGACTCTGGTTGGGGTGAGCGGCGCCTTTCCCGTACCAGAGCAGCACGATGCGCCCGGCGACGACGCCGGAGCCGATTTTGGTGACCCCGCTGCCGTATCCGCCGGGGAGTTCACCGTCGTCCACGCTCATGTCTGCGGATTGTTCGGGCATCCCGGCCCGTGAGGCTCGCATGGCGGCGTTGAAGCGGGCGGTGACGGCCGGGTCGCCGCCGGACAGCGCAGGGATGGTTACCGACTTGTCCGGTTGCGAGCCGGGTTCGGTGATCGAGGTGATCGTGTAGCCGTGTGCATCGGTGGCCAGCGGCGGAGCCGCCGCCGCACTCGTTGGCGCTGCACTCGTTGGCGCGGAGGGCTCCGGCGGTGCGGAGGTGGGTCCGCAACCCGCAAGAGTGACGATCGCCGTCGCAGCCGCAACCCATCGTGCCGGCACCATGAAGCCGAACTTTATCGGGCGGCATGCACGGTTGCGGTACAGCTGTGCACGTCGACACTAGGCTCGCTCGAATGTGCACGCGAGTCATGTGGCCGGAAGCGGGCGGTGCGGTACTGGTCGGAAGGAACATGGATTTCCACAAGGATCTGATGACCAACTTGTGGAAGCAGCCCCGCGGAGTCCACCGCGACGATGGGGTCTCGGGCAAGCTGACCTGGACCTCGAAGTACGGCAGTGTGGTGGCCACCGCTTTCGACATCACGTCTGTCGACGGGATGAATGAGGCCGGTCTGGCGGGGCACATCTTGTGGCTGGCCGAGTCCACCTACGGCGAGCCGGACGCTTCGCGAATCCAACTGGGGCAGGCGATCTGGCTGCAGTACTTCCTGGACAACTTCGCCACGGTCGCGGAGGCGACCGCGTGGATCTCCCAGAGCGATGTGCAGGTGGTGCAGATGGACGATCCGACCGGCGGTGCCCGCCCCGGACTGCATCTGGCGCTCGACGACGCCACCGGCGACTCGGCGATCATCGAATACGTCGACGGAACCGCTCGGGTGTACCACTCCCGGGATTACCGGGTCATGACCAATTCGCCGACGTTCGATCAGCAGTTGGAGCTGGTGAAGTCGTTCACGGGTCTGGGTGGAGATCAGCCGCTCCCGGGTTCGACGTTGGCCAGCGATCGGTTCGCCCGCGCCAGCTACTACGTCGGTCGCTTGCCCCAGCCGTCCGGCCAAGTCGAGGCCATCGCGGGCATGTTCTCGGTGATCCGCAACGCCGCACAGCCGTTCCGTATCCCCGACCCAGGGAAACCCGATGCCTCGCAGACCATCTGGCAGGTGGTTCTCGATCTCACCAACAAGCGGTATGTCTACGAGTCCACGACCCGCCCGAACATCGTGTGGGTCGACCTGGCGGATCTCGACTTCTCCGAGGGCAGTCCGCAACTCAAACTCGATCTGATCAGCGACCTGGCGGTGCAGGGCGGCATCGCCGGCAACGTTGCCGGCAAGTTCGAGGACCGGGGTGCCATGACCTTCCTGTCGCTCGGACTGCTGCACCAATTGGCGGAGGCGGCGACGAAGGAGAAGTAGGGACAAGCCACAAGAAGTGGGCCTCCCGGCGCTCGGTTCACCGAAAAGTAACCTACGGTTCCGTAACCTACGCTACCGTAGGTTGCGAGGCGGCACTCTGATGCCGACACCTGCCGAGACTGTTGGGAGGACGACGTATGGATGTCCAGAGCGGACTGCTCCACGAACTCGAACCGGTTGTCGCGAGCAACCTCGACCGCCATCTGTCGATGGCACGGGAATGGTTCCCGCACGATTACGTGCCATGGAGCAGGGGGCGCGACTTCGCTTTCTTGGACGGCGAGGATTGGCAGCCCGAGGATTCGCCGTTGGACCACGTCGCCAAGGTGGCCATGACGGTCAATCTGCTGACCGAGGACAATCTGCCGTCCTATCACCGTGAGATCGCCACGCGGTTCTCCCGCGACGGTGCGTGGGGCACCTGGGTCGGGCAGTGGACGGCCGAGGAAGGCCGGCACAGCATCGCGCTGCGCGACTACCTCGTCGTTACGCGCGGCGTGGATCCTGTTGCGCTGGAACGTCTTCGGATGGCCCACACGGTCGCCGGATATGACTCAGGTGACAAGACGCCGCTGGCGGCGATGGCCTATGTGTCATTCCAGGAGTTGGCCACCCGGGTGTCTCACCGAAACACCGGCCGGGCATCCGGCTGCCCGATCGCCGATCAGCTGCTCGCGCGCATCGCCGCCGACGAGAACTTGCACATGGTGTTCTACCGCAACCTCATGGCGGCGGCGCTGGACATCGCCCCCGACGCCGCGATGGCGGCCATCCGCGACGAGGTGGTGAACTTCGCGATGCCGGGCCAGGGCATGGCCGATTTCGCGCAGAACGCCATCACCATCGCCAAGGCCGGCATCTACGACCTGCGCGTCCACCACGACGACGTGGTGCAGCCGGTGCTGCGGTTCTGGCGGATCTTCGACCGGACCGATTTCGGGCCGGAAGGGGAGAAAGCCCGGGAGGAGCTCGCGCAGTTCCTGGAAGCCGTCGACGAGCGGGCCCGGTATTACGACGAGAAGCGCGAGCGCCAGCGCGTCGGCGTCGCCTCATAGCAAACTCGAACCTCCCGCGTCGACAATTAAACGTGTCGTAGATCACACGTCCGAGGGATTCGCTTCGCCTCGATCTTGGGTATCGAGGAGTAGTTGGCACGAAACGTGGTTGGTCGCGACGAGTGTGGGGTCGAAAAATGAATCGGGTTGGTCGTTGGTTGAGCGCAGTGGCGTCAGCGGTCTTCGCGGCAGGTGGGTGTATCGCCGCCGCCGGGCAGGCTTCCGCGGACCCCTGCTCGGACGTGCAGGTGATCTTCGCGCGCGGCACGTTCGAACCGCCGGGGGTCGGCGGAGTCGGAGACGCGTTCGTGGATGCTCTGCGGGCCAGGACCGGCGGGAAGTCCGTTGATGTCTATCCGGTGAATTACCCTGCATCCCTTGACTTTGCGACGGCGGCCGACGGCGTGGCCGATGCGAGCAACAAGGTCAGGGCCACCGTGGCGGCCTGCCCTGACACCAAGATCGTGCTGGGCGGTTTCTCGCAGGGTGCGGCGGTGGCCGCCTACATCACCGCCGATGCGGTGCCGCAGGGCTTCGTGTTGCCGCCGAGCATCAGTGGCCCGCTACCCCCGGAGGCGGCTGATCACGTCGCCGCCGTGGCACTGTTCGGCAAGCCGTCGAGCGGTTTCCTGCAGATGATCTACACCGGCGCACCACCGATCACGGTCGGTTCGCGGTATGCCGCCAAGACCGACGACCTGTGTATCCCCGAGGATCCGGTGTGTTCCCCCACCGGCGGTGACAACAACGCGCACAACTTGTACGCGGTCAACGGTTTGACGGATCAGGCTGCGGACTACGTGGCCGGCAAACTGGGCGCCAAGCCGGCGGAGCCGAACGTTCAGGCCTCCGGACGCTAGTCGCTCGCCGCTCCCAGCTGGTGCGCGATCCGGCCCAGCTGCTCTACGCCCGCGGTGATCTGGGATTCGGTGGTGTTGGCATAGCCCAAGATCAAGCCGGGTGGTGCGGTGTCGGGCTGGGCGTAGCAGGGCCCCAGGGCTTCCAGCCGAATGCGTGCCTCAGCGGCGCGCCGCACCAGCTCGTCGATGGGGAAACCGGCCGGGAACCGGACGGTCAGGTGCACGCCCGCGGCCGCGCCGAGAACCTCACCCTGGGGTAGGTGACGGGTCAACGCGGCCAGCAGGGCGGCGCGCCGCGCCGGGTAGCGGCGACGCATCTGGCGCAAGTGGCGGTCATAGCCGCCCGAGGTCAGAAACTGGCTGAAGGCGATCTGGTCCATCACCGAACTGCCGGTGTCGGCAAGGCCTTTGGCGGTCCGGACCGGCTCGATCAGGTGTGCGGGCACCACCATCCAGCCGATGCGCAGCCCGGGCGCCAGGGTCTTGCTGGTCGATCCGAGGTACACCACCCGGTCTGGTGCGATGCCCTGCAGCGCGCCTACCGGGGTCCGGTCATAGCGGTACTCGGCGTCGTAGTCGTCCTCGATGATCAGCCGCCCGGGTTGGGCCCATTCCAGAAGCTCGGTGCGCCGGGCCGCTGAGAGCACCACCCCGGTGGGGGATTGGTGAGCCGGGGTGGTCAGCACCGCGCTTGCGCCACTGTTGGTCAAGGCGCCGACGTCGATGCCGTTGTGGTCCACCGGAACGGGCAGCGGATCGATGCCGTTGTGCCGTAACACCATTCGGTGCAGCCAGAATCCCGGATCTTCCGTCGCCACCGGGCCGTCGAGGCAGCGGGCCAGCAGCGCGACGGCTTGCGTTGCACCCGAGCACAATACGACCAGTCGGGGGTCGGCGACGACGCCGCGGGTGCGCTGCAGGTAATCGGCCACCGCAGCGCGCGCGGCCGGTAATCCGTGCGGCGCCACGTAACCGAAGGCGCTGGACTCGATTTCGGCGAGTCCCTGCCGCATGGCGCGCAGCCAGGCCTGGCGCGGGAAGCTGGCGAGATCCGGCGAGCCGGGGGCGAAGTCGACGTCGAATCGGGGTCGCGCGCGATCGGGCTGCGGGCTGTTGGAGGCTGACACGTCCACGGTGGCTACGCGGGTGCAGCCGCCCTGGTGGCTGTGCAGGAACCCTTCGGCCGTCAGCTGCCCGTAGGCCTCGACCACCAACCGGCGGGACACCCCGAGGTCGGCCGACAGCACACGGGTGGACGGCAGGCGGGTGCCGGCAGTCAGCCGGCCGGACCGGATGGCGTCGCGCAGCCGGTCGGCGAGTTGACGGTGCAGCGGCCGCTTGCTGTCCCGGTCCAGTTCGATGAGCAGCTCGGGAGCCGAACTGGTACCCGAAGTCGCCATGAAATTGGAGCCTACTCGGAGACCACTGCGGCGCTAGCGTGATGGCATGGCCAATGCTGCCGGCCCGGTGACACACACCAGGCGCTATCCAGAAGTGGTCCTCGCCGTCTTCGGCGTCTACTCGGTGGGCCTCGGGGCGTTCATGCTCGTGGCGCCGGGCACGTTCTTCGACACGCTCGGCGCCTTCGGCGCGCGCAACGACCACTACATCCTCGACAACGCGTCGTTCGAGTTGCCGCTCGGATTGATGATGCTGGCGGCGCTCAAGTGGCCGCAGTGGCGGGTGCCGGCCCTGGCCTTCGCCACCGCGCACTGGGCCCTGCATTCGTTGAGCCACCTGATCGACACGAACCACGCAGCCGGCAACTGGGTCGGTTGGCTGGAAGCAGCGGGCCTGGTGGTGACCACCGCACTGCTGGCAATCGCGTTGCGGGCCAGCGTATCCGACGACAAGACAGGAGAACGCTAGATGCGTGTCCTGGTGGCAGGAGCGACCAGTGTCCCCGGTATCCCGCTGCTGCGTGAGCTGAACTCGCGCGGCCACGACGTCATCGGGGTGACCCGCGCGCCGGGCAAGGCCGCCCAGATCTCGGCGGCCGGCGCCAAGCCCGTGGTGGCCGATGTTCTCGACAGCGCCCAGATCGATGCCGTGCTGGCCGAGTTCGCGCCCGAGACGGTGGTCAGCCTGCTGACCACACTGCCGAAGTTGGGCCCCAAGCGGATGAAGGATTTCGAGCCGGCCATCCAGTTGTGGAGCCGGGGCGCCGGCAATCTGGTGGCCGCCGCGCAGCGGGCCGGGGTCCGCCGGGTCGTCGCCGAATCGGTGATCTTCGCCTACGGCTACGGGTCGACCGGACCGGAGTTGATCGACGAGACAGATCCGTATCCGGGGCCGCCGCCGCGTGGCGGTGACACCATGCTGGAGGCGTTGCGCGGGATGGAGCGCAACGTCATCAGCTCGGGAGAACACAGCGACACCGAGGGAATCGTGTTGCGCTACGGCGTCTTCTACGGCCCCGGTGTCACCCACGACGACCTGTTTCGCCGGTTGGCCAAATGGTGGGCCATGCCTGCGCTGTCCGGCACCGGGGTGTTGTCGTGGGTGCACATCGACGACGTCGCCCGGGCCACCGCCGATGCGCTCGAAAGGGGCCGGGGTGGGCAGATCTACAACATCGTCGACGACCGGCCGCAGTCCTTCGGCGATTACGTGCGGGAGCTCAACGCGAAGTTGAACCGGCCGCGGCCGTGGCCGATCTCGCACCGCCTGGTCGGGCTGGCGGCGCCCTATCCGGCCACGGCGTTCGGCACGGCCTGGCTTCCGCTGTCGAACGCGAAGGCCAAGGCCGAACTCGGCTGGGCGCCTATTCCCCGGTGAACTGCGGCGGACGCTTCTGGAACATCGCGGTGACCGCCTCGGCCAGATCCTTCGACGGCAGGAAGGCCGAATTCCACGCGGCCACGTAGCGCAGGCTCTCGGCCACTCTGGCGGTGCGCTGTTGGTCCAGCACGTCTTTGACCCCGGCGACGGTCAGCGGCGGGTTGGCGGCGATCTCAGCGGCGGTGGCGTGCGCGGCGGCCAACGAGGCGTCGGCGTCGTCGTAGACGTCGTTGACCAGACCGATCTTCTCGGCGCGCGCAGCGTCAATGTCCTTGCCCGTCAGAGCCAGCTCACGTAGATGTCCGTCGGACAGGATCAGCGGCAGTCGGGCCAGGCTGCCGACGTCGGCGACGATGGCCAGCTTGGTCTCGCGCACCGAGAACTTGGCGTCGGTGCTGGCGTAGCGGATGTCCACGGCGCTGATCAAGTCGACGCCACCGCCGATGCACCAGCCGTGGATGGAGGCGATGGTGGCGGTACGGCAGTCGGCGACGGCGGTGATGGCGCCCTGCATCTTCATCAGCCGCTTGTGGAACGCCGCCCGATCAGCCGCACCGGCGTCGAGTCCGGGCATCTCGGCACCCATGGCGGGCAGGTCCAGGCCGTAGCTGAAGTTCTTGCCCGAGCCCGTGAGCACGATCGCGCGCACCTCGGGGTCGGCGTCGAGGGTGCCGAACACGTCGGGCATCTCCGCCCAGAACGCCGGGCCCATCGCGTTGCCCTTGCCGGGACCGAGCAGTGTCACCTGGGCGACGTGGTCCTTGATTTCGACGGAAACGGACTCGTACGTGTCGGTCATGGGGTGGACACTACCGACTATGGACGAACTCGAAAGTGCCGAGGCCACCCTCGACGTGCTGCAACGCGTGCTGCGGGGCATCACCGCCGACGATCTGCCCCGTCCGACACCGTGTCGCGAGTTCGACGTGGCGGGCCTGACGGACCATCTGCTGAACTCGATCACCTTGATCGGCTCGGCGGCTGGTGCGCAGATTCCAGACCGCGCCCCCGGCGCCTCGGTTGAGGATCAGGTGCTTGGCGCGGCGCGGCCGGCGGTGGCGGCCTGGCAGCGGCGCGGGGTGGGCGGTACGGTGCCCTTCGGCCAGGGCGAGGCGCCGGCGCAGATGATGGCGCGGATCCTGTCGCTCGAATTCCTGGTGCACGCCTGGGATTACGCCGTGGCCACCGGGCAGCCGCTCGACGTGCCGGATCAGCAGCCCGAGTGCGTCCTGGGGTGGGCGCGCCAGATCATCACTCCGGAGGGGCGGGTGCGTGCGGGTTTCGACGATCCGGTGGCGGTAGCCGACGACGCGCCCGCACTGGAGCGCTTGCTGGCCTTCACCGGCCGCCGGCCGACGGGCTAGACGCGCTGCAGGTAGAAGTACAGGTAACGGCCGTCGACCACGGCGCCCTTGCCGTTCATGATGCCCACCACCGTGTGGTCGTCGACCACCTTGAAGTGATCGTGCACCGGTGCGCCGTCGTAGACCATCGTCGCGGTCACCTCGCCGCGGAACTCCTCCAGCCACAGGCTGGCCTCGCCCTTCATGGCTTCGGTGTTGGAGAACTTGTTGCCCTCGGCGTCCAGGCACACCAGCGGCTTGGCGTCGGTGGCCGAGTGGAACGTCTTGCCGAACCAGTTGAGCCGCTTCATGAATCCGTTGGCCTTGTGCCCGGTCTGGAATTCGCCGCCCTTCCACTCGCCGAGCATGAAGTCGATGCTGGCCGGCCGCAGCAGTGCCCAGAACGCGTCGAGTTCGGCGTCGGGGATCTGCCCGTCACGGCTGACGAACCCGTCGAACGTGCCGCGTGCGTCGCTCACTCGTTATCTCCGTTCCAGTGCTGGGCGTACTCGGTGGCAAAGCTGAGGAAGGCGTCGTTCTCGTGCGGAGCCCCGATGGTGACCCGCACGCCGTCCTCACCGTACGGGCGCACGATGATGCGGTTGTCAGCGGCCCTGGCGACGAAGTCGAGGGTGCGTTCGGCCAGCGGCAGCCAGACGAAGTTGGCCTGGGAGGGCGGCAGCTCGTAGCCCGCCGCGCGCAGGGCCGCGCTGACGCGGACGCGCTCGGCGACGACGGCGTCGGTGCGGGCCATCAGTTCGTCGGCGGCCTCCAGGCTGGCGATGGCCGCGGCCTGGGACACGCTGGTCGCGCTGAACGGCACGTAGACCTTGCCCAGGGCCGTGACGATTTCCGGATCGGCGACGGCGTACCCGACGCGGAGTCCGGCCAGCCCGTAGGCCTTCGAGAACGTGCGCAGCACGACCACGTTGCGGTGGGCCCGGACCAGCCCGAGGCTGTCGGGCAGCAAGCCGTCGCGGATGTACTCGACGTACGCCTCGTCCAGCACGATCAGGATGTCGTCGGGCACCGCCGCGACGAACCGGGCCAAGGCCTCGGGGTCGACCACGGTGGAAGTCGGGTTGTTCGGGTTGCAGACGAAGATCAGCCGGGTGTTGTCGGTGATCGCCGCGAGCATGGCGTCGAGATCGTGAGTCTCGTCACGCAACGGCACCGGCACGCCCGTCGCGCCGGCGGTGCGAATCTGCAGCGGGTAGATCTCGAAACTGCGCCATCCGAACACGACTTCGTCGCCCGGGGCGGATGTGATTTGTATCAACTGCTGGCACAGGCTCACCGAACCGCAGCCCACCGCGATGTTCTCGGGTGCGAAGCCGACGTGCTTGGCGAGGTGTTCGCGCAGGTCAAGATAGCCGTTGTCGGGGTAACGGTTGATGTTCTCGGTGGCTCGCAAGATCGCCTCGCGCACGCTGGGCAGCGGCGGGAACACGGTTTCGTTGCTCGCGATCTTGATTGCGCCCGGAACTGCTTTGCCTGGTGCGTACGCCGGGAGGTCGGCCATTTCGGGGCGCAGACGGATACTCACTTGGCCAGAATAGGGGAGGCTGTGTACTGTGTGCCCTCGGCGGTTTCGGGCGACAGGACGGAGTCCGGTACCCTCACAGAAGTTCAAAGGAGGCGTGCCAGAGCGGCCGAATGGGACTCACTGCTAATGAGTTGTCCCCCTTACCGGGGACCGGAGGTTCAAATCCTCTCGCCTCCGCCATGGTTGACTTGTCAACCACACAACTGAATAACGCTAGGCGCCCGTAGCTCAACGGATAGAGCATCTGACTACGGATCAGAAGGTTAGGGGTTCGAATCCCTTCGGGCGCACACAAGAAAAATCGAGGCGTGGTCTGCGGACCGCGCCTCGATTTTTTTCGTCGAGATCGACGCCAGGGCTGTGATTCTTGCGACGCAACGACCATGGCGTCGATCTCGACGCGTCGGCGCCGGCGGCCGACCCCAGGAGCCGCCTAATCGGAGCCGACGGCAGTGGCGATGTCGAGGGCCATCTCGCGCAGCACGTCGTCGGTGACGAACTGGCGGGCGGCCTGGCGGTCCAGCCGCAGCACGGAAACCAGAAGTTCGATGTGCCCGGCCACTTGGACCCGGGCCAGCTCCGGCGGCAGGTGCAGGCCGTGCAGATCGGCCAGGAATCCGCGCAGGACGGTGACGCGATCGTTCATCCACGGTGACCGGCCGGCCACCGCGGACGTCGAGGTTCTCAACTGGTGGGTTTGACGTTCGGAACCCGCGGGCCGCGTCCGTGCCCGCACGCGGGTATCACCGTGCGGTGAGTTGCATCCCGTGAATGCCGCCGTGCGCATGACCCTGGCCGTTGCCATGGCGTGTCTGTGACCCATCGTCCCCGTACCTGCCGACAAATGTTCTTTGCCAGTTAACTTTACGGGAACGTCTCAGGTTCAGCTCAGGTTCGCCGCCTGCGCTCAGTTCCAGAGGACCGCGATGGCGGAGGCGAGCAGGGGCAGGACTCCGGCCGCGATGAACAGCGGCATGACCGGCCGGCCGCCGGCGCGCCGCTGGCGTGCGGTGCCGATGCCCAGCACCGCACCGAGCGCCACGAGCAGGATCAGCTTGGTACCGAGCTTGGGGTAGTTCAGGACGATGCCGGCCGGCCAGGGGGCGGCCAGTGCCAGGCCGGTGATGAGTGACAGCGTCATGCCGTAGGTCATCACCGGGGTGATCAGGAAGCGCCGGGCGGCCGCCTCGGCGATCCAGGAACCGACCATGACCGCGAAACCGATGAGATGCGCATAAACAACTACGTTTCGTAGTAGATCCATGGTCGGAGTGTATGCGGTGCGGGATCCCGGGCTCACCGGTATCGGTCACGTAGGCTCGGCTGGCATGCGGCTGCTGCTCATCGCCGACACTCATGTACCCAAGCGCGCCAAGGACCTCCCGGCACAAGTGTGGGACGAGGTGGATCAAGCGGATGTCGTTGTCCACGCCGGTGATTGGGTGGATCCCTCGCTTCTCGACGCGCTCAGCTCACGTTCGGCGCATCTGGTCGGCTGCTGGGGCAACAACGACGGGGCCGAACTGCGCCGCCGGCTGCCCGAACGCGCGGACGTGACTCTGGACGGTCTGCGATTCACCGTCGTCCACGAGACCGGTGCGGCCACGGGCCGCGAGGCCCGGATGGCCCGGGACTACCCCGGAACCGACGTCCTGGTCTTCGGGCACAGCCACATTCCCTGGGATACCACCGCGAAAACTGGCCTGCGCCTGCTGAATCCGGGCTCTCCGACAGACCGTCGGCGCCAGCCGTACTGCACATACATGACGGCGCACATCACCGCTGGTGTGCTGTCCGACGTCAGTCTGCACACCGTGGACCGCTAGCTCGCCTCGCCCTCGCAGATCAGCGCGATGTGCTTGGTGGCCCAATCGCCCAGTGGTTCAAGGGCGTCGAGTAGCTCCCGGCCCACGGGTGTCATGGAGTACTCCACTCGCGGCGGCACCTCGTGGTAGCTCTCCCGGTGCACCACGCCGTGACGCTGGAGTTCCTTGAGGTGCTGGGTCAGCATCTTCTGCGACACCCCCGGCAGGCTGCGGTGCAGCGCGTTGAAGCGCTTCGGCCCTTCTTGAAGCTCCCACAGGATCAACGGTTTCCATTTGCCGTCCACCACGGCGAACGCCGCATCGAGCCCGCAGGTGTACTGCCCCAGCTGTGTCATGACGGCATCCTCGCAGTTCATCGCCAATAGTTTCGAAAAAGTAAGTATCGCACTTTTAAGTGGGTACTTGTCGGCTGGTCATTGTCTCTCCAACGATGGTGGCATGACTTCCACACGCCTGACGGTCAGTTTTCTCGGTCTCGGTGAGATGGGTTCCGTGCTGGCCCGAACCGCCATGAACGCGGGCCATGAGACCCTCGTCTGGAACCGCACCGCCGCGCGGGCCGCGGCACTCGTCGCGGAAGGCGCCACTGCGGCAGCCCATCCGGCGCAGGCCCTCGATGCCGACCTGATCGTCGTCTGCCTGTTCGATCAGGCTTCGGTGCACGAAGTTCTGGACTCGGTGGCCGACCAGCTGGCCGGGCGCCGCATGGTGAACCTGACCACGACATCACCGAACGGTGCGCGTGAGCTGGCCCGGTGGGCCGCCGGACACGGGGCCGACTATCTCGACGGCGGCATCATGGCCACGCCCGAGATGATCGCGACACCGCAATCGGCCATCCTCTACAGCGGTTCGGCCGCCGTGTTCGAGCGGTATCGCGAGCTCTTCGAACTGTGGGGCGGCACTGAGTACTTCGGCGACGATGCCGGCCTGGCCTCGCTGTACGACCTGGCGCTCCTGTCGGCGATGTACGTGATGTTCGCGGGCTTCGCGCACGGTGCCGCCATGGTGGGAGCCGCAGGGGTATCGGCGAAAGAGTTCGCCACCCGCACCGCCGCGTGGCTGCCGGCGCTCATGCCCGCCATCGCCGAATACGCCACCGTCATCGACGGTGGGGATTACTCGGTGCCCGGTCAGCAGAGCCTGTACTTCTCCGATCTCACCGACATCGTCAACGCCAGCCGGGACCAAGGAATCAGCACCGAGGTCGTCGACATGGTGCAACGGCTGATCCACCGGCAGATCGACGCGGGCCACGGCGACGACGGCTTCGCCCGCATCATCGAGAGCATCAAGAACGGGGCGGCAGCATGAGCACCACCGTGAGCGTGCTCGGTCTCGGACCGATGGGGCAGGCGCTGGCCGGGGCCCTGGTTGCGGCGAATCTCCGCACCACCGTGTGGAATCGGACAGCGGCCAAGGCCGACGGGTTGCTTGCCCGCGGCGCGTTGTGGGCCGACACGCCCGCACGGGCCGCTGCCGTCGCCGACCTCATCCTGGTCAACGTCGTCGATCAGGCGGCCGCGGACTCGGTGCTGGCCGCTGCAGGCGATGCGCTCGCGGGCCGGGTGATCGTGGGGCTGTCCTCAGACATCCCGGATTCGGCGCACCACACCGAGGACCTGGTGGTCGCCCGCGGCGGACGGTATCTGGACGGAGCGATCATGACGCCGACCGACACCATCGGAACCCGCAACGCCAGCATCCTTCTCGCCGGGCCGCGGGACCTGTTCGACGCCCACCGCGACGTGCTCGAGGTGCTGGCGACCGTCAGCTGGGTCGGCTCGGACGTGGGTCGCGCCGCGGCGTTCGACATGGCGCTGCTCGATGTGTTCTGGACCTCGATCAGCGGGTTCGTCCATGCCCTGGCAATGGCCGGTGCACACGGCATCGCACCCACCGAACTGCTGCCGCACGCGAACAACATTGCCGCGATCCTGCCGCCGATCTTCGGTGAGATCGCCGAGCGCGTCGAGGCCGATCGGCACGGCGACGCCAGTGCCTCGGTGTCCTCGGTGGCCGCCTCGGTACGACATCTGATCGCGGCCTCGGGGTCGGCGGGTTTGGATGCCGGTGCTCTGGAGACGTTCCGGGGCTATGTGGACGCCGCGGTCGACGCCGGGTACGGGGCCGACGAGATCAGCCGGATCGTTCCGGCAAGTGTGACCATGCCGTCACCTTGAGGTGGCACGCTCGTCGGTATGGAGCAGAAGCCGCCCGCGGCCGTCATCGAGACCGCCCATCGCGCACACCTGACGAGCCTGCCCTTCGAGGACACCAGAGATTTCGAGGACACCGACCGCGGGTTCATCGCCGCGCTGGAACCGTGTGTGGTGCGGTCGGCCGACGGAACCGTGGTGTGGGACAACGACGCCTACGCGTTCCTGGCGGGGGAGGCGCCCACGTCGGTGCACCCGAGCCTGTGGCGCCAGTCGCAACTGTGCGCCAAGCAGGGGCTCTACGAGGTGGTGCCGGGCATCTATCAGGTACGCGGGCTGGACATCTCGAACATCAGCTTCATCGAGGGCGACACCGGTGTCATCGTCATCGACCCGCTGATCTCCACCGAGGTGGCCGCGGCGGCCTTCGGCCTGTACCGCGAGCACCGCGGGGACCGGCCGGTGGTCGCTGTCATCTATACCCACAGCCACGGCGACCACTTCGGCGGTGTCCTCGGCGTCACGTCGCAGGCCGACGTCGACGCGGGCAAGGTTGCGGTGCTGGCACCCGAGGGCTTCGTCGAACACGCCGTACAGGAGAACGTCTACGCCGGCACCGCGATGACCCGCCGCGCCACCTACATGTACGGCACGCGGCTCGATCGCGGGCCGCAGGGGCAGGTGGGTTGCGGCCTCGGCCAGAACACGTCCACGGGTGAGGTGGCGCTGATCGTGCCGACGATCGACATCCGCCGTACCGGTGAGACGCACACCATCGACGGCATCGAGATCGAGTTCCAGATGGCGCCCGGCACCGAAGCGCCCGCCGAGATGCACTTCTACTTCCCCAAGTTCCGTGCGCTGTGTATGGCCGAGAACGCCACCCACAACCTGCACAACCTGCTGACGCTGCGCGGCGCCCTGGTGCGTGATCCGCACGGCTGGGCGGGTTACCTCACCGAGGCCATCGACACCTTCGCCGACCGCGCCGACGTGGTGTTCGCCTCGCACCACTGGCCCACCTGGGGTCGCGAGCGAATCGTGGAATTCCTTTCGCTGCAACGGGATCTGTACGCCTACCTGCACGACCAGACGCTGCGCCAGCTGAACCATGGCTACACCGGGGTTGAGATCGCCGAGCAGTTTCAGCTGCCGCCCGCGCTGGAGAAAGCCTGGCATGCCCACGGTTACTACGGCTCGGTCAACCACAACGTCAAGGCCATCTACCAGCGCTACATGGGCTGGTTCGACGGCAACCCGGCCCGGCTGTGGCCGCACCCGCCCGAGGCGTTGTCGCCTCGCTACGTCGCGGCGATGGGCGGCGTCGAGCGTGTCGTCGAGCTCGCCCAGCAGGCATTTGACGAGGGCGATTACCGCTGGGCGGCAACGCTTCTGGACCACATCATGTTCACCGATGCCGATCATGGACCGGCACGTGAGCTCTACGCGGACACCTTCGAACAGCTGGCCTATGGTGCGGAGAACGCCACCTGGCGCAACTTCTTCCTGTCGGGGGCCACTGAACTGCGGGAGGGCAAATTCGGTACCGCCGGGCAGGTCACCGCGCCGACGATGCTGGCCCAGTTGAGCCCCGAGCAGATGTTCGACGTGCTGGCGATCAGCCTCAACGGGCCGCGGGCCTGGGAGTTGGACCTGGCCATCGACGTCACGTTCCTCGACTCGGCGATCAATTACCGGCTGACCGTACGCAACGGAGTGCTGGTGTACCGCAAGGCCGACGCCGACGAGGCCAGTGCGAATGCCACTGTGACGCTGGCGAACAAGTTGCGGCTGCTGGCCGTCGCAGCGGGCGATACCAGTTCGCCGGGGCTGGAGGTCACCGGTGACGCTGATGCCTTGCCGTCACTGCTGGCGGCTATGGACCGGCCGGACCCCAACTTCAACATCGTCACGCCGTGAGGTGAACGGAGCATTAACGTATATAGATAGGTTGTAAAAACCTCAAACTTGTATTGACAAGTGGTGGTGATGTGGACCACAGTGTTCCGCATGGGAATTCATCACAGCTATGACGTCGTGGTGGTCGGCGCGGGCATCGTCGGCCTGGCGCACGCCTACCACGCTCAGCAACGTGGGCTGAGCGTCGCCGTCGTCGATCACGCCGACGGCGTCGTCGGCGCCTCGGTCCAGAACTTCGGCCACGCCTGCATCACCGCCCAGTCCGGCGTCGCGCGGGACTACGGCCGCAACGGCCGCCGGCACTGGCTCGACCTGTCCCGCAAGGCCGGGTTCTGGTCGGCCGAGTCGGGCACGTATTGCGTCGCGCGCCACGACGACGAACTCGCGGTGATGGGCGAGTTCGCCGCCACGCGCGAGGACGGCGAGGTACGCCTGCTCAGCCGTGAGCAGATCCTCGAACAGATCCCGGTGGTGGCGTCCGGTGTCACCGGCGGTATGTACCTGCCGAACGACCTGCAGGTCGATCCGCGTACCGCCGCGCCGTCGATCGCTCGGTGGCTGGAATCCGAGGGTGTCGATTTCCATTGGCGCACCGCGGCATCCGGCTTCGAGCCGGGAGTGGTGCATACCTCACGCGGGCCGCTGCGTGCGGGCACGACCTTCGTCACCGTCAACTACGACGTCGACCGGCTGTTCCCCGACCTGGCCGAACGCGACGGCCTGCTGCGGTGCCGGCTGCACATGTTGCGGGCCCGGCTGCCGCTGGCCTTCGCGCTGCCCGCTCCGCTGTTCACCGGCTGGTCCCTGCTGAGGTACTCGGGATTCGAGGGGCTGCCGAGCACAGCTGCGGTCGCCGCCCGCTTGCATGCCGAACACCCCGATTACGTCGCGATCGACCTGCACCAGATGTACACCCCGCAGCCCGACGGCTCACTGCTGATCGGCGACACCCACTACCGGGACATCTCCGCCCCGCCGTTCCAGTCCGAAGAGGGTTTCGCGGTGCTGCTCGACGAGGCCCGGAAATTGTTCGGGGTAAAGGACATCGAGATCAGCGAACGCTGGCAGGGCTTGTACACCTCAGCCCCCGGGCAGGAATTCCTGATCGAGCAGCCCATCGAGGGCACCCACGTCGTCACCGTCACCACCGGTATCGGCATGACCACCAGCATGGGCCTGGCCCACGCCAGTGTCGGCAACGCGCTGGACCAACTCGTCGCCACCGTCTAACGACCGAATTCGAAGGGAAAACCAATGGGCACCAAGACAACCGAGCCGATCAGCCTGATCGTGTTCGACATGGCCGGGACCACCGTCGAGGACAGCGGGCTGGTTCAGCAGTCCTTCCTCGCCGCGGACAGTCACGCCGGTCTGTCGAAGACCGACGCCGACCGGGAGGAGATGCTGCGCTACGTCTCCGACACCATGGGCCAGTCCAAGATCGTGGTGTTCCGGCACCTGGCCAAAGGCAATGAGGAGCAGGCGCAGGCCGCGAACAAGGAATTCGAAAGGTGCTACGCCCAGCTGGTCTCCGAAGGAAACTGCAGCCCCATCCCCGGAGCTGAGGATGTCATTGCTTCGCTGCGGTCCAGCGGCATCAAAACCGCGCTGACGACCGGCTTCGCCAAAGAGACGCAGACGGCCATCATCGAGGCGTTGGGCTGGCAGAACCTGGCCGACCTGGTGCTGTGCCCGGCACCGGGTATGCGTGGCAGGCCGTATCCGGACATGCCGCTGACCGCGCTGATGCAGACCCAAACCGACTCGGTGCGGTCGATGATCGTCGTGGGTGACACCTCCTCGGACGTCATCAGCGGGCTGCGCGCAGGTGCGCGGGCCTCGATCGGCGTGCTGACGGGTGCCCACAACCGGACCCAGCTGTCGGAGGCGGGCGCCACCCACATCCTCGACAGCGTCGCCGATCTCCCCGCCTTGGTGGCCGCCCTCCGATAGTTCGCCACCCCTGTACCGCTCTGCGGCGGTCGGTCGTAGGCCGTGCCTCCCGACCGCCGCGGCTCCTCTGCACCCGTTCTCGTCCGAGAAACCTGCCTTGACGTTCGGCCACATTCGCTCGGCTATCTGCCCCGGCCCGTCAGAACACCGCCTGCAGCACGCCCACCAGAGGTGCACTCTCATGACTCAAACCGCGATTCCCGTCACTTCCACAACAATTCCGCGCTACCGGCGATGGCGCTTCCAGATCTTCGCCGTCACCTGGATCGCCTATGCCGGTTTCTATTTCACCCGTCAGGCCTTCTCGGTTGCCAAGCTCGGCATCCTCGAAGACCCGATCCTGAGCACTCACCTGACCAAGAGCACCCTGGCCAATCTCGATGCCGCCTATCTGGCGGCCTATGCGGTGGGACAGTTCGTCTGGGGCCAGGTCTCCGACCGGTTCGGCCCACGGGTGGTCATTCTCGGCGGCCTGGCGATATCGGCGGTCGCCACCGTGTTCATGGGGCTGCTGCCCGCGCTCGTGTTCCTGCTGCCGCTGATGATCGTGCAGGGTCTGGCCCAGTCCACCGGCTGGTCCCCGACGTTGAGCAACATGGCCCAGTTCTTCTCGATCGGTGAGCGGGGCCGCGTCCTCGGATTGTGGAGCACCAACTACGCATTCGGTGGTCTGGTGGCCGCGCCGATCCTGGGCTGGGCCGCCTACGACGTGTTCGGTTCGTGGCGGGCGGCGTTCTTCACCGGCGCGGCCATCGTGGTCGGAGTGTTCGTGCTCGTGCTGCTCTTCCAGCGCAACCGGCCGCAGGATGTTGGGTTGCCGCCCATCGAGGAGTACCGGGCGGCCCAGGATGCCCGCGAAGGCGTCGAGCTCGACGAGTCGCCCGAGGCTGAGGCGGTTGCCGAGCCGAAACCGTCCTGGCGGGAATCGCTGAAGGTGGTACTGGGTGACAGCATGGTGAGAACCCTTGGCGCGTCGTACTTCCTGCTCAAGCCGGCGCGGTACGCGATCCTGTTGTGGGGCCCGGTGATCGTCGCCGAGCGGCTGGCCGACGGCGACAAGTTCCAGGCCGTGACCATCCCGGTGGCGTTCGGGATCGCGGGTGTCCTCGCCCCGATCCTGCTCGGCCGGATCTCTGACCGGGTGTTCAGCGCGCGCCGGGTACCCGCCTGTGTGATCAGTCTCGGAATCTTGGTGGCGGTGCTGGCGCTGTTCGGCCCGCTCACCGCGACCGGCAACGCCTGGGTCATGGTGGTGGTGCTCGGCCTGATCGGACTGAGCGTCTACGGCGCCGACGCGATGATCTCCTGTGTCGCCGCGGTGGATTTCGGAACATCCAAGCATGCCGGTACGGCGGCCGGCTTCATCAACTGCTGCGGTTCGGTGGGCGCCATCCTCGGTGGTTTGTTGCCCGGCTATCTGAACACGTCCACGTTGTTCTACGGATTCGCCGGTGCGGCACTGCTTTCCATGCTGCTGCTGATCCCGCACTGGAACCGGATGCCCGCCGCCGACTGACTCCCGCGAGCAGACATAGAACTGTCCCTTTTCGCGCGAAGAGGGACAGTTCTATGTCTGTTCGGCGGAGGAGAACTTGGTGCGGGCGTTGACGATGCTGAACGTCACCACGTCGGGCCGGTAGCGGTCGTCGGCGCACTCGAACACCACACCGTGCTGATCGCGCGAGACCCGACGTTCCCGCAACAACGGGCTGCCCGGTGCGATACCGAGATTCGCCGCGTCGTCCGGGCCGGCGGCCACCGCGTCGAGCACGTGTTCCATCGAGTCGAAGTACACACCGCGGCTGGCCAGGTAGTCGGTCATCGAGCCGGAGTCGGTGTCGAACTCGAACAGCAGGGAGCCCACGGATTCGATGAAGGTACTGCGCTCGATCATCGCCGGCTCGCCGTCGAGCAGGCGTACGCGCAGCACCTCGACAACGAAGTCGTCCGCCGTCAAACCCAATGCCTCCATGGCGGTTTCGGAGGCGCGGCGGCGCGCCACCTCGATGGTGCGGTTACCGGCGATGCGCCCGACGCGCTCGGCCCACTGGGTGAACGGCGTGAAGGTGTCCAGGGTCTGGGTGGCGTCACGGCTGCGGACCACCGCGGGCTTGCCACGTGAGACGCGGATCAGGCCCTCGTTCTTCAGAGTGGCCAGGGCCTGGCGGACCGGGCCCCGGGACACGTCGAACTCCGCGCACAGGGCGCTCTCGGTGGGCAGCGGCTGCCCGATGGCGTAGTCCCCCCGCGTGATGCGCTGACGCAACTCGGCGGCGACGTGCTCGTGGCGCGAACGGGGCCCCGCCATCCGCATCACCTTCCGGTCAGGTTGTCATGACAAGTTTGCTACCCGGGCTACATTACCGTGCCGAGCTCAGGGCAGGCCGCCGTCCACCCGCAGGATCGAACCGGTGGTGAAGCTGGACGCGTCCGACATCAGAAACAGTGCGGCGCCGACAATCTCGGGTGGGTTGCCGGCCCGTCGCAAGGCCAGGTGGCCGAACGGATTGCCTGCCATGTCCCAGGCCTTGCTGACATCGGTGAGAAACGGTCCGGCCATCAAGGTGTTGACCCGCACGGTCGGCCCGAACGCTTTGGCCAACCCCTCTGTCAGAGCGTTCAGGCCGGCCTTGGCCGCGGCGTAGGGCAGCATGTACTGGTCGGGCCGCAGCGATCCCGATGAGCTGACGTTGATGATCGCGCCACCGCCGTCGGCCACCATCCGCTCACCGAGCAGGGCCGAAAGCCGGAACGGCCCTTTGAGATTCAGGTTGAAGACAGAGTCGTAGAGCTTCTCGGTGACCGACCCCAGCGATTCGTACAGCGGCGACATGCCGGCGTTGTTGACCAGCACGTCGACCTTGCCGAACCGCTCATAGGCCGCGTCGACCAGCCCGTCGAGCTGATCCCACCGGCCCACGTGCACCTGATACGGCATGGCAGCGCGACCGGTGGCCGCGCTGATCTCCTCGGCGGTGGCCACGCAGGACTCCAGGTTGCGGCTGGCGATCACCACATCGGCGCCGCACCGCGCCGCGCCGAAGGCGATCTCGCGGCCCAGCCCGCGGCTGCCACCGGTGACCAGCACCGCCTTGTCGGTGAGGTCGAACAGTTCGTCGGCATAGCCCATGTCGCAGCCCTCTCCGGCCGTCGGTCACCGCGGCCCTATGGTGGCACGGTGCAACTGCTTCTCGTCCGACATGCTCTACCGCTCCGCAGCGAGCCCGGTCAAGGGTCTGACCCAGACCTGTCCGCTGACGGCATCGCCCAGGCGCAGCGCCTGCCCGACGCGCTGGCCCGGTTTCCGGTCAGCCGGCTGATCAGCAGCCCGCAGCGCCGCGCGGTCCAGACCGCGGAGCCGCTCGCCAAGGAATTGGGGCTGCAGATCGAGGTCGACGAGCGACTCGCCGAGTACGACCGCGACATGTCGCACTACGTGCCGATCGAGGACATCGCGAAGGAGAACCCCGAGGAGCTGGCCCGGCTGGCCTCCGGGCACCTGCCCAGCAGCGTGGACGAGAACGCGTTTCTGGCGCGGACCAGTGCCGCGGTCGAGGACTTGGTGACCACCGGCGAACACGACGAGACCGTGGCGGTGTTCAGCCACGGTGGCGTGATCAACGTGCTGCTGCACCAGATCCTGGGCACTGAGCGGCTGCTGTCCTTCCATGTCGATTACGCCTCGGTCACCCGGCTGCTGTCGTCGCGGTCGGGCAAGCTGGCCGTCGCCTCGGTCAACGGCACCGAACACGTATGGGATCTGCTGCCGCGAAATGTGCGGTGGTAGACAATGACGGTGACGAATCTGGAGGGCCTCGACCTCGCCGCGCTGGACCGGCATCTGCGTTCGGAGGGCATCGCCCGCAGCGGTGAGCTCCGCGCCGAACTGATCGCCGGTGGCCGTTCCAACCTGACCTTCCGGGTGTGCGACGACGCATCCGCCTGGGTGTTGCGCCGTCCGCCGCTCCACGGGCTCACCCCGTCCGCGCACGATATGGCCCGCGAGTACAAGGTGGTGGCGGCGCTGGCCGGCACCCCGGTGCCCGTGGCCCGCGCGGTGACCATGAGCAACGACGACTCGGTGCTGGGCGCGCCGTTCCAGATGGTCGAGAACGTCGACGGCCGGGTGGTCCGCAGCGCTTCGGAACTTGAAGCGCTCGCCGCGACGGGCGGCCCTGGTGCCATCAGCGACAGCGTCGACGCCCTGATCCGGGTGCTGGCCGATCTGCACGCAGTCGACCCCGAGGCGGTCGGTCTGGGTGATTTCGGCAAGCCGGCCGGCTACCTGGAGCGCCAGGTGCGCCGGTGGGGTTCGCAGTGGGACCTGGTCCGGCTGCCCGACGACCCCCGCGACGACGACGTCAAGCGCCTGCATCAGGCGCTGGCCGATTCGGTGCCGGCGCAGAGCCGCAATTCGATCGTCCACGGCGATTACCGCATCGACAACACCATCCTGGACGCGCAGGACCCGACGAAGGTGCTCGCGGTGCTGGACTGGGAGCTCTCCACGCTGGGTGACCCGTTGAGCGATGCCGCACTGATGTGCGTCTACCGCGACCCGATGTTCAACCTGATCCTGAGCATGGAAGCGGCGTGGAGTTCACCGCAGATGCCGTCGGCCGACGAACTGGCCAACCGCTATTCGGTGCAGTCCGGCCAGGAACTCGCGCACTGGGACTTCTACATGGCGCTGGCCTACTTCAAGGCCGCCATCATCGCCGCGGGCATCGACTTCCGGGCCCGCCAGGGATCCGACACGCCGGGCGGTACCAGCGTCGGTGCGGCGGTCGCGCCGGCGATCGCCTCGGGACTGCGCGCCATCGGCTGACGCGTCAGCGGCGCTGGGCGGCCTTGAAGTTCTTCTTGGCGTTGCGGCGCAGCTGGAAGATCCGGGCCGACCCGGCGGCGACGGTCAGCAGCCCGCCGGCCACCGCCGCGCCCAGGATGGCCACGCCCGTCGGCAATGACCAATGCCAGGCCAGGAACGACATCGGCACGGGATCGGTGTTCTGGGCGATGAAGATCAGCAGCACGATCAGCACCAGGAAACCCAGGATCAGCGCTGACCACAGTGCCCCGGCGCGGGTCAGCTTGGGCTCGCTGGCCTTGCCCGACTTGGCGGGCGGCTTGTCGGCATCGGGGGCTTTGCCTGGGTCGGGCGACGGTGTCACCGGCACGTTCGGCGTCGGATCAGGCAGATCGGGCGATGCAGACGGATCGCTGGTCATACTGACATCTTTGCCCGTGAAGGCCGCAAAGCAAACCACCGTGGGGTAAAGCGCGGCGGCATGTCGGGTGTGCCGTTAGGGTCGGGGAGGCTGATCGTCCGGCCGCCGTCGCCGAAAGGATGCGCCTGTGCAGCGCAGAACCCTGGCAATCGCGATGACCCTGCTCGCCCTGTTCGTGCCGCTGGTGGCGGCCTGCGGAAGTGCCAATCCACTGGGCGGTGGACCTATCTCGGGCGACCTGAAGACCATCACGGTCGGCTCCGCTGACTTCCCGGAGTCCAAGATCATCGCCGAGATCTATGCCCAGGCTCTGGAGGCCAACGATTTTCAGATCAGGCGTCAATTCGGCATCGGCAGCCGCGAGACGTATGTGCCTGCGGTGCAGGATCACTCGATCGATCTGATCCCCGAGTACACCGGGAATCTCCTGCAGTACTTCGATGCCGAGGCCACTGCCACCACCTCGGACGAGGTACTGATCGCGCTGTTCAAGGCCTTGCCCGGAGATCTGTCGATCCTGTATCCCTCACCGGCCGAGGACAAGGACACCCTCGCGGTCACCGCCCAGACCGCCCAGCGTTGGAACCTGAAGACCATCGCGGATCTGGCCGCCCACTCGGCTGAGGTGAAAGTCGGTGCACCATCGGAATTTCAGACCCGCCAGACGGGGCTGGTGGGCCTGAAGTCCCGGTACGGTCTGGACATCGCGCCGGTCAATTTCGTGGCGATCAGTGACGGTGGCGGGCCGGCTACCGTGCAAGCCCTCAACAGCGGCGCCGTCACCGCGGCGAACATCTTCAGCACCTCCCCGGCGATCGAGCAGCACCACCTGGTGGTGCTGGAGGATCCGAAGAACGCGTTCCTGGCCGCCAATGTCGTTCCGCTGGTGGCCTCGCAGAAGATGTCCGATGAGCTCAAGACCGTGCTCGACGCGGTGTCGGCCAAGCTCACCACGGAGGCGCTGATCGAGTTGAACACCGCGGTGGAGGGCAATGCCGGCGTCGATCCCGACGAGGCTGCCGAGAAGTGGGTCAGGGACAACGGATTCGACAGGCCGGTACAGAAGTGATCACGTTCGAGAACGTCACCAAGCAGTACCCGGACGGCACGGTCGCCGTCGACAACCTCAATCTGGAAGTGCCGCAGGGCACGCTGACGGTGTTCGTCGGTCCGTCGGGGTGCGGCAAGACCACCTCGATGCGGATGATCAACCGGATGATCGACCCCACCTCGGGCACCCTCACGGTCAACGGGGACGACGTCAGCACGGTGGACCCGGTCAAGCTGCGGCTCGGTATCGGCTACGTCATCCAGAGCGCGGGGTTGATGCCGCACCTGCGGGTGGTCGACAACGTCGCGACGGTGCCGGTGTTGCGGGGCGAGTCGCGGCGCAGTGCGCGCAAGGCCGCGATCGGCGTGATGGAGCGGGTGGGGCTCGACCCGAAGCTGGCCGACCGCTACCCGGCGCAGTTGTCCGGTGGGCAGCAGCAGCGGGTCGGGGTGGCCCGCGCGTTGGCCGCCGATCCGCCGATCCTGTTGATGGACGAGCCGTTCAGTGCGGTCGACCCGGTGGTTCGGGAGGATCTGCAGGCCGAAATCCTGCGGCTGCAAAGTGAATTGCGCAAAACCATCGTCTTCGTCACCCACGACGTCGACGAGGCGATCAAGCTCGCCGACTTGGTCGCGGTGTTCGGCCGTGGTGGCGTGCTGCAACAGTACGATTCGCCGGCCCGGCTGCTGTCCAACCCGGCCAACGACATGGTGGCCGGAATCGTCGGCGCCGACCGCGGCTATCGCGGGCTGCAGTTCTTCCACAGCACCGGGCTGCCGTTGCACGACATTCGTCACGTTCCCGAGGCGCAGCTCGACGGGCTGCAACTCGGCGCCGGGGACTGGGTGTTGATCACCAAACCCGATGGCACGCCCTACGGTTGGGTCAATGCCGAAGGCGTCGGCGTGCACCGGTCGGGAAAGTCCCTGTACGACAGCACGATTGCCGGCGGTTCGCTGTTCCGCCCGGACGGGACGCTGCGGCAGGCGCTGGACGCGGCGTTGTCTTCGCCGTCGGGACTGGGGGTAGCGGTCGACGCCGACGATCAGGTGATCGGGGGAGTGCGGGCCGAGGACGTGCTGGCCGCGCTGGAGACGCAGCGTCACATTCCCGCGTTGGGGACCTGATGCGGTATCTGCTGAACCATCTCGACGACCTGTGGGTGCTGACGGTCGTGCACCTGCGGTTGTCGTTGGTGCCGATCGTGCTCGGACTGTTGATCGCCGTGCCGCTGGGTGCGGCCGTGCAGCGCACCACCGCACTGCGGCGGCTGACCACCCTGACCGCCAGCATCATCTTCACCATCCCCTCGTTGGCGTTGTTCGTGGTGCTGCCCCTGATCATCCCGACCCGCATCCTGGATGAAGCCAATGTGATTGTGGCGTTGACGCTTTACACCACGGCACTGTTGGTGCGGGCGGTGCCGGAGGCGCTCGACGCGGTACCCGAGCAGGTGCGCGACGCCGCGACGGCGGTCGGCTACCGGCCGTGGGTGCGCATGCTCAAGGTGGAGCTTCCGCTGGCCATACCGGTGTTGATCGCCGGGCTGCGGGTCGTCGCGGTCACCAATATCTCGATGGTTTCGGTGGGCTCGGTGATCGGCATCGGTGGCCTGGGCACCTGGTTCACCGAGGGCTACCAGTCGAACAAGAGCGACCAGATCGTCGCCGGGATCATCGCGATCTTCGTGCTGGCCATCGTCATCGACACCCTGATCATGCTGGTCGGCAAGGCCATCACGCCGTGGAACCGCACCGCCCGCACGCCCAACCGGGCCAAGGCGGCCGCATGAACTTTCTGCAGCAGGCCCTGGATTTCATCTTCACCGCCGCCAACTGGGCCGGTCCGGCGGGCCTGACCGCCCGCATCGTCGAACACCTCCAGTACACCGTGGTCGCGGTGCTGGCCTCGGCGGCGATCGCGATTCCCGTCGGCCTGCTCATCGGGCATACCGGGCGCGGCACGTTCCTGGTTGTCACCGGCGTCAACGCGCTGCGTGCCCTGCCCACGCTGGGGGTACTGCTGCTCGGGGTGCTGTTGTGGGGGCTGGGCCTGGTGCCGCCGACCGTCGCGCTGATGCTGCTGGGCATTCCACCGCTGTTGGCCGGCACCTATGCCGGGATCGCGAACGTGGATCCCGCCGTCGTGGACGCGGCCCGGTCGATGGGTATGACCGAGCGCCGGGTGTTGTTCGGGGTCGAGGTGCCCAATGCGCTGCCGTTGATCGTCGGCGGGCTGCGCACCGCGACGCTGCAGATCGTGGCGACCGCGACGGTCGCGGCCTATGCGAGCCTCGGTGGGCTGGGCCGGTATCTGATCGACGGCATCAAGGTGCGGCAGTTCCACATCGCTCTGGTGGGTGCGCTCATGGTCACGGCGCTGGCCTTGATCCTCGACGCGGCGCTGGCCTTCGCGGTGTGGTTGTCGGTGCCCGGTAGTGGCCGGTTGAGGGCGCGACGGCGGATTCCGCAGCCGTTGCTCGGTGACGAGATGGCGCTCGAGTCACGCTCGGCGGGGAGTTCCGGACTCGGCTACGAACGCCGCGCGCCGTCGCATACGGTAGAAGGGTGAGCGACCAGAAGGATCGTGCCTGGCCAGCAGTGTTGACCTGGCGGGCGCACGACGAACCCCGGATGGAATCCGTTCGGGTTCAGCTGTCGGGCAACAGGATCAAGGCCTACGGCCGGATAGTGGCCGCTGCCACGGACTCCCACCCGGCGTTCTCGGCCTCCTATGACCTGGTCACCGATGAGACCGGCGCCACCAAGCGGCTGTCTCTGACCGTCACGCTGGCCGAGCGGGAACGCCAGCTCTCCATCGCGCGTGACGAGGAGAACATGTGGCTGGTGCAGGACCACACGCAGACCAAGCGCTCCGACTTCGGTGGTGCGCTCGATGTGGATCTCGTGTTCAGCCCGTTCTTCAATGCGTTGCCGATCCGGCGGACCGGTCTGCATCAGCGTGCGGAGTCGGTGACCCTGCCGGTGGTCTACGTGCGGTTGCCGGACCTGTCGGTCGAGACCGCCAACATCGGCTACAGCAGTCCCGGTCCCGGTGCCGCGGTCAAGCTGCGCTCGCCGGTGGCTGACACCACCATCACGGTGGATCCCGACGGGTTCATCCTTGATTACCCAGGATTGGCAGAGCGGATCTGATCACCCCGCCGGCCCGTCCGGCCGCAGCCAACTCGTCGCGCCAGTTGCCGGTGCCCACCACCGTGGTCATGATCTCGGGGCGGCTGAAGCTGTCGTAACGCATCCGGGCGGCGTGACCGTTCTCTACCAGCTCGGCCACCGAGCCCGTGGCCGCCAGGGCGTCCTTGGCGCGGGTCAGCAGTTCGATGCCGTGTTCGAGCGCGGGCAGCAGCTGGTCGGCATTGGCCTCACACATGGCCCGCACCAGGTCCGGGGCGGTGGCCGCCACCCTGGTGCCGTCGCGGAACGACCCGGCGGCCAGGGCGAAGGCCAACGGCACTTCACTGGCGGTCACCGCCAGCGTTTCGGCGAACAGGTGCGGCAGGTGTGAGATGGCGGCTGCTGCGGCGTCGTGCTCGTCGGAGCGGGCCGGCACCACGACGGCATGGCAGTCCAGTGCCAGTTGGGCCACCTGTGACCAAACCCGCGCGTCGACGTGATCGTCCACGCTGACCACCCAGGCGGCGCCGGTGAACAGCGCAGCGTCCCCGGCCGACCAGCCCGAGTGGGCGGTACCCGCCATCGGATGGCCGCCGACGAAGTTCGTGAGCAGGCCGGCCCGCCGCACTTCGTCGAGCACCGCGCCTTTGACGCTGGTGACGTCGGTCAGCGGGCAGCTCGGCGCGGTGTCACGGATACGGTCGAGCATCTGCGGCAGGGCCGGCATCGGCACGGCGAGCACGATCAGCGCGTCGCATTCGGCAGCCCGGCGCAGTGCCTCGTCCAGGTTCGCGGTGGCGTCGAACCCGTCGAACTTCGCGGCGGCGACGGCCTCGATCGACCGGTTGTAGCCGAAGACCGCGCGGCCGGCCGCGGCGGCGGCCCGCATCAGCGAGCCACCGATCAAGCCGAGGCCCAGCACGCACACCGGTGTGTTCGTCACGCATCAAGACTGGCACACCGGCTGGGCCGGGGCCGAGGGTGATCCCTGTCAAAATTGCTGGTCGGCGACTACCGTATGCGGGCATGGAGGCACAGCGTGCGCCGGCAGACCTGCCCGATGGCTTCGGGGTGGCCGTTGTCCGGGAGGACGGCAAGTGGCGATGTGCGCCCATGCGTTCGTCATCCTTGAAGAGCCTGACCGCGGCCGAGACCGAACTTCGTGAGCTGCGCAGCGCCGGAGCGGTCTTCGGGTTGCTCGACGTGGACGACGAATTTTTCGTGATCGTGCGGCCGGCACCGGCGGGTACCCGGCTGCTGCTCTCGGACGCCACCGCCGCGCTGGACTATGACATCGCCGCCGAGGCGCTGGAGAACTTGGACGCTGACCTCGAAGAAGAGGATCTCGAAGACGCGGACCCGTTCGAGGAGGGCGATCTGTCGGTGCTGTCGGACATCGGCCTGCACGAGGACGTGCTCGGCGTGATTTTGTCCGAGACCGACCTGTACGCCGACGAGCAGATCGGGCGCATCGCCCGCGAGATGGGCTTCGCCGACGAGCTGTCGGCGGTGCTCGACCGGCTCGGTCGGTGAGTTCTTCCGACGAAGCGCTGATCCGCGCGGCACTGGAGGCTGCCCGCACCGCCGGGCCGCGCGACGTGCCGATCGGTGCGGTGGTGTTCGCCGCCGACGGCACCGAGCTGGCCCGCGCGGCCAACGTCCGTGAGGCCACCGGCGACCCGGCCGGGCATGCCGAGATCGTCGCGATGCGCGAAGCCGCCCGGGTGCTCGGCGACGGTTGGCGGCTCGAAGGTGCGACGCTGGCCGTGACCGTCGAGCCGTGCACCATGTGTGCCGGTGCGCTGGTGCTGGCCCGGGTGGCGCGGGTGGTGTTCGGCGCGTGGGAGCCCAAGACCGGGGCGGTCGGCTCGCTGTGGGATGTGGTGCGCGATCGCCGGCTCAATCACCGGCCCGAGGTGGTCGGCGGCGTGCTGGCCGACGAGTGCGCGGCCCTGCTGGAGAAGTTCTTCGCGGCCCAGCGCTAGTTCGGGCGCCAATCTGAACTTCTGTGCGAGTTTGCGCTGGATTCTCGACATCAACCTCAGACTCGCGACCGATTAGGGCCTGGCGCGCTCGCCCGGTAAGCTGCCACACGGTGGCGTGTCCGAGCGGCCTAAGGAGCACGCCTCGAAAGCGTGTGACGGGTAACCCCCGTCCGAGGGTTCAAATCCCTCCGCCACCGCCATAAACCCGCTACCTGTCGATGCAGGTAGCGGGTTTTTTGATGACCGACGGACCTAGATCCGTGCCCACGGCGCGAACGCGTTGCGCTGCCCGCGCAGTGACGGCCCGAGCTCGGGATAGTGCCGCAGCAAGACCGAGGTCATGTCGTTGTGGTCGATCCAGTCCATGCCTTCAGGGGTGTATACCCGCGGAGTGAAGTCGACGGTGTAGAACCGGTCGCTCTTGAGCCGCCGGGTGGCCATCAGCACGAAGATCCGGAATGCGGTGTCACTGAATCCGAACCCTTCCGGCAGTTTTTCCCCGAACATGCCGACCATGGTGTCGACCTTCTCGATGTCTCCGCCGTAGATCTCGGCCATCACCGCGGCAGTCGAGGCGTCGCCGCCGCTGATCTGGTCGAAACTCGTCGCCGGGGCGAGGCGGAGGGCGCGGCGGAAGTCGTTGTAGCGCGGCACTCCTCGCTCGCGGGAGCGCAGGATGTCGGTGGCGATCATGTCGAGGGTGTGCTCGTCGGTGCGCTGGAAGCTCCGCATGAAGGTCGGGCTGTTGTGCAGGGTGACCGCGCCGGGATGCGCGACGCCCAGGGAGTACAGGCATTCGGCGGCGCCGATGCTCTTGAGGACGCCGCGGGAGTTGGCGCCGCCGTGGATCTCGCTGAAGGTGAGTGTGCGCGGCTCGGCTCCGGGTGTGAGGCTGAGGAATTCGTAGTCGTCGGGCACCAACGGGTGCATCCGGTAGACGGTGACGAAGTCCTCGGTGATCGAGTAGGGCGCGGTGTGGTGGTCGGTTGTCGATCCGGTGATTCCGCTGAGGATGTCGCTGGAGCCCAGCCGGCCGAACAACTCCTTGACCCGCTCACCGGCCAGGCCGAACCAGTTGGCCCGCATCCCGATCTGCAGGGTCGGATGTCCCAGGATCGCCGGGGTCCATTCGATGGTGTGGATCTTGGCGACCAGCGCGGCGTTGATCAGCCGCGCTTTGTTGAACAACTGGTCGTCGGACCACTGCGGGTAGGCGGCCTTGAGCCGGTCGCAGATCGCGTTGTGCTCCCGCATGAAGATGGTGCCCATCAGCTCCATGCCCAGCCACCAGCCGTCGGCTCCGCCGGATGCCCCGATGAGGGCCGGGTCGATGTCGATGAACCCGTCGGCGTCGATGCGGACCTTGCCGTCGTGGTGGGTGCGGATGGCGTTCTGGAAGTCCTGGTTGCTGCCGTAGATCTGGGAGGCGTCCCACCAATGGGTTTCGGTGTTCAGGAAGGTCGAACCGCCGGGCTCGGCTGTGGGATCGGCCGGGGTGGCGGGGACCTTGATGGTGTCCTCGGGCCATTCGTCGTCGCCGTCGGGGCGGGGAATCTCGAGCATCCGGTTGGCGTCGGTGCCGTGGCTGAACCAGTCTCGGGTCTCGAACTGCAACCACGCACCGGCCAGCACATTGAGGGTGGTGGCCGGCTGGAATTCGCGCCGCTGCAACAGTTTGGTGCTGATCAGCCGGGGGTTGGGATCCATCAGCTCCGGCAGCGTCTCGGCACGGCCCTCGGCCAGTGGCACGTTGCGTCCGAATCGGGTGTTGGCCATGCCCATGGACGGCACCGAGAGGTCGTTGTACGTGCCGTCGGCCGTCCGGTTGGTCAGATACTCGGTCGGGTCCAGCGGGGGCGCCTGCGGTGGGTTGCCTTCGTAGGCGTCGTACAAGTTGTGTTCCCGCAACGCGTCCCGGATTCCGACCAGCACCGAGATGCCCAGGAACGGCGGCAGTTTGTCCCAGCCGACCCGGCGGTCAACCAGCTCGGTGGTCTTGAGGAACAGTCTTGTGAGAAGCGATGGCCCCGGCATGTGTCGATCTTGGGTGCTTGCCCGGGCCCGTGCATGAGTAGTCGGCTACTTGTTTTGCATCCCCGGGTCCCGGAGCGGCGTTGAATGGGTCCATGGAGCTAATGTCGCCGACCGATTCGATGTTCCTGATCGCCGAGACGCGGGAGCACCCGTTCCATGTCGGCGGCCTGGCGCTCTATGAGCCCCCGGACGGTGCGGGCCGCGAGTTCGTCCGCGAGTTGTACGACGAGATGGTGGCCCACACCGAGTTCGAGCCCGTGTTCCGCAAGCATCCGGCGACCATCCTGGGCGGCATTGCGAATGTCGGCTGGACGTATGACCAGGATGTCGACCTGGACTATCACTTGCGTCGCTCGGGTCTGCCGTCACCGGGGCGGATCCGCGATCTGTTGGAGCTGACCTCGCGCCTGCACGGCAGCCTGCTCGACAGGCACCGCCCGCTGTGGGAGGCGCACCTGATCGAGGGCTTGGCCGACGGCAGGTTCGCGGTCTACACCAAGATGCACCATTCGCTCATCGATGGGGTGTCGGCGCTCAAGCTGCTGATGCGCACGTTGTCGGAGGACCCCGATGACGCCGAGGTGCGGGTGCCATGGACCGTGCCGCGCCGTAAACGCCCACACCAGAGTTCGTCGGTGATGAAGACGGTCACCGACACCGTCGGATCGGTGGCCGGGCTGGCGCCGTCCACCGTCAAGCTGGCTCGCTCGGCGCTGCTGGAACAGCAGCTGACGTTGCCGTTCGCGGCGCCCAAGACCATGTTCAACGTCAAGATCGGCGGGGCCCGCCGAGTCGCGGCGCAGTCCTGGCCGCTCGAGCGGTTCAAACGGATATCGCGGGCCGCCGGGTCCACGGTCAACGATGTGGTGCTGGCGGTGTGTGCCGGAGCGTTGCGTGCGTATCTGCTGGAGCAGGACGCGCTGCCGGATCGGTCGTTGATCGCGATGGTGCCGGTGAGCTTGCGCGCCGAGCACGAGGCCGATGCCGGCGGCAATCTGGTCGGTTCGGTGTTGTGCAGTTTGGGCACCGATCTGGATGACGCGGCCGAGCGGCTGAAGGTCGTCGGTGAGTCGATGCGGGGCAACAAGAAAGTGTTCTCCGAGCTGCCCCGGGTTCAGGCTCTGGCGCTGTCGGCGATGATGATCGCCCCGCTCGGCCTGGCCGCCGTGCCGGGTTTCGTCAAGGCCACCTCGCCACCGTTCAACCTGGTCATCTCCAATGTGCCGGGACCGCGAAACCCGCTGTACTGGAAGGGTGCTCGGCTGGACGGCAACTATCCGTTGTCGATCGCGCTGGACGGGCAGGCGATGAATATCACCTTGGCCAGCAATGCCGGCAACTTGGATTTCGGCTTGGTGGGTTGCCGGCGCAGTGTGCCGCATCTGCAGCGCATGCTCAGTCATCTGGAGGACTCCCTCAAGGAGCTTGAGGTGGCGGCCGGGGTCTGACCCGAAAGGCGTAATGGGTAGACCAAATAGGGTCGGTCACGCAAAATGGTCGCGTGGCGGATGACGGCGGTGCCTACCTCGGCAGGATGCGGATCCTCGATGCGAAGCCGGTGAACCTCGACGGCTTCAGCGTGACCAACCCGGAGCTGGGCCTGGTCGCGATGCGCAGCCCGCACGATCCGGAACCGTCGCTGGTGGTGCGCGACGGCCAGGTCGTGGAGATGGACGGCAAGGCCGCCACCGATTTCGACGTGATCGACGAGTTCATCGCCCGGTATGGCCTGGACCTCGACGTCGCAGAGGAAGCCATGGCCATGACCGAGGTCGAACTGGCCCGCAAGACCGTCGACCTCAACGTTCCCCGGGCCGAGGTGGTCCGGTTGATCGGCGGTACCACGCCGGCCAAGCTCGCTCGCGTCATCGCCCTGCTGACGCCGGTCGAGATGCAGATGGCGATGGCCAAGATGCGCGCCAGGCGCACCCCGAGCAATCAAGCCCATGTCACCAACCAGCTCGACGATCCGATGCTGATCGCCGCCGATGCCGCCAGCGCGGTGGCCTACGGATTCCGGGAGGTCGAGACGACGGTGCCGGTGCTCGGCGATGCGCCGTCGAATGCCGTTGCGCTGCTGATCGGTTCGCAGGTGGGCGTGCCCGGCGCGATGGCGCAATGCTCGATCGAGGAGGCCATGGAGCTGCGGCTGGGCCTGCGCGGGCTGACCAGCTACGCCGAGACCATTTCCATCTACGGCACCGAGCAGGTGTTCGTCGACGGTGACGACACCCCGTTCTCCAAGGCGATCTTGACGAGCGCCTACGCCTCGCGCGGTTTGAAGATGCGGGTCACCAGCGGCGGTGGCGCCGAGGTGCTGATGGGTGCGGCCGAGAAGTGCTCGATCCTCTACCTCGAATCGCGCTGTGTGTCTTTGGCGCGCGCACTCGGCTCCCAGGGCGTGCAGAACGGCGGCATCGACGGGGTCGGCGTGGTGGCCTCGGTGCCCGAGGGGATGAAGGAGCTGCTCGCCGAAAACCTGATGGTGATGATGCGCGATCTGGAGTCGTGCGCGGGCAATGACAATCTGATCTCCGAATCCGACATTCGCCGAAGCGCCCACACGCTGCCGGTGCTGCTGGCCGGCGCCGATTTCATCTTCTCCGGGTTCGGCTCGATCCCGCGTTACGACAACGCCTTCGCGCTGTCCAACTTCAACGCCGACGACATGGATGATTTTCTGGTCCTGCAACGTGATTGGGGTGCAGACGGCGGTTTGCGGACGGTGCCGCCCGAGCACCTGGCCGCGGTACGACGACGCGCTGCGACCGCCGTGCAGGCGGTGTACCGCGACCTGGGCCTGGCCGATTTCGACGACAGCCACATCGAGGAGGTGGTGATCGCCAACGGGTCACGCGATCTGCCACCCGGAGACCCGAAAGCCGTTGCGGAAGCGGCCAATGCCATCGAGGCCAGGCAGCTCACCGTGTTCGACGTGATCGCCTCCCTCAAACGCACCGGTTACGACGACGAGGCCGAAGCCATCATGCGGCTCACGGTCGAACGGCTACGCGGCGACCAGTTGCAGACCTCGGCGATCTTCGATGAGCAGTTCCGGGTGCTGTCCAAGGTCACCGACCCGAATGACTACACCGGCCCGGCAACGGGTTACACGCTCACCGAAGCGCGCCGGGCTGAGATCGACGCCATCCGCCAACAACGCAGCGCGGCCGAGCTCACCGCCGACCAGGATGAGCATGCCGGCCACATCAGTGTCACCGACCTGGAAACCGCCCGTCAGGGTGGCGATCCGCGGGAGGTGTGTATCGGCCTGTCACCGGCGCTGGGGCGCAGCGTGTGGCTGAGCTTGTGCGGGCTGCCCATCGGCGAGGTGATCCGTCAACTGTCCGCCGGGCTGGAGGAGGAGGGCTGTGTGCCGCGGTTCGTGCGGGTGCGCTCGACCATCGACGTCGGCCTGATCGGCCTGACCGCGGCCAAACTGTCCGGATCGGGCATCGGAATCGGCCTGCAGGGCAAGGGCACTGCGCTCATTCACCGCCGGGATCTGGCGCCCCTGGCCAACCTGGAGCTGTTCAGTGTGGCGCCCCTGCTGACCGCAAAGAATTACCGGGAACTGGGTCGCAACGCCGCCCGCCACGCCAAGGGCATGGCGCCGGTGCCGATCCTGACCGGCGGCACCGACGAGTCGATCTCGGCGCGCTATCACGCCCGCGCGGTCGCGTTGGTGGCACTCGAACGTGAAGCCTGTGAACCGGGCCAAGCGCCCGTCACAGTGGAGGTGACCCGGAAATGAGCGAGAAGTACACGGTCGAAGCCGCCGTCGACGGCAAGTTGGACCTGTCGGATCTGCGGATGGATCCGGTGACCCTGGCACATCAGGCCGTTGTCGCCGAGGAGAACGGCAACCCGCAGCTCGCGGAGAACTTCCTACGCGCAGCCGAATTGGCGACCATCGACGACGAAGAGGTGATGGGGCTGTACGAGGCGTTGCGCCCGCACCGCTCCACTGCCGCCGAACTCGACGCGCTGCAGGCGTCACTGGAAACCCGCGGTGCCGTGCGCTGCGCCGAGCTGGTCCGGCAAGCCGCCGCGGTGTACGCGCGCCGGGGCTTGTTGCGGTGAGGGTCGTCGCCGGCATCGACGTGGGCAACCACACCACCGAGATCGTCCTGGCGCGCATCACCGATGGCGTCGCCGAGCCGATCACCCACGGTCAGGCGCCGACCCGGGGCCGCAAGGGATCCCTGGACTCGCTGGAGGGCGCCGCCGCGCTGCTACATCGGATCGAGGTCGACGCCCAGGTGCGTGCCGATGAACTGGTGCTCTCCAGGATCCGGCCGGTCGACACCGAAACGGCTCCGCTGGCCCCGGCGCCGTCGCCGCGCTCCCCGGTGCGCAGCCTGCGCAGGCCCGATGCCAGTACCCCGGCCGGGACGGGGTACGCGGTGGGCCGGCATGTGCCGTTGAGTGCACTGACATCGGAGCCACAATCCGGGCCGGTGATCGTCTCGGTTGACGGCCACACCGACTTCGAGGTTGCCGCCGAGGCGATCACCACCGCGGTATCGGAAGGCTGGACCGTGGCCGGTGTGCTGGCTGCCCAGGACGATGCGGTGTTGATCGGCAACCGGATTCCGGTCGACGTCCCGGTGGTCGACGAGGTGATCCTCGACGGGCTGGCACCGGGGGTGCTGGTTGCAGTGGAGGTGGTGGCCGAGGGGCGTGCCTATCGGGCGCTGGCAGATCCGATCGCGCTGTGTGCGGCGCTGGAACTCGGCCATGAGCAGATCCACGACGTCGCCGAGTTCACCAGGGAACTCGCCGATTCCCCGGCCATCGCGGTGACGGCGCGCACCGAGCCGCCGGCGCCGCCCGCGGTCGATGACGACTACGTCGAGTTCCGGATCGACGGAGCCCGTGTTCGGTACTCGCCGGCTCAGGCCCACACCATCCTGCGGCGCGAACCGCCGGGCAGTGTGGTGCGGATCCGATTGCGCTCCATCCCGACCGCCGATCATGAGATCGCCGTCGACGATGCCTTTTTCACCGACCTCGCGGCGCTGGACAGCGGGACGTGGCTGCGCCGCGGCGTGGCCGAGGCCCGCGGCACCGTGGTGGCCCTACTGGCCGCCGATCACGTCGAGGACGCCGCGTCGACGCTCGCGGAGCTGGCCGGACGCCCGGCCCGCACCATCGCCACCGAACCGGAGGCCGCCGCCCGCGGTGCCCGCACCACCCCGGGGCTGCCGCCGGACTCGGTGGTGTGCGATATCGGTGGCGGCACCATCGATTTGATCGGCCCCGAGCGCACGGTCACGGCGGCCGGTGCGGGGGAGTCCATCACCGTGGCGGTGGCACGCATGCTGAACATCCCGCGGGCGCTGGCCGAGCGGGTCAAGCGCACCCCGGCCATCCGGGTCGAAGGCCCGCACGTCGCGCACGAGGAAGACGGCCGGCGGTTGTTCCTCGACGCACCGGCCGCGGCCGACGCGATCGGCCGGCTGTGCACCCGCGGCACGGCCGGGTTGGTGCCGTTCTCCACCAAACTGGCTGCCGAGGAATGGCGCAGCCTTCGGCTGGCGATCAAGCAGGAAACCGTCGCCGCCAACATCGCCCGCTGCCTGACCGCATTCGAGAAACCTCCGACGGCGCTGGTTCTGGCCGGTGGCGGCGCGCTTGACGACGAACTGTTGCGCACGGTCGGTGAGTCCGTACGCGGCGTCGGCGTTGTGGTGGGGCGGGCCAACATCGACCGTGTGCACGGCCCGCGGTTCGCGGTCGCCTCGGGCCTGGTCCACCTGGCCGCCGAATCCGGAACCGGTTAGCCGGCCGATCGCAGGAAGTCGCCGGAGATTTTCACCGCGGGTGCCGACGAATCGCCGCCCACCACCAGGGTCGCGAACGCGATGTCCCCGGCGATCCCGGCGAACCACCCGTGCGAGTGGGTGTTATCGCCGAACTCGGCCGTCCCGGTCTTGCCGCCCAGATCGGGGATGTCACTCAATTGGCTTGCCGTGCCTTCGGTCACGGTCTTGCGCATCATGTCCCGCAAGGCGGAGGTGACGGCGGCCGGCAGCGGCTGCGACGGGGTATCGGCGGTGACTTTGTCACCGTCGACGAGGCTGGGCAGTACGGTCGAGCCGTGGGCCAGGCTGGCCTCGGCTACCGCGAGCCCGAACGGGCTGACGGTCACGGTGCCCTGGCCGATACCGTTCTCGACGCGTTGAGCGGCGGTGTCGGCGTTGGGGACCTTTCCCGTCACCGTGGTGAGGCCAGGGATGGTGAAGTCCACCCCGATGCCGAAGGCGCGGGCCGTTTTGGTCAGCGCGTCAGCGGGCAGCTTGTCGGACAGCGCCGCCATGCTGGTGTTGCACGAATGGGAGAACGCCGAGGCCAAAGGCACTGTGCCGAGGTCGAAGTCGTCGTCGTTGGGAATGGTGCGGTTCTCGATCGTCAGCTGACCCGGGCAGGCGACCGGGGACTCCGGGGTGGCCAGGCCGGCTTCGAGGGCGGCAGCGGTGGTGATGGTCTTGAACGTCGACCCCGGCGGGTAGAGCCCCGAAAAGGCAATGGCGCCTTGTGGATCGGCGGCGGCATTCTGCGCGGCGGCCAGGATGCCGCCCGTCGATCCGGAGATCGCGACCACCACGGCGGGCCGGGCCTCCTGGTTCACCGCCTGTTGGGCGAGAAGTTGCAGTCGCAGGTCCAGCGTGGTGCGCATCGGGTCGGTCTGGGCGGGCGGCGTCGAGGCCAGCCGCTGCGCCGCCGCGCCGTCGCCGTCGACCAGGTACACCGACCATCCGGCGGCTTCGGTGATCCGGTCGTGCCACAGTTGGGCCAGACCGCCGATGGCCGGTGAGGAAAGTTGGCGATCGGTGGTCAGCAACTCACCCTGTTCGGTCACGGTGACGCCGGGAACCTGGCCCAGTTGGTCGCGCACCTTGGCGAGGTCGTCCTCGCGCAGTTTCATCACCGTCACCCGGTCATCGGTGTTCGACGCGAACTGTGCGTTGATGGATTCCGCGGTGGTGCTGGCATCGAACGGCGCGAGCAGCGCGGCGAGCGGGGCAGCCGAATCCAAGCGGGCGCGGTCCAGGGTGATCACGCCCACGGTCTGCCACGTCATCAACGGCTGACCGGTCCGGTCCAGCACCGGGGTCTGCAGGTCGCTGTCGGTGCTGTACTGAAACTTCAAGCCGTCCCGCAGATCTCGGTGCAGCAGCGTCGGCGCCCACGCGATGCGCCAGTCGTCACCGGTTTTGGTGGCGGTGCCGGTGGTGTCGTAGCCGAAATCCCGGCCCTCTCCCCAGGACCACTGATACTTCAGCGTTGCGCCGGCCTCGTCGCCGTCTTCGCTTTCGGCGCTGACCTTGACCGCGGCGGCATCGCCCATGCCGTCGAACATCGACTTGATTGCCGTCTCGGCCGTCCCTGGGTCGCTGGTCTCGGCCGCGGCGGCGTGCGCGTCTTTGCGTTGCAGCGCATCGGCAAAGGCCGCGAAGCGGTCAGCCGGGTCGGGAGACGACGAACATCCCACGATCGGGAGAAACAGGCCGAGCAGAACCAGCCAGACGATCCGTCGAGTCATGCTCCCAGCATGACATCAGCGAGTCAGGCGGCCTTGCCTGCGTCTGACTCGGTGGATGACTCGGTCTTGGGCTTCGCCTGGTGTTTCGGCTTGTGTGGTTTGAACGTGTCCCTGACGTTCTTGGCGATGTCCGACATGGCATTGCGGGCGTCGTCCCGTCGGTGCATGGGGGTGCGCTTGACGGGTTTCTTGGGGGTGTCGACCTTGGGCGCGTCGACCTTGGGGACATCCTTCTTGGTCGCGTTGCGATCGGTCGGCTGCGACGTCGTCGAAGGTGATGTGGTGGAAGGCAATCCGTTCTTGACGTTGTCCGCGCCCTCCTGGAAGGCGTCGGGCAGCTGGTTGATGGTCTCGGCGATCCGCTTGGGCGGCGTGATCAGCGAGAAGCGGGTCGGCTTGTCGGCGTTCTGATAGTCCCGATCGGTGTAGCCCATGTCGACGGCGAGCTTGAGCGTCGGCTCGATCGCCCCGAGCACCGGTTCGGTGAACGCCACGGTGTTCAGGGCCAGCGACACGTCCCTGATGGGCTGCAGCAGGGGCAGGTGTTCGGTCTTGACCAGGATGTAGGTGTCGGTGGCCCCGTTGTCCTTCTTCACCGTCTTGATCAACAGCCCGTCCGGATCGTTCAGGTCGGCGGCATCGGGTGTCGGGTCGCCGTGCAGATAGAAGAAACCGGCCGCGGCGTTGGCCAGTGACAGGGGGTTGGCGTAGGCCGGGAAGTCGCCGATGGGGTCGTACTCGATGGTGATGAAGGTCTGGTCATACGTGGTGGGCGCGGCAGCCCCGGTGCTGGTGAAGCCGAGCAGCCCGAGCGGGCCCAGATCCGGGAAGCGGGCGTAGATGCCGCCGTTGGGAACGGTCGGTGCCGCGATGTAGACGAACGCGACCTTCCCGCCGGGATCGACCGTTCCGGCATTGATTTCGCGCTTGTAGTTCTCGGCGACCAGGCTTCCCTCGGAGTAGCCGACGATGTAGACGGTTCCGTCCGCGCCGACCTGACTGCGGGCGATGCCCACCTGGTCGATCAATGGCTGGCGCCCGTCGGCCACGCTCGAATCGATCGGCAATGTGGCCGAGTAGTGGACGCCCTCGTATTGGGTGCCACTGGCACTGACGAACTCGCCGTCATACGGCACGTAGCTGCCCCGAAACTTGTTCTGGATCCGCTCGCCCGTGGTGTCGCCTCTGCCGCCCACGCCGACAACGGCATTGCCATCCGGCAGTACGGTGGCGGCGAGCGCGTCGGCGACGTACCCGAAGGTGAGTACCGCGGTCATGCCGGCGGTGGCACTGGCGACCGCGACGGCGGATGAACGCGCCCGGTGATTGGCCACGGTGCACCTCCGAGTCGTGCGGGTGAGGCGACTGAGAACGGAGTGTGGGCCCGGGGTCAGTCCGGGCCCACACTATTCCAGTGCTTTGCTAGATGTGAGTGTTTTCGTTAAGGACAGGCGACTTCGAGTTCGAAAGGTTTGGTCACCTGGTTCATCCCGTCCATGCCGGTCGCGTTGCCCTTGATCGTGTATTTGTTGCCGTCTTTGGTGGCTTCGGCGCTGCCGCCGGGCAGGCCCGGGGTGTAGCCGAGGGTCACGCCGTCGATGTTGCCGAGTCCTACGGCGGTCACCGACGGCTGGTCGCCCTCGCTGACGGTGGCGGTGACCGCGCTCATGCCCTGGCCGGCGGTGAGGCTGACATTGCCTGCGACCGTGGCGCACACCACCGTGCCCTCGACCTTGTGTTCCTTGCCGTCGATGCTGACCCGGGCGGTGCCCGCGCCGGTGGTGGCCTTGGCGTCGCCGGCCTCGACCGACGCGGTCGCTGACGCCGTGGCGGTGGCCGTGGCGGTCGAGTCGTTGGAGGTGTCTTTCTTGTCGCTCGACGAACAGCCGGACAGGCCGGCGATGACGATCGCGGCGCCGCCGACGGCTACCAGGAACTCACGCTTCACCACTGCTCTCCTCACGGTTGCGCAGCCCGTCTCCGGTGGCGGACTGTCAGGCAGAAGTATGGAGTTCCCGCAGGTCGTGGGCGTGGGATTGGTGGAATTGATGTGCCGGCGGATGCCCGTCGACGCATCGAGGAACCCGCCCGGCCCGCGGATTCGGCAGCCGAACAGGCCGCTGGCTCGACGGAATCGTCACGGGGCCAACGTCTTACAAGTCCCGCAGAGGCGCGGCGGATGCGCAAGACCGGCACCGGACGGGACTTCTCCCGTTCGATGCCGGTCGACAACTGTCGTTGCGTGGGCAACGACTCACCGGTTTCGGGGTGCGACTAGGGGCAGGTGACCGCGATGTCGAACGGCATGTCCACCGGGGTGCCCGGCTCGTTGGGGTCGATGCCCATGCCGGTGCCGGTGATCGTGTAGCCCTTGCCGTCGCGCGCGGCTACCACCGGCGCGCCGGACAGGCCGGAGAGGTAGGTCAGCGACGCGCCCTCGCCGTTCACGTCGCCGATGTTCACGGACTGCACCGCCGGGGCTTCCCCGTCGGTCAGAACCACGGAGGAAGGCATCTTGCCCTCGATGCCGATCGTGGTCAGCCCGTCTTTGGTCTCGCAGCTGACGCTGGTCACGGGACCTGCGTCGTTGGGGCCGAAGGTGACCCGGCCCTGGCCGGACTTCCCGGAAGATCCTGATTCCTGCGACGAGCATCCGGCGACCGCAGCCAGACAGACAGCAAATCCGGTGGCAATGACAATGGGGCGGCTCATGACCAAATTCACGTCCGCAGTATGGTCGCGTACGCCCCCATGACGGAAATCGGACGCGCATCCGGTTGAATACACCCTGTGGACCAGCCGTATTTCACCGTGGAGGCCGAGTTGCCCGGCCGACTCGGCCGGGTCGGCACCATTCACACTCCGCACGGTGACATCCACACTCCGGCATTCATCGCGGTCGGTACCGCGGCCACCGTGAAATCGGTGTTGCCCGAGACGATGAAACAGCTTGGCGCCCAAGCGATCCTGGCTAATGCCTATCATCTCTACCTGCAGCCGGGTCCCGACATCGTGGCCGAGGCCGGCGGGCTCGGGGCGTTCATGAACTGGCCGGGCCCGACCTTCACCGACAGCGGCGGCTTCCAGGTGATGTCGTTGGGTGTCGGGTTCAAGAAGGTCCTGGCCATGGACACCGAGCGGTTGCAGACCGACGACATCATCGCCAAGGGCAAGGAACGGTTGGCGGTCGTCGACGACGACGGCGTCACCTTCCGCTCCCATCTGGACGGCTCGAAACACCGGTTCACCCCCGAGGTCTCGATCGGGATCCAGAACCAGCTCGGTGCCGACATCATCTTCGCGTTCGACGAGCTCACCACGCTGGTCAACACCCGCGGCTACCAGGAGAGCTCGGTGCAACGCACCCATGAGTGGGCGGTGCGGTGTCTGGCCGAACACCACCGGTTGCAGGCGTTGTCGCCGGAGCGGCCGCGGCAGGCGTTGTTCGGTGTGGTGCAGGGCGCCCAGTACGAAGACCTGCGTAGGCAGGCGGCGCGCGGGCTGGCCACGATCGGCCAGGAGGCCGGGGCGGCCGCGGGGCTGAGCTTCGACGGCTACGGCATCGGCGGTGCACTGGAGAAGCAGAACCTGGCCACCATCGTCGGCTGGGTCAGCAGTGAGCTGCCCGCCGACAAACCGCGCCATCTGCTCGGGATCAGCGAGCCCGACGACCTGTTCGACGCGGTGGCCGCCGGCGCGGACACCTTCGACTGCGTGTCGCCGTCGCGGGTGGCGCGCAATGCGGCGGTGTACTCGGCGACCGGGCGGTTCAACATCACCGGAGCCCGGTACAAGCGGGATTTCACCCCGATCGACGCCGAATGCGACTGCTACACCTGCGCCAACTACTCGCGGGCCTATATCCGGCACCTGTTCAAGGCCAAGGAAATGCTGTCGGCCACTCTGTGCACGATTCACAACGAGCGGTTCGTGATCCGATTGGTGGACCAGATCCGGGCCTCGATCGTCGCCGGTGAGTTCGACGAATTGAAGGCCCACGTGCTGGGGCGGTATTACGGCGTGCCGATCAGTTGAGCTGACGGTCGGACCCCGCTGAGCAGCATCGCGAGCCCGATCGCCGCGGCGGTGACGGCTACCGTGGGCAGCCAGCCGATCCAGGCCACAGCCGCCGCGCCGAACGCGGTCCCCAGGCTGCCGCCGACGAAGTACACCACCATGTATGCGCTGTTGAACCGCGCCGGCGCCACGGGATCGATGGCCAACACCATGCTCTGATTGGCCACTTGGGCTGCGAACAGCCCAGCGTCGAACACGGCGAGGCCGACGAGCGTGGCCGCGGTATTCGACAGGCACCCGGCGACGGTGATCGCACCGAGTGCGGCGACGGCCAATCCGGTCAACATCACTGGTCGCGGGCCCACGCGGTCGGTCCAGGCCCCGGCGACCCGGGTGGCGAGGATGCCCAGGAGCCCGGCGAGGGCGTACAGGCCGATCCGCTCTGCCGAGTATGAGTACGGCGGCGCAGCCAGGGCGACGGCGAGCCCCGCCCACACCGCGCAGAAGGCGAAGAACCACAGCGCGCCGCGAACCGCAGCCATGCGCAACGTGGGGAAGCGCAGGTAGAGACCGGGCAGACCGCGGAGAGTCGTCAGGTAGCCGGTCGTCAGCGAACCGGTTGTCGTAGGCAGTATCCGAAATGCGACGACTGCGGTGACGGCGAACGCGAGCGCGAAAACGAGCAGGCCGGCCCGCCATCCCACCACGTCCGTCAGCGCACCGCCGGCGATGCGGCCTGAAATGATCCCCGCCGAGATGCCCGCGGTGACAATGCCGAGCGCAGTGGCCCGGCGGCCGTCGGGGATGAATCGCGCGGTGATCGAACTCAACTGCGCACCGACGGTGGAACATGCGCCGATGAACCCGACCGTGAGCGCGAGTGCCCACAGGCTGCTTGCCGCGGCATTGGCGGCCAGGGCGATGGCCAGAGCGCCGAACTGTGCTGCCAGTACGTAGTTCGGCGGAAATCGGTCGACCAGTGGTACCAGGATGGCCAGCCCCACCAGGTAGCCGACGGGCCCGAATGCCAGCGCTACACCGGCCTGAGCCAGCGAGATGACAAGGCTCTCAGCGACATCGGCTACCGCCGGTTGCAGCGGATAGCTGGCGGCCGTGCCCAGGGCTGCGGCAATCGCCATGAACCACACGGTAATTCGGTTTATTCGCGGTTGCGGTGTCATGCCGGTGACGCTATGAGTTCGGACGCCGGGGTGCTGGCGGGAATCAGACCATGCGGTGTGGAAGAGTGGCGCCATGCCGGAAGAGCTCACCGCCGAACAGGCCGCCAGGCGCCTTTCGGCCTCCGACACGCTCGGGATCCCGCTGGGGCCCGGTCAGCCGCCGGGACGCTCGCCCGTCCGATAACACCCACGCGTCCAGGACACTCAACTTACACTTTGCAAGTTAGTCGACGGAGGGCTGCGGCATGGGCGAACGCTACGTGGTGATCGGCGGTGGGCTGGCCGGCCTGGCCGCCGCTGTTTGGCTGAGCGAAGCGGGCAAAAGCGTCACTCTGCTGGAACGTCGAGGCCAACTCGGCGGACGCACCCACGCGATGCGCGCCGAGACGGTCGACGACGTCCCGGACAACGGCCAGCACGTGGTCGCCAGCGGATATCAGCACCTGTGGCGCTATCTCACCAGCGTGGGAACCCGGCAGTTCATCGAGTTTCCCAAGAGTTCCACCCTGCGGTGGCCCGACGGGCGCAAGGTCACCATGCAGACGACGGGCGCCGGAGCGATCCGCACCCTGCTCGGGGTTCATCCCGACGCGAGTTGGGCGGACCGGCTGCGGGCGGCGCGCGCCACGTTGCGGCTCGGCTGGCAGGCCCTGCATCAACCGGCCGACTTGGCCGATCTCACCACCGAACAGTGGTTCGAGCGGGTCGGCATGCCGGCCCCGGCGCGAGAAGCGTTGTGGGACTGGCTGGCCCTGGGTATCGCCGCCGAGCCGGTCGACCGCGAATCCGCCAAGGTGTTCGCCAACGTGATGGCCACCGGTTTCCGGCTCGGCGTCAAGCACCGCACGCCGGTCACCATCGGTTACCCCACCGTCGACCTCGACACCCTCTATGTCAACGGAGCTCTGAAGGTCTTCGCCGAACGCGGCGTCGACGTGCGGTACCGCGCCGTGGCGCGCCGCATCCGCATCGAGAACGGTGCGGTCACCGCGGTGCTGCTCGCCGACGGTTCCGAGATACCCGCCGACGCCGTGGTGTGTGCGGTGCCGAACTCCGGCATCGGCGGTTTGCTCGACGAACTGCCTGAGCATCCCGAAATCTATGCCGCCGCAGACAAACTGGGATACACACCGATCGTCAGCACCAACCTCTATCTCGACCGGCCGCTGGGCACCGAATCCGCATTCGAGGGGGTCATCGGCGGTACCGGCGTGATCGACGAGGTTTTCGACCGCCAAATCATGCACGGCCGCAACACCGACCGGGCCTGGCTGTATTGCCTGACCACCAGCGGTGCCTACGAGCAGATCCACAAGACCAACGACGAGATCGTCGATGAGCAGATGGCGCTGCTGCGTCGCTACTACCCGGCGGCGCGGCAGGCGGAAGTGGTTCAAGCGCAGGTCGTCAAGATGCCCAAGGCGACGTTTTCCCAGGTGGTGGGCACCGACGCGCTGCGCCCGCCGCAACGTACCTCGGTGCCCTCGCTGGTGCTGGCAGGCGACTGGACCGCGACGGACTGGTCGGCGACCATGGAGAGCGCCGTGCAGAGCGCCGCCACGGCCGTGGACCTGTTGCTCGGCCGCAAAAGATGACGCGGCGCCGGCTCAGCGGTGCGGACCGCCGGGCGCAGTTGCTGGACGTGGCCCGCGACATCGTCGCCGAGGGTGGTTACCCCGCATTGACCATCGAGCGGGTGGCCGGCGGTTCTGGTGTCACCAGAACGGTTGTCTACCAACAGTTCACCGATCTGGCGGGCCTGACCACCGCGCTGCTGGACCGGGAGTCCGCGATCGCGTTCGCCGGGATGAGTACCGTGGATCGGCCCGATTTCGACACCGAGCAGCTGGGCAGGGGCATCCTGGCCTACCTGCATGCGGCGCCGACGAGTTGGCGCATCATCCTGCGCCCGCCTGACGGCGCGCCTCCCGAGGTGCGCCAACGCATCGAGTTGGGCCGGGCGTACGCCAGAAAGGTCGCGGCGCGGCCGCTGTCGCTGGCGGCCGGCGTGGACATCGACCCGGACGCCACCACGGTGCGAGTCCTTCTGTCGGCCATCGAGGAACTCGCCCGGATACACCTGGAAGATCCCGAAGGTCACCCCGACGACGAGGTGCTCACACACCTGCGTTCGCTCGTCGAGTGGGCTGCGAAGACAGCCGGGCGTGTAGGTGCGCCCGACACGGGTACCCGAAGGTGTGCCTCAGACACTTGAACTGACGATTCGTAACCCACGCACGGGCGATTTCGTTGCCCGGGTGCCCATCGCCGGACCCGCGGAATGCGGTGCGGCAATCGAGAAGGCGTGCGCTGCGCGCACGGACTGGGCCCGGGCGCCCGCGGCGGAACGGGCCGCCGCGGTGAGCGCGGCCGCCGAGGCGGTTCGGGGCGCGGCCGAAGAACTCGCCGAGCTCAACGTCCGGGAGACCGGCAAGTTACGGCAGGACGCCCTCGGCGGCGTCGAAGCGGGTGCCGCGACGCTGGTTCAGTACGCCGAACTCGGGCCGCTGCACGGGGGCCGCACGCTGCAGGGCGACTGGTCGGCCACCGATTTCATGATTCCCGAACCGCGCGGAGTGGTGGCCGTCCTGACGCCGTGGAACGACCCGGTCGCGGTGGCGGCCGGGCTGCTGGGCGCCGCGCTGGTGACCGGCAACACCGTCGTGCACAAACCGAGCGAACGCTGCCCGAGAACTGGCCGCAGGTTCGCCGAGTTGCTCGCCGAACAGTTGCCCGACGGTGTGCTGGAGATCGTCGACGGCGACGGCACCGTGGGGGCGCACCTGGCCGGGGATGAGCGCGTCGACGTCGTGGCGCACGTCGGCAGCAGCGTGACCGGCCGGGCCATCGCCCGGGCCTGTGCCCAGCGGGGTGCCAAGGCGCTGCTGGAGAACGGCGGCAACGATGCGCTGATCGTCGACGCGGGACTGGACCCGACGTGGGCGGCGCAGCAGGCCGCACTCGGCGCCTTCGCCAACGCCGGCCAGATCTGTGTCTCGGTGGAGCGAATCTTCGCCGTGGCAGCGGTGGCCGACGAGTTCACCCGGGCGCTGGTGCAGGAGGCCCGCACTTGGGCTGACCGCATCGGCCCCGTCGTCGACGAGCGCCAACGGGCTCAGGTGCACCAGCAGGTCACCGATGCCGTCAAACGCGGGGCTCGGGTGCTCACCGGGGGCCAACCCGCTGAGGGGGTCGGAACATTTTATCCGCCAACGGTTTTGGCGGACTGTACCCAGGACATGGCGGTGTTCTGCGAGGAGACCTTCGGCCCCGTCGCTCCGGTCCGCGCCGTGCCCGACTTCGACACCGCGCTCCTGGAGGCCGCTGACGACCGCTACGGCTTGGCCGCGACGGTGCTGACCTCTGACCTGGCCCACGCCCAGCAGGCGTGGCGCGCGCTACCGGTGGGCACGGTCAAGATCAACGACGTGTTCGGCGGCGCCCCCGGCGGTGCGTCCCAACCGCGCCGGGCCAGTGGCAGCGGATTCGGTTTCGGGCCCGAACTGCTCGACGAGATGACGGCGGTGAAGGTGGTGCACTGGACTACAGCGGGTTGAGGATCCGCTGAAGGAACTGGCGGGTGCGCTCTTCTCTCGGATCGCCGATCACGGCGGCCGGTGGGCCCTGCTCCAGGATCACGCCGCGGTCGGTGAACAGCACCTGATCGGAAACCTGCCGGGCGAATTGGATTTCGTGCGTGACGATCACCAAGGTCCAGCCTTCGACGGCCAGATCGCGGATCACCGAGAGCACCTCGCCGACGAGCTCGGGGTCCAGTGCCGAGGTGGGCTCGTCGAACAGCACCACTTTGGGTTTCATCGCCAGTGCCCGGGCGATCCCGACCCGCTGCTGCTGACCCCCTGAGAGCTGGTACGGGTATTTGTCCTGCTGGTCTGCCAGCCCCACCTGGCCCAGGAGTTCGGTGGCCTCGGCCAGCACCTCCTCGCGGGGGCGCTTCTGCACCACCAGGGGGCCTTCGGTGACGTTCTGCAGCACCGTCTTGTGCGGAAACAGGTTGTGGGACTGGAACACGAAGCCGCTTTGCGCCCGATAGCGGCGAAGAGCGTCCTTGGGCACCGGCTTGGCGAAGTCCAGCTCGGTATCACCGACGCGGATCACCCCGGAGTCGGCGACATCGAGGGCGTTGAGTGTGCGCAGCAGTGTCGTCTTGCCCGAACCCGACGGCCCGATGACGGTGGTCGCGGTGCCGCGCGGGACGGTGAACGAGACGCCCTTGAGCACCTGAACGTCGCCGAACGCCTTGTGCACATCGGTGGCGACGATCCGGTCTTCGCGTGGTGTGGTCATCGGGCGACGTGCCTTTCCAGTCGGTGCTCCAGGCGGCTCTGGCCGAACGACAGCACCAGGCAGATCACCCAGTAGTAGATCGCGGCCGTGCCGTAGAGAGCGAAGAACTCGAACGTCGGCGCCGCGACGATCTGGGCCTGCCGCAGCAGTTCGGTCACCAATATCGTCGACGCCAAAGACGTGTCCTTCACCAGTGAGATCAAGGTGTTCGACAACGGCGGCACCGCCACCCGGGCGGCTTGGGGCAGGATGATGCGCCGCAATGTGCCGGCATAGTTCAGCCCGATGGTCTCGGCGGCCTCCCACTGTCCCTTCGGGATGCTCTGGATCGCCGAGCGGATGATCTCGGCCGCATATCCGCCGACGTTGAGGCTGAAGGCGATCACGGCGGCCGGGAACGGGTCGATCTTCACGCCGAATTCCGGTAGCGCGAAGAACACGATGAACAGCTGCACCAACAGCGGAGTGCCGCGGATGATCGAGATGTAGAAGCGGGCCAGGTTACTCAACACCACATTCGGTGACAGCCGGGCCAGTGCCACCGCCAAGGCGATCAGCAGGCCGATCGCGAAGCTGATGATCGTCAGCGGAATGGTCATCGTCAGAGCGGCTTTGGCGAGCGGCCACAAGTTGTCGGCGATCAGCTGCCAGGTAGACCGCGGAGGCGGGGCACCTTCCGGCGCGCCGGATGCGTTGGCCTTGAGATATTTCTGCGAGATGGCGGCCAGGGTGCCGTCGGCCCGCAACTCGTCGAGGGCGGAGTTGAGTTCGGGCAGCAGGCCGCTGTTCTTGCGTGCGGCGAAGCCCTGCTCGCTCTTCTCGCCCACCGTGCCCGCGATCTTCACCGAGTTGTCGTTGGTCTCGGCCAGATACGCGTAGACGGCGATGCTGTCGTTGACCACGACGTCCACACGGCCCTGGTTGAGCAGCTTGATGGCCTGGGTGAACCCTTCGACCGCTTCCACGCGGGCTCCGGCCTTGCGGGCGATCTCCGACCAGTTGCTGGTGGCGTTCTCGGCGGCCACCTTGCCTTTCAGGTCCGCCGTCGACTTGACGGAGTTGTCGTCGGTGCGGGTGACGATGACGCCCTCGCCGATCGAATATGGTTGGGACAGATCGTATTTGGCTTGCCGATCGGGCGTGATCGTGACTTCGTTGGCCACCACGTCGAACCGGTTGGCCTCCAGCGCGGCGAAGATCGAATCCCAGGGTGTTTCGATGAATTCGACTCTGACGCCCAGCTTGTCGCCGACTGCGCGGGCGACGTCGACGTCGTAGCCGACGAGCTGGCCGGTGGCGGTGTCGTGGTAACTGAACGGTGAGTACACACCTTCGGTGCCGACGCGCAGCACACCGGCCGATTTCAGCGGTTCGTCGGTGTCGGCCGTCTTTCCCGCGCAGGCGGCGACCATCACCGCGACGATCAGAAGAAGTCCGAGTAGCGGGATTCGTCGGGAACGCACGGCCGGACGCTAACAGGGCTGCGCGACGTTCTGCAGGCTTCTGCTCAGCCCGGCTGATATATCCACGGGTGCCGTGGCAGGGCGGCCGGGTCGAATCGGTCCAGCATCGCAGGCAGATCGAGTGGGGGCCACCCGAGCGAGGCGCTGATCTGTTCGAGCGCCCGCTCGATGCCGATCTCCCCGAGCGTGACCGCTCCGTCGCGCTTGGCCAGCCGGGCGCCGTCTTCGTTCAGCACCAGCGGAACGTGGGCGTAGCTGGGCTCGGGGTAGTCGAGCAACCGGGCCAGATAGGCCTGGCGCGGCGACGAGCTCAGCAGGTCGTCGCCGCGTACCACCTGGTCGACGCCGCCGGCGGCATCGTCGACCACGACGGCCAGGTTGTAGGCGGGCACCCTGTCGCCGCGACGCACCACGAAGTCGTCGATGATCCCGGTGTAGTTGCCGTGCAGGAGGTCGGTGACGGTGCCGACGAAGGTGTCGGTGCGCAGCCGCAGCGCAGGCGGGCGGCCGGTCTCGGCGCGACGCTGCGCGCGTTCGGCGTCGGTCAGGTCGCGGCAGGTGCCCGGATACGCCCCTTCCGGGGCGTGCGGGGCCCGTGGAGCCTGGGCGATATCCCTTCGGCTGCAATAGCATTCGTACAGCAGGCCCCGCTCGAACAGTTCGCCGATCACCGTGTCGTAGCGGTCCTGGTGAGCCGTCTGCCATTGCACGGGCCCGTCCCAGGTCAGTCCGATCGCTGCCAGGTCGGTCACTTGACGGTGGCCGATCTCGGGAAACGTCCGGTCGTCGAGGTCCTCGACCCGCAGGAGGAAGCTCCGCCCGGTGGAGCGGGCGAAGAGCCAGGCCAGCACCGCCGTGCGCAGGTTGCCGATGTGCAGGTCGGCCGACGGGCTCGGCGCGAACCGCCCGGCCGGGGTTGGGCTCACGCCCGCAATCTAGCTAATCGCGGTCCCAGGGCGCCGTCTCGCCCATCTTGTTGTAGTACTTCGCCAGGTGGCTTTTCACGCGGTCGATGTCGTCCTCGGGAAGATCGATGCCGCCGCGGGCGCCGTCCATGATCCCGCCGGCAGCCATCACGCCGCGCGGTACGACTTCCAGCTTGCCGCCGACGACATCGGCGATCAGCAACTTGTAGCCGGTGAAATTGTCCTTCGCGTCCTTGTCGTACCAGACGTGCGCGTCGCGGTATTTCTCGTTGGGTTCGTCCTCGGCACCGGCCCATTTACGGACCCGTTTGTCGGCGGCATCGCCGTCCCACTCCCGGTCCCGATCAGCCAGTGGCAGGTCCTGAAATGCGGTAACAGACATGCTGTCGGCATGCCCGTCTGCCCGCGGTGGTAAACGCTAGCGTGGGCGTGTGCGCGAGCGACACATCACCGGCGGCACGATCCAGGTCGACCACCGAGACGGGCTGGTAGTCGCACGCGGGGTGCGCTATGGCACCGCGAAACGATTCGCGGTTGCCGAGCCTTCTCCGGCCTGGTCCGGCGTGCGCGATGCCACCCGACCGGGTCCGGCCTGCCCGCAGCGGCCTTCGCGCTTGGGCTGGGTGACGGGCGACGTCCTCGATGGCCTGTCTACTGACGAGAACTGCCTGGTGCTCACGGTCACGGCCCCGGTCAATGCACACCGGCTACCGGTGATGGTGTGGTTCCACGGCGGTGCCTATGTCGCGGGCAGTGGCGAGTCGGCCAAGTACGACCCCGGCGCGCTGGCCCGCACGGGCGACGTGGTGGTGGTCAACATCAGTCACCGGCTCGGCATCTTCGGTTACCTGGCGCCGCCCGGGATCGCTGCGGACAACCTCGGCCTGCATGATCAGATCCTGGCGCTGCGCTGGGTTCAGGCCAATATCGCCGCATTCGGCGGCGACGCGGCCAACGTGACCGTGTTCGGTCAATCGGCAGGCGCACATTCCGTCTGGTCGTTGATGTTGTGCGAGGACGCGGTCGGTCTGTTCCACCGCGCGATCCTGCAGAGCACCCCGTTGGAGTTGGACGACGGGCGAGACGACATGGCGCACAACATGGGCTCGGCGATGGCCACCTCGCTGGCCGGTGCCGATCCGATGGAGGTGAGTGTCGAGAGGTTACTCGCCGCCGAGGGTGCCGCCGTCGCGGCCGCGCAGGGATTCGGCCTGGTCGGCGGCCTGGCTTTCGCGCCGCGGCTGGGCCGGGGACCGCTGCCGGCACCCGCGGACGTGCCTGCGGCCATCGCCGCCGCGGCGGGCCACTTCGAGCTGCTGATCGGCTACACCAAGGACGACGCCGCTCCCTTCGTGGCGATGGACCCCCGGGTGGCCAGGCTGAACCGGGTGCCGGTTCTCGGCCGGCTGGCGGTCCGGGCGGGTACGAAGGCGATCACGAAGCAGGCGTTCTCCGGCCCCGCCGAGCGTCTGGCCCAGGCCTGGCGAACCCACGGTGGCCGGGTCGGAACCTATCGTTTCGATTGGACACCGGCCGATGCCCCGCTGGGCAGCTGCCACTGCATGGAACTGCCGTTCCTGCTCGGCTCACCGCAGGTCTGGGCAGACGCGCCGATGCTCGGACCGCAACGGTCCATCGACCACCACATCGCCACCGAGATGCGTACGCGCTGGGCGCAATTCGCCCATCACGGGGTCGAATCGCTGCCTGGGCCGGCATTGCGGTTCGGCTGAGCCGGTACCCCGCTGAGCCAGCCGGATCCGGTCCGTCTTGATAGGGTTCCGGCAAAATCAGGACGCGGTGGTGTGATGGCGATTATGGGCGCAGGCCTGTCTCTACGCGGCCGCGTCAGCGAATGCGCGGCCCTTCGAGCAGTGGTATCCGGGGGCAAGTCAGGGGGCAGCGCCGTCTTGGTGGTGCGCGGCGAGGCGGGCATCGGCAAGACGGCGTTGCTCGACTATGTCGTGGAGCAGGCACCGAGTTTCCAGGTGACCCAGGTCGCCGGGGTCGAATCCGACATGGAGCTCGCCTTCGCCGGATTGCATCAGTTGTGTGCGCCGCTGCTGGATCACCTGAACAAGCTTCCCGAGCCGCAGCGTGACGCCCTGTCCGTGGCCTTCGGTCGTGGTGCCGGACCGGCGCCGGACCGTTTTCTGGTCGGTCTGGCGGTGCTCAGCCTGTTGGCTGCGGCGGCTGACAAGAAGCCGTTGCTGTGCGTGATCGACGATGCGCAGTGGCTCGATCAGGTGTCGGTGCAGACGCTGGGTTTCGTCGCGCGGCGGCTCTTGGCCGAGCCGGTGGTCTTGGTGTTCGCCACCCGCGACGGCGACGACGGCGCCGCGTCGGTGCTGCCCGGCCTGCCCGAACTGCGGGTCGAAGGCCTGTCGGACAGTGATGCCAGGGACCTGCTGGACTCGGTGGTGCTGGGGCGGCTCGATGAGCGGGTGCGTGACCGGCTGATCGCCGAGAGCCGCGGCAATCCGCTTGCGCTGCTGGAAATCCCGCGCAATGTCTCGGCCGCGGAGCGTGCCGGTGGCTTTTGGATCGCGGGGACGCGGCCATCGGTCGGGCAGGTGGAGGAGGGCTTCGTCCGCCGAATCCAGTCGCTGCCCGCGGACACTCGTCAGTTGGCGCTGCTCGCGGCGGCGGATCCGGTCGGTGATCCGGTGGTGTTCTCGCGTGCCGCAGGGCATTTGGGGATCAGCATGGACGCGCTGGCGCCGGCCGAGGCCGCCGGGGTGATCGAGTTCGGCCCCCGCATGCGGTTCCATCATCCGCTGGCCCGGTCGGCGGCCTATCGGGCGGCGGAGCTGGCCGACCGCCGGGAAGCGCATCGTGCCTTGGCAATTGCCATTGACCCCGAACTCGATCCCGACCGCCGGGCCTGGCATGCGGCATACGCCGCGGCCGGCCCCGACGACGCGGTGGCAGCCGAACTGGAAGCCTCGGCATGGCGGGCTCAGCGTCGAGGCGGGATCGCCGCCGCGGCGACTTTCCTCGAGCGGGCGGCGATCCTGTCCGCTGATCCGGCCCTGCGCAGCTCCCGGGCGATCGCGGCGGCCGAGGCCAAACGTGAAGCGGCGGCTCCGGAAGCCGCCTATGAGTTGCTCTCCCTGGCCGAACTGAATCCGTTGACCGAGTTGCAGCGGGCGCAGGTGGGCCGGCTGCGGGCACAGATGGAATTCACCCGCAGCCGGGGCGGATTACCAGGTGCACCACCGGTCCGGCATGCGGCTGGATTGCTGCTCGACGCTGCCAAGCGGTTGGAGAATCTCGACGACGAGATGGCTCGCGAGACCTACATGGAGGCGCTGGCCGCCGCGATGTTCACTTCGCGCAGTCAGCCAGAAGCCCTCGTGGTGGCCGCGGAGGCGGCGCGCGCCGCAGTCGAAAGGGCCGAGGCGCCGACTGGGCCTATCGATTTACTCCTCATCGGCATGGCGAACCTGATCACCGATGGACTGCCCGCGGCGGTTGAGCCCCTACGCACCGCGCTGGAGCTGTGGAGTGAGCACGCGCGACGCCACGACGGCCGGGCGTTGCGCTGGTTGGCATTGGCTTTCCCGATCGTCCACGAATCCGCTGCCCATGAGATCTGGGACGACGACCTGGTCGACCGGTTGGCCACCGACATGATCGGCTATGCCCGTGCCACCGGTGCTTTGGCCGTACTTCCACCGGCAATCGCCTACCAGGCCGGTGTCCAGACGCACAAAGGCGAATTCGTCACAGCTGCAAGGCTTATGGAGGAGGCCGACTCCATCTCGGAGGCGATCGGCCACCGTCCGATGAAGTACCACAAGGTGGAGTTGGCGGCCTGGCGCGGCGATCTGGCCGTGGCCGGCGACCTCATCGAGGCGGGTATGGCAGAGGGGACCGCCAAGGGGGAGGGCCGACTGCTCGGGGCGGCGGGCTACGCCGCCGCAGTGCTCTACAACGGCTTGGGCCGCTATGAGGAGGCCCTGACAGCTGCCAAGCAGACGTGCGAATTCCACGACATCGGGTTCTACTGCTGGACCCTGATCGAACTGGTCGAGGCCGCTGTGCGAGTCGGCGAGCGGGATGTCGCCGAGGACGCGGTGCGACGGTTGGAAGTATGTACGGAGTCCAGCGAAACCGATTGGGGGTTGGGCCTATTGGCCGCGGCCCGGGCTATCGTCGCCGACGACACCGAGGCCGACGTGCAGTTCAAAGAATCCATCGAGCGGCTCAGCCGCACGCTGATCGGGGTGCAGTTGGCCCGGACGCATCTGCGGTACGGGGAGTGGCTGCGTCGCCAGAAGCAGCGCACCAGCGCACGCGAGCACCTCAACACCGCGTACGACATGTTCACCAAGATGGGCGCGCACGCGTTCGCCGAGCGGGCCCGCCGGGAGCTGATCGCCACCGGGGAGAAGGTGCGTAAAGAGCCGTTGGCCTCGGGTGATGAACTGACCGCACAAGAGGCGCAGATCGCGCAGTTGGCCCGCGACGGGCTGACGAATCAGGAGATCGGCGCGCAGTTGTTCATCAGCACCCACACCGTCGAATGGCATCTGCGCAAGGTGTTCGTCAAGCTCGGTGTCCGGTCTCGCAGGCAACTGCGGTCCGTGTCGTGGGGCAACTGAACCACGACCACGGGTTTTCAAGGGTCCCAAGCGTCGCCGTCGGGGCCAGGCTCATCGCATGGCGACAATACTGTTGCAGACCACGATCACCGAGAATCCCGACGACTGGGATGTCAGCCGGTTCTCGATGCTGGCCGCCGAGTTGCGTGCGGACGGGCACGATGTGCTGGCCCGTAACCGGGCCGACCATCCCGGGGAGGATCCGGTGCTCAGCCATCTCGATGAGCTCGGGTTCGACCAGCTGTGGTTGATGGCCGTCGACGTCGGCAACGGTCTGACACCCGACGAATGCGCGGCGATCGGCAGGTTCCGTGGGCTCGGTGGCGGGGTGCTCACCGCCCGCGACCATCAGAACCTCGGCAGTTGCCTGCGGGGGCTGGGCGCGTTGGGGCAGGTCAACGAGTTTCACGATGCCAGCCTCGATCCGGTGTCGCGGTGTGACGATCAGGACAATCCGGACATCTCCTGGCCCAACTATCACTCGGGTGCCAACGGCGACTATCAACCGGTACTGGTTGACGAGCCCGTGCACCAGCTGCTGCGCACCTCGCGCACCGCCAGCGGACGCATCGAGTGGTTCCCGGCCCATCCCCACGAAGGGCTGGTGTCGGCGCAGGTGCCGTTCGCGACCGTGGTGGCGCGTGGGCGCAGCACCGCGACCGGCCGGCAGTTCAATCTCGCGGTGGCATTGGACGGCGAGCGCACACCGCAGGGCAAGCCGATGGGCCGGGCCGTGGCCGAGTCGACGTTCCATCATTTCGCCGATTACAACTGGGACCTGGGGCACGGAGCACCGTCGTTCGTGACCGACCGGCCCGGCTGGCAGATCGGGGCCGATCCGTCGCTTCTGGGTGTGTACAAGGATTACGTCCGTAATCTCGCCACCTGGCTGCAGCCACCGGACCGCCACTAGCGGGGCAACAGGCCCGGCACGATGTCGTCGAGCCGGAAGGTGACCGGCTGTTCCAGCTGGGCGTAGGTGCACGATCGCGGGTCGCGCTCGGGGCGCCAGCGGTTGAACTGCGCGGTGTGGCGGAAGCGCCTGCCTTCCATGTGGTCGTAGCGGACCTCGACAACACGTTCGGGCCGTAACGGAACGAAGGACAGGTCCTTGCCGGCGTTCCAGCGTGAGCCTCCGCCGTATTTGCGGGCGAGGTCGGGGTCGGCGGCCACCTGTGCCGCCCAGTTCCAGGGATGGTTGTCGAAACTGGTGACCAGGGGCTGTAATTCGGTGAACAGGGCCCGTCGCCGGTCCATCGGGAACGCGCCTATGACGCCGACCGATGCCAGCTCGCCGTCATCGCTGTAGAGGCCGAGCAGCAGCGAGCCGACCGCATCCGGTCCCGACTTGTGGAGCCGATAGCCGGCCACCACACAGTCGGCGGTCCGCTGGTGCTTGATCTTCACCATGACCCGCTTGTCGGGTTGATAGGTGAGGGTGAGCGGCTTGGCGATCAGTCCGTCGAGCCCGGCGCCTTCGAACTCGTCGAACCAGCGCCGCGCGGTCGGAAGGTCGGTGGTGGCCGGGGTGACATGGAAGCGCGGACCGGGCCCCAGCGCCTCGACCAGGGCGGCGCGCCGCTCACTGAACGGGCGGGCCGTCAGGTCGTCGTCGCCCAGCGCGAGCAGGTCGAAGGCGATGAAACAGGCGGGTGTCTGCTCGGCCAGCAAGCGCACCCGGGATGCCGCGGGGTGCAGACGCAGTTGCAACGCTTCGAAATTCAGGCCCAGCTCGGTGGGCAGGACGATTTCGCCGTCGACGACGCATCGCGGCGGAAGTTCGGCTTTCGCGGCATCGACGAGTTCGGGGAAGTACCGGGTCATCGGCCGCTCGTTGCGGCTGCCGAGCTCGACCTCGTCGCCGTCGCGGAACACCAGTGCCCGGAAACCGTCCCACTTGGGTTCGTAGGACGCATCCGGGGGAATCACCGTCGCCGGCTTGGCCAGCATCGGCGAGACGGGTGGCATCACGGGTAGCAGCATGTGGTTACCCAGTATGCGCGGTTGCGCGATGAGTTCGCGGCGGCGCGGCGGTCTAGAACCATGACGCCCCGATGAACCAGGATGGAGCCTGTGGACCTACCCGTAGTGCCGCCGATCGAACCCATGCTCGCCAAAGCCCAGGTGAAGGTGCCAGACGAGGCGGGGGTGTGGTCCTACGAACCCAAGTGGGACGGTTTCCGGGCTTTGGCCTTCCGGGATCGCGACGAGGTGGTGTTGCAGTCGCGCAACGGCAAGGAGCTCGGCCGGTACTTCCCGGAGTTGCTCGAGGCGCTGCGTGACGAACTCGCCGAACGTTGTGTGCTCGACGGCGAGGTGGTGGTGCCGCGCGAGATCGACGGACGGATGCGGTTGGACTGGGAGTCGTTGTCGCAGCGTATCCATCCCGCCGAGTCGAGGGTGCGGATGCTCTCCGAGCAGACCCCGGCACATTTCATCGGATTCGATGCGCTGGCCACCGGTGACCGGTCGTTGCTCGCCGACCCTTTCCGGGTCCGTCGTGAAGCCCTGATCGAGGCCGTCAGGTCCAAGGTGTGGTGCCATGTCACGCGGACCACCACCGATCCCCGGCTCGGCGCCGAGTGGCTACAGACTTTCGAGGGCGCCGGGCTCGACGGCGTCATCGCCAAGCGGCTCGACGGGCCGTATCTGCCCGGGAAACGAGAGATGGTCAAGGTCAAGCACCACCGCGATGCTGACTGTGTGGCGATGGGCTACCGCATCCACAAGAGTGGCGAGGGCGTCGGCTCGATCCTGCTGGGCCTCTACCGCGACGACGGCGAACTGCAGATGGTCGGCGGCGCAGCGTCGTTCAGCGTCAAGGACCGGATCAAACTGCTGGCCGACCTGGAGCCGCTGCGGGAGGGCCATGAAGTCCGCGAGGGTGACCCCAGCCGCTGGAACTCGGCTGCCGACAAGCGCTGGATCCCGGTGCGTCCGGACAAGGTGTGTGAGGTGGCGTATGACCAGATGGAAGGCAACACCGTGAACGGCCGGCGCTTTCGGCATGCGGTGAAGTTCCTGCGCTGGCGCCCGGACCGCGAGCCGTCGAGCTGCACATTCGACCAGCTCGACGTGCCGCTGAATTACGACCTGACCGACGTACTCGCGGGAGAGGGCTGAAATGGCAACACCGGCAACCGAACTGGATATCGACGGGATCAAGGTCCGATTCACCAACCCGGACAAGGTGTACTACCCGAAACTGGGTAAGGACGGCACCAAGGGCAAGCTGATGGAGTACTACCTCAGCGTCGCCGACCGGATGGTGGCGCTGTTGAAAGACCGGCCCACGCACCTGCAGCGGTTCCCGGACGGCATCGAGGGTGAGGAGATCTACCAGAAGCGAGTGCCGCAGAAGCATCCCGACTATCTGGAGACCTGTGTGGTGACGTTCCCGTCGGGGCGGACCGCCGATGCGCTCAAGGTGACCCACCCGGCGGCGATCGCGTGGGCCGCCCAGATGGGCACGATCACGTTGCACCCGTGGCAGGTTCGGTGCCCGGACACCGAGCATCCCGACGAGCTTCGTATCGATCTGGACCCGCAACCGGGCACCGGATTCGCCGAGGCCGCCGCCGTTGCCTGCGACGTGCTCAAGCCGCTGCTGGACGAGCTGGGTCTGGTCGGTTACCCGAAAACCTCCGGCGGCCGCGGCGTGCACGTCTTCCTGCGAATCAAGACCGACTGGGATTTCATCGAGGTGCGCCGCGCCGGGATCGCGCTGGCCCGTGAGGTGGAACGGCGTGCCCCCGATGCGGTGACCACGTCGTGGTGGAAGGAAGAGCGGGGCGAGCGGCTGTTCATCGACTACAACCAGAACGCCCGCGACCGCACCTTCGCCTCGGCCTACTCGGCCCGCAAGACCCCGATCGCCACGGTGTCGACGCCGTTGTCCTGGGACGAGCTGCGCGACGCCAACCCTGACGACTACACGATCGCCACCGTGCCGGATTTCCTTGCCGGACGCGAGGATCCGTGGGCTGACATCGACAAGAAGAAGCAGTCACTGCAGCCGCTGCTGGACCTGGTGGCCGCCGACGAGGAACGTGGCCTGGGCGATCTGCCGTACCCGCCGAGCTATCCCAAGATGCCCGGTGAGCCGCCACGGGTGCAGCCCAGCAAGAAGGTCGCCGAGCACTGGGACGAGCAGGGTAACCGGCGCCAGGATTAGGCGCCGTCAGAGTACGCGGAGCAAGGTGAAGTCTGAAGGTGGTCGAGGAGTCACCGCCGCGGTGGCAAGCATCGGCTGGAACGCGGTGGTGATCGGTGGCAGCGCGGAACCGCCGATCACGACGGCGCTGGTAGGTCCGGCCGATGTCGGGAGGTTGAGGGTCTCACCCGGATCGCCGTAGATGCCCGAGCATTCGACGCCCTCACAGGCTCCGGTGGAGGCATCGATCCGGCCCGCGAACATGTCGTCCACCCAGCCGGTGATGAGGGTCTGTGAGGCCGCCTTGTTCGGCTCCGTGGAGAATCCGTAGAACAGGTACGACAGGAGCTGGATGGCCGGGCTCCCACCCTGCATGGCATCCAGGTGTTGGCCGTCGGCCAGCACCACGCCGTTGAACATGTCCGGTCGATGCTCGATCAGCGCCGCATCGACCCTGCGGACGTCCTTGGGTGCACCTAGTTCCAGTACCGGGACGTAGGTGTCCAGCCCGTCCAATTTGTCCAACGCATCCGGCAGGACGTTCTCCGGCGGAGCTCCGTCGAGCAATACCACGCCGGCCAGATGGTTCTCTGCGCCAGTCGATTTGATCGCATCCGCGTAGTAACCCGCGGCGCCGGCCACCACTCCTGCGCCCAGCGAGTGCCCGACCAGGGCGAACGTTTCCGGTAGCGGTACGTCGGCACCGTACCTTGCGGCGTATCCGGCTGCCTGCGCGCTGGCGGTCAACGCTTCGCGGTCACCGAGGAACAGCTCGGCTGTGGCCCGATAGACCTGATCGTCGCCCAACCAGAACCCGTCCCGGACAAAGCGATTCGACGAGTAGGTCGGTACCACCACGACGCTGTTGGTGCGCTCGGCAAGGTTTGCCGCGGTGTAGCTGTACATCGCACTTACCCCGAGGAACCCGTGCTGCAGCAGGATGATCCGCTCCGGCGGTGCGTCGCCCTCGGGGTAGTACCAGTCGGCCGGCACGTTGCGACCCTCGGTGATCTCGAGCGAGGAGCTTCTGACCGTGACGTCGCTTCCCGCGGGAACCCTGGGGTGACCCGCGATGGCGGTGACGGCCACGCCGACGAAGTCGAAGACGAATGACTGGACCTTCTCCGGAAGTGACAGCGACGGTGCCGCGGTTGCCGACACCTGCGAAGTGGGTGCGATCGCCTCGTCAGAGGTTGCCGGTGCGTCGGGCGCAGCGCTGAGATCGGCCTTCGAGACCAGTTTGGCGAGCGCGACCTTCCTTTGCGCGGCACGGACTTCGCGTGTGCTTGCGCCAGGTCCGGTTTCCTGGGCGGGCCGGGACATGACTGTCTTGGCCCTCGTGGCGGGCTTGATCGCCTTCTTTCCCAGGACGGCCTGAGCGGCGTCGGCCGACTGGGCTGAGAGACGGGTCCGGTTGGGGCTGCGACGCGGACCGGCCCGGTGGCTCTTGCCCGACGGGCTTGCGCTCGCGGCGGATTCGGATGCCTTCGGCCCGTCCGAACCCGATGCGGTGTCGGCCTTCGCCACATCGGCTCCGGCCACCATTGCCGCAGACACCCCGGCCGCCACCGCGCCTGCCCCGAGCCAAACCGATAGTCGCGCCACTGTGTCTCCTGCCCCGAGAAGCTCGTATCTCGAGCGTCAATTTATGACACCAGCAGGCTGGAGTAGACAGTTTTCGCAATCTGCGCACGATCGGGCCCGAAACCGTTCGACGTCCTGTCGGCCTCACTGAATGGTGCGGGCGTGAACCGGCGCGTAACGCTCGCCGGTGATGCGCCCCGGGGCGAAGATTTCGGCCAGCAGTGCCACTTCGTCGGCACTGATCGCAACGTCGGTGGCGGCGATGTTCTGCCGGACGAACGAAATCCGTTTGGTTCCGGGAATCGGTACCACATCGAGCGGCTGGGCGAGCAGCCACGCCAACGCCAGTTGTCCTGGGCTGCACCCCTTATCCGCTGCGAGCGCCTGAAGGCGTTGCACCGGCTCAAGGTTTACCGCGAGATTCTCGGCAGAGAACCTCGGATTCGTGGCGCGGAAGTCGCCCGCGGCGAAGGTGGTGCCGCTTTTCAAGGAGCCGGTGAGCGCCGAGCGGCCCAGTGGGCTGTAGGGAACCAGGGTGATGCCCAGTTCCCGACAGGTCGAGGTGATGCCGTGTTCGACGCGTCGTTCCCACAGCGAGTACTCGGATTGCAGTGCGGAGATCGGGTGGGTGGCGTGGGCACGGCGGATCTGATCCGGACCGACCTCGCTGAGTCCGATGGCGCGGACTTTCCCCGCCGTGACGAGTTCGGCCATCGCTCCGACGGTTTCCTCGATCGGCACGCTCGGATCGAGGCGATGGCAGTAGTACAGGTCGATGACGTCGGTGCGTAAGCGCCGCAGGCTGGCCTCACATGCGGCCCGCACATACTCTGGCCGGCCGTCGATCGCGATTCCGTCCTCCGTGTCGTTGATCTTCGCCGCGAACTTGGTCGCCAGCACGATCTCGTCCCGGTGTCCGGCGATCGCTTCGCCGATCAGTTGTTCGTTGTGGCCGAAGCCGCGGATCGGCACACCGAAGGTGATGTCGGAGGCGCCATACACGTCGGAGGTGTCGAGGAAGTCGACCCCGAGTTCGAGCGCGCCGCGAATGGTGGCCATTGACTCGTTGTCGTCGGAGGGCCCGTAGAACTGCGACATTCCCATGCAGCCCAGGCCTATTGGGCGCACCGTCAACTCGGAGTGCCCGAGGGTGACGGTCGCCGCTCCGAATGCCGGGCGTTGAGTAGGTGTTGTCATTTGGCTGCTCCCAGCGGGTCGATCTGAGCGGCGGTGGCATCGTCGGCTGCGGTGGAGAGGCTGAGGGCCTCCCACTTCTCGTCGTCGGCGAGCAGGTCGCGTCCGGCAGCGGTGGCGTAGTGGTAGGCGTCGGGGCCGACGAGTAACCGCCGTGGGGGATCAGGCATCTCGGCGATGGCGAGGACGAGTTCGGCCACCTTGGCGGGATCGCTGGCACCGAGGTTTTCCGGGGTGCTGTGGGCGATCGACGCGCCGACGGTGTCGGCGTATTCCGCGCGGACCTCGGCGATCTGCATCGAGGACCCAGCCCAATCGGTGCGCATCCCACCGGGTTCCAGGACCGTGACTTTGATGCCGAGAGGTGCGACTTCCTGTGCGAGCACGCCGGAGAATCCGGTGACTGCCCACTTGGCCGACTGGTAGGCGCTCAGTCCGGCCCGTACGAGTCGCCCGCCGACCGAGGAGATCTGGACGATGTGGCCGGCGCGCTGGGTCCGCATGACGGGCAGTGCGGCTTGGGTGAGCCGTACGACGCCGAGGAAGTTGGCGTCGAGCTGGGCGCGGAAGTCGTCGAAGTCGAAGTCCTCGATTGCGGCCATGTTCGCGTAGCCGGCGTTGTTGACCAACACGTCGAGTCGGCCGAACCGCTCGACTGCGGTGGCCACGGCGGCGCGCACCTGGTCGTCGTCGGTCACATCGAGTTCGACGACGGCGAGACGGTCCGGCTCCTGAGCGGCCAGATCGGACAGGGCGGCGGTGGAGCGGACGCCGGCGACGACGCGGTGCCCGGCATTCAGCGCGGCCTCGACGATCGAGCGGCCCAGGCCGCGGGATGCGCCGGAAACCAGGAACACGGCTGGCTTGGCCGATAACTCGATGTCCATGACTACTCCTATGTCTACGACTGTATACATCTGACAGGTATACAGACGTAGACTCGGTGCCGGTTATTCCCTAGCGTTGTCGGTATGGGTTCCTCCCGGACACGCAACGCCGCCGCCACTCGAGAGGCGATCCTGCAGTCGGCGATCCGCCACTTCGCGCACTCCGGGTATGACGGCGTCGGCGTCCGGGAGATCGCGGGAGACGCCGGGGTCACCGCGATGCTGGTGAACCGCTACTTCGGTTCCAAGGAGCAGCTGTTCGCCGAGGCGGTCGAAACCTCGTTCGCGCCACCGACGATCGTCGCCGAGGAACCGAACGCGCTCGCCCACGATGCGGCCACCGCGCTGGCGGAACGCTCCGACCCGGACGCCGATCCCCTGGAGCCGTTCCTGATCATGCTCCGCTCGGTCTCGAACCCGGTTGCGGTGAACATCGTGCGTGACGCGATCGCGCGCCACGTCGGCAGTCGGTTGGCCGGACAGCTCACCGGGCCCGACCGTCAGCTCCGCGCCAACGCGATGCTGTCGGTGATGAGCGGTGTCCTGCTGATGCGTCGGGTGGTGCGCAGTCCAGGTTTGACCGATTGCGACAACGACCAGCTGACCGAGCTGTTCGAGCGCGTTTTCGCCGCGATCATCGAGCCAGCATGAGATCGAGGAATCGTTCGTACCGATCGGCGTCGGTGAGAGCATCGGCGGAGTCCATGAGATGCAGCACGCCGATCCCCGTGGCGAAGGTGGCCTGGCCGCGCAGCCCCGCATCCTCAGGGCTGAACCCGTAGTCGAGGTAGGCCTTGGTGACGGCGACCAGCACCCGGTGATCGGCAGCCCGCACGTTGGCCGCGGCGATGTCATCGGTGCGCGCCCACTCCCGCATCGCCCTTTCCAACGTCCAATGCCGCGGGCTCAGCAGCTGCTTCATCATTTGTGACAACCGCTCGCGCGGCGGCAGATCCTCGAGTTCGGCCAGCGCGCGACGGTCCTGCTCCAGGAATGCGTTCCACGACGCCACCAGGGCGGCCCGGTAGCCCTTCATGTCGGTGAAGTGCCAGTAGAAGCTTCCCCTGGTGGCGCCGATCTGCTGGCAGAGCCGCTCGATCTTCAGCGCCCGCACCCCGTCTGACGCGAGCAGCGCATACCCGGCTTGCACCCAGTCGTCGGCGGTCAGGTTGCCTGGCGTGCCTTTGCGTTCGCCTGCCATCCGAACAGGGTAGGTTGCGGCTCGGGGACCCGTGACGCGATGAACATTCTGTTCGTGACGATGGACGGCGGAGGCAACGTGCCGCCGATGCTCGGCGTGGCCCGAGCGGTGGCAGACCGAGGCGAGCAGGTCCGCATCGTCGGGCATGAGTGTTTGCGACGAGAAGTCGAGCATGCCGGGCTCCCGTTCTTGGCGTACCCCACGGCGCGACCCTGGGACTCGTGCCGCGAGCAAAGCCCGCTTCGGTGGGTGCCGATGTTCAACGACGCCAACATCGGCGCCGATGTCCGGCAGCTGTGTGAACGGGACAGGCCGGACGTCGCCGTTGTCGACTGCATGCTGCTTCCGGCGCTACAGGCTGTACAAGACGCCGCGGTCCCACATGCGGTGTTCAGCCACACGCTGCGGGACTACTTGAACGGTGCGCACCGGCTCGGAGCCGGCACCGCGGCGTGGTTGTACGGGCATCGCATCAACAGACTGTGGAACTCCGCGGACCTCAACATCGTGGCCACGGTGGCGCGTCTCGATCCGGAATCTCGTCGACCTCAGCCGGACAATGTGCGATGGGTGGGCGCGGTGGTCGACGCGCGCGAACCCGGCCGGTCAGCAGGTCCGGCGCAGGTGCTTGTCAGCATGTCCACCAATGGTTTTCGGGGCCAGCGCCGCACCTTGGCCCGCGTGATCGAGGCGCTGGCGACCCTGCCGGTGGATGCGGTCGTGACGACCGGCGGGGTGGTCGAACCAGCCGCCCTGCCCAGTGCGCCGAATGTCGATGTCCGCGAATATGCGGACCACGGCGAACTGATGCCGGCATGTTCGCTGCTGGTCGGCCACGGCGGGCACGCGACGACATTCCGGGCACTGGCCCACGGGATCCCCACGCTGATCATGCCGGCCAGCGGCTTGTCGGACCAACCGCTGATCGGGCGTGCGATCGCTGCTGCCGGTGCCGGTCTGACGCTGCGCAGATCGGCTTCGGTCGAGTCGATTCGACGCTCGATCATCACGCTGCTCGTCGAACCGGGGTGGGCCGATGCCGCGGCAGTTGTCGGTGCGGAGATCAGGGCGAGCGACGCCGCGAGAAGGGCGGCTCAGCTGGTCACTGGGCTGGCGTGACCATCGGCAGGTGCATCCCGAACGGCACCGCGCTGATCAGGGTGACCGGCACGGCCTCACCGCTGGGGACCGGGTAGTGGCGCTGCTCGCCGGGTCGTGCGCCGACGATGGCCTCGCCCAGGGGCGAGTTCACCGAATAGACCTCCAGGTCGCCGTATTCGGCGCCGCGGATGCCCAGCAGGAACGTCTCGATCTCGTCGGTCTGGTCGTAGCGCACGGTCAGCACCATGCCCGGTTCGGCCACCCCGTCGTCGGGCGGATCTTCACCGACGACGGCGTTGAGCAGCAGGTCGTGGATCTGCTGGATGCGGGTCTGGCGGGCGCGCTGGACGGCCACCTCGTTTTCGTCGGAATCAGAGGCGGCTTCGGTCGAGATCAGTTCCCGCAGCGTAGACAGCTCGGTCTGGAGCCGCTCGTATGCCTGTGGGGATAACCAAACACGTTGGCTGACAGTCATTGTCGTTCCTTCCGATGATGCGAAAATGCCGTCAGGGGCGGGTTTGCCGCGCCGCCCCTGACGGCTTGTTGGCCCGTTAGGGCGATGTCGTGTCCCGTCAGCGCAGGGGGTCGAATTCCCGTAGCGTCTCGGGTTGCTTTCCGGTGGTGATGTATTCGGCGAGCAGGCGGCCGGTGACCGGGCCATGGGCCAGGCCCCACATGCCGTGGCCGCCGGCCACGAAAATGCCTTGGGCCACTTCACCGATGAGTGGGCGTCCGTCCGGGGTGACCGGACGCGGGCCCACCCACACATCGGTTCGGGCTTGCCAATTCACGCCGTCGAGCAATGGGGCCGCCGACGCGATGATCGCGTCGACACGTGCCGGCTGCAGCGGGTCGTCGGGACCGCGGAACTCCATGGTTCCGGCCACCCGCAACCCGCCCTGGTACGGCGTGCAGGCCACGCGGGCGTCGGGCAGATAGATCGGTCCGAGCAGCGGCCGCTGCACCGGCACGGTGAACGAATAGCCGCGTCCGGCTTGCACCGGCGTGCGAACCCAGGGCTTGGCGAGTTTCGACAGCCATGCCCCGGTGGCGATCACGGCGGTGTCGGCGCTGAGGGAACCCGTGGCCAGCTCCACCGTGACAGCGGAGCCCTGGGTCCGAATGTCGGTGACTTCCCCGGTGAGCAGCTCCGCACCGCGGGCGACGACGGCCTCGCCGAGCGCCTGCACGAAGCGGCCCGGGTCGACGAACCGCTGGCCCTCCACGCTGATGCCCGCGGTGATGGCCGTCGACGCCAGCGGCACGTGCTCGCGCAGTGCCTCACCGGACAGCCCGGTGACGGTCACCGTTTGGCCGACGGCGGCCATCCGGCGCAGTTCGGTCATCAGGTGTTCGGCCTGGCGCTGGGTTTCGAACAGTGCGGTGATCGGTCCGTCGGTGGTGGGCACCGCGACGCCGTTGGCGGTCAGCACGTCGTAGGCCTCGAGGCATTCCTCGTTGAACGGCACGTTGGCCTTGGCGGCCCGCGTCCACGTCGAGAGCCGGCAGTTCATGGCGAACCGGGCCAGGAAGGCCAGCAGTCGGGGACCCGAGGTCAGTGGGATGTGCAGGGGCGCGGCCGGGTCGAACAGGGATCGCAGGCCGTACCGCAGCACCGCGGGGTCGTTGAGCGGGATGGTCAGTGTCGGCGAAATCCAGCCGGCGTTGCCCCACGATGCTCCCGCGGCCACCCCGCGGCGGTCGACCACGGTGACCTCGACTCCGCGCTCCTGAAGAAACCATGCCGTGGACAGGCCGACGATGCCTGCACCCACAACCACCGCTGACCGCGGACCGCCGTCAATGCGCTCGACACCATGCATGTCTCCCATGGTGGGCCGGGCCGGCCACTCTGCGTTTGGATGAACTCGACAATCGAGAGGTGGTTGATTGTCGCCCTACGACAACTCCTCGGTGGCGGCCAGTTCGATCATCATCGCCAGCCGCTTGCGCGCATCGGCCAGGTCGAGTTGGGTCAACTCGACCATCTTGCGCAGCCGGTAACGCACGGTGTTCTCGTGGACGCCGAGCGCCCGCCCGGCCCCGGCCAGATCGCCCTGGGCCTCCAACCAGGCTCGCAGTGTCGCCGCGTACTGCGTGCCGTGGGCTTGGTCGTGCGCCCGCAATTCGGCGACCGGGCCTCGCTGCGGGGCCCGGCCGGAGCGCGCCGCGATCCGAAGGCGCTGCAGCAGGATCTCGTCCCATTCCTCGTCGTACACCGGCGCCGGGCCCTCGCGACGTACCTCGTGCAGCGCCAGGCACTCGTCGGCCTCGCTGCGGGCCAGGGCCAGTTCGGCGGCCGTGGCCGGGCCGCTGATCCCGGCCAGTACGGTCACCCGCTCGGGCAGTGCGGCCCGCAAGCCCGTCACCCAGCTGCTGGCCCCGTCGGGCTCAGCGCCGGGCAGCACGGTGTACACGGTGTTGCCGGCCAGGGCGCTACGGCCGGGACGCGACCAGCCGAAGCCGGCGGTGGCCCGATCGAATGCCAGCAGCAGGGCGGCGTGCCGCTCGTCGGCGGTCTGGGCGCGCAGCGCGATGACTCGTAGGGGAGTCTGCGGGAGACCGAGTCGGCTGGCCGCCGTGGTGGCGTCGGCGGCGCCTTCGAGCAGGCGGATGACGAGCTCGGATTCCACCTGGCGTTCCAGGTCGGCGCTGGCCCGTGAGCGCAGGAGGTGCAGCGCGACCATGCGGGCCCCGTCGGCCAGCGCGGCCCGTCGCGCGTCCGGCAACGGCTCGGCGCAGGTCACCCAGATCGAACCGAGCAGCTCGCGACCGGCGCGGGCGGCCACGACCATCCGCCCGGTCAGGCCGCGGTCGTGCTCGCCTTCGACGAACATCGGCTCGTCGGACTCGGCGAGGTGCCGGAACACCCCGCGGGCTTCGAACAGGGCGCGAAGTCGTTCCGGCGCGCCGCGGCTCAGGATCGTCTCGACGCGAGCCGGGTCAGCGTGCTGCTGCAGACGCGAGTACGCCAGGACTGCGCTGCGCCGGTCCTCGATGGTGACCGAGCCGCCCACCGCGTCGGCGAGGCTGTCGGCCAACGCGAACAAATCGGTTGGGCCGCGCCCGGATTCGGTTTCCCGGCCCTCCAGCACCACGCCGTAGACGACGGCCGCCAGTTCACTCCAGGAGACCTCCGGGTCGACCGTCATCACTGCGATGCCGCCGTCGTCCGCCGCCTCGTCATCAGGTCCGCGCACCAGCACCACCACGGCACGCGCCGCCGTGGCCCAGCGCACCGCCTCGGCCACCGACTCGGCCCCGACTGCCAGCAGGACGTCACCGATCACCTGCCCCGGCTCGTGCATGACGACGCTGCGCAACTCGGTCGAGCGCGGCGCCGGCCGGGATCCCCGGGCCGGGGCGCGCAGTCGCACGCCGTAGCCGCCCAGAACGTTGATCAGGCGGTCTAACGTGACCACGGATTACGGCCCGGCGGCCAGCGTCGCCTTGCCGGTGTGCTGCTGGCCGCCCTGGTCCAGCCAGGTCAGGCCGACGACGTCGCCCGGGTAATGCCGATCCAGAACCAGCGTCAGGGTGCGCGCGGAGTCCAGCGCGGTGCCCTCGATGGTGGTGAGCAGGTCGCCGGGTGCCAGGCCGGCGGCTTCGGCCGGGCCGCCGGGGATGACGTCCTGGACGATCACCCCGCCGCTCTGGCGCTGTGCGGTGCGTACTCCGACACCGAGCATGGTCGGCGGCCCGATGTGGACCGTCGGCGACGGTGTGCGGGAGCGGATCTGGCCGGCGATGCCCATCGCGTCGTTGATCGGGATGGCGAATCCCTTGCCGCCGGGGCCCATCCGGAAGTTCACCGAGGCGGCCGTCGTCATGCCGACTACTTGGCCCGCATCGTTGACCACGGGGCCGCCGGAATCGCCGGCACGGACCGGTGCGGCGAACTCGAACAGTCCGTTGATCTCGTCGCTGGTGCCGGTCAGTTCGTCCTCGGCGTTGACGGTGCGGTTGAACGCGCTGACCGTGCCGATCTCGCGGGTCAGGGGTGCGCCGCTACCCCCGGCGTTGCCGAGCGCGACCACCGGCTGCCCCGGCACCAGCGCCCTCGAATCGCCGATCGGTGCGGGTACCAGGCCGGCGGCGCCGTGCAGTTGCAGCACCGCGATGTCGTTCTGGCGGTCGTAGCCCACCAAATCCGCCGGGAAGCTCTGCCCGCCGACGGTGGCGCTGATCGAGTTGGCCCCTTGGACGACGTGGTAGTTGGTCAGCACCTCACCGCTGGGCGACAGCACGATGCCGGTGCCGATGCCGTAGGCCTGCTGGTAATCCACTCGGGTGTCGATGCGCGCCACCGATGGTTCGATCTGGGTGGCCACCGCCTCCGGGTCGCCGGGCGCCGCTGCGGCAGGTGCTGACGGGGCGACGACGGCAGCCGCGGCGGTCAGTGCCGCCGCGAGGATCACTTTGAACGGATGCGAGCCCACTTTGCTCATATACCCATCTTGGCTGGGCAAGAACCCGATGTCGACGCGATCGGTGTTGCGTCAGTCTTCGGTGGCGACTTCGCCGCGCGAGCGCCAGCCCCGCCGCTTGGTGCCGCTCTTGCTCGACGGGCGCCGGTTGCCAAGGGTCTTCACCGCCGGTTTCTCGTCTTCCTCGGCTGCTGTCTCTTCAGCGTCTTCAGCCTCTTCAGCGTCGGCTGCCTCTTCAGCCTCGGCTGCTTCAGCCTCTTCAACCTCTTCGGCTGCCGCCTCGGTGGTCTCTTCGGCTTCGGCGTCCTTCTTGCGACCGCGGCGCTGCGACTTCTCGCGGGTCTTGACCGGCTTGACCGGCTTGGGCGGCGGAGGCGGCAGTTCGGCGAGGAAGGCCAGGTAGAAGGCGAAAATGCCGAGCAGGGCAATCGCGGCGGCAGCGCCGTAGATCCCGAACAGCCACGGCCCGAAGCTGTCCAGCGACAGCCAGATCTCCGCGATCGCGGTACCGACGATCAGCACCGCCGCCAGCACGTGCAGGGAAATCGAGGCGGTCCGCAACCGCAGCGCCAGCTCCGGCGTGGACAGCTCGGGACGCTTGGTCCGCTGCAGGGTGAACACCACCGGAAGCGCCGCGAGACCGATCAGCACACCGGTGACGATGCGCAGGACCAAGCCCAGCGTCTGCGGGGTATCGCCCATGAGCTCGGGCCATCTGGGAAGAACGAAAAAGAAGTAAAGGCCGGCGGCCACGATCGAAAACGACGCGTGCCAGATCACCGCGACGGTGCGGCCCATGCTCCTCCTCGGGTACTGAAATTGGGCCGGGGTGCGAACCGCTGATCAGGGTTGATTCAGCAGGTCGCACCCCGGACCCGAGCGCGGAGGATAGGGGATTTGAACCCCTGAGGGCTGTTAACCCAACCCGCGTTCCAGGCGAGCGCCATAGGCCACTAGGCGAATCCTCCGTCGGCAATCCTAACCGACGCCCGGACCACTCCCGAAAACGCCAGGGGCGGGCCGGGTACTACACTCGCCATCGGACCCCGCGCGGCGTCCATCCTGTGAACTCCCCCAGGGCCGGAAGGCAGCAAGGGTCAACGGGCTCTGGCGGGTGCGCGGGGTCCCCTTTATGTCCAGCTCGTTCCGCTTCTGTGAAAGGCGCGCGGTGTCGTTCCAGTCTCTCGGCCGCGACGATCTGCTCGCGCTGCACGAAGTCCAACAGCGCAACTATGCGGAGTTGCAGGCCAAGAAGCTGAGCTTGGACCTGACCCGCGGCAAGCCGGCTCCCGAGCAGTTGGATCTGTCCAACGCGCTGCTGTCGCTGCCGGGTTCGGAGGCGAACGCCTTCCGTGACCGCGAGGGCACCGACACCCGCAACTACGGCGGCCTGCACGGGCTGCCCGAACTGCGGGAGATCTTCGGGGAACTGCTCGGCATCCCGGTGCAGAACCTCATCGCCGGCAACAACGCGAGCCTGGCGATGATGCACGACGTCATCGTGTACTCGCTGTTGCACGGCGGGGTGGATTCGGTGCGGCCCTGGGTGCAGGAAGAGAAGGTCAAGTTCCTCTGCCCTTCCCCCGGCTATGACCGTCACTTCGCGATCACCGAGTCCCTGGGCATCGAGATGATCGCGGTACCGATGCGTGAGGACGGGCCGGATGTCGACCTGATCGAGGAGCTCGTCGCGGCGGACCCGGCGATCAAGGGCATGTGGTGCGTTCCGGTGTACGGCAACCCGACCGGGGTCACCTACTCCTGGGAGAACGTCCGCCGCCTCGTTCAAATGCGTACGGCCGCAAATGATTTCCGGTTGATGTGGGACAACGCCTACGCGGTCCACACCCTGACCGACGAGTTCATCCGCCAGGTCGACGTGCTGGGCCTGGCCGAGGCGGCCGGTAACCCGAACCGCCCGCTGGTGTTCGCCTCGACCTCCAAGATCACCTTCGCCGGGGCCGGGGTGAGCTTCCTCGGCGGCTCGCTGGGCAACATCGCCTGGTACCTGCAGCACGCGGGCAAGAAGACGATCGGCCCGGACAAGGTCAACCAGTTGCGGCACAGTCGATTCTTCGGCGATGCCGACGGTGTGCGGCTGCAGATGCAACGGCACCGGCAGTTGATCGCCCCCAAGTTCGCCCTGGTCGCCGAGATCCTCGAGGACCGGCTGGGGGAGTCGAAGATCGCGTCGTGGACCGATCCCAAGGGCGGCTACTTCGTCAGCCTCGACGTGTGGCCCGGGACTGCCAAGCGCACTGTGGCGCTGGCCAAGGACGCCGGTATCGCGGTCACCGAGGCCGGGTCGGCGTTCCCGTACCGCAAGGACCCCGAGGACAAGAACATCCGCATCGCGCCGACGTTCCCGTCGCTGGCCGACGTGCGTGAGGCGATCGACGGCCTGGCCACATGTGCGCTGCTGGCGGCGACCGAGTCGCTTTTGCGTTGACTTTGAACTGACGCCGCATTTGTGTGGGTAGCGGTGTGCGCAGATTCAAAGTCAACAGCCGAGTTCGAGTGGGGGACCGGCGAAGGCAGGCCGGCGGGGCGTGATCCCGATCTCTGGCCGCCACAGCCGATCCCATTCACGCTCCACCCGGGCGATGATGGTCGGCCGTCGGTGTCCGGCGGCCACTCTGACGTGGGTCCAGCCGACGCACTCCAGGTAGTCGGTACGCGTGATGTCATAGCCGAGCTGATCGGCGTGCTGCGCACCCTCGTACTCCACCGCCAGCATCAATTCCTCCCATCCCATGTCGAGGAAGTACCTCGGGTATCCGTCGGGCCCGAGCACCGGGATCTGTGTCTGCGGCCGCGGAAAGCCTGCGTCGATGAGCATCAGCCGCAGCCAGGTTTCTTTCGGGGACTGGCTGCCCGGGTCGAACAGAGCCAGCGCCCGTTCGAGTTGCCGCAGGCCACGGGTGTGGCGGTGGTTTGCGGCGAGCGCCAGCACGTCGTCGGCCTTGACTCCGGTGGCTCGGGCAAGTGCGTCGAGCCGCGCGACGGCCGCACCGATCAAGCCGCGCCCGAGGTCGAAGGCAGTGCGCTCGACGCTCGTGACCGGGAGCCCGTCGATGCGCATGACCTCGCCGTCATAGACCCGGTCTTGTCGGGTGATCACGTTCTCTGGCGGCTTGGTCTTGGCGCTGATCAACTCGATCGGAACGTCGTCGGCCACCCACTTCGCGCCATGCAGCGCCGATGCGGCGGCTCCTGCGATCACCGCGTCGCGGGCCGACCACAACCATGCCGCCACCGTGCGTTGCCGCAGTGCCACCGCAGTTCGTTTGTCGACGTAGATGTTCGGCAGGATCGCGTCGGTGGTAGCGGTTGAGCCGGTAGCGGTTGACAACGCCGCTCGCCAAGGCTTCGGTGCCGATGAAAGGCTCGCTCATTCGGTGAGAGTCGCCGGTCGCCGGGACAACCACGGCGGTGTGCCAGTCGGGGCATGGCCACCTGTGGATGGATCGCGCGCTGTGGGCGAACGTCTGCGTCGACTTTGAACTGACGCCGCATTTGTGCGGTTAACGGTGTGCGTGGTGTCAAAGTCAACGGGCATCGGCACGCCGTCAGACGCAGTCGGTAGCCTTCTTCCGTGGCTCTCTACCGCAAATACCGGCCGGCAACCTTCGCGGAAGTCGTTGGCCAGGAACATGTCACCGAGCCGCTATCGACAGCGCTGACCGCCAACCGGATCAACCACGCCTATCTGTTCTCCGGGCCGCGCGGCTGCGGCAAGACGTCTTCGGCGCGCATCCTGGCCCGCTCGCTCAACTGTGAGCAGGGGCCCACGCCGACACCGTGCGGGGTGTGCGATTCGTGCGTCGCGCTGGCCCCCAACGGCCCGGGCAACGTCGACGTCGTCGAGCTCGACGCGGCCAGCCACGGCGGTGTGGACGACACCCGTGAATTGCGCGATCGCGCCTTCTACGCGCCGGCCCAGTCGCGGTACCGCATCTTCATCGTGGACGAGGCGCACATGGTCACCACGGCCGGTTTCAACGCGCTGCTCAAGATCGTCGAAGAACCGCCCGAGCACCTGATCTTCGTGTTCGCCACCACCGAGCCCGAGAAGGTGCTGCCGACCATCCGGTCGCGGACGCACCACTACCCGTTCCGGCTGCTGGCGCCGCGCACCATGCGCCCGCTGCTCGAGCGCATCTGCGCCGAGGAGAACGTTCACGTCGACGACGCGGTGTACCCGCTGGTCATCCGGGCCGGCGGGGGCTCACCCCGTGACACCCTGTCGGTTCTCGACCAGCTGCTCGCCGGCTCCGAACAGGCCGACGGCGGCAACCACATCACCTATCAGCGGGCGCTGGCCCTGCTCGGTGCCACCGACATGGCACTCATCGACGACGCGGTCGAGGCGTTGGCGGCCGGGGACGCCGCGGCGTTGTTCGGCGCCGTGGAGGCGGTGATCGACGCCGGGCACGATCCGCGGCGGTTCGCCACCGACTTGTTGGAGCGCTTCCGGGATCTGATCGTGCTGCAGGCCGTTCCCGACGCGGTCACCCGCGGTGTCGTCGATGCGCCCGCCGATGTGCTGGAACGCATGCGGGAGCAGGCCGCCAAGGTGGGTGCGGCCACGCTGACCCGGTATGCCGAGGTGGTGCACGCCGGGCTCGGTGAGATGCGCGGGGCGACCGCGCCGCGGCTGCTCTTGGAAGTGGTCTGTGCCCGGTTGCTGCTGCCCTCGGCGCATGACACCGAATCGGCGTTGCTGCAACGCATCGAACGCATCGAGACCCGGCTGGACATGTCGATCCCGGCCGGTGAGGCCGCGGCATCGGCGGCCGCCCGTCCCGCGGCCGAGCCCGCCAAGACGTTCGTGCGGCGCAGCCAGGCGGTGCAGGCGCCGGCCCCTGCCGAAGCGCCGGCTCCCGAACCGGCACCGGCGCCTGAACCGGCACCGGCGCCTGAACCGGCACCAGCTCCGGAACCGGCACCAGCTCCGGAACCGGCACCAGCTCCGGAACCGGCACCGGCGCCTGAGCCGGCCGCGGCGCCGCCGCCCCCCGCGCCCGAGCCTGAACGCGAACCTGAGCCGCCGCTGCCGCCGGAGCCGGACTTCGAGCCCGAGCCTCCTCCGGAGCCCGAACCCGAGCCGGTGTCGGCCTCGGCGTCTGCCGCTCCCGGGGGTGAGCCCAACGCGGCTGCCGTGCGCTCGATGTGGTCGACGGTGCGGGAGAAGGTGCGTGAGCGCAGCCGTACCACCGAGGTCATGCTGTCCGGGGCGATCGTGCGTGCGGTCGAGGACAAAACCCTTGTGCTGTCGCATGATTCGCCACCGTTGGCCAAGCGGTTGACCGAGTCGCGCAACGCCGACGTGATCCGCGATGCGCTCAAGGACGCCCTCGGGGTGGATTGGCAGATCCGTTGCGAGGTCGGCACAGCCGAAGCCGCCCCACCGCCCCCGCCGAAGGCCGCCAAGCCCCCGCCACGGGTCCCCAGTCGGCCGGGCCGCGTGATCCCCGAGCCTGAACCGGAACCGGCACCGGAGCCTCCGTCGTCCCCTGAAGAGGAGGAGGCCGAGATGCTCGCCGAGGCTTCACAGACCGAGGCCGGGCCGCGTCGCGACCCCGAAGAGGTCGCGCTCGAGCTGCTGCAGAACGAACTCGGTGCGCGAAAGATCGAGGGCTAAGGCGTCCACCACGGCCGCAAGGGCAGCCCGCCGTCGTCACCGCGTTCGTCGAGCTTGACGGCCAAAACCTGGTGCAGCTGAATCACATTCGTTTCGAAACCGAGCCGTGAGCCGGCCATGTACAGGCCCCACACCTTGGCGGTGGGCAAACCGACTTCGGCCACGGCCTCGTCCCAGTGCGCGACGAGGTTGGCGCACCAGTCACGCAGCGTCATCGCATAGTGATGGCGCAGGTTCTCCTCGTGCAGGACCTCAAGGCCGATGTCCTGTACCTCGGTGATGATGCGCCCCGAGCCGGTCAGCTCGCCGTCCGGGAAGACATAACGGTCGATGAATCCGCCCGCTGCCGCGCCGGACCGGTTGTCGTGACGGGTGATGCAGTGGTTGAGCAGCAGCGCGCCGGGACGCATCTTCGACTTGAGGAAACCGAAGTACGACGGATAGTTGTGCACCCCGATGTGCTCTGTCAGGCCGATCGAGGACACTGCGTCGAACCCGTCTTCGACGATGTCGCGGTAGTCGCCGTGGCGCACCTCGGCCAGGTCGCCGAGGCCTTCTTCGGCGATGGCATCCTGCGCCCACCGGGCCTGCTCTGCCGACAGCGTCACGCCGAGCGCATTGACGCCGTGGCGGGCGGCGTAACGCACCATGCCGCCCCAGCCGCAACCGACATCGAGCAACCGGTCGCCCGGTTGCAGCCGCAGCTTCTCGAACACCAGCCGATACTTGTTGTCCTGCGCGGTTTCCAAGCTGGCGTCGGCGTCCGGATAGCATGCGCAGGTGTAGGTCATCGACGGTCCGAGCACCCATTCGTAGAAGGTGTTGGACACGTCGTAGTGGTGGTGGATCGCCTCGGCGTCACGAGTCTTGCTGTGCCGCAGGCCCTCCATCATCCGGCGCCACCGCGGCAGTGCCTCCTGGGGTGGCGGCGCGATCGGCTTGAGATGCTCGATGCCGATCGAGCGGACGATGTTGGCCAGCACCCGGGCCGGCGGGCGCTTGAACGACATCTTCTCGGCCAGAGCGCACAGCAGCGGGTACGGGTCACCGGGGTGCACTCCGTGCGGTTCCAGGTCGCCGGACACATAGGCGCGGGCCAGGCCGAGGTCACCGGGAGCGGTGGCCAGATACGTGGTGCCGCGCGGCGTCTTGAGATCCAGGCCGAGTGTGGCGTTCTCGGGCCCGGCGCTGCTGCCGTCGTAGGCGGTGAACTTCAGCGGCTGCGAACCCGTGGCGAAGATCTCCAGAATCTCGGCCAGGCTGAGCTTGTGATCGGTCGCATGCGTCGAGTGTTCTTTGAAGGTGGTCATCGCTGTTCTCCATTCATCGGCGCAACACGGCTTTCGAGTACAGGTCAAACAGACGTGAATCGGGGTCGTAGGACTTCTTGACGGTCTTGTAGGTCTCGCCGCCGTAGAGCTGGTCGAAATCCTCACGCGGATAGTAGGAGTCGGAGTACAGGGACTTGTGTCCGTCGAGTTCGCTGACCTTGGCCTCGATCAGCTTGTTGGTGTGCCCTTCGACCGGGCCGACGGGCACCGACGACCAGAACCCGACGTTGACGTAGGTGTGGTGCGCGCGAAGGGGATACAGCGGCCACCCGGAACCGTGCCGGTCGTCTTCACGTAATCGCAGCGGGCACAGCCAGATCGGTTCGATCGGCACGTTCTCCAGGAACCAGTCGAGGAACTGTCTGCAGTTCTCCAGTGGCACCTCGATGTCCTGCACCACCCGTTCGCGCGGCGGGCGCCCGTTGCGCTTCTCGATCCGGTCGGCGATGTTGAAGCGCTGGTCGTAGCCGACCAGTTTCCAGTAGAAGCTGCTGCGGCGAAGGCGACGCGGCCAGAACCGCCGGATCGTGGGGTTCTGCGCGCCGAAAGCCCGCGAACACCAGAACCAGTCGGTGTCCCAGCGCCACAGGTAGTCGTGAATGGTCAGGCGGTCGTGTTTCTCACCGTCGGCGTGCTGGATCGAGCGGTAGTAGATGTCCTGGCCGGTGTAGTCGCTGACCGGGCCCGGTGTCGTCGTCTTGAAACCCACGCAGAGATAGCTTTCGTCGGCGCTGAACACCACGCCGTCGAGGTAATCGACCGGTTGGCCGTCGAGCCCACCGGTCTCGATGATCCGGTCCATCGCCGCGACGAGTGCGTCCAGGGTGTGAAACCGCAGGTGCCGCAACGCGACAAAAGGTGTGACGGGTTCCAGCTCGATCCGCAGTCGGGTCGAATAGCCGAGCGTGCCATAGGAATTGGGGAATGTCCGAAACAGATCGGCATGCTGCTCGGGTGACGCGGTGACGATTTCACCTGCCCCGGTGAGAATGTCCATCTCCAGCACCGATTCGTGTGGCAGGCCGTTGCGGAACGACGTTGATTCGATGCCCAGCCCGGTGACGGCGCCGCCCAGGGTGATGGTCTTGAGTTGCGGCACCACCAGGGGTGCCAGCGCGTGCGGCAGCGTCGCGGCCACCAGATCCTCATAGGTGCACATGCCGGCGACGTCGGCGGTGCGGGCTTCGGCGTCGACCGCGATCACACCGGTCAGGCCCGAGACGTCCAGGCCTTTGACCGCGCTGCGATCGCGCGCACGAAACAGGTTCGACGTGGGCTTGGCAAGCCGCACCGGCGAATTGGGCGGTATGGCGCGGTAGCTATCCATGAGGCGCCGCACGCCGAGGGCATGGACAGCTTGTGCGTCAGTCGTAACAACAGACACACATATACGCTAGTCGGAGGTTGCCGACGATGCGACCGCAGACACGAGCAATAAGGGAGTTTCAGTCATGGGACAGGTCAGTGCGGTCAGCACGGTTCTGATCAACGCCGAGCCGGCCGCTGTGTTCGCCGCGATCGCGGATTACCAGACCGTGCGCCCGAAGATCCTTTCCTCGCACTACCGCGATTACCAGGTCCTCGAGGGTGGTCAGGGTGCCGGCACGGTGGCCAGTTGGAAGCTGCAGGCGACCGAATCCCGGGTGCGTGACATCAAGGCGTCGGTCGACGTGGCCGGCCACACGGTGATCGAGAAGGACGCGAACTCCAGCCTGGTGACCAATTGGACCGTCGCCCCGGCAGGCACCGGGTCCTCGGTGAACCTCAAGACCAGCTGGACCGGTGCCGGCGGGATCAAGGGCTTCTTCGAGAAGACCTTCGCGCCGCTGGGCCTGCGCAAGATTCAGGACGAGGTGCTGGCCAACCTGAAGAAGGAAGTGGAGGGCGCGTAGCGCCCGACCATCTGGCACAGCGGGCTAGCGAGCCGGGGTTCCGCCCTGGCTGCCCAGGTAAGCGGTGACACCCCGGACGATGGCCTCGGCGTACTTCTGCCGGCCCTCCGGGGACTTCATCAGGGATGAGTCGACCGGGTTCTTCATGTTGCCGCACTCGACGAGGATCGACGGGAACTGCGCCAGGTTGAGTCCGGCGATGTCCGAACGGGCATCCAGTCCCCCCGAACCGATGTAGGTGGCGGGCGGAATCCCCGAGGCCGACAGCTGATCGCGCATGGTCTTGGCGAACTGCACCGACGGCCCGGCCTGCACGTTGTTCAGCGGTGGGGACGAATAGAGCACGTGGAAGCCGCGGCCGTTGGCCGGTCCGCCGTCGGCGTGGATGGACACGATGGCGTTGGGTCGCAGGGCGTTGGCCATCGAGGCGCGCTCGTCGACGCAGGGTCCCAGGGCGTTGTCGTTGCCGCGCGACATGGCTGTCCGCACGCCCATCTGGTTCAGCAGGGCGCGGACCCGCAGCGTGGTGTCCCAGGTGAAGGTGTGCTCGGGAAAGCCGTCCGCGGTGGAGGTGCCGCTGGCCTGGCAGTCCTTGGTGCCGCCGCGGCCGGTGGGCACCTGCCGGCTGATCGACGCGTCGTTGGCGCCGTTGTGGCCGGGATCGAGGAAGACGATCATGCCGGCGATGTTCGAGGGGGCGGCGGTGGCATGGGGCGCGTCGACGACGGCCGGGACGGCAGCAGCGATGAATACGCTGCTGACCATGGCGGTGCCGACACGCACGCAGTCTGGAACTCGCACGGCGTCACGCTAGCCCGGGCGCCGACTAGGCTGAAAGCTCAAATCGCCGCCGACAGGCGAGAGCAACCAAGTCGAGACCAAGACTTAATCAACACGGCAAGGGGACCACTCATGCAACCCGGAGGCACGCCCGATATGTCCGCCCTGCTGGCGCAGGCGCAGCAGGTGCAGCAGCAGCTCATGGAGGCGCAGGAGGCGCTGGCCAATTCCGAGGTGCACGGCCAGGCCGGTGGCGGGCTGGTGCAGGTGACGGTCAAGGGCAGCGGCGAGGTGGTCGCGGTGGCGATCGACCCCAAGGTGGTTGATCCCGAGGACGTCGAGACCCTGCAGGATCTCATCGTGGGCGCCCTTGCCGATGCCTCCAATCAGGTGACGACGCTGGCGCAGAGCCGCCTGGGCCCGCTGGCCGGCGGGTTGAGCGGGTTCGGGCTTCCGGGGGTCTGAGTGTTTGAAGGCCCGGTACAGGATCTGATCGACGAGCTCGGCAAGCTCCCCGGGATCGGGCCCAAGAGCGCGCAGCGGATCGCGTTTCACCTGCTCAGCGTCGAGCCGCCGGACATCGATCGGTTGACGGCGGTGCTGGGCCGCATTCGTGACGGGGTCACGTTCTGCGCGGTGTGCGGCAACGTCTCCGACGAGGAACGCTGCCGGATCTGTAAGGACCCACGCCGTGACGCCTCATTGGTGTGCGTGGTGGAGGAGCCCAAGGACGTGCAGGCCGTCGAGCGCACCCGCGAATTCCGCGGTCGTTACCACGTGCTGGGCGGGGCGCTGGATCCGTTGTCCGGCGTCGGCCCCGACCAGTTGCGCATCCGGGAGCTGCTCAACCGGATCGGTGAACGTGTCGACGGTGTCGATGTGGCCGAGGTGATCATCGCGACCGACCCCAACACCGAGGGCGAGGCCACGGCCACCTATCTGGTGCGAATGCTCCGCGACATCCCGGGCCTGACCGTCACCCGTATCGCCTCGGGCCTGCCGATGGGCGGTGACCTCGAGTTCGCCGACGAGCTCACCTTGGGCCGGGCGTTGGCCGGCCGTCGTGCCATGGCTTAGTTCAAAATCCGCCGAGTGCGACGCAGACGTCGTTTCGTAGGTCCACGAACAACGTCTGCGTCACACTCGGCGGGATCTAGCGGATCAGTGACCGCTCTTGTGGCGGGCCTTGCCCGCAGCGCTGGAGCGCTTGCCGGTCTCGGTGGTCTTCCCCGTCAACCGCTGCGTGGCCTTCTTGATGTTGTCGCGGATCTTCTGCGCCGGGTTCGCGGTGGCGGTCGGCTTCTTGACCGCGGTCTTGCCTGCCGTCGCCGTCGCCGTCGCCGTCTTAGCCGGTGCCGGGGCCTTGGCCTCGGTCGAATCCGATGCCGAGTCGTCCGCCTGAGCCGACGCCGCGGGGCTGTCTGCTGTCGTGGCTGCATCCGAATCTGTTGCGGCACTGGCAGGTTCGTCAGCCGTCTCGGCAGCAGGGGCGCTGAGCGTGACGGTGCGCGCCGAGACGCCGCTGCTGAGTGCTTTGACGGGCGAGCTGGCCAGTTTGGCGGAGTTGACCGTAGCCACCGTGGCGGTGGCCGGTGCCTGCGGGTTCGGGTCGAGCAATCCGGCGATGGTCTTGGGGATGTTCAGTATCGACGTGATGGGACCGTCGCCCAGGAAGCCGAAGCCGGACTCCGGAGACAAGAGCCCGGGGGTGTTGATGAACCCGAGTATCGTGCCCTTGCCGTTGAGGAAGGCGTCGGTGAGGTTGGCCGGAGCGTTGATGAACGCGTTGACGACGCCTTCGGTATCGCCGGCGTTGGCCGCCGTCACCACTTCTTCCGCGGTTGCGGCCAAACCGTTCACCACCGACAGCACCGGATACAGCGCGGGCAGGGCGACCGATTGAACGAGGGTCGGCACCGCCGCGATCACGTTCTGGATGTTCTGCGTCGTCGTGTCGACCGCGGACCAGGTGCCGTTCATCAGGTCGAGCACGCCCACGATGGCCGGAAGCAGTGCGTTCGTCAGCCCGTCCATGGCCTTGGTGATCTGACCTTGGTTGATCAGGTCGGAGGCCTCTTGGAGGGCCGCGGGCAGGCCCTGGAGGGTGGTGCCGAGGAGATCGCCGTAGGACTGGACGGCGTTCCCGATGACCGTCGCGTTGCCGATCTGATTCCTGATGACGGTCTGCAGGATGGGCGCCGGCGATGCCATCAGTTGCTCGCCGAGCGCTTGCAGGTTGGTGCCCGCCTTGGTCAGGGTCTGGACCCACGCATCGAGCGGGTTGGTCAGCGCATTGAGCGTCACCGCCGCCGACGACGCGTGGATGGCGGGCAGCCCGATGTCGGTCGGGGTTGGCGCGACCGGGCTGACGGCGATGACGCCGGCGCCGGCCAGGGCGACCCCGGCGGTGAAGTAGGAGCGAACAGCGGTTTGCATCAATCTATTCCTTTGCTTGCCCCTTAAGAAGGAGCTGATACTTACTTGAAAGTAATAACAGATTGAACACATAGTGCCACGTCAAGTCCATAGTTAGTTCAAATAATGAGAAAACAGGCATCCCGTTTGGATGGTCAATTTCTTTGCTGAGATGCGCTTGTGTGCGGTCGTACTGATGCGCTGTGGCAAACAAGTCAACGGTCGGATCAGGCTCCGTCAACCAGGGGTCGGCACCAATGTGGCGGGGTCTGTCAGCAGTTTGCCCGTCGGCCGATTAATGGTCCACGGAATGGTCCATACTGGCCGGTAGCTTTGGCTGGACGTGACGCACGGCAATTTGCGGCAGTGATGTGAGGGAAGCGACTATCCGGACTCATGGGGGCCTGGATCACGACTTCGCTGGATTCGCGCCGGCAATCATAGGTTTTACACAGGTAACAATTTTGTCTGGTTCGCGGACACGCCGTGATGATCTGTCGCGAAAGCCGTGGCGGGGTTCCCGTCGGGAGCCACTAGCGTCGTGTCATGCCCGATCTACTCCTGATGGCGCCCTCGCTGTATCGACTGCGGATCCCCGGCGGCCAGGCTCATCTGCTCAACAGTTACCTGTGGACCGAGCCCGACGGCGTGACGCTGATCGACACCGGCTGGCCCGACAGTGCGGAGTTGATCGCCGATGCGCTCGCCGAACTGCGCCTGCGACGGATTCACGTCAAGCGCATAGTGCTCACCCATTTTCACGAAGACCACTGCGGTGCGGCCGCCGAGATCGCCGACTGGTCCGACGTGGAAGTCGTCGCAGGCAAGGGGGACGCGGAGTTCGTCCGGGGGTGCGAACCGGGACCGTTGCCGGTGCTGACCGACTCGGAGCGGACGCTCCGCCCGGATTTCGACGCGTCGCCGCACGGCCCGGCCTGCCGGGTGGACGCGGTGGTGAGCGACGGTGACGTGTTGGATTTCGCCGGCGGGGCCCGGGTGATCGGAGTGCCCGGCCACACCCCCGGCAGCATCGCGCTCTATCTGCCGGCGGCCGATACCGTGCTCACCGGTGACGTGGTCGCCGAGTTCAACGGCCAGGTGATCTTCGGGGTCTTCAACACCGACCGCGCCGAGCTCGCCGAGTCGGTGGCCAAGCTTGCCGCCACGGGCGCCCAGATCGCCGGATTCGGCCATGGCGAGCCGATTCTCGCTGACGCCGCGGCCAAGATCGCCGCCGCTGCGGACCCTTTCGCCGCCGAAGCCTGATATCGCGGTCCTACACCCGCCGCGGGGCGGCCAACCGTTCGCGGCGCAGCAGCTCCACCTCCGGCAGTTCCAGCGGCGGCAGCTCACCCACCACCTGGGACAGCAGATGATCGGCCAGTTCCGGATTGCGAGCCAGGCACGGGCCGTGCAGGTAGGTGGCCACCACGCTGCCCTGCACCGCGCCGTCGTAGCCGTCGCCCGCCCGGTTGCCCGCACCCTTGGTGACGGCGGCCAGTGGCCTGGCGTCCGGGCCCAGAACCGTTCCGCCGCGGTGGTTCTCGAACCCGGTCAGCGGCTGGGACAGCCCCTCCAGGAGCGGCCTCGACGCGACCTCACCGATGGTGCGGGCCTGCTGCGGGGAGGTGGTGACGTCGAGCAGCCCGACTCCCTCCACGCGTTCCCCGGCCGAGGTCTCGTACCAATGGCCGAGCACCTGGATCGCCGCGCAGATCGCCAGCACCGGCGCACCTCGCGAAACCGCTTGCTGCAGACCGGGATAGCGGATCAGGTGCTTGGTCGCCAGGCGCTGCGCGTAATCTTCGGCACCGCCGAGCGTGTAGAGGTCCAGTGAGTCGGGCACCGGGTCGGACAGCGTGATCTCCACGATCTCGGCGTCGATGCCGCGCAACCGCAATCGCTGCTGCAGCACCACGGCATTGCCGCTGTCGCCGTAGGTACCCATCACGTCGGGCAGCACGAGCCCGATCTGCACCGTCACGACAGCCTCCGATTCAGTTGCAGGAAGGCCGTGTAGTTGGCGATCACCTCGACGTGCCCGGGCGGGCAGCTGTCGATCGCGGCGAGGGTGTCGTGCACCAGGGAATGCTCGACGCCGGCATAGCCGAGCCGCACGGCCAGATCCGTTCCGCGCTCGCCGGCGGCGACCACGACCGCGGCTGTACTCGTTTCTCTTCGCGCAAGCGGCTCATCGGCGAAATGCTCGAAGCTCACGTCCCACAGCCAGGACAGGTCTTCGCCATCGGGCACCTGCCCGTTGACGGAAATGACCACGCCCGCACCGTGCTTGTCCACCATGGACAAGGCCTCTTGCCAGCCGGCGGGGTTCTTGGCCAGCAGGATCCGGGCGGTGTGCGAGCCGATCTGCACTGTGCGGTAGCGCCCGGCCACCTCGTCGACGCCGGAGACGGCGGCCACCGCGGCGGCGGGGTCAGCGCCCAGCGCCACGGCTGCCGCGACGGCCTGGGTGGCGTTGCCGCGGTTGACCGCACCCGGCAGGGCCAGCGTCATCGGCAGGGTGAGGCCGTCGGGCCCGTAGATGTGGGTGTCGTCGAACCACCACTGCGGGCTGGGCCGTTTGAAGTCGCTCCCGGTCGAGTGCCAGTCGCGCCCGTTGCGCTCGATGATCTCGCCGGACCGCGGGCAGCTGACGGAGTCGCCCGACCAGCTGCCGCCGGCAGCCACCCACACCACGTTGGGACTGTCGTAGGCGGCCGAGGTCATCAGCACGTCGTCGCAGTTGGCCACGATCACCGCGTCGCGATGGCGAGCCAGCCCGCCGCGCAGGGTGCGTTCGATGTGGTTGATCTCACCAACCCGGTCCAGCTGGTCGCGGGACAGATTCAGCAGGACGATCACCGACGGGTTCACCGCATCGCTGACGTGCGGGACGTGCATCTCGTCGACTTCCAGGGCCGCCAGTGTGGCCTCGCGCGCTGAGGCGAGTGCCGCTACCAGCCCGGCATCCATGTTGGCGCCCTCGGAGTTGCTGGCCACCGGGCCGAGCGTGGCCAGGGCGGCTGCGGTCATCCGGGTGGTGGTCGATTTACCGTTCGTGCCGGTCACGACGACGGCGCGGCGGTCCTGGCCCAGCTGACGCAGGATCGAGCGGTCCAGCGTCATCGCCACCAGGCCGCCGATCATCGCGCCCGCGCCGCGCCCGGTGACCCGCGACGCCCAGCGCGCGGTTGATCCGGCGGCCAGTGCGGCACGCCCTCGAAGGGTCAGCATTCCGGCGATTTTAGGGGCACGACACGCTGCCGCGCCGCCTGAGGTTGTCGGGCTCACGTGCCATCCTGGCGAATATGAGCAGCGCGTGGGGCAGGCCGGCCGAGGAGCCGGGCGCGGGCTGGGCCGTCGTCGACGTGGAAACCACCGGGTTCCGGCCCGGGCAGGCACGTATCGTCAGCGTCGCCGCCCTCGCCGTCGGAGACGACGGCAATGTCGAGCGCAGTGTCGCCACCTTGCTGAATCCGGGGGTCGATCCCGGGCCCACCCATGTGCACGGACTGACGGCCGAGATGTTGGAGGGCCAGCCGACCTTCGGCGACGTCGTCGACGAGGTGAGTGACATCCTGCGGGGCCGCACCCTGGTGGCCCACAACGTGGGCTTCGACTACAGCTTCCTGACGGCCGAAGCCGAGCTGGTTGGCGCGGAACTGCCGGTCGACAGCGTGATGTGCACGGTCGAGTTGGCCCGGCGGCTGGCCTTGGGCACGGAGAACCTGCGGCTGGAGACGTTGGCCGCGCATTGGGGCGTGAGCCAGATGAAGCCCCACGATGCCCTCGACGACGCGTTGGTGCTGGCGCAGATCCTCAAGCCCACCCTGGCCCGGGCCCGTGACCGCAAGGTCTGGCTGCCGCTGCGCGAGGTGAGCCGGCGCCGCTGGCCCAACGGCCACATCACCCATGACGAGCTACGGCCGCTGAAGGTGCTGGCCTCGCGGCTGCCATGCGAGTACGCCAACCCGGGGGTCTACGTGCCGGGGCGGCCACTCGTGCAGGGCATGCGGGTGGCATTGTCAGCCGAGGTGGCCCGCACCCATGAGGAACTCATCGAGCGCATCCTGCACGCCGGGCTGGCCTACACCGACCTGGTGGACCAGCAGACCTCGCTGGTCCTCTGCAACGAGCCCGCACCCGATCAGGGCAAGGGTTACCAGGCGGTGGAGCTGGGGGTGCCGCTGCTGGATGACGCGTCGTTCATGGGCCTGCTGGACCACGTCGTCGGCGGTGCGAGCATCGAGGAGTTCATCGACACCGCGCCCGAAAGCGATCAGTACACGCTGTTCTGACTAGCTCAACGCCTTGGCCTTGAGCCCGTCGAACTCGGCCTGGGTGATGGTGCCGGCGTCCAACAACGCTTTGGCGTCGGCGATCTCCTGTGCCGGGGACCGCCCTGCCGCCTGGCGGATGTAGTCGTCGGTCTCCTTCTTGGCTGCCAGGGCCGCTGCCTGCGCACGCTCCGACATGCCCTTGCCGCGGGCGATCAGGTAGATCAACGCGGTGAGCCAGGGGAACACGATCAGGAAGACCACCCATACGGCTTTCACCCAGCCGGAGGTCTTGTGATCACGCCAGAACAGGTCCGTGAGGATCTGGAACAGGACCAGCAGGTAGGCGATCCAGGCGAAGATGATCAGGAAATGCCACAGGAAATCCCAAGTTGGACCCCAGTCCATGGGTCACTCCTCGCAGTCGACGTTCGGCGCAGTTTTTGCGCCGACGTCAGCTAACCACGTGCCGCGCGGTTGACAGCAGATACGACGGCCCGAAGTGATGCAGTTGTGATCGACGTGGCGATCCCGACGCCCCAGACCGTCTTGCCGCCGATCGACGCCTCGACGTAAGCCGCGGCCTGGGCCTCTTCACCCGACGACATGGCGTGCTCGGAGTAGTCCAGCACGTTGATGTCGTAGCCGATGGCGCCGAGAGCGTCGACGAACGCCGCCAGCGGACCGTTGCCCGCACCGACGATCTCGCGCTCCTCACCGTCGATCTTGACGATCGCGGTGATGGTGTCGGTGCCACCGTCCACCTCGGAGGCGACCACTTTCTGGCGGATCCGCTCCAACGGGGTGATCGGGGCCAGGTACTCCTCGGAGAACGCGTCCCAGATCTCCTTGGGCGACACCTCGCCGCCCTCACCATCGGTGATCTGCTGGATGGCCTGGCTGAACTCGATCTGCAGCCGGCGCGGCAGCGACAGGCCGTGGTCGGCCTTCATGATGTAGGCCACGCCGCCCTTGCCGGACTGCGAGTTCACCCGGATCACGGCCTCGTAGGTGCGGCCGACGTCCTTGGGATCGATGGGCAGGTAGGGAACCTGCCACAGGATGTCGTCGACATCCTTGTCCGCAGCGTCGGCATCGAACTTCATCTGGTCCAGGCCCTTGTTGATGGCGTCCTGGTGGCTGCCGGAGAACGCGGTGTAGACCAGGTCACCGCCGTAGGGATGACGTTCGTGCACGGGCAGCTGGTTGCAGTATTCGACGGTGCGACGGATCTCGTCGATGTTGGAGAAGTCGATCTGCGGGTCGACGCCGCGGCTGAACATGTTCAGCCCCAGCGTCACCAGGCAGACGTTGCCGGTGCGCTCACCGTTGCCGAACAGGCAGCCCTCGATCCGGTCGGCACCGGCCTGGTAGCCCAATTCGGCTGCGGCGACACCGGTTCCGCGATCGTTGTGCGGGTGCAGGCTCAGGATGATCGAATCCCGCGGGGTCAAGTGCCGGTTCATCCACTCGATCGAGTCGGCGTACACGTTCGGGGTGGCCATCTCGACGGTGGCGGGCAGGTTGACGATCAGCGGCCACTGCGGCGTGGGCTTGACGATGTCGGCCACCGCGTTGCACACCTCGACCGCGTACTCCAGCTCGGTGCCGGTGTAGGACTCGGGGGAGTACTCGAAGCGCCACCGGGTCTGCGGGTACTTCTTCGCTTCCTCGACGCACATCGTGGCGCCGTCGGTGGCGATCTTCTTGACCGCGTCGCGGTCGGCCCGGAACACCACGCGGCGCTGCAGGATCGACGTCGAGTTGTAGAAGTGCACGATCACCTGGGGTGCGCCCGCGCAGGCTTCGAAGGTGCGCTCGATCAGCTCCGGCCGGCACTGGGTCAGCACCTGGATGGTCACGTCGTCGGGGATCGCGCCCTGCTCGATGATCTCGCGGACGAAGTCGAAGTCGGTCTGGCTGGCCGACGGGAAGCCGACCTCGATCTCCTTGTAGCCCATCCGCACCAGCAGGTCGAACACGCGGCGCTTGCGGGCCGGGCTCATGGGATCGATCAGGGCCTGGTTGCCGTCACGCAGGTCGACGGCGCACCACATCGGCGCCTTGTCGATGACCCTGTCGGGCCAGGTGCGGTCGGGCAGCCGGACATCTTCGACCTCTTTGGCGAAGCTGCGGTACCGGCTTACCGGCATCGCTGAGCCGCGCTGGGTGTTCCATGCGGGCTGGCCGGGATTGGGAGCGCCGGCAGGAGTGGTGATGGTGCGTACGGACGTGTAGGCGTCTGGGCTGGTCATGGTGTTTGCTCCGGGAGTTTGAGTGGGGGACTCGACCGGCGCATCGCAAAACCCGCGACGGGAAGCCGGTCTGGTCAGACCCCGTCGCGGCGTCCGAGGAGGAGCACCCGCTGCACGCGCTCAACTGTACTCCGCGCGAATCGCAGGCCAAAACCCGCCGATGACGTGCACTTCCCCCGATCGGGGGAACGCATCTTCACCAGGTTGATCGCCTGATTGCCGGACAGACCCGGGGCGCCGGAGATCGCATTCTTGTCTCAGTGGCCGAACAGGCCGCGGAAGAAACCGAAACATACACTGAGACAAAGGATTTCAGATCATGACGAAGTTCACCAAGGCACTGACCCTGCCCATCCTGTCCGCGGGCGTCTTCGGCGCCGTCGCGCTCGGCCTGGCGGGCACGGCCGCCGCGCAAGAGCCGCACGGCCCGGGCAACCAGTTCAGCCCGGATACCTACGCCACCCCGGCCCCGGGGATGAAGCCCGGCTGGCACAACCATCACGGCCCGCAGCGGATCGTCGGCATCTACGAGTGAGCACCGCCCTATAAACCCGCCAACTGCGGCAATGTGAGGTGGGCGATCCAGAAGTAGATCATCAGGCCGGTGCCGTCGACGATCGTCGCGATCATCGGGGCCGACACCACCGCCGGGTCGACCTTCAGCTTCTTCAAGACCAGCGGCAGCACCGACGACACCAGCGAGGCCCACATCACGATCGCGGCGACCGTCAGACACACGGTCAGGGTGACCTGCGGCCCGACACCCAGCGTCCAAGACCGCACCAATGCCGCGGCAGCCATGGCGATTGCGATCAGCGCGCCGGTGGACATCTCCTTGTTGACGATGGCGGGCACGTCGCGGAACCGGACCTGTCCGGTGCCCATGGCCCGGACCAAGGTGGTGGTGATCTGGGTGCCGGTGTTACCGCCCGTCCCGATCAGCAGCGGGATGAAAAAGGCCAGGGCCACAACGGCTTCCATCTCTTCTTCGAACGCCCGCAGTACCGTTCCGGTGTAGGCCTCGGCAGCGAAGAGCACCAGTAGCCAGACGATGCGTTTGCGCCACAGCAGCCAAGGAGAGGCCTGAAGGTAGGGCACCTCGAGCGGCGCGGATCCGCCCTGGCGCTCGGCATCCTCGGTGGCCTCCTGTTCGGCGACTTGCACGGCGTCATCCTCGGTGAGCACGCCCAGCAGCCGGTTCTCGGCGTCTACCACCGGCAGCTCATCGAGCTGATGGTCGATGAGCGTCATGGCGGCGTCCTCGACGTCCGTCAGCGGTGCGACGGTGACCGGGTCGTCCATCAACGCCTCGACCGGCCGATCGGCGGGCGTCAGCACCAGCGCGCGCAGCCGTACTGCCCCGAGGAGAATGCCCTCGGTACCGACGACGTAGACGTAAGCCCCGGCTGAACCGTGCGGGCGGCCGGCGGCGTGCTCCCTGATCTGGTCGACGGCTTGGGCCACGGTCGATGTCGGTGCCACGGTCAGCGCATCGGGCTGCATGTGGGCCGCCACCGAGTCCTCCGGCCAGGACAGCACACCGCGCAGCATCCGGGCCCGGTCGATAACCATGGCGTCCAGCAGCGAATCGCGTTTGGGATTGTCGAACCGCCGCAGGATATCGGCGGCGTGCGGGGCGTCGAGCGTGCTGACGACCCCGGCCGCGGCTTCGACTGGTGCCGCCTTGAGTACCTTCGCGGCCAGGTGGGCGTCGATGGTCGTCAACAGCTCGGGGCCGGTGTGGGCGTCGAGCAGCCCGCCGAGTTTGGCCCTGGCGTCGGCGGACAAGGCCGCGATCTGGCGCTCGCGCTCGGTCGGATCGGATTCGATTTCCAGCCACAGCTCGATGGCCTTGGTGGTGTCCATCTCGACTGCCTCGCGCAGGCTGATGGTGGCCGCGCCGGCCTTGGTGCTGCTCATCTGTCTCCTTTGCCGCCCCCGGTCGGAGTTCAGAAGTATCGACCCGAGGTTTACGCAGTATGAGCAGAAGGTGTCCGGATAGGGCGTTATACCTGCGAGTCGGGGAAGGCGATCACCGACAGGAACCGGATCGGCAGTTCGATCAGATCCACCGGCCCGTGAGCGCCTTCACCGTCGATCTGTAGGGAGTCGCCGGGCTGCAGCCGGTACACCGAGCGGCTGTGGCTGTAGTCCATGACGCCTTCGAGCATGTAGAGGAACTCGGTGCCGGGGTGCTGGAACAGCGGGTAGGTCTGGCTCTTCTCGGTCAGCGTGACGTGCAGGCATTCCAGCCGCTTGTGCTCACCGCGCAGCGAGCTGAGCAACTGGTACTCGTGGCCCTGTTTGGTGCCGTTGCGCACGATCTCCGGGCCGGTGCCGGCTTTGACGTAGGCCGCCGGACGTTCGACGTCGGCGCCGCGGAACAGGCTGGTCACCGGAACGTCGAGGCCCTTGGCGAGCAGGGCCAGGGTGGACAGGCTGCACGAGGTCTGGGCGTTTTCGATCTTGGACAGCATGGCCTTGGAGATGCCCACCCGGGCGGCCATGTCGGCGACGGTGAGCCCGTGCTGTTGGCGCAGTTGCCGGACGTTGCGCCCGATGGCCGCCTCGAATTCGAGCTCCTCGACGGGTTCGTGCGGATCGCGCTCGCGGGCCGTGCCGGAATTACGCAGCAGAGGCTGGTCGCTCACGACACTCCTGATCTATCGCATCTCCCCGGCACCGACGTACGGATACCGGCTGGTGAGCAAATTGTCCTCTGCGAACCGGGCGAGGCGGAAATCCGTCTCGGGTATCCGCGGGTCGCGGCTGTATCCCTCGGTCACCAGATCGGCGACCAGCCTGCCGACCGCCGGGGCGATCTTGAACCCGTGCCCGCTGAAGCCGGCCGCCACCAGTAGGCCGTCGATGCCGGTGGTGGAGATGACGGGGTTCCAGTCCGGGGTGACGTCGTAACAGCCGGCGTAGCTGCCGCTGATCGCCGCGTCGGGGAAGCCGGGGAATCGGGTGCCGACCTTGTCGACGGTCAGGTCGATGAAGTCGTCGGTGGCCCGGTTCAGGTAGCCGTCCGGGTCGGCGGGTTCCAACTCGGCCAGGTCGGAGTTTCCGAACAGTAGCTCGCCGCTCAGCTCGGGCCGGATGTACTGCAGCGAGACCAGGTCCGAGAACACCGGCACGGGGCCGGTCTCCACGCCGGGCTTGATCGTCACGATCTGTTCCCGGTGCACCCGGATGGGTACGTCGACGCCGTAGGACAGCAGGAAAGGCCTGGTCCACACCCCGGTGGCGACGACGACGGCGCCCGCTGAAATCCTTGTGCCGTCGGCCAGTTCGGCGCCGGTCACCCGGCCTCGGTCGAGCTTCAGCCCGGTCACGTTGGCGCCCTGCATGATTCGGACCCCGGCGGCCCTGGCCGAGAGCGCGAAGGCCTGAGCGGTCTGGTAGGCGTCGCCGTACCCGCCGCGGGCCTCCCAGCCGAACGCCGCGAACGGTTCCAGGTCGGCCCATGGCCAGAGCTTGGCCACCTCGGAAGCGTCGATCTCCTCGGTCTGCACCCCGACCTCGCGTTGGGCGGCCAGGCTCTTGCGGAGGTTCTCGACGTTGGGTTCTCCGACGCCGACGACATAGCCGGTCTGCCGGAACCCGATGTCGTCGCCGAAGATCTGCTGGGCGTTCTCGAAGACCTCGAGGCCGACCGTCGCCATGGCGGCCAGCGAGCTGACCCCGTAGTGGCAGCGCACGATCCCGCTGGATTTCCCGGTCATCCCGGCGCCGACGGTGTTGCGTTCCAGCACAGTCACATCGGTGACCCCGCGCTGGCTCAACGCCCACGCCGCCGCGACGCCTTCCAGCCCTCCGCCGACGATGACCACGTCTGCCGTGCTCATAGGCCTGGGATCCAGTTCGTGCCGGCCAGCGGAACCCGGGCCATCGCCGCGGCTTCGATGGTGACCGCGACCAGGTCCTCGGGCTCAAGGTGGCATACGTGTGCCTTGCCGCAGGCCCGCGCGATGGTTTGGGCCTCCATGGTCAGCACCCGCAGGTAATTCGCCAGCCGCCGCCCACCTTCCATCGGATCGAACCGCGCCGCCAGTTCGGGGTCCTGCGTGGTGATGCCTGCCGGATCGCGCCCGTCCTGGAAGTCGTCGTAGAAACCGGCGGCGCTGCCGAGCTTCTCGTACTCTGCGGCGTAGCGAGGATGGTTGTCGCCCAGCGCGATCAGGGCGGCGGTGCCGATCGCGACGGCGTCGGCGCCCAGGGCCAGGGCCTTGGCCACGTCGGCTCCGGTACGGATGCCGCCGGACACGATCAGCTGCACCTTCCGGTGCACCCCGAGCTCTTGGAGAGCCTGCACGGCCTGCGGCACCGCGGCCAGGGTGGGGATGCCGACGTGTTCGATGAACACCTCCTGGGTGGCGGCCGTACCGCCCTGCATCCCGTCGACCACTACTACGTCAGCGCCGGCGTGCACGGCCAGCTTCACGTCGTAGTACGTGCGGGTGGCGCCGACCTTGACGTAGATCGGCTTCTCCCAGTCGGTGATCTCCCGCAGTTCGTTGATCTTGATGGTCAGGTCGTCGGGGCCCGTCCAATCCGGGTGCCGGCAGGCGCTGCGCTGGTCGATCCCCTCGGGCAGCGTGCGCATCTGCGCCACCCGCGGAGAGATCTTCTGGCCCAACAGCATTCCACCGCCTCCCGGCTTCGCGCCCTGGCCGAGCACCACCTCGATGGCGTCGGCCTTGCGCAGGTCGTCGGGATTCATCCCGTAGCGCGACGGCAGGTACTGGTACACCAGGTGCTTGCTCTGGCCGCGTTCCTCGGGTGTCATGCCGCCGTCACCGGTGGTGGTCGAGGTGCCCGCCTCACTGGCCCCGCGGCCCAGGGCCTCCTTGGCCGGCCCGGACAGCGCACCGAAGCTCATGCCGGCGATGGTGACCGGGATATCCAGGTGGAGCGGGTGTTTGGCGTGCCGGTCACCGAGCACCACGTCGGTGCCGCAGCGTTCCCGGTAACCCTCCAGCGGGTAGCGCGACATCGACGCGCCCAGGAACAGCAGGTCGTCGAAGTGCGGCAGGCGGCGCTTGGCGCCCCAGCCGCGGATGTCGTAAACGCCGGTTTCAGCGGCCCTCTGGATGTCGGCGATCGTGGAGCGATCGAAGGTGGCGGATTCGCGCATCAGTACTCACTCGCATTGTCGACGTGGAAGTGGTAGAGGTTTCGGGCCGAGCCGTAGCGGGTGTAGGCGGCGGTGTCGTCGTCGCTGAAGCCACTGGCGGCCAACAACTCCGCGAGCTCGGCATGGTGCTCGGGCCGCATCGGCTTGGCGATGCAGTCGGCTCCCAGCGAGGCCACCTCGCCCCGCACGTAGATGCGGGCCTCGTAGATCGAGTCGCCCAGCGCCTCCCCGGCGTCGCCGCGCACCACGAGTCGCCCGGCCTGGGCCATGAACGCGCTCATGTGGCCGATGTTGCCGCCCACCACGATGTCCACCCCCTTCATCGAGATGCCGCAGCGTGCCGCGGCGTCCCCTTCGACGACCAGCAGCCCGCCGTGTGCGGTGGCCCCTGCCGATTGCGAGGCGTTGCCGGTGACCCGCACCGTGCCGCTCATCATGTTCTCGGCCACCCCGGTCCCGGCGTTGCCGTCGATGGTGACCTCGGCGAGCTGGTTCATCCCGGCGGCGTAGTAGCCGACGTGACCTTCGACGGTCACCCGCACCGGGGCGTTGAGGCCGACGGCGACGTTGTGCGCGCCGTCGGGATGGGCGATGACATAGTCGCCGTCGATCTCCGGCTGATGCAGCGCGGCGTTGACCTCACGCAGTGGCGTTGTGCGCAGGTCGAACCGCGACAGATTCCCCGGTCGCTGCGCTCCTGCCCGCCGTATCAACGTGCCCATGCGTAGACCACCTCCGGTTCCGGTTCCCAAATACGTGCCTGCTCGACGCCGGGCAGCCCGGCCAGCGCCCGGTACTCGCTGGCCATCGCCACCCAGTCGGCGGTTTCGGCGATCACCGCGGGCTTGCACGCGATGGCGTCGCGCACCACCGCGAACGAGTCGTGGTCGGAGACCAGCAGGGTGTAGAAGCCGTCGAAAGTGGCGCACAGTTCCTTCAATGCGGTGGCCACGTCTCGCCCGGCGGCCAGCTGCTCGGCCACGAACCGGGCGCCCACCTCGGTGTCGTTCTCGCTGTCGAACGCCACCCCGGCCCGGCGCAGCTCGCGGCGGATGGTGGCGTGGTTGGCGAAAGATCCGTTGTGTACCAGGCACTGACCGGGACCGACGGTGTAGGGGTGGCAGCCCGACGGGGTCACGGCCGATTCGGTCGCCATCCGCGTGTGCCCGACACCCTGCCAGCCCTGAGCCTTGGTCAGGCCCCAGGCCTCGGTCAGGGCACGGGGATGACCGACCCCTTTCAGTACCGCTAGATCGGGACCGAACCCGGAGATCAGTGCCGTTGGGTAGGCGGCGCGTACTAGGCCGAGTAGCTCCTCGGAATCCATGTCCGCCGACAGCAGGTAGGTCGAATCCACCTGCACCACATCGACATCCGGTCCCAGATCGGGCTTGCCGGCAATATCGGTGACCGAGACGCAGCCCTGACCGTACGGCGACCACTCAGGGTCGCCGTAGACCGCGATACCGGCCGAATCGGCGCCGCGGTCGGACATCTCGCCCAGCATGGCGGCCAGCAGTTCGCCCAGCCGCGGATACAGCTCCGGTGTGCGCAGGTGTAGCCCCACGATCCCGCACATATGTTGTCTCCCTTCTAGAAAGCAGTGAGGTATTGGTCGACTTCCCACGGCGTGACGGTGCCGTGGTAGGCGAAGAACTCCTCGCGTTTGACGTTGGCGAAGTAGGAGGCGACGCCGTCGCCGGCGACGTCGAGCACGCCGGTGACGATCGGGTCGGTTTCCAGTGACTCGACGGCGTGCAGCAGGGTGGGCGGCAGGGCCGCCGGTCCCTGGGCGCCCACCGCACCGGGGTCCAGGCTGCGTTTGACGCCGTCGAGCCCGGCGCCCAGCGCCGCCGCGATCGCGAGATACGGATTGGCCGAGCCGTCGCCGCCGCGCAACTCGATGCGCTGACTGTCGGGCACCCGGATGTAGTGGGTGCGGTCGTTGCCGCCGTAGCTGGGCTTGCGCGGGGCCCACGACGCGCCGGATGCGGTCGAGGTGGCTCCGGTTCGCTTGTAGGAGTTGACGGTTGGGGCCACGACGGACTGCAGCGCGCAGGCGTGGTCGAGGATGCCGCCGATGAACGCGTATGCCGTCTCGGACAGGCCGAGGCCTCGTTCGTCGCTGTCGCCGGGGAAAACCGGGGTCCCACCACTGGTGAGCGACAGGTGCAGATGCAGGCCGCTGCCGGTGCGGTCGCTGAACGGCTTGGGCATGAAGGTGGCCACCATGTCGCGCTCGGCGGCGATCATCGACAGCAGGTAGCGCAGGGTGATCACCCGGTCGGCAGTCGTCAGTGCGTCGGAGAACTCGAAGTTCTGCTCGAACTGGCCGTTGCCGTCCTCATGGTCGTTGGCGTAGTTGGACCAGCCGAGGGTGTTCATCGCAGTCGAGATCGCGGTGAGGTGCTCGTACATGCGGGTGACGCCACGTGCGTCGTAACAGGGCTGGGCGGCGGTGTCGGCGGCATCGGCCGTGGCAAGGGCACCATCGGCGGTGCGGCGCAACAGGAAATACTCGACCTCGGCGCCCACCCAGGGCTCGAATCCGGCGTCGGCGGCGCGCTGGATCAGGCCCTTGAGGATCACCCGAGGTGCGTAGGGCCACGGGGCGTCCCCGACGTGGGGGTCGCAGTGCACCAGCGCCAGGCCTTCTTTGATGAACGGGATCGGGGTGAACGAGTCGGGATCGGGGATGGCGATCAAGTCGGGGTCCTTGGGTTCCTGGCCCATGGCGCCGACGGCATAGCCGGCGAAGCCGACGCCCTCGGTGGCCAGCAGCTCGACCGATTCGACGGGAACCAGCTTGGCGCAGGGCTTTCCGCGCAGGTCTACGAACAGCGCGAGGATGAACTTGGTGCCGGATTGTTCGGCGAGGGTGGCGAGATCGGAGGGCATAGCACCAGCACTTTCGTCTCTTGGTGAGAATCACCGTATCACGGTAGGAAACTTCGGCAAGTCGAGTAAACCCCGGTCACCGGCTGCCGTGAGAGCGGCCCACGGCAGCCGGGCCGGGGAATCATGGTTCGGATCAGGCGAATTCGAGCTCGTAGGCCGAATCCCGGTGGAACGTGGTGTCGATACCCTTCTCCTCTTCCTCGGACGAGATGCGGATTCCGATGGTCTTCTTGAGCACGAACGCGATGGCGAACGCGACCGCGAACGAATAGGCCATCACCGCACCGGCCGCGATCGCCTGCTTCCACAGCTGGTCGACGCCGCCGCCGTAGAACAGTCCGTTGGTGGCGTTCGGCATGCCCTCGCTGGCGAAGAAGCCGATCAGCAGCGTGCCGACGACGCCGCCGACCAGGTGCACTCCGACCACATCGAGCGAGTCGTCATAGCCCAGCTTCTCCTTGAACCCGACGGCGTAGACGCAGATCGCCCCGGCGATGGCGCCGACGAAGATCGCGCCGATCGGGGTGACCGCACCGCAGGCGGGGGTGATGGCCACCAGGCCGGTGATCGCGCCGGAGGCGGCGCCCACGCCGGTGACGTGGCCGTCCTTGAGCTTCTCCACGCCGATCCAGGCCAGGGTGGCCGCGCAGGTGGCGACGAAGGTGGTCACCATGACGATGGCGGCCGAATTGCCTGCGGCCAGGGCGGATCCGCCGTTGAAGGCGTACCAGCCGGCCCACAGCATGCCCGCGCCGAGCAGGGTCAGCGGCACATTGTGCGGTTTGCGCAACTGGCCGAACATGGCCGACTTGCCGAGCACGATCGCCACGGCCAGGGCGGCCGCCCCGGCGTTGATGTGCACGGCGGTGCCGCCGGCGAAGTCGATGGCGTGCAGCTTGTTGGCGATCCAGCCGCCGACCGAGTTCTCGGTGACGACACCGTCGAAGGCGAACACCCAGTGCGCGACCGGGAAGTACACCAGTACGGCCCAGGCCGCGGCGAAGATCATCCATGCGCCGAACTTCATCCGGTCGGCGACCGCGCCCGAGATCAGTGCCACGGTGATGGCCGCGAACAGGGCCTGGAAGATGGAGAACAGGCTGACCGGAAGGCCGGCGACCGTGGTCATCGGTTCCATGAGGTCTTTCATGCCGGCGAATTCGGTGAAGCTGCCGACGAATCCGCCATATGACGTCCCGAAGACCATCGAGAATCCGAACAGCACCCACAGCACGCCCACCAGGGCGACCGCGCCGAACGTCATCATCATCATGTTGGTCGAGCTCTTGACCGAGACCATGCCGCCGTAGAACAGGGCAAGACCCGGGATCATCAGCGTGAGGCCGATGATGCAACACAGCATGAATGCCGTGGTTCCTGTATCCATCAACATCTCCTGGGGGTGGCGGCCCGGACGGGCCGATCACCGGCAGTAGATGATGTTTCTGTTACGTAGACCGACGCGCTGTGTTGCGGTGTCGTTAACGTCGCCAGGCGGGCGGTGAGGATCTCGTAACCGGTGCTTTATGTGCTGAAACGCCAGGGAAATCCGTATACCGCACCGTATACAGCCATGGATACAGCGCACGCCGAACGACATTCGACGCTTGGTGAGGAGTACGAGAACGAACCGGTCCCCGTATCTGCCCGCAAGTCACTTTTCTCGGTGTCGGCAGTGTGGGTCGGGTTCCCGATGATCATGACCTCGGCGGTGTTCGCCGGCATCGTTGTCTACAACCTCGGCTTCGCCAGCGGCATGGCCGCCATCCTCGTCGGCGACCTCATCCTGATGGGCTACGTGGGCACGCTGAGCTACCTGGCCGGGCGCTCCGGAAAGAACTTCGCGCTCACCGCGGCGGACACCTTCGGCACCAAGGGCTTCCGCATAGTTTCGGCATTCCTGTCGGCGCTGGTGATCGGCTGGTTCGCCTTCCAGACCGGAATGGTGGGTTCGACCCTCAACCTGTCCATGGGCTGGAGCGCGCCGTGGATCACCCTGCTGGCCGGGGTGCTGTTCGTGGCGCTGACCTTCGTCGGGATCCGGGCTATCTCGTGGATCGGGGTGGTGGCCTCGGTGCTGTTCATTCCGCTCGGCGTGGTTGCCGTGGTGCTGGCCGCCGGCAACGGCGGAATCGGATCGGCGCTGAGCTATGGCGGCGGGGCCGGGGCGAGTGCGTTCAGCTTCGGTGTCGCCGTGACCATGGTGTTCGCCTGCTTCGCCGACTCCGGCACCATGACAGCCGATTTCACCCGGTGGGCCCGCAACGGTAGAGAAGGTGCGTTGGCGGCCTTCGCCGCGTTCCCGGTCGCCTATCTCATCGCTCAGCTGGCCGGTGCGCTCGTGGTGGCGCTGGGTGGGGCCGCCGCACCGGGCACCGCCGGCGGCGACTTCCTGCATGTCCTGGTCAGCGCCGGGGGCGTGCTCGTGCCGTTGGCGATCGTGTTCGTCTTCGTCAACCTGGGCAGCGTGTGTGCGCACTGCCTCTACAACGGGGCCGTCGGGTTCGGCAACATCACCGGAAAGACCATGCGTCAGTTGACGATCGTGCTCGGTGTCGTCGGCACCGTCGCCGCCGTCGCCGGTATCTGGTCGTACTTCGCGACCTGGCTGAACATCCTCGGCGTGCTGGTCCCCCCGATCGGCATCGTGCTCATCCTCGATCAGCTGGTGTTCGCCCGCCGCCGGGCGACTGCGGCACTGGCCTGGAAACCGTTTGCCGCGTGGGCGATCGGAGCCGGGGGAGCGTTGCTGACCCACTTCTACGCGCCGCAGCTGTCCGACGCGGTGGTGGCCATGGTGGTCGGTGGCCTCGCGTTCACCGCGCTGGCGTACCTGCCGGTGCGGGCCGGGCAACCCGTCCTCGTGGGAGAAACCGCATGATCACGATTGACGCCAACCCTTACGTCTGGCCCTACGACGGTGACATCCCCGCTGGGCGTACCGCGTTGATCAACATCGACTGGCAGGTCGACTTCTGCGGCAAGGGTGGATACGTCGACACCATGGGCTACGACCTGTCGCTGGTGCGGACCCCGCTCGGACCGGCCCAGGAGGTGCTCGCCGCGGCCCGTGCGGCCGGGTTGTTCGTCATTCACACCCGCGAGGGCCATCGGCCCGACCTGTCGGACCTACCGGCCAACAAGCGCTGGCGCTCAGCTCAGATCGGTGCCGAGATCGGTTCGGCCGGTCCGTGTGGGCGGATTCTCACCCGCGGCGAGCCGGGCTGGGAACTCGTACCCGAGATGGCCGCTCTGCCTGGGGAACCCGTCATCGACAAACCGGGCAAAGGCAGCTTCTATGCCACCGACCTCGACCTGGTCCTGCGCAACCGGGGGATCACGCACATCATCTTCACCGGCATCACCACCGACGTCTGCGTGCACACCACCATGCGTGACGCCAACGACCGCGGCTACGAATGCCTCGTCGTCTCCGATGCCACCGGCGCCACCGACTACGCCAATCACCTTGCGGCGCTGAACATGATCACCATGCAGGGCGGGGTGTTCGGGGCCCACGCCACCAGTACGGATGTGGTGACAGCGCTCAAGGAACTGCAATGACCACAGCCACCGAGCCGGTCTCCTTGCGCGACCGGGTCTACCTCGAACTCGGCAAGTTGTTGATGGCCGGCGAGATCGACCATCGGACGAGGCTGGTCGAGTCCCAGTTGTGCGAGACACTCAATGTCAGCCGGACCCCACTACGCGAGGCTCTGGTTCGGCTGCACGCCGATGGCATGCTCGAACGCAGGCCCGACGGCTACTACCCGGTCGCCCTCGACATCCCGGGCGTCCGCGACCTCTATGAGCTGCGCATCACCATAGAACTGCGCGGCATCACCCGGATCCTGGAAACCGACGAGCTGCCCTACGACAAGGACCGGCTCGCGGCGCTGCGCGCCCAGTGGCTGGGGCTGAAGGCCAGCCCGCCCCCGTCGGACGGCGACATGGTGCTGCGCGACGAGTCCTTCCACGTCGACCTGTGCGCGGCGTCCGGGAATCAGGCGATGGTCGCCACGCTCGACAATGTCAACCGGCGGATCCGGTTGATCCGGATGTATGACTTCGTCACCGAGGAACGGGTGATAGCCACCATCGACGAGCACCTCCAGATCGTGGACCTACTGCTCGACGATCAGCTCGACGCCGGCCGCACCGCCCTGCAGGAGCATGTCGGCGCGAGTTTCGAGGTGGTCGAGCGGCGTGCCTTGCGCGCGCTGAGTGCCCGGGCCCTCGGGCAGTCCGTCACGTCACTGGAGGCACTCTGGAAGTAGCGGTTGGCTACTTCCCATCTGATCCGGGCAGGGTCCGTTCCCGCACATTCGGTGTGCCGAGTCGCCACGCCAGCCAGGGCAGCGCGGCATCGAATGCCGTACTGGCCGCCTGGAAATCGTGCCCGCCGTGGTATCCCACCACTGAACATTCGACGTTGTAACCGCTCAGCAGGGCGCACAGCTTGTTGGCGTTGGAGGCGTGTGCCTCGGAGAACGTGTCCCAGCCGGCGATCGCCTCCTCGGACGGCGGAGTGGTGGTCGGGTCGCGGTGCACGGTCGGGGTGCTCTCGCCGACGCCGAGCCACGCTGCCATGGTGTCGTACGGGCCGTGCCGGGTGATCACGGTCTTGGGGTCGAACGCTTCCCAGGCCGTTCGGTCGCCGCCGAAGAGTCGTGCGATGGTTTGGTCCTTGGTGCCGGCATTGGGACCGAGGGTGCCGTCGAGCCAGACGAAGGCGCTGAACATCTCGGGATTGCGGACCGCGGTGTTCAGGGCGCACGTCGCGCCCGAAGACCACCCGGCAAGTCCCCAGTTCTCCGCTTTCGGGCTGACCCCGAAACGCGAAATCAGGTACGGGACCAGGTCTTTGGTCAGGTGGGACGCGGCGTTGCCCCGGGTGCCGTCGACGCATTCGGTGTCGTTGCTGAACTTGCCTGCGATATCGGGGAATACGATGACCGGCGCGTTGCCGTGATGCAGGGCGGCGAACTCGTCGAGCGTCTGCAGGGTACCGGTCGATTGCAGCCAGTCGTTGGGATGGTTGAACTCGCCGCCCATCAAGATGACTGCGGGCAACTGCGGTGGCGGGTTGCTGGAGAACCAGGCCGGCGGAAGGTAGACCACCTCGGTCCGGTGCGCGAAACCCGATGCGTCCGCTGGGATGTCCACCCGCACCACGGTGCCGCGGGTCGGTATCTCACCGGATTGCGCAAGTGCGGCGAGCTCGGATTCGTCGATCCACTGGTCCGGCTCGGTTTGGGTCAATCGCAGCCAAGCGGCCCGGACTGTCGGGAAATAGCCGGTTGCGGTATTGAGTGCGGCCAGGCCACACACCACCATCAGCACTACCGCCAACACGGATACCGACCGGCGCCACCACGCACTGCCGTGCCAGCCGCCGATGAGAACCGTTGCGGCGAATCCGAACATCGCCGTCCAGAAGATCGTGCCGAACGATATGGCATCGGCTGACCAGCCCTGGTCCCGGACGAACAGTCGCGCTGCGGCCGCGAGGCCGACGCCGACGAGCACCGCGGCGAGCAGCCAGCGGCCCATCCACTCTCGAGACCGGCCGCGGCCGATCGCGACCGCGATGGCGATCAGAGCGAGCAGTTGCAGGGTTATGGGGATCAGGCCGTTGGTCAGGGACAAGTTCATCTGGGTGTGTTCTCCCCGATCTCCCGTGAAAGCTTGTGCAGCAGCGGGTCCGGCTCGTCGGCCAACTGCCGTATCGCGCTGCCGTACTCGGGATGGGCCAACGCGAAGGCGAATTGCGCGATCAGATAGTCGGCCGGATTCCCCGTGTCATACCAGTGACCCTGGATCACCTGGCCGTAGACGGCATGGCCCTCGGCATAGCCGTTGATCGCGTCGGTCAGGTAGATCTCGCCGGGCTGGGTCTGCTCGTACCAGCGCTTCGTCAGCTGACGGAGCTCGTCGATGATGCCCGGTGTGACGACATAGCCACCGATCGCGGCATAGTTGGAGCGCGCCTCGTGGGGTTGCGGCTTCTCGACGATTCCGGTGATCCGCAAGAGACCGCCGCCCAGGTCTTCGTCGATGATCGGCACGCCGTACCGACGGGAATCCTCGGGTGCCATCGGCATCAATGCCAGCACCGGGGACGAGGTCTGCTCGTACGCCCGGATCAGTTGCTGAGCGCGCGGCACCTCGGCGACGAAGACGTCGTCGGGCCACAGCACCAGGACCGGTTCGTCACCGAACGAGCGGGAGGCATTGAGCACCGGAGTGCCGTTGCCGTACGGCCCGTGCTGATGGAGATAGGTGATGTGGCCACGCGCAGAGAGCTCGCCGACCTCCTCGACCGCGTCGGCATAGGCATCTTTGCCGTCCGCGCGCAGCTGATCGACCAGCGTCGTGTTCGGTCGAAAATGCTCTTCGATCAAGTTCTTTCCGCCGGACACCACGATGGTTATGTCGGTGATACCGGAGTTGACCAGCTCGCGCACCGTGTGTTCGATGACAGGCTTGTCGCCCACCGGCAGCATTTCCTTGGGGATGGCCTTGGTCAGCGGCAGGAGGCGCGAACCGATCCCGGCGGCGGGGATGACGGCTTTGCGGATGGCCGGTCGTGCCATGTGTTCCTCTCCCGGTGCTTCACCAAAACTAGCCGGTGTGACCGTCAGCCGAGCGGAATTCCCCAGTGCGCACCAAATGCGATCTGATCCAATGGCAAGCGCTCGCGGGGTCGACTGTCACGCTCGGCGATTTCCTCACCTATTTCGGAGTTCTCACCGAGCGCGCCAACTGCGACGACCGCCAGCGGCCGCACCCCGTCGGGGATCTTGAACGCCGATCGGGCGCCGTCGACGTCGAAGCCGGCCATCGGGTGGGCGATCAGTCCGCGAGACACCGCCTCGACCGTCATCTGCGCAATTGCCGCCCCGGCATCGACGGCCGAGTACAAAGCGGTCCGCTCGTCCTCGCCTTCGTCGGCGCACACCAGGATCAGCGCCGAGGCCGCGGCCGCGTAGCTGTTGCCGCGTTTGAGCAACCCGGCCAGTGTGGTGAATGTCTCGTCGCCTCTGGTTCCGACCACGAACCGGATCGGCTGCCGGTGACCCCAGCTGGCGGCCCACCGCGCCGCTTCCAAGACCGCGGTGAGCTGGTCAGCGGTAATGACGGCATCGGGATCGAACGCCCGGGGGCTCCAGCGGGCCGCGAGGTCGGGGTGGATCGGCACGCTGGTGCTGGCCAGCCGGCCGTTCGGCGTGTCAGGCACGCCAGCCAAGCTACCGGCGGGGAAAATCCCGTGCGCGTCTCCCTTATCCTTGGTTCGACTCATTCCAGCGTTCTGAAGGGTTAGATAGTGGCGCTCGTCGTACAGAAGTACGGCGGATCCTCGGTATCGGATGCCGATCGGATCCGTCGCGTGGCCGAGCGCATCGTCGAGACGAAGAAGGCCGGCAACGACGTCGTCGTGGTGGTCTCGGCGATGGGCGATACCACCGACGACCTGCTTGACCTGGCCCGTCAGGTCTCCCCGGCCCCGCCGGCGCGCGAGATGGACATGCTGCTGACCGCCGGTGAGCGCATCTCCAACGCCCTGGTCGCGATGGCCATCGAGTCGCTCGGCGCGCAGGCCCGCTCGTTCACCGGGTCGCAGGCCGGCATCGTCACCACCGGCACCCACGGCAACGCCAAGATCATCGACGTCACCCCCGGTCGCCTGCGCGATGCGCTGGACGAGGGCGTCATCGTGCTGGTCGCCGGATTCCAGGGCGTCAGCCAGGACAGCAAGGACGTCACCACCATGGGCCGCGGCGGTTCCGACACCACCGCCGTCGCGCTGGCCGCCGCACTGAAGGCCGATGTCTGCGAGATCTACACCGACGTCGACGGCATCTTCACCGCCGACCCGCGCATCGTGTCCAACGCCCGCCACCTCGACACCGTCTCCTTCGAGGAGATGCTCGAGATGGCCGCATGCGGAGCCAAGGTGCTGATGCTGCGCTGCGTCGAATACGCCCGCCGCTACAACGTGCCGATTCACGTGCGTTCGTCGTACACGGACAAGCCCGGCACCATCGTCAAAGGATCGATCGAGGACATCCCCATGGAAGACGCCCTGCTGACCGGAGTAGCCCACGACCGCGGGGAGGCCAAGGTCACCGTCGTCGGTGTGCCCGACGTCCCCGGCTACGCCGCCCGGGTGTTCCGCGCGGTCGCCGACGCCGACGTGAACATCGACATGGTGCTGCAGAACATCTCGAAGGTCGAGGACGGCAAGACCGACATCACCTTCACCTGCCCGATGGACAACGGCCCGACGGCCGTGGAGAAGCTGACCGGGCTCAAGGACGAGATCGGGTTCAGCCAGGTGCTGTACGACGACCACATCGGCAAGGTGTCGCTGGTCGGTGCGGGCATGCGCAGCCATCCCGGCGTCACGGCGAAGTTCTGTGAGTCGCTGGCCGAGGCGGGCGTCAACATCGACCTGATCTCCACGTCGGAGATCCGGATCTCGGTCCTGGTCAAGGACACCGAGCTGGACACCGCCGTCCGCGCGCTGCACGAGGCGTTCGATCTCGGCAGCGAGGAAGAGGCCGTGGTCCACGGCGGAACGGGGCGCTGACATGGTCAACATCGGTGTAGTGGGAGCGACCGGCCAGGTCGGCCAGGTCATGCGCACCCTGCTGGAGCAACGGAACTTCCCGGCCAGCTCGGTCCGGTTCTTCGCCTCGGCACGGTCCGAAGGTAAGAAGCTGACGTTCCGCGGCCAGGAGATCGAGGTCGAGAACAGCGGGACGGCCGATCCCTCCGGTCTGGACATTGCGCTGTTCTCCGCCGGCGCGACGATGTCGCGTGTGCAGGCCCCGCGGTTCGCCGCGGCCGGCGCCGTCGTCGTCGACAACTCGTCGGCCTGGCGCAAGGACCCGGAGGTCCCGCTCGTCGTCTCCGAGGTCAACTTCAAGCGTGATGCGGGCAAGCGACCAAAGGGCATCATCGCCAACCCGAACTGCACCACCATGGCCGCCATGCCGGTGCTGCGGCCGCTGCACGAGGAAGCCGGGCTGACCCGCCTGATCGTGTCGAGCTACCAGGCCGTGTCGGGCAGTGGCCTGGCCGGTGTCGAGGAGCTGGCGTCGCAGACGCGCGCGGTGATCGACGGTGCCGAGCAGCTGGTGCACGACGGTTCCGCGCTGACCTATCCGGAGCCGGTGAAATACGTTGCGCCCATTGCATTCAACGTGATCCCGCTGGCCGGATCACTGGTCGACGACGGCTCCGGTGAGACCGACGAGGACCAGAAGCTGCGCAACGAGAGCCGCAAGATCCTCGGCATCCCCGAGCTGCTGGTCAGCGGCACCTGTGTGCGGGTTCCGGTGTTCACCGGGCACTCGCTGTCGATCAATGCCGAGTTCGCCCAGCCTCTTTCGGTCGAGCGGGCCAAGGAACTGCTGGCCGACGCCCCGGGTGTGAAGCTGGTCGACGTCCCGACGCCGCTGGCCGCCGCCGGCGTCGACGAGTCGTTGGTCGGCCGGATCCGCCAGGACCCGGGCGTGCCCGAGGGCCGTGGTCTCGCCCTGTTCGTCTCCGGCGACAACCTGCGAAAAGGTGCCGCGCTGAACACGATTCAAATCGCCGAACTGTTGGCCGCCGAGCTCTGATCCGCGGGTGAGCCCGGCCCGCAGGTTCGCTGTTGTCGCGATGCTGGCTGCGGCGGTGTGGCATGCCCCGGTCGCCCAGGCCGACCCGGGCTTCGGCGATCCGACGGTGCCCCCGTTGGCTCCCGGTCAGGTGCTGCGCATCGGGCCGAGCGCCGGAACCGGTACGCCCACCCGCGATTACGGCATCGGTGCCACCGACCTGTGCGAGTTCATGGAATTTCCCAGCCGGGTGCTCCAGGTCTGTGGTGACAGCTTCGCCGGGCAGGCGGTGGGTTTCGGCGGCTGGTACTCGCCGGTGGCGCTCCATGTCGACGCCGACTCCATCGAGGGCGCGGGCGGGGTGCGCTACCGGGGTGTGACCGGAGTGGACAAGCCGCTGCTGGCCGACGTCGCGCCACCCGGGTCCTCGCAGTTGCCCGCCGGCGTGATCTCCATCAACCGCGAGAACTACATGATGGTGACCACCACCTACAACTTGAAGCCGTACAGCTCACGGTTGGTGAAAGCCGATGCGGCCCAGCCGAATTGGCCGACAGTGCCCGGTTCTGTGCGCGAAGCCAAGTACCAGGGCGGCGCCCAGACGCAGATCACCGGCTATTACGACCCGGTTCCGGCGCCGGACTCACCGAGCGGTTGGGTCTACATCCTGGCCAACAACTTCGATCGCAGTAGCCCGGCGTTCCTGTACCGGGCCAACCCGAAGAACTTCACCGACCGGGCCGCCTGGCAGGGCTGGTCGTCGTCGGGTGGTTGGGGCAAACCGCCGACGGCGTTGTTCCCCGACCGGGTGGGGGAGATGAGCATCCGGCAGATCGACGGCAAGCCCGTGCTGTCGTACTTCAACGCCACCACCGGAAACATGGAAATGCGGGTCGCCTACGACCCCACCGGGCTGGGTAGCGCGCCGGTGACGACGGTGGTGTTCGCGAGCGCCTGGCCGGATCCGGTCGACTCGTTGCCCCCGCCCGAGGTCAACCAGTTGGCCCAGCCCTACGGCGGCTACATCTCGCCGGGCTCGACACTCGATCAGGTTCGGGTGTTCGTCAGCCAGTGGAACACCATGGCCCGCGGCGGCACCCCGTACCGGGTGATCCAGTACGCGGTGAACCCGTTCAAGCCGTGGGAGCAGTAGCCCCCGGCTCTTTCACAGCTGATTCATAGTCAATTCTTGATCGGCACCTCAGCAGGCCTCGCATGCTCAGAGTCATGACTGAAACACCCCGTGAACCCGCGACGGAGCCCGTCGTGACAACTGAGCCTGTGGCTGCCCCTGTGGCACCCGTGGCCGCCCCGCCCGCCGAGAACAGGCCGAGCCGCCTCATGCAGGCGCTGGCCTGGGTCGGCATCGCGGCCGGCACCGTCTTCATCGTCGCCGTCGTCTTCGGCACCGGGTTCTTCCTCGGTGCTCATTCCGGTGGCGGCTATGGGCATCACCACAAGGGTGGCCATGACCGCGGCGGCATGATGATGTTCCATCGTGGCGGACCTGACGGCGGACCGGGGCAGATGGGACCGCGGCACGGCATGATGCCGCCGCAGTGGGGCCCTGGTTGGGGGCCCGGCCCGGGAAACGGCTCGGAGCGTCCTGAGACCCCGCCGACACCGGCACCGCCTGCGCGACCATAATCACAGCCCGCTTTTTTGGACTGACTCCAAAGAGGGCGCATACTGGAGCCGTGACCACGGTGCATGAACACGACCCCAAGGCCCTGTTGCGGGCCGCTGGGCTGCGCGTGACCGCACCGCGGGTCGCGGTTCTGCAGGCTCTGGCCGACCATCCGCATTCGACTGCAGACGATGTGGCGGGCCTGGCGCGCGAGAACCTCGGCTCGGTGTCGACCCAGGCGGTCTACGACGTCCTGCGGGCTTGCGTGAACGCCGGGTTGGTACGTCGTATCGAACCGGCCGGATCGTCGGCGCGCTATGAGACTCGTGCCGGCGACAACCACCATCACCTGGTCTGCCGGGTGTGCGGTGCGGTTGCCGACGTCGACTGCGCCGTCGGTGAAGCCCCGTGCCTGGAACCCTCGGACCTGGCCGGCTTCGCGGTTGACGAAGCCGAAGTCGTGTTCTGGGGGATCTGCGCGGATTGCCAGGCGGCAGCCTCCAACTAGACCACTCTGCAGCCCAACGGACGCCCCGGCCACTTCCCCTTGGTGGCCGGGGCTCCTTGCTTTTCGACCAAGCATTGGGCCCAGTACCCAAAATCGTGAGATTCTCGCTAACCATGACCCGCAATCGGCTGCTGGTTGCCGCACTGCTCGCAGTGTCCGTGGTGGCCGCTGCCTGCGGGACGGCCGCCGAACCCGAGCGCGCTGCGGCCATGGTCTTCGCGGTCGGCGATTGCGTCAGCGTCCCGGCCACCACTCCCGCCCGCCCCGACGTGGCCCGGGCCGGCAAGGTGTCCTGCGACGTCGATCCGAGCTATACCGTCGGGGCCATCGCGGATCAGGCCGGGGCGTGCCCGAGCGCTGAGTATCAGCAGCTGCCGGCCCAACTCGCCGACCCGTCGACCGCGCGGTTGTGTCTGGTTCCGAACCTGGTCGCCAATCACTGCTACGAACTCGGCATGCCCGCGGGCATGGTCGAACTGGCCGACTGCGCCGTACGCACGGAACGCGGCCCGGGCGTGATGGTTCAGGTGACCCAACGGCTCGACGTCCGGGACGGGGCGGCATGCCCCGCCGAAACCGGGCACTACGCCTGGCCGTACCCGTCGCCGGCGCGAACCTATTGCACGCGAACGGTTCACTAACTGGCATGATCGAGGCCATGCGTGCCCTGACTGTCGGTTTCGGGCTGGCCGGTCTCGCACTGGCATTGGCTGCACCTGCTGGTGCGCGTCCCTCAGATCCCGGTGTCGTGTCCTATGCCGTCATGCCCAAAGGCTCGGTGGGCAACATCATCGGCGCTCCGATGACGTGGGAATCCCAGTTCACCGCGCCGTTCCAGGCCTTCTCGGTGGAGAACCCGGTGTGCAACAACTGGGCCGACATCGGCCTGCCCGAGGTGTTCAACGACCCGGATCTCGCGTCGTTCAACGGCGCCACCACCCAGTCCGCCGCCGATGACCAGAACCATTACGTCAAGCAGGCGATCGGGGTCTTCGCGACGCCGGAGGCCGCCGACCGTGCCTTCCACCGGGTGGTGGACCGCACCAACGGCTGCTCGGGGCAAACCACCCCGATGCACCTGGACAACTTCGTGACCCAGGTGTGGACCTTCACCGGCGGCCCGGCGAGCGGCACCGACGCGGACTGGGTGAAGCAGGAGGCAGGCACGGACCGCCGCTGTTTCAACACCACCCGCAAACGGGAAAACGTGCTGCTGCAAGCCAAGGTGTGCCAGTCCGGCAACGCGGGTCCGGCCGTCAACGTGCTGGCGGGGGCCATGCAGAACACGCTGGGTCAGTAGAACATGTCGGTGCGATCTGGATGATGGAACAGAACCGAGCCGTTTGATCCGGTGAGGACCGGGAGGGGTGGTTGCGTTGGCAGTACCCGTCAGGGCTGATGCGGCCCGGATAGCTCCCGTGGAGTTCACCAGTGCCGAGCATGCGGCGTCGTTCATCGAGTCCGGCTGCCTGGATGACGGGCCGGTCGGCCCGGTGGGCCTGGAGATCGAGGCGCATTGTTTCGACCTCACCGACTCGTCGCGGCGTCCGGGCTGGGAAGAGCTCTCCGAGATCATCGCCGCGGTGCCCACGCTGCCCGGTGCCAGCCGGATCACCGTCGAGCCCGGTGGTGCGGTCGAGCTCTCCGGCCCTCCGGCCAACGGACCCTCGGACGCGATCGCGGCACTGATGGCCGATCGGGCCGTGCTGCGCGAGGAGTTCGAGCGCCGCGGTCTCGGCTTGGTGCTGTTGGGTGCGGATCCGGTGCGGCCCACCGAGCGGGTCAACCCGGGCCCTCGCTATCAGGCCATGGAAACCTTCTTCGCGGCCAGTGGTTCTGCCGAGGCCGGAGCGGCGATGATGACGTCCACCGCCTCGGTTCAGGTCAATCTCGATGCCGGCCCGCGCGAGGGCTGGTCCCGTCGGGTCCGTCTGGCGCACGCCCTGGGCCCGACCATGATTGCCATCACCGCGAATTCGCCGATGCTGGGTGGACGCTTCACCGGCTGGAAGTCATCGCGGCAGAGGGTGTGGGGTCAGCTGGATTCCGCGCGCTGCGGCCCGATTCTGGGGGCTGACGGCGCCGGTCCGGCCAGTGACTGGGCGCGGTATGCGCTGCGGGCCCCGGTGATGCTCGTCAACACCCCGGAAGCGGTCCCCGTGACCAACTGGGTGCCCTTCGCCGACTGGGCCGACGGACGGGCGGTGCTCGGCGGCCGCCGGCCCACCGAAGCCGATCTCGAATACCACCTCACCACGCTTTTCCCACCGGTCCGGCCGCGGCGCTGGCTGGAGATCCGCTACCTCGACAGCGTGCCCGACACCCTTTGGCCCGCAGTGGTGTTCACGCTTACCACTCTGCTCGATGATCCCGAGGCCGCCGCGATCGCCACCGAGGCGACGGCACCGGTGGCCACCGCATGGGATCGGGCTGCCCGGATCGGGCTCGCCGATCGACGGCTGCAGGAGGCGGCGAGCGCGTGCGTATCGGCCGCCGCCGAGCGGGCGCCGGCCGAGCTGTCGGAATCGATGGAGCGCTTGACGCGTTCGGTCCAGGAGGGACGCTGCCCGGCCGACGATTTCGCCGACCAGGTGGTGGGTCACGGAATCGCTTCTGCGATGAGCCAACTGGTGAAGGGCGAGATTTGACCACACGCGAGACGCTGGCGCAGCAGCTCACCCGGGCGCGGGAACGTACCCTGCGCCTGGTCGACTTCGACGACGCCGAATTGCATCGCCAATACAGCCCCCTGATGAGCCCGCTGGTCTGGGACCTGGCCCACATCGGTCAGCAGGAGGAGTTGTGGCTGCTGCGGGGTGGTGATCCGGACCGTCCCGGCATCCTCGATCCCGAGGTGGACCGGCTTTACGACGCCTTCGTGCATTCCCGTGCCAGCCGCGTCGACCTCCCGTTGCTGCCGCCCACCGATGCGCGCGACTACTGCGCGACGGTACGGTCCCGCGCGCTCGACGCGCTGGATGCCCTCGACGCCGACGACTCCGGGTTCAACTTCGGGCTGATCGTCAGCCACGAGAACCAGCACGACGAAACCATGCTGCAAGCACTGAATTTGCGGGACGGGCCACCCCTGTTCGACCCCGGAACGGCGTTGCCCGCCGGCCGTCCGGGTGTGGCCGGCACCTCGGTGCTGATCCCGGGTGGTTCGTTTGTGCTCGGAGTGGACGAACTCACCGAACCGCATTCACTCGACAACGAGCGTCCGGCGCATTCTGTGGACGTGGCCCCGTTCCGCATCGGCCGGGTGCCGGTCACCAACGCCGAATGGCGCGAGTTCATCGACGACGGCGGCTACCAGCAGTCCCGTTGGTGGTCGGAGCGCGGCTGGGCCCACCGGCAGGAGTCAGGGCTGACAGCGCCCCAGTTCTGGGGACCGGACGGCACCCGCACCCGGTTCGGCCACATCGAGACGATCCCCGGTGACGAACCGGTGCAGCACGTCACGTTCTTCGAAGCCGAGGCCTACGCCGCCTGGGCCGGTGCGCGGCTGCCCACCGAAGTCGAGTGGGAGAAGGCGTGTGCCTGGGACCCGGCGGCCCGGTCTCGGCGCCGATTCCCGTGGGGCACTTCCGAACCCACCGAAGCGCTGGCCAATCTCGGTGGCCAGGCCCGCCGGCCGGCGCCGGTTGGGGCATATCCAGCCGGAGCCTCGGCCTATGGCGTCGAGCAGATGTTGGGTGATGTCTGGGAATGGACCACGTCGCCGCTGCGGCCCTGGCCCGGCTTCACACCGATGGTCTACGACCGCTACACCGAACCCTTCTTCGACGGTGACTACCGGGTGCTGCGTGGGGGGTCGTGGGCGGTTTCCGCCGACATCCTGCGCCCCAGCTTCCGCAACTGGGACCACCCGGTCCGGCGCCAGATCTTCTCCGGCGTCCGCCTGGCCTGGGACGTCTGATGTGCCGGCACATCGGGTGGCTGGGTGCCCCGCGATCAGTGGCCTCACTGGTGCTGCACCCGCCGCAGGGCCTGCTGGTGCAGTCATATGCGCCGCGTCGGCAGAAGCACGGCCTGATGAACGCCGATGGTTGGGGCGCAGGCTTTTTCGACTCCGGTGTACCCCGTCGGTGGCGTAGCGACAAGCCGCTGTGGGGCGACGCCTCATTCGCCTCGGTGGCCCCGGCGTTGCGCAGTGGGTGTGTGGTCGCTGCGGTGCGGTCAGCGACCATCGGCATGCCGATCGAACCGTCGGCCTCGGCGCCGTTCAGCGACGGGCAGTGGCTGCTCTCGCACAACGGGATAGTCGACCGGGCGGTGCTGCCGTTGACCGGAATCGCCGAATCCACAGTGGACAGTGCCGTGCTGGCCGCGCTCATCTTCTCCCGGGGCGTGGATGCGTTGGGGTCGACGATTGCCGAGGTCGGAGCTCTGGATCCCAATGCAAGGCTGAACATCCTGGCCGCCAATGGTTCTCGCCTGGTGGCCACCACCTGGGGGGACACCCTGTCGATGCTGCGGTTGCCGGACGGCGTCGTGCTCGCCAGTGAACCCTACGACGACGATCCCGGCTGGGCCGACATCCCGGACCGGCACCTGGTCACCGTGGCCGGCTCTGACGTCGAGCTCTCCCCGCTGAAAGGTTCGGTATGACGCTCACCTTGTCCAACTACCTGGCGGCCGATTCCGCTGCCACCGCTTTGCGTCGCGATGTGCGTGACGGGCTGACCCAGACGCCGAAGATGTTGCCACCCAAGTGGTTCTACGATTCGGTGGGCAGTGATCTGTTCGACCAGATCACCCGGTTGCCCGAGTACTATCCGACCCGCACCGAGGCGCAGATCCTCACGCACCGTTCGCCGGAGATCGTCGCCGCGGCGGGGGCGGACACCCTCGTCGAGCTGGGCAGCGGCACCTCGGAGAAGACCAGGATGTTGCTCGACGCCATGCGTGACGGTGGGCAGTTGCGCCGGTTCATCCCGTTCGACGTCGACGCCGGTGTGCTGCGGGCTGCCGGTGCGGCGATCGGTCAGGAGTATCCCGGTATCGAAATCGATGCGGTATGTGGTGATTTCGAGGAGCACCTGGGCAAGATCCCGGCTGTAGGCCGGCGCTTGGTGGCATTCCTCGGCTCGACGATCGGCAATCTCACACCTGGCCCGCGCGCGGATTTCCTGGCGTCGCTGGCCGAGTCCCTGCAGCCAGGAGACAGTGTGCTGTTGGGCACCGATCTGGTCAAGGACACCGACCGGCTGGTGCGTGCCTACGACGACAGTGCCGGTGTGACAGCGGCGTTCAACCGCAATGTGCTCTCGGTGGTCAACCGTGAACTCGAAGCGGATTTCGACCTCGACGCCTTCGAGCATGTGGCGAAATGGAACGCCGACGAGGAGCGGATCGAGATGTGGCTGCGAGCTGGTGCGCCGCAGCAGGTGCGGGTGGCAGCGCTGGATCTCGACGTCGCATTCGCCGCTGGTGAGGAGATGCTGACCGAGGTGTCCTGCAAGTTCCGCGCCGACGGGGTGGCCGGCGAACTGGCGAAAGCCGGTCTGCGGCAGACCCATTGGTGGACTGATGAAGCCGGTGACTTCGGCCTGTCGCTGGCGGTGAAATGAGCCTCGCCCAGCAGTGGGCCGACGCCCGCCCCAAGGTCGCCGGGCTGCACTTCGACAGTGGCGCGTGCTCGCGGCAGAGCCTCGCCGTCATCGATGCCGTCGCCGCCCATGCCCGCCATGAGGCCGAAGTCGGCGGTTACGTAGCCGCCGAGGCGGCAGCACCTGTGCTCGAGGCGGGCCGCGCCGCGATCGCCGCATTGACGGGGCTCGACTCCGCCGATGTGGTCTACACGACAGGCTCCAACCATTCTCTGGACCTGCTGCTCGGCAGCTGGGCGGGCGAACGTACGCTGGCCTGCGTGCCCGGCGAGTTCGGGCCGAACCTCGCGGTCATGGCGGCCAACGGTTTTCAGGTGCGCGCCTTGCCCGTTGACGAGGACGGTCGAGTTGACCTTCACCAGACCGCCCGCATGCTGACCGCCGATCCGCCGGCTTTGGTGCATTTCACTGCGCTGGCCAGCCATCGTGGAGTGGCCCAGCCGTTGGCCGAGATGGTTGCGGCCTGCCGCGAGGCCGGTGTTCCCATCGTGGTAGACGGCGCGCAGGCGTTCGGGCATCTGGACTGCAACGTGAGCCCTGATGCGATCTACTCGTCGTCACGCAAATGGCTGGCCGGGCCGCGCGGTGTGGGTTTCCTCGCGGTCCGTCCCGAACTGGTCGCGCGCCTGGAGCGACGGGTGCCGCCGCCCGCGTGGGACGTTCCGGTGACGGTGCTGCAGAGCTTCGAGCACGGTGAGCACAATGCCGCGACCCGCATCGGGTACTCGGTGGCGCTGGGCGAACACCTCGCGGCTGGGCCGGAACTCGTCCGCGGACGGCTTGCCGAGGTGGGCCGCACGGCGCGGCAGGTGTTGGCCGAGGTGCCGGGATGGCGCGTCATCGAAGACGTTGACGAGCCCACCGCGATAACGACTTTGGCACCCACCGACGGTGCGGATCCGACGGCGGTCCGTGCCTGGCTGATCGCCGAGCGTGGAATCGTCACCACCGCATGTGAACTGGCGCGGGCGCCGTTCGAGATGACCAGACCGGTCCTGCGGGTCTCGCCGCATGTCGACACCACCGCCGAGGATCTCGAGCAGTTCGCCGAGGTGTTGCGGGACGCGCCTTAGCTGCCTTCTCTGTACACGCAGCTGTGCTGGGTGCATTGGATCTTGCCGCCGGGGACTTGGTGCGTCTTGTTGTCGGGGGAGATGCATTCGCCGTTGATTTCCGACTCGCCTTTGGCGGTGTCACAACCTTGCGCGACGGCGGTAGGTGCCCCGAACATCGCGGATATCGCGAAAGCTGCGCCAGCCGCGGCCATGAGGCGGGTGAGGGCTCCAGATGTTCGGCGCATGTCCGGCTCTTCTCTCTGCAGGTCTGAAATATTAGCAGGTGAGGCCTTATTTCTTGATCTTTTTGGACGTCGATGCCGGTGTCAGTGGATCAGCGTATACTCGAACATATGTTCGATATCGAGTTCGATCCCGGTGGCGCCGGGCCGACTCGTTGATGCGCTCACCTATGGCGCTCGTGCCGAGGCGAAGCTGATCGCCGCTCGGATGGTAGCGGTGGCGGATTTGTTGGTGCAGCGGACCGCCGAACTCAATGTCGAGGGCGTGCACCCGAACTACATGATCCTCACCGGCTTTGCTCGCGCCAGTGCTGAGGTGGGTGCGGCGTTGAACCTGACGTCGGGCGCCGCCAGCCGGGCCAACTTGGAATGCCTGTGCCGTTTTCATCACCGCCTCAAGACTTTTGGCGGCTGGAGCGACACCCAGTATCCCGACGGCACCGTCGTATGGACATCGCCGTCGGGCAAGACGTACCGCACCACCCCGGGCGGGGCGGATCTGTTCAACAGCTTCGCGACAGTCCCGTGCGGGCAGCCGCAACCGGCGCGCCCGCCGAAGCTGAGCCGGGCAGCACGGGTGGAGCAGACCCGGGCCAAGAACCGGCGGTTGCGGCCGGTCAACGAGAAGTACAGCTACACCCAGAAGGCCCGGCGGAAGGAACTTGACCGGCGCCGCAACCACAACCGGATGCGGGTGACCCTCAAGTTGTTCAAGGGCGACGAGCCCAGCAAGAGTCCGTACTGCACATGGATCAACGACCCATTCGAACCCGAGGAATTACCTCCGGACTGGGAACCGCCCCCACCACCTCCGCTCAATCCGGAGGACCCACCGTTCTGAGCCGGTGGGGTGACTCAGCCGGCCTTGTGCGCGCTCAACAGGAAGGCCGGGAACTTGATGCGGCCCTTCTCGTCACGGTCGTGCGGCGGCACTTCGAAAGGAACATCCGCGGGGATCGCCACCGCATTGGCGTGAATGAACGCCGGCCGAATGTCGTCGACCTCCCAGTACTTCGACACCGCCGCCCGCAGTTCGTCCTCGTCGACCTCGTTGGGCTTGGTGTCCAACTCGGCCGGGAACGCACCCTTGGCGAAGACCAGGACGTAGTAGTGCGCGCCGGGCGCCGAGGCGCGGTGGATTGATTTCAGGTAGCCGTCGCGACCTTCGACCGGCAGAGAGTGGAACAGGGTCGAGTCGATCACGGTGTTGAACCGGCCGTCATAACCGGTGAACGACGTGATGTCAGCCTGGGCGAAGCTGGCCGTCGACAGGCCGCGCACCTGCGCGGCGTTGTTGGCCGCGGCGATCGCCGTCGGGCTCAGATCCAGCCCGACAATCGTGAGGCCGTCGGACGCCAGTGCCAGCGACAACTCGGCATGTCCGCAGCCCGCGTCGAGCACGTCGCTCTCGAACTTTCCGGCCCGGTGCAGCGCGGCGAGTTCAGGTTGTGGCTCCCCGATATTCCACGGCGGCGGGCCCTCGAAACCTGCTTCCCCCTTGTATGCGCCATCCCAGTCCAGGACCTGTTCAGATGTCATGGTTCCAACGTACGCGCGTCAATCCCAGGTATGGACGGGCTCATTACTGTGCATCCGCTGGACATACTCCCGCAACATCTCGGCCAGGGCCTTGGGCCTGGTCAAGCCCTGTGATTGCAGGTTCTGCACCGTCGCCACCTGCCACGTCGCCCCTGTCCGCCCCGTCTTGGCGCGGCCTTCGATCACCCCGAGGTACCGGTCGCACACCTGCGCCGCCACACCCCAGCGGCGGAGCCCGTCGTGCGCCATCGGGAGGAGCTTGCGCAGCACCAATTCGTCGGGCGTCACCTCACCCAGGCCGGGCCAGTACAGGCGGGCGTCCAGGCCGTGCTGGGCGCCCTCGACGAAGTTGTGGTGGGCCGCCGCGAAGCTCATCTTGGTCCACAGCGGCCGGTCTTCTTCGGACAGCGTTCGCAGCAGGCCGTAATAGAACGCCGCGTTGGCCAGCATGTCCACCACCGTCGGCCCGGCCGGCAGCACCCGGTTCTCCACCCGCAGATGCGGGGCGCCATTGACGACGTCGTACACCGGACGATTCCACCGGTAGATGGTCCCGTTGTGCAGCCGCAGCTCGGCCAGCTGCGGTGCCCGGCCCGCCGCGAGCTCGGCCACCGGGTCCTCGTCGGACAGCTCGGGAAGCAGCGACGGGAAGTAGCGCACGTTCTCCTCGAACAGGTCGAAGATCGAGGTGATCCACCGCTCGCCGAACCAGACCCGCGGCCGCACACCTTGCGCCTTGAGTTCGTCTGGCCGGGTGTCGGTGGACTGCGTGAACAGCTCGATGCGGGTCTCGGCCCACAATTGATGGCCGAAGAAGTACGGCGAGTTGGCCCCCACCGCCAGCTGCGGGCCGGCCAGCACCTGGGCGGCGTTCCAATTGCGGGCGAAATCGGCGGGGGAGACCTGCAGGTGCAGCTGCATGCTGGTGCACGCGGACTCGGGGGCGATGGATGCCGACTGCAGGCTCAGCCGTTCCGGCCCGGAGATGTCGATGGGCATGTCCTCGCCGCGAGCGGTGAAGATCGAGTCGTTGAGCGCCTGATATCGCGTCGATTGACTCATCCAGCCGTCGGAAAGATGCTCGGGCATCAGCGTCGGCAGGATGCCCACCATCACGATGTGCGCGCCGTCCTCGTTGGCCTTGATCTCGGCGGCGTTGAGGCTGCGCCGGACCTCCTCCTCGAGGTCCAGCGCGGCCCGGCCGGGCAGCGGGCGCGGGGGAACGTTGAATTCGATGTTGTAGGCGCCCAATTCGGTCTGATACGCCGGATCGGCGATGGATGCGAGCACCTCCTGGTTGGCCATCGCGGGCTGGTACTCGTTGTCGACGAGGTTGCATTCGATCTCCATGCCGGTGAGCGGACGCTCGAACTCGAAGCTCGACTGAGCGAGCATGGTCTCGAACACGTCGAGGCACAGCTGCACCTTGCGCCGATACTCCTGGCGGTGCATGCGGCTGAACTCGGTGTTCTTGACCTCTTCACCCACACCCCGATGCAACAGTGCTGGGCCCGGTCCGCGCAACCGAACGCGCATATTCGGCGAATCGCCGGGTAGCCGGTCGTAATGGAAATCACCGTCACGTTCATCGGCAACGCCACCACCTTGATCGCGGTGGGTGACGTCACGCTGCTGACCGATCCGAACTTTCTGCACCAGGGCCAGCACGCGTACCTCGGCTACGGCCTGCTCTCCAAACGGTTGAGAGAACCTGCCCTGACCGTCGACCAACTGCCGCCGGTGGACGCCGTGGTGCTGTCTCATATGCACGGCGATCACTGGGACCGCGTCACACAGCGTCAGCTGGACCGATCGCTGCCGATCCTCACCACCCCGCACGCCGCCAGACGACTCACCCGGCGCGGCTTCGGTCGCGCGCAGGGAATGTCGACGTGGCAGTCGCATCGGATCGTCAAAGGCGACCTCACGGTGACCGTCACATCACTGCCGGGCCGGCACGCCCCCACGCCCGTCGACCGACTGCTTCCGCCGGTGATGGGCTCCATGATCGAGGTCGGCGACGGCACTGCGACCCGCCGGCTGTATGTCTCGGGGGACACCCTGTTCGTGGATCAACTCCGCGAAATCCCGGTGCGGTTCTCCTCGATCGACCTGGGTGTCCTGCACCTGGGCGGCACCCGCCTGCCCGCCGGGTCGCGCCTACCCTTCGGCCTGACCGTCACGATGGATGCGCGCCAGGGAGCCGATCTGGTGGAGCTGCTGGATCTGCCGAAGATGATCCCGGTGCACTTCGACGACTACAGCGTGTTCGCGTCGTCATTGAACGATTTCCGCGCCGAGATGGCGAGCCGCGGGCTCGGCGAGCGCGTCATCGAGTTGGACCGGGGCGCGTCGGTCGCATACTGACGCGGTGACGTCCTCAGTGGCCGACGACGACCAGGGCGGGCTCGAGCAGATCGGCCACGCGGATCGCGTCGCATCGCTGACCGGGGTGCGCGCAGTGGCCGCGCTGACCGTGATGGGCACGCACGCAGCGTATGGCACCGGTCTGCTCTCCCAGGGCTATCTGGGTCTGATGAGTGCTCGCCTCGAGGTCGGGGTGGCCATCTTCTTCGTGCTGTCGGGGCTGCTGCTGTTTCGCCCGTGGGTGCGCGCCGCTGCCATGGGCGCCGCCGCGCCGAGCACCCGGCGCTATGCGCGAAACCGATTCCGCCGGATCATGCCCGCCTACGTCGTCACCGTGCTGATCGTCTACGGCGTCTACGAACTGCGCCCCGTGCAACCGAATCCCGGGCACACGTGGACCGGCCTGCTGCGTAACCTGACCCTGACCCAGATCTACAGCGACAACTACTTCACGGACTATCTGCACCAGGGGCTGAGCCAGATGTGGAGCCTGGCGGTGGAGGTCGCGTTCTATGCGGTGCTGCCGCTGCTCGCATACCTGCTCTTGGTGGTGTTGTGTCGCAGGCGTTTTCGCCCCGCGCTCCTGCTGGCAGGGCTGGCGGTGCTGGCCGCGGTGAGCCCGCTGTGGCTCGTGTTGCTGCACACCGCCGACTGGATGCCGGTCGGCGGTGGGGCGTGGCTGCCGCACTATCTGGTCTGGTTCGTCGGCGGGATGACCTTGGCCGCGCTGGGCACGATGGGGGTGCGGGTTTATGCCCTGGCGGCCTTGCCGCTGGCGCTGGCCTGCTACTTGGTGGTGTCGACCCCGATCGCCGGCCGCGTCACGGCACCAGCGCTGGGCCTGAGCGAGGACTTGGCGAAAACCCTGTTCTACGCGGTCATCGCGACCCTGGTGGTGGCCCCGCTGGCGCTCGGTGCCGACGGTCTGTACGCCCGGCTGATGGGCAGCAGGCCCATGGTGGCCCTCGGCGAGATCTCCTACGAGGTCTTCCTGCTGCACGTGGTCGCCATGGACCTGGTCATGGAGTTCGTGTTGGGCTGGAACGTTTACACCGGTTCGGCCACTGTGTTGTTCGTCGTGACCCTGGCGGTCACGGTGCCGTTTGCCTGGCTGCTACATCGGGTGACCCGGCCGCGCGGTTAGCGACCGGTCCGGCACCCGCTCGCCCGGGCGGCGCCGCCAACCCGTCGGATTGGGAGGGCGCGGCAGCGGTGGCCTGACCGTAATCCTGTTGCGGTGAAAGCAGATCGGCGTAATCACCGTACTGGGGCGCCTGGTAAGTGGCGTGGGACTGAGCGTAGCCGTGGGCATGAGCCTGGCCGTATGCCGAGCGCTGCGCCGAATCGGATTGCGCCATCGCGCTCTGTTGGTAGTACTGCTGCACGGCCTGGTTGTAGTAGTCGAGGTAAGCCTCGTAGCCGCCCGCAGCGGCCGCGGCAGGTGCTTCCGGTGCCAGCCACAGCGCAGCGACAGCCGCCACGGCCTGCAACCCGTTGACCGTCACAATCGTGATCAGCACCCATCCCGACCCGGCTGTCACCACGCTGGACAGGGCGTCGAGGAAGCCCGCGGCGGCCAGCAGAGCGGTAAGCCATGGGCGGGCAGACTGCTTGGGCAGCAGGCCGATTGCCGCGGCCAGGCCGGCCAGCGCGGCGAACCTGACGTGCCAGTCATTGCCGCCACCGTCGGCGGCCGGGCCGAAACTCACGCCATAGGCCACCAGACCCAGCACGACCACCACGATCGACAGGTTGCGGTGAAGCGGATTGGCCACGATCACTCCTTCACATCAGTCGGTGCTGTTCGCGGATGCCCGCAGATAACGCATCTCGTCGTCGGTGGCGACCATGGTGACCACCGCCGAGCCGGCCTGGGTGCTCACCTTGACGGTGTCGTGTTCCAGCGAGATCAGGTCAAGGACCACGTCGGCATGCTGCGAAGGTGGGCTATTCGGTGGGACGAGAACCATGGTGGTGACCCCGATCCGGACCGATTGCTCGGGAACACCGTCGAACATCTCGACGGTGTAATTGCGTTCGGCGCCGGCCTGGATGGCGCGCCGGTTGAAGTTCGCCACCCAGAGCAGGTCATGGCGACCGACCACGTCGACCATGTCGCGCCACAATGCCGGACGGCGGCTGTGCACCAGTACGCGGGCGCCCAGGGCCAGGGCACGTAGCACCACCTGCTGGGCCAGATGCAAGGTGCCCACGATCTCGACCCGCCGAATTTGCGGGCCGAACACGGGAAGGGCGACGGCCCGCCCCTGTTCGTCGGCGCCGATCACCTGGCCGCAGCCCGAGGCGGGCAACGCCAGCTCGCTCAACGCATCGCCGCGCACTCCCGACGCCCAGTGCGAGATCGGTCCGGCCCCGGGGACCGTCGGGATCGGAAGCGTCGCCGCCAGCGCGGAAAACTGCCGGCCGTGAAGCGGAATGAGCCCGCGCAGCTGGGTGGGGACGCGCACGTCGCTGTCGAAGCGGACCAGACCACGAACCTGAACCACGTCCTGCTCGGCAGCCTCACGCAGTGACAGGCACACCGTGGTGGAGTAGCTGGGAACCGTCCACAGCAGCCCGAGGCCCGCCGTGGTCAGCATGTTCGGCTCGACCGCGAAGCTGGACAACCGGAAGTGCCCCTCGCGGCAGTCCTCCCAGGTTTCCTCGACGGTCGCGAGAGCGACGCCGTCGCTGAGCTGATTGGTGGCCGCCGCGATACCGCTGGCGGACAGGAACTGAGGCTGGAGGCCCGCCTCGGCGAGCCGGTTGGCGACGCGGCGGGTGGCGGTGGTGGCCGCGCGCAGGATGCCGTCACGGTCACCACCGCGGCGCCGGACCGCCTCCGCGCAACGTGACGGGTTGAACCGCACGGCAATCCATACCGTGCGCTGGGCGATGGCGGGCAACGGTCCCAGCACCGAGTCGTACACGGCGGCGACGTCGGTGTGACCGGCCGAGCGGGCGCCCTGGCTGATGATGTCGATGGACTCCAGCGTGATGTCGAACTGACGCAGGCAGTCCAGCAGGGCCTGCACGGGAACCATCTCGCCGGACACCGTGACCCCTGGCTCCAAAATGGTCAGCGCCCTGGGGTTTTCGTCGATCCTCAGCAACGACAGCAAAGTCGTGCCGTTCCAACGGAATCCGATCTGTTGACCGTCGGGGGTCGGTACGTCGAAGGGCTCGGCCGGCAGCGAGTTCGACGCGCGTTTACCCGTGCGCCGTCGCCTGTTGCGGACGAATTTCCCGCGCAGCGCGAGCGCCCGCGGCGCTGTCGTGCCCGCGACGACCGGAGCCACCAGCAGCAACCCCACCACCAGGCCCGCGACCGCACCCTGCCACCCGGGCCGGTGCAGTAGTTGGGCGATCAATATGCCGACGACGACGACAATTTGCAGGGCGACCAGGTCGATCAACGGGATGAGCCGTTGCGGGCCGGTATCGCCGGCGGTGGTCAGCTTTGCTGCGAATGTCAATGGACGCATCGCTTTTCAAATAGGCGCTCGGTCGTCATGTCGAGGTGGTGCGGACGTGCTAAACACTACGCATGCCAGCGCAAGTTACCACTCGCGCACAGGTGAACGGTTACCGTTTCCTGATCCGCCGCCTTGAGCACGCGCTCATCCGGGGCGATTCGCGGATGATCCACGATCCGATGCGTGGCCAGATGCGGGCCTTGATCGTGGGTGCGGTGATCGCCGTCCTGATCACCGGCGCCTCCGCGGTGATGGCCTTCTTCAAACCCGCTCCCAATATCGGCGACGCGCAGATCGTGCTGAGCAAGTCCAGCGGTGCGCCGTACGTACGCATCGGTGACCAGATCCATCCGGTGCTCAATCTTGCCTCGGCGCGGCTGATCGTCGGTAAGAACGACAGTCCCAAGCAGGTTGACGACAAATTCCTCGATGTGGTGCCGCGCGGGCCGATGGTCGGCATCGTCGGCGCGCCGGCCAGCATCAACCGCGGGGACGATCTGGCGATGTCGTCGTGGACCGTCTGCGACAACCTGCTGATGCCGGCGGTCACCGAGACCACCGGCACACCCAGCCTGCAGACCACGGTGCTGGCCAACGACCCGGTGCTCGACGACGGCATCCGCCCCGCCGATCCGGCCGAGGCGATTCTCACCGAAACCGGCGGCACCACCTATCTGATCTACCGCGGGGTGCGGGCCCCGATCGACCTGTCAGATCCGGTGCTGGTCAACGGCCTTCACCTGCAAGGTGCGGTGACTCGGCCGATGTCGTTGTCCGTGCTCAACACCTTTCCGTTGGTCGATCCGATCACGCCGGTGGCCATCGAGGGTTCGGGGGAGCCGGGGCCGCTCGGGCCGGATCACGCGGTGGGCGCCATCGTCAAATCCGTCGACTCGCGCGGCGAACAGCTCTACGTCGTGTTGCGTGAGGGTCTGCAGCCGGTGTCGCAGGTGAGCGCCGACATCATCCGTTACGGCGCCTCCGGTGAGGTGGCCACCGGGCAGGCGGCCGAAATACCGCCGGCGACGCTGGCCGAAGTGCCGACCGTGCACCGGCTGGCGATCGACCACTACCCGCTGGAGTCACCGCGGATCGTGTCGCCCAATCCGGATCGGGTGGTGTGTATGGGCTGGCAGCGGTCCAACACCGACGCCCGCGCGAATGTGCGGTTGTTGGTGGGGCACCGGCTGCCGACCGCCGAGGGGGCGCAGATGGTCCGGCTGGCCAGCGCCGACGGCAGCGGCTCCGGAGCCGATTCGGTGTACCTGACCCCCGGGGCCGGAGAGTACGTGCAGGCCACCGGAAATGACCCGGACAGCCGCTCGACGGGGCAGCTGTTCTACGTGTCCGATACCGGGGTGCGGTACCACATCAAGGATCTGCCGACGGCGGACGTGCTCGGGGTCAGCGGCGTCAAGGTGCCCGACGGCCCGGCCAACGCGCCGCAGTGGGCGCCGTGGCCGGTGCTGTCGCTGTTGCCCGCCGGGCCGGAGCTGTCCCAGGAAGCCGCGCTGGTCGCCCACGACGGCATGGCTGCTGACCCGGACAGCAGCAAGGTGTCTACCCGTTAGATCCGCAGTTCCCTGAAGAACGCGTAAACCCGGATGATCCAGAAGCACAGCGGGAAAAGCGATCCCACGGCGATATATTCGAGAATCTCGACCTGTCGTCGGGCCACGGGGGAGAACTCGCGCAATGGTGCCACCAGCCCGCATGCCAGGATCAGCACCATCAGGGTGAGCAGCACGACGACGGCCCGGACCTGCCATCCCTCGACGTACAGCGCGGTCTTGAGGACCACGGCGACGGCGATGACGAGCCCACTTCCGATGAGTGTGGCCGATTGAACCAGGTCGTGATGGCCACGACCGCGCAGGCACAGCACTGTCGCCACCATGAACGCGAACACCGTTGCTTGCCAATAGAACCCGTTGGTGACGTCCACCGCGAGGTAGCAGCCGATCGGGGCGGCCAGGGCGGCTGCGACGAGAATTCCGGTGAGGTGTTGATTCGCCCTTCGCACCCGGCTGATCAGGTCTTCCTCGGTGGGGATGATCTGCTTGCCGATCGCGTTGACGCCCTCGACGGTGGGGCCGCCCTGGGTCTCGATGTCGTCGAGCGGTTCACCGGCCGTCGGCACCCGGGGGATGGGGAGTTTCGACAGCCCGATGGTCACCCGGGGAGCGAGGTAGACGACGATAACGGCCACGGTCGCGAGCAAAGCCCCGACCGTGCGAATGGGCGGCTGCCACAGCAACATTGCGGTGGAACTGACGCCGCCGAAAACGCACATTGCGATGATCGCGGTGTACACGGCCGATCCGCTGCCCGAGACCAGGAGCACCAGCAGCGCGCCGAATGCGGTCACGGCGAAGGCCATCGGCAGCGAGGTCACGCCGGAACCGCCGGGCACCAGGTACAGCGCGCCACCGAACACCAGTGGTGTCGACACCGCGGTGATCCACCCCGACGCCGCTGCCGCTGCCGGCCGGTGCGCCGCCAGACAGGCCAGCAGCAGCCCCAACGCGCCGAGAACCAGCACCGATGCGGGCACCGCGGGCTGCTCGGCCCAATGCGCCAGCACGCCGGCTAGCGTGACCGCGGCAGCTGCGGTAACACCGAAACCGGTCAGTGCGCGCGCGTTGTCGGTCAGCCAACTCCGGACGGTGCCGGTCTCTGTGGTGTGGGTGTCGTCGACGTCGTCGAACAGCAGTGGGCTGACCGGCTGGCCGGCCGCACAGATCATCAACAGATCGCCGTCGTAGATCCCTGCCTCCGCCAGCGACAGGTGCGGGGCGATCGGTGCGCCGCCGAGCGGGGCCAGCGTCCAACGTCCGTCGGCGGCGTCGAACTCGACGATCGCGTCCTGCGTGGTGATCTGTTCATTCGCGATTTCGATGACATCGGGAATGTACTGGGCGATGCTGACGTGTGCAGGCAACCCGACGTCGATGTTCAATTCGCCGACTACCAGGGTCAGTCGGCTGAGTTCGGGTTCTGCTTCGGGTTCGAGCTCTGACTCAAGTAGGGTCACAATCCAGTCGGCCTCCTGCGCAATGGGATTGCTCGACACGAACAATACCCAGCATCCGGCGCCAGCAGCTTCGGGGAGGGAAGGTTGAGTACCGAGGGGTTCGTCCGCCGCCTACGGGTGGCGCCGCCGCGGATGCCCGGCGGCGAGGTCAACCTGGCCCCACCGCCCGAGGTGCCGCGGGCCATCCCGGGGAATCTGATGATGCGGCTGATGCCGTTCGTGATGCTGGTCGCGGTGATCGGCATGATCGCACTGATGGTCACGGTCGGTGGCCGGGACATGGCCAGAAACCCGATGTTCCTGTTGTTTCCGATGATGATGATCATGTCGATGGTCGGCATGTTCATGGGCGGCGGGAACCGCAACGGCAAAGCAGCCGCCGAGCTCAACGAGGAACGCAAGGACTACTTCAGTTATCTGGCGAATCTTCGCGAGGAAGCCGACACCACGGGTGCCGAACAACGAACGGCGCTGGAATGGAGCCATCCCGATCCGCGGGCGTTGAGCGACGTGGTGGGCACTCGTCGGATGTGGGAGCGACGGCCCAGCGACGCCGATTACTGCCACATCCGGGTCGGTATCGGGACCCACCGGTTGGCGACGCGGTTGATGGCACCCGAGACCGGCCCACCCGAGGACCTCGAGCCGGTGTCCACGGTGGCCCTGCGCCGGTTCGTCAAGACCCATTCGGTGGTGCACGCGTTGCCGACCGCGGTGTCGCTTCGGGCGTTTCCCACCATCACCTTCGAAGGGGAGCGCAAGCTGGCTCAACAGCTGGTGCGCTCGATGATCTTGGAATTGTGCACTTTTCACGGACCGGACCACGTGCAGGTGGCTGTCGTCACAGCCAATCCCGACGGTGAGAACTGGAGCTGGGTCAAGTGGCTGCCGCACGCGCAGCATGCATCGACCCGCGACGGCATGGGGTCGATGCGTCTGCTGTTCCCCACCTTGGAGCTGATGGAGACCGCGATGTCGGCCGAGCTGGCCGAACGCGGCCGGTTCACCCGCAACGCGCAGCCGACGCAGGGCCTCAAACAACTCGTCGTCGTGCTGGACGACGGATTCGTCACCGGTGACGAGCAGCTGATCACCGACGCCGGGCTGGACAGCGTGACGCTGTTGGACCTCAACGGCCTGCGAGCCGGGGCCTCGGCACGCCGCAGCCTGCAACTGGTCCTCGACGGTGACGACGTGGCTGCCCGGACCGCGGTCGGGGTGGAACGGTTCGCCACCCCGGACACCATCACGATCCCCGAGGCCGAGACCACCGCGCGGCGGATCGGGCGCTACCGCCCGGCGAACGCCGCACACATCGTGAGCCTGGAAGCCGATTCGCGGGCAGTCGATCCCGGTCTGATGGCGCTGCTGAAGATTCCCGATGCGGCCGGCATCGTGCCGGAACAGGTGTGGCGGCAGCGGTCCCCGCGCGAGCGGCTGCGGGTCCCGATCGGCATCACTCCCAACGGTCAGCCCATCGAACTCGACATCAAGGAGGCCGCCGAGGGCGGCATGGGCCCGCACGGGCTGTGCATCGGGGCGACGGGCTCGGGCAAGTCGGAATTCCTGCGCACACTGGTGTTGTCGATGATCACGTCGCACTCGCCTGAGCAGCTCAACCTGGTGCTCGTCGACTTCAAGGGCGGCGCGACGTTCCTCGGCCTGGAGGGTATCGCCCACATCGCGGCCATCATCACCAACCTCGAAGACGAGCTGACCATGGTGGACCGCATGCGCGACGCCCTGGCCGGTGAGATGAACCGTCGTCAGGAGTTGCTGCGCGCCGCCGGAAACTTCCCGAACGTCACCGAATACGAGCGGGCTCGCGCGGCCGGGGCCGATCTCGAACCGCTGCCCGCGCTGTTCGTCGTGGTCGACGAGTTCTCCGAACTGCTGTCACAGAAACCGGATTTCGCCGAGCTGTTCGTGATGATCGGCCGGCTGGGCCGTTCGCTGCACATGCACCTGCTGCTGGCCTCACAGCGTCTGGAGGAGGGCAAGCTGCGCGGTCTCGACTCACACCTGTCCTACCGGATCGGCCTCAAGACATTCTCCGCAGGTGAGTCGCGCAGCGTCCTCGGCGTACCCGATGCCTACCACCTGCCCAGTGTGCCCGGCTCGGCGTTCCTGAAATGCGATGCCTCCGAACCGATCCGGTTCAATGCCTGCTATGTGTCGGGGGAGTACGTCAAACCCCGGATCTCCACGCGCACCGGGCGGGTGACGCAACTGGGGGCGCTGGCGCCGAAGCTGTTCACCGCCACACCGGTCAAGAAGGACCCGGTGCCCGAGCGGGTGCCGCTGCCGCACGAGGTTCTGGAGGCCGAGCCGGTCAGTTCGGGCCCCACCAAGACCACGCTGCTGGACATGGTGGTCAGCCGGCTCCGCGGCCACGGCAGGCCCGCGCACGAGGTGTGGCTGCCGCCGCTGGACGACAGCCCGGCGGTCAACGAGCTGCTGCCCGAATCGGATTGGTCGGCACCGCAGAACCTCAACGGCCGGCTGTGGATGCCCATGGGCGTGGTGGACCGTCCCTACGATCAGCGTCGCGACGTGCTCATGGTCGATCTGTCCGGCGCCCAGGGCAACGTCGCGGTGGTCGGCGGCCCGCAGTCGGGCAAGTCGACCGCGCTGCGCACGCTCATCATGTCTGCCGCCGCCACACACACTCCCGAACAGCTTCAGTTCTACTGCCTGGACTTCGGCGGCGGCACGTTGACCAGCCTGGCGAAGCTGCCGCACGTCGGTGGGGTCGCCGGCCGGATGGACGCCGACGCCATCAGGCGCACCGTGGCCGAGGTGGCCGGGGTGTTGCGCAGCCGCGAGCAACTGTTCCGCGAACTCGGCATCGAGTCGATGCGCGACTTCCGCCAGCGCAAGGCCAAAGGCGAAGTGAGCCAGGACAACTTCGGCGACGTGGTACTGGTCATCGACGGCTGGGCTTCGATAAAGAGCGATTTCGAGCAGCTCGACCCGGTGATCCAGTCACTTGCCATCCAGGGCCTGTCCTACGGCGTGCACCTGGCGATCTCCGCGTCCCGGTGGATGGAGATCCGGCCGGCCGTCAAGGACATGCTCGGCACCCGCATCGAACTGCGCCTCGGCGACCCGATCGACAGCGAGGTGGCGCGCAGGTCTGCCGAACTGGTGCCGATCGGCAGGCCGGGTCGCGGGATCAACTCCGAGCGCCTGCACATCCTGATCGCGTTGCCGCGGCTGGACTCCAGTTCCGGCGTGGAGGACCTGCCCGCCGGGGTCGCCGGGGCCGTCGAGGCGGTGCGCGCCCACTACCAGGACCGCGAGGCCCCGAAGGTGCGGATGCTGCCGCACGACGTGAACCGCGACGACGTCGTCCGGGTGGCTCGCGACGCCGGCCAGCTCAGCAAGGCGCGAATCGCCATCGGCATCAACGAAGAAGAGCTGGCGCCCGTGGTGCTGGATTTCGATGCGCAACCACATCTGGTCGCTTTCGCAGACACCGAATGCGGAAAGACCGGCCTGCTGCGCAACATCGCCGCCGGCGTGATGGAGAACGCCACCCCGGTGGAGGCCAAGATCATCCTCGTCGACTTCCGTCGCTCGATGCTGGGTGTGGTTCCCGACGAGTACCTCGGCGGCTATGCCACTGCCCCGCAGTCGTGCACGGACCTCATGACGGCACTGGCCGGCGCGCTCAAGGATCGGCTGCCGCCCAACGACATCACCCAACAGCAGCTCAAAGAGCGGTCCTGGTGGTCGGGCCCGGACCTGTTCGTGATGATCGACGACTATGACCTGATCCCAGGTGGCTCGCTGAGCCATCCGCTGGGACCGCTGGTCGAGTATCTTCCGCAGGCCCGCGACATCGGCCTGCGCGTCGTCGTCACCCGGCGCAGCGGCGGCGCGGGCCGGGCGATGATGGACCCGATCATCGGACGTCTGAAGGACCTGTCCTGCAACGGTTTGGTGATGAGCGGAAGTAGAGACGAGGGCGGGCTGTTCGGCGGGTACAAGGCCGGCGCGATGCCTCCCGGCCGCGGCATGCTGGTCTCGCGGACCACGCGTAGCGGCGTGGTTCAGCTGTCGAGGATGCCCGACCTGTGACCGGCATCGAGGAGCTTCGCGCGGTGCACGTGGTGTCCGCGGCGCCCGAAGCGATCCGGGTGTCTGTGGTCGGCGGGCGCACCCAACTCGACGTGGCGCTGCCGGCAGACGTCCCGGTGGCCGCGTTCCTGCCCGAGCTGGCCCGGCTGATCAAGTCACGCGATGAAGAGCGCAGTGACGACCTGGCCGATCGCGACGAGCGGCGGACGTTCTGGGTGCTCAGCCGTGACGGGCAGACCGGCGCCGGCGTGCTCGAGCCCGACCGGAGCTTGCGCGCCGCCGGAGTGAAAAGCGGTGATTTGCTCCGACTTTCACCTCGGCAGGCGCTGTCACCACCGGCGTTGTACGACGATGTGGTGGACGCCGCGGCCCGGCTGAACCGGGCGTCGTACGCGGCCTGGGACGCCACCGCGGCGCGGATGATGGCGTTCGCCGGCTTGTGGTTGTGCTCGGCGGTATGGGTGGGGCTGCTGCTGGCACCCGCATTGGCGGCACACCGGGCGGTGGTCATGGTGGCTGCGGCGCTGACGCTGGTGACCCTGGTCGCCGGCGCGGCGCTCGTGCGCCGCGTGCTGGGCCGAGCCGACATCGCCGGTGCGGCGGGGCCGCCGGTGATAGCGATCGGCGCCGCGGCGGGCTGGGTGGTGGCGGCCCCGCAGGGCGCGGTCGGTCTGTCCGCGGGCTGCGCAATATTGTTGACGCTCACGGTGATCTGTCACCGGCTGATCCGGGCCGGGCATTGGACATATGTCGCCGCCGCGGTGCTGTTGAGTTTCGGTACGGTGGCGTTCGGGGCCCGGGCGCTGGGCGCAGCGGCCCCGGTGGTGGCCACCGTGACCGCCGTGGTCGCGGTGTTCGGGTGCTTGGTGGTACCGGTACTGACGGCACGCCTGGCGCAATACCCGGTGGCGTCCGTGGTGGCGTCCCGCGCGGACGATCCCTTCACCACATCCGCCGCGGCGGTCCAGCCCGCCACCCCGATGCCCAGCGCGGAACAGGTGTGGGACCGGGTGCATTCAGCGGTGCTGACTCGCTCCGGACTGCTGGCCGGTGCGGCGACGACCGCGCTGATCGGCAGCATCGTCTTGATGAGGGTCGACACCGGTTGGGCAGCATTCGCTTTCGCCCTGGCCTGCGCCGCGGTGCCGGCCTTGATGAGCCGGAGGGCCGAGACGTGGCCGGAGCGGTCGGCGCTGGCCGTGCCCGCCTGTGCGCTCGTGTTGGTGGCCTGCGTGCAGGCCCAGGCCGGGGTGTGGCCGCTTGCGCTCACGGGGGTCGTCATCCTCGCGGTCCTGGCCGTCTGCGGAGTCGCGGCCCCGTACCTTCGCCGGTTCCGGGGCGTCGCCGGGTATTTGGAGTATCTGGCCGTCGCCGCGGTGATCCCGTTGGCGCTGTGGCCGCTCGGGCTGTACGAACGGCTGGGCGGCTGATGAGAGCCCGACGGTGCGCGGCGGTGGCGACCGTCGTTCTCACGGTGGCCCTCTCAGGATTCGGTGCGCCACCGGCGGGCGCGGTCACCCCGCCCGTCGTAGAACCCGGCCCACCGCCGGGCGGCCCCGTCGCACCGGCGCAGCCGACCGAACAGAAGTCGATCTGCGGCGTCCCCACCGACGTGCTCCCAGGCACCGACTTCACCAAACAGACCAGCGCCGAGGCCATGCTCGAATACCGAAAGGCCTGGCGCTTTTCTCGCGGCGCGGGCCAGAAGGTGGCAGTGATCGACACCGGCGTCAACCGTCATCCGCGCCTTCGGTCGCTGGAGCCCGGCGGCGACTATGTGTCGAACAGCGACGGGCTCGTCGACTGCGATGCACACGGCACCCTGGTCGCCGGCATCATCGGAGCGGTGCCCGCCGACGGTGACAGCTTCGCCGGGGTAGCCCCTGAAGCCGCGATCCTGTCGATCCGGCAGAACAGCGGTGCCTACAGCGTCGCGGGTACGAGCAGCACTCAGAACGACGACCCCAATGCGACGTCGGTGGGCTACGGCAACACGCACACGCTGGCATTGGCGATCGTCCGGGCGGTGGACCTCGGTGCCACGGTGATCAACCTCTCGGAGGTGGCCTGCGCTCCGGTTGCGGCAGGTATGGACGATCGTGAACTGGGCCGCGCCGTGCGCTACGCCTATGAGCGCAACGTCGTGGTGGTGGCCGCTGCGGGCAATTTCAACTCCCAGAGCATGTGCAACGCGCAGAACAACATGGACGATCCGAACCAGCCGTTGGACACCGGATGGAACAGCGTCAGCACCATCGCCAGTCCGGCCTGGTTCTCCGACTACGTGCTGAGTGTCGGTGCCGTGACCACCTCGGCCACACCGGCCGACTTCAGCCTGCACGGGCCGTGGTTGGCGGTGGCCGCCCCCGGTGAGCGGGTCACCTCACTGGATGCCGACGGTCCCGGGCTGAGCAACGCCCAACTCGGCCAGCAGGGCCTCGCCCCGTTGAACGGCACGAGCTTCGCAGCGCCGTTCGTCTCGGGGGTGGTGGCGTTGATCCGATCGCGCTACCCCGGCCTGACCGCCGGCGAGGTGATGGATCTGGTCGAGCGCACTGCCCGCACTCCGGGGAATGGTCCCAACCAGGCCACGGGTTATGGAGTCGTGGACCCCGTGGCGGCACTGACCTATCAGCTCCCGCCCAAGGCTGCCGAGCGCGACGTCACCGCCGCTTCACCGATCAGCGGCCCGCCGCAACCTGATGCGGGTAATGTGCGGGCGCGCAGGATCGTCTTCACCGTCACCGCGGCGTGTCTTGCGGCGATGGTGGCGGCGGTGGCGGTGTCTGCTGCCCGGCGGCGGACCAGATGAGTTAGGGGGAAGATGCCGGACGAGAACCGACCGATCGGCGAGCCCACATCGCTCGACGACCTGGCGCCCGGTGAATTGGACGAGGTGGAGGCGCGAGCTGCCGCGTTGCTGGAACAGATTGCCGCACAACGGACAGCTCGGCAGATTCACACGGCCACCTCGCCCGCCGACGACACCACCGATGCGTTCGAGGTGCCCCCTCCTGCGGCGCCCGTGCGGCGGCTTGCCCCGCCGCCGTGGCAGATGCACAGCCCGATCGGGTCCAGGGAGTTCGCCGAACGGTTCGAGCTCGATGAGCCCGAACCTCAGCGTCCAGCGGCTGAGCCTGTGCCTGAGCCCCCGACCGGTTTGATCCCGATTCCGCCGCTGCCGCCAAGGCCCGCACCGTTGCCGCCGCCCCCTCCTCCTCCGCTACCGCCACTGCCGTTTCCCCCTCCGGGCTTCATGCCCCCGCTCGCGCCCCCGCCGGTGGGCATGGCCCCACCGCCGCAGTACTCGGCGGTGCCGCCCTCACTCGACGACGCCGGGATCATCAACCGCACCCGTAGCGCGCCTCACTCCGGCTGGCGCCGGGCTGTGCACCTGGCGAGCGCCGGCCGCTTGAATCCCGGTGAATCACGCAAAGAGCGCGAGCGTGAAGACTTGCTGTCCCAGATCCGCCAGCCGATCGCGGGTGACTTCCGGATCGCGGTGCTTTCGATCAAGGGCGGTGTCGGCAAGACCACCACCACCCTGGGATTGGGCTCGGCGCTGTCGATGATGCGTCATGACCGGGTGATCGCGGTGGACGCCAACCCGGATCGCGGGACCCTGGCCGAGCGGGTCAGGGACGCGTCGAGCCAATCGACGGTACGGGACCTGTTGTCGGATCCCGATATTCAGCGCTATGCCGACGTTCGTGCTCATACTCGGATGGCGGGCAGCCGACTTGAGGTATTGGCCAGCGAGCAGGAACCGGCCGTGTCGGAAGTATTCGGCGAATCGGACTACCGCCGCACCATCAGCATCCTGCGTCGCTACTACAACATCATCCTGACCGACTGCGGCACCGGCATCATGCATTCCGCGATGGCCGGTGTGCTCGATCTGGCGCATGCGATCGTGCTGGTCAGCTCGCCGGCGATCGACGCCGCGCGTAGTGCATCGGCAACGCTGGACTGGCTCATGCAGCACGGTCACTCCGCATTGGTCCGGGAAGCGCACGTGGTGCTCAGTGCTTCGCGACCCGGGTCGGCAAAGCTGAAGCTGGACAAGGTCTACGAGCATTTCGAAGCCAGGTGCCGCTCGGTGCACATGATCCCGTTCGATCCACATCTGGCGGAGGGGGCCGACGTGGACTTCGACCTGCTGGACCCGGCGACGCTTCAGGCCTATCTGGAACTGGCCGCCGCCGTGGCGGAGAAGTTTCCCCGGCTGCGTGGCGCGCCGCAATACCGGTGACAAACCCGTACCGGCCCGAGGCAAAGAAAGCTCGGGCCGAGCGCAGGGATGGGAGCTATCGGTGAGCAATCCGGACTGCCGAGTTGACGTCGGTTATCTACGGGGCAGTGGCAAATTGCGGAGTGAGTGACATTGTGAGGATGGCAATTTCGCCGAAGTAATTGTTCGTGCGCTCAAATACGGTCAGCCATAAGCGAATTCGGAAAAGTGGATGGCGGCTCCTTTGTGAATCTGGAACACTGAGCCGAATGAGCAACGATGCCCTCCGGCATCAGATGACCGAGGTGCTTGCCTTGGTCTCCGAGCAGATGGCCGACATTGCCGCGGTGCAGCGCGAGCAGGCGCAGCTCACCGCGAGTGCGCAGGAGGCCGATGGCTTGGTCGCGGTGACCGTCGACGCCCGCGGCCATGTCATCGAGACCGTGATCGACGAGTCGTACCTCGACGAGTACGAACTCGAAGAACTCGGCGGTCACGTCACCGCAGCTGCGCAGGCCGCGGCGCAGCTCGTGGCGCAACGCTCGGCTGCCCTGATGATGCCGATCGAAGAACGGCGCAAGCAGTTCCCGTCGTTTTCGGACTTCGTGGACGGTGCGCCGGATCTTCGTGAGATGACGCAAGCGGTATTCGACCACGCGACCGCGGTTCCCCAAACAGACAGCCGCCCCGATCACGACGGCGCGGACGAGGCTGCGTTCCCCACCGTGAGGAGATGAGCGATGGCTGACGAGTTGGGCGTCGGGCCTTCTGACCTACGCGCGACCTCGAGGCACCTCAGCGATGTCAGCACCAGGATGAAGAACGTGCTGTCTACGCTCCAAGCCAATCTGGCAGCTGAAGGTGCGCCGTGGGGTGACGACAAGATGGGGGATGAATTCGCCAAGGGAGAATCTGGTCACCTGTCTCAGCGGCACTGGGTAGATGGTTCGGTAGCGGCCAAGACTGACCTGCTCGATTACTACTCGGGTGGCCTTCGGGGCGCGGCCAACTCCTTCGAACAAGACGACCAGGCATAGCGCCCCCTCCTCAGGACGACGGTACCCACACATCTGTTATGGACATCGAGATTCCGCCTGGGCTCCAATGGGTCTCGTATCTGGCTGGCGGAGAATGGCCGCAGGGTAGTGAAACCCGGACGCGCCGCCTGAGTGAGTATTACCAGAACGCCGCTGAAGAGCTGGAAACCCTTATCCCGGAGCTGAACCGGGTTCGCGGGGAGACGCTATCGGTGCTATTCGGCGAAACCGCCGACGCCGCCGACAAGCAATTCGCCATGCTGTTCGACGGCGACTACGCGGTGGACAAGCTTGTCGACGGTTTGGCCGCGATGGGTGACGGCGCGAACTACTTCGGCACCGAGATCGAATACAACAAGTTGTCGATCATCGTCGGACTGATTCTCGCGGCAGCCGAAATCAGTTGGTGCCTGGCCAATGCGGGCCCGACAGCGGGCGCTTCACTGTCGGCGATCCCCGCCGTCGAAATGACGACCGCGGCGTTGATACGCCGACTCATCATGGAGGCGCTGCAGCGCATCTTGATGCAGATGCGCGCCATGCTGACCCGGACCGGGATCAAAACCCTGCTTCCACACATGCTGAAGGAAGCCTTCAAGGAAACGGGCCAAGAACTCGCCCAGGGTTTGCTCCAGGAAGGGATCGTCCAGGGCATCCAAGCCCAGGAGGGACACGCCGACTACCGATGGGATCGATTCCGGCAGACCGCGATCGCCTCGGCGGTGGGAGGTGGTGCGGGCGGTGCATCCGCGGTACCCGTCGGCTTCGGACTGAGCGGGTCCCGCACCAAACTGGGCAATCGGCTCGCCGGGGTGACGACAATGTTCACCGCCGGGATCACCGGGAACATCGCCGGGTCCCTGTCCGTGGGTGGCGGTTTGGACACTGTCTCCATCCTGGCCGGCGCAACGTCGACCAGCATCGGCGGTGTCAAAGGTATGGGTGGGAGACATACCAACGGGAACGACACCGAGAACGGGCCGAACAACGGGCCGACCGATCCGCCGTCGCAAACCGAGCCAACCGGGCCGACACCAGACGACTTGGCCGATCTTGAACCAGATACCAAAGCCGACGAGTCGCCGGAGATCGCCGGTAAAAAAGATGACGTCCAAGACGACAACGAAGGCGGGCAGTCGTCCGGTGGCTCTCGGGCCACACCCACTTCGACGAACACTACTTCGGTCAAAGGTGCTGTCGCACAGCATGATCCATCGGCACCTGCGCAGAGTGAAAGCGCGAACCAGAAGTCAGCGAACGACGACAGCCCGACAACTACCTCTCCTGAATCCGCTGCGTCGCACAGCGACGACGTCAGTGATAGGGCCAACCAAGAGCGAGCTCATGCTGCTCCCGACGGCCCCCACCACGCCGACGACCCATCCACACAGTCGCCCGAGCACACCGCGACCACCCGCGAAGCCAGCGACCAGCCGCATCACCCGCCCGAGCAAGCTGCGCCAGAGAGTTCCGTAACCGACAGTCCTGCAGCGCAAGACGGGCCGGCTCCGGAGAATCATGACCCGACGACGGCCGACATGTCGACAGTTGCCGAGCCCGGGCCTGAATCCACGATCGCACCGGCCGCCGACACAACCGTCGACACCACCCAGACGACGCAGGCGCAGCACCCGGTCAACCCGGCTGCACAGTCGCCGGTGGCTCCCGCGAATGCCGCAGCCACGACACCGGTCTCTCATCCGCCGGCCGCGCCGGCGACGCCGACGACGCCGGCACCGAAACCGGCTGCCCCAGCGGCTCCGCTGCAGTCCCGGGAGCCGACGGAAGCGAAAGAGACGTCCAAAGTCAGTGGTGAAAACCAGGTTTCGGCAGCATCGAGCGCCGTCGCGTCGCCCTCGGAGAATGCCGGAATACCTGCCGCCCGGGTCCAGGACAGCGTGGCGACATCGGAGCAGTCAGCACCCCGGCAGGGTGGGGAGAACAGCGTCGCCGCGGCCCGCGTCGAGGGAGCGGACACTGTCACCGACAATCACAACGAGGAAACACCTACCAACCCAACGGCAGAAACGCCAAGCGATAATCGACCGCCGCCCAACGTCAACTGCGCCAACAACGTCGCCAATCAACTGACCGACAGATATCGCCGTTTCGGGCGCATCTTCCGGATCGGTGCTGAACCCACTTCACGAGGTGTGCGGGCCAGAGCGTTGTTCGAGGCAGCGGGGTCCAGCGCGGAGTTCGCAACGTACGCCGACATCGAGGCGAGGCTGAAGAGCGATGAGTTGGGACCTGGCTCGGCTGCCATCATCACGTCCGCATGGGCCGGTGGGCCGGACCGAGGCGGGCACGCCTATCTGGCAGTGAATGACGGTGACGGGATCTACCTGCTCGACGGCGAGACAGGTGAGCGATTGGGCTGGCCCCCGTCCTGGGGCGAGCCCGCGGTATCGCTGACGGCCGTTGGCTACCTGGACGCCCAGGGTAATGCGGTGTCGTCAGCAAGCGACGGACCCACAAGGCTGTCCGCTGCGGATGAGGTGGGCTACGTCCGCGGCCGTCGAGATGATGGTGGGGACACCTCGAATGACGGTGAGCGCGCTCCCGGGGACCGCTGGCGTGACACGGTGTCGCAAGACCGGCGGGCGGAGACCGCGCTGGGGCGGCGGGTGCCGCCGTTGGATCACGACCATGTCGACGAGCTTCGCAACCCGCTGGGTTCGATGGAGGCTGCCGACGCGCGCGCCCGCAGCAACGCGACCTGGTGGGCCGGGCTGGGGGGCGATGAACAACGTGCGCTGATAGACACCTACCCGCGGCACATCGGCAACGCCGAGGGCATCCCGGCAGATGCCCGCCACGCGGCGAACAAGCGCGCACTCGATCAGTCTCGACGCCAGTTGCAGTCCTTTCGCGAGGACGGCCATCGCCTGAGCCGCAGTCAACGCAAGTTACTGGCTCGCCTCGATCGAATCGACCAGGCGCTGAGCCGGTCTGACGATCTCGCCCAGCAGGCCAACGTCGGTGGTCCTCGACTACTTGCCTTTGATCCGACGGCATTCGGCGGGGGCGGCCGGGCTGTCGTCAGCTTTGGTGCCGACCCGTACGAGGCGCAGTCCGTGTCGTGGCATATTCCCGGTCAGGGCATGACGATCGATCAGATCGGTTACTGCATGGGGGACGCGCTCAACCATCTGCGGTCGACCACGCAAGAAAACCCAGAGTTGAGTGCGGCATCGATCGCCTGGATCGGTTACGACACGCCCAGTGGTCTGAGCAGTTGGCGCGCGGCCGGTCACAGTCTTGCCCGTCAGGGCGGCGCGAACCTCTACAGCGATATTCGCGCCTTCAATGCCGCCCGCGACACCTGGGCCGGGGACGACAGCCATTTCAGCGACAACCACGTGTTCGCCCATTCGTACGGATCGACGACGGCAAGCTATGCCGGGCGAGATGGACGGCTGGCGAACGGTGTTCGCACGATCTCACTCGTGGGATCGCCGGGCGCCGGTCCGGTGCGGACCGCGAGCGAGTTCGGCCTCGGCGACAATGTCTACGTCGCGTCCTCGTCGCGGGATCCGTTCACCGCCCTCGGTGGACGGGCTCCCGGTTCAAGCGGCCGCATCTTCGGGATCGGTCTCGGTGTCGATCCCGCGATGGAGACCTTCGGCGGCCAACGTGTTACCGCGGAGTTCTCGTCGGACATGGATCGAAGACAGAGCCGTGGTACGCACAATTCCTACTACCGATTCGCCAACCGCGAAACCGACCCGCCAGTTCGCAGCGAATCGTTGGCGAACTTCGGGCGAATCGCGGCCGGGCACGCCGACCGGGTTGACACCGAACAGTACCGGACCACCGATGAGCAGCCCCGGCGGTTCTTCGGCACGCGCGAGCGCACGGTCGAACCAGCGGCAGGCCGGCCGCTGCGGCTCGACGGTGAAGCGAGCACCCGGGGCGACCGTGAAACTCGGCGGTGGTGGAATCCACGGTGGGCCACCGAGGGACAGGCGACCGACGCCGCAGCGCAGCTCGAACCAGGTACGCCCGAACAGGTTGCACAGGACGCACTCACACAACGAGGCGTGGCGGCCGCTACCGATCTGGTGAGTCCGGCTGATCACGAGGTTCCGGTGCGTGAGGCGGTGGCGCGGGCGCGCAGGAATGCCGAGTGGTGGGCGGGTCTGTCCCGTGATCAGCAGCGGGCGTTGATCAACACGTATTCGCGTGAGATCGGCAATGCCGAGGGTATTCCGCCGATGGCCCGCGACGAGGCCAACCAGAAGATGTTGCGGAGGTACCTGGCGCATCGCGATCTGCTGGTGTCACGACGCGACAACGGCGTGGCACTGAGCCCCGCACAGGAGCGCTACGTCAAGTTGATGAATGGCATCGATGCGGCAATGCGCACGGCTGAACGCAATGTCGAGAAGTTCGGTATGCGCGACCAGGGGCCGTATCTCTTGGCGCTCGATCCGCAGGCATTCGGTGGCGTGGGTCGGGCGATTGTCAGCTTCGGCGCGAATCCCTATACCGCACAGTCCGTGTCGTGGTACGTGCCGGGCATGTCGACGACGATCGACAAACTGTCGCTTATCACCAGTCGAGCCTTCAATCAGCTTCGCTCCGTCCAGCAGGAGAATCCGGACCTGTCGGTCGCGTCGATTGCCTATATCGGATATCGAGCGCCCGGCAGCTGGGATGCAAAGGTGCTGTCACAGCGGTTGGCACGCGAAGGCGGCGAGATCTTTTGCAGCGACATCTCGGCATTCAACGCGGGTCGCGACGTATTCACCGGGGACGGCAGTCATTTCAGCGGCAACCATGTGTTCGCCCATTCCTACGGCTCCAGCACGGTCAGCCACGCCGGGAGCGGCCGGCGGCTGGCTGAACAAGTGCGGACCATCACTCTCATCGGTTCGCCGGGAGCCGGGCCGATGCGCCACGCCAGCCAGTTCGGCATCGGGGACAATGTCTTCGTCGCGGCATCCTCCCGCGATCCGGTCACCGGTTTCGGCGGTGAGCGCCCTGGCCTGCTAAGTCGGTTCAACGGCCGTACGGGTCAGGGAACGGACCCGGCCATGCATGAGTTCGGCGCGAGGCGGATCACCGCGGAGTTCCCGGCCGCGGTCGACCATCGCGGCGCAGGGTCACGCATGACCCACAGCTTGTACTGGGCGTACATGGACCCGGGTACGACGCAGGTTCGTAGTGAATCGCTGGCCAACTTCGGACGCATCGCCGCCGGACGTACCGACCAGGTCGATCGCGAGGAGCACCGCACCATCGACCGACGGCCCCGGCGCTTCTTCGGCGGTTCTCGTGAACGGACTTTCGAACCGGCGATCGGACGTCATCTGCGGCTCAGTGACGACCCGAACGCTCACCACTCTGTCCGCGGCCGACATATCTGGAACCCACGCTTCCGTAACTCGCCGGCGACAGCCACCGAACTGACGGAGTCCCGCGCGGCCGCGGCTGAACCGACCTTGCTCGGGTTGCCCGAGAACGCGTTGAGCGATGTCGAGCAAGAACGCGCACGGGACAGAGCTTTGGCCAGGACTGCGCTGAAGGCCGGAAGAGTCAACGCGAGCGATCTGGTGAGTCCGGCTGATCACAAGGTACCGGTGCGTGAGGCGGTGGCGCGGGCGCGCAGGAATGCCCGGTGGTGGGCGGGTCTGTCCCGTGATCAGCAGCGGGCGTTGATCAACACGTATTCGCGAGAGATCGGCAATGCCGAGGGCATTCCGCCGATGGCCCGCAATGAGGCCAACCAGAAGATGTTGCGGAGGTACCTGGCGCATCGCGATCTGCTGGTGTCACGACGTGAGAACGGTGTGACGTTGAACTCCGCCGAGGTGCGCTATGTCCATCTGATGCACGAGGTCGACAACGGCCTGCAGGCCGCCGAACGCAGACTCGCACAACTGGGTTGGTACGACCAGGGTCCGTACCTGCTGGCCCTCGATCCGCGCGCGTTCGGTGGTGCCGGCCGTGCGATCGTCAGCTTCGGCGCGAATCCCTATACCGCGCAGTCGGTATCGTGGTACGTGCCCGGCATGACGACCAACATCGAGAAGATGCGGGCGATGGCGCTGCGTGGAATCAACCAGCTGCAATCCACGCTGCAGGAAAATCCCGATCTGTCGGCGGCTTCGATCACCTACATCGGTTACCGGGCGCCGGGCAGCTGGGATCCCCGCGTCGGATTCCAGCGGATGGCCCGTCAGGGTGGCAACATCTTCTGCAGCGATCTGTTGGCTTTCAACGCCGGTCGTGACGTATTCACCGGGAATGGTAGTCATTTCAGCGGCAACCATGTGTTCGCCCATTCCTACGGCTCGAGCACGGTCAGCCATGCCGGGAGCGGCCGGCGGTTGGCCGGCCATGTGCGGACCATAACCATGATCGGCTCGCCCGGTGCCGGGCCGCTACGCACCGCTCGCGATTTCGGCATCGGCGACAATGTCTTTGTCGCCGCGTCATCTCGGGATCGCACCACAGGGCTGGGCGGCGAGCGTCCGGGCGCTCGCGGACGTATATTCAGGGGGATGGGTCAAGGGATTGACCCAGCGATGGATACCTTCCGTGCCCGCCGGATCACTGCGGAATTCCCTGCGGTGCTGGACCATATGGGTGCGGGCTCGCGGATGACCCACAGCCTGTATTGGGCGTACATGGATCCGGGAACCAGCCGGGTTCGGAGTGAGGCGCTGACCAATTTCGGGCGAATCGCGGCCGGACATGCCGACCAGGTCGACACCGAGGGACATCGCACTCTGGATCGGCGACCGCGGCGTCTGTTCCCCGGCATGCGGGAACGCTCGGTCGAACCTGCACTCGGACGTCCGCTACGACTTGCCGATGATCCCAATACGTACCATTCGGTTCACGGGCGCAACCGCTGGAATCCGAACTTCCTCCGCAGCACCAACTGCGCCCAGTTCGTCGTCGACGAACTGAACCGGCGCTATCCAGACCGCAATTTCGTGCTGCCCAGCGAGCCGTCAGCACGGGGCGTGCCGGCGCGCAGCCTGTTCCAGGCGATCGCGTCGAGCGCCCAGTTCACCACCTATGACGAAATCCCGACCATGCTCGAAGAGCTCGGCATCGGCTCATCGGCGGTGTTGGTGTCGCGCTGGAGCGGCCGAAGCCAGGGCGGTCATGCATACTTCGCGGTCAAAGTCGGCCCGGAGCTCGACGACATCATCGTGGTCGACTCGCACAGTGGCGAAACAACTGGCTGGCCGCCGAAATGGGGTGAAGGCGCGGTCCGGCGCACCGCGGTGGGTTACCTGCGTGCCGACGGCTCCGCGGTGGAAACCCTCTCGGGCGACACCGGGTTGTCAGCTGCCGACCGCATCGGTCACGTGCAAGGGTCGCCCGCTGTCGATGGCAATCTGTCACCCGGGGAACAGGCGTTGGCACTTCGGGTCCCACGCGTGCAACCCGACGAGCTGCGCAACCCGCTCGGCAATGCTGAGGAAGCCGCCGCCCGGGCACGCAACAACGCCGCCTGGTGGCAGCGCTTGTCCCCTCAGCAGCGCCAGGACGTCATCGACGCCTATCCCGAGCACATCGGCAATGCCGAAGGCATACCGGCCAAGGTTCGTAACGAAGCCAATCGCAATGTGTTGAAGCAACTTCGAGATCGTGCTGACCGGATTCAAACGAGGATCGATGAATTCGAGCGGCCGACGCGTGCGGAACGGAAGTTTCTCGCCAAGTTCAACCGCCTCGACCAGGCCTTGCAGAAGGCGGCGACTGACGCGCAGCAGGCGGGACAGGATGCGCCGATGTTGTTGGCGTTCGATCCCGTTGAGTTCGGCGGGGACGGACGCGCGGTGTTGAGTTTCGGCCACGACCCGTACTCGGCGGATTCGGTGTCCTGGCACGTGCCCGGGGTGCAGACCACTCTGAACTCGCTCTTCGGGTTCTACACCCACTCCGCGCTGAACCACCTGCAGTCCGTTCAGCAGGAGAATCCGGGGTTGAAGGCATCCTCGATCGCCTGGATCGGCTACGACACACCAAGTGGCTTGAACCTTTGGCGCGCGGCCGGCCATAAGCTCGCGCGCACAGGTGGTGACGCACTTTTCAGTGACATCACCGCATTCAATGCGGTCCGCGAGGCTGCGGATGGCAGCCCGTTCACCGGCAATCACGTGTTCGGCTACTCCTATGGATCGACCACCACGGGCTATGCCGGCCGCGGTGGGAGGCTCGCCGACCACGTCAGCACGATTTCGCTGGTGGGATCCCCGGGTGTCGGCCCGGTGCGAAACGCGTCGGAATTCGGCATCGGCAATGGCAACGTCTTCGTCGCGTCCTCGTCGCAGGACGTGGTCACCATGCTGGGCGGCCGGACACCGGGATCCGCCGGCCGGATCCTCGGCATCGGCCTCGGAATCAATCCGGCGATGAACTCTTTCGGCGCGGTTCGGATGACGGCCGAGTTCCCGTCGACGATGAGTCACCTGCGTACCGGCGGAACCCACCAGGCCTACTATCTGCACACGGGTCCATCGGAGCGCAGTGAATCGCTGGCCAACCTCGGCCGGATCCCGGCTGGGCATCCCGAGCGGGTCGACGTCGAACAACACCGCACCGCAGGTCGTTGGCGCACAGTCGAACCCGCGGCAGAGCGCCGGACAGCCGGCCGGCTTACGCCACAGCAGATCTCGGAGATCGAGCAGTCAGCTCGTGACGAAACTCGCCCCGAACCGCCACCTCCCGAAAGCCCTCCATCGCGTGACGACGGAGCGACCGTCGCCGAACGCGCGAAAGCCGCGTTGGCTCAACGGGGTGTGCGAGCTGCCGATCTGGTCAATCCGTTGGGTAAGGCGGAGCTGGCCGAAGCGAGAGCTGCCGACAACGCCACCTGGTGGGCCGGGCTGGAGGAACAACAGCGACAAGATCTGATCGCGACGTTCCCCCGGCAGATCGGCAACGCAGAAGGCATCTGGGCGGCGCACCGCGATCAGGCCAACCGCCGCATGCTGGAGCGTTATCGGGCTCGTGCCAACGAGATTCAGGCAAGGCTGGATCGCGGTGAACGCATCAACGAGGCGGAGCTCGACTACCTGCGGCGGATCAACAAGATCGACACCGGGTTGCGGGACGCGGCCGAGGCCGCGCAGAAGGCGGGTGTAGGTGGTCCGTTACTGCTTGCCTTCGACCCGTTGGTGTTCGGCCGTGACGGACGTGCCGTCGTCAGCTTTGCCAGCGATCCCCACAATCCGGACGATCCGGACCCGTACCAGGCGGATTCGGTGTCCTGGATCGTGCCTGGCATCCGGAGCACGATCGAGACTCTCAGCGGCTTCTACATTCAGGGTGCGCTGAACCACTTGCTGTCCACGATGCAGGAAAACCCGACGCAGTCGGCGGCCTCGATGCTGTGGATCGGGTACGACGCACCCAATAACGCGCACGAGTGGCGGGCCGCCGGGCACAAGCTGGCGCGCGAAGGCGGTGACATTCTCTACAGCGACGTCCGGGCGTTCAACGCCGCGCGCAACACGTGGACCGGCGATGGCAGCAAGTTCGCCGGCAACCATATCTTCGGCCACTCGTACGGATCGACGACGACGAGCTACGCGGGCCGGGACGGGCGACTCAAGGGCTACGTCAGCACAGTCACACTCATCGGCTCTCCCGGCGCCGGACCACTCAGCAACGCAAGTGAATTCGACATCGGCGATGGGAATGTCTTCGTCGCGTCGTCGTCGTACGACTTCATCACAGCCTTGGGCGGACGAACTCCCGATCAGGACGGTCGGATACTCGGTCGCGGTCTGGGCATCGACCCGGTGATGGACGCCTTCGGTGCAGTCCGCGTGACCGCCGAGTTCCCGGCTGCGATGAACACCTGGGAAAGCTACGCGACGCACCGCGACTACTTCGCCCATGTCGACGCTGCTCAAACGATTCGCACCGAGTCTCTGGCCAACTTCGGTCGGATCGCCGCGGGACACGCGGAACGACTGGACCTCGAATCGCACCGCACGGACGCCGGCCGGTCCGCACGCGGAATCCACCTGCGCACCCGAGAGCCAGCAGCCGGACGGGTGCTGCGACTCGACGGCGACACCGGCGCAGAGTACTCAGGCAACCGTTTCAATCTCGAACGCTGGAACCCACGCTGGCTGCCCGGTTCAGACTGTGCACTGCAAGTCGCACATGCGTTGTCAGTGATGTTCGGGCGCAACATCACCATCGACGCCGAGCCGACGTCCAGGGGCGTTCCCGCCAGAAGCCTGTTCGAAGCGATCAATTCGAGTGCTCAGTTCGCCACCTATGAGGACATCGAGAACGCATTACTCGACCCGGATAACCCCGCCACGGTGGCAGTGCTGGCGTCGAGCTGGACCGGCCGAAGCCAGGGTGGCCATGCGTACCTGGCGGTCAACGAGGGCGGCAAGATTTATCTGGTCGACCCGCACAGCGGCAAACGTTCTGGGTGGCCGCCCTATTGGGGTGAGGATGCCGTCAAGCGCACGGCGGTGGGTTACCTCAGGACGAATGGCAAGCCCGTCGCAGAGCTTCACGGCGATACCACGGGTCAGCTGGCCGATGCCGACAAGATCGGCCACGTCCAGGGACACCGCGACACCTCGGACTTCGCGCGGCTGCAGGCGGAATACCGCGCGCAGAATCCCGCTACCCGCCATGTCGACACCCGTTATGCCCAACCGGTCGGCGAGGTGGTGGACAACACCGGGGACGTGGCTTCGGCCCGGCAACTGGCCGAGGACCTGTCCGGTATCTACGGCCCATACCGGATTGAGTTGGAGGCGTTGAGGTTCGGCAGCGAAGTCAGGCTGACGGGCAAGATCTTCAACGGCGATACCGAGATCGGAACCATCCAGCGGATATTCGACCGCGACGGAACTGGGAAACTGGTCGCCTATCACACCGGACTGGTCATCAAGGACACGAAACTGCAGGGCAAGGGCTTCTCCCGGTCGCTGTCTGCGGAGCTGGAACGCCTGTATGTGGACTCCGGTGTGGACCGCATCGAATTGACGACCCATGCGCAGGGGGGCGCGGCCTGGGCCGACCGTTACACCTGGAATCCTGATCCGGGCCAGCTCCAAGAATCGCTCGATCGCGTCAAAATGGCTGCCAGTCGGCTCTCCCACACGGTCAGCGACGAAGCCAAGGCGTTGCTCGGCGAAATCGTCCAGCGGTTGGAGCCCAATCACCCACGTTTGCCCGAACCCGTTGAGCTGCGACGCCTTGCCACTGCCGCCGAACCGAAACTGGGCAGGCGCCTGATGGCGAGCGTCGGAAATATCCAGGGCAATGACAATCTGCATTACGTCCGATACATGCCGGTCGCAGAGGAAACCCAGCAGCCGCGCACCGGTTTCTTGGCTCGGTTGAAGAGCTCCCTCGGATTCGGAAACAAGTCGCAGAACTGTGCGCACCGTGTCGCTGCGGCGTTGTCGACCAGATACCCGGGGCGCGACTTCCGGGTCGCTGTCGCGCCGTCGCGCACGGGTGTGCCGGCCTGGGCCCTGTTCCAAGCGGCCGGCTCGCGCGCCGAGTTCACGTCGTACGACGACGTGCGTAACGCGTTGCTGTTCGACGAGGCACTGGGGGATGGTTCGTCGGCGGTACTGACGTCGAGGTGGGCAGACGGACGTCAGGGCGGCCACGCCTATCTGGCGGTCAACGACGGCGGCGAGGTCTATCTGCTCGATCTCGAGACCGGGCAGCGTTCGGATTGGCCGCCGTTGTGGGGTGAAGGTGCGGTCGATCGAACAGCGGTCGGGTACATCCGCCCCAATGGAACCGCCCTGCACGGGCTGGACAACTCGCCGCTGCAGGTGGCGCTGGCCCACGCCGACGCCGTCGGCGATGTCCAGGGCGTGCCATCCGATCCCGATTTCCTTGCCAGACAAGCCGAGTACCGAGCACAGAACCACAGAACCCGCCGGGTGGACACCCGCTACGCCGAACCGTTGGGCGAAGTGGTCGACGGCCTCGACCCGCCTGGGGTCCGGCGGTTCGCCGACGACCTCTCGGGCGTTTACGGACCTCACCCCGTCGAGATGTTCCGCGCGGAAGTCGACGAACAGTTCAACGAGGTCATCGTCGGCGGTCACATCATGAGTGGTGACGAGCCCATCGGATTCGTGCAGCTGACTTTCAACCATGACGGCGACGGCAACCGGGTCGCGCACGTGAACGTGGTCGAGATCTTCGACGAGAACCTCCGCCGCGCAGGATTCTTGACGGCACTGATGGCGGAACTGGAACCTTGCCTGACGCGCAACGGGTTTCATCGCATCGAATTGCGCACCGAGCAGAACGGCGGCTACGCATTCGCCCGGCTCGACTTCGCCTGGAACCCCGACCCGCAGAAGCTGCAGCGGTCGCTGGACAGCATCAAGAGCTCGGCCGACCAATTGCGGAAGCAGGTCAGTCCCGAGGGACAGGCCGTTCTCGACGGCATCGTGCAACGTCTGGAGCCCGGACATCCGGGCCTGCCGAAGCCTGCCGAGCTCGCGGTACTCGCAACCCGCGACGAGCCCAATCTGGGCCGAGATCTGCTGACCGGCACTTACTGGAACGGCGTCAAGTACCTACGTGCCGATGACCGGGTCGCGAGTTATCCCTCTCCGGATGACATGGAGTTGGCGGGGTTCTGGGAGCGGATCGGCGCCTTGGATTCGGCCGCGCTGACACCTGAGACGCTCGTCGACGCGGTCTATCAGTCCGTGCCAATGGATACCGTCACGGGCTTCTATGAAGGTCGTGTCTCGGGATTCAAGACCGGTGAGGTGATGCGGGCACAGCAGCACGTCGCCGACACCATGGACAACGCATACTTCGTGTCGGCCGACATCGCCAACCTTCGCGGGTTGAATCAGGCATGCGCCGACCGCACTGAGGCCAATGCGCACTTCGCGGGTCTGTCGGCCATTTTCCGTGCGGCGTTGGAGGAGTCGGGTGCCGTCGTCGTGCCGATGCGGGTCGGCGGCGACGAGTTGGGCGCGGTGGTGGTCGGTGATGTCGACGAGGCACTGATCGAATCGATGGTGGCCCTGACCCGTGCTCGGGTTGCCGAATACGCTCGACAGCACAACCTGGCGGATATCGCCCACCCGAAACATCCAGGGCAGCCGCAATACAACGGTGTCGGGCTACATATCGGCTATGCCGAGGTGCTGCCCGGCCTAGAGGTCCGTGACATCTTCGACGCCGCGGACTTGGGTGTGGATCGCAGTAAGACAAGGAGTAGCGATGTCGCAGGAGGACAGGGACGAGCGTCTTGGACTGACGGGGCTGACCCCGGAGGAGCGGGCACGCCGGATCGAGGAGCTGGAACGGGAACTGGCCGACAAGCAGCAGGCGGCGAGAGCGAAGTTGCAGGCAGCACGGGCACAGAAGAACAAGGAGCGCGACGGCCGCTGAGCGGCAGTGGGTACGCGCAGCCTGAGGCGGTCAAACGGGCATCGTTCGTGGCCGAGGCGGAGCGTGTCTGCGGCGAGGGCCGGCAGGCCTTGGCTGACCTGTTTGAACCGCTGCGCCGTGACGAGGTTTCGGGGTTCTACGACGGCCGCAGCTCGCACTTCAAGACCTCTGAGGTGGTGCGGGCACGCGCATGGATGGCTGAGACCGGTCAAGCCGGTTTCTTCGTTTCGGCGATGCTGTCCAATCTGTCGGGTCTGAACCAACACGTGCAGAACCGGGCCGAGGCCGCCAATGGGCACTACCGCGCTATCACCGAGATGTTCCTCTCCGCCCTCGAAGCGACGGGGGCGTCGGTGGTCCCGATGCGTACCGGCGGCGACCGTCTCGATGCGGTCGTGGTGGGCGAAATCGACTCTGCGGCAATAGATGATGCGACGTCCGCTGTGGCCGAAATGATCGCGATCTACGCTCAGGACGAGGGTCTGGCCGATATCGCCAATCCGTCAAATCCCAGCCAGCGCGGTGTTCACCTGAACTTGGGCTATTCCGACATCGCCACACACAGCGACGTCGAGGATGTCATCCAAGCTGCCGAACAACAGATGTTCGATGCCGTTGACTCCGCGGACCTGGCGGACCAGGCCTTGGCGCAACGAGATTCGCAGTTCGAAGCCACGGATTTGGTGCATTCTGTCGACGATGCCGAGTCGGCGGCCGAGCTCGCCCGAGCCAATGCGGTGTGGTGGCAGGGGTTGAGCGACACTCAGCAGCAGGCACTGATCGAGAAGTATCCCGCGCAGATCGGCAATGCCGAGGGGATCCCACCGCTCGACCGCCACGAAGCCAATGCCCGCGCACTCCAGGACTGGATGCGTGACCGCGATGAGTTGCAGGCCATGAAGGACCGCGGGGTCCGCTTGGGCCACGTCAAGTCTTCGCAACTGGAGCGCATGAACCGGGTCGATGACGCGCTGCGCCGAGCTGCCGAGGCGGCCCGAGAGGCACAAGTCGAAGGTCCGTATCTGTTGAGGTTCGACCCGGATGCCTTCAGCGGCGCGGGGATGGCGATGGTCAGCTTCGGCGCGGATCCGCACCTGGCGGAGTCGGTGTCCTGGCATGTTCCCGGGCGGGGCACGACGCTCGATCACCTTGGTGCCTGCATGGGTTCCGCGCTGAATCATTTGCGGTCTGTACGGCATGAGGACCCGACAGTGGCGGCGGCCTCGATGGCCTGGATCGGCTACGACACGTTGGCCGACGACGCGCCGCAAGTGGGCGGCAGAGCGCTGTATGCGGATATCCGCGCGTTCAATTCCGGACGCGACGCACTCGCCGAGGTCGGCAGCCACTTCAGCAACAACCACGTGTTCGGACATTGCCAGGGGTCGACAGTCTCTGGTCATGCGGGTGACGGCGGTCGGCTACGAGGACAGGTTCGCACCGTTACCCTCATCGGCTCACCTGGTGTGCCGATGGACCACGCGAGTGCGTTCGGTTCAGGAGTAGCCGTCTATGTGGCTGCGTCCACGCTTGATGATTTCACCTGGGACGGAGGCAGAACACCGGGCGCAGGAGGAACCTTCCGGAACGGCTATGGCGTCGATCCGACGATGGAGTTCTTTGGCGCACAACGGATCACCGCTGAATACCCGCTCGGTCTTGTCGCGATGGGGCACGAGTTCGACGCCCACAACTCGTACTACCGGTTCATCGATAAGAGCACTGGCCAACGCAATGAATCGCTCGCCAATTTCGGTCGCATCGCCGCCGGGCATCCTGGGCGATTGCAGTTCGAGGAGCCCCGTTCCGTTGCCACCAGGGCGGACGGAACGACAACAGTCGATGACCCCGCAGCCGTCCGCGCGGTCGAAGTTGAGGACACCGGCCCGCCCAGGGCGGAGCCGATCCACAGCGGCGATCGCCATTCTCTGGTAGCCCAACAGGAATACCGCAACCAGGACCGCGCCACTCGCACGGTCGACAGCCGCCACGCCGAGCCGTTGGGCGACATCATCGACAACCTTGATGAGCCACGGCTGCGCCAGCTCGCCGAGGACCTCGCCGGCGAGTACGGGCCGTATCGGGTCGAACTCTTCCCCGAATTCGACAGTGAGGGGCGCGCTGGGTATCTCCACGGCGTGATCTATAGCGGCGACACGGAAATCGGCTATGTCGATCGGTCGTTCTACCGGGACGAGGACGGGAAACTGGTCGTCTACAACGGCCTGCTGGAAATCACGAATGAGGATTACCGGGGCAAAGGTTTCTCCAAGGCGTTCGCAGCCGAACTCGAGCGCTATTACCTACGCAGTGGTGTCGACCGCATCGAGCTCACCTCGTCGTGGCAGGGAAGCAACGCATGGGCGCGTCAGGGCTTTACCTGGAAGCCGGATAACACTCCATTGCAACGGTCGCTGGATGCGGTCAAGAGATCGGCGGAGCAGTTGCGTCCGCGGCTCAGCGCTGAGTCTCGGGCTGTCTTGGATGACATGGTGGCGCGGTTGGAGATGGCGCATCCGCGGTTGCCGGAGCCGATTGATCTAGCGCTTCTGGCCACTGCTGATGAGCCGAAGCTGGGCCAGCGTCTGCTCGACAACACCTCGATCTATTTCGTGAAGCATCTGCTTGCGCCGGTTGATGTTTCGTCGGGTCCGTTGGATGGGGAAGTGGAGGAGCCCGCGTCGCAGAACTGCGCTCATGGGACTGCGGACTTGTTGTCGGCGCGATACCCCGGGCGCGATTTCACGGTGAGGGCGGAGCCTTCGCGTACGGGGGTGCCGGCGCGGGCGTTGTTCGAAGCGGCTGGTTCGGCGTCGCGGTACACGACCTACGCCCAGGTCGAGGCGACGTTGAAGAACGAGGAGATGGGCGATGGTTCGTCTGCGGTGGTGGTCTCGCGGTGGCGGGGCGGCAGGGCGGGCGGTCATGCGTATCTGGCAGTCAATGACGGCGGCGAGGTCTATCTGCTCGATCCTGAAACGGGGGAGCGATCGGGTTGGCCACCGCACTGGGGCGAGGACGGAGTCGACCGGATCGCGGTGGGCTACCTCGACTCCGACGGTAACCCAACCATTCCGCTCGACGATGTCCCGTTCCGGCTGAACGCCGCCGATGCCGTCGGCGATGTGCGAGGGTTGCCGTCGCAGGATCCGGATTACGTTTGGCAGCAAGAGGATTACCGCGATCAGGATCGTTCTACCCGGTGGGTGGATACCCGATACGCCGATCTCTTGGGCGATGTTGTCGACGCGGTTTCCTCAGACCGGAGCCGGCAGTTGGCCGAGGACCTGTCCGGCATGTACGGGCCGTATCGTGTTGAACTCGGGGTGCTTTCACACGGCAGGCAGCGAGTCGTCTTGGAAGGCGACATCTTCGTCGGAGATCGCCACGCCGGCGCCATGACATTGACGTTTGATCGCGACAGCGCGGGCAGCCTGGTCGTACAGGACGATATCCACATCCTCAACGGCGAGGCGCAGGGCAGAGTGCTCTACGACGCGCTGAACTCGGTGCTGGGACCGCACTACGCCGACTCTCACGTCGATCGCGTCGTGTCGACTACTGACGCCACGACTGCATACGCGGCCGCCGACATCGATGCGACCTGGGATCCCGATCAGGCAAGACTGCGGGAGTCGCTGGACAATCTCAAACAGTCGGCTGACCGCTTGCGGCCAACCGTCAGCGACGAGGCGAAACGCGTTCTTGACGATATCGTCGCTCGGTTGGAGCCCGACCATCCCCGGCTGCCGGAGCCCAGCGACCTGGCGGCGCTCGGCACCCGCGACGAACCCGACCTGGGCTCTCGGCTGCTCGACGGAATAACGGCCGACGGCGCGCAGATAAATTTCGTCAAGTATCTGTGGGACACGGGAATTCAGCACACCCAGAACTGTGCCCGCTGGATTGCGGGAGCCGTGTCGGCCAGGTATGGCCTTGAAGTCGCGCTGGACGCGGAGGTGTCGGAGCGCGGTGCGCCGGCTCGCGCGTTGTTCGAGGCGTTCGGGTCTCGCGCACAGTTCGCCGACTACACCGACATCGAGCGGGAATTGCTGTCCGTGGACCTGGGTGAACCCGGGGAGCCGGGTCCGGCGGCGATCGTGGTGTCGTCGTGGACTACCGGCCGGTCTGAGGGCGGGCACGCCTATCTCGCGGTCCGCGACGGCGACCATGTATTCCTGGTGGATCCGTTTACTGGCGAGCGTTCGAGCTGGCCGCCTTTTTGGGGCGAGGGTGCGGTGTCGCGTACCGCTGTTGGGTATCTGGATACTCACGGCGAGCCGGTGCAACGACTTGATGGCCGCCCGAACGAGTTGAGTGCCGCCGACGCCGTGGGCCATGTGCAAGGGGGCGTGCCCGGCGATCCGCTCGCCGCTCTCGGCCTGCCGGACTACGTGCCGGCTTCGCTGTCCGAGAGGGAAGCCGTCACGGTGTTCAGCCACGGCGAGCATGGGATGCGCGAGCTCAACGAGCAGTTGATCCGCGACGGCGTCGGTGCCGAGGAGCGAGCCAGGCAGCTGTCCGATATGCGAAATTCCCTGCGGGCCCGTACGTATGAGCTGATGAGCAACCGGGCCGCGGCGGATTGGCTGTCGGCCCACACTCCCAATCCGACTTTCGAGGAACTGGTCGCCCGAAACCAGGAGAGGGGGCTGGTCGGAGACGAGGTCTATGAAGCGATCATCGAAACCGCGACGCACAGCCACTTTGCCCCTGGCACCCTCTCGGATATCGAGACGACCGAGGTGTACTCGCAGTTCGAGCTCGGGTTGCGTGCGCTCAACGAGCAGATGATTCGCGACGGGCTCAGTGCCGAGCAGCGGGCCAGAGAACTGTCCGGGCTGCGCAGCTCGCTTCGTGCCTGGACGCGTGAACTGATGGAGAACCGGGCCGCGGCGGAGTGGATGGCGGCCTATGAGAGCAACCCGACCTTCGACGACCTGGTGGCACGGTATGAGCGCAAGGGGTTGTCCGGCGATGCCGTCTATGAGGCGATCATCGATGGTGCCACCCACAGTCATTACGCGACCGCCACGCTGTCCGACGAGGAGACCCGCACCGTCTACACCACCTTGGAGCTCAAGATGCGGGAGATCAGGGACAAGCTGCTGCGCGATGGTGTCGGCGCGGAGGAAAGGGCCAGGACGATGTACGGGCTGCGGGCCACCATACGCAGCTGGACCCGGGCACTGATGCAGAATCGCGAGTTGGCGGACGACCTCAACGCCAACGAGCGCAACCCAACCTTCGAGGAGCTGGTGGAAAAGAATAGGGCAAGGGGGAAGGTGGGTGACGAAATCTATGAAGCGATCGTCGAAAGCTCAACCCGTAGCCGTGGCAGTGTGAACGAGTCGTTGGGCATCGACCCGGAGAATCCACCCGATCTGCCTCCGATGCGTGGGCCGGCCGACCCTGATGGAGATACCGAAGAGGACAGCTATGACCGATGATCTGAGACCGCTGCGCTACGACCAGTCGGGTTTGCGAGGTAAGCGGGCCCAGGTACTGGTCGACGAGCCGACCGACGAGATCGACTGGCCGGCCGACCTGCCGGCCGGGATCAAGACCGTGGTTATTGTGGACGACACCCCGAACCCGCATCACACGCTGCGGGTGCACCCGCCGGACGACCCGGAAAGGGTCGCCTTGGTGGTGTTCGACCAGCTCGCCCTTTGCGAGGATTAAGCATGGACCCACGACGGATCGAGCTCAACCGCAGACACAGCCGGGAGATGGGCGCGCTGTTCTCGCGGTTCCTCGACGAGCACCCGGATGTGGAATCTGAAGTCGGCGATGGCCAGATGACACCGGAGCAGGACTCGGCCTGGGCCGCCTACAGCGCGGAACTGCTGGCACGACAACAAGCCGAGCGCTCCGCGCTGGCCGATCAGATCGAAGCCGAACAGCGGCAGGGCACGGAAAGGTAGCGTAATGGAAGCGGCACAAGCGATTTCATTGGTGGCGGATTGGATCCGGTCGCGCAAATTGGACTATCCGACCGACGGACTGGAGGCGGATCGCTTCGAGGTCGGGTGGAGTGTGTACGCACCGGTCGACGTCGACGAGAGCGACCCGATGGCCTTTCTGGACATGCCCGTCGGGCGGTCGATCTTCCTGGTGGGTGACTCCGGCCGCATCCAAGAGGTGACGTCGTCTGTTCCGCCGCAACAGGCCCGCGACCAGTTCGCCAGGCAAGAGCTCGCCACCGCGCCCAAGAACGCCGCCGCGCCCGATGACGCATCCGATGAGGCTGCGTTCATGGCGGAGTTCGAGCGGCAATTCAACGACGCCGCGGAGGGCGGTGCGCCGGCGATCGCTGATTTCACCGTTGTCGATACTCCGCCCGAGCAACCAGCTGATCAGGACTTCGCTGACGACCACAGGATTGCGGAAGAAGCATCGCAGCTGCTGGAGCCGATCGCGCAACAGCTGGCTCAGCTCGGTCCTACCGGCTGGGAGGAGTTCACGGCCGAGTTCGCATTCACGGTGTCCTCCCAGATTGCCCAGTTGCAGTTCTATTCCGGTGACCGATCCGGCCTGGTGCCAGTGCCGCAGTCGATCGCCGATCTGGTCCAGCACCAACGAGAAGTCTCGGCGCGGATGTCGGCGGGCCCCTGGTGGCGGCTGCTGTTGAACGTCACCAACGCCGGTGAGATGGCGGTGAGCTACGACTACGGCGACGAGCCGTTTCCCGAGGACCAGCTGGTTGCCCCAGAGGCATACCGCAATGATCTGGAAACCTATCCTCGTCGACAGCTGCCGGTCTGGCTGGCCGGCTATGTGGCTGGGCCCGACGCACAGGGCCGCGATGCGAGGCAGGCCGCGCAGGCGGCGACCGCGGACTCCATCGCCGGCCGGACCGCCACCCCTAGCGAGGACGTCCCGCCCCTGCACGATCTGCTGGCGCGGTGGGCGGCGTTGTCGGCCGCCTATGCCGGCGCCGGCTCCGGCTGGGGACCGCGCATCTATCCGGGCTACTGCTGGTACGAAAGTGATCGCCGCAGCGGGTCGACATTGTTCCTGCTGCCCGGCGACCGCGCGGTGCTCTCCGGCGGCAAGTGGAACTCTGAATTGCTGGAGGCCGCTTACAACGGCGGTGGCCAGCTGCCCGACCTGTATACCGGAGCTCCGGCGTGGGTCAACGACGCCGTGCTGAACACCCGAAATCGCAACGGTCTGCTGAGCTTTTGCTTCTGGTGGGTGGACGGTCAGTGGTACCGGGGCGGGACCGACACTTCCGGCGAACTCGACGTGCCGATTCCGGCCATCTGGACACCGGAGGAGACCGTCAGCGCGATGGCCGGTCAGATCGATCCCGGCGTGACCGATCAGTGCCGCGCGCTGCTGACGGCCGCCACCCAGCGCAACGCCACCATCGACGATGTGGCGGCACTGTTCAGCGGACAATCTGACGCGAAGGTGTACGACGCGGCCAACCAGCTGAGCTTGGCGGGTCTGCTGACCTAGAACTGGCGGGTAGCTGAACTCTCGGCGAACAAGGCCGTCAGAAATGGCGGTCTGCGGTAACGCGCAATAGCGTGAATTGCGATGCTGCATGGAAGTTTTCGTCGATGGGGGATCGCGTGACCCTGCAGATTCCCGGTCCGCTGCAATGGGTGTCGTATCTCGTGGGTTCGCAATGGCCGAAGGGCGACGAAGACGCCATGTACCGCATCGGCGGTGAATGGGGCGATCGCGCCGAACAATTGAGAGATCTGATACCCGAACTGAACCGGATGCGCGCCAGCACGAGCGCAGTCCTGCAGGGTGTGACGGCCGGAGCCGCGGACAAGGAGTTCGCGATGTTGTTCGACGGCGACGCCACGGTCGACAAACTCGCCGATGCGATGGCGGCGCTCGGCGAGCTCGCCGAGAGTACCGGCAAGAACATCGAATACACCAAGCTGCAGATCCTGACCTCCCTGGCGATCGCGGCCTTCGAGATCTCCTGGGCACTGGCCCAGACCTCGGTGACCTTCGGCGCTTCGGCGGCCGAGATCCCGCTGATCGAGGCTTCGACCTCGGCCGCGATCCAGCGGATGGTGTCGGTGGCGCTCAAGGACCTCATGACCGACCTTGGCAAGGCGATGACCAAGACCACCGTGCACCGGATCATCAAGAAGTCAGGTGTCGAGGCGGCCGAGGCGCTCGGGCAGGAACTGTTCATCCAGAACATCCAGCAGTCCAAAGGACATCAGAACGGCTACGACTGGAACCGGCTGGGAACCGTTGCGCTGGCCAACTCCGTCGGTGGTGCCACCCAGGGCACGGTCAGCATCTATGGCCAGCGGCTGGTGGGCAATTCGGCGGTCAAGGGTGCGGCCGTGGGATACGTCGCCGGCATGTCCAAGAAGGTGACCGGTGCACTGGCCACCGGCGGCCAGATCGACCCGGTTTCCGTCCTCGGATCGGTTCCTACCGCCGTCACCGGCGGGGTCAGGGGCCGAGCCGCGGCGCGCAGCAACAAGGCGTCGACGGCAGACGGCGGCGGCGCCGCGGCGGCCAGTAACGGCGGAGATGGGGACTGACGTGGACACCGACGCGGCACGACACGAACTCATCGATGCGCTGGCCCTCATCCAGGAACAGTTCGCCGATCTGGCCATGGTCGAGGAGGAACGGGCAACCTTGTCCTCATCGGCCACAAGCGCCGATGGCAGCGTCACGGTGACCGTCGACTGCGACGGCGTCGTCATTCACACGGCGGTCAGTGAAACCTATTTGGACGGCCACGATCTGGCCGATCTCGGACATCACATCACCGCCGCAGCCCAGGCCGCCGCCCGCGACGTCGAGCAGAAGATGGCGGAACTCCTTGCACCACTGGCGCAGCGGCGTGAGCAGATGCCCTCGCTGTCCGACATCGTCGAGGGAGCGCCCGACATCAGAGATTTGCTGTCGGCCCCTGCGGCGCGGCCGCAGGGCGACGGCGAACCCGATGACTTCCCCACCGTGAGGAGTACGCGATGACCGTACCGTTGGGCATCACGCCGGGCGAACTTCGAAGTACCGCGCGATACCTCGCCTCTGTCAGCAATGACATGAAAGCTGTGCAGTCGGCGCTGATGCAGATGCTCAGCGGTGAAGGTGAAGCCTGGGGGCACGACAAGATCGGCAAGCAGTTCGCCGACGGCGGCAAAGGCTATAAGGCGCAGCGGGATTGGGTCGATGGGTCGATCACCGCCAAGACCGACCTGCTCGACTACTATGCCGACGGCCTGTACCTCACCGCCGATGCCCTGGAGCAGCAAGACAAGCCCTGAAGCCTCACTCTGAGCGGCCCGACGTGAACTGTTGTCCACGTGCCGGACGTGCCGGTCCGGGTTGGACAGCCGAGTCGGGCTGCCAGGTGGTGCCGCGCTGCGGAATACGGCGACGGGTCTCGGACTTGTCGGCCGGTGATTTCTCCTGCTGCTCTGCTTCCTCGTCGGCGCCGACCACCGGCACTGACGCGTCGCTGTCACCGATGACGTCCTTGCCGTTCTTCTTGCGCCGCAGTGCCTTGTTGACCTGGTGGCCTTTGCCGTTCTGATCGCCGGCGCGCTGGCCCGCTGCCGGGGCACCTGCCCCGGGGCTGCCCGCACCCGCACCGAGCCCGGCGCCGGCCCCGGTCGCCCCGGCGGGCATCTTGGCCGCCGCGGTCGCGGGCGCTCCTGTCGGAAGGCCACTCGGCAGGCCGCGCAACGGAACTCCGCCACCGGCGCCGCCTCCTCCCTTGCCGGCAGCAGCCCCGCCGAGACCTTGGGGCCCGAGGCCGAGCACACCTTCGGGCGGCCCTCCCATCCCTGACCCCAACGGGTTCTGCCCGGCTGCGTTCTTGGCCGCATCCATCGCCTGACCGATCGCGTCCTTGGCGGCGTTGGTCGCCGTATCCATAGCGGACTTGACGGGATCGGTCAGGTTGTCGAGGGCGTCTTTGGTCGGATCGGTCGAGAGATCCTGCTGATCGATCGGCTTTTGGTCGATGGGCTTGAACTTGTCGAGGTCCGTCGGCTTGTTGGCGTTCAGCTTGTCGAAAGCGGACTTGTCGAACGGACTGGTGCCTGCGCCGGGGCCGCCCGGTTTGAACGGGCTGGTGCCACCGGGCCCGCCCGGACCGGCCGGGTCACCGCCCGGTCCGCCCGGTCCGCCGGGGCCGGTGGGATCTCCGTACTTCATGTTCGGCGGTGTCGGGAGATGAGGAAAATTCTGTGTGACGGCCTCGACGACGGGGTTGTACACGTGCTGAAACAGTTGGACGGCAGTCCGATAGGCCTCGATGGAGCGGTTGAGCTCTTCCAGTTCTTTGAGAGCGTCCGCGGCGGTCACATAACCCCCGCCGTCTCGTTTACGTAGGTGCCCGCTGCCGTCGACCTCATACCTGTTGTTGTAGGACTTGATGGCGTCGTCGAGTTCTTTCGCGTTGAACTTGCCGTCATCGAGTAAATCGTTGTTGTCGTACTTGTCAGGGAAGTCCCGATGGATTTGGGCAAACGCGCTGTGTAGCTCGTCCAGTCGTTTCGCTACAGCTTCGGCAGCGGGCGAGAAGTCGTAGATCGCACTCTTGGTGACCTGCTGGGACGCCGCCTCGGCTGCTGCGGCGCTCTCGCCGGACCATTTTCCGGTAATTTCCTTGTCGACCGACTCTTTGAACTCCTCTGAGTTCTTCTTGAGATCAGTGCCTCTGTCTCTCCAGTTTTTCGCCAGCGTCGTGATCGCATCGAGATTGAGCGAGTCCTTCTCCTTGCGCATGAAGACGAACTCTTTGTCTTCCCAGTTGAGTTTGTCAGGACCGTTGAGCTTGTCCTGGACCTCCAGGTATGTGCTGTTGTCCGAGATCAGGCCGGGCACCTCGCCCAGCAGCGCGCTGTTCGGCTTGTAGTCGACGACCGTGTCTTTCTCTGCCCACTTTTCCGGTATCTCCTCGAAGTCGCCATCGTCAGTGACCAGGTCAGCGCGTTTGGGGTAGTTGGGGTTGGTGACGAACGAGTTGTCATAGACGGCGCCGCTTCTGCCCTCTTCGTTGGTGCTGGTGCCCATCGTCGCGCCGAGGTAGTTGCCGAAGCCGCTCATAGTTGTGCGCCGTCCGTCCGTGGTGGGTGACTAGTCGTTCTGTGAGGACCGCATGGCCTCAGCCGCATCGCGAGCAGTCTTGATGAAGGCCTGCGATTGTGACAACTGCTCGGTCGCGTAGTCGGTCAACTCCTTGCCGCGGGCTTCGAAGAGTTTCTGAACGAGAACCGCCAGTGGATTGGCCGCCGTGCCGAAGTACTCCGTGGTTTCGTCGAGGGAATTCTTGATGAGCGTTTCGAGGCTCTCCTCGTACCGTTCGTAGACCGTATTGACGGTCCCGATCACGGCCGGATCGAGATAGAGGTTCTTGTTCGCGGCAGCGTTGTCCAGTGCGCCCCATGGGTTGGTCATGATTCTCCTGTTCGGTCATGTGAATCTCGTTGCCACGACGAAAGATTGAATGGCAGGGTCACCTCTTGCTCGATCCGCAGCAGGACCGCTGCCGAGTTGACGAAGTTACCGGCGGCGTACAGCAGTACCAGGTCGCCCACCTTGGCGATCTTGTTGTTCATCAGGTAGGCGAGGTTGACGCCGAAGTCCGAGACGGTCAAATGCCCGAATTGGGCTGCGAAGTCATAGATGCCGGGCGCGGGTCGCAGGAGGGTCTGTTTGGCCAGCATGTCCGTGACGTAGCTCGGCTCGATGAAGGACGGGGCGAACCAATCGACGTCATCGGGCCCCAGTCCTGCACGCTCATAGCATTCCGTCACGGTTTCGACGGCTACCCGAAAACTGGCTATCGCGTTGTCCCTCACCGTGCCCGGGCCGCGCCGGTCATAGTTCTCCCACCGGTCGATCCAATCCGCCAACGTCGGGAACGTCGGATCGTCGATGGCGCCGTCAGCCCGCCCGTGCATCATTCCTTGAGATGGGTTGTGCGACCGTGCCGCGACAGACACGATGCGGGCGAAACCGTGGTTGCGGTTCAGCAGCGCGCAGAAGCCGCTGTCGCCCAAGAGCGAACCCTCGGTCACCGGACTGGCGGCGTACTCGTGCCGGTCGAAGTAGAAGATGCTGTCGCCACCGGTCACCATGGCATATTCGCCGGCCCAGCCTGCCTGCAGCACCGCGTCGGCGAGCATCAAGCCGTACAGGCCGCCCGAGCAGAACTGCCGGATCTCGGTCGCCGAACCCGCCGACGTCCTGCCCAGGACAGACTGCTGGATCGAATTGGTGATCGGCCAGAAGTGTTCGCCCTGATACAGGGTGCCGCAATGGAACGAGGCCGCCAAGCTCTCGGCTGCCGCGGACAGCGCGGCACTGTCGATCTGACGTGCGGCGGCCTCTACCATCTCGTGGACCGACTGCATCTCGACAGCCGCGGTCGCGAGATGTTTCGGGCGACCGGCGCTGTCCGTGCCCTCGGGCACGTACACGGAAACGGTGTCAAGGTAGGGCATCGAATTCCCGGTCCGCTTGCTCTGCCGACAGCTTCTCGGTCAACGCTTCTGACTGTCGCTTCTCGATCTTCTTGAAGACATGCATCAGGTTGGGCACGGTCGCCGGAATGATCTGGAACGAGTTCGTGCCCTCGTTGACCACATAGGCGCCGTCGTCGGCGATGTTGATCAGCGTCAAGTGGGTGGCGTCGCGCAGTTGGTAGTCCCTGGTGAACTCGGCGGATCCGCTGAGCAGAATCGATCCGGTGATCTTCGCATCCCGAAGAGCTGAGGTCGGTGTCTGGTCTTCGAGCAGTTCCTCCTTACGAGGGCGGGTGCCGGGACTGTATGCCGGCAGCGCTTCGAGGACCACCTGCGGAAAATCGATGTTCACGCATCCGATGATCTGGACATCCTCGCCGAAGATGAGCTGGTCGCTGGGATCCTGGGTGATGACCGCGCAGTATCCGGTGGTGCCGATCAATCCGAGCAATCGATAGATCCTGCCACCTTCGATCTGGCCGAACCCGTGCAGCAGATAGGCCGGGTACCGCAAGGCCTCCAGAATTCGGACCCGATTCGGCGTCAAGCCGGCACGTAACCGTGCCAGCGCGTCCCGCCGGTCGGCTTCCACCTCAGACATGAATTTGGGTCCACGATGGCGATACGACAGCGGGGACGGCAGGCGGTCGAGGCCGAGTGCCTCCCAGGCGCAACGGAACTCGAAACCGCTCATGAACCATGGTTCGACGTCATGGCGCAGCGGGGCCACCTCATCGGTGATCATGTTGACCCCTTTCTCTGCTGGAAACCGGGCGCGTAAGCGGGCTCGGTCGAGATGAAGCCATCGACCGAGCCCACCGACGAACGACCTTGTCAGAAGCCGCCGGCAAGGTGCCTGTCGAGTGCCGCGGCGTCTTCCTGCGACTGATTGCCCCCGGACCGGGTCTGGGTGATCTCGTTGAGGATCGCGTCCATCTGCTGCAGGATCTGCGTCTGCTTCTGGTGCAGGGTCGCTGCCGCGTCGCCCTCGTACACACCCTGGAGCGCGGCGAACACCTGGCTGACCTCCTCACGCATCGCCTGCGCGTTGTTGGTCGCTCCCTGGATGTCGTCCAGCGATGCGTAGTTGGCCCCGTACTGGTACCGAATGCTGTCTGTATCCATTGATCAAACCTTTCGATTTCTAGTCGGCGTCGTGGCTGACGAGTGCGTTGATGTCAGACTTGCCCTTGTCGACGATCTGCTGCAGGTTATTGATTACGTAGTTGAAGTCTTCGTGGTGCTGGGTCATGATGCCGCGGAACTTCGCCGCCTTGCCGCCCGTCCACGAGCTGGCGGTCATGGCCTCGGTTTGGTCGAGAATCTGGGAAGCCAGCCGCCGGACATCCATCATCTGTTTGTCGATGTTCTCGATCTTGCTCTGAGCTTCCGCAGGCGTCAGATGGAGCGTCATGCTTTACCTCTCTTTGTCATACCCGGCATGAATTGCCGGAGTTCTGTTGAGAATTCGCTGGTGAACAGGGAGCGGATCTAGCAGTCCCCCCATCTGTAGCCGGACAGCTCGACAAGCTGGCCTATGGCCTGCTTGATCGTGTGGTCCGACCCCGGCTTCAGGGTGGTCCACAACTGGCCAGTGGGTGAGGCGCTCGGGGCGCCCACTATCCGTCCGCGCTTGGTGTAGAAAATGCCCACCGCGCCTGGCGTGCGGGCGATCCGGTCGACGTTGTCATCGAGCGCCTGATAGACGATCTCGGCGAAGGCCAACCGCGCCGCCAGCGCCGCCCCCAACGTCATCGCGGTGCGGATGTCGGCTCCGAGCGCCCGGACCTGGTCGGACAACTCGGTGGCGTCATGCGAGTCCGAAAGGGCCTGGGCGGTTTCGGTGAGCGGGGCGCCGACCGGAGTGAACTCGGCGGGAGCCGATGCCGGGAGCCGCTGCAGCAATGCGCCGGCGGCACTCGACAGGCTCGCGCCGTCGTCGATCAGGTCCAGGGTGACCTCGTCCCGGACCCGGCAGGCCGAGACACATTGCGCGCCATGCCGAACCACCGCGACACGGGCCAGGCCATCGGGGGTGACGAGGCGCATGGCGAGCTCACGGTCGGGTCGTTGTAGTGACTGCACCGTCGCGGCGAGATCTGTGCCGACTTCGCCGGCAGACAGCAGACCACGCTCGGTCAGACTCCGGGTGGCTTCCCCGATGGCCACGGTCCGGGCCGTCTCGGTGGGGTGACGGGACCGCAGGTTCAACACCAGCGGCAGTGCCTGGACACCGAGACGCGCTGCCAGAACATGCAGTTCGTCATCGGTGACGACGAACTGCGGGGCGAGCGAGGCGGTCATATGTTGAGCCCCCGATCGACGCCGATCACAGGGGGCGTGACCCAACCGTTGTCCACCTGTTCGAGCGTGCGCTCCGGCTCGTCGGCGAAACCTTCGCCGGTGGGCACCTCGGGGGCGGCGAGCTCGTCGAACACCGCCGTGTCGGGACCCCAGCTGACGTTCGACACCATGAACGGTGCGTCGTTCTGCTGTGCGGCGGGAAGCCAGGACTGGCCGGCGTCGGAAACCCCGGCGCCCGGCTCACCCGCACCGTCCAGAGTCGCCGCGGGTTGTACCGACTCGTAGTCGCGATGCTGATCGCTGCGGCCCATGGCGCCCATCGGCGCGTAGGGCGCCCCGTTCATCCCGCCCGACCCCGCGGAGCCGCCCGAACCGGTGAATCCGGTCTTCTGCAGCGCCTTCGGATCGGCGCTGGACTTGATGCCGGGTGCGAACATCGGAGCCAGCGGGGGTGGCGGCACCGCAGGAGCACCTCCGGCGGATCCGCCGCTCCCGCCGGCAGCGCCCTCGCTGCCCTGTTCGGCCGCCAGCGCATTGCCTTTTGACATCTGCGGGGGCACCGGTTGCTCCCACGGCTGGGCCAGCGGAGCTGCCGCCTGCTCGTACTGCTGCATGACGGCCGCCGCGTTGGCCTGGTCAGCGGTAGCGGCCGCGTCGAACTCCGCGAACGACCCGGTCAGCACGGCTCCGTTGTAGGCGGCCAGCGAGGCCATCATGTCCTGCGCGGTCTTCGCTTCGACGGCCTCCGACACGCTGGGCATCGCCAGCACCGCCACGGTGTTGGCCACCGCGGCTTCCTCGGCACGCTGACCGTTGCCCGCGGCGCTGAGGCTGATCGCCTGCAACCAGTGACCGAACTCCTCCAGCCGTCGCGCCGCCGCATCGGAGGCCTGGCTGTCCCAGGCAGTCCGCAGCCGTGCCACCAGCTTGTCGAAATCAACGGAGATGTTTGCCAATTCGTTGGCAACCCGGATCCAGGCCGCGCCGGCTCCGCCGACCGACGCCGGACCGGGCCCCTCGGTGAGGTCGCGAGCAAGCTGTTCGGTGCTGCGTGACTCCCACGCAACGTCGGTGAACCCCACGCCCGGAAACCTCCCCTCGTCGACAGAAATCAGCTGATGGTGCGGATGGTCAGCCGGCGAAGTCCTCAGAAGCGGCAATGTTCGACGAATGACCGCGCAGCGTTGCGGCCACCTCGTGAATCTCGGTCACGCCCTGATCGGCGGACGTGCCGAAGGAGGTGTGAACCTCGTTGAGGGTCTGGGCAATTCGTTGCGAGACCTCGTCGCGTGCCGAGGGCGTCACCGCGAGGTTGGGCGCCTCATCGGTCATCACCCGCTGGACGCGGTTGGCGAGCTCGTCGAGCTGATTGCTGATCTCCTGGACCTCGGAGGGCTGAATGGACATACCGGCGTTGTCGGCCATGACGGTTCTCCTAACGGGCTGGCTAGATCCGGAGCTCGACGTCCGGGGTCTGATACGGGTCGGCCTCCCCGAGGACCGGGGGTGCCGCAGTGCCGAGATCGCCGACGATCTCGCTGCCTTGGTCGGTGGTGTGCAGGAACGATGCCGATGTGTGGTTGTTGCTCGCCGACGCATGCGCGCCCTGACCGGCGCCCATCGCCCCCACGGGCGCACCACCCATCATGCCGGGTGCAGCGACACCGCTTATCCGTGGTGTTGCTGATTGGGCTGGGACACTTGCAGTTTCCGCCTGAAGCATGGATGACATCGGTAGCGACCGGGGCGCCGATGCGCCGCCGACACCCGCGCCGCCACCGCCGACGGCGCCCATGCCGACGCCTCCGACGGCCGCATCGCCTCCGGCCGCGGCCGGATCTGCCTCGAGCGGGTCGACGGGATCGATCGCGGGGCCAGCGGCAGCTTGGCCGGCCGCCGACGCCGCGCCGGTCCCGGCCTGGACGCCGGCCTCGGCGCCTTTCATCGCCATCGGCATCAGCTGGGCCAACCCGGCCAGTGCCGAGGCGCCCTCGGGTGCAGCGGTGATGCCGACCGGCGCACCGGCAGCGGAGACCTGTGCGGCCTGCGTCGCCAGCGAGGCCTGCAGCTCGGTCATCACCTCGGCTGTGGTGGCAATCGCCTTGTTGGCAGCGGCAATTGCCGCTGCCCAGCCCCACGGGAAGACGATCATGGGACCGATCGCCGCGATCGTCGCGGCGAATTCGGTGATGATCTCGATGAGCCGCGCTCGGGCCTGGCCGACATTGGTTGCGGCTGCGGTCAAACTGGTCCGGAGCGCGTCGGATTGGGCGCCGACCTCGGCGCCGTCGGAGATCGCGGCGGTGGTCTTGGCCGCTGCGGCGGTGCCGGAGGCGCCCTGCCAGGCATCGCCCACCGAATTGACCGACTTGGCCATGGAGCCGCCGGTGGAGTCGAACATCTTCGAGATGGACTGCAGCATCGTCGTCGGGTCGACGCCGTCGAACATCCCGCTGCCCAAGGTGCCGAGCGCATCCGTGACGGGGCTGATCAGTGCGCTCGGGTCCATGGGATTGGCCGGCGGCTGCTGTTCGGGTTGGCCCTCGGGCGGCGGTTGTTCTTCGGGCTTTTGATCTGCAATTGGCGGCAAACCCAGGCGCTCAAGAATCTGTCGCACTGGCAAATTCAGAAAGTCTTGCAGAGTCTGTTCTTGAGCAGCGATAACCGGTGTGGCGTCGTAGCCGGGAACTTGTTGAGCTAGCTGACCTACCGGCGTTACCGGGCGGGGAGGCAAAACGTTGGGCATATTGCGGCGGCCTAGGCGTCGTCGTTCGACAGGACTGCGGAACGGGATACCTCGGTGGCGGCGCCAGTGGCGGCATGTACCCCGCCCACCAGCAGTGTTCCGGCGAGATTGTTGGCCTGAGCTGGGCCGAAGGCGGCCAGGTAGGCCGCTCCGATCGGCCCGAGGGCCGCCGCCGCAGACATCAGCATGGCCGCCGAGTCGGCCGAACCGACTGTCGTTATCGCGGCTCCGGCCGCGTCGCTGGCAGCGGAAAAGGTAGCCATACCCGAAGGTTGGGCGGCGAAAATGTCGCTCATCGTGCTAATACCTTTCCGGCGTGAAGCGGGGGTTGTGTGGGCACGAGACCAATAAACTATAGCCGCGCCGGCCGACCGCAGCTAACTGAATTTTGTGCGAATTGCACGTGTAGATCGTTCGAATTAGTAATTAGTGCAATGGTAAAAATTGCTGGATAACGGATTTGGCCGGACATCGCATTGGCGTGGCGGGGGCGCCCTTGCAGTTCAGAGGGCAACCGGTCGGTCGGGTGCGGCCGGCCGCGCGTCGTTTGCCCGGCGGTCGCTAACGCCGTGGTTCGAAAGCGTCGCCGTCCCAACGAGTCAGCGGAGCCTGGTTGAGTTCTTGCATTCGCTGTGCGAATTCCTGCGACAGGAACTGCTGTCGAGCCGTCGCCACCTGCGCAGCGGCACCGGCAGTTTCGATGATGAGCTTGGCCAGTGCGTCGGCACCCAGCTTGTGTGCGGCCGGTCCGAGCCACAACCCGGTCAGTGCGCCCATACCGTCGACCTCGGCACTGACGTTGCCGTCACGGCTGGTGACGCGCGCCGAAATCGATTGGCAGTGCTCATCCATGGCCTGGACCAGATCACGCTGCTTGCGGATGCGGCCGATCAGCGAGTCGGCAAGACCGCTCATACGGACCTGCCCCAGGTCGTCGGCAGGTCATCCTCGCCGCCGAGGACCGCATCCTCCGCGCGGGCCAATTCATCTTCACTCGCCAGCCTCAGCGGATCGATAATCGATGCACTGTAACCCTTTTCGACCAGCTCGCGGCGGCGCTGCACCTGCGCGCGGGCCGCTGACAACCGGCACAGGGCCATGATCTCCTCGGCCAACTGGGCGGGGGGCTTCTTCAACTCGACGGGGTCGAGGCGTAGCGCAACCGGCAGGCCGCGTTCGGTGGTGCGCACCGAAATCGTCCCGCCAGCTGACTGCACCGGCTGTGCCATTCTGCTCAACTTAGTACACTCGCGGGCGAATCGCGGCTGAGGCTGCAGTGAGGAGATGTGTCACCTCCGATGAGTGGATCCACCGAAGCGCAGCGGGTTTTCGATGCCGGAGTGCTGTCGCTCGGCATTCCCATCGACGGATTGGAGACCGAGCGCGACCTGCCGTACGCGGCGCTGGCGTTCCGCCGAGCCACCGAATACGACCCGGATATGTGTGATGCATGGCTGGGCCGCGCGGTCACCGGCGACACCAGCTCCGAGGTCATCTATCACCTCTACCGAACCAGCACACTCTCGTTGTTTCGCGAACAGCGCCGACTCGGCCTACCGCAACGGGCGTTGAGCGGACGCTTCCAGACCGGGCTGTACCTCGACTACCCGTTGAGCACCAAGACCGAGATGTGGCTCGCGTACGCGGCCAGCATGATTGGCGCCAAGGATTTCGACGAAGCTGAGCAGGTACTCGACAAACTGGATCAGACCACCACGGTCCACGACGGCGACACCGACGAGATCCGCGCCTACATCCGGGGCGTCCTGCACTTCACCACGCAGCGTTGGCCCGACGTCCTGAGCGCGCTGAGCAAGTCGGCAACGTTCACCGACAGCTACATCAGTGCCGGAGCCGATCTGATGGTCGGCTCGGCGTGCGCGCAGATGGGTCTGTTCGGAGAGGGCATCCGTCGGCTGGACCGGGCGATCGAAGGCCCGGTCCCCGGTGCGCGACGCGCAGCGGAATTCTGCAAGGGGTTGACCCTGCGGGAGATGGGCGAAGAGCAGGAAGCCCGGGTGATCTTCGAGCGGATCTACAGCGAGGACCCGGGATTCGAGGCCAACGCCGCGGCACTGGCGGATCCGAAGTACCGCCTGGTGATCACATCGAAAGAAATCGTCGACTCGCGCACCGACCGCTGGGACCCGGCCAGCGTGCCGTCGGCGGAAGACCTGATGGCCGATGACCTGTCGGAGCGTGGCAACGAATACCTGCGGGCCGCCCAGGAGGAACTGGACCGTCAGATCGGCCTGTCGGAGGTCAAACTGCAAGTCGCCAAGCTGAAATCGGCGGCGATGCTGGCAAAGGTCCGCGGGGATAAGGGGCTCAGCTCCGCTGCGCGCAGCTTGCACCTGGCGTTCACCGGCCCGCCCGGAACCGGTAAGACCACGATCGCCCGGGTGGTGGCGAAGACGTACTGCGGGCTGGGATTGCTGCGCACCCCGAACATCGTGGAGGCCAAGCGCCACGACTTCGTCGGCCAGCACCTCGGCAGTACTGCGATCAAGACGACCGCGCTGATCGACTCGGCGATGGACGGGGTGCTGTTCATCGACGAGGCCTACACGTTGATCCAGACCGGGTTGTCGGGCGGCGACGCTTTCGGCCGGGAAGCGGTCGACACCCTGCTGGCCAGGATGGAGAATGACCGGGACCGCCTGGTGGTGATCATCGCCGGCTACGACGCCGAGATCGACCGTTTCCTGGCGTCCAATGACGGTCTGGCGTCACGCTTCACCAAGCGCATCCGGTTCGGCTCGTACAGCCCCTATGAACTCGGCGACATCGGAAAGCTGGTCGCACGCACCAGGGATTCGGAACTGTCAGACGCCGCCTATGACGAGCTCGTCAATTCTTGTGTCGCACTGTGTCAGAGCGAGGCTCTGGACCAATCGGGTCAACTGCGCCCCGGGATCGATCTGGCCGGCAACGGCCGCTTCGTACGCAACGTGATCGAGGCAGCCGAAGAGGAGCGCGAATACCGCCTCAGCGAGATCCACGGGACGAACCTGTCGGAGCTGGACGAGGCGCAGTTGATGCGGATCGAGCTGTCCGATATGCAGGCGGCGCTCAAACAGGTACTCGGCATGACGGCATCGAGCTGACGGAGGGAAGCAGCCATGACCGACCGCGATGACGAGCGGCTCACGTTCGGCCCGCCGGAGCAGACCCCGTTCACGTCCATCAAGCCGGACGGCGCGACCGGCCACCGCCCCTCGGTGGTGGTGAGCAACGGCGACCTCGGCCTGATCCGGGCCGCGCCCACGCCGAAATCCGGTTGGCGCAAGGCCGTTTACCGGGCCACCGGCATCAACCCAGGAGTCTCCGAACAGGAAGCCAGCCGAAAGTCACTCATCGACCGGGTGAACCAGCCGGTGGTCGGCGGCCCGTTCAACATCGCCCTGTTGTCCCAGAAGGGCGGGGTGGGCAAGACCACCACCACCGTGGGGTTGGGGGCCACGCTGGCGGCGACCCGCGGTGATCGGGTGATCGCGGTGGACGCCAACCCCGATTTCGGCACGCTGGCCCAGCGCGGACCCAACGAATGCGAGTCCACGGTGCGTGACGTGCTGCTCGACGACGGCATCTCGCGATACTCCGACATCCGGCGTCACACGTCGCAAAGCACCAGCCGCCTGGAGATTCTGGCGTCCGAGCGCGACCCGGCCACCTCGGAAGCGTTCTCCGAGTACGACTATCGCGGAGTGCTGAGTGTGCTGCAGCGCTTCTACAACATCATCCTGACCGACTGCGGCACCGGGCTGGTGCACTCGGCAATGGCGGGCGTGCTCGACGCCGCGGACGCAATCGTGATCGTGGCCTCGCCGGCCATCGATTCGGCCCGTAGTGCGCTGGCCACGTTGGATTGGCTTGAGCGTAACGGTTATTCACACCTGGTGCCGAAGGCGGTAGTGGTGGTCAGTGCGTCGCGGCCGGGCGCACTCGGCCTCGACATGGCGCAGCTGTCCAGTCATTTCCTACCTCGGGTGCGGGCGCTGCACGTGATCCCGTTCGACGATCACCTGGCCGAAGGCGCCGAGGTGGATCTCGGTTTCCTCAGCGGCCCGACGCGGCAGGCCTTCCTGGAACTGGCGTCCAGTGTGGCCGACCTGTTCTCGGTGGCGCCGCAGGTCAAAAGGCGCGCCTGACCCGAATCACGGTGCTCGCCTGGCGATCACGATCTGCGGTGCAGTCAGCCCGCCGCGCAGGGTGAGCTCGATCGACGGGTCGGCGTGCCGGGCCAGGCTGCGCAATGCCGAGGGACTGTAACTGCGCAGCGAGCTGATGACACCGTCGTGGGCGAACGGAAGCACCAGGGCGGCGGGCAACATCGTCGCCAGCCGCAACAGATGCAGTGGCGCCGGTGGTCGCGGTAGGTCGATGATCAGCAGGGTATCGGCGACCCGCGTACCCTCGGCGAACACCTGCGCGGCCTGTGCCGGGGCCAGGTGATGGAAGGACAAGGCGAACAACACCAGGTCGTAGCTGCCGTCGGCCGCGTCGATCGCAATGGCGTCCATTTGGCGGACCTTGGCTCGGGGATGGCTGCCGAGGTCGCTCGCGGCGATCCGGGCCACCGACTCGCGGTCGAGGTCGGTGATGGTGACCCGCGCGGTCGGATGGTCGGCCAGCAGTTGGCGCGACACGCCGCCGTGCCCGGCACCCAATTCCAAGATCCGCGGATCCGGTATATCGGCCACCAGATCGAGCGCGATCGCCGCGAAACGCTGATGGTTCTTGAACAACCGGCCGGTCCAGTCCAGGGCCCCGATCACCTGTCGCTTGGTTGATACGTCGACATCGTCACGGTCGAGGTACTCCAACCGGTCGGTCTCCAGCAGCCGGTCCAGGCAGGATGCGCGGAACCCGCCCCGTGGCATCTGGTCGATATCTGAGGGGTCGGGAGTCATGTAGGCCATCATGTACGAATGTCCGCGGACTTCGTAGCTGCAATCGATCAGGGCACCACGAGCACTCGATGCATGATCTTCGATCACGAAGGCGCCGAGGTGGGCCGTCACCAGCTCGAGCATCAGCAGATCATGCCGAGGGCCGGCTGGGTGGAACACAATCCGGTCGAGATCTGGGAACGCACCGCCGCGGTGATCATGACCGCGCTGAACAAGACGAACCTGGTGTCCGGGGATCTGGCGGCGCTCGGGATCACCAACCAGCGCGAGACCACGCTGGTGTGGAACAGACACACCGGCCGGCCGTACCACAACGCCATCGTCTGGCAGGACACCCGCACCGACCGGATCGCGGCCGCGCTCGACCGCGACGGACGGGGCGACGTGATCCGGCGCAAGGCGGGGCTGCCCCCGGCGACCTACTTCTCGGCGGGCAAGATCCAGTGGATTCTGGAGAACGTCGACGGGGTCCGGCGCGATGCGGAGAACGGTGACGCGATCTTCGGCACCGCCGATTCGTGGGTGACGTGGAACCTCACCGGCGGCTACCGCGGCGGCAGCCACGTCACCGACGTCACCAACGCCAGTCGCACCATGTTGATGGATCTGGAAACCTTGGACTGGGACGACGAGCTGCTGTCCTTCTTCTCGATTCCGCGGCAGATGCTGCCCGAGATCAAACCGTCGTCCTATCCGGAGTCGTTCGGGATCACCCGCGACGACGGGCCGCTGGCCGGGCAGGTGCCGGTGACGGGGGTCCTCGGGGATCAGCAGGCCGCCATGGTCGGCCAGGTGTGTCTGGCGCCCGGCGAGGCCAAGAACACTTACGGCACAGGCAATTTCCTGCTGCTCAACACCGGCGAGAAGATCGTGCGCTCGGACAACGGACTGCTCACCACGGTCTGCTACCAGTTCGGCGACGCGAAACCCGTGTATGCGCTTGAGGGGTCGATTGCGGTAACCGGGTCAGCGGTGCAGTGGCTCCGTGATCAGCTGGGCATCATCAGCGGTGCCGCACAGAGTGAGGCGCTGGCCCGGCAGGTGACCGACAACGGTGGCGTCTACTTCGTCCCGGCGTTCTCGGGGCTGTTCGCGCCGTACTGGCGCTCAGATGCCCGGGGCGCCATCGTCGGGCTGTCCCGCTACAACACCAACGCGCACCTGGCCCGGGCGACGCTGGAGGCGATCTGTTATCAGAGCCGCGACGTGGTGGAGGCCATGGAGGCCGATTCCGGTGTGCACCTTGAAGTTCTGAAGGTTGACGGCGGCATCACCGCCAATGCGTTGTGCATGCAGATCCAGGCCGATGTGCTCGGCGTCGACGTGGTCAAGCCCGTCGTCGCCGAGACCACCGCGCTGGGTGCGGGTTATGCCGCCGGTTTGGCGGTCGGGTTCTGGGAGAATGCCGAGGATCTACGGGCCAACTGGCAGGAAGGGCAACGCTGGAGCGCGCAGTGGAACGATGAGGCCCGGCAGTCCGGTTACGCCGGTTGGCGCAAAGCCGTTGATCGTACGTTGAATTGGGTCGACATCGACTGACGGTTACAGCGTGATGTGGCACTTGGCCAGAATCGGTTTGAGCTCGTCGTAATACTCGACGCCCAGACTGGCATGACGGGGCTTGTCGTTGGCCTTGGCCGCTTCGGTGATCTCTGTGGCCAGCTCGCCGATCCGCTTGGCGTGCGGGGCGAGATCGCTCGCGGTCACCTGGTCGGCCGCCTCGCGGATCAGCTTGGACCAGTTCTCGTAGTCACCGGCTGTCGGCCCCTGGCCGGAGTTGAACGAGGGCATGACGGCACCGGAGCTGACGCGGGTGTACTGCACCAGCAGATCGGCCTGCCGGCAGCCCTTGTCACCGATGTAGGTCAGCGATACCACCCCGGCGATCACCAGGACCGCGCAGATGGCCGCCGTCGTCGCGACGGCCACGATGCGGGGCTCGGCGTCGGGAACCCGCCGACGCCACATGACGTGGGCCAGCACCACGGCCGCAGCCGCGAACACCGCCAGCAACGTGGCCTGAAGGAGGTTGCCGACGCCGGACGCCGACCCGACGGCGCCCATCGTTGCGACCGCGGCGAGCAGCACCAGAAGCCACTGCCAGATGCCGCGCCTGCGCTCGTAGGCGTCGACATCACGGAACTGGATACCGATCACCGCGCCGGCCGCGGTCAACACTGCAACGACGGCCGGCGCGATGGTTGTGACGAGGCTGCTCACGAGGGCAGCCTACGGGCTGCTACTCCTCGCCGAGGATCTGGTAGATCTCGCGACGGGCGTTGTTGACCACGTCGAGGATGCGTTGCTGCTGGTCTTCGCCTGCGGCATAGGCCGACTGGCCGACAGCGGCCATCAACTGGCTGACGGCGGAATGCAGGTTGAGGGCAGCGGGGTCGGCGTCCTCGGCGATCTGCGCCCACGGCGGGGACTGGATCTCGGCCGCGGCTTGGCGGCCCTCTTCGGTCAGCTCGAAGGTCTTCTTGCTGCCCTCCGACTCGGCCGGGGCGATGAGTCCCTCGTCGACCAGGAGCTGCAGGGTCGGGTACACCGAGCCGGGGCTGGGCTTCCACAGGTTGTTACTGCGGCTCGCGATCTCCTGCGTCATCTCGTAGCCGTGCATCGGCCGTTCGGCCAGCAGGGTCAAGATGGCGGCACGGACATCACCGCGTCGGCCGCGACGTCCGCCACGGTGACCGCCACGCGGTCCGAAGCCGAATTCGAAGCCGCCGCGTCCGGGACGGAACCCGGGGCCGAAGCTCGGGCCGAAGCTCGGGCCGAAGCCGGTCTGGCAATTGGGGTCGACGCCCTGTTCGCGGGCCGCATGCGCCTGTGCCCGCATCTGATGACGCAGGTCGCGGCGTGCGGCGCGGGCCTGGTGGAACATGCTGCGAGCTTCGTCCCGGCCGAAAGGCACGAATCCGAAGCCGCCCGGTGAATTGAATGGGTTGGTCATTGGAGTGAATCCTTCGTTGTCGTTGAGGAGCGCGGTGTGCGCTTCCGATGCGTCAACGATATATCGGAATCTATCGGTTGTCGATAGTTTCCATGAGCCAACGTGCCCACTGCGCCTGCATGGCGTTGAAGCGCAGGCCGTACTCCAGCGCTGCGTGCCCGTAGAGGTCGCCGCCGAAGTCGGCCCACGGGATCGACGCCTCGAGTTCCTTGAGGCGTGCGACTTCGGCCTCGGCGTGCGCGGCCATTGCCTTGAGATGCTCGCGCGCCTGGTCGCGAGGCAATTCGCCGAGCAGGAAGACCCGCAGCAGGCCCGCGCTGCGCTCGGGTGGATCGTCGGCGGGGCTGGTGATCCAGCGCTTCAGCTCGGTGCGGCCCGCAGGGGTGATGCGGTACTCCTTGCGGCCGCGCGGCCCGATGGCCGACACCTCGATCAGGCCGCCGGCGGCCAACTTGTTGAGCTCGCCGTAGAGCTGACTCTGGGTGGCCGGCCAGACGTTGGCCATCGATCTCTCGAACCGTTTGAGCAGGTCGTACCCGCTGCCGGGGTGCTGTGCCAACAGGCCGAGCGCCGCCATGCGAAGACTCATGTCCGCAGCCTACATCTCACTATTGACATGTCAGTTGTGGAATGTCACTGTTGCCGTATGACTTCCGCCTTGCCCATCGGTGAAACCGATTTCTCCCGGCGCGGCAACTACGCGCCCGTCGCCGACGAACTCACGGAGTACGACCTGGCCGTCGACGGCGCCATCCCCGCCGAACTCGACGGGTGGTATCTGCGCAACGGGCCGAACCCGCGTCAGGCGACCGGGCACTGGTTCACCGGTGACGGGATGATCCACGGTGTCCGCATCGAGAACGGCGCGGCCAAGTGGTACCGCAATCGCTGGGTACGCACCGACAGCTTCGTCGAGCACTTTCCGCTCTACCACGCCGACGGCACCCGCAACCTGCGCTCGTCGGTCGCCAACACCCATGTCGTCAACCACGCGGGCAAAACCCTTGCGCTGGTGGAATCCTCACTGCCCTACGAGATCACCAACGAGCTGGAAACGGTGGGCGCCTACGACTTCGGCGGCAAGCTGGTCGACTCGATGACCGCGCACCCGAAGATCTGCCCGACGACCGGCGAGTTGCACTTCTTCTCTTACGGCAGCATCTTCGAGCCCTATGTCACCTATCACCGGGCCGACGCCAACGGCGAGCTGACGGTCAACCGGCCCGTGGACGTCAAGGCGCACACCATGATGCACGACTTCGCGATGACCGCGAGCCACGTCATCTTCATGGACCTGCCGGTGGTGTTCGACCTGGACATCGCAGTGGCCAAGGGGGAAAGCGGCATGCCCTACCGATGGAGCGACGACTACGGCGCCCGCTTCGGCGTGCTGCGCCGAGACAATCCCGACGCGCCGATCCGATGGTTCGACATCGACCCGTGCTACGTGTTCCACGTCGCCAACGCCCACGATGACGGCAGTTCGATTGTCCTGCAAGCTGTTCGCTACCCCGAGATGTGGCGCAACGGCGGTGGGTTCGATGTCGGAGGCGTGTTGTGGGAGTGGCGGATCGACCTGGCAGCCGGCACCGTCGCCGAACGTCAGCTCGACGACCTCGGAGTGGAGTTCCCCCGCATCGACGATCGACTGGCCGGCCTGCCGGCCCGGTACGCGGTATCCGTCGCAGACAACTCCTGGGTCCGCTACGACCTGACCAGCGGTGCCGGCGTGCGCCACGATCTCGGATCCGGCGGACCGGGGGAGGCGGTGTTCGTTCCCGGCGCGGGCCCGGCCGACGAGAGCAACGGTTTCTACCTCGGCTACGTCTACAACCCTGAGCGCGACGGCAGCGACCTGATGATCCTGGATGCGTCGGACTTCTCCGGAAAGCCCGTGGCCACCATCAAACTGCCGCAACGCGTGCCCTACGGGTTCCACGGGAACTGGATCAGCGCCTAATGTGAGCCGGTGGCCGAGTTCGGTTTCGACACGTTGGCGCTGGTCGCGGTCATCGGTCTGACCGGACCGGCCCTGGCCGCGTTGCCGCGATTGCGCACACCCGTGGTGATCGGTGAGCTGATCGCCGGGATCGTGGTTGGCAGAACCGGATTCGGCATCGTCGACCACAGCGATCCGACGTTCACTTTGCTGGCCAACGTCGGGTTCGCGTTGGTGATGTTCGTCGTCGGTACCCACGTGCCGATCCGCGACACCGCGCTGCGTACCGCACTTCCCAAAGCGCTCATGCGCGCGGTGCTGGTGGGGGCTGTCGCCGCGGTGCTCGGCGTCGTGATCGCCCACGGGTTCGGCACCGGGCATGCGGCGCTCTACGCCGTGGTGATGGCCTCGTCGTCGGCCGCGCTGGCCTTGCCGATCATCGACGGCCTGCGCCTGGAGGGGCCGCAGGCGCTGTCGGTGACCGCCCAGATCGCCATCGCCGATACGGCGTCGATCATATTGCTGCCGTTGGTGATAGACATCCAGCGCGCCCCGCGCACGGCGCTGGGAGCGCTGGCCATCGCTGGCTGCGCGGCGGTGCTGTTCCTCGCGTTACGGGCTGGCTACGCACGAGGTTTACGGCGACGTCTGCATCACTATTCCGCCAAGCACAAGTTCGCGCTCGAGCTTCGGTTCAGCCTGATTTTCCTGTTCGGGCTGTCGGCGGTCGCGTTGGCCACGCACGTTTCGATCATGCTGGCCGGCTTCGCGCTGGGCCTGGTGGTGTCTGCGATCGGGGAGCCGCGCCGGCTGGCCAGGCAGTTGTTCGGTATCACCGACGGGTTCTTCGGTCCGTTGTTCTTCGTCTGGTTAGGTGCCTCGCTGCAGGTGCGCGAACTTGCCGACCATCCTGAATTCATCCTGCTCGCCCTGGCTTTGGGGCTTGGCGCGGTGCTCGCACATGGTGCCGGCCGGTTGCTGGGCCAGCCGATGGCGCTCGCTGTCTTCTCGGCCGCTCAGCTCGGGGTGCCGGTCGCGGCCGCGACGCTCGGCACCGAGCAGCATCTGCTGGCATCCGGCGAGCCGGCGGCACTGATGCTCGGAGCGCTGGTCACCATGGCGACCACCTCGATCGCCGGGGGCCTCGCGGCGCGGGCATCGCGCAACGCTTCGGCCGCCCCGCCGTCGTCGCCAGAGTGACGCAGGGGTCGTCGGGCGGCGGAAATCACGACCCCTGCGTCACTTTCGTGGCCAAATCGGGCTTGCGGGCCTCGATCAGGTGTCGTGACGAGTGCGCGACGAACGAGCCGTCGGTCAGGATCTGTTGGTGCAACGCGGCCAGTCGGTCCCGGTGGGCGGCGACGGTGAAGCCCGGCACGATCCAGATGACCTTGCGCAGGAAATACACCACGGCACCGATGTCGAAGAACTCCATCCGCAGCCGTTCGGCACGCAGGTCGACGATCTCGAGCCCGGCGGCCCGCGCCCCCGCGGCCTCGACTTCGGGATCGCGGGCCTTGCGGGCCTCCGGCTGTGGCCCGAGGAAGAACTCGGTCAACTCGAAAACGCTTGCCGGGCCGACATGCTGGGCGAGGTAAACGCCGCCGGGCGCGAGCACACGGGCGATGTCGTCCCACCACACGGTGGCCGGATGCCGGCTGACAACGAGCTCGAACGCCGCCTCGGCGAACGGCAGCGGCGGCTCGTCGGGGTCGGCGACCACCACGACACCGCGCGGGCCGAGCAGCCGAGTGGCGCGAGCGAGGTTGGGCGGCCAGGATTCGGTGGCCGCCATGGTCGGCGGGAACTTCGTGGCTCCGGCGAGCACCTCACCGCCACCGGTCTGGATGTCCAATGCCGAGGACACCGTCGCCAACCGGCGGCTCATCAACCGCTGATAACCCCACGACGGACGCGCCTCGGTGGCCCTGCCTTCCAGCCACGAGAAGTCCCAGCCGTCGACCGACGCCGCGTCGGCCTCGGCGATCAACTCGTCGAACGTCACGGGTCCATCTTGGCAGCGTGGGTGGGCGAGACGATCGGCCGGCCTGCGCTACCGCTGAGCCTGCTTGCGGAACGCCGCCGCCACGACGGCCGCCGCCGTCAACGCCAGCGTCGTCGCGATGACGGCCGTCGGCGCGATGCCGGAGTCGAACGCCACCCGCGCCGAATCCATCAGGCGCTGACCGATTTCCGCAGGAAGGTCCGCGGCCACCGAGGTCGCCCCGCCGATGCTCTCACCGGCGTCGGCGGCCTGTGCCGGGGTCAGCCCGGCCGGCACCTCGATGTTGTTGCGATAGAACGCCGTGAAGATCGTGCCCAGCGTGGCGGTGCCCACCACCGCGCCCAGCTCATATGCGGTTTCCGAGACCGCGGACGCCGCACCGGCTTTCGCCGCCGGAACCGACGCCACGATGGTGTCGTTGGACACCGTCTGCGAGACACCGACACCGAGTTCCAGCACCACGAACGACGCGATCACCGCGGCCACCGACAGGTCGTGGCGGAAAGCCAGGATCAGGGCGAAGCCGGCCGCGACGAACACCAGCCCGAAGATCATCAGCTTGTCCGGGGCGAACCGCTTGGCGGCTTTGACCACCGCCAGGCCGGCGATCATCGACACCAACGCGCCCGGCAGCGTCACCAGACCGGCCGCCAGCGGCGACAGGCCGAGCACCAGCTGCAGGTGCTGGGAGATGAAGAAGATGAACCCGATCAGGCCGACGATCGACAGGAAGTTCGCCAGGATCGACGCGCTGAACGGTGCGTAGGAGAACAGCCCCATGTCGAGCATCGGTGTGGCACTGCGGTTCTGCCTGCGCACGAACAGCACACCCGAGGCGATGCCGATCACGAACGCCGCGACGACACTGCCCGAGAAGCCGTCGTGAGCCGCGGTCTTGATCGCCCACACGAACGGCAGCATCGCGGTGAACGACAGCGTCACGCTCAGCAGATCCAGCGGGCCCGGATTCGGGTCGCGTGATTCAGGCACCAGCCGGGGCCCCAGCACCAGCAGCGGCAACAGGATCGGCACGGCCACGAGGAACACTGAGCCCCAATGGAAATGCTGCAGCAGCGCGCCGCCGACGATCGGGCCCAGCGTCGAGCCCGCCGTGAAGCATGAGGCCCAGATGGCGATCGCGAGCCGGCGCGACGACGCCTCGGTGAAGATGTTGCGGATCAGCGACAGCGTCGACGGCATCAGCATCGCGCCGAACACGCCGAGTGCCGCGCGGGCGGCGACGAGATAGGCAGCACTCGGCGCGAAAGCCGCTGCGGCCGAGACGACCGCGAAGCCCGTGGCGCCGATGAGCAGCAGCCGGCGCCGGCCGAACCGGTCGCCGAGACTGCCCATGGCGACCAGCAGCGCGGCCAGCACGAGCGAGTAGACGTCGACGATCCAGAGCTGGGTGGACGCCGCGGGACGGAGATCCTCGGCGATCATCGGCAGCGCGAAGGCCAGCACGGTGTTGTCGACCGCGATCAGCAGAACCGGCAGGGCCAGGACTGCCAGCGCGACCCAGGCGCGTTTCGGGGTCGGCGTCACCGCCGGACCGCCGTCGAGGCGGGTGGACATTGGTTTTTCTCCAAGAAAGTTCGGTCAGCCGCGCGGGAGGTGAATGGTGCCCGCGGTCAGGCTGGTCATGATGGCGTCGACGATTTGGTGGCGCGGGGTGCCGTCCTGCTTGGCGGCTTCGTAGCCGGCATCAAGCAGGGCCCAGAACACCCGCCGGGCCCATCCTGGGGGGTATTCGGGCCTGTCGACCGAGGCGCGGTTGAGCACTTCGACGATCGCCTCGTCGCCGGTGTCCAGGTGGGCGGCCAACTCGCGGTCGGCCAGGATCGTGGGCTCGCTGTAGACGAACAGCACGATGGGTCCCAGGTCGAGCTGGCTCTCCACCACCCGGCGCAGCGCCGCTTCGACGGGACCGTTCATCGGGTCCGCACGATCGATCGCGGCGATGGTGAGCTCATGCACGTGCCGGGCCAGGGCGCGCAGCAGGTCGGTGCGCTCCGGGTAGTACCGATGCACGGTGCTGCGGCCGACGTCGGCGGCGGCCGCGATGTCGGAGAGCGAGGCGGTGGCGTTGTCGGCCAGGACCGTCATCGCGGCATCGAGAATCGCCTTACGGGTGCGCTCCCGCGGCCCGCTGCGCGTCGATGCCGGACTGGTCATGAATCAAAATGTAGCACGTACGGGCCAAAATGAGACAGTGATGTCTCACACGACTAGCTGGGCGGAGTGAAGCCGCTGGTCGGAGGCGCTAGCGGATAGCTCGGGTAAGGCGCCGGATAGGGCGCCACGGCGGCTTGTGGCATGAGCCGGGCCAGCGCCCGGCGATGCCGTTCGGCGAGCACCGCGGCCAGCACATACTCCGCTGGGGCGCCGGGCGGCGGCGGGGGCGAGATGCGTGAGGCGACCTCGCCGAAGATCCGGTACCCCATCTCGTGGCGGATCCGCGGATCGAGCTGCGCCGACCGCGACAGGAACTGCCTGGCCAGCTCGGCCTGCTCCGGGCCGAGCCCCGACAGCTCCAGCGACGCTGCCCACCACGCCAGCGCCGGCGGCATGACCGGTGGCGGTTTCAGCCGGGGGCCGCGCTCACTGATCACCACGGTGCCGGCGAAGATGTCGCCCAGCCGCTTGCCTTTCGCCGACAACAGGCTGCTGATCACCGCCGGTCCACCGGTGAGCATCCAGATCTCGACGAATCCGGCCAACCCGCGAAACAGGGCCTGGCGAAACCGTTCCGGGCCGCCGTCGTCGGCCACCACGCGCAGGCCCAGCGCCATCTTTCCCAGCGACCGGCCCCGGGTCGCGGTCTCCATCACCACCGGATACCCCACCAGGGTCAGCACCGTGAAGATGATCAGGATCGCCGCCGACAACGCATCGTCGAACTGGGTCAGCGTGATCGACCAGAGCAGCACCCCGACCACGTACCCGACGGCGATCACCACGATGTCGATCAGGGCGGCCAGCGTGCGTACCGGCAACTGGGCGATCGCCACGTCGAGAACGACGGCGTCCCCGGTGACCACCGGCTCGGGCTGCCAGACCATACCGACACACGCTACCGACTACGCTTTGCCAGGTGGATGTCGATGCGTTCGTCGTGGCCCATCGCCCCACCTGGGACCGGTTGGAGCAGTTGGTGAAACGGCGCCGACGGTTGACCGGCGCCGAGGTCGACGAGCTCGTCGACCTCTATCAACGGGTCTCCACCCATCTGTCCATGGTGCGGTCGGGTTCCCAGGATTCGGTTCTGGTCGGGCGGCTGTCCGGGCTGGTCGCCCGGGCTCGCGCTGCGGTGACCGGTGCGCACTCCCCGCTGTGGCGGGAGTTCGTCCGCTTCTGGACGGTGTCCTTCCCCGTGGTGGCCTACCGTTCCTGGCGCTGGTGGCTCGGTTCGGCGGTGGCGTTCTTCGTCGTCACCGTGGCGGTGGCGCTGTGGATATCGGCTAATCCCGCCGTGCACGCCGCCATCGGAACCCCCAGTGAGATCGACGAATTGGTGAACCACGACTTCGAGTCGTATTACAGCGAGCACCCGGCCGCGTCATTTGCGCTGCAGGTCTGGGTGAACAACTCCTGGGTGGCCGCGCAGTGCATCGCCTTCGCGATCCTGCTCGGGCTGCCCATTCCCTACATCCTGTTCCAGAACGCGGCGAACCTCGGTGTGAACGCCGGGCTGATGTTCAGCGCGGGCAAGGGCGATCTGTTCCTCGGTCTGATCATCCCGCACGGCCTGCTCGAGCTGACCGCGGTATTCCTGGCCGCTGCCGTCGGCATGCGGCTGGGCTGGACGGTGATCGCCCCCGGCGACCGGCCGCGGGGGCAGGTGCTGGCCGAACAGGGCCGGGCCGTGGTCGCGGCCGCGATCGGACTGGCGGTCGTGCTGCTGGTGTCCGGTCTGGTCGAGGCGTTGGTGACGCCGTCGCCGCTACCCACCTGGGCGCGGATCGGTATCGGCGTGGTCGTCGAACTGGCCTTCCTGGGCTACGTAATCCACTTCGGGCGCAAAGCCGTCCGGGCGGGGGAGAGCGGCGATCTGGAAGACGCCCCCGACGTGGTGCCGACGGGCTAGAGCTTGCCGGCTGCCTTCATCGCCAGATAGTGGTCGGCCAGCGCCGGCGCCAGGTCCCCGGGGCGGGCATCGACCACGTCGACTCCGTGCCCGCGCAGCCGTGACGCGATGGCGCGGCGGTCGTTGCGGGCCCGCTCGGCAGCCGCGGCGTCGTACACCTGCGCGGCATCGGAACGGCCCGCCGCCAACTGGTCCACCCGCGGATCGGCGACCGCGGCCAGCAGCACCTGATGCCGCGCCGACAGTTGCGGCAGCACCGTCATCAATCCCTCGTCGAGGGCCGAGGCATTGAGGTCTGTCAGCAGCACCACCAGCGCCCGGCCCCGCACCCGTCGCAACAAGGTCGAAACCATTGCCGTGGCATCGGATTCCACCAGCGCCGGCTGCAACGGCGCCATCGCCGCCACCAGTGAGGCCAGCAGCTCGGTGCGGGAGGCGCCCCAGACACCGGCGCGGGCTACCCGGTCGATGGCCAGGAAATCGACGTGGTCACCGGCTCGCGAGGCCAGCGCCGCCAACAGCAGCGCCGCATCCATCGACCAGTCCAGCCGCGGCCACCCGCCCGGGTCCAGTGCGGTCGGATCCACCCCGACCCGGCCCGCCGAAGTGCGCCCGGTGTCGAGCACGATCACCACCCGCCGGTCGCGTTCCGGCCGCCAGGTGCGTACCACCACGTCGGCGCGCCGCGCGGTGGCCCGCCAGTCGATCGAGCGGACGTCGTCGCCGACGACATATTCACGCAGCGAATCGAATTCGGTGCCCTGGCCACGGATCAGCACCGGTATCGCGCCGTCCAGCTGCCGTAGCCTGGCCAGCCTCGACGGCAGATGCTTACGCGACAGGAACGGCGGCAGGATCCGGACCTTTCCCGGCAGGCGCTGCGAACGTTGCCTACCGGCCAGCCCCAACGGGCCGACCGAGCGTACCGTCACCAGCTCGCTGCGCTGATCGCCCCGGCGGGCCGGATGCAACCGGGTGGTCAGGGAAACCTGCTGCCCGGCAGCAATATTCACCTGATGTGCGCGTGGCTGTGCCGACACGCTGGGCGGCCAGGCGTCGCGAATCGCGCCGCGCAGTGTCCGCCGTCCGGTGTTGTGGACGGTGAGCACGGCATCGACCGTCTGGCCCAGACGCGCGGTCGTCTCCTCGCCGCGAGCCAGCTGCAACCCGCCGATCCGGCAGGCCAGTGCTACGTCGGCGGCCACAGCCACGGCCAACAGTGCCGCCAGCATTGCGAAAGCGATTGCCGGCCAAGGGGCCAACGCGATCGGCAGCACGCAGATCAGTGCCACCAGACCGGCGCGGCCGGTGAGAACCATCAGCGCGGCACCGGAACGGCGGCCAGGATGCCGTCCAGCACCCCGTCGGCGGTCGCACCCTCCAGCTCCGCCTCGGGACGCAGCGCCACCCGGTGGCGCAGCGTGGAGCGCGCCATCGCCTTGACGTCATCGGGCGTGACATAGTTGCGTCCGGACAGCCACGCCCAGGACCGCGCCGTTCCCAGCAGTGCGGTCGCGCCCCGGGGCGACACGCCGAGCTGCAGCGACGGGGAGTGCCGGGTGGCCCCGACGATGTCGACGATGTAGCCCAGCACCTCCTCGCCGGCCAGCACCTGACGTACCGCATCGCGGCCGGCCGCCAGCTCGGCCGCACCGGCCACCGGCTGAACGGCCGACAGGTCACGCGGATCGAAGCCGTGCGCGTGCCGGCCCAGGATCGCGATCTCCTGATCCCGCGGCGGCAGTGGCACAGTGAGCTTGAGCAGGAAGCGGTCGAGCTGGGCCTCCGGCAACTGATAGGTGCCCTCGTACTCGATCGGGTTCTGGGTCGCCGCCACGATGAACGGATCGGGCAGCGGACGGGGCGTGCCGTCGACGCTGACCTGCCGCTCCTCCATGGCCTCCAGGAGTGCCGCTTGAGTTTTCGGTGGCGTCCGGTTGATCTCGTCGGCCAACAGCAGATTGGTGAACACCGGGCCGGAGCGGAACTCGAACTCGGCGGTCCGTGCGTCGTACACCAGGGAGCCGGTGACATCGCCGGGCATCAGGTCCGGGGTGAACTGCACCCGCTTGAACTCGAGCTGCAGGGCCGCCGCCAGCGTGCGCACCAACAAGGTCTTGGCCACGCCGGGCACGCCCTCCAGCAGCACATGCCCGCGGCAAAGCAACGCCACCACCAGGCCGCTGATCACCGCGTCCTGCCCGACCACCACCTTGGCGATCTCGTTGCGCAGCGCCAGCAGGGCTTCTCGGGCATTCTCGGAGGTGGGCTGAGTCACGAGTGGGCGACCTGCCTTTCGATGTCGTCGAGTTGGTGTGCGAGATGGACGAGTTCGGCATCGGTCACCGGCGGCGGGCCGAACAGGATGTGCCCGGCCGAGTCGGCGGCGGTGCCGCAGCGCGCGGCGACCGCGGCCGCGACGGCCTGCGGCGGCGCCGCGGTGTTCAAACCGAGTCTGGGCAGTAGCCGGCCCAGCGTCGCGGTGCGCAACGCGCCGGCGGCCCGGCCACGTGCCCGCCGGGAGCGGTACAACCGTCCGCGCCCTTCGACCGTCTCGGAGGCGCGGACCACGACGGGCAGGGATTCGGCGACCAACGGGCCCAGGCGGCGGGCCTGCGCCACGGCCAGCAGCGCCACCACCAGGCACAGCTGCAGGACGATCCAGCGGACCTGCGGCGGAACGAGGTCCGACAACTTGCCGTCGCCGCTCGAGCTGGACTCGAAGTGCTGTGGTGCATACCAGATCACCCGCGGCGCAGCGCCGGCCAGATTCATCGCCAGGGCGGCATTGCCCTCTTTGAGCAAGCGCGAGTTCGTCATGAAATCCCCTGCGCCGACCACGGTCACGGTGCGAGGCCCGTCGTGGTAGCGGACCAGCGCACCGCCGTAGCAGACGGTCACCGGGGCACTGCCGGCCGCCTCGTAGGTATCGGTGGTGCCCAGCTGCACGTTGCCTGCCCGATTGGCCTCGGGCAGTTCACAATCCGGGTCACCGCCGCCGAACTGCGAGGGCGTCCCGGGCCGGACCTGGGGGGCCAGCTTCTCCCGGGTGAGTCCGATGGGCGCCACGAGCAGCAGATCGCCGGGGAGGTGGGCCAATCTGCCGACGGTCTTGTCGCTGGCCAGGAACATCGTCTGTGCCACCACCAGCAGGGTGCCGGGCCCGGCGGCGCGCTGCACCTCGTCGACGCTGTGGGCGGTGATCACCTCGACGCCGTGGTCGCGTAACAGGCTGACCAACGCATGCGTCCCCTCGGGTGAGGTGGACTCGGGATCCATCGCCCCACCCGGGCGCGGCGCGGTGAGGTACACCGTCGCGACCGCCACCGCGACGACGACGGCGAAAGCCAGCAGCACCCAGCGGGCCGTGCGAAAGCGGCGCCTCATGCCGGGACGGCTTCGTCGAGGTTGGCGATGGCCCGGTATGCCGATTCGCTACCGGGCTGCTCGCCATAGGTGACGTCGTTGAAAGTGGTTGCCGCGCTGTAGAGTTCGGACGACAGCGCGGGCAGCGCCGCCGCTGCGTCGCGGGCGAGTTCGGTGGCGGTGCGGCCCGGGACCGCGTTCAGCACCCCGGTCTCCTCAAGGTGGCGCGCCAGCGCACGGACCCGGTGCCGGATCGCGGCTGACCAATCACCTTGTGCGGCAAACTGTTCTGCTATCGAACGGTGCTGTGCGGCACTGAGCTCCTGACTGCCGAACAACGCCTGATCCGCGGTACGCGAAGTGCGCATCGTGCGCCGAGCGATCCGCACCGCAACCACGACGGCCGCCACGACGAGGATCACCAACACCGAGATGGTGAACCAGCCGCCGGGAATCGTGGAGCCCGCGGCCGTGATCCGGTACAGCAGGTCGTTGAGCCACTCGCCGATCTGATCGCTCGGCGAAGCCCGAGGGTAGATCGGCTTGGCCAACTCGTTCTGCGCGGCGTCGTGCGCGGCGTCACGGTCGATGTCGATGCTCATCACCTCAGATGTACCGCGGTAGCCACAGTTGATCGGCCGTGCAGACCGGTGCGTTCGCACCCGTCTGCAGCATCAGGTCGAACGCCTCGGCCCGGAACCGGCGATCGGCGTACAGCAGCACCACCACACCCGCGCTGAACGGTGCGGTGACGATCTGCCCGATCGCAGCGCCGACGGCGGTCAGGATCAGGGCCGGCAACGTGGGGCCGTCGGCGACCATCGTCATGATCTGCCCGGCCACGTTGAACGGCGCGCCGACGCCCCAACCGATCACTGCGGCCACGATGGTGGCCAGCACCCAGATGCCGAACACCCGCCAGAAATCCTTGTTCACCAATGTGAACGAGCGTTTGATCGCCGCGACGATACCGAGATGCTCCAACACGATCACGGCCGGGGCGAACAGCAGAACCGTGGACACATAGATCACCCCGAGCAACGCCAGCGGCACTGACACCGCGCCCACCGCGAACCCGGCGAGGCCGCCGCCGAGCACGCCCGCCCCGACGATCATGACGGTGACGCCGACGATGACGACGATCAGCGCCAGAGCCTGCAACGCGGTCAGCCCGATCAGCGCGGGTAACCGGCCGCGCAGCCGCTGCCAGGCCTCACCCACGGTGATGCCGGCTCCGAACACCGAGCGGCCGATCACCACCGTGAGCATGCCGCTGAGCAGCAGCGAGGCCAGCGTCGTCACCACGATGCCGCTGAACGCACCGGCGGCGAATACCGCGATGCTTCCGGGTGAGGGCGCTTCGCCCTGCAGCGTGGAGTCGAACTCGCCGAGTGCCGACAGCGGACCGACCTGCAACGCGAGCGTGACGATCTGCGAAGCGACCACGACCACGGTGGCCAGCCCCAGCGTGGCTTTGGGGTTGGTGCGGATGTAGGCGACCGCGCCGTTGAAGATCTCGGTCAGGCTCAACGGGCGAAGCGGGATGACGCGCCCTGCCGAAAAATGCGCAAGGTCTGGCCGGCCGCTCGTCATGCCTTCACCGTAGTTCCCGTCAGCAACTACGGTGAGGGCATGCCGACCGAGATCATCGTGCGGGGATCGTTCTCCACCTATCGGCCGCCCGAGCGGGCCACGGTCCACGCCACGCTCGGCTACGAAGGCCCGGCCATCGAGCCGGTATACGAGCGGGTGGTCCGCGACCTGGACGCGGTGAAATCCTCGATCACCCCGCTGCACGACCCCGACGGCGGACCGGTCACCAGATGGTCGACCGGCCAGGTGCGTACCTGGGCCAACCGGCCCTGGAACAACGAGGGCAAGCAGCTGCCGCCCGTGCACCACGCCAGCGTCGACGTCGAGGTCAGATTCAGCGATTTCACCGCGCTGTCGCGGTGGGTGGGCGGACATGTCACCGACACCGGCGGGTTCGCGTTGTCGCGGATCGATTGGGCACTCACGGCCGAACACCGAGACGAACTCGTCGCGCAAGTACACACCGCGGCCGTGTCCGACGCCGTGACCCGCGCCCAGCGCTACTCCGACGCGCTGGGCCTCGGCCCGGTGCGGCCGGTGGCGATCGGCGACGCCGGCATGGTGGCCCGGCCGCCGGAGGAGGCGTCGTCCCCGCCGATGATGCGCGCCATGGCAGCCCGGGGCGGCGCTCCCCAACTCGACTTCTCACCCGCCGATATCGAGGTCGCGATGTCGGTCGACGCGAAATTCGTGGCGGGCGAGGGCTGATCGCGGCGTAGGTTGACGCTATGGCTGAGCTCAAGGACAAGCTGCGCACGGACCTGACCAGCGCGATGAAGTCGCAGGACAAATTGCGCACCGCAACGCTGCGAATGCTGTTGGCCGCGATCCAGGCCGAGGAGGTCTCGGGTAAGCAGGCCCGAGAGCTGACCGACGCCGAGGTGATCGCGGTACTGGCCCGCGAATCGAAGAAGCGCGGCGACGCGGCCGAGATCTATACCCAGAACGGCCGGGGCGAGCTTGCTGCCAACGAACACGCCGAAGCCCGCGTGATCGACGAGTACCTGCCCACCCCGCTGACCGACGCCGAACTCGCCGATGTCGCCGACACCGCCATCGCCGAAGTCGCCGAGCAGATCGGGGAGCGCCCGGGCATGCGCCAGATGGGCCAGGTGATGAAGGCCGCCACCGCCATTGCAGCGGGCAAGGCCGACGGCGCACGGCTCTCGGCGGCAGTCAAGGCGCGCCTCTGAGGGCCCACGGCGTTTGAGGAGGCTGGTGACGGGTACTCGCCGGCATCCCTAGCCGTCGATCAGCCCTGGAGGTACCCGGGATGTTTGTTCACAACAAGGATCTGCAATTCGAGGTTCGCGTCACCGAGCCCGACCCACGCTTCGCCACCCTGCTCCAGGAGCAGTTCGGCGGCGCGAACGGCGAATTGAAGGCCGCCATGCAGTACTTCACCCAGGCATTTGTGTTGCGGGAGAAGAGCCCGAAGATGTACGACCTCATGATGGACATCGCGACCGAGGAACTGTCCCATCTGGAGATGGTCGGCTCGATGATCACGATGCTGCTCGACGGACTCAACGACGACCTCAAGGTCGCCAACGAGCGCTGCGACTGGATGCCCGCGGTGGCCGACGCGGACGGTCGAGACCAGATCATCCACAGCGTCGCGGCCAATCCGCTGTACTTCGCGCTGACCGGTGGCGGCCCCGACGTCAGCAACTCCGCCGGGGTGCCGTGGAGCGGCTCGTACGTCAACTCGAACGGCGATCCGTCGGTGGACCTGCGCAGCAATCTGGCGGCCGAATCGCGAGCCAAGATCGTCTACGAATATCTCAAGCAGTTCACGGATGATCCGGGCGTACAGGACACCCTGACCTTCCTGATGACCCGCGAGGTGGCCCACTTCCAGCAATTCACCGCGGCGCTCAACGAGCTACCGGTGAACTTCCCGCCGGGACAGCTGCCGGGCGATGACCGGTTCCAGAATGTCGCGTTCAACATGTCTAACGGCACCGGTGACGCGCGCGGCCCGTGGAACCAAGGTCAGGGCCCGTGGCCCGAGGGCATGAAGTGGAAGTACGTCAACAAGCCACAGGAAGAATGGCTCGGCGGCAGGTTGCGCCAGAATCAAGGCGCGAAGAAGAACCCGGAGGGCAGCCCCGCGGTGGACAGCGAGAAGCCGTTCACCCACGAACAACACACCGCTGTCATGTAACTGCCTGACTGACGGCCGGCGCCCTGAGGACGCCGGCCGTCAGTGGCTGTTCAGCGGATTTGGGGGTCAGGCGGGTTGTCCTCGTCGCGGCCGGTCGCCGCATCACGGACATGGTCGACGACGGCCGCGGCGGTGCCCACCGTCATCTGGGCGGCTTGACTCGATGGCGTGTCGGGATGGGGGCGCGTCGGTGCCATCTTCTTGGCCTGCTCCAGCTTGGCGCCGAGTTTCTCGCGCTCCTCGCGATCGACGGCGGCCTCGAACTTCGGCCACACGACCTCTTCCTCGAACTCGATGTGCTCGCGGCCCACTTTCACGAATTCCCGTAGTGCGTCGTGATATTCGGGCTCTCCGGGTGCGCCGTCCTCTAGTCGCTGCAACAGCTCCTTGCCGGCTTCCTCCTGCTCGATCGCCTCATCGGCCAGTTCGTCACCGTTGTCGAGCACGTCGCGAACCATCGGCCAGAACAACTGCTCCTCGATCGCCTCGTGTTGGGATTCGGCGATGACCAGATTGGTCACCATGGTGGCCAACCCGCTCTCCTTGGCCCCTGGGCCGGTGGGTGCGCCGTCGAGCACCTCCAGCATGCCCAGCACGCTCTTGTGGTCCTGACGCAGAAATGTCAGTGCATCCATGTCCGTTGCCTTTCGGTGGTGAGTCTCGGTGGTGAGTCGGATGCGCATACCCCTGGCCGCCGGGTTGAAACTTACGGCGACGGGTATCTCAGGTGTATGCCAACCGGTAAGGGGATCTACGACGAACAGCACCGCAAGGACAGCGGTGACAGCGGCGACAAGCAGGATCGGGCCAAGAACGTGCCGGAAGACACCCCGGATGTCGACACCACCGAGAGCACCAGTCAGGAACCGCCCGACTGAACGCTATTCGGCATCGCGCCCAACGCGGCTGCTGTGGTAGGCGGCGCGGCGGACATCGGCCAACCAGTGCGGAGCCAGGCGTACTCCGTCCGCCTCATGCAGCGCCGGGTCGAACGACACGTCGCGACCGTGCGGCAGCTTCTGGGTCAGCGACAATCGGGCCAGCGGCTCGAACTCGCCTGCGGCGTTGGACTGTTCGATGTCGAACTGGATCCCGCCACGTTCCAATTGGCGGCGCACACTGTCGAGCGAAAGCCCGCCGCCGTCGAAATCTGTGGTGAGGCGGGCGCGGAGCCACCACAGCGCGCCCTCGAACCGCAATGGCATCACGCTCGAGAGCGTGATCCCCGTCCACGAATTGGCCGGCCACAACACAAACCGGTTCCCGGCCAGCGTCGAGGCCAACAGCACATCCCATGGCGTACCGGACAACTGCGGCGGCATCCGCCAGGCCAGGCCGGCGATGTCAGGCACGGAATCTGGCGTCCCGATCCCTTTCGACAACCTTCCGACGACATCACAGGAGTAGACCGGCAGGCCCCGGCCTGCGGTTGCGGTGCGTTCGAGACTGCCTCGTGCCAGCACGCCGCTCGGGTGGAACAGGCGCCGGTGCCGAGCCGCAGCACCGAGCTCGACCGGCAGGGACGCGATATCGGAGAACCTCATGCCACCGGCTGCCCGCGATGAGGGTGTTGCAAACCCGCCGGACTAGATCGGGATTCGCCAGAGCGCTTCCTGGGTGACGCTGGCGATCAGCGTTCCCGCGGCGTCGTAGAGGGAGCCACGTGCCAGGCCGCGGGAATCGTTGTGGTTCGCCGACTGCAGTTCGTACCGGTGCCAGCCGTGGGGCAAGAACGGCCGGTGGAACCAGATCGAGTGGTCCAGGCTCGCGGCGAAGCCGAGATCGGACCGCAGCGGGACCGACGGCGGCAGCGCTGAGGGCACCGGTCCAAGATCGGACAGGAATGTCAGGGTGCAGGCGCGGATCAGCGGGTCGTCCTCGATCTCGTCGTGCGTGCGGATCCAGAACGGCGAGATCGCGAACTCCGAGTCGTCGGAGGGCATGGTGCGCAGGTCGAACTTGTCACCGAAATCCATGACGTCGTGCTTGGGGGTGGCGGCGTCGAATTCCAGGACCGGTGGGGCGTCGGGGGACCAGTCGAGACCCGGCTCGGGCTGATGGAACGAGGCCATCATCTCCAGGATCACCTTGCCGTCCTGGCTGGCGGTGACGTGGCGGGTGGTGAACGCGCGCCCGTCGCGGGTGCGGTCGACGTGGAACTCGACGTCGGCGTTGTACCGCCCGCCCCGGACGAAGTAGGCGTGCAGCGACTGCGCCACCTTGCCGTCGTCAACCGTGGCCCCGGCCACCGCCAGCGACTGCGCCGCGATCAGGCCGCCGAACAGCCGCTCCGTCGCGCCTCGGCGCGGTTGGCGAATGCAGAAGTCATCACCGTCGCGGTTGTACTGCAACAGTGCGGCGATCCAGCTCAGCTCGGCCATCGGCCGACGCTATCAACTGCTTGGTTGGGAGCTCGATCACACTCGGGCGAAATAGCGCTGGCCATCGGAGGCCAGCCGTCCGAACGCCGCCTTGACCACCGGCGCCAGCCCCTTGAACGGAATCGCGAACATCGGCTTGGGCTCGATCGCCACGATCCAGGTGAACTGGGTCTGGCCGTCACCAGATGGCTCCACCAGGTAATCCTCGGCGAATCGGCGCAACGACGGAATGTTCGCGTGATCCACGGCGAACGAGTAGCGACGGCCCTCCTCCCAGCGGAAGAAGGTCTCATGCACCCGGACCAACCCGGGCGCCAGCGTCACCTCACGGGAGCTGCCGACGCCGAAGGGCCTCGGCGTCACCCAGTCGACCTTGGCGACCGACGGACCCCACGCGGCCAGAGACTCGTCGGACACCAGCGACTCCCACACCTTCTCGGGCGGTGCGGCGAAGCGCTTGTGATAGGCGAAGATGTGCGGGGCAGTCGTGAAGAAATCGGCGTCGGCCGTGTCCAGCGGGAACCGGGGCATGGTGTCAGCATGCCGCACAACGGCACTGCGGGATACTGGGATCCAAGCGCACAGCGGAGGGGAGATCTATGACGGCGGCGCTCGGCGGCCGCTACCAGCTGCGCGGTGTTCTCGGCCGCGGCGGCATGGCCGAGGTGCACGACGGCTGGGATACCAGGCTGTCGCGTCCGGTCGCGGTCAAGCTGCTGTACCCGGCCCTGGCCGCCGATGAGGTGACGCGTCGGCGCTTCGAGAACGAGGCGCGAGCCGCCGCCGCACTGAACCACCCGAACATCGTCGCGATCCACGACAGCGGTGAGGACCGCGGCACGCCCTACATCGTGATGGAACGACTGCCCGGACCTACCCTGGCTGACGAGATCTCGGCCGGGCCGCTGTCGGCCGACCGCGTGCGCTGGGTGCTCAACGACCTGCTCGGTGCGCTGACCGCCGCGCACGACGCGGGCATCCTCCATCGCGACATCAAGCCCGGCAACGTCCTGATCACCAAGTCCGGTGCCGCCAAGCTCGCCGACTTCGGCATCGCCAAGACCGACGGGGCCGCTCACACCCGCGTCGGGATGGTCTTCGGCACCGCGAATTACCTGAGCCCACAACGGATTACCGGGCAACCGGCATCGCCGTCGGACGATCTGTACGCCCTCGGCGTCCTCGGCTACGAGGCACTGACCAGGCGGCTGCCGTTCGAACGCGACAATCCGGTGGCCACCATGCGAGCGGTGCTCGACGAGCCGCTGACCCCGATCGGCGTGCTGCGTCCCGATGTCGATCCGGCTCTGATCCACGTGCTGGAACGCGCGATGTCGCGGGATCCGGCCTATCGCTTCGCCAATGCCGCCGAGATGCGGGCCGCACTGCAGCCGGCACCACCCGCGCCTGCCGCGCCGCTGCCGCCGACGCCACCGGCGACGCTGATGCTGCCCCCGCCGCCCGCGCCCCGGCGGTCGCGCGTTCGGATGACATTGCTGACCGGTGGACTGCTGGCCGGAGTGGTCTTGGCCGCACTGCTGCTGATCTCCGACCCGCCGCCACAGCGCGCACCGATCACCCCGGTGACGACCTCGGTTGAGCCCACGGTGCCGGCCGCCACCGACGTGCCGGGCTTCTCGCCGACCGTGCCCGAGAACGAGTGGGATCAAGACCCCGGCAAGGGGAACGGCCACGGAAACGGCAAGGGCCACGGGAAGAAGGGACACCCACATGAGTGAGGCCGGTCCGACCCGATAACTGGGAATAGATGCCGGGGCGGCGACGGTTTCCATTGCATAGGAATTCTATGTTTTCAATGGAGTGGTTCGATATGAGTAATTTCGGCATCAAGTTCGCGACCGTCGTTGGCGGATGCGCTGCCGTGGCGCTGAGTGTGTTCGGGGTCGTCGGAGGCCTGCAGAGTAATCCGGTCTCGCTTCTCGGGTCCGAGCCGTCATCTCCGATGCAGACCGGGGTGACCATCACGCCGTCCAACCCGGCGCAGGCACCCGAGATCCCCATGGCTACTCCCGGAATCAAGGGACCGGCCCCGCTGCCGCCGGAAGAACAAGGACTGCCGGGATAGTACAGGCCCACCAGCTGTCGACCGCAACGGGAAAGGCCCAGACCGGATTTCTCTGGTCTGGGCCTTACTCACATTGTCGGGGTGGCGGGATTCGAACCCACGACCTCTTCGTCCCGAACGAAGCGCGCTACCAAGCTGCGCCACACCCCGTGTGAAGCTTCGACAGCCTATCGCACCGGATACCTCGAAAGCCAAACGGCCACCTCTGCGCCGAGGCTGCCATGGTTCGGCGGTGTGACAAACGCCGGGCAACGGGAAGCAATAGCGGTGCCGGCGGCGTTATACGACGCATGACCGTACTGGGCGCCTTCGTCTACTTGGGCTTCTTCGCCCTGGCAGCGCTGTGGCTGTTCCTGACGGCCGAGACGGATCAGGACCAGCTGCCCGAGCGCTCGAACTCCGAGAGCACCTCCGCCGATGCCGAGGTGTCCAGCCCCTGGGCGCTGAGCCAGTCCGCATCGAAGTAGGTGTCCGCGTAGCGGTCACCGCTGTCGGCCAACAGGGTCACCACCGACCCGCTGCGCCCGTGCGCGATCATCTCGGCCAGCAGCTGGAACGCGCCCCACAGATTGGTCCCCGTCGACGGCCCGACCCGGCGACCCAGTACCCGGCTGGCGTGGTGGGCGGCGGCCACCGAACCGCAGTCCGGCACGGCGATCATGCGATCGACCACCCCGGGCAGAAACGACGGCTCCACCCGCGGCCTGCCGATGCCCTCGATGCGGGACGATGCGCCCGTGACGACGTCATCGCGGCCCTGGGCGTAGCCGGGGAAGAACGCCGAATTCTCCGGGTCGACGACACACAGCTGCGTGGCATGCCTGCGGTAGCGGATGTAGCGGCCGATGGTCGCGCTGGTGCCGCCGGTGCCCGCCCCCACCACGATCCATTCCGGGACCGGATGGGGCTCAAGGCGCATCTGCTCGTAGATCGACTCGGCGATGTTGTTGTTGCCGCGCCAGTCGGTGGCCCGCTCGGCGTTGGTGAACTGGTCCAGATAGTGCCCGCCGGTCTCCTCGGCCAGCCGGTGCGCCTCGGCATACACCTGCGAGGACTCGGCGACGAAATGGCAACGGCCGCCCTGGGCTTCGATCAGTGCGATCTTGGAACCACTGGTCGAGGCCGGCACGACCGCGATGAACGGCAGACCGAGCAGCGCCGCGAAGTAAGCCTCCGACACTGCCGTCGACCCCGAAGACGCCTCGATGATCGTCGTCCCCTCGCCGATCCAGCCGTTGCACAACCCGTACAGGAACAGGGAACGGGCCAGCCGGTGCTTGAGGCTGCCGGTGATGTGGGTGGACTCGTCTTTGAGATACAGCGCGACATCCACGTCGTCGCGCCATGCGGTCGGCAGCGGATACCGCAACAGGTGGGTGTCGGCGCTGCGTTTGGAATCGGCCTCGATCAGCCGCACCGCGTTGTCGACCCACCGGCGGGGCCGGGGATGCGCGGCGATACTGGCCGGCCGGCTCACCGGGCCGAGACGGCCGGGCTGGATTGGCCAGCCCCGATCCCGGCGTGCCCGCCTCCGGTCGGCGCTGCCACGAGCGTCAGCAGAGTGGCCTCGGGGCGGCAGCAGAACCGCACGGGCGCGAACGGCGACGTGCCGATGCCTGCCGAGACGTGCAATTGCATGTGTGAGCCCCACTTGGAGGCGCCCTTGGCCCGCGACCGGTCGAGTTCGCAGTTGGTGACGATCGCCCCGTAGAACGGCAGGCACAGCTGCCCGCCATGGGTGTGCCCGGCCAGCACCAGCTGGTAGCCGTCGGCGGCGAAGCGGTCCAGCACGCGAGGTTCGGGGGAGTGGGTCAGGCCCAGCGTCAGGTTAGCCGCGCCGTTGGCCCGGCCGGCGATGGTGTCGTAGCGGTCGCGCCCCAGGTGCGGATCATCGACCCCGGCGACCGAGATGTGCAACCCGGCCACCTCGATGTCGCGACGGACGTGGGTCATGTCCAGCCAGCCGCGCTCGGTGAAGGCCGCGCGCAGGTCCTGCCAGGGCAGCGGCTCACCGTGGGTCCGGTGCTGCGGATTGGTGATGTAGTTCAGCGGGTTCTTCAGCCGCGGCGCGAAATAGTCGTTGCTGCCGAACACGAACAGGCCCGGCGCCGACAGCAGCTCACTCAGTGACTGCACGACGGCGGGCACGGCCTTCGGGTGGGCCAGGTTGTCGCCGGTGTTGACCACCAGATCGGGCTCGAGGCGCGCCAGATCGCGCAGCCAGGCCTGCTTGCGACGCTGGTTGGGGCGCATGTGCAGATCGGACAGGTGCAGTACCCGCAGAGGTGACGAGCCCGGGGCCAGTACCGGCATGGTCGCCTCCCGCAGCACGAACGCATTGCGCTCGATGAGGGACGCGTAGCCGATACCGGCAACCAGAGAACCGGCGGTGACGGCAGCTGCCTTCTTTACTGACATGCAGGCAAGCCTACTGCGAACCGGTGCTCACGGGGGCGGTGGAGGCCCGAGCACCGGAACGGTGATCGGCGGCAGGCCCGGGATCTCGACGACCGTCTGGCCGATCTCCGGCGGCGGCCCGCCCGGCATCGGGAACGCGATCGGAGGCGGTGGCGGGGCCGGCGGGATGCCGTTGCTGACCTGGATCGTGATGATCGAACCGGGAATCGTCTGACCGCTGGGCGCGGTGCCGACCACGGTGCCGGCCCGCGAGCTGCTGTTGACCGAGGCGGCGCCGTCGGCGACCTGGAATCCGGCCTCCTTGAGCCGCTGGCGCGCGGCCGGCTCGTCGAGTCCGCTGACCGTCGGCACCACGGAGCCGGGGCCGCCGTCGACGTAGCGCGGATCGGTCGGCGGTAAGGCGACAGGGCCGAAGTTGTTGGCGATCGGCTTCAGCGCGGTGAACCAGGTGCGGGCCGGCTCGTTGCCGCCGAACAGGTCGCCGTCCCCGCACTGGCGCAGCGGGAACGAGCACAGCTCACCCGGGCTGCTGGAGTCGTCGTAGATGTAGTTGGCCGCGGCGTACTGGTTGGTGAAGCCCAGGAAGCCCGACGAACGGTGCGCCTCGGTGGTGCCGGTCTTGCCCGACATCGGCAGATCCCAGCCCACCGAACCGGCCGAGCTGGAGGCGGTACCGCCGGCCTGGTCGTCCTTGCTCATGGCATTGGCCAGGGTGTTGGCCAGGCCTTCGGGCACCGCCTGATCGCACGTCTCGGTGGTCACCGACACCTCGTTGCCGTGCCGGTCGAGTACCTGGGCGATCGGATTGGGCGGGCACCAGGTTCCGCCGGAGGCCAGGGTGGCCGCCACGTTCGACAACTCCAGGGCGTTGACCTCGATGGGACCCAGGGTGAACGAGCCGATGTTCTGACGCTTGACGAAGTCGGCCAGGCTCTCGTTGCTGTCCGGGTCATAGTCGCGCGCGGTGCCGGGCAACGCATAGGACCGCAACCCCAGCTTGACCGCCATGTCCACCGACCGCTGCACACCGATCTGCGAAATGAGCTTGGCGAACGCGGTGTTGGGCGACGTGGCCAAGGCGTCGGTGACGCTCATCGACCCCCGGTAACCACCGGCGTTCTTCACGCACCAGGTTTCCTTGGGGCATCCCGGGGTGTCGCTGCTACCCAGACCCTTGGCCTGGAAGAAGCCGGGCACCGGCAGCTGGGTGTTGATACCCATTCCCATGTCCATGGCCGCTGCCGTGGTGAAGATCTTGAAGATGGAGCCCGCGCCGTCGCCGACAAGCGAGAAGGGCTGCGGCTGCATGGTTTCACCGGCATCGGTGTTCAGACCGTAGGTGCGGTTGCTGGCCATCGCCAGGACCGGATGCGATTCCTTACCCGGCTTGATCACGCTCATCACGCTGGCGATGCCCGGGGCGTCGGGCCGGGCGATGCTGTCGATCGCCGACTTCACCGAGCCCTGCACATCCGGGTCCAGCGTGGTCTTGATCAGATAACCGCCCTTGGCCACCTGCTCTTTGGACAGACCGGCGCGGGCCAGGTACTCCAGCGCGTAATCGCAGAAGAACGCCCGGTCACCGGCGGCGATGCAGCCACGGGGCAGCTCGTTCGGCTGCGGCAGGATGCCCAGCGGCTGCTGCTTGGCGGCGCGCAGCGCGTCGGCCTCCTGCGGGATGTTGTCGATCATGGTGTCCAGCACCAGGTTCCGCCGGGCCAGGGCGCCGTCGGGATTGGTGTAGGGATTGAGCGCGCTGGTGGACTGCACCATGCCGGCCAGCAGGGCGGCCTGCTGCCAGTTCAGCTCCGAGGCGTTGATGCCGAAATACGTCTGGGCGGCGTCCTGGACGCCGAACGCGCCGTTGCCGAACGAGACCAGGTTCAGGTAGCGGGTCAGGATCTCGGGCTTGGTGAAGGTCTTGTCCAGAGTGAGCGCCATCCGGATCTCGCGCAGCTTGCGGGCCGGTGTGGTCTCGATCGCGGCGCGCCGCTCGGCGTCGGTCTGGGCGACGACCAGCAGCTGGTAGTTCTTCACATACTGCTGCTCGATGGTCGAACCGCCGCGGGTGTCGCTGTCGCCGCGCATGTAGCCGGTCAACCCGGTCAGGGTGCCCTGCCAGTCCACCCCGTTGTGTTCGGCGAACCGCTTGTCCTCGATGGAGACCAGAGCCAGCTTCATGGTGTTGGCGATCTGATCGCTGGGCACCTCGAAACGGCGCTGTGAATACAGCCAGGCGATCGTGTTGCCCTTGGCGTCGACCATGGTCGAGACCTGCGGAACTTCGCCCTCCACCAGGGCGGCCGAGCCGTTGGCCACCACGTCGGAGGCCCGGTTGGACATCAACCCGAAGCCACCCACGACCGGGAACATGAACGTGGCCACCAACACGCTGGCCAGCAGGCAGCACCAGGCAAGTTTGATGATGGTGACCGCTTGGGGTGGCTGCGCGGGCGGTCGAGTCGGCTGCTCCGGCATGGGTACAGAGTAGCTATCTCTGGATTGGCCGCTTCCCGCGAGCGGGGCTCACCGGCCCATCCCGCTTGCCTGCAGAAATACCGCGGCGCGCCCAGGTACCGCCCAGACGGCACGGCCGTCCCAAAAAAGTGGTTCGCAAACTGTTGCGTTAATACCCTCTGACCACCTAGCTTGGACACACAGTGCGATCCAGGTAACACAGGCTGGCGCAATGTGGCGTAGATCGCAACGGCGTTCTACACCGGAAGGTTCAACGCCCGCCATCTGGGGAGATGGCTGGAACGAAGGGATCGCTGGTGTCAGGTACAAGAACTGTCGCAGACAAGATGAACGCTTCCGCCCCAGCCACCAACCTGGTCCATCGAGGCGAGGGCGAAGCCCGGATCGCTTGGGTTTCCCAGGCGCGCTGCCGCCAAGCGGATCCGGACGAGTTGTTCGTCCGCGGCGCTGCGCAACGCAAGGCTGCGGTGATCTGCAGGCACTGCCCCGTGATCCTCGAATGCGGCGCCGACGCCCTCGACAACCGCGTCGAGTTCGGGGTGTGGGGCGGGATGACCGAGCGTCAGCGCCGCGCGCTGCTCAAGCAGCATCCAGAGGTCATCTCGTGGGCTGAGTTCTTCGCCGCCCAGCGCAAGCACCATCGCAGCGCCGTCTAGGCCGCGCCGGCTGCTTCCCTCGTGATCTGATCGGCGATCGCGCGCAGCGCTTCCAGATCCGACACGTCGAACGGCAGAGACGGCACCCCGACGATCGCCACGTGCGGGTTGGCGCCCGTGAACCGGGACAGTAGCCGTACCTCGCGCTTGGCGGTTTGTGCCCGGTCGGCGTGGATGCGCAGCACGGCGGCGGCCAACGACTCCGGATCCTCGGCTGCCAGCTCGTCGGCGGCTTCGGTGGCCTTCTCGGCATGCAGATCGCACAGCGTGGGATGGGTGCGGTTGAGGATCAGCCCGGCCAGCGGCATGTTCTCATTCGAGAGCCGGTCGACGAAGAACGAAGCCTCACGCAAGGCGTCGGGCTCGGCTGCCGAAACCACCACGAACTGGGTGCCGCGCCGCTTGAGCAATTCGTAGGTGCGATCGGCCTTCTCGCGGAACCCGCCGAACGTGGCATCCAGTGATTGCACGAAACCTGCTGCGTCGGAAAGCATTTGCGATCCCAGCACGGTGGACAGGGCCTTCATCGCCAGTCCGACCGCGCCCGTGACCAGCCGCCCGATGCCGCGGCCCGGCGCCAGCAGCATGCGCCACAGCCGGCTGTCCATGAAGCTGCCCAATCGTTTTGGCGCGTCGAGGAAGTCCAGGGCGTTGCGCGACGGCGGGGTGTCTACCACCACCAGATCCCAGCGGTCCTCGGCCAGCAGCTGGCCGAGTTTCTCCATCGCCATGTACTCCTGCGTGCCCGCCAGTGACGTCGCCACCGTTTGGTAGAACTGGTTCTCCAGGATGGCGTCGGCGCGGTCTTCCCCGGAGTACTGCACCACCATCTCGTCGAACGTGCGGCGCATGTCCAGCATCATCGCGTGCAGCTCACCGGTGACCTCGGGTGCCAGTGGAACCCGTTGTGGTGTGTTGCCCAGGTCCTTGATGCCCAGCGCCTGGGCCAGCCGCTTGGCCGGGTCGATGGTGAGCACGACGACCGTGCGGCCGTATTCGGCGGCCCGCAGCGCCATCGCGGCCGCGGTGGTGGTCTTGCCGACTCCGCCTGCGCCGCAACAGACTACGACGCGGTTGGCGGTGTCGGACAGGATCGCGTGCATGTCCAGGGTGGGCGGTTTGGCACTCACTATCGGACCCCCTGCTGTTCGAGTGCTTCGGCAAGTTCATACAAGCTGCCCAGGTCGACACCGTCGGCCAGCGCCGGCAACTCGAGGCGTGGGACGTCGATGGCGTCGAGCAGTTCGGCACTCTCGGCGCGGGCCGCGATCCGGGTGGCGTGCTGGATCGACTCGGTGAGCAGACCGGCGAAGTCGTTGTCCGACAATGTGATTCCGGCTTTGGTGAGGCCGGCGCGGACGGCGTCGGCGTCGATGTCGCCCTCGGCGGCCTTGGACAGATCCTCGGCGGGCAGATAGGCCGGGATGTTGCGGTTGACGATGACGCTGCCGATCGGCAGCCCCATCTCGGTGAGCTCGTCGATCGCCTCCAGCGTCTCCTGGATCGGCAGCGCTTCCAGCAGCGTCACCAGGTGAATGGCGGTCTGCTCGGAGTGCAGCAGCTTGACCACACCGTCGGCCTGCGAGTGCACCGGACCGCCCTTGGCCAGGTCGGAGACCGCCTTGGTGACATCCAGAAAGCGCGGAATACGGCCTGTGGGAGGCGAATCCACCACCACGGCGTCGTAGACGCCGCGCTTGCCCTTGGCGTCCTTCTTCTCGCGGGTGACGATCTCTTTGATCTTGCCGGTGAGCAACACGTCACGCAGGCCGGGGGCGATGGTGGTGGCGAATTCGATGGCGCCGATGCGGCGCATGGCCCGCCCGGCGATGCCGAGGTTGTAGAACATATCGAGGTATTCCAGGAACGCGGCTTCGATGTCGATCGCGAGCGCGTTGACCTGCCCGCCGCCGTCGGCGGTGGCGACCTTGACTTCCTCGTACGGCAGCGGCGGCACGTCGAACAGCTGGGCAATGCCCTGGCGTTCCTCCACCTCGACCAGCAGCACCTTGCGGCCGCCCGCGGCCAAGGCCAGGGCCAGCGCTGCGGCGACGGTGGACTTGCCGGTGCCGCCCTTTCCAGAAACGAAGTGCAGCTTGGCCTTGGTCAGCCGCGACGGCCAGCCGACATGTTTGGCGCCGCTCTCAGTGGTTGCCACCAGTGCATGCTAACCAAGCTTGAGCGTCCGACCGATAAGCTCGGGCCATGAGCGAAGGAACGAGGTGGGCGGCGTGAGCGAAGCGACCAAATGGGAGTACGCCACGGTGCCGTTGCTGACCCACGCCACCAAACAGATTCTCGACCAGTGGGGGCACGACGGCTGGGAGCTCGTCTCCGTGCTTCCGGGGCCGACCGGCGAGCAGCACGTCGCCTACCTGAAGCGGCCGAAATGACCGTAAGCGCACGGCTGGCCGAACTCGGCATCGAACTGCCCGACGTGGTCGCGCCGCTGGCCGCCTACGTGCCCGCGGTCCGGACCGGCAACCTGGTCTACACCGCTGGTCAACTGCCGATCCAGGGTGGCGAGCTGCAGGCCACGGGCAAGGTGGGCGCCGAGATCAGCCCGGAACAGGGCAAGGAGCTCGCCCGGATCTGCGGTCTGAACGCGCTGGCCGCGGTGCACGCGCTGGTGGGCATCGACTCCGTCGTCAAAGTGGTGAAGGTGGTCGGTTTCGTCGCCTCCGCCGCCGGATTCAGCGGGCAGCCCGGCGTTGTCAACGGCGCCTCGGAATTGTTCGGTGAGGTCTTCGGTGAGGCGGGTGCACACGCGCGTTCGGCCGTCGGCGTGTCGGAACTGCCGCGCAATGCGCCGGTCGAAGTCGAGATCATCGTCGAGGTTTCGTGACTTCTGGGGCGAGCCTGCAGCACCCGGCGTACGGGCAGCTGCGGCCCGTCGTCGAAACCGACACGGTGTCGGCCTCGGTGCTGCTGTGTGACAACCCGGGTCTGATGACGCTTGAGGGCACCAACACCTGGATCCTGCGCGGCCCGGGCAGCGACGAGATCGTCGTCGTGGACCCGGGACCCGACGACGAGGCGCACATCGCCCGCATCGCCGAGCTGGGCACCGTGGCGCTGGTCTTGATCAGCCACAAGCACGAAGACCACACCGGCGGAATCGACAAGCTCGTCGACCTGACGGGCGCCACCGTCCGTTCGGTCGGCAGCGGCTTCCTGCGCGGCCTCGGCGGCCCGTTGACCGATGGTGAGGTGATCGACGCCGCCGGTCTGCGGATCAAGGTGATGGCCACTCCGGGGCATACCGTGGATTCGCTGTCGTTCGTGCTCGACGAGGCGGTACTGACCGCAGACACCGTGCTGGGCCGCGGTACCACCGTCATCGACACCGAGGACGGCAGCTTGAGCGACTATCTGGATTCTCTGCGCCGGCTACAGGGCCTCGGCCACCGCGTGGTGCTTCCCGGCCACGGGCCCGATCTTCCCGACCTCCCCGCGGTGACCGCGATGTATCTGGCCCACCGCGAGGAGCGGCTGGACCAGGTGCGGGCCGCGCTGGCCGAACTCGGGGAAGACGCCGGGGCACGGCAGGTCGTCGAGCATGTCTACACCGACGTCGACGAGAAACTCTGGGATGCCGCCGAGAAGAGCGTTCAAGCCCAGCTGGACTACCTGCGCGCCTGAGCCGCGAACAGACAGAAAACCGCCCCTTTTCAGCGGAAAAGGGGCGGTTCTGCGTCTGCTGGGCGGGAAAGCTAGCGGGCTCGGCGCGCCAGCCGCTCGCTGTCGCTGATGAGCACGCTCTTGCCCTCAAGCCGGATCCAGCCGCGGTGGGCGAAATCGGCCAGTGCCTTGTTGACGGTCTCGCGCGATGCGCCGACCAGCTGGGCGATCTCTTCCTGCGTGAGGTCGTGCGTGACGCGCAGCGCCCCGCCTTCCTGGGTGCCGAACCGCTGGGCCAGCTGCAGCAGCTGCTTGGCCACCCGGCCGGGAACGTCGGTGAAGATCAGGTCGGCCAAGTTGTTGTTGGTGCGCCGCAGACGGCGGGCGAGCACGCGCAGCAGCTGCTCGGCGATCTCCGGACGGTCGGCGATCCACGCGCGCAGCGCGTCACGGTCCATCGACACCGCGCGCACCTCGGTGATGGTGGTGGCGCTCGAGGTCCGGGGACCCGGGTCGAAGATCGACAGCTCGCCGAACATGTCCGACGGACCCATGATGGTCAGCAGGTTCTCGCGGCCGTCAGGCGAACGGCGGCCGATCTTCACCTTGCCGGAAATGATGATGTACAGGCGGTCGCCGGGCTCGCCTTCGGCGAAGACCGTATGCCCGCGCGGGAAGTCGACGGGCTGCAACTGCTTCGTCAGCGCCGAAACTGCGGTCGGTTCGACGCCCTGGAAGATTCCGGCCCTGGCCAGGATCTCGTCCACGTTGCCCCTTAAGCTATTGGGTGATGTTGTCCTCTTACTGATACTTCCTGCTCAGTCTAGAGGTACGCGGTTTCGCGACTAGCTCACGCTACACACGATTGACAGGTCGAGACGCCCGAAACCCGGTATTTATGGCCTGCGGTTCGTAGTACCGCGTCGGCAAACGCTCACTATCGAGGTCGATCGTCATCGGCTTGACCCTCGGAGTGAGAGGCGCCGGGGCGGGCTCACGGGCCAAACCTGATTCGAGCCGCTCGAGCCCGAACGCCGCCAGCATGAGCAACCCCGGGATGAGTGCTACCAGCAACCACGACACAACGCAGTAGTTAACACGGCGCAGGTCTCAGTGGGGTCACGAATCGTCACCGGTCCGCGCAGGAGATTGTCTGTCGAGGTCAGTACGCTGATTGTCGTGACTGAGGCTGCCGCCCCTACCGGGAGAACGCGCCGGTCCAAGAAGTGGGATTCCGAAACCCGCCTGGGCCTGGTGCGTCGGGCTCGACGGATGAATCGTGAACTGGCCCGGGCCTTCCCACATGTCTACTGCGAGCTCGACTTCACCAACCCACTGGAGCTCACGGTCGCGACCATCTTGTCGGCGCAGAGCACCGACAAGCGGGTGAACCTGACGACGCCCGCCCTGTTTCTCAAATACCGCACCGCGCTGGACTACGCGCAGGCCGATCGCACCGAAATGGAGGAGCTGATCCGGCCGACCGGGTTCTACCGGAACAAGACCAACTCACTGATCCGGCTGGGCCAGGAATTGGTGGCCCGGTTCGACGGCGAAGTGCCCGACAACCTCGATGACCTGGTGACCCTGCCCGGGGTGGGGCGCAAGACCGCCAACGTCATCCTCGGCAACGCCTTCGACATCCCGGGAATCACCGTCGACACGCACTTCGGGCGGCTGGTGCGGCGCTGGCGGTGGACGGCCGAGGAGGATCCGGTCAAGGTCGAGTTCGCCATCGGTGAGTTGATCGAGCGCAAGGAATGGACGTTGCTCAGCCACCGCGTGATCTTCCACGGCCGCCGGGTCTGTCATGCCCGCAAACCTGCCTGCGGGGTGTGTGTGCTGGCCAAGGACTGCCCCTCCTTCGGGCTTGGTCCCACCGACCCGGAGACCGCTGCCGCGCTGGTCAAAGGCCCCGAAACCGAGCATCTGCTGGCGCTGGCCGGTCTGTGAAGGTGAGTGTCTCGTCCCGCTGGACAGTGGTGGTCCTGGTGATCCTGGTGGCGCTGGGCACCGCGTTCTGGATGGAGCTGCGCGACGAGCCGGAGCCGCAGGCAGGGCCGGGTCGGTCCACCTCGCGCGATCACCGCGACGCCGACACCCCCGAGGCCCTGGCCGGCCCCCGGCAGCGCGCGGATCTACCGCCGTGCCCGACAGGGAAGGGCCCGGGACCGGACGCGTTGCGCGGCATCACCCTGGACTGCGCGGGCGACGGAAAACCCGTCGACGTGGCATCCGCGCTCGCCGGCCGGACCGTGGTGCTCAACCTCTGGGCGTACTGGTGCGGGCCGTGTGCCGACGAGCTGCCGGCGATGGCCGAGTACCAACGCCAGGTCGGTGACGACGTGCTGGTGGTGACCGTGCACCAGGACGAGAACGAGACGGCGGCGCTGGTGCGGCTGGCCGAACTCGGAGTGCGGCTGCCGACGCTGCAGGACGGTCGTCGGCTGGTCGCAGCCGCACTCAAGGTGCCCAACGTCATGCCTGCGACGGTGGTCCTGCGCTCGGACGGTAGCGTGGCCGGGACCCTGCCTCGCTCGTTCGTCAGCGCCGACGAGATCGCGGCGGCGGTCGACGAGAAGATCCGCTCTAGCCGATAGGAGCACCCGGGGTGAGATCGACGCGCGACGGGCTGTTCCCGGATGCCGCCCCGGCCTGGCTCAAGCCACTGGTGGACAACCTCGACCGGGTTCCGGATGCCTATCGCCGACGGGTGCCCCCAGAGGTGTTGGCGGGCATCGTCGAAGCCAACAATCAGGCCGCGCTCGCCGGTGTCCGGCGCGACGCCGCAGTCCTGGTGCTGTTCTCGGGCCCGCCCGCGGGTGCGCCCGACGCTCTTCCCGAGGACGCCGACCTGCTGGTGACGGTCCGCGCCTCGTCTCTGCGCCACCATGCCGGTCAAGCTGCGTTTCCCGGCGGCGCCACCGATCCCGGTGACGAGGGGCCGGTCGGAACCGCCTTTCGTGAGGCGTGGGAGGAAACCGGTATCGACACCAGCCGGCTGTACCCGCTGGCCACCATGGAAAAGATGTTCATCCCGCCCTCGGGCTTCCACGTCGTCCCAGTGCTGGCATATTCGCCAGACCCGGGCCCGGTGGCCGTCGTCAACGAATCCGAGACCGCCGTCGTCGCACGAGTCCCGGTGCGGGCCTTCATCAACCCGGAGAACCGGCTCATGGTGTACCGCGAGGCCAACACCAGCCGCTTCGCCGGACCGGCCTTCCTGCTCAATCAGATGCTGGTGTGGGGTTTCACCGGTCAGGTGATCTCGGCGATCCTCGACGTCGCGGGCTGGGCCAAGCCGTGGAACACCGAGGACGTCCGCGGACTCGATGACGCAATGGCCCTCGTCGGGCATGACAACGGTTACGGTGAAGCCCCATGTTGAAGTGGATATAGATGACACCCTCGGTCTGGCTCGATTTCGCAATCCTCGGCATCGGCTTCGTCGCAGCCATCTCAGGCTGGCGCTCCGGCGCGCTCGGCTCCCTGCTGTCGTTCATCGGTGTGGTGCTCGGCGCCGTAGCCGGTGTGTTGTTGGCGCCGCACGTGATCCCGCACATCAGCGGCGACCGCACCAAGCTGTTCGCGACGCTGTTCTTGATCCTCGCGCTCGTGGTGATCGGCGAGATCGCCGGTGTGGTGCTGGGCCGTGCCGTGCGCGGCACCATCCGCAACCGGCTGTTCCGCGCCCTGGACTCGGTGGTCGGGGTCAGCCTGATGCTCGTCGCGGTTCTCGTCGCGTCCTGGTTGCTGGGTAGCCTGCTGACGTCGTCTGATCAGCCGAACTTGGCTGCGGCAGTGAAGAATTCACGCGTACTCTCCGAAGTCGACAAGGTGGCGCCGAACTGGATGCGCTCGGTGCCCAACCGGTTGTCGGCGCTGCTGGACACCTCGGGGCTGCCCGATGTGCTGGAACCGTTCGGGCGGACCCCGATCGTCAACGTCGACGCCCCCGACGCCTCGCTGGCCACCGATCCGGTGGTGACGACGAGCCGGCCCAGCGTGGTCAAGATCCGCGGCGTCGCGCCGAGCTGCCAGAAGGTGTTGGAGGGCAGCGGGTTCGTGGTGGCGCCCAACCGCGTGATGTCCAATGCCCACGTGGTGGCCGGAGCCGACAGCGTGACCATCGAAGCTGACGGCAAGACCTACGACGCGGGTGTGGTGTCGTACGACCCGAACGCCGACATCTCGATCCTCGACGTCCCGGACCTGCCGATCACCCCGTTGCAGTTCGCCGAACAACCGGCCCCGAAGGGCACCGACGCGGTGGTGATGGGCTACCCGGGTGGCGGCGACTTCCTGGCCACCCCGGCGCGCGTGCGCGAGATCATCGAGCTCAACGGGCCCGACATCTACCGGACCACCACCGTCACCCGCGAGGTCTACACGGTGAGGGGCACGGTGCGGCAAGGAAATTCCGGCGGGCCGATGATCAACCGGGCCGGCAAGGTGCTCGGCGTGGTCTTCGGTGCCGCAGTCGACGACGCCGACACCGGGTTCGTGCTGACCGCCAAGGAAGTTGAGCACCAGCTGGCCAAGGTGGGCAACACCCAGCGGGTGGCGACCGGGACCTGCATCAACTCCTGATCGGCTAGGCGTGCAGCTGGTCCAGGAACCGGCTCAGCTGTTCGTTGACCGCCTCGGGTTGTTCTTCGTGGCCGAAATGACCTGCGCCCGTGATCGATACGTAGCGGCCGTGCGGCGCGTAACGTTGGGTCCGGTGCACCGGATCGGCCAGGACGTAAGGGTCGGCGTCCCCACGCATATGCAGCACCGGCACGTTGATCGGACGCTTCATCGAGCGCATGAACCGCAGGCCCTCGCTGCGTAGTTGGCTGCGTACCGCCCACCGCTGATATTCGAGGGCGCAGTGCGCGGCTCCCGGAATCTGGACGGCCTGACGCAGGTGGGCCATGGTGTCGGAGAAGTCTTGGCTGGTCTGCCATTTGGACCCGGCCCGGCTCCGGATCAGGCGTTCCAACTCCGCGCCGTCGTGGCGGGTGAGCGTACGCTCGGGCCAGACGGGCAACTGATAGCGCAGCATCGACGGCAACAGGGCCCGGCCCTGGTCACGGCGCGTCAAGGTGGAGGTCCGCAGTGCGACCGGGTGCGGTGAGCTGACGAGGGCGATCGCGTTGACCGCACGCGGGTGCAGCACCGCCGTCGCCCAGCACACCAGGCCGCCGTCGGCATGGCCGACCAGCGTCGCGGTCTTGTGGCCCAGCGCCCGTACCAGCCCGGCGGTGTCCCCGGCCAGAGTCCAGCCGTCATAACCGCGCGGGGGTTTGTCGCTGTCTCCATAACCGCGCAGATCGACCGCCACGACCCGGGCACCGGTCAGCGCGGTGAGCTGATGACGCCACGACCACCAGAAGGAGCCGAACCCGTGCAGCAGGATCACCAGCGGGCGGTCAGCTGCGGCGCGTTCGCCGTCGGTCACATGGTCGGCCTCCACCACATGAAAGCGGATGCCGTTGGCATGCACCTGCAGATGCCGCCACGGCCCCTCGATCCTGGTGATCGACGGGTCGGGTGGGGGCATTACCAGCCTGACGGGTCGGTGGCCGGCCGGACCGGGACAGCGGGCAGGGCGCCCTTGTCGTGGCCGGGCGTCAGCGCCTCGCGGGTCTCCTTGACCGATTCGATGGTCTGCTGTGGACCCTTGATGCGTCGCACCTTCAGGAAGCCGAAGACCGCCAGCGCCCCGGTGGTCAGCACCATGAGGCCGAACACGATCAGGAAGGCCACCCAGCGCCAGAGCCAGGTGTCGAGCAGCTCGGCCAGGAAGAAGAAGAAAAAGAAGGTCGAATAGAACAGGACCACCAGCGCGGCGATGAAGAACACGCTGCCGGTCAGGCCCTTCTTCACATCTCGGGTGATCTCGGCCTTGGCCAGCTCCACCTCGGCCCGCAACAACGTGGACACCTGTGCGGTGGCGTCCTTGACCAGGTCACCGATCGAAGGGTCCGGCTTGGGGGCATGCGGGTCGACGAGCGGAATCGAGGTCACCGTCGTCGGAACGCCGTCCCTGCGGTCGCCTGTGCTCATGGCGTTCATGTTGCCATGCGGCGAACCCGTTAACGATCCCGGCCGACAACCTCGCCTTAGTAGACTGACCGCAATCTTGACTTGCGCGGGTCGGGCGCGTCGATTGGAGGACACTTGACGAGCAGACACCGCTGGCAGTTGCTCATTGGTGCACCGATCATCGCTCTCGTCGCGATCCTCAGCCCGGCGCGGGCGCATGCCGCGCCGCCGGTGGTGCTGGGTGGCGGCTCGGGCATCGTGGTCAACGGCGAGTCCTTCTGCACCCTCACCGCGATCGGGCACGACAACGCCGGGCGCCTGATCGGATTCACCTCGGCACACTGCGGTGGACCGGGGGCCGTGGTTTCGGCTGAAGGCGCGAACGGCGCCGGGGTGCTCGGGAAGATGGTCGCCGGTAACGACCTGCTCGATTACGCGGTGATCGAATTCGACCCCGCGAAGGTCACCCCGACCAACAACGTCAACGGTTTTCAGATCGACGGTCTCGGGCCGGACCCGGCTTTCGGCGAGATAGCCTGCAAACTCGGTCGCACCACGGGTTATTCGTGCGGCGTGACGTGGGGTCCCGGACAAGACCCGGGCACCATCGTCAACCAGGTGTGCGGTCAGCCCGGGGACTCGGGTGCACCCGTCACGGTCAACAACAGGCTGGTCGGCATGATCCACGGTGCCTACTCCGAGGAACTGCCCACGTGCGTGGTGAAATTCGTGCCCCTGCACACGCCGGCGGTGACGATGTCGTTCAACGCGCAGCTGGCCGACATCACCGCCAAGAACCGACCGGGAACGGGTTTCGTCCCGGTCGGTTAGGCGGCGTCGTACTACTTGCTGGCGCGGATCGCCTCGAACACGCTGGGGTCGACCAGGGTCGAGGTGTCGCCGAGTTCGCGGCCTTCGGCCACGTCGCGCAGCAGCCGGCGCATGATTTTGCCGCTGCGGGTCTTGGGCAGCTCGGGCACCACGTGGATCTCGCGCGGCTTGGCGATCGGGGAGATCTCGGTGGCCACCTGGGCCCGCAGCTCCTCGACCATGGTGTCGGCCCCGCCGTGCGCGGACGCTTTGAGGATCACGAACGCGCAGATCGCCTGACCCGTGGTGTCGTCGCTGGCGCCGACCACCGCCGCCTCGGCCACCCCGGAGTGCCCGACCAGGGCCGATTCCACCTCGGCGGTCGAAATGCGGTGCCCGGAGATGTTCATGACGTCGTCGATGCGGCCCAGCACCCAGATGTTGCCGTCCGAGTCGTAGCGGGCGCCGTCACCGGCGAAGTACCAGCCCTGCTCGGCGAACCGCGACCAGTAGGTGTCCTTGAACCGCTGCGGGTCACCCCAGATGCCGCGCAGCATCGACGGCCACGGCTGGTCGAGCACCAGGTAACCGGTGACGTGCTCGGCCTCGTCGGCACCGGGCACCAGCTCGTTGCCTTCGTCGTCGACGATCTTGGCCGAGATGCCGGGCAGCGGGGTCATCGCCGAGCCGGGTTTGGCCGCGGTGACACCGGGCAGCGGCGAGATCATGATCGCCCCGGTCTCGGTCTGCCACCAGGTGTCGACGATCGGAGTCTTGCCCGCGCCGATGGCCTCCCGGTACCAGCGCCAGGCCTCGGGGTTGATCGGCTCGCCCACCGAACCCAGCAACCGCAGGCTCGACAGGTCGTGCGCGGCCGGGATCTGGCGGCCCAGCTTCATGAAGGTGCGGATCAGCGTGGGGGCGGTGTAATAGATTGTGACGCCGTACTTTTCGATGATCTCGAAGTGGCGGTGCTCGGTCGGGGAGGTGGGGGTGCCCTCGTAGACCACCTGGGTCGCGCCGTTGGCCAGCGGGCCGTAGGTGATGTAGGTGTGCCCGGTGACCCAGCCGATGTCAGCGGTGCACCAGTACACGTCGGTCTCGGGCTTGAGATCGAAGACGTTGTAGTGGGTGTAGGCCGCCTGGGTGAGGTAGCCGCCCGAGGTGTGCACGATGCCCTTGGGCTTGCCGGTGGTGCCGGAGGTGTAGAGCAAGAACAGCGGCTGCTCGGAGTCGAACGCTTCCGGGGTGTGCTCGGTGGAGGCGACGTCGACGGTCTCGTGCCACCACAGGTCGCGGCCGTCGGTCCAGTTCACGTCGATTCCGGTGCGGCGGACCACCAGCACGTGTTCGACCGACGGTTGGTCGGCGACGGCTTCGTCGACCGCGTCCTTCAGTGAGGCGGCCTTGCCGCGCCGGTACTGGCCATCGGTGGTGATGACGAGCTTGGCCTCGGCGTCCTCGACGCGCGCCCGCAGCGCCGACGCGGAGAATCCGGCGAAGACAACGCTGTGCATGGCGCCCAGTCGCGCGCACGCCAGCATCGCCACGATGGCCTCGGGCACCATCGGCATGTAGATGGCCACGCGGTCGCCTGCGGTCAGTCCGAGTGCGGCCAGCGCGTTGGCGGCCTTGCTCACCTCGTCCTTGAGCTGGGCATAGGTGATGTCGCGGGCGTCCCCGACCGGCTCGCCCTCCCAGTGGATCGCGACCCGGTCGCCGTTGCCCGCCTCGACGTGCCGATCGACACAGTTGTAGGCGACGTTGAGCTTGCCGCCGACGAACCATTTGGCGAACGGTGCCTGCGACCAGTCGAGCACGTCGGTGAACGGGGTCTGCCAGCTCAGGCGGTTGGCCTGGGCGGCCCAGAACCCCAGCCGGTCCTTCTCGGCCTCGGCGTACAACTCGCCCGTCGCGTTGGCGTTGGCCGCGAAATCGGCAGGCGGCGGATAGGCTGACGGAACTTCAGTAGGCGTCGCTGGCGCGTTTGACATGGGTGTGAGCCTAGTCACCAAAGGTTGCAGCGGCGTTGGGAGCTCACAAGACGGTTGCCGGGCGGCGCGCCTTCTGCGCCCAACGGTCGGCGAAATGACGTTCAGCGGTCGGCTAGCGTTTCTGGGTATGACGACCGATCCACTCGCACCCCTGGTCGATCTGCCGGGTGTTTCCGCGGCCAGCGACGAGGCGCGGGATGCCCTGGGCCGGGCGCACCGACACAAGTTCAACTTGCGCGGCTGGCCGCAGACCGCGGCCGAAGCCGCATTGCGCGCAGCGCGGGCCTCGGCGGTACTCGACGGCGGGGCCGTCCAGTTGTCTGCCGACGGCGAACCCGACCCGGTCACCGCGGGCGCCATCCGGGTCGCCGAGGCGCTCGAAGGCGGTGCCACCGCGGTGGTCAGCGTGTGGCAGCGGGCGCCGATGCAGGCCCTGGCCCGGCTGCACGCGCTGGCTGCCGCCGATCTCACCGATGATGAGCACCTGGGCCGGCCACGCACCGATCCCGACGTCGGCCGTCGGCTCGAGCTGCTGACCGAGATCCTGGCCGGCGGCTCCAAGGTCCCCGCCCCCGTACTGGCCGCCGTCGCGCACGGCGAACTACTCAGCCTGGCTCCGTTCGGCACCGCCGACGGCGTCGTGGCCCGCGCGGTTTCGCGTCTGGTGACGATCGCCAGCGGCCTCGACCCGCACGGTCTCGGCGTCCCCGAGGTGCATTGGATGCGAAAGTCGGGGGAGTACCGGGCTGCCGCACGAGGATTCGCCTCGGGCACCCCCGACGGGCTGACCGCGTGGCTGCTGCTCAGCAGTGAAGGCCTCAAGGGCGGCGCGCGTGAAGCCCTGCAGATCGCCCAGTCGGCGGCCGGCTGACGCGCGGGGTCGGGGGACTGTCAGCAAACGAAAGCGGGCGACGGTCCGAAACGATGTTTCGGCTCGCCGCCCGCTAGCACGGATACCGGTTACCAAGCGTGCCAGATGGGTTGCGTGGGTGGCCTCGGCGTCCTTGCAATGCGCTTCGGCTGCAACCCCACCCAAAGGGCCGTCGTAGCCGTCCGCTCTTCGCAATCACGCAGGCCCGCAACACTTTTGCCTATTCCGCGGCATGTGCTCCGCGTGGGTACCGGGACCCGTGCTGGGGAGCCTGGTTCGGGAGATTTAGCCTTCTCTTCCGGCTAAGCCTTGGCCTCATCCAAGCTTCCGTGGTTCCTTTGTACTACGTGACCACGGTCACAGCAAGGGTGAAATGCACCCGACTTCTGATCGTTACGCCGAGGTGTCCAGCTACTACGCGCGGTAGGTCAGGACGTGAAGCGACGAAGCAGTGAATAGGTCAGTGCGCCGGCCGCCAGGGCGCTGATTCCGACGGCCGCGGTGGTCGCCACCGCTGCCCCCGACGGCGCCGGAATCCGGTCGCGCAGCGATACCGGCCTGGTGAAGGTCAGCACGGGCCAGCCGCGGGACGCCGCTTCCTTGCGAAGCCCGCGATCAGGATTCACCGCGGTGGGGTGCCCCACGGCTTCGAGCATCGGGATGTCGGTGATCGAGTCCGAGTAGGCGTAGCAGTGGTCCAGCGCATAGCCCTCACGGGCGGCCAGGGCGCGGATCGCCTCGACCTTGCCCTCGCCGTAGCAGTAGAAGGCGATGTCGCCCGTGTAGCGGCCCTCTTCGACCACCATCCGGGTGGCCATGGCGTGGGTGGCCCCCAGGGCCCGGGCGATCGGCGCCACGATCTCCTCACCCGAGGCCGACACCACCACGACGTCGCGGCCGCACAGCTTGTGGTCGGCGATCAGCTCGGCGGCCTCGGCGAACACCAGCGGGTCGACGATGTCGTGCAAGGTCTCGCCCACGATCGACTTGACCTGTTCGACATCCCAACCGGTGCACATGTTCGTGATGTAGCTGCGCATCCGGTCCATCTGGTCGTGGTCGGCGCCTGACATCAGGAACAGAAACTGGGCATACGTCGATTTGAGGACGGTCCGCCGGTTCAGCAGTCCCTGATCGAAGAAGGGTTTGCTGAAAGCAAGAGTGCTCGACTTGGCGATGACGGTCTTGTCGAGGTCGAAGAACGCCGCGGTACGCACCGGCTGACCGTCCTGCGGCCCGGATTGCTGCGCGATCAACTCCCCGGCAGCCTGATCGGATGCGGTCACAAGCGTCAGCATAGAGGCAGCCGCGCCGCATTATTCGAGCGCCAGCGCAAAATGGCAGTTCAAGACGCGTTCGTCCGGGCGTGAGTCCCGGCGCCGCTGCCGGTAGCCCGCACAGGTGTCTCTTGCGTGTTTTGGCAGTTCCGTGTGTATAGTGAGCATTACTCGGCTTATGCCGAGGGTGTATCAGCCCGACCCCCCGGGGCTGATACACGACGACCTCCGCCTCCTCCCCCCCTGGCGGGGGTCGTCCCTTTTCTGGGGAAAGAATCTTCGGCGGCCGGGCCGCATTGGTTGCGGAACCGTATTTTCAGGCCATCGCGACGGTACGTTCGCGGACCACGGCGTTCATCCACAGGCCGGACTTCATCCACAATCCGCGAATTGGTGATGGTGCCGACCCAGCGGTTGCCCGCAGGGTGGGCATATGGCCGTTGCGAACCTCTCGACCGCTCCGCGCGGAGCCGTGCTGGCCCTCATCGGCGACCCACTGCTGCGTGACGACGTGGCGCGGGTGGCTGCCGCCGCCGGTGTCGGGCTCGTCGTCATCGACCACCCCGCTGGGCGGAAGGCATGGGTCGCGGCATCTGCAGTGCTGCTCGATGCTGCGGCCGCCCGACGCTGCGCGGCCCGGACGCTGCCGCGGCGCGCGCGGGTGATCCTTGTCGGTCGCGACGACCCCCGGCCCGACGATTGGCAGGCCGCGATCTACGTCGGCGCGCAGCACGTCGTCACGCTGCCCGCGCAGGACGCCGATCTCGTGGCGGCCCTGTCCGAAGCCGCCTGGCACGACGATGCCGGTTGCGGTCCCGTGGTGGCGGTGGTGGGGGCCCGCGGGGGAGCGGGCGCGTCGGTGTTCGCGGTGGCGCTCGCCCAATCGACCTCGACCGCGCTGTTGGTCGAGGCGGATCCGTGGAGCGGCGGGATCGACCTGGTGGCGGGCAGTGAGGACCTGGCCGGCTTGCGCTGGCCGGATCTGGCGTTGCAGGGCGGTCGGTTGGGTTATCCGGCGCTGCGCGACGCGCTGCCTCGCCGGGACGGGGTCAGCGTGCTGTCCAGCGGGCGTTCGGGCAGCGATATCGAGGCGGAGCCGTTGGGTGCGGTGATCGAGGCCGGGTGCCGTGGGGGTGTCACTGTCGTGTGCGACGTGCCGCGTCGTGCCACCGCCGCGGCCGAAACCGCTTTGGATGCAGCCGATCTGGTCGTCTTGGTGACCCCCGCAGATGTGCGGTCGTGTGCCGCGGCGGCAGCCGCCCGGCCGTGGGTGCTGGCCTGTAATCCGAATGCCGGTGTCGTCGTGCGGGGCCCGGCGCCCGGTGGGCTGCGAGCAGTGGAGGTGGCCCGCATCGTGGACCTGCCCCTGCTGGCCGCGATGCGACCGCAGCCCGGCATCGCCGAAGTGTTGGAGCGCGGAGGGTTGCGGGTGCGGCCCCGGTCGCCGTTGGGTTCGGCGGCGCGGCGGGTGCTGTCGGTGCTGGCCGCTCATCCGGCACAGGACGCGGGGGCCGCATGAGCGCATCGCTGATCGACCGGGTTCGCGAGCGCCTGGTGGCCGAGGCATCCCCGCTGAGTCCCGGTGTGGTGGCCGCGGCAATCCGCGCGGAGTCGGGCGGCCTGCTCGGCGACACCGAGGTACTGAGCAATCTGCGACTGCTGGAGACCGAACTGACCGGCGCCGGGATCCTGGAGCCACTGCTGTGCGCGCCGACCACCACCGACGTTCTCGTTACCGCCCCCGATGCGGTGTGGGTGGACGACGGCAGCGGATTGCACCGCAGCACAGTGTGTTTCCCCGACGAAGGCGCGGTCCGCCGGCTGGCTCAGCGGTTGGCGCTGTTGGCGGGGCGACGGCTGGACGAGGCGCAGCCATGGGTCGATGGTCAGCTCACCGGCATCGGGCCGTGCGCCGTGCGACTGCACGCGGTACTGCCGCCGATCGCTGCCGCTGGTACCTGCCTGTCCCTGCGGGTGCTGCGCCCGGCGACCCAGAATCTCGAGGCCCTCACCCGCTCCGGGGCCATCCCGCCGGCAGCCGCCGACCTCGTGCACGCGATCATCCGCGCCCGGCTGGCGTTTCTGATCTCGGGCGGCACGGGTTGTGGGAAAACCACGCTGCTGGCCGCCGCGCTGGGCGCCGTCCCGGAACAGGAACGCATCGTGTGCGTCGAGGATGCCGCCGAACTGGCGCCGTCGCACCCACATCTGGTCAAGCTGGTCGCCCGGGGCGCCAACGTCGAAGGCGTCGGTGAGGTGACCGTGCGCGATCTGGTCCGCCAGGCGTTGCGGATGCGTCCAGACCGGATCGTCGTGGGCGAGGTGCGTGGGGCCGAGGTGGTGGATCTGCTGGCCGCGCTCAACACCGGCCACGACGGCGGGGCAGGCACCGTGCACGCCAACAGCCCGGCCGAGGTACCGGCCCGGTTGGAGGCACTCGGCGCGCTCGGCGGACTGGACCGCGCCGCGCTGGTCAGCCAACTGGCCGCGGCCGTACAGGTCCTGTTGCACGTGGGGCGTGACGGCGCCGGCCAGCGCAGGCTCGCCGAGATCGCCGTGCTGCGACGGGCCGCGCGTGGCGAACTGGAGGTGGTGACGGCCTGGCATGCCGATACCGGAACGGGTTGTGGCGCAGACGCTCTCGATGCGCTTGTCGAGGGACGCGGGCCATCGTGACGGTGAGCGCTCTGGCGCTGGCAGCGGCACTGGTGCTGTGGCCGGCCGCACCCAGGCGGACGGCCGCGTTGCGGCGGGTGGATTCACCTGTCCGGCGGCGGGCCCGCGCCGCGCCGATCGTGGCGGTTGTCGGGGTCGTGCTGGCCTGGTTGGCGCCGCCGCCGGTCGTGCTGGCCGCGGCGTTGGTGGCCGGCACCGTGGCGAGCCGCCGTCGGCGTCGTACGGTCCGGCGGCAGCGACAGCAGCAATCCGCGGCACTGCAGGCCGCGCTGGACGTGTTGGTCGGCGAGCTGCGTACCGGGGTGCACCCGGTCAGTGCTTTCGCCACTGCCGCCGGTGAGGTGTCCGGCCCGGTGCGCGACGGCATGAGCGCGGTGGCGGCCCGCGCCCGCTTGGGGGCCGATGTGGCGGCCGGGTTGGACGACATCGCGGAATCCTCGCAGTTGCCCATGCACTGGGAACGGCTCGCTGCCTGCTGGCGCTTGGCGCACGCTCATGGACTCTCGATCGCCACCCTGATGCGCACCGCGCAGCGCGACATCGTTGAACGCGAACGCTTTTCCGCACACGTCGAAGCGGCGATGGCGGGCCCGCGGGCAACGGCGGCGGTGCTCGCCGGGCTCCCGGTGGCCGGAATAGCGCTGGGGCAGTTGATCGGTGCGCGGCCCCTGACGTTCCTCTTCAACGCGGGCATCGGAGGCTGGCTGTTGGTAGTCGGAGTCGCGCTGGCCTGCACCGGCCTCATGTGGTCAGACCGGATCATCGAGCGGGCGCTGAAATGAGCTGGGCAGCGTTACTTCTCGCCGCCGCGCTCTTGGTCGGAGGGGATCCGGCCCTGGTACGCAACCGTGCTGCGCCGACGCCGCGGCGGCGAGCCGACCCGCTGCGGGTGCCGGCCGACGGGCCGCTCGCCGCCGCTTCGACGTTCGATCTGTTCGCCGCATGCCTGGCCGCCGGCCTGGCGGTGTCAACCGCAGCGGCAGCCGTCACTCCGTCTGCCCCGCCGCCGCTGGCGACGGTGCTGCGGCGGGCGGCCGGACTGTTGGCGCTCGGGGCTGATCCGGCGCGGGCCTGGGCCGGCAGCGCCGACGGGAATGCACTTGTGGCCCAGGACAAGAACGCCGATGCACTGTTACGCCTGGCCCGGCGATCCGCCGCCTCCGGTAGCGCCCTGGCTGACGCGGTGGCAGAGCTGGCAGTCCAGACGCGACACGAGGCCGCCACGTCCGCCGACGCGGTCGCAGAACGCGCCTCGGTTCTGGTCGCCGGTCCGCTCGGGCTGTGCTACCTGCCGGCATTTCTGTGTCTGGGTGTCATACCTGTGGTCGTCGGTCTGGCCGGCGACGTGCTGGGCTCGGGACTGTTGTGAACACACATCGCAAAGAGGGGAAAAATCATGGCAGAAAACAGGTTTCAGCGGGCCAATGCCAGGGTGGCGCTGTTGATGCTCGACGAATCGGGGATGAGCACCGTCGAATACGCTATCGGCACTATTGCCGCCGCGGCGTTCGGGGCGATCCTGTACACCGTGGTCACGGGGGACTCGATCGTCAGTGCCCTGACCAACATCATCAGCCGGGCGTTGAACACCAACGTCTAGATGACCGGGGTGCGGTCACCGTCGAGGCAGCGTTCGCGCTCGCGTCGCTGGTGGCGGTTCTGGTGTTGTGCGTCGGCGGCCTCAGCGCGGTGGGCATGCAGATTCGTTGCATCGACGCGGCACGTGAAGCCGCCCGGCTGGCCGCGCGTGGGGACGGTGAAGCGGCCATCGCCAGTGCTCGCCGGGTGGCGCCATCGGGTGCGGTGGTACACGTCGGCCAAGACGGCGGTTTGGTGGTGGCCCGGGTCAGCGCGGCCACGGTCTTTCCGGGCCTCACGCTGTCCGCCGAGGCGGCAGCGGTGCCCGAACCCGGCGTCGGATGAGCGGGGATCGACCACATTGGTGGCCGCGGCCATGATTGCGATGCTGATCGTCTTCGCCGCGGGCGCTGCATATCTGGGCGCTGCGGTGAGCGCCCGGCACCGAGCTCAGGCCGCTGCCGATCTGGCCGCGGTGGGCGCCGCGGCCGCCGTGGTGTCCGGTCCGGATGCGGCGTGCCGACAGGCTACTGAGATCGCGGTTCGGATGCGGTCGGTCCTCGGCGACTGCCGGATCGACGAACTCGACGTGGTGCTCGAGGTGGCGACGCCGGTTCGTCTCGGCCGGTGGGGAGTGGGACCGGCCCGCGCAGCGGCTCGTGCGGGGCCGGTCGGCGTCGGGAACTAGTCGATGGGGTCAAGAGCTGCCGCGGCAACCTCGTCATCGGTGGGCAGGCGCATCGATATCAGCCCCGCGAAGATGTTCTCGTCGAGTTCGACCCGGTTGATCGTCATGTGGACGGGGCGCCAGTCGCTGCCTTCGGCGCGCATTCGCAGCACAGCGGCGGTGGTGCCGCCTGAGAACTCCGCCGTCATCCGGGCCATGTGCCGGGCGTCGGCCGGGTGGATGCGGGCCGGCCCGCCGTCGCGGTTACGCCAGTCGAAGAAGGGGGCCGGATCGTCGAGCCACTTCAGCAGCTTCCAGTTGTCCAGATCGACCAGGGCTCGGTGCACGCCGGGCTGCGCCAGCCCGTTGAGAATGCGCTGGGCCAGGTTGTCGGGCCGTTCCACGGGAGCTTCTCGTTCGGTGCGCCAATTCATCGCGCGGGAGATGAGTTTCTCGGAGCCGTCGTCTTGTGGTTCGAGCAGCACTCGGGCCACGAATCCGACGGTGATGGGTTCCCCGAGGTGGTCGGTGACGTCCCAGGTGGTGCACAAGGTGTGGCCGACGACGGGTTTGATCGTCATCGCCAGGACTTTGGCCTCGGTGCTGTTGAGATCCTTGGCGGGCAGGTCGTCGGCGAACGCCCGGTCGTGGGTGGCTTCGGTTTCCGGATTCATGCCGCTGTTGATCAGCGATTCGGGGGTGTCGGTAGCCACGCCTGCGGTCAGGTCCCAGACCAGCGGTCCCGGGACGGGGCGTTGCGGTGGTTCGATGTCGCTCGGCCCGATCCAGATGTGCACGCCGTGGATGCGTCCGTCGGACATCCGCACCACTTCGGTGCGGATTACGCGGTCATTCTTGGATGTGATGCTGCTGAGGCCCTGGCCGGCCTGCACGGTTTCCCTGATGGCGGTCTGTATTGCCATCAGGTGCGGATTTCGGCGCAGAAACACACTGATCGGGACGAGGTTCTTTGTCTGCAAACCTCGTGCGACCACAACAGGCTCGCTACCCAGTGTCTCCACGAGCAGCCAGTCGTGGTTCATGATCGGCATTTTACCGGCGGGAACGTACCTTTCCGCACGGCTGAGTCGACGCCGGGACACGACGGAATCCGCACCGCAATACTTCGGATCACGGTCGCGGGTATGTGGACTTTGCGTCTGCCGGCTTGCAAACATGAGCGAGTTCACGTAATTTGCCACTGCGCCCGGCCTCCGGGATTGGGAACGGATCGCGTTGTCCGACCGTTCGTCGCAACGTCTGTGTGTTCGGCGTGGCCGAATGCAGCCACGTGGTTGTCGATCCGCGGAGTCGGCCGTCGAGGGGTCGGTCGTCAACGCGGTCGGGGGATAGACGCTGAGGACGTACTCAGCGCGCCGAGCACCAGGCGGAGCACTTTCACCGCACCGGATTTGTCCAACGGGTCGTTGCCGTTTCCGCACTTCGGCGACTGCACACATGACGGGCAGCCCTGCGGGCACTCGCACGCTTCGATCGCGTCGGCGGTCGCTGCCCACCACGTACTGAGATTGCGGAATCCGCGGTCGGCGAAACCGGCTCCGCCCGGATATCCGTCGTAGACGAAGATCGACGGCAAGCCGTCCACCGGCCCGGCGGCCGTCGAGACTCCGCCGATGTCGCCCCGGTCGCAGCTGGCCAGCAGCGGCAACAGCCCGATCGAGGCGTGTTCGGCGGCGTGCAGGCTCCCGGGAACGCGCAGTGGGTCAATCCCGCTGTCCTGTAAGGCTTCTGGCGTGATCGTGCACATGACGGCCATGGTGTCCAGGGTGCTCGGCGGCATGTCCAGTTCCACGAAATCGATGACCTCGCCGTCCAGGCGGCGGCGCAGGTAGCCGACCACGGTGTTGGTGACGGACACCGGAACCAGTCCGACGGTGACCGGACCGAACGTGCTGCGCTCGCCAGGACCGGTGACCGAGATGTCAGTGAGTTCTCTGGCGAAAGTGCTGTAACCGGGATCCGCGGCGTAGACGAATGCAACACCGTCCTCGAACGACAATGAGTCGACCAGATATGTCTCTCCCTGGTGCAGGTACACCGCGCCCGGGTGCAGCGAGGCTGCTGCCCGGCCGGCTGCCGTGCTACCCAGCATCCGTCCGGTATCGGCTTCGAGGATCGCGATCTGGCCGCCGCTGGAGCCGCGGATGTCGACCGCGGGGTGCGGATCCACCCCGGGAGCGGGGAAATAGCCGCCCGGGCGTTTGCGCAACAAACCGTCGTCGACGAGGGTGCCGGCCACCGCCTCGGCGTTCCACAGCCGCACCTCGGCCTCTGTGAGTGGCAGCTCGGCTGCGGCACAGAGCAATTGCGGTCCCAGTACGTGCGGATTCGTCGGGTCGATCACCACCCGCTCGATCGGCTTGTCCAACAATGCCGCCGGATGGTGCACGAGGTAGGTGTCCAGCGGGTCATCGCGGGCGATCAACACGATCAGCGCGCCCTGGCCGCGTCGGCCAGACCGGCCCGCCTGCTGCCAGAACGAGGTGACGGTGCCGGGAAACCCCGCCATCACCACCGCATCCAGCCCGGCGATGTCGATGCCGAGTTCCAGCGCATTGGTGGTGGCCAGGCCGCGCAGTCTCCCGTCAGTCAGCGCGGCTTCAAGCTCGCGCCGGTCCTCCGAGAGGTAGCCCGCGCGGTAGGACGCCACTTGCTCGGCGAGTTCTGGCGCGGTGTCCTCGAGTCGGGCCCGGGTGCCCAGCGCGGTCAGCTCGGCGCCGCGCCGGGACCGGACGAATGTCAAAGTCCTTGCGCCCTCGGCCATCAGGTCGGCCATCACCCTGGCGGCTTCGGCGCCGGCCGAACGACGTGCGGGTGCGCCGTTCTCTCCGGTCAGATCGTCCAGCAGCGCAGGCTCCCACAGCGCGATGGTGCGCGCGCCCTGGGGTGAGCCGTCCTCGGTCACCTCGGCGACTGTCTGCCCGATCAACTCCGCGGCGGTCTCGGCCGGTGATGCCGTGGTGGCGCTGGCGAAGATCACCGTCGGCCCCGAACCCTCAGGGGAGTAGCGCTCACACAACCGCAACAGTCGGCGCAGCACCATCGCCACGTTGGAACCGAAAATGCCACGGTAGTAATGGCATTCGTCGACGACGATGAACTTCAGGTGGCGGAGGAACACGGCCCAGCGGGCATGGTTGCGCAGCAGCGACAGGTGGATCATGTCCGGGTTGGAGAAGATCCAGCGTGATCGCTCCCGGGCGAACCGGCGCACCTCGGTCGCACTGTCGCCGTCGTACGGCGCCGGCGCGACGTCACGCAGGGCGGCCACGGCCTCGGTCAGAGCTTGTGCCGTGCGCAGTTGGTCGTGGCCGAGGGCCTTGGTCGGCGACAGGTAGAGCACCCGTGCCTGCCGGTTTTCGGCCAAGGTCGACAGGATCGGAAGTTGGTAGGCCAAAGACTTGCCCGACGCGGTTCCGGTGGACACGACGACGTGGCGTCCGTCGTGCGCGAGCTCGGCAGCGGCCAGTTGATGCGACCACGGCGCGGTGATCCCGCGCTCGGTCAAGGCCCGCACGACCTCCGGATGTGCCCATTGCGGCCAACGAAGTGGTTTGCCGTGTCGCGGAGGGATATCCGCAACATGGCGTAGCGGATCTTCGTCGGCCGGGGTGCCCTCGACAGCGCAAGCGAGCAGCTCACGGCCGAAATCCGACCCCTGATCCAGCACTGTTTTGCCTCCTGCGATGTACCCCGCCGACGTCGGCCCGGATTTGTAAACGAATTGTTCACCACGCGCCGTACGCCAAGACTGTCGCAGTCGACCCGAACATGGTTGACTGATCACGGTCGCAGCTTCTGTGTTTGTACTCGCACTCGCAGGATCGTCGTTGCGATCGCGGTTCCTGCGAGGGTTGTAGGTCGGGCAGTTCCGGTCGACTCGCGCGTTGGTATGGCGGTCGGAACGGGCCCGGTACATCGGAAGTCGGTGGACCGCACCCGGTTGAAAGAGAAGGAAAGAACAAAAGATGCCACAGGGAACTGTGAAGTGGTTCAACGCGGAGAAGGGCTTCGGCTTCATTGCTCCGGAGGACGGCTCTGCCGACGTGTTTGTCCACTACACGGAAATCCAGGGCAGCGGATTCCGCACCCTGGAGGAGAACCAGAAGGTTGAGTTCGAGGTCGGCCAGAGCCCCAAGGGGCCGCAGGCCACGGGTGTTCGGGCCATCTGAGCCAAACAAACCCACGGGACACCCCCGCGTGAGTCCACATCGGACACCGCGGGGGTGTTCGCGTTTTTGCGGCTCGAGCTGGCTTAGTGTCGGCTTGTGAGCCAGCTGTCCTTCTTCTCGGCCGAGTCGGTGCCGCCCGCGGTGGCCGACCTGACCGGGGTTCTCGCCGGCCCGGGGCAGGTGGTGCTGGCGAGTGTCGGCGGCCAGCAGGCGGCCCGGATCTCGGTGGTCGTCGACGAACTGTGGCGCGCCCACGGCCTGGCCGAGATGATCAGCGACGCCGGCCTCATATCGGAGATATCGCGGACCGACGAGAACAACCCGCTGGTGCGCACCACGCTGGACCCGCAGTTGATGCTGATCGCGGGGGCCTGGACCAGGGGTGCGGTCAAAACCGTCCCGGCCGGCTGGCTGCCCGGGTCCCGCGAGCTGCGAGCCTGGACGCTGGCTGCGGGCACGTTCGAGGCGGACGACCGCTACCTGCTCGGATTGGACCCGCATGCGCCGGACACCCACGCGGCGCTGGCCGAGGCGATGATGCGGGTGGGAATCGCCCCGACCTTGATCGGGACCAGAGGCTCGCATCCGGCTCTGCGGATCAGTGGGCGACGACGCCTATCGCGCCTGGTGGAGAACGTCGGGGAACCGCCCGGGGACGCCGCGGCGTTGGCGCATTGGCCTCGTATTTAATGATGCACACGCGGAGAGCCGGTTTGCGTAGGCTCGCGCGTAATGCGAAATTGTCAGTTGCCGGGCGTGGCGCGGCAACTAAAGAAGTGGAGCGTAGGCACAGTTGGCTGGCGATAGCGGCAGCGGTAGCAAGGGGAATGTCCGGCGACTCGTAATTGTCGAGTCGCCGACCAAGGCGCGCAAGATCGCCGGCTACCTGGGCTCCAATTACGTGGTCGAATCCTCCCGCGGGCATATTCGTGATCTGCCCCGTAATGCCGCCGACGTGCCCGCCAAGTACAAATCCGAGCCGTGGGCGCGGCTCGGGGTCAATGTCGACGACAACTTCGAGCCGCTCTACATCGTCAGCCCCGACAAGAAGAGCACGGTCACCGAGCTGAAGGACCTGCTCAAGGGCGTTGACGAGCTCTACCTCGCGACGGACGGTGACCGCGAGGGTGAGGCGATCGCCTGGCATCTGCTGGAGACCCTGAAGCCCAAGGTGCCGGTGCGGCGGATGGTGTTCCACGAGATCACCGAACCGGCCATCCGCGCTGCCGCGGAAAACCCGCGTGACCTGGACATCGCCCTGGTCGACGCGCAGGAAACCCGGCGCATCCTCGACCGCCTCTACGGCTACGAAGTGTCGCCGGTGCTGTGGAAGAAGGTGGCGCCGAAGCTGTCGGCGGGCCGCGTGCAATCGGTGGCCACGCGCATCATCGTGCAGCGCGAGCGGGAGCGCATGGCGTTCCGCAGCGCCGGCTACTGGGACGTCAGCGCTGAACTCGACGCGTCCGTGTCGGACCCGCAGGCCACCCCGCCGCGGTTCACGGCCAAGCTCAACACCGTCGATGGCCGCCGCGTCGCCGCCGGCCGCGATTTCGACTCGCTGGGGCAGCTGAAGAAGCCCGACGAGGTGCTCGTCCTCGACGAGGCCAGCGCCGGAGCGCTGGCCGCCGGGCTGCGTGGCGCCCAGCTGGCCGTCAGCTCCGTCGAGCAGAAGCCGTACACCCGCCGCCCTTACGCGCCGTTCATGACGTCGACGCTGCAGCAGGAAGCCGCCCGCAAACTGCGGTTCTCTTCAGAGCGCACCATGAGCATCGCGCAGCGGCTGTACGAGAACGGCTACATCACCTACATGCGTACGGACTCGACGACGCTGTCGGATTCGGCCATCAACGCCGCCCGCAACCAGGCACGTCAGCTCTACGGCGACGAATATGTGCATCCGTCTCCGCGCCAGTACACCCGCAAGGTGAAGAACGCGCAGGAGGCGCACGAGGCCATCCGACCCGCCGGTGACGTGTTCCAGACCCCGGGCCAGCTGCACGCCCAGCTCGACACGGACGAGTTCCGGCTCTACGAGCTGATCTGGCAGCGCACCGTGGCCTCGCAGATGGCCGACGCCCGCGGCACCACGCTGTCACTGCGCATCGCCGGTACCGCCCGCGGCGGTGAGCAGGTCGTCTTCAACGCGTCCGGCCGCACCATCACGTTCCCGGGCTTCCTCAAGGCCTACGTCGAGAGCATCGACGAGTTGGCCGGCGGCGAGTCCGACGACGCCGAGAGCCGGCTGCCGAACCTGACGCAGGGGCAGCGCGTCGATGCCGCCGATCTGACCGCCGACGGCCACCAGACCAGCCCGCCGGCCCGCTACACCGAGGCCTCGCTGATCAAGGCCCTCGAAGAGCTCGGTATCGGCCGCCCGTCGACCTACAGCTCGATCATCAAGACCATCCAGGACCGCGGCTACGTGCAGAAGAAGGGCAGCGCCCTGGTGCCGTCCTGGGTTGCCTTCGCCGTGGTGGGCCTGCTGGAGCAGCACTTCGGCCGGTTGGTGGATTACGACTTCACCGCCGCCATGGAGGACGAGCTCGACGAGATCGCCAACGGCCAGGAGCAGCGCACCAACTGGCTGTCGAACTTCTACTTCGGCGGTGAGCACGGCGTCGAGGGCTCAATCGCCCGGTCCGGCGGTCTCAAGCACCTCGTCGGCGGCAACCTCGAAGGCATCGACGCGCGAGAAGTCAACTCCATCAAGCTCTTTGACGATGACGAGGGTCGAGCCATCGTGGTTCGGGTGGGCCGTAACGGCCCCTACCTGGAGCGCATGATCGCCGATCCGGACAATCCGGGTGAGCTCAAGCCGCAGCGGGCCAATCTCAAGGACGATCTGACCCCCGACGAGCTGACGCTGGAACTGGCCGAGAAGGCTTTCGCCACACCGCAAGAGGGCCGGGTGCTGGGTGTCGACCCGGCGACCGGCCACGAGATCGTGGCCAAGGACGGACGTTTCGGTCCCTACGTCACCGAGATCCTCCCGGAACCCCCGGAAGATCCGGACGCGGGTACCACGGCCAAGAAGGGCAAGAAGCCGACCGGCCCCAAGCCGCGCACCGGATCGCTGTTGCGTTCAATGGATCTGGAGACCGTGACGCTCGACGACGCGCTCAAGCTGCTGTCGTTGCCCCGCGTGGTCGGCGTCGACCCGTCGAACAACGAGGAGATCACCGCGCAGAACGGCCGCTACGGCCCATACCTCAAGCGCGGCACCGACTCTCGATCACTGGCCACCGAAGAGCAGATGTTCACCATCACCCTCGACGAGGCGCTCAAGATCTACGCCGAGCCGAAACGCCGTGGGCGCCAGGCCGCTGCCGCCCCGCCGCTGCGTGAGCTCGGCACCGACCCGGCCTCGGGCAAGCCGATGGTGATCAAGGACGGCCGCTTCGGTCCCTACGTCACCGACGGTGAGACCAACGCCAGCCTGCGCAAGGGCGATGACGTGGCCTCGATCACCGACGAGCGGGCTTCGGAACTGCTGGCCGACCGTCGCGCCCGTGGACCGGTGAAGAAGGCCGCCAAGAAGGCGCCGGCGAAGAAGGCCGCCAAAAAAGCCGCCGCCAAAAAGGCCCCGGCGAAGAAGGCCGCTGCCAAGAAGTCCTGAGCAGGCTAGCCGGTCACGTCGCTTTCGGCTTCGCGCGCCAGATCGCGCGGCAGCACCAGATTCATCGGACGGGCCAGTTGGGTGGGCACCGTGCGCCCGCGCAGCTCGACGATCTCGCCGACATCCCAACTCAGCGCCTCGGCATCCAGAGCACCGCTGACCGCGATGGCCGAGGCCAGCACGTGGCCTTCCTCCAGCTTGGCCAGCTCGGTTAGACGGGCAGCCTCGTTGACCGGGTCCCCGATCACCGTGTACTCGAAACGGGCCTGCGCACCGATGTGACCGGCGATCGCGCGCCCGGCCGAGACACCGATACCGAACTCGATATCGCTGCCCAGCACGCTCAGCAGCTCGTCGTGCAGTTCGCGCGATGCGGCCAGCGCGCCGCCCGAGGCGTCGGGATGCTCGATGGGGGCGCCGAAGATGGCCAGCGCCGCGTCGCCCTGAAACTTGTTGACGAATCCGCCGTGACGGTTGACGGTGTCGACGATGACCCGGAAGAACTCGTTGAGGAGGTTCACCACGTCGCCGGCCGGGATCGTCGACGCCAGATGCGTCGAACCCACCAGGTCCACGAACAGCACCGCCACGTCGCGTTCCTGCCCGCCCAGCTCGGTGCCGCGCTCGAGGGCGCGTCGGGCCACATCCTCACCGACGTAGCGGCCGAACAGGTCGCGCAACCGTTGCCGCTCGGCCAGCTCGCGCACCATGTCGTTGAACCCGGCCTGCAGCAAGCCCAGCTCGCTGGCGTCGTAGATCTGCATGTGTGCGTTGTAGTTGCCGCGCTGCACCTCGCCCAGCGCCCAGCGCAGCTGGCGCAGCGGATCGGCGATCGACATCGCCACCAGCACGGTGCTGGACAACCCGATCACCAGGGCAGCGATGGCCAGCAGCAACAGTGGCGTGATGAGCCGGTCCGCCGATGCGGTGAGGATCGAGAACTTGCTGGCCACCAGGGCCAGCACGATCGCCAGGACCGGGACCCCGGTCGACAGCACCCAGGTGAGTACCTGGCGCAGGATCACCCCGGGGGCGCGGAAGTTCTCCGGCACCCCGCCGCGCAGCGCGGCCACCGCGACCGGACGCAGCACGCGCTCGGACTGCAGGTAGCCGATGATCGCGGTGGCGGTGGCACCCAGGGCGGTGGCGACCAGGACCACGGGCGCGGATTTGCTGGCCACCGGCCAGCTGGCCACGATGAACACGATCGAACCGAGGAACCAGTTCGTGACGCTGATCAGGGTGCGGTAGAAGGGCATCTTCAGCGCCCGCACGCGGGCCAACTCGGTGATGGCGGGGTCCGACTTGGACAGCAGGGTGTCGCGGCGCTGCCAGCGGATCACCGGGATGAGCAGCCGCAGCGCCAGGTAGGCGCCGATGGTGAACGAGATGAACAGGTAGCCCAAGAAGATCGCCAGGTTGAACACCGGCAGATCCTGGAGCTGGATGCGGTCCTCAGGTGGCAGTCCGAAGCGCAGGAAGCCCAGCACGAACAGCGCGCCGATGATGTCGGCCTGCAGCATGCCCAGCGTGAACACCGGCCACGGGGTGCGCGCGACCCATCGCGCGAATGCACCGATTCGCGCGATGGGGATGGGCTCCGTGGTCACCCGTTCACCGTATCGGGCCGCAGGGACGTTGAGCGCCTGCTGTGACGTGGTTGTGTCGGCTTGACCACTACTGTTGGGGACGATGAGCGGGGTCTTTTCGCGGCTGGTGGGCCAGCATGCGGTGGAACAGGAGCTGGTGGCGGCCGCGTCGGCCGCCCGGGGTGATTCGCCACACAGTGGCACCACCGTCGGGACCATGACACATGCCTGGCTGATCACGGGCCCGCCCGGGTCCGGGCGTTCGGTCGCGGCGCTGTGCTTCGCCGCGGCGCTTCAGTGCACGTCAGAGGGGACGCCGGGGTGTGGGGAGTGCCGGGCGTGCACGACGACGATGGCCGGTACCCATGCCGACGTACGCCGCATCGTGCCCGAGGGCCTGTCGATCGCGGTCAAGGAGATGCGCGAGATCGTCCAGATCGCCTCTCGACGGCCCGGGACCGGCCGCTGGCAGGTGGTGGTGATCGAGGACGCCGACCGGCTCACCGAGGGGGCGGCCAACGCCCTGCTCAAGGTGGTGGAGGAGCCGCCGGCATCGACCGTGTTCCTGCTGTGCGCGCCGTCGGTGGATCCCGAGGACATCGCGATCACGCTGCGCTCCAGGTGCCGGCACGTCGCGTTGACGACGCCGTCGGTAGATGCGATTGCCGATGTGCTGATTTCCGGTGACGGGCTGCCCGCAGAAGATGCCCGCTGGGCGGCCTCGGTCAGCGGCGGACATGTGGGCCGGGCCCGCCGGCTGGCGACCGATCCCGAGGCCCGCGAGCGCCGGAAACGCGCGTTGGGGCTGGCCCGGGATGCGGCGACGCCGGCCCGGGCATTCGCCGCCGCTGAGGAGATGGTCGCGGTCGCCGAGGCCGAGGCGCTGGCGTTGACCGCCGGACGCAACGAGACCGAGACCGAGGAGCTCAAGACGGCCCTGGGTGCCGGCGGCACCGGAAAGGGCACTGCGGCCACCACCCGGGGCACGGCCGGTGCGCTCAAAGAGCTGGAGCGACGGCAGAAGTCCCGGCAGACCCGGGCCTCGCGTGATGCGCTCGACCGGGCCCTCATCGATTTGGCCACCTATTTTCGCGACGCACTGCTGGTGTCGTCGGGAGCCACGGCGGTGACCGCCAACCACCCGGACATGGCCGAGAAAGTCGCGGCCATGGCCGATCACGTGCCGCCGGACCGGCTGCTGCGCTGCATCGAGGCGGTGCTGGAATGCCGCGAGGCGCTGGCCATCAACGTCAAACCGAAGTTCGCGGTCGACGCCATGGTGGCCACCGTCGGGCAGGCACTGCGAGGGTGACTTTGGAGGCTCGGGCATGGCTGCCGTAGACTCGTGCCGCCCGGTTCGCCGAGCGCGCCACCCTAGCTCAGTCGGTAGAGCAATTCACTCGTAATGAATAGGTCAGGGGTTCGATTCCCCTGGGTGGCTCCACTATTTTGTTTTCGCCCCGTACGTGGTCGCCAGGAACTCCTCGACCAGCGGGACTACTTCGTCGAGGTGGGTTTCCAGCAGCCAGTGTCCGCCGCCGAGCAGGTGGATCGGCGCATCGGGCAGATCACGTCGGTACGCCCGGGCGGACTTCTCCGGCATGTAGCCGTCATGCGGGCCCCAGACGATCAATGTCGGCGGCTGGTGCTCACGCAGGTAGGACTGTTCGTCGGCGAACCACTCCAGGGTGGTGGGTTGGTCCTCCAGCAACCGGATCAGGTTGGCGATGCGCTCCGGTGTGCACATGAGTGACCAGTGCAGTGTCCATAGGTCAGGGCTGATCCGGTCGGCTATGTCGTCGGGAAGTTCACCGCGGAACTCGGTTTCGAAGCCGTGCAAGGTGACGTGCTGGGCGATCCTGCGTCGCGCGTCAGGTCCGGGGTTGTTCCACGATTCCTTGAGGAAGTCGTATTTCGGGCCGAAGGCGTCCTTGTAGATATCGCCATTCTGAATGACAAGGCCCACAACACTTTCCGGTCTCGCGATGGCAAGCTGGAAACCGAACTGAGAACCGTAGTCGTGCAACCAGATGACGTAGCGATCGAGACGCATGGCGTCGACGAACGACTGCAGAAAGCGGCTGTAAGCGGTGAAGGTGTACTCGAAGTCATCGGCCGACGGTGTTGCGCTGTAACCGAATCCGGGTAGGTCGGGCGCGATGAGCCGCCATCGGTCGCCGAGGCGCGCCATGAGGTTGCGGTAAACGTAGGAGGAGGCCGGGTAGCCGTGGGGAAGCAGTAGTACCGGGGCGTCGACGGGACCGGCGGCACGATAGAAGGTGTCGACACCGTCGACGGTGGTCCGATGATGGGTTACTGCGGTCACGCACTTCGAGTACCCGTTTCGCCACTTTCATCGCGATAGGCTCACCGCCATGGCTCGGATAGTGGTGGGCGCGGCTGTCGTAGCTGCGGTTTCGCTGGCATCTCCGGCGGCGGCCGACCCGGGCCAAGTTCCTGATCTGGGCGGCTACACCGCAGTGGGCGTCCAGGACTACTCCACGTACTACAACTACCCGACGACCAACGGCGCCCAGTTCGTCACCCCGGGCGGATATCGATGCCGGATCACCTACACCGGCCGTGCCAATCCGCCGATGAAGCAAGCCAGCTGCTGGGGCGAGCTGCCCGGTACGTCGAGCAACATGGTCAGCGTTTTCGCGGCCATGTCAGTCGATCCGGCGACGTTTTCCTCCGGCGATCTGGCCGACATGGAGAAGTACACGGACTACAAAGAGCCGCGCGACCGCACGGTCGACCCGGCTGACTACAAACTGCTTCCCGCCGGCAGCAGGCTCGACTACCCCGATACCGGGACGTGTGCGGTCACCGAAGTGAGCACGGTGTGCGTGATCGGTGACCACGGCTTCGAGCTGTCGCAGCGTGGGAGCCGCGTCTTCTAATCCTTGCTGAGCGCTTCACGCGCCACGTTGCGGGCAGTATTCGCGGCAGGGAACCCCGCGTACCCACTGGCGTGGTAGATGACCTCGGCGATCTCGTCCTCGGTAAGGCCGTTGCGGAGGCCGATCCTGACGTGTGACTCGAACTCATCGGTGGCCCGTAGGGCGATCAAGATGCCCATGGTGACCAGGCTGCGATCACGGCGGCTCAGGCCCTCACGGCTCCACAACCGGCCGAAGACGTTGTCGACACCGATGCCCATCAGCTCGTCACCGAAGGACCCGTCGGGTTCGACAACATTCGACGGCAGGTGCGGCACCATCTCCTGGAGGACCCGCAGACCTTGTTCACGTACGTCAGTCATGCCTGCCAGCTTGGCATGTGCGCGGCCACTTACTCGCCGGTGGCGGTGATGACGATGACGGGTGCACTTTCGGCAAGGAATACCTGTGCGTTGATCCTCGTGGATCGGAACGCCTGGTCCAACTGGTCGCCGGCGAGGTAACCGCCCTGGGGCAGATTGCCGCGCAGGGTTTCCCAGACATCGGGCTGATTTGCGGTGGGGACGGGTCGATACGACGCTTTCAACCCGTCCACGGTTGCCGGGCTCACTTCGACGATGGCATCGATCCAATACAACGACGGTCCGGGCATGCGTGGATCGCCCCAGTCACCGCTGACCCACGATGCTGCGACGGGCGGTCCGAGAGCGGGAAACCGTTTGGTCAACGGTTCGAGTTCGTGCCGCACTGGATTGGACGTTGTCTTGGCCGCGGGAGCACTCGGCGATACTTGAGAACCCAGGTTGCACGCGGAGACGACGAGAATCAGGCACAAGAGCATCGCAGTGGCTGCGCGTTGTGGTGTCCCACTGACCACCCCCCGGCTCCGCCTCACCGGTGAAGGTTCAGCCGCCGAGTGCGGAGATCTCCTGGGGCACGTCGCCGGCGGTTTCCGGGTAGATGCTGGTCTTGGTCCATGTCCCATCTGGCTTGCGGTCCACGTGGGCTGTGCCGACATCGCTTGACAGGAGCCATAGTTGGTCATCGGTTGAGAGCCAGGTGATCCCAACGCCATGTCGGCTGCTGTAGGCGTACGAGTCACGGAAGACCTCGGTGCCCGTGGCCTTGTCGCGGATCACTGCCACCCATGTGTCCACCCCGTTCTCGTTCGGTCCCATGTCGACTGACACCGAGTATTGCCCGGAGGGTGAGTCTTTGGGGTGGTCGGGCTGCGCGAAACGATCATCGCGACGGCTCGACCCGCCGCCGAGGATCCCGCAGCTGCTGACGATTGCGGTGATCAGCAGCATGGTGGCTAGGTGTCGCATCATGGTGCTGGGTATCCCTTGATGAGATTGCGTTGCCGGCGGCATCCATTTTTACAGTCGTATGTGCATGCCAAGTTATACCCCGGCGCCGACGTCATACCAGCGTCGAAAGTCAGCGCCCAAATTTGACATGCCGTTTTGGAATGCGAAGTTCTCCAAAGCGGTCGAGAATTCTGAAAGATCACCCGGGGGGACGGAATCTGGAGATTTGAGGACGCCTTCGGGCGTAAAGAATCGCGAAGGAATACCGTTCGCTCCTGGCTCTACGCCCATAGCTTTTGCTACTTCGTAGCGTGCCAAATTAAGGAAATGCTGTGCTGGGGATATTTGCAGTGCTGTGTTAGCGGACTTGCGCCGACCACCTTCGACGACTCCAGCTAGTCCAGCGGCGAACTGTAGCGCCACTAGATTGTCGGTGTCGTGGCTGGCGACTGACTCAGCATATGCCCGCAGATACTGCTCTACCCGTTCGTATGCAGCATTGTTGAAAGCTGCGCCGGCACTCGTGTTCGTATCGATATTGGAAAATACTTCGCGGGCCGAAGCTAGATTAATGGGATCGCCGACCACTTCGAAGCCTGGGCTTTTCCGTAGGTCACCGACAAGTGCTCCCTGAAATGGCGTTAGGGCTTCGGCGTATGCTGCTAAAAGGTTCGGGTTCAACTCGCCGAGTGATCGACGTCGCAAACCGAACAATCCCGTTGGAAGATTCGCCAATCCATACTTGGGCTCAGAAAGAAACAATGCGATCGTATGCGCCGCTTCGCCGGCGCGCTGTGCCCTTGCGGGGTCAGTTGAGAGGGCGTCCGGCTTGATCCATGCAAATCGATCAGCCGCGGCTGTGCCGCCGTCGGCCCAAGCGTGGGCACTGATCTGTTGCAAGAATCGTGGCCCATCGCTTCCCGTTAATTTCTGAAACATCTCTTCATCGTTCGACGGCAGTCTGGGCGCCGTATCACCGCACGCTGACAGTGCCGTAGTTATGATGAATATCAGAACAAAAAAACCGGCCGATGCCCATTCACTTGCCCGCACCATCCTCGTAATACATGTCGTAGGTGGTGCCCAAGCCCCCGTATCCGTGCTTCTGGAGATAGTTGTTTAACGATGTCGCGTACTCACTTCGCTCGGAAGTCGAGATTTGATCAGGCGACTTCAGCTGATTTCCATCAAAGAATTTGTCGGGAATTTCGGGTACTCCGCGATGCACCTCCAGGGCATTTGCCACTTGGTAGGACGTTGAAGTAACAGCGTGCTGAGATGTATCTATCTGTACCGCGGGATCCGCCTTGCCCGGTTCGGGGTTTGCGCCCAGAAAGGCAGATTCGACCATGTCGCGAGTCATATCATAACCTGGAATGTGGTCCTTTCCAGGAAGTTCGCCAAACAGTACATCTAGACCGGACTTTTTGATGTCGTACATGGATTTAGCGATTTCCGAATCTTGCAATCCGCGTGCGATTGCTTCCTGTTCTGCGCCTCCGTTTATTGCGCCTTGTAGGTAGGCGGCTGCTTTAAGGTCTCCTTTGGGCGTATCTGCGATCGCTTCATCGCTTCCGGCTGCCGCGTGGGCGAAGGCTTGTTGATGGTTGATTACCTTCTGTTCTGCCGCCGCATTGAATTCTTTCGCAGCGCCACGGTCAGAATCAATGACCTCGAAAACGTTGCGGGCCGCTTCGAGGTCTCCGTCACCGGGCGATCCGATGGGCTCGAAACCTCTGATGTCGGAATTGTGGCCGACGAGCGCCTCTTGGTATGGCTCTAGAGCAACAGCGTCCGCTGCGATCATGGCAGGATTTAAATTTGCCACATTTGGAGTAACCGGGCCGCCTGGTACGTCCGGGGGATTCACATAACGTTCGTGATTATCGCTAAGGTTCTGGGCCAGCGCATGTGCAGCCACGCCAGCTCTGGTTGCAGTCTCCTCGTTTGGCGAGTGGGCTTCGTCGCCGATCCATGAGATCAACGAATGAACGCTGTTCTTGTTGTCGACCGAATCAGGTGCATCAGCCCAGACGTGGTTGTGGAGATCAGTGAGAAACTGTTGGCCCGTCTCGCTGCTGAGCTCAGAGCTCACGGCAGCATGGTCTCGGCCAGCAGTATTGAAGACGTCCGCCAATGCGTTATCGCGCGCCTCAGCGTACTCAGGGAACCCACCGGCCCCCGTGACTGCAGACCATAGGCTTGGTCTCAGCGGGTCATGGAGCGTATCTCTTGACCAGTCGAGCATCGCCGCGTCAAGTCCGGTGTCGCGTTGAAGTTCGCTGTTACCGTGGCTGACTATATCGGCGATAGTTGAAACCTGGCGGGCATTCTCTGCATACTCCGAAGGCTTATCGAAGTTTGAAAGAAACGAGTTAAGATCCTTACGGCCAAGGGCTTGTTGAACGCTCTCTGGCAACTGAGATCTGCCACCCGTCTCCATATTTTGAGAGTTGTCAAGGGCATCAACTTTAGTTTCCGTTTTCGGGAAATGCACGTCGTCATTGCTCATTAGCTGCCACGAATTTGAGATGATACCCCGGTGTTCGCCTAGGCGTTCTTCGGCAGCTTTTAGCTCATCGACTGACATTCCATGTTGTTGAGCCTGCATCTGGCTCAGATACGCGCCCTGTTGTTCCGACAGTTGATGGCCTGGTTTGATGCCGCTGAGTGCATCCTCAACGCGTGCCGCAGCTTCCTTGTTTCCGCTCAGCGCATCCTGAACGTCTTGTTCCGCCCGCTTGTGCACATCGTCTTCGTCTGGCTTGCCGTCGCCGTCTTTGTCTGTGAGGCCTTCGGCGTCGCCCTTCTTCTCGCCCGGCGCGAACTTCTGATTCGTCAGTGCATCGAACTCGCCTTTGAGACCCGTGAAGCGCCCAGCGACTGTGTTCATGTCCTTGTTGGCATTCTGGACGGTGTTGTTGACCTGAGTGATGCCTTCTTTGGCGATCGGGATGAGGCTTTTCTCACGGGCTTGGGAGCTGAGCCCGCTAGGCAGTGAGTTGACAGCGCTGTCGACCCACGACTTCGTGTTGTCGAGTCGGGTGCGTCCGTTGGTGACGATGTTGGCCGCGTTTGTCACTTCGGCAGCCATCTTTTTGTCAAGGTCAGCCAGCTTTTCGTAAACACCTGCATGTTCCTTGTTTGCCGCGGCATACGCCTGCGACCCGGAGCCCTGCCAGCGGTCGTCCGGTGCAGCCGATTCAATCGTGGACTTCATCTGCAGCAGCTTCGAACTGCTGCCGTCGTACTGGCTGCCGTCCGTGGGCGTACCGACGCCGAAGGTTTCCCGCGCCTTGTTCCACGTTGAATAGAAGCCATCCAGCGCGCTCACAGAATGTCCCCCTCGACAGGATCCCGATGGTCAGCGTTCAGTATCTCAGCACGTGAATTACCTCGGCGCCAGGAATCCCACGGGTCCGGGGGAGATGCAGACCGACAGCGCGGCGGTATTGGCGGCCACGGTGATCGATTGACCGGCCCCGGGTAGTCGGACGAAGACGCGGTTGAGCCCGGGCCGCACCGGCACTTTCACTTCGGGTCCCTCGGCCAGGGCCATGGTCAGGGATCCGTCGCTGTTGGCCAGGTAGTTGATCTCGGCGGTCCAGTCGGCGGGCAGCAGGGGCCCGTCGAGCGGCATGACGGCGGGTTCATCCGGTTGCACTAGGAAACCACAGCGCGGTGCCGGGCCTTGCGCGATCGTGCGCACCCAGGTCACCTTGGCGTCGACCAATTTCCCGGTTCGGTCGAACATGCGCAGATCGGTTGTCGCCGAGGCGAACTCGGGCCGTGGTGATGCGAGTGCGAACATGTGGCTGGCCAGGTTCTCGGGCGCGGCCACCCGTTGCAGGATCAGCGGATCGACCTCTTGGTCCAGCAGGGGAGCGGCCGCTGAGGTGGACGCCAGCGACGCGCGGGCGTTGTTCAGATAGGCGGGCACCGGATTGTCCTGCCACACCTTGAGAAAGGTGAATGTCGAGTACAGGCTGCTCGCCACGAATAGCGCTGCGACACCGACGCACGCCAGAGTCCGAGCGCGCGAAGCGGAAAACAAAGAACTCCGGTTCGGCGCACAGAATCCGACAGCGGCCAACAGGGCCAGCACCACCACGAGGTCGGGCAGATAACGCAGGGTCTGGGCCAGCTCCAGGGCGGTGAACCGCGACGAGCGCATCAGATAAATCGGGATCTGACAGGCCACGGCGTAACCCAGCGCCACCACCAACACCGGCCAGATGCGGGTTTTGCGCACGAGCACCACTGCGACGGCGGCGATCAAAACCCCCCAGCCCAAGACCATCACCGAGACGGGCGGGGTGGCCCACGGGGACGCCGGTGCCCACCGCTGCCAGGACCAGGGCCCGCCCACGATTCCGGGGACGATGCCGTGGGTGAAGGACCTAGTGAGTAGGTCCCAGGTCATCGCGACGTCGAAGCTCCACCGCTTCTGGTCGACGACGAGTAGGTACACCCCGATCCAGGCCACCAAGAGCGCCAGCGACCCGACCCACAGCCGAAGACCGCGCCGCCAGACCTCGCGCCAGCCATAAGTCCCTGTCACGTACCCCAACAGCGCCACCACCGCGAACGCCACGAACGGGATCACGGCCGCCTTCTCGAAGAACAGCAGTCCGCCGAGAAAGACGAGCACACCGACAACCGCATGCCGCATCGACCCGGTTCGCACGAGCAGCACCGCCTCACCGACCACCCATGCCAGCGCGGCCTGCATCGGCAGTGTGTTCAGCCCCGCCGCCCACCAGGCGAACCCGGGCACGGCCAGCGGGGTGAACAACGCGAAGGTCAGCGGGATCAGCAGGACTGGTCGCCAGCCGAGGATCACCCACAGCGCCCGCAGCAGCGCCAGTGAGGCCAGAAGCTGCATCACCACCAGGCTTACCGCGGCCAATACCCAGGAGAACGGGGCCAGTCGGGTGATCGCGCCGGACACCAGGAAGGCCGCGGGCATGACGTGACCGTCGTGATCGTCGAAGAGGAACGACGGCGACAGCAGATCCTGGGTGCCGGCCCGGCCGATGAGGATCAGATCGTCCCAGTAGAAGTAGCCGCCGAACGCGAGGATCGCCCTGACCACCAGGTGCAGCGCGATCAGCGCGGCGGCGATGCGGGCGATCTTGTTCACTCTTGCCGACTGTACGGACCCAGCGGGGGCACATCTGCCGTCGGTATGGTGAGCCCGTGCGAACACTGGTGACAGGAGCGGCAGGTTTCATCGGATCGACCCTGGTTGACCGCCTGCTGGCGGACGGGCACAGCGTCGTCGGGCTCGATGACCTGAGCTCGGGTCGGGCGGAGAACCTGAGCAGCGCCGACAACAACGGCAACTTCGAGTTCGTCAAGGCCGACATCGTCGACGCGGATCTGTTGGGCCTGCTCAAGGACACCCGGCCTGAGGTGATCTTCCACCTGGCCGCCCAGATCTCGGTGAAGCGTTCGGTGGACGACCCCCAATTGGACTCCACGGTGAACGTGGTGGGCGTGGTCAGGCTGGCCGAGGCGGCCCGTCAGGCCGGTGTGCGCAAGGTGGTGCACACGTCCTCGGGCGGTTCGGTGTACGGCACCCCACCGTCCTATCCGACCAGTGAGGACACCCCGACCAATCCGGCCTCGCCCTATGCGGCGAGCAAGGTGGCCGGCGAGGTCTACTTCAACATGTTCCGCAACCTGTACAACCTGGATTGCTCGCACATCGCGCCCGCGAACGTCTACGGTCCGCGTCAGGATCCGCACGGTGAGGCCGGCGTGGTCGCGATCTTCGCCAAGGCTCTGCTGGCCGGGCGCCCCACCAAGATCTTCGGCGACGGCTCGGACACCCGTGACTACGTCTACGTCGACGACGTGGTCGACGCCTTCGTGAAGGCGTCCGGGACGGCCGGCGGCGGTCAACGGTTCAACGTCGGCACCGGGGTGGACACCTCGACCCGCGAGATGCACACCGCGATCGCGTTGGCCGTCGGCGCCGCCGACGAGCCGGAGATGCACCCGCCGCGGCTCGGTGACCTGCGTCGTTCCCAGCTCGACGTCAGCCGGGCCCGGGATGTGCTGGGCTGGCGGCCGCAGGTGGACCTGGCCGAGGGCATTCCGAAGACGGTCGAGTTCTTCCGGGGCAATTCTCAGTAAAAGATTGTGAGTACTCACTTTCTGGTCTAGCGTTGCGGCATGCCCTATGACGTCATCGTTCGCAACGGCTTGTGGTTCGACGGCACCGGCGCTCCGCCGCAGGTCCGGTCACTGGGGATTCGCGACGGGGTAGTGGTCGCGGTCTCTGCCACCCCGCTGGATGAGACCGATTGCCCGGATGTCATCAATGCCGGTGGCAAGTGGGTGTTGCCGGGCTTCATCGACGTGCACACGCACTACGACGCCGAGGTCCTGCTCGATCCGGGTCTGCGGGAATCGGTGCGACACGGCGTGACCACCGTGCTACTCGGGATGTGCTCGCTCTCGACGGTGTATTCCGACACCGAAGATGCGGCCGACTTGTTCAGCCGGGTCGAAGCCGTCCCGCGGCAGTACGTGGTGGGCGCCCTGGAGCAGCACCGGACCTGGTCGGGGCCGGCCGAGTACGTGAAGGCTATCGACGAGTTGCCGCTGGGCCCGAATATCGCTTCGCTACTGGGGCATTCGGACCTGCGGGCTTCGGTGCTGGGCCTGGACCGGGCCACCACCCGCGGGGTCACCCCGACCGATGCCGAACTGGAGACCATGGCGGCCAAGCTCGATGAGGCTCTCGAGGCGGGCATGCTCGGCCTGTCCGGCATGGACGCGGCGATCGACAAGCTCGACGGTGACCGGTTCCGCTCCCGCGCCTTGCCGTCGACGTTCGCGACCTGGCGGGAACGCCGGCGTCTGATCAAGGTGCTGCGCAAGCGTGGACGGATGCTGCAGAGCGCGCCGAATGTGGCCAAAGTCCATGAGGCGCTGAACTTCTTCCTGGAGAGCAGCGGCCTGTTCGGCCGGCGCCGCGATGTGCGGATGAGCCTGCTGGTGTCCGCCGACGCCAAGTCCTCGCCCGGTGCGGTGCGGGTGCTCGGGCCGGGTGTGCGGTTGCTGAACCGGGTCCTGGGTTCCAAGGTGCGGTTCCAGCATCTGCCGGTTCCGTTCGAATTGTATTCGGACGGAATCGATCTGCCGGTTTTCGAGGAATTCGGAGCCGGAACGGCCGCCCTTCATCTCAAGGACCAGTTCGAGCGCAACAAGCTGCTCGCCGACCCGGAGTACCGCCGCCGCTTCCGCAAGTCCTTCGACCGGCGCGTGCTCGGACCGACTTTGTGGCACCGCGACTTCCACGACGCCACGATCGTCGAATGCCCGGACAAGACGCTGATCGGCAAGAGCTTCGGGCAGATCGCCGACGAGCGCGGCGTCCACCCGCTCGACGCGTTCCTCGACGTGCTCGTCGACAACGGCGAGCGCAACGTGCGCTGGACCACCATCGTGGCCAACGACCGGCCGAAGTTCCTCGACAAACTGGCCAAGGAACCGTCGGTGCACATGGGCTTCTCGGATGCCGGTGCACACTTGCGCAACATGGCCTTCTACAACTACCCGGTGAAGCTGCTCAAGCGGGTGCGCGACGCTCAGCTGGCGGGACGGCCGTTCATGACCACCGAGCATGCCGTGCACCGGCTGACCGCCGAGGTGGCCGATTGGTTCGGGGTGTGCGCCGGCACGCTACGGCAGGGCGACCGCGCCGACTTCGTCGTGATCGACCCGGCCGGCCTCAACGAGACGATCGAGGCGTATCACGAGGAGTCGGTCCCGTTCTACGGCGGCCTGAGCCGCATGGTCAACCGCAGCGACGAGGCCGTCGTCGCGACCGCGGTCAACGGCGCGGTGGTGTTCCGCGACGGTCAGTTCCGGGACGGCTACGGTGAGTCGGTGAAATCAGGACGCTATCTGCGGGCCGGCGCCGAGAAGCCGGTCCACACACCGGTCTGAGATGGCCAGGACACAACAGCAGCGCCGCGAGGAAACCGTCGCACGACTACTCGACGCCGCCATCGACACCATCATCGAGGTGGGCTATGCCAAGGCCTCGGCGGCGGTGATCGCCAAGCGGGCCAAGGTTTCCGACGGCGCGCTGTTCCGGCACTTCCCGACGATGAGCGATTTCATGGCGGCCACCGCGCACGAGGTGGCGCGTCGTCAGCTGGAGTTGGGCAGCAAGCTCGCCGCCGAGATCCCAGCCGACCGGCCGGCGCTACCAGCGGTGCTGACGATCCTGCGCGACATCGCGGGCAGTGAAACCAACACCGTGTGGCACGAGCTCCTGATGGCAGCCCGCACCGACGAAAAGCTGCGGGTCCCTTTGCAGACCGTGCTCGCCGAGTACATCGACAACATCTACGAGACGGCCAAGGGCGCGCCGGGTGCCGATCAGATTCCCGAGGACGTTCTCGCGGTACTGCTGTCGATCGTGATCAACACCTTCGACGGCGCCGCCATGGTGCGCCGCGTACTGCCGCTGCCGGAACTCGAAGACGCCAGGATCGACATGCTGGCCGCGTTGCTCAGCCGCTAGGTATCGGCCGGTTCGGCGGCGTCGCTGCCGTCCCAGAACGGTGAGAGGCCAGTCCAAGCCTGGACGTCGATGAAGGACAACAAGTCCCGCGCTGCGTCGGTCAACGGATGGTCTTCGCCGACCATGACGGTGCTGTCCTCGACCAGCCGTCGGGCCCGCTGACCGGCCGAGCCGAACTCGTGTCCGGCCCACAGGCACCATGCGAGGTAGTAGCGCCACAGCAACGTCTGGTAGGCATCGTTGCCGGCGTCCCGGGCGCACTGCGACAGCGCTCTCTTCGCCGTCAGAACGCTTTCGAAGAAATGAGCTCGGTCGGTCTCTTCCTCGTCCGCGACGTCAGCAGCCCTGGTCTCGGCGTCGGCGCTGTCGGAGCCGCCGCTCTGCTCTTCGAGTGTCAGGCTGTAGGCGATATCACGGGTCACCTCAAGCACGCCTTGCCACTCCACGCGTGCCGCATCGCGGTTCCCCAACGCCGACAGTGTCAATGGGTCCGCATCGCCTCGCGCGCAGGCGAGATCCTCGGCGAGGATCTCCCATTCCGAAATGCGGTCCATCTGGTTGTCAGCTGATTCCGGAGTCCACAGGGCTCGGGTATACCGGGCCGCCAACGTGGTGGGATGGTCGTGCCCGAGAGCTTTCTCCAACACCGGGACCAGGGCGTCGAGGTCGTCGAGGGTGTTCGCGGTGACCCCTGTCGCTTCACCGTGCCAGCTCAGTTGCGCCAGTCGCGCCGCCAGGGTATCGGGATGGTGCTCACCGAGGAGGCGGAGTCGGTGGCGGTACACCACGAGCGCTTCCATGCTCGCCCCGTAAGGGTCGCCGAGGTCGCGACGGGCCAACGCCGCCCCGTATGCGGCCGCCAGCGTCAGCGGATGTCGTGCGCCGAAGGCTCGAGTGTCGGCGCCGCACAGGCGAACCCATCGCAGCAGCCGATCAGCCGGATCTGTTGTGCTGTCGTCGATTGCGGCCAGGGTGTGGCGGGCCCACAACGTGTCGTGGTGCTCGGTGCCGAGAACGCGCGCCATTGTCGGCAGCAGGTCACGCAAGTCTTCGACCGCCCTGGCTTCGCCCAGAGCGTGTCGCCAACTGACCACGAGCCACGCTACGGCGAGTGTGTCCGGATGATCGTCGCCCAGGATGGTGCGTCGAGCTTCGAGAACCTCGATGGCGTTGCGCAGCGCTTCACGCAGATCGCCTGCGGTTTGGCGCGCGGCTGCCTCAGCCAGCAGCGCGTTCAGCGGTGCTGCATCGTCGGATGCCTCATCACTCATCTTCTGCGCGGGCCGGCACCCGCACATTCTGCAGGGCCACCGCCCGGGCCAGCCGGGCGTAGCGCAGCTCAATGTCTTTGAGGCGCAAGTATGTTGACAGGGTCACGAAGACGAACGCGATGATCAGCACGTACTCCATCAGGTCCGTGCCACGCTTCACGCCGAGCCAATTGGCCACCACGGTGGTGTCGTCGGGTCGCAGGATCGCATAGATGCCCGCCGCCACGAACAGCACGAAGCCGACCTTCACCCAGGCCTTGGACCGTGCGCTGCGCCGCGACCCGAGCAGGTAGGCCAGCAGCACCAGCACCGCGATGATCAGCAGCGCCTGAATCCAGTTCATCGGGACAGCCTCCTGCGCAACAGCCCGTCGAAGACGATGTTCACCCCGTTGAGCAGCGGTTGCCCCTTCGACTTCGAATAGTCGGTGTAGAGAATCTCGACCGGCTCCTCGACCACGCGCCAATGGTTTTCGTACGCCAGCGAGATGAACTCACCGGCGTGGCTCATGCCGTTCATGGTGAGGTCCAGCTCGTCGGCGACCTTCTTGTTGAAGACCCGCAGGCCGTTGTGCGCATCGGTGAGTCCGAGAGCCCGGCTCTGCGGGCTCAGAAACGCTGCCGCGCGCAGGATGATCCGCTTCAGCGGTGGGGTGTGTGTCACCGCGTGCGCGTCGGGGTTGGCGAACCGGGTGCCCACCACCAGATCGGCACCGTCGGTGTCGAGGCGGTCGATCATCCGCACCACGTCCTTGACCTGGTGCTGACCGTCGGCGTCGAACGTGGCGAACACCCGCGCGCCGGGACGGCTGCGGGCGTACTCGACGCCGGTCTGGATCGCGGCTCCTTGCCCGAGGTTCACCGGGTGCGGCACGACGTATGCGCCGGCCTGCAGCGCCAACTCGGCGGTCGCGTCGTGGCTGCCGTCATCGACACAGACCACGTTAGGGAACACCGAGCGCACGTCGGAGATGACGTCGCCGATGATGCTCGCCTCGTTGAAGGCGGGGATGATGATCCAAACGTCCTGGAAGCGCATGTCGATGGGCACCAAACTACACGGTCACCGCAGGGCCAGCTTGGCCAGAGCCACCAGGTGAACAGCGATACCCACGAGTGGTCCGCACAGCAGCGCGACGATGGTGCGTTCCTCCAGTCCCAGCGGCAGCAGCAGCAGTCCCACCGCCGCGACCGTGGCGATGATCCAGCCCGCCGCATAGGCGCGGTGCAGTGCGGCGGCGACAGTCGCCGCACCGGTCAGGGTGAGCATCGCGATGGCGACGGCAGCAGCGGTCAGCCAGGCCAGCAGGGCACCGCCGGCCCGGTACTCCTCGCCGAACGCCACCCGCAGCAGCCAGGGGCCGAGCAGGCCCGCGGCGGCCACCCCCACGGCGCCCAGCCCGGCCACTGCGGCGGCTGGGGCCAGCAGTGCCCGCAACCGTTTGTCACGCTGGTCGACGAAGTGTGCGATCAGATTGCCCTGCATCGCGGTGAGCGGAACCAGCAGCGGCGCCCGGGTCAGGGTCACCGCCAGGATCACCACGCCGCCCGCCGCGCCAAGGTCACCCGAGGTGGCCTTGAGCAGCACGGGGAAACCCATCACCAGGATGGCGCTCGCTCCGGCCGCCGCGATCGAGTGGGCTGCGCCGCGCAGAAATGTCGACGGACTGCCCGCGGTGAGCAGGCCGGCGGCCAAGCGCGCTGCCGGTGCGGCAATCAGCATGATCAGCCAGGCCACGGCGCCGGCCACGGTGGCCCACAGAAACCCGGCCAGACCCCAGCCGAGGACGAACGTCGCCGCGGCGACAGCCACCCGGATGCCGGCGTCGGTGACCATCAGGGCCCCGTACTCGGTCCACCGGTTCACCCCGGCGAGCATTCCGAGCAACGTGGCGTGCAGACAGAATCCGGCTAACCCGACGCTGAGCAGCACCACGCTCAACGCCTGTGACTCGGCGAACACGTGCGCGCTCCACAGCGGTGAACTGGCCGCGATCACCACGGCCGCGGCGATGCCGACGAGACCGGCGATGCGCATCGGATGAGTGGTCGGGCCCGCCGACGAGCGCTCGCGCGAGGAGCCGACCGGCACGCTCAGATCCCGGTGCCGAGACGAGCGCACCTCGCGGGTGGCCTCTTGCAGCAGACCGTTGGCGGCCCCGGTCACCAGACCGAACGCACCCCAGAACACGCTGAAGACCGAGAAGCCGGCGGGCTCGAGGTCGCGGGCGGCCAGGTACAGCACGGCGTACCCGCACAGCGCGCTGACCGCGGTCGCCGCGCCGACACGGGCGACGCTGCTGCGCGTGATCGGCCCTGTTGCGGGGGCGCCGCCGCCGTCGGTCACAGGTCGGGCAACTCTTTCGAATACAGCCAGGCCTGCCACAGCGGCTGCAGTGGCTCGTCGGTGTAGCCGGCGGCCAGCCCGGTGAAATCGCCGGTGAAGGCCGTGCTGTGCCGGTAGCGAGCCGTCCAATCCCTCAGCAGGGCAAAGAAACTGTGGTCACCGATCCGGGTGCGCAGCGCATGCAGGGTCAGGGCCCCGCGCTTGTACACCCTGTCGTCGAACATGTCCTCGGGACCGGGATCGGACAGCAGAATGTCCTGGGGCTTGTCGCGCAGCCGTTCGTGGTAGTGCTCGGCCCATTCGGCGGCGGTGCGACCGCCGCTGTGCTCGGACCACAGCCATTCGGCGTAGCAGGCGAAGCCCTCGTGCAGCCAGATGTCGCGCCAGCGCCGTGCCGTGACGGAGTTACCGAACCACTGGTGGGCCAGTTCGTGAGCGATGAGCCGTTCGGCGCCGCGGTGTCCGTCGCAGTGATTGGCCCCGAAGATCGAGATGCCCTGAGCCTCCAGCGGTATCTCGAGGTCGTCGTCGGTGACCACCACGGTGTAGCCGCTGGCCAGGGGATAGGGGCCGAAGAGTTTGATGAACAACTTCATCATCTGCGGCTGGCGCTCGAAGTCGTGGTCGAAATTGCGCTTCAGCCGGGCAGGCAGCACCGCGTGCATCGGCACCGGTGTCTTGGCCAACCGCTGGCTCTCGTACTGGCCGATCTGCAGGGTGATCAGATAGCTCGACGTCGGCTCGGCCTGCTCGTAGGTCCACACGGTGTGTCCGGCGCGGGCTTTGCGGGAGACCAGCTCTCCGTTGGCCAGCGCGTAGTACGGGCTGTCGGTGCTGATCTGGATCCGGTAGCTGGCCTTCGAGCTGGGGTGGTCGTCGCACGGGAACCAAGACGCCGCCCCGTTGGGCTGGCCGGCCACCAGTGCCCCATTGGTGAGTTCTTCGAAACCGACGTCACCCCAATAGGATTCGATTGGACGGGGGGTTCCGTTGTAGCGGACGACGACGGTCATCGCGGCGCCGGCCGGCAAGGCAGCGGGCAGGGTGACCGACAGCTTTCCACCCGAACATCGGTACTGGGCCGGCCGGCGGCCGTTGACCGAAACCCGTGACACCGCCAGGGCGTCGGACAAATCGAGGGTGAAGGTGCGCAGCGCCGCCAAGGTCACCGCGGTGATCGTGGCTGTTCCGGCCAGCCGGTTGATCGCCACCTTGTACTCGAGGTCGAGTTCGTAGCGCGACACCCGGTACCCGAAATTGCCGTTGCGTGGCAGGTACGGGTCGATGGCGGGCGGGGGGACCAACTTCTTCGCGGCTTTCTTCGATCGGGTCACGCGGCAGGGTCTTCTGTCTTCTTCGTAGTCTTGTCCGCGGGCTTTTCGGAGGCCTTCTCGGCCGCCCGTTTCTTACCGAACATGTTCCACGGCGCGATCGGGTTGCCCTGCCAGCGCGTCGACGGCGGTACTTCGTCGCCGCGCATCACCAGTGAGCCGGGGCCGACGGTGGCGCCGGCGCCCAACCGCGCGGCGGGCAACGCGACGCAGTGCGGGCCCAGCGTCGAACCTTCTTCGAGCACAACGCTGTCCAACCGCATGATGCGGTCGTGGAAGAGGTGCGTCTGCACGACGCAGCCGCGGTTCACGGTGGCGGCCGTGCCCAGTTTCACCAGGTCGGCTTCGGGCAGCCAGTAGGTTTCGCACCAGACACCGCGGCCGATCGAAGCGCCCAGACCGCGCAGCCACAGGTTCATCACCGGGGTGCCGCTGGCGGCCCGGGCGAACCAGGGGGCGGCGACCGTTTCGACGAACGTGTCCGACACCTCGTTGCGCCAGACGAACGACGACCACAGCGGGTGTTCGACTGCGTGAATCCGGCCGACCACCAACCACTTCGCGATCACCGCGATGGTGCCGGCCACCAGGCCGGCGATCAGCAGGACCACGCCTGCGGTCAGTGCGGCCCACAGGAAGCCGAACCGGATCGTCACGGCCTGCATGGCGCCCAGCACCGCGACGCCGATCGCGAACGTCACGATCACCGGGATCAACCGGCAGGTCTCGACCGCTGAACGCATGATCTTGAGCCGAGGCGACGGATGGAACGTGCGCAGCGCGTCGGCGGCGGTGGCGTTGCGGCGCAACCGAACCGGTGGGCTGCCCAGCCACGACGAACCGGCCTTGGCCTTGTGCGGCGTGGCCGAAAGCACGGCCACCAGACCATCGTTGGGCACCTTGCGGCCGGGCTGCGTGATACCGGAGTTGCCGAGGAACGCGCGCTTGCCGATGGTGGCCTTGGCGACGTGGATCCAGCCGCCGCCCAGTTCGTAGGACGCCACCATGGTGTCGTCGGCCAGGAACGCGCCGTCCTGCACCTCGGTGAACTTCGGGGTGAACAACGCCGTCGAGATCTCGGTGTCCTTACCGACTTTCGCGCCGAGCAACCGTAGCCACCATGGGGTGAGCAGGCTGGCGTAGATCGGGAACAGATAGTTGCGGGCGGCGTCCATCAGGCGTTCGGTGGTCCACAGCTGCCAGCCCACCCGGCTGCGAACGGGGTGGTACCCCTCCGAGAGCCGGACCGACAGGATGCGCACCCCGATGACCGTCAGCGCGGCGTAGGTCAGCAGCGACACCACGGCGGCGAGCGGGGTCCATGCCAGGGCCGGCAGCAGCGCCTCGGCGGGCGTGGCGGTGCCGTGCACACCCCAGACGATCACGGCGAGCCCGGCTGCCAGGGCCAGCAGCGGCAGGCCGGCGAGCAGGAGTGAGGACACGCCGTAGACCGCGACCCACAGCGGGGCGCGGCCCGGCCGGTGATCGGGCCACGGGTGGCGGGCCTTGCCGGATTTCACGGCGGGCGAGCCCTTCCAGAACTGGCCGTTCTTGACCTTGCCGGTCACGGCCGAGCCGGGTGCGACGTCGGCGTTCTTGCCCACACTCGCCCCGGGCAGCAAGGTGGTGCGGGCGCCGATCGTGGCGTCGTTGCCGATCGTCACCGGCCCGACATGGAACAGGTCACCGTCGATCCAGTGGCCGGTCAGGTCCACCTCGGGCTCGACGGAGGCCCGGTGACCGATCTTGAGCATGCCCGTGACCGGCGGAGCCGAATGCATGTCGACGCCCTTGCCGACGGTGTTGCCCAGGGCACGCGCGTAGTAGACCATCCACGGCGCGCCGGCGAGGTTCTCCGCACCGCTGGCGTCGGCCAGCCGCTCGGCGATCCAGACGCGCAGATGGACCGGGCCGCCGCGGCGGTAGGTGCCGGGTTCGAGCCCGGTCAGCAGCATCCGGGCGAACAGCACCGCGATACCCATGCGGCCCAGGGGGGTGACGAACAGCAGGAACCCGGCCAGCACCCACCACCAGCTGAGGGGGTGGGCCCACGACACGACCCCCGTCAGCGCGGCCACATTGTTCAGCAGGGCCAGCCATACCACCCATTGCATGCCGGTGAGGGTGGCCAGCGGCAGCGACAGCGCGACCTGAGCGGCCTGGGTGAGCAGCGGTGTCGGTTTGACCTCGCGGGACTGGATCTGCGGTGGCGGCTTGAGTTCGTCGAGATAGCCGGCCAGCGAGCCCAGCCGGGGGTGGTCGTAGAGGTCGGCGACGGTGACCAGCGGATAGCGCTGGCGCAGTGCGGCCACCAATTGCGCGGCGGACAGCGAACCACCGCCGAGCGCGATGAAGTCGGCTTCGGGGCCGTCGACGGGCGTTCCGAGCACGTCGCGCCACAGCCCGGCGAGCCAGCCCATGGTGCCTTCGAGCTGCGGTGCGTCCTGATCGGCGTCTCCCGGCGGCGGCCACGGCAGGGCGTTGCGGTCCACCTTCCCCGAGGTTCGGGTGGGCAGCTCGTCGAGCAGCACCAGCCGGGGCACCAGGGCGGCCGGCAGCGACTCCGACAGGGCGGTCCGGGCAGCGGCCAGATCGAAGTCGGGGTCCGTGCTGGCGATATAGCCGACCAGCAGCGGGGTGCCGCTTGCGGTCTTGCGTACCGCGGCGGCACCGCCACTGACGCCGGGCAGATGCACGAGCGCGTTGTCGACCTCGCCCAGTTCGATGCGGCGCCCGCCGACCTTGACCTGATCGTCGGCGCGCCCCTGGAAGTACAGGCCGTCGGCCTCCAAACGCACCAGGTCGCCGCTGCGGTAGGCGCGGTTCCAGCCGAGCGTCGGCATGGGCGCGTACTTCTCGGCGTCCTTCTCGGGGTCGAGGTAGCGGGCCAGGCCCACTCCGCCGATCACGAGTTCGCCGACCTCGCCGATGGCCACCGGCATGCTGTCCTTGTCGACCACCGCCAGGTCCCAGCCGGCCAGCGGCAGGCCGATGCTGACCGGCCCCTGACCGTCCAACTGGGCGGCGCAGGCCACCACGGTCGCCTCGGTCGGGCCGTAGGTGTTCCACACCTCGCGGCCGTCGACGGCGAGACGGGCCGCCAGCTCGGGCGGGCAAGCCTCGCCCCCGAAGATCAACAGCCGCACCGCTTCCAGTGCCTCGGCCGGCCACAGTGCGGCCAGGGTCGGAACTGTGGACACCACGGTGATGTCGCGGCTCACCAGCCACGGGCCGAGGTCCATGCCGCTGCGCACCAGTGACCGTGGGGCGGGCACCAGGCAGGCGCCGTGCCGCCAGGCCAGCCACATTTCCTCGCACGACGCGTCGAACGCCACCGATAGCCCGGCCAGCACCCGGTCTCCGGGTCCGATGGGATTGTCCTGCAAGAACATTCGAGCTTCGGCGTCGACGAATGCCGCGGCGCTGCGATGGGTGACGGCCACGCCTTTCGGGGTGCCGGTCGAGCCCGAGGTGAAGATGATCCAGGCGTCATCGCGCCCGAGTGGGGCGGCCGCGCGCCAGCCGCGCGACGAGCCCGGCCCACGGACCAAACCGGCCTCGGTGATCACGCCGACCACGTTGGCCTCGCCGAACACCAACTCGGCGCGCTCGTCGGGGTCGTCGGCGTCCACCGGGACATAGGCCGCACCACAGGCCAGCACCGACAGGATCGCCACGTACAGCGCATAACTGCCCGAGGGCATCCGGATTCCGAGCTTGTCGCCGCGTCCGATACCCCGCGCCGCCAGCCACGCCACGCTGTCGGCGACGTCGGCGAGCAGTTCGGAGTAGGTGAGCTGGACAGTGCCGTCGTCGAGGGCCGGCGCGTCGGGAAAACGCCTGGCGGTGTCGTTCAGGATGTCGACGAGGGTGCGCGGCTGGGGTGCCAGTGGGGATAACACGTACTGCGGGGGAATCTCGTGCGGACTGGCGGGAGCTGTCACGAGTACAAACTACTAAGCCCCTGCCGGGACGGCTCGGTGGTCCGAGCGGCGTGCCGGTTCGATTTCGATTCGCGGGGTCCGTCAGGCAGACTGGTCGGCGGAGGGGAGTATTCCTTCGCTGCGATGTCGTCATCACGTCGGTCGTCAAGGGATCGATCGGTGTCGCGGGCCGGTGCGGGTAACCGGTGGAAGAGACCTCCGGCGCTTTGACGACCGGAGGATTCTCGATGCAGGTAAGCCAGCTGGAATGGATCATCACCCTGGCGGTGACGATTGCCGTTCTGCTGTTCGACGTCGTCGTGATCGGGCGACGCCCCCACGAACCCAGCACCCGCGAGACCGCGACCGCGCTGTCGGTCTATATCGGGCTGGCCGTGGCGTTCGGCGTGTTCGTCTGGCTGTTCCACGGCAGCCAGTTCGGGCTGGAGTTCTTCGCCGGCTGGCTCACCGAATATTCACTGTCGGTGGACAACCTGTTCATCTTCTTGATCATCATGGCCAGCTTCAAGGTGCCTCGGGTCTACCAGCAGCAGGCCCTGCTGGTCGGCATCATCCTGGCGCTGATCTTCCGCGGCATCTTCATCGCGCTCGGCGCGGTGGCCATCAACCAGTTCTCCTGGGTGTTCTACATCTTCGGCGCGTTCCTGGTGTACACCGCGATCAACCTGGTCCGTGACACCGATCACGACGACGACGGCGACAACGGGGTGGTGCGCTTCGCCCGCAAGCACCTGCGGACCACGGACAAGTGGGACGGCTTGAAGCTGTGGATCAGGGAAGGCGGCGCGAATGGCACGAAATTGATGACGCCGATGTTTCTCGTCATCGTCGCGCTGGGCACCACCGACCTGCTGTTCGCGTTGGACTCGATCCCGGCGATCTACGGGCTGACCCAGGAGCCCTACCTGGTGTTCACCGCGAATGTGTTCGCCCTGATGGGTCTGCGGCAGCTGTACTTCCTGCTCGGTGACCTGCTCAAGCGGCTCGTCTACCTGTCCCAGGGGTTGGCGTTCATCCTGGCCTTCATCGGCGTGAAGCTGGTGCTGCACGCGCTGCACGAGAACGAGGTGCCGTTCATCAACGGTGGCGAGCCGGTTCATGTGCCGGAGATCCCGACGCTGGCCAGCCTGGGCGTGATCATCGTGACACTGGCCATCACGACCGTCGCGAGCCTGTACAAGACCCGGGTGCGTGACGCCCGCTGATCCCTTGGATTCGGTCTGAACGTAACTCTGGGCAGGTGCGGTATTTGCACTTAACGTGACCGGGGTGCGGATATTCGTGGCGGATGCCGAGTCCTGGACCGAGCTGACCGAGGGTGACGAGCCGACGGCGCGAATCTCCGCGCCTGATCTGGCCCAGGCGCGCCGGATCCGATCCGGCCTCAAATCCGAGGACGACGCCCTCTCGGTGATCCTCGACGTCACCGTGGCGGTGGCCGGGGATTACCGTTCGGCCCGCGGCAGCCTGACGGTGGCCGGACCCGAGGCGCAGGTGGGTTACGTCGGGACGGTTGACGGGCTGACGGGGCTGGTGGCCGACATCGAGGCGGCCCAGGTGGCCGACGGGGTGACCCTGATCCCGGCGACGGCGGGTCAGGATCTGCGGGCGTTGGGGACCGAGGTGTTCCGTCGGCTCGAGCTGCGTTCACAGGCCCGGGCATCTTGATCGCGGGCACGTGATCGATCGGCTGCGGGGGAATTGACGCCTACGCATAGGTATTGTCGAGCACGTCGTCACTAAAGCAGAGGTCACCGCGACCGGGGTGGCCTCAGTGAGTGAAGGACGTGATCCCATGCGCGCGGAACAGCCGTATCCATCTGCCACAATCAGCGGTCCAGCCCTAGGGCGGCGGTTGTCCCTGTTGTTGGTCGAGGACGACCGTGGCGACGCGTTGCTGGTCGAAGAGCAGATCGCCGATGTCGCCGACACCGCCGATATCGACCTGGTGTGGGTGCAGTCGATGGCCGCTGCCCAGCGCGCACTGATCGGCCACCACCCCGACTGCGTGCTGCTCGACCTGAACCTCCCCGATGCCCAAGGCATCGATGCCCTGCACCGGTTGGGCATGCTTGATCCGGCCGTCCCGATCATCGTGCTCACGGGGCTGAACGACGAGCATTTCGGAGTTTCGGCGGTCGCGTCGGGCGCGCAGGACTATCTCGTGAAGGGCCGTGTCGACCCGGAGATGCTGCGGCGGTCGGTCCTGTACTCCATCGAGCGCAAACGCGCCGAGCTGACGGCGGTGGACCTGCACGCGAGCCGGCTGCGGGAACGGGAGAACGCGCGACTCGAGCGCGGCCTGCTGCCGTCCCCGCTGCTCTTGGACGATCCGGGCGTCCAGGTCGTCACCAAGTCCCTGCCCAGCCGGCGGGAAGCCCTGCTCGGCGGGGATTTCTACGACATCGTGCAGACGCCCGACCGGACCGTGCATGTGATGATGGGTGATGTGGCCGGACACGGACCGGACGAGGCAGCGCTCGGAGTGGCGTTGCGGATCGGTTGGCGGGCATTGACATTCGCAGGCTTGCGGGGAAACGAGCGGATGCGTCAACTGGACCGCATACTGACCACCGAGCGTCATGGACCGGGCATCTTCGCGACCCTGCTCAGCGTGGCGCTCGACCCCGACAGCGGGCAGTTCGACGTGGTTCGCGCCGGGCATCCGGGCCTGCTGATGCACGGTGACCATGCGGTGCGGTGGATCGAGCCCACGGCGGGTGCCGCGCTCGGCCTGGGGGCCACCGAGTGGCCCGTCAACAGTCTGGACTTGCCTGAAGGGCACGGGCTGCTGCTGATCACCGACGGCTTGTTCGAGGGGCACGCGGGACACGGTGGCGAACGTCTCGGCGAAGAGGGCCTGCTCGATGTCGCCAATACCCTTGCGGCCCTTCCTGGTCGAGACTTCGTGACCGCACTGATCGACGAGGTGGCATCCCGCGCGCGTCCACACGGGGGTCTCAGTGACGACATCGCGCTGATCAGAGTGGAGCGGTCTGCGGCATGAAGCTCACAGTCCAAGGCTGGCAGAACCTGCTGGTGACAGTGATGTCCGTGATCGTGCTGACGGGTGCGGCCGCCGGCATCGCGCTGGTGGCCCGCACCGACGCCGTGTCGCGAGAGCTGATCGACAACATTCAGCCCGCCCGCGTCGCGGCGTATCAGCTGCAGGCAGCGTTGCGGGATCAGGAGACGGCCGTGCGGGGATACGCCATCGCCGCGGATCCCCGGTTCCTCGAACCCTACGGCGACGGACAGGACGCCGAATCGGCTGCGGCAGAAGATATCCGTGGCTATCTGGCCGGCCACGCCGATCTTCTGGCTGACCTTGATGCGATCGAGAACGGCGCTGCGGCATGGCGGGCCACGTATGCCGAGCCGCTCATCGAGAGCGTCAAGGTGGGCCGGCCGGCGATCCTGGACACCGGGACCGCGGATCGCGGCAAAGCCGAATTCGACCGCCTGCGCGGGCTTTTCGACGCACAGAACGAGCATCTGAGCCAGGCCAGGCAGACCAGCGTCGACGCCTTGGCCTACGTTCGTGCCTGGCGTGACGGCGTGGTGATCGCGATGATCCTGGCGTTCTTCGTCATGGCGGTGTTGATGACGGTGCTGGTGCGCAGCGCGGTCACCCGTCCGCTGGCGGCGCTGGCAGCCTCGTGTCGCAGGATCACCGAGGGCAACTTCGGTCAACGCATCGTCCCGCAGGGCCCCAAGGACATTCGGGCGATCGCCGCCGACGTGGAGGACATGCGGCAGCGCGTGGTCGACGAACTCGAAGCCTCGCGGTCCGCCGGGGAGACGCTGGACCAGCAGGCAGAGGAATTGCGCCGATCCAACGCCGAACTCGAGCAGTTCGCCTACGTCGCATCCCATGATCTTCAGGAGCCGCTGCGGAAGGTCGCCTCGTTCTGTCAGCTGCTGGAGAAGCGCTACGGCGACAAACTGGATGAGCGGGGAGTCGAGTACATCGGCTTCGCCGTAGACGGAGCCAAGCGGATGCAGGTACTGATCAACGACCTGCTGACGTTCTCTCGGGTGGGCAGGCTCAACGCCACCCATACCGAGGTCAACCTCGACGACGCACTTGAGAGCGCGTTGAAGAACCTGGCCACCGCGGTCGCGGAGTCGGGAGCCGAGATCGAGCGACCGGATGAGCCGTTGCCGCAGGTAGACGGTGACCCCACGCTGATGACCATGCTATGGCAGAACCTGATCGGCAACGCGGTGAAGTTCCACCGTGACGGGGTGACGCCCCAGATCGTGATCGACTGCCGGCCCGGTACCGGTGAACTGGCCGAGAACTGGGTATTCAGTGTTTCGGACAACGGGATCGGCATCGGTGAGGAGTTCGTGGACAAGGTGTTCGTCATCTTTCAACGCCTGCACGGACGCGACGCCTTCAGCGGCACAGGCATCGGGCTCGCGCTGTGCAAGAAGATCGTCGAGCACCACGGCGGATCCATCTGGATCGACACCTCGTATTCGCCTGGTACCCGGTTCATGTTCACCCTGCCCGAGACGCCGACGACCGTGCCCGACGTCGTGCCGGAAGCCCAGTTGGAAGGAAGCCCCAAGTGACCTCATCGGAGAACCGAGCGATTGACATCCTGTTGGTCGAGGACGATCCCGGTGATGAGCTGATCACCCGGGAAGCGTTCGAACACAACAAGATCAAGAACAACTTGCACGTGGCCCGGGACGGTGAGGAAGGCCTGGACTTTCTGTACCGGCGCGGCGCTTTCGGAGACGCGCCGCGACCGGACCTGATCCTGCTCGATCTGAACTTGCCGAAGTACGACGGTAGGCAGCTGCTGGAGAAGATCAAGTCCGATCCGGATCTGTGCCACATCCCGATCGTGGTGCTGACCACCTCATCGGCCGAAGAGGACATCCTGCGCAGCTACAAGCTGCACGCCAATGCCTACGTCACGAAACCCGTTGACCTCGACCAGTTCATGAGTGCGGTCCGTCAGATCGACGAGTTCTTCGTTCAGGTGGTGCGGCTCCCGCAGTTCTGATCGATGTGGTCCCACTGCAGGCGGACCTCGGTGCCTGCGTGGTTGGATTCGATGACGGCCCGATCCGTGAGCGCCCGCATCAGCGGGATACCGCGGCCGCGGGCGGGGTTCTTGTGGTCGGTCTGGCTGATCCGCCACGTGCCCTCATCGGTGACGGTGACCGTGAGAACCGCTGCGTCGCTGTCGTACTCGGCACGTAGGCCCATCACTCCCGGCGATGGGGCGTCGACATACGCGAACTCCGCGGCATTGGCCAACGCTTCATTCACGGCCAGCACGACATCGCTGGCCTTCGTCGGGTCGAGGGTGAGATTGCTGCTCAGCCAGCTGGTGAACTCACGGCGCATCAGCGCCGCCTCTTCGGGGGCGGCGGTGACATTCTTCGAGAAGTGAGCTGACTGGCCTGCGTTCATCATGTCGACCCGTTGGCTACCCCGTCGTCGCCGGTGCTATGTCTGTCGCCGGTGTTATGTCTTCAGTGCTGACAATGCCTCATCGAGCGTCGCGAACAGTTCAACGACCTCGGTGATTCCGACCAGCTTGAGTGGCCGGCTGGTGGCCGGCCCGTCGGCGACCACTGCGAACCGTGCCCCGTCGCCCAGTTGCTCCCGGGCGGCCACGAGCACACCCATCCCGGCCGAGGCCAGGAACTCCACGGCGCTCATGTCGACCACCACCGCCGTGGGTGAGCTCTTGAGGGCGGAGTTGATCGCCTCTTCGAGTTTCGGTGCGGTGAGCATGTCGACCGTTCCGGCCACTGCCACCACACTCACGTCACCGACGCGGCTCTCTTCCACCGAGCAGCTCGCCGGGTCCGGTTGGCTAGTCATCGTCACCTCCGACGTAATTCGTGCGCCTATGGAGACGTCGACAAATGATAACGGTGTAAACCGAGATGCCCGCGGGCGCCCCGCACTGGGAAGTGCATGTCGGCTCAACTGATGCAACCGGTGCATCAATGGGTCACAAACTTGACTTGGACATGTATTTATCGACGGCCGTACGGTGCCACTATGGCAACCATGGTGCAGACCACAGAGCTGACTGGCCAGATGTTGATCGCGGGTGCACCGGTGCGGGGTGCCGGTAAAGAGATACGAGGCATCGACCCGCAAACCGGCGAGCCCATCGAACCCGCGTACGCCTACGGCGACCGTTCCCATGTCGAGGAAGCTTGTGTTGCCGCAGCGGAGGCCTTCTTGCCGTACCGATCGGCCCCGGTCGAGACGCGGGCTCAGTTCCTGGAGGCGATCGCGACCAATCTTGAGTCGATCGGCGACGCCCTGGTGGACCGCGCGCACGCTGAGACCGGTCTGCCCCGGCCGCGGCTGACCGGAGAGGTCGGGCGCACCACAGGTCAACTGCGGTTGTTCGCCGCAGTGCTGCGCGAGGGCAGCTGGAACCAGGCCCGGATCGATCCCGCCCAACCAGACCGCACCCCGCTGCCCCGTCCGGACATCCGTCAGCGCAGTGTGCCGCTCGGACCCGTCGCGGTGTTCGGTGCCAGCAACTTCCCGCTTGCCTTCTCGGTAGCCGGCGGCGATACGGCCTCCGCCTTGGCCGCCGGTTGCCCGGTGGTGGTCAAGGCCCACGACGCTCACCCCGGTACCTCCGAACTCGTCGGCCGTGCCATCACCGAGGCCGTCGAGTCCTGCGGACTGCCCGCCGGAACGTTCTCGCTGCTGTACGGCTTCGGACCTGAACTCGGTACCTCCCTGGTCACCGATCCCCGAATCAAGGCGGTCGGATTCACCGGTTCCCGCGCGGGCGGTATGGCGTTGGTGGCTGCCGCCGCCGCACGCCCCGAGCCGATCCCGGTGTATGCCGAGATGAGTGCCGTCAACCCGGTGTTCCTGCTCGGCGGTGCACTGGCGGACCGGGGCGCCGAGCTGGGCCGGGCCTTCGTCGGATCACTGACGCTGGGTTCCGGACAGTTCTGCACCAATCCCGGCTTGGTCATCGCCGTCGATGGGCCCGAGCTGGAACCCTTCGTCGCCGCGGCACGCGAAGCGGTCGCGTCCAGCACACCGACTGTGATGCTGACCCCGGGCATCGCCGACAGTTTCCGCGCAGGTGTTGCGGCGCTGGAGGCGGAGGCCACGGTGCTCGCCCGCGGCTCGGAAGCCGACGCCCCCGCCGCACCGTGCCGCGCCGCGCTGTTCGCCACGGATGCCCCGACGTTCCTGGACTCCGCGGCGTTGCAGTCAGAGGTGTTCGGCGCCTCGGGTGTTCTGGTCAGGTGCTCCGATGCTGCCGAGATGCTGCGGCTCGCCGACAGTCTGGACGGCCAGCTGACCGCCACCATCCACGCCGACGAGTCCGACCACGGGCAGGCCGCTGACCTGCTGGACGTCCTCGAGCTCAAGGCGGGACGAATCCTGTTCAACGGCTGGCCGACCGGCGTCGAGGTCGGTCATGCCATGGTGCACGGCGGGCCGTTCCCCTCCACCTCCGACTCGCGCACCACCTCGGTGGGGGCCCGTGCCATCGAGCGGTTCCTGCGGCCGGTGTGCTACCAGGACGCCCCGAAATCCTTGCTGCCCAGTGCGGTTGCCGACGGCAACCCGGACGGCCTGTGGCGGCGCATCGACGGCAACCTCACCCAAGACTGACCTGATCAACACAAGGAGTACACACATGCTGGACGGCGTCCTGTTCTTCCCGGTAACCCCGCTCACCGAGGCCGGTGAGGTCGATGTCGACCTGCTCGCGCAGCACGTCGCCAAGGGTGTCGACGCCGGGCCCGGTGGGGTTTTCATCGGTTGCGGCACCGGAGAATTCCATGCCCTCGACCCCGAGGAGATGCGCACGGTGGTGCGGACCGCCGTCCAGACCGTCGGCGGCCGGGTCCCGGTATATGCCGGAGCGGGCGGCTCGATCGCCTCGGCCAAGGCCTTCGCCGAGGTGGCCGCCGAAGCCGGCGCCGACGGGCTGCTCCTGCTGCCGCCGTACCTGGTGGAGATGCCGCAGTCCGGGCTGGTGGCCTACACCCGTGAGGTCAGCGCGGTCACCGACCTTCCCGTCGTCGTCTACAACCGCAACAACGCTCGCTACACCGAGGAGTCGGCGGTCGAGGCCGCCCTGATTCCCAACGTCGTCGGATTCAAGGACGGCACAGGTGATCTCGATCGGGTGTCACGCATCGTGCGGGCGGTCACCGATGCGCTCGAGCCGCTCGGCAAGCCGTTCCAATTCTTCAACGGGCTGCCCACCGCCGAGGTGTCGCAGCAGGCGTACCGCGCCATCGGTGTCACGTTGTACTCGTCGGCGACGTTCGCGTTCGCGCCCGATGTGGCGCTCGCCTTCTACCAGGCTCTGGAGACCGGCAACGAGCCGTTGATCGCGGCCCTCACGCGCGAGTTCTATCACCCACTGGTGCGCTTGCGGGACACCGTCCCCGGCTATGCGGTCTCGTTGATCAAGGCCGGGGTCACGTTGGAGGGCATCCCCGCCGGGCCGGTGCGTCCACCGCTGATCGATGCCAGGCCCGACGATGTCGCCGAGCTGCAACGCATCCTGGCGGCCGGGCGCGCGGTGCTTGCCGAGGCCCTGGTGCACTGATGCCGCCCGTCCGCATCACCGGCGCGCGCATCACGCCGGTCGCGTTCGCCGACCCTCCGTTGCTCAACACCGTCGGCGTGCACCAACCGTTCGCGCTGCGGGCGATCATCCAGCTCGACACCGACGCGGGCTTGACCGGGCTGGGTGAAACATATGCCGACACCCGGCATCTAAAGCGTCTGGCTGCCGCCGCTGACGCCATCGTCGGTCAGGATGTGTTTGCGCTCAACGCTATTCGAGCCACCATCGCCCGGGTGCTGCAAGGTGATACCGCAGCGGTCGGGACCGCCGGCATGATCACCACCGCCAGTGCCGTCGACCAGGTCTTCTCACCGTTCGAGGTGGCCTGCCTCGACGTCGCGGGCCAGGCCACCGGGCGGCCGGTGTCGGACCTGCTCGGCGGGGCGGTGCGTGATGCCGTGCCGTTCAGCGCCTACCTGTTCTACAAGTGGGCCGGCCACCCCGGGGCCGAACCCGATAACTGGGGCGAGGCGCTCGACCCGGACGGCATCGTGGCCCAGGCCCGCCGCATCGTGGACGAATACGGTTTCACGGCCATCAAACTGAAGGGCGGCGTGTTCCCGCCGGAGGAAGAGGCCGCCGCGATCGAGGCGCTGCGAGCCGCGTTCCCCGACCATCCGCTGCGGCTGGATCCGAATGCCGCCTGGACTCCCGAGACATCACTGAAGGTGGCTGCGCGGCTGTCCGGGGTGCTCGAGTACCTGGAGGATCCGACGCCGGGGCTGGACGGGATGGCCGACGTGGCTGCAGCGGCGCCGATGCCGTTGGCTACCAACATGTGTGTGGTGGCCTTCGATCAGTTGGCGCCCGCCGTGGCGAAAGGCTCCGTGCGCGTGGTGCTTTCCGACCACCACTATTGGGGTGGGTTGCAGCGCTCCCGGTTGCTGGCCGGCATCTGCGACACCTTCGGGCTGGGGTTGTCCATGCATTCCAACTCGCATCTGGGCATCAGCCTGGCCGCGATGGTGCACCTGGCCGCCGCCACACCGAACCTCACCTACGCCTGTGACACCCACTGGCCGTGGAAGACAGAAGATGTCGTGCGACCCGGCGCACTCGAATTCCGCTCCGGTTCAGTGCCGGTACCGGTCGGTCCCGGGCTCGGGGTGCAGATCGACGACGATTCCCTGGCTGCGCTGCACGAGCAATATGTGCGCTGCGGGATCACTGACCGCGACGACACCGGTTACATGCGCACGGTTGATCCGTCATTCGAGGCGGTCAGCCCGCGCTGGTAGTGCTCTGTTGAAACCCGTTAGTACGGTGGGGGTTTGTCGAGTTCGGCGTTGAGTCGGCGTTCGGTGTTGATGCGTTGGGTGCGGGTTTGCTGGCGGGTGCGTTGGCGGAGCGGCATTTTGATGTGCCGGTCGGTGGGTGTGGGGGCTGGTTGTGCGGGTGGGGCTGGGGTGTTAGTGCTGCTGTCGGGGAACAGGATCTGGCTGAACGGAGTCGTGTGGTAGATCTGACCGGTGGGTGAGGTCCAGGTGTGGCTGCCGTCGGGGTGTTGGATGTCGGTCCAGCCGTTCTCGCCGGTGTGAAAGGTCTTGATCAGGTGGTGAGTTCGGCATTTGGGACCGAGATTGCCGGGATGGGTGGCTCCGGCGGGCCAGGGGGTGCTGTGGTCGAGATCGCAGTTGGTGGCTGAGACTGCGCAGCCGGGGAACATACAGACGAGGTCGCGCATGCGGACGAACGCGGCCAGCTTGGTGGAGGGCCGGTAGCGGGTTTCGGTGGCCAGGTCGTCGGGGTCGCTGAGGGGTTTGATGGTGGCGCCGGTGGCGATGAGTTCGGCGAGCAGGGGTGCGGGCACGATGCCGCCGCCGAGGATGACTGCGGGGCTGCCGGCGACGGTAGGTATGCGGTCTGCTGGGTAGTCGTTGAGGGCGGGTTCGCCGTGGATGCGTGGATCGCGGGGTGATTGAGCCGGGTCCGCGAGTGCGTCGGGATTGTCGTCCAGATCGCTTGCGCTGTCCTGGCTTTCGTCATGGGTTTGCGCAACGCCGTCGCCGCCCGCACTGTCGCTTTCGTCGGCGTGGACGGTTAGGGGCAGGGTTTGTGCGAGGAGGTGGATGACCACGTTGCGGGAGCGGGGGTCGATGCCGGTGGCGTCGCAGTCGGGGTTGCCGCATTGGCAGGTGAGGTGGTCGGCTCCGGCGCCGAGGGCGCCCAGGGCGTCGGAGCGGCGTTGTCCGAGGGTGCGGGGGTCGTTGTCGCAGACGCTGCGGGCCATGGTGTTGAGCAGGGTTTTGATCAGGGCGGCGTCGGTGGCCAGCAGTCGTCCCCAGATGGAGACGGTGCCGTTGGGGTCGTCGGGGTCGCCGAAGTGGATGTCGCGGTCTCGGGCGGCGGTGCGGGTTCTGCGGACGGCGGCGGGGTCGAATTTCTCGACCCAGACGTCGATGGCTTGTTCTGCCTTGGTCGAGGAGAGCGCTCCGTAGGTGGTGGCGGCGCCGGCCAGGGCGGTGTCGATCAACCCCAATGCGTCCTCGTCGGTGACGAGTTGGGTGTGCCAGGTGATGGTGGAGATGACTTTTGCGGAGATGTCGCCGCGGGCGAAGACGGCGGCGACTTTGGGCAGTCGGTCGCGCAGGGCCTGGGCGATGCGCATCTGGGCGGAGGCGGCGCGGCGGCTGAGGTTGCAGGCGGCGCTGACTGCGGCGTTGGCGGTTTCCCAGCCGTCGATCGCGCAGTGGGCGGAGAGTTCGTCTTCGTCGTCGCAGTGGCGGGCGACGATTTCGGCGATGGTGGCCAGGCGTGCGGCCGCCTCGATGGCTTCGGCGCGGGTATGGTGTTCGAGGGTGTCGACCAGCGCGGCGTCGGTGAGTTCACCGAGGGCCGGCCGATCAAGCAGCTCGAACATATGTTCGAGTTTAATCGGAAATGCGCAGGTCGGCAATGCCTTGCCGTCCCATTCATCGCCGACATTCATGCCGTTCGCGCATATGTGGCGAGTGCGGTCGATACGCTACATCGGTGTTCTCGCTGTCGAGGCTGTCGTGCTTCATCGCCGTCGCCGAAGAGTTGCACTTCGGCCGGGCCGCCGAACGACTGCACATGACCCAGCCGCCCCTGAGCCGCCAGATCCAGCAGCTCGAGAGCGAACTCGGAGTGAACCTGATCGACCGCACCACCCGGTCGGTCACGTTGACTCCCGCGGGGGTGGCATTCCTGCCCGATGCCCGCCGCATCCTGCAGTTGGCCGAGGGCGCCGCGCTCAACGTGAAACGCGTTCCCGCAGGCGATCTGGGAACCGTGGTGATCGGATTCACCGCGGCGTCGGCCCATCCGGTATTGCCCAGGTTGTTCGACGCCGCGCGGGAACTGCTGCCCGACGTGACACTCGAGTTGCGGGAGATGGTGACGGCCGCCCAGATCGAAGCGCTGATGACGGGCGAACTGGATCTCGGTATGGCTCGGCCACCGCTCAAGCGACCCGGCCTGGTATCGCGGCCCCTGCTGCACGAACAGCTCATCGCCGCGCTGCCGGCCGCACACCCGCTGGTCGAGGTGCGTCGTCAGCTCACTCTCAACGACCTCGACGGCCAGGACATGGTGATGTACTCCCCGGTGCAGGCCCGGTATTTCCACGAGCTGCTGATCAGCACGTTCACCATCGCCGGAGCTACGCCGCGCTACGTCCAGTACGTCACCCAGGTGCACACCATGCTGGTGCTCGTGCGCTCCGGCATCGGCATCGCCCTGGTGCCCGCGTCCACTGCCACCCTGCATCCCGAGGGGGTGGTGTTCCGTTCGATCGGCGCGTTCCGCGAACGTCCGGTCGAACTGGATGCGGTCTGGCGCGGGGACAGCACGAACCCCGCGCTACTGCGACTGCTGCGCGACGTGCTGCCGCCGCGGGAGTGGACGACCGACGATCTGGTCGAGGATTTCGTCGGTTAATTCCGGGCAGCCGGAACCGGCATCGGCACCGGCGTGAGGAGTTCGCCGGACTCCAGGAACTTGTCCAAGTTGGCCAGGGTCAGGGCCTCCATGGCGGCGCGGGTCTCCACGGTGCCACTTCCGACGTGGGGGAGCAGCACCACGTTGTCCGAGGTCAGCAGGGCTTCGGGCACATTCGGCTCGTCGGTGAACACGTCGAGCCCGGCTCCCGCGAGCCTGCCGTCGGTGAGTGCGTCGACGAGGGCGGCCTCGTCCACGACGCTGCCGCGGGCGATGTTCACCAGGTAGCCGTCCGGGCCGAGCGCGTCGAGGACATCCCGGTCCACGAGGTGGCGGGACCCGCTGCCGCCGGAGGCGGCAATGACCAGGACATCGACCTGCCGGGCCAGCTCGACGGCGGAGCCGACGTAGGTGTACGGGGTGTCTGCGAGCTCACGACGGTTGTGATAGCTGATCGAACAGCCGAATGCGACCAGCCGGGTGGCGATGGCCTGGCCGATGCGGCCGAGGCCGATGATGCCGACGCGGGCACCCGAAACCTTATGGGCCAGCGGGTAATTGCCCTCACTGATCCAGCGGCCGGCCCGCAGATAGCGGTCGGCGGCCGAGAATTGCCGCATGGTGTCGATCAGCAATCCGACGGCGGTGTCCGCCACGCAGTCGCTGAGCACGTCCGGGGTGTTGCTGACCATGACGTTTCGGGCAGCGGCCGCGTCGATGTCCGTGGTGTCATAACCGACCCCGAAGTTCACCACCGCGCCCAGATTGGGTAGTGCGGACATCAGTTCGGCGTCGACGCCGGTGCGCCCCGAGGTCACCACCGCGGCGATGGCGGCGCCGTGCTCGGCGAGGAACCCCGCGCGTTCGGACCCGTCGGGCAGAACCAGGGCGTGGTAGCTGGTCCGCAGCGTATCGGCGAGCGAGGGCTTGAGCGGACCCACCTGCAGGACGCGGCGGGTGGAATCGGATTCGGGCACACGTACTCCTCGGTCGGGATGCAGCTACGGTATGCCTGCCTGCAAATACCCGTCCAACACGGAAATAGCATGGGTTGATACGCAAGCTGCATAATTGCCGCCACGGCATTGCCGTGGACGTATCGATGGTCTGATCCGGAGATCAAATTCGCAGGTCAAACTGGTCTCTTCGGCGCTTCCGTCATCGCCCGCCGTGGCCCGACTTCGGGCATTTCCCGCGATTTCACTGGCTTGACGGGCGTTGCGGACCGTTCTTAGCGTGTGTCTGCGGTCACAACCGGCATCCACATACGTGGACATCACACCCCTGGAGGATCCATGAGGCGAGCTCTCGCCGCTCCGGCAGTCGCACTGGCCGCCTGCACCTTCACCGCGGGGTGCACCGTCGCCAACACCGCGCACGGCGGCTATGACCCCGACACCTTGCGGATCGTCATCTCCCAGGAGCCGCCGACGCTGGAGCCCTGCGAGAGCTCCCTGACATCGACCGGCATCGTGGTGCGGTCCAACATCACCGAACCGCTCATCGAGCGTGATCCCGACAGCGGCGATCTGCAACCGCTACTGTCCACCGCTTGGCGCCAAACCGCGCCCGACCAATGGGCATTCGACATCCGCAAGGGAGTCGTGTTCTCCGACGGCGCGCCGTTGACCGCCAAGGACGCGGCCTTCTCGATCGACCGGGCGGTGAACTCCGATCTGCAGTGCAACGTCGACGGCTATGTGTTCGGCGACGACAGGCTCGAGGTCACGACCCCCGACGAGAACACCGTGGTGATCGGAACGCCTAAGCCGGATCCGATTCTGCCGCTGCGTATCTCATTCGTGGAGATCGTGCCGTCGGGAACCAGCCTCACCGAGAAGGTGCGCGAGCCCATCGGCACCGGACCGTACGCGATCGAGGACTGGGAGTACGGCCAGAAGCTGCGGCTCAAGCGCAACGACCGGTACTGGGGCGCCAAGCCGGCGTTCGCCCGCGCCGAGTACCAGTGGCGCAGTGAGGGCAGTGTGCGTGCCGCGATGATCACCAACGACGAAGCCGACATCGCCACGTCGCTGGGCCCTGAGGACGGCGCCGGTGATCGTGGAGTGCCTTTCCAGAACAACGAGACCACCGCACTGCGCATACAGGCGACGGAGGCACCGCTCAATGACCTCCGTGTGCGGCAGGCCATCAATTACTCCGTCAACCGGACCGGCATCGTCAAGGCGTTGTTCCGTGGCCTCGGGGAGCCGGCCTCCCAGCTCATCCCCTCCGGTGTCGTCGGGTACAACGACCAGCTGCCGTTGTGGCCCCACGATCTCGACAAGGCAAAGGCACTCATCGCCGAGGCCAGGGCGGACGGCGTGCCAGTGGACCGTCAGATCCGGCTGATCGGCCGCACCGCTCAGTTCCCGAAGATCTCCGAGACCATCGAGGTGCTGCAGAGCGAATTCGCCGAGATCGGCCTCAACGTCAAGATCGAGATGATGGACACGGCCGGCCAGTTGCAGTACCAGCTGCGTCCGTTCCCGGCAGACACCGGTCCTTATCTCCTGATGATCATGCACGGGAATCAGGCCGGTGACGCCGCGTTCACCATGGACCAGTACATGCTGTCCGAGGGGCCGCAGAGCGCCTACGGCACAAAAGAATTCGACGCGAAGATCCGCGCCGCGGAGGCGCTCACCGGCCAGGCCCGCCAGGACGCGTTCGCCACGCTGTTCGCCGAGGAACCGCAGCAGATCATGCAGTTCGCCTACCTCGCCCACATGAAGGGCATCCTCGGCAAGTCACCGCGCGTCGACTACACCCCCAACGCCGCCACCGGCGACGAGATGCGGCTGTCGGAGATGACGCCCGCTGCGCCCGACCGCACCGACAGGAGCTGAGCCGATGTTCCCCTTTGTCCGGCGCCGGATGTACACGAGCGCCATCCCGTTGATCATCGTGCTGCTCGGCGTGTTCCTGCTCGCCCGGCTCACCGGTGATCCGACCAACCTCTACCTGCCCGAGTCCGCCACCGCCGACCAGCGGGAAGCGTTCGCCCATCAGCACGGGTTCGACCGGCCCCTCGCCGTCCAGTTGCTCGACTACTTCAAGGGCGTGATCCACCTCGACTTCGGCACCTCGCTGCGCACGGGCGAATCCGCATCGGCCATGGCGCTGCGCGCCTTCCCCGCCACTCTGCAACTGGCCTTCACCACCATGCTGCTGGCGATCATCGGCGCCGTCATCGTGGGCTGCTGGGCCGCCTATCGGCCCAACTCGCTGGCCGACCGGTTCTCCAGCCTGCTGTCGATGACCGCGGCCAGCATTCCCGACTTCTGGTTCGCCATCACCGGGGTGTGGCTGTTCTCCGTCCTGATGGGATGGTTGCCGACCTCGGGCACAGATGACGGCATGCTGTCGTGGATCCTGCCGATCGCCACGCTGATGATCCGCCCGCTGGGCGTGCTGACCCAGGTGGTTCGCGGCGCCATGGTCTCGGCGCTCTCGGCGCCCTACATCCGGCTGGCCCGGAGCAAGGGCGCCGCCGATCTGCGGGTGGTCAGCCATCACGCACTGCGCAACGCGGCAGCACCCGCGCTGACGGTGGCAGGTGATCTCGCGGTGGGCCTGATCAACGGAGCGGTCGTGGTCGAGGCGATCTTCGGCTGGCCGGGCATCGGCAAGCTCATGATCGACGCCATCCTGCAGCGTGATTTCGCGGTGCTCCAGGCAGCCGTACTGCTCACGGCCGTCAGCATTTTCGTCCTCAACATCATCATCGACGCCTGCTACGCGCTGCTCGACGCGCGCGTACGGGAACCGGCAAAGGTCTAGGGGTACATAGCGTGAGCACTCAAATCGACCTGGTACCAGTCAAACCCACCACCGCCATCGTCGGCGAACCGGAGACCGAGCCGGCTCGCAGGCGCTCGGTGTGGTTCCGGCTGCTGGTCAATGACCGGGTGGCCGCCGCCGCTGCCGTGGTGCTCGGCCTGGTGATCCTCACCGCGGTGTTCGGCCCGATGCTGGTCGGCAACCTCGCTACCCACATCGACCTGGACAACTCGAATCAGGCGCCGTTCACGCTCGCCCACGGCTGGGCCAACATCCTGGGCACCGACCCGCTGGGCCGCAGCATGCTGGCCCGACTGATCGTCGCGTGCCGCACCACATTGTCGGTAGCGATTCCCGCCGTGGTGATCTCGGCGGTCGTCGGATCGTTGATCGGTATGTGGGCGGGCTACTACCGCGGTTGGCGGGAGACGCTGGCGATGCGGGTGGCCGACGTGATCATGAGCTTCCCTTCACTGCTGCTGGCAGTGGTGGTGCTCTACGTCTTCTCCCCGAGTGCGGCCAACATCGTTGCGGTGCTGGCGATCACCCGGATCCCGGTGTATCTGCGGACGGCCCGCGCCGAGTCAGCCGAACTCTCCAGCCGGGTGTTCGTCGATGCCGCCCGCACATTCGGGGCCAGTGGACGGTCCATCATCGTCCGGCACGTGGTGCCGATCGTGCTGCCCACCCTGCTCACCGTGGCCACACTGGACTTCTGCTACGTGATGCTGGCCGAATCCTCGCTCAGCTTCCTGGGTATCGGCATCCAGCCGCCCGATGTCAGCTGGGGCCTCATGGTTTCGCAGGGCCGCACCTACCTGCACACCGCGTGGTGGCTCTCGTTCTTCCCCGGTCTGGCCATCGTCATCACCACGGTTTCGGCCACCATCCTGGCCGCCTGGGCCCGGATCGCCACCGACCCCGGCCAGCGCTGGCGGCTCACCGTCCCGCAGAAACGCCTGTCCCGCTTCACCAAGACCGGAAAGGCCCTGTAGATGACTTCCCAGTTGAGCAGCAGCGTGGCAGAACCGCCGACCGTGTCCGGGTATCTCGACACCGATCCGGCGCTGGTGGTGGACGGGCTGACCGTCGACATCCGCACCATCACCGGAACCGTCCGCGCCGTCGACCACGTCAGCTTCGCGGCGCACCGTGGTCAGACCCTGGCCTTGCTGGGCGAATCGGGCTGCGGCAAATCGATGACGGCCACCGCGCTGGTCGGGCTGCTGGAGCCGGTAGCCGAGGTCGTGGAAGGAACTGCGCGGCTCGGCGAAATCGACGTGGACATCCTGGCCGCCGATCGCAAGACCCGGCGCAAGCTGGCCGGGCCGGAGCTGGCGATCGTCTTCCAGGATGCGCTGACCGCACTCAACCCGCTCTACACCGTCGGCACCCAGCTGGCCGAGCCGTTCCGCATCCACCACGGCATGAACGCCAAGGACGCCAAGCGCAAAGCCGTGGAACTGATGGCGCGGGTGGGCATTCCGCAGCCGGAAGAGCGGATGAAGTCCTACCCGCACCAATTCTCCGGCGGGATGCGGCAGCGGCTGCTGATCGCGATGGCCGTCGCGTTGAATCCGCGCGTGCTGATCGCCGACGAACCGACCACCGCACTGGATGTGACCGTGCAGGCGCAGATCATGGCGCTGTTGAGAAGCCTGCGTGCCGAGTACGACATGGCCGTCGTGCTGATCACCCATGATCTGGCGCTGGTAGCCGAGGAAGCCGACCAGGTGGCAGTCATGTACGCCGGCCAGGTCGTCGAAACGGGTCCGGTGGCAGAGGTTTTCGCCAACCCTCGGCACCCGTACACCAAGGGCCTGCTCGACTCGGTGCCGGTGAGCGCGGTACGCGGCGAGGCCCTCAAGTCCATCGGCGGCGCACCGCCCGACCTGCATTCGATCCCGGCCGGCTGCGTGTACCAAGACCGCTGCCCGCTGGCTCGCGAACTCTGCGTCACCACCAGGCCGGCACTGCAGGGCGACGGACGGCGCAGCGCCTGCCACTTCGCCGATGAGGTCGACACCCGCATGCGGGGAGGAGCAACAGATGTCTGAGAACCTGCTCACCGTCCGTGACCTGCGCAAGTCTTTCCGCGTGGGCAAGAACAGGCTGGCCGCGCTCGACGGCATCAACCTCGACCTCGGCCGCGGTGAAACCCTCGGGCTGGTCGGCGAATCCGGGTGCGGCAAGTCCACTTTGGCGCGCACCCTGATGATGCTCGAGCGTCCGGATTCGGGCAGTGTGACCTTCGACGGGATAGACCCGTTCCGGCTGCGCGGCGCGGAGCTGCTCAAGTTCCGGCGCCGCGTCCAGATGGTGTTCCAGGACCCCTACGCGTCGCTGAACTCCCGTATGACCGCGGGCGACATCATCGCCGAGCCCTGGCGCACCCACAAGACCCTGCACCCCAACCGCAAAGACCGGGAGATGCGAGTGCGCGGCCTGCTCGACATGGTCGGGCTGGGCGCCAAGGCCGCGGGCAAGTACCCGCAGGAGTTCTCCGGCGGACAGCGCCAGCGCATCGGTATCGCCCGGGCGTTGGCGCTCAATCCCGACGTCATCATCTGCGACGAGCCCGTCTCGGCACTCGACCTCTCGGTGCAGGCCCAGGTGCTCAACCTGCTCAACGACCTGCAACAGGAACTGGGTATCTCCTACATCTTCATCTCCCATGACCTGTCGGTGGTCCGCCACGTCGCCGACCGGGTCACGGTGATGTACCTGGGCCACATGATCGAGAGCGGCCGCACCGAGGATGTGTACCGGAATCCGCGGCATCCCTATACCGCGGCGCTGATGTCGGCCGCACCGAAACTCGATGCCGCGCAGCGTAAAGACCGGATCCTGCTCAAGGGCGAGGTGCCCTCGCCGCTGAATCCACCGTCGGGCTGCCGGTTCCGGACGCGATGCTGGAAGGCCACCGACATCTGCGCGACGCAGGTGCCGACACCGACCGCGGACCCGGAGGTCGAGGGCCATATCTCCGAGTGCCACCATCCGTTGGAGCCGGCCGTGCCGGTGTCGGCGTGAGCATCGCCGGCTACGGGATCGTCGCCGCCGCCATCGTGCTGGCGTCCTGTATGCAGGCCTCGATCGGGTTCGGCATGGGCATGCTGGCGGCCCCGATCGTGGCGATCGTGGACCCCGGGCTGATCCCCGGCACGCTCATCATGCTCGCCACCATGGTGACCCTCATGGTGGTGATCCGCGAACGGGAGGCCATCGACCTCGCCGGCACCGGGTGGGCGTTGGCCGGACGGGTTCCCGGCACCGTCGCGGGGGCGCTGCTGCTGGTGGTGATGCCCAAGGAAGCGCTGGCGTATACGTTGGCCGCGGTGGTTCTGGGCGGCGTAGCGCTGACCAGTATGGGGTGGATCCCCGTGCCGCACAGACGCAATCTGGTGCTGGCCGGCGCCACCTCGGGCCTGCTCGGCACCGCGACGTCCATCGGCGGGCCCCCGATGGCGCTGGTGTGGCAGAACAACACCGGCGCCCGGTTGCGGGGCACGATGAGCGGTTTCTTCCTCGTCGGCTCGGCCCTGTCGCTCGTGCTGCTCGCGCTCACCGGTTCCGTCGACCACCACACTGTCGTGGTGTTCGCGATGCTCGTCCCGGCGTGCGTCCTCGGCTATGCGCTGTCGCGGTGGGTCAACCGGCATCTGGATCGGCGGCGTCAGCGGTGGGCGGCCATCGGGATATCCACCGTCGGTGCTGTGGTGCTGATCGGCCGTCAGTTGATGGGAGGGTGAATTGACCGGCGATGACAGTGTTTCGGTGCGCAAGGTCAAATCGGCCGTACGCACGGTCGAGCTGCTGGAGTTCCTGGCGGCGCGGGCCGACGAGCCCACCCGTATCCGGGAAATCTGTGCCGCACTTGACATGCCGCGTAGCTCGGCACACGCCCTGCTGCGCACGCTGGTGGGCCAGGGCTGGGTGCGGTCCGACGACACGGGCACCCAGTACAGCATCGGCATGCGGGCGCTGCTGGTGGGGACCAGCTACCTCGACGCCGACCCGTACCTGCCGATGATCGCGCCCTTCCTCGAAGACCTGCGTGGCCAGCTCGACGAGACGTTCCACCTCGCCCGACTAGACGGCCACGACGTCGTCTACCTGGCCACCCGGGAATCCCGCCAGTACGTGCGCAACCACAGCAAGGTGGGCCGCCGGTTGCCGGCCTACGCCACGGCACTCGGCAAGGCACTGCTGGCCGAGCGGCACGGTGCCGAGCTCGACTCGCACGTCCCGGACCCATTGAGGCCGCTGACGCCTCGGACGCTCACCGACCGCGCCGGCCTCGAAGCCGCCCTCGACGAGGTGCGGGTGCGGGGCTATGCCACCGACGACGAGGAGAACACCGCCGGGATCAAGTGTTTCGCGGTGACACTGCGTTACCGGCACCCCGCGCAGGATGCGATCAGCGCGTCGGTCCCGCTGTCGCGACTGACCCCGGAGCGGGAACGCGAGATCGTCGAGGCGCTACGCCTGGTGTGCGACAAGGTGACCCGCGTCGTTCGCCCCCTTGCCAACGGAGACAAGTGGTTCGCCTGAGTTTGCCCACGAGATTGGAGTACCGATGAGTGCACACAACGCGACACCGGTCGTGACCGAATTGACCGTTATCCCGATCGCCGGCCACGACAGCATGCTGCTCAACCTCAGCGGTGCGCACGGGCCGTTCTTCACCAGAAACCTGCTGATCCTCAAGGATTCCGACGGCAACACCGGGGTCGGGGAGGTGCCGGGCGGTGAGGCGATCCGGCGGACCCTCGACGACGCCAGGCCACTGGTGGTCGGCCGGTCCCTCGGCGGCTACCACGCCATCCTGGCGAGCATCCGACGCGAGTTCGCCGACCGGGACAGCGCGGGGCGCGGTGCCCAGACCTTCGACCTGAGGGTCATGGTGCACGCCGTCACCGCCGTGGAGTCGGCGCTGCTCGACCTGCTGGGCAAGCACCTGGGCGTCCCGGTCGCCGCCCTGCTCGGCGACGGCAGGCAACGCAGCCGGGTCCAGGCGTTGGGCTATCTGTTCTTCGTGGGCGACCGCAACCGCACCGACCTGGAGTACCTGTCCGCGGACGACGAGCCTGCCGGTGCCGACGAATGGCAGCGCATCCGCCACGACGAGGCGCTCTCGCCCGAGGCCGTGGTCCGGCTCGCCGAGGCCGCCCGAGCCCGCTACGGATTCCGCGACTTCAAGCTCAAGGGTGGCGTGCTGCCCGCGGCAGATGAGGCCAAAGCCGTCACCGCGTTGGCCGAACGGTTCCCCGATGCCCGAATCACGTTGGACCCCAACGGCGGCTGGCTGCTGGCCGACGCCATCGAGACCTGCCGCCAGCTCACCGACGTGCTGGCCTATGCCGAGGATCCGGTCGGGCCCGAAGGCACGTTCTCCGGGCGCGAGGTGATGGCCGAGTTCAAACGGGCCACCGGCCTGCCGACCGCCACCAATATGATCGCCACCGACTGGCGCGAGCTGGGACACGCGATCCGGGCCGGCGCCGTCGACATCCCGCTGGCCGATCCGCACTTCTGGACCATGAGCGGCTCGGTGCGCGTCGCGCAGCTCTGCGATGCCTGGGGTTTGACCTGGGGGTCGCACTCCAACAACCACTTCGACGTCTCCCTGGCCATGTTCACCCACGTGGCCGCCGCCGCGCCCGGTGACATCACGGCCATCGACACCCATTGGATCTGGCAGGACGGCCAGCGGATCACCAAGGCGCCCTTCCGAATCGTCGACGGCTATCTCGATGTGCCCGACACCCCCGGGCTGGGTGTGGAGCTCGACGAGGAGCGGGTCGCCGCCGCGCACGAGCTGTACCTGGCCGAGGGGCTCGGCGCCCGCGACGACGCGGTGGCCATGCAGTACCTGATCCCCGGTTGGAAGTTCGACCGCAAGCGGCCTGCGCTGCAAAGGGATTGACATGTTGGTCGTCGTCATCGAACCCAACCTGCTGGCGCACCGCGATCGCTTCGAAGCCGCGCTACCGTCGGGAACGGAGGTGGTCTGGAACGGGAGCATCGACGACTTGCGGAACGCCGATGTGTTCGTGGGCGGCCGGTTCACCGCCGAGATGGCGGCCGCAGCGGAGAAACTGCGCCTCGTGCATGTCGCGGGGGCCGGTACGGACAAGGTCGACTTCGCCGCGCTGCGGCCAGAGACGCTGGTGGCCAACACCTTCCATCATGAACGGTCCATCGCCGAGTATGTGCTCGCGGCCGCGGTGTTGCTGCGCCGCGACTTCCTGGCACAGGACCGGGCGCTGCGCCGAGGGATATGGGCCACCTCGGTCTACGACGCCAACCTGCCGCAGTTGCCCGCGATCGGGGCGGCCCGCGTCGGCCTGGTCGGCTTCGGTCACATCGGCCGGCGCGTATGGGAATTGTTCCGCGGCCTCGGCTCGACCGGGGCTGCGGTGACCGGATCCGGGCGGGTGGACCCCGAGACCCACGGCCTGTCCTGGGCGGGCGACACCTCCGAGCTGAACCGGCTCATGGCGGAGTCCGATGTGGTGGTGGTGTCGGCGCCGCTCACCGCTGCGACCGAAGGAATGATCGGGGCCGAGCAGCTTCGGGCGCTGGGTCCTGACGGCGTGCTGGTCAATGTCGGGCGCGGGCCGCTGGTGGCCGAGCGCCCGCTCTACGACGCGCTGTTGGAGGGCCGGATCAGGGCTGCCGCCATCGACGTCTGGTACCGCTATCCCGGTCCAGGCGGGCAGGGGGTACCGAGTGAGCTGCCGTTCGGCGAACTGGCCAACGTGCTGATGACGCCGCATTCCTCAGGCGTCACCACAGACACGTTCGGCGGCCGGGCCGAGGAGATCGCCGCCAACATCGGCCGCCTCGAGCGCGGCGAGCCACTCACTCACCAGTTGTAGTAGCCGCCCTCGGGGCCGAGCATGCGTTCCAGCCGGGCCCGGTTGATGCGGGCCAATTCGTTGCGGACCACCTTGCGCTCGGTCTCGGAGTCGTTGTGCAACCGGTCGGTGATCCCGGCCATGGCCCGGTGCGCGCAGCAATCCTCCACGAACATCACGAAGCCGAACCCGAAGCGCTCGGCGTAGCGCTGCACTTCCGTGTTGAGCGCCGCCATCACCGCCGGATCGTCGTCCCAGACCGAGCACTGCTCGCACACCGACTTCGGGCTGCGTGGCCGCCTGCCGATATGCGGATAGGCCTGCAGCACCCGGTCGATCGAATCCTCCCCGAGGCTGAACAACAGGGCGTCGGCTTGCCGGAACAGCGAATCGTGGTCGGCGTACGGGCGCCCACCGGCCAGATCGGTGGCCAGCACGACGCTGTAGCAGCACTCGTACACGGCGTGCACCGCACGGCGCGTCGGCGATGCGTTGTACGCCTCAAGTCCCATGCCCTGATGCATCAACACCTGGTCAATCATGGAAGGCGTATGGGACGCCGGCGTTACCCCCTGTTACGGGCAGGCAAAATCAGTGACCTGAGTTCTTGAACCGTTCGACCGAACGCTGCAACTCGGCCTCGGCCTCTTCGCGGCCGACCCAGTCGGCGGTCTTGACGAACTTGCCCGGCTCCAGGTCCTTGTAGTGCACGAAGAAGTGCTTGATCGCGTCGAGTTCGAACTGCGACACGTCACCGAGGTCCTGGATGTGGTCCCAGCGCGGGTCGCCGGCGGGCACGCACAGCAACTTGTCGTCGCCGCCGGCCTCGTCGGTCATCTTGAACATCGCGACCGGGCGGGCCTCGACGGTGCAGCCGGGGAAAACCGACTCGGGCAGCAGCACCAGCGCGTCCAGCGGATCGCCGTCCTCGCCGAGGGTGTTCTCGAAGAACCCGTAGTCGGTCGGGTAACCGAACGAGGTGTAGAGGTAGCGGTCGAGCTTGACCCGGCCGGTCTCGTGGTCAACCTCGTACTTGTTGCGCGAACCCTTCGGGATCTCGATGACGACGTCGAACTTCACCGTCGCGGCTCCTTCGCATCTGCGGTCGGTCTCGGGTCGTCGGGCGACGACGCGGGTCAACCCTAATGGAGCGATAGTCTGGCCTAAACGGGTGGCTCGTCCCCACCACCGGCAGAGCAGGAGAAATATGCGGCCCACACGGTGGCGGCAGTCCACCCATGTGGCGGTTGGCGTCGTGGTCCTGGTGCTGGTCGCCGCCGTCGTCGCGGTTGCTGCCGTGCTCACCGGCCACCAATCCAGTGGCGCCCAGGCGGCCCCGCCCGCACCCGCGCCGGCCACCGCCAGCCCGGGTGTTGTCCCGGTGGACATGTCCGCGCCGACACCGACCGTGAGCGGCCTGGCCGCCGCGTTGGCGCCGGCCCTGGCCAATCCCGATCTCGGCGAGGTGACCGGCCGGATCACCGACGCGGAGACCGGTGCCGAACTGTGGGAACAGAATTCCGGGGTGCCGATGCAGCCGGCCTCGGTCAACAAGGTGCTGACCACGGCCGCCGCGCTGCTCACGCTCGACCGCAACGCCCGGCTGGCCACCACCGTCCTGGCCGTCGACTCACAGCCGGGTCTGGTGGTGCTCAAAGGCGGCGGAGACACGACGCTTTCGGCGGCCCCCGAGGACACCGACACCTGGTACAAGGGCGCGGCCCGGATCAGCGACCTGGCCGAGCAGGTGCGCAACACCGGCATGACGGTCACCGCGGTGCGGGTGGACACCAGCGCCTACAGCGGCCCGACGATGGCGCCGGGCTGGGATCCCGCCGACATCGAGGGCGGCGACATCGCACCGATGGAACCGGTGATGCTCGACGGCGGACGCATCCAGCCGACGACGGTGGAATCCAGGCGATCGACCACGCCGGCCCTCGACGCGGGCCGGGCCCTGGCCACCGCCCTCAAGGTGGATCCGGCATCGGTGACGGTGCTGGCCAGTGCGGTGCCGGGCGGCAGGCAGATCGCCGCGGTGCAGTCCGCGCCGCTCATCGAGCGGCTGCGCCAGATGATGAACGAGTCCGACAACGTGATGGCCGAGTCGATCGCCCGTGAGGTCGCCGCCCAGCTGAACCGGTCGCAGAGCTTCGACGGCGGAGTCGACGCGGTGCTGAGCCAGCTCGAAGGCATCGGCATCGACATGTCGGCCGCCAAGCTCGTCGATTCCAGTGGTCTGTCGACCGAGGACCGGTTGACCGCGCGCATCCTCGACGACGTGGTCAACATCGCGGCGGGCAACACCGAGCCCGCCGTACGTCCGCTGGTGGATCTGCTGCCCATCGCCGGCGGCAGCGGCACCTTGTCCAACCGGTACCTCGACACCGATGCGGGGCGTGACGCCGCGGGCTGGCTGCGAGCCAAGACGGGGTCGCTGACCGGGACCAACGCCCTGGCCGGCATCGTCACCGACGACAGCGGCCGGGTGCTGACGTTCGCGCTCATCTCCAACAACGCCGGGCCCACCGGGCGCACCGCGATCGACGAGCTGGCCGCGGTGCTGCGATCGTGCGGGTGCAGCACATGAGTGAGCGGGTCGCCGTTACCGCCGGCCGCGCCGTCGACTGGGATTTCGCCGCGACGGTCGGGGTGAAGCTGGCCCGCCCGGCTCCGCTGTCCACCGACTACACCCGCACCCAGGTGATCGAGCAGCTCTCGGAGAGTTCCAAGGCTGCCGAGCTGCCGGTGCGGGAGGTGACGGGCCTGATCGAGGATGCCGAGGTACCCGAGGCCCGGGTGGTGGACCGGCCGGCGTGGATCCGGGCGGCCACCAGGTCGATGCAGGTGATGACCACCGGCGCCCAGCCCGGCGACGAAAGCGACACGCCCAAGCCGGGATTCATCACCGGCAGGGTGACCGGGGCGCAGACCGGTGCGGTGCTGGCATTCATCTCCTCGGGCATCCTCGGCCAGTACGATCCGTTCGGTCCCGACGGCGGTGAGCTGCTGCTGGTGTACCCGAACGTGATCGCCGTGGAACGCCAATTACGGGTCGACCCAGCCGATTTCAGGTTATGGGTGTGCCTGCACGAGGTCACCCACCGGGTGCAGTTCCGGGCCAATCCCTGGCTGGCCGACCACATGTCGCAGGCGCTGGCCGTGCTCACCCAGGACGCCGGCGACGATGTCACCGAGATGGTCGGCAGGCTCGCGGAGTTCGTCCGCAACCAGCGCAACGGATCTGCCCCCGACCCGAACTCGTCCGGTGTGCTCGGGCTGATGCGCGCCATCCAGGCCGAGCCGCAGCGTCGCGCACTCGATCAGTTGCTGGTGCTGGGCACCCTGCTGGAAGGGCACGCCGATCACGTGATGGATGCCGTCGGCCCGGCGGTGGTGCCGACGGTCTCGACCATCCGGCGTCGCTTCGATGAACGCAGGCAGCGCAAGCCACCACCGCTGCAGCGGGTGGTCCGGGCGCTGCTGGGCTTCGACGCGAAGATCAGCCAGTACACCCGAGGCAAGGCGTTCGTCGACCACGTGGTGGCAGCAGTCGGGATGGCGCGCTTCAACACGATCTGGTCGAGCCCCGACACCCTGCCGCTGCCCGCCGAGATCGACCAACCGCAACGATGGATCGAACGGGTGCTCTAGCCGCGCTGCGGCACGCCGTGGCGGCCGCCGGCGAGCGGATCGACGCCCAGAGTTGGTGCGTGGCGCTCTCGGGCGGTCCGGACTCGCTGGCCCTGACCGCCGTGGCCGCACAGTTGCGCCCCACCGTCGCGCTGATCGTCGACCATCGGCTGCAAGCAGGATCCGATACCGTCGCCGCCGCCGCCGCCGAGCAAGCAGTGGCGCTGGGATGTATTGGCGCACATGTGCTTTCGGTTGATGTCGGCCGCGATGGCGGCCCGGAGGCGGCGGCCCGTCAGGCCCGTTACGCGGCGTTGGAGGCGGCCCGGGACGGCGCGCCGGTACTGCTCGGCCACACCCTCGACGACCAGGCCGAGACGGTATTGCTCGGGCTGGGCCGCGGATCGGGTGCCCGTTCGATTGCCGGGATGCGCCCGCATGACCCGCCGTGGCACCGGCCGCTGCTCGGTGTTCGGCGCGCGCAGACCCACGCGGTCTGCGACGAACTCGGCCTCGCCGCCTGGCTGGACCCGCACAACGCCGACCGCAGGTTCACCCGGGTCCGGCTACGGCACGAGGTGCTGCCGGTGCTGGAGGACGTGCTCGGCGGCGGGGTGGCCGAGGCGCTGGCCCGCACCGCGATCGCGCTGCGTGAGGATGTCGACACGCTCGACGCGCTGGCCGCCGACGCCCTGGCCGGGGCACGCACTCAAGCCGGCGGTCTGGACACCACTCGGTTGGCCTCGTTGCCCGACGCACTGCGCCGCCGGGTGATCCGGGCCTGGTTGCTGGACGGTGGCGCGTGTGATCTGACCGACATCCAGATCAGGTCGGTGGACCGGCTGGTGACAGCCTGGCGTGGGCAGGGCGGCGTGGCCGTCGCATCCGGACTGCGCAAACAGCGCTTGTTCGCGGTACGGCACGGTGCGGTGCTGACGACGCGCGCCGAACCGGTCTAGCGATCCGCGTTGGAATGCGGCCGCCTCGCATGGCACGCTGTTGCAGTGGCTGTCGACTCTGCCGAGCTGTACGCGGGAGACATCAAATCGGTGCTGTTGTCCGAGGAGCAGATCCGGACCCGCACCGTCGAACTCGCCGAGATGATCGCCGAGCAGTATCGAGACAATCTGGGTAACGACGACCTGCTTCTGGTCACCGTGCTCAAGGGCGCGGTCATGTTCGTCACCGACCTGGCGCGGACCATCCCGCTGCCCACCCAGTTGGAGTTCATGGCGGTCAGCTCCTACGGCTCGTCCACCTCGTCCTCGGGTGTGGTGCGCATCCTCAAAGACCTCGACCGCGACATCAACGACCGCGATGTGCTGATCGTCGAGGACATCATCGACTCCGGTCTCACCCTGTCCTGGTTGCTGCGCAACCTGGCCACCCGCCACCCGCGCTCGCTGCGGGTCTGCACGCTGCTGCGCAAGCCCGAGGCCGTCAAGACCGAACTCGACGTCGCCTACGTGGGTTTCGACATTCCCAACGAGTTCGTCGTCGGCTACGGCCTGGACTTCGCCGAGCGTTACCGCGACCTGCCCTACATCGGCACGCTCGAACCAAAGGTGTACTCAGCCACCTGATCGGCGCAGAATTCGTGGCATGAGCACAGCCCTGCGGATCTGCCCCTTCTGCGAGGCCACCTGTGGCCTCACGCTCACCATCTCCGACGGTCGGGTGACCGGCGCGCGCGGCGACCACGACGACGTGTTCAGCGCCGGCTTCATCTGCCCGAAAGGCGCCAGCTTCGGCGAACTCGACAACGATCCCGACCGCCTGGCACAGCCACTGATCCGGCGCGACGGCGCGCTGACCGAGGCCACCTGGGACGAGGCCTACGGCGTCATCGCCCAGCGCCTCGGTGCGGTGATCGCCGAACACGGCGGCGCCTCGGTCGGGGTGTACCTCGGCAACCCGAATGCCCACACCATCGCCGGCAGCCTGTACGCACCGCTGATCATCAAGGGCCTGGGCACCCGCCAGGTGTTCAGCGCCAGCACCCTCGACCAGATGCCCAAGCACGTCGCCCTGGGCCTGATGTTCGGCAGCCCGGTCGCCTTCACCGTGCCCGACCTCGATCGCACCGACTACCTGGTCGTCATCGGCGCGAATCCGATGGTGTCCAACGGCAGCCTGGCCACCGCCGCCGACTTCCCGGGCAAGCTGCGCGCATTGCGCAAGCGGGGCGGCAAGCTCGTCGTCATCGATCCGGCCCGCACCCAGACGGCCAAACTCGCCGACCGGCACCTCGCGCCGCGACCCGGCACCGACGCGGCACTGCTGTTCGCGATCGTGCACGTGCTGTTCGCCGAGGGTCTCGTCGACCTCGGCCGGCTCAGCGAGCACGTCACCGGTGTCGAGGAGGTCCGCACCCTCGCCGACGAGTTCTCGCCCGAGGCCGTGGAGGCGGCCTGCGGAGTGGGCGCCGAGGAGATCCGGGAACTGGCTCGCGAACTCGCGGCGGCGCCGACGGCGGCCGTCTACGGCCGCATCGGCACGTCGACGGTCGAGTTCGGCACCGTCGGCAGTTGGCTGGTCGATGTGATCAACGTGCTGACCGGCAATCTCGACCGCCCGGGCGGGGCGATGTTCGCGCTCGGCGCCGCCGCGCCCGCACCGCGCCCGCCGAAACCCGGGCGCGGCTTCACGACCGGGCGCTGGGCCAGCCGGGTCTCGGGCTATCCCGAAGTGCTCTCCGAGCTGCCGGCTGCCGCCCTCGCCGAGGAGATCGACACCGCCGGCGCGGGGCAGATCAAGGCCATGATCACCATCGCCGGTAACCCGGTGTTGTCCGCGCCCGACGGCGACCGCCTCGACAAGGCACTGGACAGCGTCGATTTCATGCTGAGCATCGACCCCTACCTCAACGAGACGACGCGGCACGCCGACGTGATCCTGCCGCCGCCCCCGCCCTCGCAGAGCGCCCACTTCGACGTCGCGCTGAACAACCTCGCGGTACGCAACAACGTGCGGTACTCGTCGCCCGCGCTGCCGCTCGACGCCAGGCCCGACGAGCCCGAGATCCTTTCCCGGCTCGCCCTGATCCTCTACGGCGTCGGATACGACGGTGATCCCGCGCTGGTCGACGCCCAGGTGATCGCCACGACACTGGCGAAGGAGACCGCCAACCCCGATTCGCCCGTGGCGGGCCGCAACGTCGACGAGCTCACCGCGATGCTGTGCGACGGGCCCGGCTATGAACGCCGCCTCGACATGATGCTGCGGATCGGTCCCTACGGAGATGCCTTCGGCGCCAAGCCCGACGGGCTCACCATGGAGCGGCTGAAGGCCGACCCGCACGGCATCGACCTCGGACCGCTGCAGCCGCGGATCCCCGAGATCCTGCGAACCCCAAGCGGGCGGATCGAACTCGCGCCGGAGCCGATCGTCGCCGATGTGGCGCGGCTGCGTGAGGCACTCGACCGGGCGGCGGGCGGGTTCCTGCTGATCGGGCGGCGCCACCTGCGGTCGAACAACAGCTGGATGCACAACCTGCCTGCCCTGTCCGGCGGCTCGAACCGGTGCACGCTGCAGATCCACCCCGACGACGCCGCCGACCTGGGGCTCACCGACATCGCGGTGGTCAAGGGTCCCGGCGGCGAACTGCTGGCCCCGATCGAGGTGAACGACGGCATGCGGCGCGGCGTTGTCTCGCTACCCCAAGGCTGGGGCCATGACCGTGAGGGCACCGGTCAGCGCTTGGCGGCCGGCCATCCCGGTGCGAATGTCAACCAACTCAACGACGGCACCCATCTGGATCCGCTGTCGGGCACCGCGGTGCTCAACGGCATACCCGTCGACATCGCGCCCGCCGGCTGAATTGGAACTTCTCGTTGACTTGGAGCTGACGCAGGCTTTTTGCGGGTAGCGGTGTGCGTGGTTTCAAAGTCAACGGGCACTGCCTAGGTCAGCTCCCAGACCACCGTCACGGAGAAGTCCACCGTCTGCTGACCGGGTTCCAGTGGAACGGCCTGCATCGCGGCACGCGGCATGGGGGTCGGCGGGGGCGGAGTCGAGCCACCGGACTGCTCGGAAATCGAGATCACCTTGCCCAGGTCCAGTCCGGACAACCCGGCGTACTGCTCGGCGCGGTTCTTCGCGTCGTCGAACGCCCGGGCCCGGGCGTCGCGCACCAGGTCCGAATCGTCCTCGATCGAGTAGTCGACCGAGTTGATGCGCGTGGCGTCACCGCCGGTGCTCGCGATCAAGGCCAGGGTCTGCGACGCCTTGGCGGTGTCACGGATCTTGACCTTGATCGCGTTGCTGGCCCGATAGCCCGAGATGGTGGTGTCGGTGAATTGCGGTTGCACGCTGACCTGTGTGGTGCTGATGTCCTTGCGGTCCAGGCCCGACCCGACCAACGCATCGATCACGGCCTGCTGGCGCTGGCTGGACTGATTGAGTGCACCCGAGACGTCGGGGGCGGTGAACTCCATCGCCACCTCCGCGGTCAGGGTGTCCGGGACCCCTTGCACGTGACCGGAGCCGACGACAGTCACCTGCCGGGCTCCGCCCGGCGCGCCCGCGGCGGGGCCCGAGGTGGTATCGCACGCACTGGTGCTGACGGCGATCAGTCCCGCTGCGGCGACGCCGAAGATCCGCAATTTCGCATTCCCAGCGATCGGCATGACCGCACCCTACCGGGACGTCACGGTGTCACCAGGACTTTGCAGTGCTCCTCGGGCGAGCCGAGTTCGTCGAACGCGGTAGCCACCCCGTCGAGGCCCACCGTCCCGGTGATCATCGGCGCCACGTCGATCTCGCCTTCGGCGATGGCGCGCAGCGAGGCCGCGAATTCACCCGGGTCGTAGCCGAAGACGAACTGGATGTTGATCTGCTTGGTGATCGCGTAGAACGGGTGCACGGTATCGGGCTGCATGCAGACCCCGGCCACCACCAGGCGCGCGCCCGCCGGTGCGCGACGCAGTACGTCGTCGATGATCCCCGGGGCGCCGACCGCCTCGAACACCACCGCGGGCCGGCACTGATGGAACGGTGAGTCGACGGCTGGATCCAGGGTGGTGTGGGCGCCCATGGTGGCGGCGAGCGCGCGGCGGGTAGCCGAGAAGTCCGACGCCACAATGGTTTCCACGCCCCGCAGGTTCAGCGCCGCGATGATGGCGATGCCGACGGGGCCGCAGCCGACGACGAGTGCGGCCTCGCCGGGCTCGATGCGCGACGCGTTGACCGCGTGCAGTCCCACGGCCATCGGCTCGGTCAGGGCGGCGTGCTCGGCACTCAGCCCGTTGGGAACCGGCAGCAGTAGTGGCGCCGACAACAACATCTTCTCGGCGTAGCCGCCGACGGTGGTGTTGCTGTACACGATCGGGGAGATGCTGTCGCCGGAGATCAGCACCGGTACCGAGGTCACCAGGCTCCCGGCGGCGGGAGCCTCGGTTCCCGGTCCGGCATCGAGGATCTCGGCGCTGAACTCGTGGCCCATGTAGACATCACCGGCCAGGTCGATGTCCAGGTCGGGCACGCCCTCCATGTCGGCACCGGCCGCCAGCATGTCGGCACCGTGCGCGGCGAAATGTAGGTCCGAGCCGCAGATCCCGCAGGCTTTCACCTCGACCAGCACCTGGCCGGGACCGGGCACCGGTTCGGGTACGTCATCGCGGACGATCATGCGTCCCTCGCGCAGGACTGCGGCGCGCATCAGCTCTTGCCCTCGGCGTCCTCGGTGGCGGCCTCGGTGATCGCGTTGACGATGGCCTGCCCGGCCCGGCCGAGCAATTGATCGCGCATGCCTTTGGCCCATTCGTGCGAGGCCCGGGCCGCGGTGAGTTGCCCCTTGAAATGCGGGATCACCTCGCGGGCGAACAGTTCGTAGGAGTGGAAGGTGGCCGCCGGCGGCGCCCAGTCGTGGCCCAGGAGCAGGAAGGTGCCGAAACCGCCGGAGCGGTCCAGCAGGTCCTGGATGTAGGCGATCGCGTCGTCCGTGGTCCCGATGCAGCAGTTGCCCTTGGAGGCATAGTTTTCCACGAACTCGTACGCGGAGCCGGTGTCCTCTGTTTTCTCCGACAGCGGTACGAATCCGGCGGCGCCGAAGTAGTTGGCGAAATCCTGCAGGCCGTAGGTGCAGTCCTCGATGGCCTGCTCGCGGGTGTCGGCGAGGTGGATGACGCCCAGCACCCGCCAGTTCTGCCGGTCCGGCTCGTCCCGGCCGGATTTGGCGGCCTGATCGCGCACCGTGTCCCAGGTGGTCTCGATGGCCGCATAGCCGCCGGGCACCGACATCGACAACGACAGCAACGAGGTGCCCAACGCCCCGGCCAGTCTCGGCCCGGACGGGGAAACCATTGCCGCGGTTGATATCTCGGGATACGGCCAGGTGTAGGGGCGGATGTGCAGGGCGGCATCGCGCAGGGTGAACCAGTCGGTCTTGCGGTTGATCCGCTCATCGGGAGCGGCGCGGAACAGGGCCAGGATGGCCTCCAGCGATTCCTGCATCATGGGCCGCTGATCCACCGGGTCGATGCCCATCATGTAGGCATCCGACGGCAGCGCGCCCGGCCCCGTCCCGAACATCACGCGCCCGCGGGTGAGGTGGTCGAGCAGCACCCACCGGTCGGCCACCATGAGCGGGTGGTGGTACGGCAGCGACACCACGCCGGTGCCCAACCGGATGTGTTTGGTCCGTTCGGCCGCGGCGGCGATGAACACCTCGGGGCAGGCGATGAGTTCGTAACCGCCGGAATGGTGTTCGCCGAACCAGGCCTCGTCGTAACCCAGCCGGTCCAGCGCCTCGACCCGGTCCATGTCGTATTGCAGTGCGGTGGTGGGGGATTGGCCGACCGGGTGGAACGGCGTGATGAACACGCCGAAGTTCAACGGACTCACTTCAGACCTCCCAGGAACTCCAACAGCACCTTGTTCACCTCATCGGGCCGTTCCTGCTGAAGCCAGTGGCCGGCGCCCTCGATCAGCACTTCGCGGTAGTCGCCGGTGGCCACGTCACCCACGCGGTCGCGCGGGGTGAAACTCAACACCGGATCGGCGGTGCCGGCCAGGAAGAGCACCGGCGCCGTGATGGTCGATGCGGGAGTGCTCTCGGTCAGCTCCCAGTTCCGGTCGAAGTTGCGGTACCAGTTCAGCGGACCGGTGAATCCGTTCTCGGTGAACGCCTCCACGTAGTGCTCGAACTCGTCGGCGCTGATCCAGTCCGGCAGCGGGGGCAGAGGCTGGTCGGCCAAGGTTTCGAGCGGTTCACCGATTCCCTGCATCGCCAGCGAGCGCCGCAGCGAGTGCCGAGGGTCGGCGCCGAGTTGCGCGTCCGCCACCCCGGGCTCCTGGAAATGCAGGATGTAGAAGTAGTTGTCGCCGAAGATCCTGCGCCAGATCTGCGTCGGCGGCCCGGGCGCCCGCGGCACCGGAGGCACGCTGAGGGCGGCCACCGCGCGGACCCGGTCCGGGAAGAACAACGGAAAGTTGGTGGCGACGGGCGAGCCCCAGTCGTGACCGATGAGGATCGCCTGTTCGGCGTCGACATCATCGAGCAACCCCGCGATGTCGGCGGTCAACTCCACGATGTTGTAGGCCTCGATGCCCTCCGGCCGCGACGAGCCCCCGTATCCGCGCTGGTCCGGGGCCAGAACGTGATAGCCGGCGTCGGCCAGGACCGGGATCTGATGGCGCCACGAATAAGCGAGCTCCGGGAATCCGTGGGTCAGCACCGCCACCGGATTTCCGCGCTCACCCGCCTCGAGCACCTTCAGGGTCACGCCATTGGTATCTACTAACCGTTCGGTTGGTGTGAGCACGATCTCACCCAAGCACAGGCCGCCCGCAGTCGGCTAGATACCGTCGGGAACTGCCGGACGTTGGTCTAGCGGTAGCCTTGAATGTCTCAACTGCGCACGTTGGAAGGACCGGGCCGAACTCGGCCGAGTGATCGATGAACCGCAAAAATGTGATCCGTACGCTGACCGTGATCGCGGTCGTGCTGCTGCTGGGCTGGTCGTTTTTCTATTTCAGTGACGACACCCGCGGCTACAAACCCGTCGACACCTCGGTGGCGGTGGCGCAGATCAACGCTGACAACGTCAACAGCGCCCAGATCGACGACCGCGAACAGCAGCTGCGTCTCGATCTGAAGAGCGGCAAGGAAGAGACCGAGAACAGCGACAAGGTCATCACGAAGTACCCGACCGGCTATGCGGTGAAGCTGGTCGACCAACTTGACGCCAAGCACGTCAAGTTCGGTACCACCGTCAACCAGGGCAGCTTCCTCGGTTCGATGTTGATCTACATGCTGCCGCTGCTGTTGCTGGTCGCCCTGTTCGTGATGTTCTCCCGCATGCAGGGCGGCGGCCGGATGGGCTTCGGCTTCGGCAAGTCGAAAGCCAAGCAGCTGGGCAAGGACATGCCCAAGACCACGTTCGCCGACGTCGCCGGTGTCGACGAGGCGGTCGAAGAGCTCTACGAGATCAAAGACTTCCTGCAGAACCCGAGCCGGTATCAGGCGCTGGGCGCCAAGATCCCGCGCGGTGTGCTGCTCTACGGCCCGCCCGGAACCGGTAAGACCCTGCTGGCCCGCGCGGTCGCCGGTGAGGCCGGCGTGCCGTTCTTCACCATCTCCGGTTCGGACTTCGTCGAGATGTTCGTCGGTGTCGGCGCCTCCCGCGTCCGAGACATGTTCGAGCAGGCCAAGGCGAACAGCCCGTGCATCATCTTCGTCGACGAGATCGACGCCGTCGGCCGCCAGCGCGGCGCCGGCATGGGCGGCGGCCACGACGAGCGTGAGCAGACGCTGAACCAGCTGCTGGTCGAGATGGACGGCTTCGGCGACCGCCAGGGCGTCATCCTGATCGCCGCCACAAACCGGCCCGACATCCTCGACCCGGCGTTGCTGCGTCCGGGCCGCTTCGACCGCCAGATCCCGGTGTCCAACCCCGATCTGGCCGGCCGGCGTGCGGTGCTCAAGGTGCACTCGGCGGGCAAGCCGATCGCCCCCGATGCGGATCTGGACGGGCTGGCCAAGCGCACCGTCGGCATGTCCGGCGCCGACCTGGCCAACGTCATCAACGAGGCCGCACTGCTCACCGCCCGCGAGAACGGCACCATCATCACCGGTGCGGCCCTGGAAGAGGCCGTCGACCGGGTTGTGGGTGGCCCGCGCCGCAAGGGTCGCATCATCAGTGAGCAGGAAAAGAAGATCACCGCCTACCACGAGGGCGGACACACCCTGGCCGCGTGGGCGATGCCCGACATCGAGCCGATCTACAAGGTGACCATCCTGGCCCGCGGACGCACCGGCGGCCACGCCGTCGCGGTGCCCGAGGACGACAAGGGTCTGATGACCCGCTCGGAGATGATCGCCCGGCTGGTGTTCGCGATGGGCGGTCGCGCCGCCGAGGAACTGGTCTTCCGCGAGCCCACCACAGGTGCGGTGTCCGACATCGAACAGGCCACCAAGATCGCCCGCGCGATGGTCACCGAATACGGCATGAGCTCCAAGCTGGGTGCTGTCCGCTACGGCACCGAACACGGCGACCCGTTCCTGGGCCGCACCATGGGTACCCAGGCCGACTTCGGCCACGAGGTGGCCCGGGACATCGACGACGAGGTGCGCAAGCTCATCGAGGCCGCGCACACCGAGGCGTGGGAGATCCTCACCGAATACCGCGATGTGCTGGACACCCTGGCCGGCGAGCTGCTGGAGAAGGAGACGCTGCACCGGGCCGAGCTGGAGGCCATCTTCGGTGACGTCAAGAAGCGTCCCCGGCTGACCATGTTCGACGACTTCGGCGGCCGGGTGCCGTCGGACAAGCCGCCGATCAAGACACCGGGCGAGATCGCCATCGAGCGCGGCGAGCCGTGGCCGCCGCCGGTGCCGGAGCCCGCGTTCAAGGCCGCCATCGCCGCCGCCAGCCGAGAGGCCGCCGAGCGGGCCAAGGAGACCAACGGTGCCGGGACCAACGGCGCGCCGCCGAACGGGTCGAACCAGAACGGCTCGACCCAGCCCGATTACGGCGCACCGGCAGGCTGGCACGCCCCGGGCTGGCCGCCCCCGCCGGCACAGCCGGGATACCAGCCGCCCCAGCAACAGCAGGGCTACTGGTACCCGCCGCCGCATCCGTCGGGATGGCAACAGCCCCAGCCGTACCCGTATCAGCCTTATCCTCATCCCGGCCAGCCGAATCCGAGCGGCGAGGCAGGCAAGGACGGCGGCAACGAGAACGCCGACCGGCCCAACCCCCCGGCCCACGGCTGATCGGAAGAACGGAGGCTTCATGTCGCAGTCGCTGCGCGAGCACCACAACAACACCGATACGGCCAGGCGGGTATTCGACCAGCCGCGGGCCGAGGCCGCGGTCCGCGAACTGTTGATCGCCATCGGTGAGGACCCTGATCGTCAGGGGCTGCTCGACACGCCGGCCCGCGTAGCGCGTGCGTACAAGGAGCTGATGGCCGGGCTGTACACCGACCCGGACGCGGTGCTCAACACCACCTTCGACGAAGAGCACGACGAGCTCGTGCTGGTCAAAGAGATCCCGATGTACTCCACCTGCGAGCACCACCTGGTGTCGTTCCACGGGGTGGCCCATGTGGGATACATCCCGGGGGTCGACGGCCGGGTGACCGGGTTGTCGAAGATCGCCCGCCTGGTGGACCTGTACTCGAAGCGCCCACAGGTTCAGGAACGCCTGACCGCCCAGATCGCCGATGCGCTCATGCGCAAGCTCGATCCGCGCGGGGCCATCGTGGTGATCGAGGCCGAGCACCTCTGCATGGCCATGCGCGGGGTCCGTAAACCCGGTGCCGTCACCACCACCTCGGCGGTCCGCGGGCAGTTCAAGACCGACAAGGCATCCCGGGCCGAGGCGCTGGAACTTATCCTGCGGAAGTGAACCCCACCCCTGTGCAGGTCATGGGAGTTGTGAACGTCACCGACGATTCCTTCTCCGACGGCGGCAGGTTCATCGACCGCGACCGCGCCGTCGAACACGGGCTGGCGCTCGCCGCGGCGGGGGCCGCGATCATCGACGTGGGCGGGGAGTCGACGCGCCCCGGGGCGGTGCGCATCGCACCTGCGGTAGAGGCGGCCCGCGTCGCCCCGGTGATCGAAGCGCTTGCCTCCCAAGGCATCACGGTCAGCATCGACACCATGCATGCCGATGTGGCGAAGGTGGCCCTGGACAGCGGGGCGCAGATCGTCAACGACGTGTCCGGCGGCCTCGCCGATCCGAACATGGCGCCCCTGTTGGCCGACGCGAAAGTGCCGTGGATCTTGATGCACTGGCGGTCGGTCAGCGCAGAGCACCCACATCGCGCGCCCGGTTACGGCGATGTGGTGGCCGAGGTCCGGTCCGAACTCATGGCCGCCGTAGACGCCGCGGTCGCGGCGGGCGTTGCCCCCGAGCGGTTGATCATCGACCCCGGCCTGGGATTCGCCAAGACCGCCCAGGACAACTGGGCCCTGCTGCATGCCGTGCCCGAGTTCGTCGCCACCGGCATCCCGGTGTTGGTGGGCGCATCCCGCAAGCGATTCCTCGGTGCGCTGCTGGCCGGGGCGGACGGGACGCCACGGCCGCCGGACGGCCGGGAGACCGCGACCGCCGCGATCTCGATGCTGGCCGCCCAGCACGGGGCCTGGGGAGTTCGGGTGCACGACGTGGTGGCCTCCGTCGACGCGCTCGCCGTACTGAAAGCCTGGGAGTCTGGAGGTCGGATTGGCTGATCGAATTGAGTTGCGCGGCTTGCGAGTTCGTGGCAATCACGGCGTCTTCGACCACGAGCGCCAGGACGGCCAGGAGTTCGTCATCGACATCACGGCGTGGGTGGACCTGCGCCGGGCCGCGGCCAGCGACGATTTGGCCGACACCCTCGATTACGGCGCGCTGGCACAGCGCGCCGCCGATATCGTCGCGGGCCCGCCACGCAATTTGATCGAGACCGTCTCGGCCGAGATCGCCGAAGCCATCATGGTCGACGAGCGCCTGCACGCCGTCGAGGTCGTCGTGCACAAACCCAGCGCCCCGATCCCGCTGACCTTCGACGACGTCGCGGTGGTGGCCCGGCGGTCGAGACGGGGGAACTCCGCGTGACCTCTACCGTCTTGTCGATCGGGTCGAACATCGGCGACCGGCTGGCCCGGCTGCAGTCGGTGGTGGACGGTCTCGGCCCCGCCGTGCGCGCGGTGTCCCCGGTTTTCGAGACCGACGCCTGGGGCGGGGTCGAGCAGAGCCCGTTCCTGAACGCGGTGCTGATCGCCGACGATCCGGACCTGGACTGTCACGGTTGGCTGCGCCGCGGCCAGCGACTCGAGCAGGAGGCCGACCGGGTCCGGGAGCAGAAATGGGGCCCGCGCACCCTCGATGTCGACCTGGTCACCTGCCATGACGGTGACACCGAGGTGTGCTCCCGCGACGAGGACCTGACGTTGCCGCATCCGCTGGCTCACCTTCGCGCATTCGTCCTGATCCCGTGGCTCGCGGTGGATCCCGACGCGACGCTGACGGTGGTCGGCCGAAGCCGGCGGGTGGCCCACTTGCTGGAGGAGATCGACCCGGTCGAACGGGCCGGCGTGCGACGCACCGATCTGGTCCTGAACTTCGGCGCGGAACCGGTGACAGGCTGATGGGTCCGACCCGCAAACGCGACCTGGCCGGGGCGGTCGTCGTCGTCGCCCTCGTCGGCTATGTGCTGATCGGGGTGCTCTACCGGTGGTTCCCGCCGCTGACGGTCTGGACCGGGCTCTCGCTGCTAGCGGTCGCGCTTGCCGAGGCGGGCTGGGCGTTCTACGTGCGCGCCAAGATCAACGACGGGCAGATCGGGGTCGGCACGGGCCGCCTGCACCCGCTGACGGTGGCCCGGTCGGTGGTGATCGCCAAGGCCTCAGCCTGGGTCGGCGCCATCGTCGCGGGCTGGTGGATCGGGGTACTGGTGTACCTGCTGCCGCGGCGGGGCGAACTGCGGGTGGCTGGTGAAGACACCCCCGGTGCGGCCGTGGCGGCCGTCAGCGCGCTGGCGTTGGCGGCAGCGGCGGTGTGGCTGCAGCATTGCTGCAAGTCGCCCGAGGAACCGCCGGACAACGGGGACACGGCGCCGCAGTGACCGATCAGCTGCGGTAGTTGGCCGAATCGCCGCACTGGTCACCGGGCTAGATGAGCTGTGACGGGTACAGTCGGCGCATGACCGTTCTGCCCCGCGGTGGTCGGCCACGGCGCGGCGGCCGAAGGCCGGGCTGGCTCCTCTTAACGGTATTGCTGGTGCTCGCGATTCTGGCCAGCTCCGCATTGGTGTTCACCGATCGTGTCGAGTTGCTGAAGCTCGCCGTCATCCTGGCTCTGTGGGCTGCCGTGGTGGCGGCCTTCGTCTCCGTCATCTACCGGCGCCAGAGTGACCTGGACCAGGCCAAGGCCCGGGATCTGAAGTTCGTCTACGACCTGCAGCTGGATCGCGAGATCTCGGCGCGGCGGGAGTACGAGCTGACCGTCGAGACCCAGCTGCGCCGGGAACTGGCCTCCGAGCTGCGGGCTCAGGCTGCCGACGAGGTGGCCGCGTTGCGCTCGGAACTTGCCGCGCTGCGGGCAAACCTGGAGATCCTGTTCGACACCGACCTGGTGCACCGTCCCGCCATCGAGACCGACAAGAGCGCGCCGCGTACCGCGGGCCGGGTCACCGCAAGCCGGCTCGACGTGCCGCCGGTCGAGGTCACCGACATCCGGTCGTCGCGGACCGAGGAAAGCCCGATCATCGACGTTCCGGCCGAGCCGCACCCGCCGGAGAACGACTGGGCCACCTCGGGTGGGGCCCATCGCCTGCCGTCGCGTCCGGTACCCGCCGGTGAACAGCCGCGTCGCCGCAGGCGTCAGCAGGACCCGCCGCGCCAGCCGGAGTCTCCGCGTCAGCCGGAGCCCAAGCCCGCGCCGCGGCCGGAGCCGCAGCCCGTGTCCCGGCCGGAGCCGGCGCCTCGGCCTGAGCCTCGCCCAGAGCCTCGGCCGGAACCGCGACCCCGGCCCGAGGAACCGGCCGCGAGCAGGCCACCCGAGCCGCCGTCCACCTGGGCGCCGCCCCCGCCGCCACCGGCCATGCCGCCGATGCAGCCGTCGCCGACCATCGAAGCCACCGAGCCCGAGCCTGCGAGCGCGCCGGCTGCCGAGCCTGTTGCCGAGCCTGTTGCCGCGGGGTGGCAACCGGCCCCCGCCGAGGGCCAGTGGATTCCCGCCGGCGCCCCCGGCAGCAATTGGTCTGCGCCGGTGACACCCCAGAACGGCGCCGCCACCGAGTACGTCGGCAGGCGCCGCGCCCCGGAAACGCCGCCCGCGGCTACCGAGCCGGCCCCCGAGCCCGCCCCGGCCCCCGAGCCCACCCCGGCTCCGGCGATGTCGACAGGCCAGGCTGCTGAGCCACCCCGAGGGCGGCACTCCGCGGCAGCCGATCCGGGCCGTCCGGCAGCCGTCCAGGCGTCTCCGGCCCTGGCCACCGAATCCTCCCAACCGCCCGAGCCGCCCCGGCGCGCGTCACGGCACCGCAGCGATGCGGAGCCCGAGCCGCAGAACGGTCATCACGCCGACGGGCAGTCGGTGAACGAGCTGCTGGCACGGTTCCAGTCCACCCCGGCTGAAGGCGGGCGTCGCAGGCGTCGCGAAGAGTGAGCTAGTCTCGTGACGACCGTCCGGTACCCGCAACGCGGGACTGGAACGACTGAAACCTATTCAACCTGTGAGGTCGTCTGCGATGGAGCAGCCCCCTGCAAACGGGTGGTCCCCTCCTGAGGGATTGCGTCCTGCCAGGCTCAGCGTCGGCATCATCTCGGCGGGCCGGGTGGGCACGGCGCTCGGCTATGCCCTGGAACGGGTTGAGCATGTGGTGGTGGCGTGCAGCGCGATCTCCGAGACCTCGCGGCTGCGGGCCCGGCGTCGGCTGCCCGAGACCTCGATCCTGCCCGTCCCCGACGTGGCGCAGCGGGCTGAACTGCTGCTCTTGACGGTTCCCGACGCCGAGTTGCCGTCGCTGGTGTCCGGCCTGGCCGCCACCGGTGTGGTGCGACCCGGCACCATCGTGGTGCACACTTCCGGAGCCAACGGGGTGGCGGTGCTGGCGCCGCTGACCGAGCTGGGCTGCATCCCGCTGGCCATTCATCCCGCGATGACGTTCACCGGCTCCGACGAGGACATCACCAGGCTGCCCGACTCGTGTTTCGGCGTCACCGCGGCCGACGAGGTGGGGTACGCGATCGGGCAGTCGCTCGTTCTGGAGATCGGCGGTGAGCCGTTCCGGGTCCCCGAGCACGCCCGGACGCAGTATCACGCAGCGCTGGCCCACGCCAGCAACCATCTGGTCACGCTGGTGCTCGACGCCGTGGACACGCTGCGGGCCTCCTTGCGAGGCCAGGAACTGCTCGGCCAGGAGCTCGTCGGCGATGCACCCGGCGGTCTGCCGGAACGGGTTGTGGGTCCGCTGGCCCGCGCCGCGTTGGAGAACGCGCTGCAGCGCGGTCAGGCCGCGTTGACCGGACCGGTCGCGCGCGGTGACGCAGCGGCGGTGGCCGCACATCTGAATGCCCTGCGCATGTTGGATTCGCAAGTGGCCCAGGCATATCAGGCCGACTCCCTGCGCACCGCTCAACGTGCCCACGCACCGATGGAGGTCTTCGCGGTGCTCTCAGACACAGGCCCGGAAACCAGCACCGAAACGAGTCGAGGATGACGCCGAACAACCTTCCCAAGTTCGTCGCAGGCGAACTGAACGTCTACACGGCGCCGGCCGATGTTGCAGCGGTCACCCGGGCGCTGCGGGCCAGCGGCCGCCGGGTCACCCTCGTGCCCACCATGGGCGCGCTGCACGAGGGGCACCTGACGCTGATCCGTGCAGCCAAGCGTGTTCCCGGCGCGGTCGTGGTGGTGTCGATATTCGTCAACCCCTTGCAGTTCGGAGCGGGGGAGGACCTCGACGCCTACCCGCGCACCCTCGACGAGGATCTCGCCGCGCTGCGCGCCGAAGGGGTCGAGATCGCGTTCACCCCAACCGGTTCGGGAATGTATCCGGATGGTCCGCGCACCAGTGTGCAGCCGGGCCCGGTCGGCGGTGAGCTGGAAGGGGCGTCGCGCCCCGGCCATTTCGCCGGTGTCCTGACCGTCGTGCTCAAGCTGCTGCAGATCGTCCGCCCGGACCGAGCGTTCTTCGGCGAGAAGGACTATCAGCAACTGGCCTTGATCCGGCAGATGGTCGCCGACCTCAACATCGACGTACAGATCGTCGGAGTTCCCATCGTCCGCGAATCCGACGGCCTGGCGATGTCGTCGCGCAACCGCTACCTCGACGCCGACGAGCGCGAGCAGGCCGGAGCATTGTCGGCCGCCCTGCTGGCCGGCAAGTACGCCGCCGCGGGCGGGGCGTCGGCCGCCGTCGACGCGGCCCGTGCCGTGCTCGACGAGGTGCCCGCCATCGACGTCGACTACCTGGAAGTACGCGACCCGATGCTGGGCGCGGCGCCGAACGAAGGCCAGGCCAGGCTGCTGGTGGCGGCCCGACTGGGCCGAACCCGGCTGCTGGACAACATTTCCGTCGACATCGGAGCGTCCGCCGGCATCGACGGGCACCCCCGCGTCGGCGACGGCGACAATCACGAACTGCCCTGGAGGAACTGATGCAGCGCACGATGCTCAAATCCAAGATTCACCGCGCCACGGTCACGCAGGCCGACCTGCACTACGTGGGCTCGGTGACCATCGACGCCGATCTGATGGAGGCCGCCGACCTGCTCGAAGGCGAGCAGGTGACGATCGTCGACATCGACAACGGTGCCCGGCTGGTGACCTATGCCATCACCGGCGAGCGTGGTACCGGGGTGATCGGAATCAACGGCGCCGCAGCGCACCTCATTCATCCCGGCGACCTGGTGATCCTGATCGCCTACGGGGTGATGGAAGACGCCGAGGCCCGCGCGTACCGCCCGCGGATCGTGTTCGTCGACTCCGACAACTTGCAGATCGACCTCGGTGCGCACAGCCACGACCCCGCGTACGTCCCGGCGGACGCATCCGAACTGATGTCGCCGCGCTGATGCTGCTCGCGATCGATGTCCGCAACACCCACACCATCGTCGGGCTGATCTCCGGTACGGGGGACCACGCGAAGGTAGTGCAGCAGTGGCGGATCCGGACCGAAGCCGAGGTGACCGCCGACGAGCTGGCGCTCACCATCGACGGGCTGATCGGTGAGGACTCCGAGCGGCTCACCGGGGCTGCCGGACTGTCCACGGTGCCCTCGGTGCTGCACGAGGTGCGGTTGATGCTCGAGCAGTACTGGCCGGCGGTACCGCATGTGCTGATCGAGCCCGGCGTGCGAACCGGTATCCCGCTGCTGGTGGACAACCCGAAGGAAGTCGGCGCCGACCGGATCGTGAATTGCCTTGCCGCATATCACAAATACGGCACCGCGGCGATCATCGTCGACTTCGGTTCGTCGATCTGTGTGGACGTGGTGTCGGCCAAGGGCGAGTTCCTGGGCGGGGCCATCGCCCCCGGTGTACAGGTCTCCTCCGACGCCGCGGCGGCTCGCTCGGCCGCTCTGCGCCGCGTCGAGCTGACCCGTCCGCGCTCGGTGATCGGCAAGAACACCGTGGAATGCATGCAGGCCGGTGCGGTATTCGGGTTCGCCGGACTGGTCGACGGACTGGTCAGCCGGATCCGCGAAGACGTCGACGGGTTCTCCGGCAGTGATGTCGCGGTGGTGGCGACCGGTTACACCGCCCCGTTGGTGCTGCCCGATCTGCGGACGGTCGAGCACTACGACCGCCACCTCACGCTCGACGGGCTGCGCCTGGTGTTCGAACGCAACCGCGACAGTCAGCGAGGACGGCTCAAGCCGGCCAGGTGAGGCGGTGTGAGGTTGTGCACACCGGCCCCGCACGCCGATCCCGCCCGCACACGGGTATGCCGTTGAGGCGCCGGTCCATTGGCTCGCGCTCGCGAAACGGTGGCCGGTCCGGCGTGCGATAGTCGGCCGGCGGGTTCATTTAAGCTGGCATTTTGTGAGCCCAGCCGATCGCGACGACGCGTCCCAGTCCCAGGCCGACCTTCCCGAACAGTTCCGGATTCGTCAGGCCAAGCGGGAGCGGCTGCTGGCAGAGGGCCGCGAGCCCTATCCGGTGACGGTGCCGCGCACCCATACGCTGGCCGAACTGCGAGCCGCTTATCCCGATCTGGCCGCTGACACCCAGACCGGTCAAACCGTCGGTGTCTCGGGGCGAGTGGTTTTCGCCCGCAACTCCGGCAAGTTGTGTTTCGCCACGCTGCAGGAGGGCGACGGCACGCAACTGCAGGCGATGATCAGCCTCGCCCAGGTGGGGCAGGAGTCGCTGGATGCCTGGAAGGCCGACGTCGACCTGGGCGACATCGTCTTCGTGCACGGTGAGGTGATCAGCTCCAAGCGCGGCGAGCTCTCGGTGCTCGCCGACTCCTGGCAGATGGCCGCCAAGGCGCTGCGGCCACTTCCGGTTGCTCACAAAGAAATGAGCGAAGAAACGCGGGTGCGTCAGCGGTACGTCGACCTCATCGTCCGGCCGGAGGCCCGCAGCATCGCGCGGCAGCGGGTCGCGGTGGTGCGGGCAGTGCGATCGGCGTTGGAGCGCCGCGGCTTCCTCGAGGTTGAGACGCCGATGCTGCAGACGCTGGCCGGCGGCGCGGCGGCACGACCGTTCATCACCCACTCCAATGCGCTCGATGTCGATCTGTACCTGAGGATTGCACCGGAACTGTTCCTCAAGCGATGCATCGTCGGCGGTTTCGACCGGGTATTCGAGCTGAATCGCAACTTTCGCAACGAAGGAGTCGATTCCACCCACTCTCCAGAATTCTCTATGCTGGAGACATATCAGGCTTACGGTGACTACAACGATTCCGCGGTGGTCACCCGCGAGCTTATTCAAGAGGTTGCCGACGAGGCCATCGGCACCCGTCAGGTGCCATTGCCTGATGGCACTATCTATGATCTCGACGGACAATGGGACACATTGGAAATGTATCCCTCACTGTCGCAAGCGCTGGGTGAGGAGATCACTCCCGACACATCAGTTGAGTACTTGTGGCGTATTGCCGAAGGACTCGAGCTCGAGATTCCGCGTGACCGTGGCTACGGGCACGGAAAATTGGTCGAGGAACTCTGGGAGCACACGGTGGGGGAGAAGCTGTGGGCCCCCACGTTCGTGCGCGACTTCCCGGTGGAGACATCCCCGCTGACCCGGGCCCACCGCAGCATCCCCGGGGTCACCGAGAAATGGGATCTCTACGTGCGGCGTTTCGAACTCGCCACCGGATATTCCGAACTCGTCGACCCGGTAATCCAGCGTCAGCGATTCGAAGCCCAAGCGCGCGCCGCGGCCGCCGGTGATGACGAGGCAATGGTTCTCGACGACGATTTCCTGGCCGCATTGGAGTATGCGATGCCGCCCACAACGGGCACCGGAATGGGTATCGATCGCTTGTTGATGGCGTTGACGGGCTTGTCTATTCGGGAGACGGTTTTGTTCCCGATTGTTCGTCGGCACACTAACTGAGGCAGCACACACACCCGCTGCGACCGTCGCGTCTATTGGAAATATGTGCGTATTTGTGGCACATTAGGGCGCAGGTGCAGGATACTCAGGCGTAGTCACCAATGCGTATGCAGAAGGGTTCGGTGCGGGGTAATGGCGAAAAAAGTGACCGTCACGTTGGTCGACGATTTCGACGGTGAGGCCACCGCCGATGAGACGGTCGAATTCGGCCTCGACGGTGTCACCTACGAGATCGACCTTTCGTCCAAGAATGCCGCCAAACTCCGTAACGACCTGAAGCAGTGGGTGGAGGCCGGGCGCCGGGTCGGTGGCCGCCGGCGCGGACGTGCGGCCGGACCGGCCCGTGGCCGCGGCGCGATCGATCGTGAGCAGAGTGCGGCCATCCGCGAATGGGCCCGCCGCAACGGGCACAACGTGTCCACCCGGGGCCGGATCCCCGCCGACGTCATCGACGCGTTCCACGCCGCCACATAAACGACCGCAACTTGGCCGACAGTTGCCAGCTCCGGACCGGTGAGAATTCCCGGTCCGGAGTTTTTCGCTAGCGGCGAACCGGTCAGGCCGCAAATTCGGAAACGATTCGTCGACCGGCGGCGTTGCTCATCTGCAGCACTAGATGTGGACAGCTCGTACCGGGTACCGCCCCGGCGGAACGGACCGCCAACCTCCGCGCCCGGGACAGCCGCCCATTAGAGTGGACGGTAGGTACTACGTGCGGGCTATGAGGAAAACCGACAGAACGCAGCCGTACGCGGGTACCGCTAGCGATGGAGAGCAGGTAACCACCGATGTTTGAGAGATTTACCGACCGTGCCCGCAGGGTCGTCGTCCTGGCGCAAGAAGAAGCCCGGATGCTCAACCACAACTACATCGGGACCGAGCACATCCTGTTGGGTCTTATTCACGAGGGCGAGGGCGTAGCCGCCAAGTCGCTGGAGTCGTTGGGCATCTCGCTGGAAGGCGTGCGCAGCCAGGTCGAGGAGATCATCGGCCAGGGCCAGCAGGCTCCGTCCGGGCACATCCCGTTCACGCCGCGAGCCAAGAAGGTGCTGGAGCTGTCTCTGCGTGAGGCGCTGCAGCTCGGCCACAACTACATCGGCACCGAGCACATTCTGCTCGGCCTGATCCGTGAGGGCGAAGGCGTCGCGGCCCAGGTGCTGGTCAAGCTCGGCGCGGAGCTGACCCGCGTGCGTCAGCAGGTCATCCAGCTGCTGAGCGGCTACCAGGGCAAGGAAGCCGCCGAGGCCGGCACCGGTGGCCGTGGAGGAGAGTCGGGCAACCCGTCGACGTCGCTGGTCCTCGACCAGTTCGGCCGTAACCTGACCGCCGCCGCCATGGAAGGCAAGCTCGATCCGGTCATCGGCCGTGAGAAGGAAATCGAGCGGGTCATGCAGGTGCTGAGCCGGCGCACCAAGAACAACCCGGTGCTGATCGGCGAGCCCGGCGTCGGCAAGACCGCCGTCGTCGAGGGTCTGGCTCAGGCCATCGTCCACGGCGAGGTTCCCGAGACACTCAAGGACAAGCAGCTCTACACCCTTGACCTCGGTTCTCTGGTGGCCGGCAGCCGCTACCGCGGTGATTTCGAGGAGCGCCTGAAGAAGGTGCTCAAGGAGATCAACACCCGCGGCGACATCATCCTGTTCATCGACGAGCTGCACACGCTCGTCGGTGCGGGTGCCGCCGAGGGCGCCATCGACGCGGCCAGCATCCTGAAGCCGAAGCTGGCTCGCGGCGAGCTGCAGACCATCGGTGCCACCACCCTCGACGAGTACCGCAAGTACATCGAGAAGGACGCCGCCCTGGAGCGCCGGTTCCAGCCGGTCCAGGTCGGTGAGCCGACCGTCGAGCACACCATCGAGATCCTCAAGGGTCTGCGGGACCGCTACGAGGCGCATCACCGCGTCTCGATCACCGACGGTGCGCTGGTGGCCGCGGCGACGCTGGCCGACCGCTACATCAACGACCGGTTCCTGCCGGACAAGGCGATCGACCTGATCGACGAGGCCGGTGCCCGGATGCGGATCCGCCGGATGACCGCTCCGCCAGACCTGCGCGAGTTCGACGAGAAGATCGCCGACGCGCGCCGGGAGAAGGAGTCCGCGATCGACGCGCAGGACTTCGAGAAGGCCGCAAGCCTGCGGGACCGCGAGAAGCAGCTGGTCGCCCAGCGCTCCGAGCGGGAGAAGCAGTGGCGTTCGGGTGATCTCGACGTCGTGGCCGAGGTCGACGACGAGCAGATCGCCGAGGTGCTCGGCAACTGGACCGGTATCCCGGTGTTCAAGCTCACCGAGGCGGAGACCACGCGTCTGCTGCGCATGGAAGAGGAGCTGCACAAGCGGATCATCGGCCAGGAGGATGCCGTCAAGGCCGTTTCCAAGGCCATCCGCCGCACTCGTGCCGGCCTGAAGGACCCGAAGCGCCCGTCCGGCTCGTTCATCTTCGCCGGCCCGTCCGGTGTCGGTAAGACCGAGCTGTCCAAGGCGCTGGCCAACTTCCTGTTCGGCGACGACGACGCGCTCATCCAGATCGACATGGGCGAGTTCCACGACCGCTTCACCGCGTCGCGGCTGTTCGGTGCCCCTCCGGGGTACGTCGGCTACGAAGAGGGCGGCCAGCTCACCGAGAAGGTGCGCCGCAAGCCGTTCTCGGTCGTGCTGTTCGACGAGATCGAGAAGGCCCACCAGGAGATCTACAACAGCCTGTTGCAGGTCCTGGAGGACGGTCGCCTCACCGACGGCCAGGGCCGCACGGTCGACTTCAAGAACACTGTGTTGATCTTCACCTCGAACCTGGGGACTTCCGACATCAGCAAGGCTGTCGGGCTCGGTTTCTCCCAGGGCGGCGGGGAGAACAACTACGAGCGGATGAAGCAGAAGGTCAACGACGAGCTCAAGAAGCACTTCCGGCCTGAGTTCCTCAACCGCATCGATGACATCATCGTGTTCCACCAGCTGACACAGGACGAGATCATCCAGATGGTCGACCTGATGATCAGCCGGGTCGGCAACCAGCTGAAGGCCAAGGACATGGAGATGCAGCTGACCGACAAGGCCAAGGCCCTGTTGGCCAAGCGCGGCTTCGATCCGGTGCTCGGTGCCCGCCCGCTGCGGCGCACCATCCAGCGCGAGATCGAGGACCAGCTGTCCGAGAAGATCCTCTTCGAGGAGCTCGGCCCCGGTCAGTTGGTCACGGTCGACGTCGAGGGCTGGGACGGCGAAGGCGCCGGCGAGGACGCGAAGTTCACGTTCTCGGGCGCGCCCAAGGCGGCCGGCTCCGACGGTACGGATCTGGCCAAGGCCGCAGCCACCGCGGAATAACTGCACACGAGAAACGCCCCCGTCATCGGCGGGGGCGTTTTTCATACCTGCCGATGGGCCGATCGCCTGCGCTCGTGGTTACGATGCTGATGTAATCGACAGGCAAAGGAATCTGGTGAGAGTCCAGAACGGCCGCGCCACTGTTAACAGTCAGACCCTTACCTGTCACGACACGGACTGGGACGCGAATTCCCGGAAAGGACCACTCGAATGGCTTCCACTGATGCGCGCGTGAGTCACGCTCGGCCGATCGACCTGTCGGCGACCAAGGCCGTGCTCTGGCTGACCCTGACGGCGTTCGTGGCGCTGCTGGCCCTCTACTTCGTCGGGATGGACCAGGGCGCGACCTCGGTGTTCGGCAACAACACGTATGTGCACGAGTTCGTGCACGACGCCCGCCACCTGCTCGGTTTCCCCTGCCACTGACGCGCGGGCAAGACAACCGGGTCAATGGAAAGACAACTCATCGGGCGCGGCATCCTGGCCGGCGCCCTGGCGGGCGTGCTCGCCTTCCTCTGGGCGAAGCTGTTGATCGAACCGATCATCGGTCGGGCGATCGACTTCGAGAACGGCGCGGCACATGAGGCCGTCGAACACACCCACGGTGCGGGCGGGCATTCCCACGGCGGCGAAGGCGCCGAGGTGTTCACCCGCGGCGTGCAATCCAACATCGGAATGGGTCTCGGTGTCCTGATTTTCAGCGTCGCCATGGGCGCACTGCTGGCCGTCGTGTTCTGCGCGGTGTACGGCCGGGCCAACTTGTCCGCTCGGGCGGTGGCGGCGCTGACCGCCGGTGGCATGCTCGTCTCGCTGTGGATCGTCCCGGCACTGAAGTACCCGCCGAACCCGCCCGCGGTCAGCCTGGAGGAGACCATCCAGCAGCGCACCCTGCTGTACCTGCTGTTGGTGGTGCTCTCTGCCGGACTGTTCGTCGGGTCGGTGCTGCTGGTGCGCCGGCTGGTGCCGAAGCTGGGCGTCTGGAACGCCAGTCTGGCCGGCATCGCGGACTATGTGGTGTCGATGGCCGTGGTGTTCCTGATCCTGCCGGGCATCCATGAGACGCCGTCGAGCTTCCCGGCCGACGATCTGTACGAGTTCCGGCTGTACTCGCTGGGCACCCAGGTGGTGATCTGGGCGACGATCGGGCTGGTGTTCGGGGCGCTGGCCGCGAAGGTGCTCGAAGACAAACGAGCGTCCGTCGCAGCGTGAGTGAGGTCGTCCGGCTGACGTTGGTGTCACATGCCATGACCGACGCCACGGCGGCCGGACGGTTTCCCACCGACGAGCCCCTGAATGCGTTGGGCCACCGTCAGGCCGATGCTGCCGTCGAACTCGGTGTCATCGACGCCGCGTATTGCGGGCCGGAGAAACGGGCCCGCCAGACCGCGGAGTTACTGGGCCTGTCGGCGGCGGTCGAACCTCAACTCGCCGATCTGGACTGCGGGAGTTGGCGCGGCAGTGTGCTCGGTGGGCTGCCGCCGGCCGACCTGGCGGTCTGGCTGACCGATCCGGCCCGGGCGCCACACGGCGGTGAAACCGTGGTCGGTCTGGTCAATCGGGTGCGCGGCTGGATGGACAGCCTGGCCTCGACGCGGGGCAGGCTCGTTGCCGTCACCCACCCCGCCGTGGTCCGGGCGGCCATCCTGGTGGTCCTGGATGCACCGCCGAAGTCCTTCTGGCGCATCGACATTGCGCCGATGAGCCGTACCGTCATGCATTTCCGCGGCCAGGCCTGGACGTTGCGCAGCAGCTAGGCCTGGCCTAGTGCCCCACCGGCGCCATGGCGAATGCCCGCTTGGCGATCTGCAGCAGCCAGCCCGCGGCGGTGGGGCTGCGGAACTTCGGCCAGTTCAGCTGGAAACTGAACACCCACGGCTGTCCGGTGTAGTCCACCGCGTACCAACTGAAGGTCAGGTCTCCGGGTAGGTTGCCGCCCTTGGCGCCGATGTATTTCCACTTCGCCGGGTCCGGGTCGATGCCGGGCAGCGCCGACAGGATGTCCTTGACGGGGGCGGCAGGGCCGACGGCGGAGGCCTGCAGCGCGGCGTGCACCCGGCAGATGTCGGCCGCGCTGGCGAACCACTCCAGGCCGTCGTTGGAGGCCGGGGTGTGGGTGCGGTACGGATCCGGTTCGTAGGGGCGGGAATTGGTCTGCTGCAGCAGCGCCACCCGGTCGGCGGGGGAGGCCGACTTCCATTGGTCGCGGAGGTTGGGTTGCCCCCAGCCGACGGAGAAGACCTCGTGCATGGTCGGGAACGGGGTCATGCTGGCCGGGTCGTGGTGGCCCGCGGTCACCAGTGCGCGTTCCACGGCTGCTGGGCCCACCCGGCCGATCAGCAGGTCGGTGGCCATGTTGTCGCTGGCCGAGATCATCTGCTGGGCGGCGGTCCGTACGGTGATCTCGGACCCGGGCGGAAGCTTGTCCAGGCCGGCTGACCCGAGCTTCTTGCCTTCCTTGGTGATCGTGAGGTGATCGTCCCAGCGTAGGGTTCCGGCCTTGATCGCATCCGAAACCGCAAGCAGCACATACAGTTTGAAGATCGAAGCCAGGGGCAGCGACAGCTCGGTGTTGGTGCCCGCGACCTGCTCGCACTTACCGCCCACCACCTTGGACACCCGGTAGGAGTAGCGGGCGCCCGACTTGGTCAGCTCGGTGTCGATATCGGACCAGGTCTCGATCTTCGGCGGTACCAGGGTGACGTCGAAGCGGTCGACGAGCCCGGCGTCGTTGGTCCTCAGTTCGATGTCCTGGGCCACGTTGTAGGACGTGAGCACATGCAGCGTGGCCTGCGCGGCGCCGATGTCCACCGAGGTGACCTTGAACGGGCGATCCCACCAGATGGAGTCCATCTTGGTGCCGACCAGATCGACCTTCTCGGGTGCGGCCAGGGTGCGCACACCGATCGGACCGATCGGCCAGTCGGAGTTGAGCATGTCCATGGTCTGCTTGGCCCGCAGACCCGGCGGGGTGATGGTGTCGATGTGCGCGCCGTAGGACACTTCCGCCGCGGGCGCGACGCTGGGCGAACAGCCACAAGCCAGGGCCGCGGCGACCGCTGTGATGGCCGTCAGGCCAACCGTGCGGTGCAGCGTCCGGCCGCGGCTACGCCTGGGCAGCGGGCCCTGCAACGTCCAGCACAACCTCGAACTCCAGCAGTGATGCGCCGGTCGCCACAGGCTTCGCCTGCTGACCCTTGTGTGCCTCGACTGCCGGGCCCGAAGCCCAGGCCTGGAAGGCCTCTTCGGTTTCCCACTGCGTCACCACGAAGTAGCGGTCTTCGCCCTTGACCGGGCGCAGCAACTGGAAGCCGAGGAAACCGGGCTGATTGTCGACGGCATGTGCACGGTGCGCGAACCGCTTCTCCAGTTCCGGGCCGGCGTTGGGCGGGACCTCGATGGCGTTGATCTTCACGACGGGCATGGTGTCCAGGTTACCGTGGCGGCCCGGCAAGATAACGGGATGGTCACAGATCTGCTCACCCACCGAGGAGGCCGCGGCGAGCCCATCGTCCTGGTGCACGGCCTGATGGGCCGTGGCAGCACCTGGTCACGTCAGCTGCCGTGGCTGACGGACCTGGGGGCGGTGTACACCTATGACGCGCCGTGGCACCGCGGTCGCGAGGTGGCCGATCCGTATCCGATCAGCACGGAACGATTCGTGGCGGATCTCGGCGATGCCGTGGCCGGGCTCGAGAGGCCGGTGATACTGGTCGGCCATTCCATGGGCGCGTTGCATTCCTGGTGCCTGGCCGCGGCTCGCCCGGAATTGGTGCGCGCGGTGGTGGTGGAGGACATGGCCCCTGATTTCCGAGGTCGCACCACCGGGCCGTGGGAGCCGTGGGTGCATGCGCTTCCGGTCGAATTCGGTTCGGCACAGGAGGTTTACGACGAGTTCGGACCGGTGGCGGGCCAGTACTTCCTGGAGGCCTTCGACCGGACCGAGACCGGCTGGCGGTTGCACGGGTATCCGCAGTGGTGGCTGGACATCGCTGCCCAGTGGGGGACGCGGGACTACTGGCAGCAGTGGCGGGACGTGCGCGTGCCGACCCTGCTGATGGAGGCGGGTAATTCCGTCGCGCCGCCCGGGCAGATGCGCCGCATGGCCGAGATCGGGCATGACACAAGGTATTTGCACGTGCCGGGCGCGGGTCATCTGATCCACGACGACGCGCCTGAGGTGTACCGCCAAGCCGTGACCGGGTTTCTAACGGCGCTCACCTAGGGCGCCTGCGCTCGGCCAGGTGGGTTGGTGCTCGAACCGGCTGCGGATCGCGTCCAGGTCGTGGCCTGCGCGGTAGGTCTCATAGTCGGGTTGGTCGATGCCGAACAGATCGAGGCGGAACCGCAGGACATTGCCGCGCCGTGCCGCCCAGCCCACCGCCGCGGCGACCGCGAAAGGCGAGATCAGAATGATCAGAGCGAGTGCAACAGTCATGGCAGTAATTTTTGTCAGGTAAATATGCCGCCAACAGTGGCAGCACTGACACCGTGGGATAAAATGCTGCCATGCTGAGGAGCGTCTCAACGCTGGTGCTAGACGGCCTGGCGGTGTTCGAGTTCGGGGTCATCTGTGAGGTTTTCGGGATCGACCGGGCCGCTGACGGGGTGCCGAACTTCGACTTCAAGGTATGCGGACCTGAACCGGGCAAGCCGGTGCGGACGTCGGTGGGCGCGACGCTGACGCCCGAGCACGGCCTGGACGCCTTGCAGGGCGCCGACCTGGTGGCCATCCCGGCGATCGGCACGTCCGATTACCTGCCGGAGGCACTGGAGGCTGTCCGGGCCGCCGCTGACGCCGGCTCGACCATCCTGACCGTGTGCTCAGGCGCCTTCTTCGCCGGCGCCGCCGGTCTGTTGGACGGCCGGCCCTGCACCACGCATTGGATGCACGCCGATGCCCTGGCCCGCGCATATCCGACCGCCAAGGTGGACCGCAACGTCCTTTTCGTGGACGACGGCAACCTGATCACCAGTGCCGGCACGGCGGCGGGCATCGATGCGTGCCTGCACCTGGTGCGTCGCGAACTCGGCAGCGAGGTGACCAACAAGATCGCCCGGCGCATGGTGGTACCCCCGCAGCGTGACGGCGGCCAACGCCAGTTCATCGACCAGCCGATCCCGGTGCGATGTTCGGAAGGCTTTGCCCCGCATCTGGACTGGATCATGAGCAATCTCGACAAGCCGCATACGGTCACCACGCTGGCCAGGCGGTCGGCGATGTCCACCCGAACCTTCGCCCGCCGGTTCGTCGAGGAGACCGGCACCACGCCCATGCAGTGGATCACCGATCAGCGGGTGCTGTACGCCCGCCGGCTGCTAGAGGAATCCGACCTGGACATCGACCGGATCGCCGGCCAGGCCGGGTTCGGCACCGCGACGCTGCTGCGTCACCACTTCCGCCGCGTGATCGGAGTGACGCCGTCGGACTACCGGCGCCGATTCGCATGTGGCGCAGCCGAGGAGGCGGTCACGGCGTGACGGTTCAGCCGTCGGGCTGGCAGGCCACGTTGACGTAGACGGTGGTGTGTTTCGACGGATCGATCCGGTGGCCGCTCTCGTCGATGTTGGAGTCGGCCAGCCCGTGCACTCCGGTGACCCGGCAATTCGACAGGGCGGTATTGGCATTGGAGTTGATCTGCACGTGATAGCCCCGGTTCTGCAAGTCCCGCACGGTGTCTGCGGCCGAGCCGCTGCCCGACGGTGCGGCATTGGCCGGCGCGGCCAGGCCCAGCCCGATGGCCATCGCAGTACACCCGAAGGTTGCTAAAAGTTTGCTTGACATGACTCCGTTCTATGTGCAAACGACCCGATCCGGGGTGCTGCGACGGGAATTCATGCCGATCTCATGTAATTTCGCCTTCACCGGCCAGTGCGAACCGGCCGTCGTTTGTTTGCTCGATCAGTCCGTCGACCAGTAGTGAGTCCAGCGCCCGATCCCGTTGCGCGGTATCGGTGAGCCAGGCCACGTCCAGCTGCGCACGGGTGACCGGGGAGCTGCTGGCGCGCAGCACATCCAAGAGCCTGCCGCGGACCTGGCGATCGGTCCCAGCGTACCGCTGAACCCGCTTGGCGATCGTGGCGGCCGGGTAACCCGCACTGCGCCAACGGCATCGGCTCAACGGGCAGCCGCCGCACATCGGTGCGCGGGCCGTGCACACCGTGGCGCCCAGCTCCATCAATGCCGCCGAAAACGTTGGCGCGGTGGCGTCGTCGGGCAGCAGCGCGGCCACAGCGTCGAGGTCGCGGGCCCGGGCGGGGGCGTCGGCCTGCCCGTGCAGCACCCTGGTGACCACCCGCCGCACGTTGGTGTCGACCACGGGAACGCTGGCCGAATATGCGAAGCAGGCCACCGCGCGGGCGGTGTAGGCGCCGATGCCGGGCAGGGTCAGCAGAGTTTCGACGTCCTCGGGCACCTCGTCGCCATACTCGGTGGCGATCACCACCGCGCATTCGTGCAGGCGTTTGGCCCGGCGGGGATAACCCAGCTTTCCCCATGCCCGCAGCACCTCGGCCGCCCCGGCGGCCGCGGTGGCCGACGGTGTGGGCCATTGCTCGATCCAGGCCGACCAGATCGGTTCGACCCGGGCTACCGGAGTTTGCTGCAGCATGAATTCACTGACCAGGATCTGCCACGCGCTCACGCCGGGACGCCGCCACGGCAGGTCCCGTTGGGCCTGTTCATACCAGCTCACGAGTTCGCCTGCGTCGATGCTCATCGGCGACTCATGCAAAATGGCTTACATGCCCAACTCGAACCCTGTGTCCGCATGGAAAGCACTCAAGGACGGTAACGCCCGCTTCGTGGCAGGCGAACCGCAGCATCCCAGCCAGGACATCGCCCGCCGCGCCAAGCTCGCGCACGGCCAGAAGCCGACGGCCGTCGTCTTCGGTTGTGGAGACAGCCGGGTGGCCGCCGAACTGCTGTTCGACCAGGGTCTCGGTGACATGTTCGTGGTCCGGACCGCCGGCCATGTGATCGACAACGCCGTGCTGGGCTCGATCGAGTACGCGGTGTCGATTCTGAACGTGCCGCTGATCGTGGTGCTCGGCCACGACAGCTGCGGCGCGGTCCAGGCCGCCATCAACGCCGTCGACGAGAGCCAGGTGCCCGGCGGCTACGTCCGCGACATCGTCGAGCGGGTGACCCCGTCGATCCTGATGGGACGGCATGCCGGGCTGACCCGGGTCGACGAGTTCGAGGCCTACCACGTCAAGGAGACGGTCAGCCAGCTGCAGATGCGCTCGTCCGCCATCGCCAACGGTCTGGCCGCGGGCACGCAGGCCATCGTCGGCGCCACCTACCATTTGTCCGACGGTCGCGTGGAGTTGCGCCACCATCTCGGCGACATCGGCGAAGCCTGAGAATTTCGCTGCGCCGCCGACACGCCGGGCCGCCTCGTACAACTGGGTATGACCTGGGCTTACCGTGAAACCCGTGCTAGATCTCGAACCTCATGGGCCACTGCCCTCGCAGATTTACTGGCGGCGCCGTGCGTTGGCCATCGGAATCGCGGTAGTCGTCGTGGGGATCATCGCCGCGATCGTCGCGGTGATCATGTCCAGCGGTTCGGGATCAGAGACCAAGGCCGCCGACGAGACCGCTGCGGCCCAGGCCCCGCCCACGCCGCTGCCGGGGGAGAACCCCGAGGTCAAGACACCGGTGGTGCCGCCGGCGCAGCATGCGCCGGCGCCGACGGCCACACCGACGGCCGCCGTCACGCCGCCGCCGCTGCTCAAAGAGGGCGACGACTGCCCGGATTCGACGCTGGCGGTGAAGGGCATCACCAGCCAGCCCGAGTACGTCGTCGGTGATCAGCCGAAGTTCACCATGGTCGTCACCAACATCGGTCTGGTGGCCTGCAAGCGGGACGTGGGCGCGGCGGTGCTGGCCGCCTACGTGTACTCGCTGGACAACAACCGGCTCTGGTCGAATCTGGACTGCGCACCGTCCAACGAGACGCTGGTGAAGACCTTCAACCCCGGTGAGCAGGTCACCACCGAGGTGACCTGGACCGGCATGGGTTCGGCACCGCAGTGCCCGATGCCGCGTCAGCCGATCGGCCCCGGCACCTACAACCTGATGGTGCAGCTGGGCAACCTGAGATCGGCGCCGGTGCCGTTCATCCTGGCTCAGGCCAATCCGCAGCAGCCCGCGCCGCCTCCCGCCGAGGGCGCGCCCGCGGCCGAGGTGCCCACGCCGGGCAACTGAGGCTCAGGCCAATCGGTCGGCGATAGTCGACTCGGCCAGCAGCGAAAGGCCCTCACGAATGTGCCGGGCCCACATGGACCCGATGCCGTCGACCGATTGCAGATCGTCGGCACTGGCGGCCAGCAGCCCCTGCAGTGAGCCGAACGAGCGGACCAGCAGGTCGACATGGGCGAACTGCAGGCGCGGTATCCCGGCCATCGCGCGGTAGCCGCGTGAGCTCATCGCCGAGTCCTGCGCCTCGGCGGTCGACGGATAGCCGAAAACCCTTGCCAGAGTAGTGAAGTCGAGCAGCTCACTGTCGGTGAGCGCGTCCAGTTCGTCGAGGGTGGCGTGCACCTGCGCGGCGGTCGGCGGGTCCGGCAGGGCATGGTAATCCCGCACGATCAGCTCACGCGCGGCTTCGTTGTCGCCCACGAGTTCGTCGAGCTGCAACTTGAGCTGGCGGCCGTCGGTGCCGAGTTCGACGACGTCGGCGTCGATTTCAAGGCTGATGCGCCGCACCATCTCCAGGCGCTGCACCACGGTCATGACGTCGCGCAGCGTCACGAAGTCCTCGATCTCGGCGGTGGACAGCTGCTTGCTGACCTCGTCGAGCCGGCCCTTGTAGCGCTCCAGCGTGGCGATGGTCTGGTTGGCGCGCGACAGGATGGTCGCCGAATCGGGCACCACGTGGCGCTCACCGGCGACGTAGACCGTCACGATGCTCATCGAGTGGCTGACCGAGATCACCGGGTAGCCGGTCTGGATCGCGGTGCGCTCGGCCGAGCGGTGCCGGGTCCCCGACTCGTCGGTGGGGATCGACGGATCCGGCACCAGCTGGACGTTGGCGCGCACGATGCGGCTGCCGTCGCTGGACAGCACCACCGCGCCGTCCATCTTGGAGAGCTCACGCAACCGGGTGGGGGCGTACCGCACGTCGAGGGCGAATCCGCCGTCACAGATGGCTTCCACGCTGTCGTCGTAGCCCAGCACGATCAGAGCGCCCGTCTTGCCGCGCAGGATGCGCTCCAGGCCGTCGCGCAACGGTGTCCCCGGCGCCAGCCGGCCGAGGGTTTCTCGTAGCGTCGGCCGGGCCAGGTGCACAACGGTGCGGCTGGTCCTGGCACCGGAGTTCACGGCCATCTGTTCTCCTCGGGTCGGCCGCTATTGTCCGTGATGGGGTTGATTGCTGGCAATCGCGATGTCTTTGAGTGCCCGTAATGCCGCCCCGATGTGATCGACGGTGATGGCGCGCAGCCCCGCGGGCACGCTGGTGACCCCGGGCGGCACCACGGCAATGTTGAACCCCAGGCGGGCGGCCTCGGCCAGCCTGCGGTCCATGCCGGTGACCCGGCGCAGGTCGCCGACGAGCCCCACCTCACCGATCACGACGGCGTTCATCGGCAACGCGATGTCGAGATAGGCCGAGGCGACGGCCACCGCCACCGCCAAGTCCGAGGACGGGTCGGTGAGCCGCATACCGCCGACGGTGGACAGGTAGATGTCATTGTTGCCGATCGGCAGACCGCAGCGGGTCTGGAGCACCGCACCGATCATGGCGGCACGGGCCGAGTCGATCCCGCTGACCACCCGCCGCGGCGGCCCCACTGGCGGGGCGACGAGGGCCTGCACCTCGCCGATCATCGGGCGCTTGCCGTCGAGGGTGACGGTGATGGCGGTGCCCGGCACCGCCGCCGGGCGCTGGTCGAGGAAGAGCCCGGACGGGTCGCTCACACACTCGATTCCGTTGTCGTGCATCTGAAAACAGCCCACCTCATCGGCGGCGCCGAAGCGGTTCTTGACCCCGCGCACCATGCGCAGGCTCGACGCATGATCGCCCTCGAAGTGCAGCACCACGTCGACCAGATGCTCCAGTGAGCGCGGGCCGGCGATGGCACCGTCCTTGGTCACGTGGCCCACCAGGATCATGGCCACGGCCGGATCGCCGACAGCGGTCTTGGCGTAGCCCGTCAGCGCCGTCGTCACCGCACGCACCTGGGTGACCCCGCCCGTCACGCCATCGGCTTCGGTGGTGGACATGGTCTGCACCGAGTCGACGATCACCAGGCTGGGTTTGACCTCGTCGATGTGGCCGAGCGCGATCTGCAGATCGGATTCGCCAGCCAGATAGACGTTGTCGTGGGTGCAGCCCGTGCGCTCGGCACGCAGCCGGATCTGGCCCGCGGACTCCTCACCGGACAGGTACAGCGCGCGCCGGCCGGTGTGTGCCCAGCGATTGGCCACCTCCAGGAGCAGCGTGGACTTGCCGACGCCGGGTTCCCCGGCCAGCAGCGTGACCGAACCGGCCACCAGGCCACCACCGAGAACCCGGTCGAGCTCGCTGACCCCGGTCGCGTAATGCCGGGTGATGCCCGGGTCGATCGAGGTGATCGGCACCGCGGGCGAGGCCGGGGCCACCGAGCGGCGGACCGGGCTGGCGACAGAGGCGAGTGTCGCCACTTCGTCGACCGTTCCCCAGGTGCCGCAATTGGCGCAACGACCCACCCACTTGGGAGTGGCGTGCTGACATTCCGAGCACCGGTACTGCGAACGTATTTTCGAAGCGGCCACACCGTGACAGTAGCGGCCGGTCCCGACAGCGGCGGTGTGCACGCGCCGGGTCGCGGCCGCGACGGTCAGAGATCCTTCAGATCAGTGATGGCCGCCGGCCGCGGCATCCTCGGCCGGCTCTTCGCCGGCCTGGTTGCGCCGCGGCGCATCGCCGGCCGAAATCGGCACGGCCACAGTGGTTTCGCCGTTGGAGAACTTGAACGTGAAGTCGTAGAGCAGCCCGTTGGTGACCGGCTTGGTCAAGGTGACCTTCGCGGTGACGGCCTCGGCCGCCTCGGTCTTCTCCAGCGGCTGGGTCTGGCCGTCGGGCTCGCCCACCACCAGAACGCCGCCGGCCGGGACGGTCTGGTCCCCGGACAGTGCCACGTCGCCGACGGTGGTCGTGATCGAGACCAGCTTGTTGGGCGCCTCGGTGGAATTGTTGGCCGCGACGAACAGCAGTTCGGCCTCCGAGCCGGGCTCCACATAGTCCTTCTGCTGCGGGGCGCGCAGGTGCACGTTGCGCAGCGAGATCGAGCCGGCCTGGGCGTTGACGCCGTTGACTGCGGGCTCCTGGGTCGCCGTCTGGGAGACCTGCCCGGCGCTGCAACCGGTGAGAACGGCTGCGGTCAGGCCACATGCGGCCAGACCGGCCGAGGCGCGCATTGCGAAGCGGTTCACTCAAGCCTCCTGAGCTGGGTCGGCGTACTTCGACTATGCACAGTAGTAGGTGGCCTCGGCGGGCGGAATGTGAGGGCGTGGCTGAGGGGTCGAAACGGCGTTCGGCCATGGGTGGTTCAGGCGCGCAACCGCTTTGCGGGGGTGCCCCTTTCGGGCCGCCGGGTGGCACTGCGGTTGCACGCTTTCGTCACCATGTCAACCCCTGTTCTTCACCTGCAGTGCCCCTGACCTGCGCAGTTGGTGCGCATGTGATCCGGGCCCGTGTTAGGATGGACTAGCGAAAGGGGCTCGAATCAGATGATTTTCAAGGTCGGAGACACCGTCGTCTATCCACACCACGGTGCTGCGTTGATCGAGGCGATCGAAACCCGGACCATCAAAGGCGAGCAGAAGGAATATCTCGTACTGAAGGTTGCCCAGGGTGATCTGACCGTTCGAGTTCCCGCAGAGAACGCCGAGTACGTCGGAGTCCGCGACGTCGTGGGCCAGGAAGGCCTCGACAAGGTTTTCCAGGTGTTGCGCGCACCGCACACCGAAGAGCCGACCAACTGGTCGCGCCGCTACAAGGCCAATCTCGAGAAGCTGGCCTCCGGTGACGTGAACAAGGTTGCCGAGGTGGTCCGCGATCTGTGGCGACGGGATCAGGAACGCGGTCTGTCCGCGGGTGAGAAGCGAATGCTGGCCAAGGCCCGGCAGATTCTGGTCGGCGAGCTCGCGCTGGCCGAGAACACCGATGACGCCAAGGCCGAGACCATTCTCGACGAGGTTCTGGCCGCCGCGTCCTGACGCGTGGTGGCAACAACTGTCGCGGTCGTCCCGGCAGCCGGCTCTGGTGAGCGGCTGGGTGCGGGCAGACCGAAAGCGTTCGTCAATCTGGGGGACAAACCCCTGCTGGAGCATGCCCTGGACGGGCTGCTGGCGTCAGGGGTGATCGACAAGGTCGTGGTCGCGGTCCCGCCCGCGCTCACCGACGAAGCCATCTTGGTGTTCGGGGAGCGTGCGCAGATCGTGGCCGGGGGTGCCGACCGGACAGAGTCGGTGGCGCTGGCGCTGGCGGCCGCCGGCGATCCGGATTTCATTCTCGTTCATGATGCCGCCCGGGCACTGACGCCTCCCTCACTGATCGATCGGGTGGTTGCGGCGCTGGCCGAAGGCCACGCCGCCGTCGTTCCCGGCCTTCCGTTGGCCGACACCATCAAGGCGGTCGACGCCAACGGCGCGGTGCTGGGGACTCCTGAGCGGGCCGGGCTGCGCGCCGTACAGACGCCTCAGGGCTTCCGCACCGACGTGTTGCGCCGGGCCTACCAGCGGGCCGGGACCGGCGCGGTCACCGATGACGCCTCGCTCGTCGAGCAGATCGGTACGCCGGTGCAGACCGTCGCGGGCGACCCACTGGCCTTCAAGATCACGACACCTCTGGATCTGCTGCTCGCGGAGGCTGTCATGGCGCGTGGCGCGTGAGGATTCCCAGGGTCGGTCTCGGTACCGATGTCCATCCGATCGAGGTGGGCCGGCCTTGCTGGCTGCTCTGCCTGGAATTCGAAGGCGCCGACGGCTGCGCCGGGCATTCGGATGGCGACGTCGCCGCCCACGCACTGTGCGACGCGCTGCTCAGCGCGGCCGGGCTCGGTGACCTGGGCGGCGTCTTCGGCACCGACCGGCCGGAATGGCGCGGCGTGACCGGCGCCGACATGTTGCGTCACGTCCGCGGACTGGTGCACGCCGCAGGCTTCGAGATCGGCAACGCCACCGTGCAGGTGATCGGAAACCGGCCCAAGATCGGGCCGCGCCGGGACGAGGCCCAGCGGCTGCTGACCGAGCTGGTGGGGGCGCCGGTGTCGGTGTCGGCCACCACCACCGACGGGCTCGGGCTGACCGGGCGGGGTGAAGGATTGGCCGCGATGGCCAGCGCTTTGGTGGTTCCTGCCGAATAGGCCGGTAAGCTGGCACGTCGTGACCGATTTGCGGCTGTACGACACCATGGCGGGTGCCGTACGAGACTTCGTACCGCTGCGGCCGGGGCACGCTTCGATCTACCTGTGCGGGGCCACCGTCCAGGGCTTGCCGCATATCGGTCATGTCCGTAGCGGAGTCGCGTTCGACGTGCTGCGCCGCTGGCTGACCGCCAATGGATATGACGTTGCGTTCATCCGCAACGTCACCGACATCGACGACAAGATCCTCAACAAGGCGGCCGATGCCGGCCGGCCGTGGTGGGAGTGGGCCGCGACCTATGAGCGGGCCTTCAGCGCCGCCTATGACGCGCTGGGCGTGCTTCCGCCCTCGGCTGAACCGAGGGCTACCGGCCACATCACCCAGATGGTCGAGCTCATCGACCGGCTGATCGAGAAGGGCCATGCCTACGCCCAAGGCGGCGACGTCTACTTCGACGTGCTGAGCCTGCCCGAATACGGTGCGCTGTCCGGACACCGCATCGACGACGTGCACCAGGGCGAGGGCGTGGCGACGGGCAAGCGCGATCAGCGCGATTTCACGCTGTGGAAGGGCGCCAAGCCCGGTGAGCCGTCGTGGCCGACGCCCTGGGGCCGGGGACGTCCGGGCTGGCACACCGAGTGCGTGGCCATGTGTGAGGCCTACCTGGGTGCGGAGTTCGACATCCACGCCGGCGGCATGGACCTGGTCTTCCCCCACCACGAGAACGAGATCGCCCAGGCGCAGGCCGCGGGTGACGGCTTCGCCCGGTACTGGCTGCACAACGGCTGGGTCACCATGGGCGGCGAGAAGATGAGCAAGTCGCTGGGCAACGTGCTCTCGATTCCTGCTGTGCTGCAACGGGTTCGGGCTGCCGAGCTGCGCTACTACCTGGGTAGCGCGCATTATCGGTCCATGCTGGAATTCTCCGAGAACGCGCTGCAGGATGCGGTGAAGGCCTACAGCGGCATCGAGGACTTCCTGCACCGGGTACGCAATCGCGTCGGGGCCGTCGCCGTCGGTGCCTGGACGCCGAAGTTCGCGGCCGCCCTCAACGACGACCTCGCGGTGCCGATGGCGCTGGCCGAGGTGCACGCGGCTCGCGCCGAGGGCAACCGCGCGCTGGACGCCGGTGACCATGAGGGTGCGATGGCGCAGGCCACCGCGATCCGGGCGATGATGGCCATCCTGGGCTGCGATCCGCTCGACGAGCGCTGGGAGTCCCGCGACGAGACGTCGGCCGCGCTGGCAGCGGTCGATGAGCTGGTGCAGTGGGCCCTGGCCGGCCGGGCCGAGGCCAGGGCAAACCGGGACTGGGCGGCCGCCGACGCCATCCGGGACCGGCTCAAAGCGGCCGGCATCGAGGTCACCGACACCGCCGACGGTCCTCAGTGGGCACTGGTGGACGGGAACGGAGCATAGATGGCCGGGAATTCGCAGCGGCGCGGCGCGGTGCGCAAGCCGGGGACGAAGAAGGGGCCCACGGTCGGGTCCGGCGGGGTGCGTCGCCGCGGGCTGGAAGGCCGTGGGGCCACACCGCGCGCGGATCAGCGCCCGCACCATCCGGCCGCCAAGAAGGCCGCCAAGGCGGCGCGTCAGGCGCAGGGCCGGCACCGTAAGACCGACGACACCGAGTTGGTGCTGGGCCGCAACCCGGTGGTGGAGTGCCTGCGGGCCAAGGTCCCGGCCACCGCGCTCTATGTCGCGCTGGGCACCGAGGCCGACGAGCGGCTGACCGAATCCGTCCAGATCGCGGCCGACCGCGGGATTTCGATCCTGGAAGTCCAGCGGCACGATCTGGACCGGATGAGCAACAACGGGTTGCACCAGGGCCTGGCCCTGCAGGTGCCGCCGTACAACTACGCCCATCCAGACGACCTTTTGAAGGCCGCCAGGGATTCTGGCGAGCCCGCGCTGATGGTGGCGCTGGACAACATCTCCGATCCGCGCAATCTGGGTGCCATCGTGCGTTCGGTGGCCGCGTTCGGCGGGCACGGCGTGGTGATCCCGCAGCGCCGTTCGGCTTCGGTGACCGCGGTGGCGTGGCGCACCAGCGCCGGCGCCGCGGCACGTACCCCGGTGGCCCGGGCCACGAATCTGACTCGGACGCTGAAGAGTTGGGCCGACGCCGGGCTGCAGGTGGTCGGCTTGGACGCCGGTGGTGACACCACGCTCGACGAGCTTGAGGGCAGCGGTCCGATGGTCGTGGTGGTCGGCTCGGAGGGCAAGGGCCTGTCCCGGCTGGTGCGGGAGAGCTGCGATGCGGTGGTCTCGATCCCGATGGCCGGGCCGACGGAGTCGCTGAACGCCTCGGTGGCGGCCGGTGTGGTGCTCGCCGAGATCGCGCGTCAGCGCCGCAGTCTCTGACTCAGGCCCGGCGCGGCTTGCGCAGTGTGAAGTGATCCGCCGGCGTGGTCTGGCCGAACGGTCCGTCGACAGCGAAATAGGTTGCCTCGATGGATGTCTGGCCGCCCGGTGAACCGGGGTCGACGTCGAACATCACAAAGCCGTAGGCGTGGTCGCGGTCGCGGAACGCCGACCATGGTGCCGCCTCGGTGACATAGCGCGGGGTCCGCTTGCCCAGCGCGGGGTCGACCGCCCCCACCCCGGTCAGCACGCGACAGCGCGGTTCGGGGAAGAACATCCGGTTCGACGGGATCGAGGTACCGCCCCCGCTGATCACCAGATGCACTGTGCCCTGACTGGTATCGATGGCACCCCGTCACCGTCGACCGGTATCGGCGTCAGGGTGTCTGTCGGCTGCACGCCACGGATCGGATGTGAACGCTCGTAGTGGTGCTCGTGTCCGCACACCACCAGGTCGACGCCGTACCGGTCGAACAGCGGCAGCCAGTTCTCCCGGATCCCCAGGTCCGCGCCGTTGGTGCGGTCAGCGGTCGACACCGCGGTCTGGTGCATGCACACCACGATCCAGTCGATGCTCTCATCGGCGCTACTGCGCTCCAATTCGCGTTCCAGCCAACGCTTCTGGGCTCCGCCGGAATACCCGTGGACGTAGGAGTTCCCGCCGTCCTGGTAGCACACGTCGTCGTTGTTGAGGCTGATCACCCGTACCGCACCCGCGGTGAACGCGTACCACATGCCGCGCAACTCGGCGTCCGCGCCGGAATCGGGCAGTGCGAAGTACGTCTGATACGCGCCATATCCGATGGGGCCGTTGCCCAGCTCGTTCTCGTGGTTGCCCGCAGCGGGCATCCAGGGCCGGTGCCGTGCTGAGCGGGAGTTGTTCTCGAACCAATCCGACCAGGTTCGGATCCGGTCGCCGGACAGGTTGGCGTAGCAGAGATCCCCGTTGACCAGGTTGAACAACGGCCGGGCGTTCTCGACTGCGGTCGTGATATCGCCTGCGGCAGGCGAACCGCGGTTGTCGCTGCCGAACGCATTGGCCACCATCGCGTCCAGAGTCGGGGTGGACTGGTCACCGAAACTGGTGAACCGCAACGCTGCCCGGCCCCGAGGTGCGGTCCGGGCGGTACCCAGTTCCGGGCTCGTACCGTCGTGCACCGCACCGTAGATGTAGTCGGTGTCGGGCAGCAGTCCGGTGAGCCGGGCGTGATGTACCCGTACCTCGGTGCCCGACTGCCCATCGCGGTACGTGACGGTGTCAGCGGCGACGGTCTCGCCGAAGCCGTCGTTCGGGGTGCCGTACATGACGCGCGGATTGCTCACCCGGGCTGCGGTGTGCCAGGACACCACCACCTCGGATGAGGCGTCGGCTCCGTACTGCAGGTGCAGTCCGCTGACCCGGGGAGCGTCGCTGCGGTCCGCACGTTGCCAGAGTTCGGGCCCAGAGGATCGGATCGCGTCATCGACGGCGGCTCCCGCGCCGGCTCCCAATATCGCAGTGGTGCCGCCCACCAACAACAACGTTCGCCTGCTGACTTTCGCGTTGTCGCTCACCCCTGCCGTGCTACCGGGTCAATGCGAACGGGGCGGCACCGGCAAGTTAACGGTGTCGCCTATCCGCCGAAGAGCTGCAGGCCGACCCAGAGCGCGCCCACGGACGCGGCCAGGGTCAGCGGCACCGTCACCAGCCCGACCCGGCTGAACTCGGTGAACCGTGCCGGCAGCCCTTGCTGGTGAACCACGTTGCGCCACAGCAGATTCGACAGCGATCCGACATAGGTCAGGTTGGGGCCGACGTTGACCCCGATCAGCACGGCCAGCACCGCGGCCGGCCCGGCGCCGGCTACCAGCGGCAGCAATACCAGCACCGCGGGCAGGTTGTTGACCAGATTGGCCAGCACGGCCGCCACCGCAGCCAGACCCAACAGCGCGGGCAACGAGTCACCGACGGGCAGCACGCCGCGCATGGCGTCGCCGAGGCCGTTGCGGACGACCGCGTCGACCACGACGCCCAGGCACAGCACGAACGCCAGGAACGGCACATTGACTGCGCGCACGATGCCGCCGACCGTGCTGCGGCGCTGGGCCAGGCTGCGCACCCCGAGCACCACGGCGCCGGACAGGGCCGCCCAGGCCGGTGACACGTCCAGCACCGACGTGAGGACGAAACCCGCCAGCGTCAAACCGAGCACCACGAGCACGAACACCGGAACTTCGGCCGGCGGCGGCGTTACCTCGGCGGCCGGCCGGTTCAACTCGCGGCGGAAGAGCAGACGCAGCAGGACGAATTCGACGCCGATGGCAGCCAGCCAGGGCAGGGCCATCACCGCGGTGAACTGGGTGAAGGACAACCCGGCCACCGCGAAGGCCAACAGGTTGGTCAGGTTGGACACCGGAAACAGCAACGAAGCCGAGTTGGCCAGATGTGCGCTGGCGTACGCGTGCGGCCGGGGCGGTATCGCCAGCGTGCGGGCGGTGGCCAGCACCACGGGTGTCAACAGCACGACGGTCGCGTCCAGGCTCAACACCGCCGTTGTCGTCGCCCCGATCAGGAACACCCGGGTCAGCAGCCGCCGGGAGTCACCCCGGCTGGCCCGGGCCATCAGCGTGCCCGCGGCGTGGAACAGGCCTTCGTCGTCACACAAGTGCGCCAGCACCAGCACGGCGGCCAGGAATCCGACCACGGGCAGCAGTCGCTGGACTTCGGTGAGCGCGTCGTCCGTCGAGATCACCCCGAGCGCGATGAGCAACCCGGCGGCCGGGATCGCGACGACGGCCTCGGGCCAGCCCTCGGGCCGCGCCAGCGCGAACACCAGCACGACGGCCAGCGCGATGAGCGCGAGTATCAATTGATCCACGGATCGGCGCGTTCCCACAGCGTCGGCAGGTGCAGGCTCACCCCGTCGCGTTCGGCCAGCCGGGTCAGGATCCGCATCGAGACGTCGAGGTCGTCACCGGCGTACGGCAAGGTGCGCAGCGGTTTGTGCAGCGGGCGGAAGAAGTCGTCCCAGTGAATCAGCACGACGCGGCGCGCGCCGACCGTACGCACGGTCTCGGCCCAGTAGCTTTCGAAATACTGCTCGGATTGCAGCCCGAGCTGACCGATCCCGAGGTACACCACCTCGGCTCGCTGTCCGGCCAGTGCGCCGGGGACCGCGCCCGCACTGCCGACGATCAACAGCCGGCGGTCGCTGGGCCGATGATGCACCAGCGTCGACCAGGCTTCTCCGCACCTGTAGGCCGCGACCTTGACCGGCGGTATGACGGGCGTGGTGATCGTGCCGGGAAAGCGGTCCGGTGGGCAGTGTTCGGACTCGAACAACGTCACGTCATAGGCGCCGAGCCGGACGGCTTCACCGGGTGTGACGGTCACCGTCCGCTCGGGATCCAGGCCGCCGCCGATGCCGACCTGGGCCGTCGAGGTGCCGCCCACCAGTCGGGCGCCGGTGCGTTCGGCGACCACTGCCGAATCCATGACGTGGTCGAAGTGAGTGTGTACCGGCAGCACCGCTTCGAGCTTGTCGATCCCGAGGCGGGCCAGGCTGCCGTCGATGCGCGGCAAGGACGGCGAAAGCTTGCCCAGGACGACGTTCGGCAGCCCGGGCCGGGAGAAAAATCCGTCGGTGAGGACCGCCGAGGTGCCGTCGTCCACCAGCAGAGTGCTGACCCCGGCCCAGGTGACCGTGACCCGGGACTCGGCCGTCGCCGGCGGTGCGTCGAAAAACCGCGCGTAGGAAGTCAGGTCGGGCCTGCCGGGCTTGAGCCGCATGGCCCAACCCTAGAGCTACCGCCGGCCGTACCGACGCCGGAACTTCTCCACCTGCCCGGCCGAGTCGATGTGCCGGGCCGATCCGGTCCAGAACGGGTGAGAATCGCTGGTGACGTCGACAACGATCAGCGGGTAGGTCACCACTCCGTCCGGCGTGGCCCACTCGACGGTGCGTTCACTGGTAGCCGTCGACCGGGTGAGGAACTGGGTGCCGGTGGAGGCGTCCTGGAACACCACGGGGTGATAGTCGGGGTGGATATCGGGTTTCACTGGGATTCCCCTTCTGTGTGAACGGATGATGCGGGTTCGTCGATCGCGGGCTGACACGGTTCTTCGTGCCAATCGCCGAATGGGTCGGGGTAAGCGGGCCACTCGTGCGGTCGTGCCAGCTCGTCGTCGGTGAGCAACGCGCCGCTCAGTGCCTCGATCACCTCGCCGGGCCGGGCGCCGCAGACCAACACCGTCAACGAGATGTGCCGGTCACCGAACTGGTGATGCCAGTCGATCGCGGCGATCGCCAGGCGTTCGGGGTCGGCGTAGGCGCGCTCGGTGTCGTCCATCGCCGCCAGCCAGCGCCCAGCATTGCTGAAATGCATTCCGCCGCCCGCAGATTCGATCCACATGACGTCGGACGGCCGGTTGGCCAGCCAGGCCCGGCCGCGGGTACGCACGACGCCGTCGAGCAGGTGGTCTATCGCGTCGTGCAGTCGCGTCGGGTGAAACGGCCGGCGCGCGGCGAACTCGACGATGATGACCTCGTCGTCGGGCTCCAACGGTGGTTCACCGGCCAGCAGTGGATCGTGCGGGGTGGCGGTGCGTCCGCGTGGGCTGTTCGCCTCCAGGTGCGCCAGGCCGAGTTCGACGTGGTCAGGGCCGACGGTGATGCGGGCGCGGGGAGCGAGCCGGCGCAACACCGCCAGGGTGGTGGCGTCGGGTTCGTTGAGTACCAGCATGTCGGCGAACTCGGCCTGGCCGACGACCACCTGGGCGACCGTGCGTCCGTCGGGCAGCTCGTCGTCACCGACCGACTGCGCTAACCAGACCGAGGTGTCCAGGCAGGCGATCACCGCGTCGATGGTGACGTCGCGGGCGGCGGGCCCGTCGATGTAGCCGGGACCGACGTGCACCCGGATGGTGTTGATGGCCCAGCACACGGGCTCGGCCTCCAGCCAGGGCATCAACTGCACGACGATGCGGTCCACGTCATCGCGCCGGTGTAGCCGCCGCAGCAGGATCAGCAGGTCGTCGCGCACTGTGCAGGAGACGCAGCCGTGCGCCAGCTCGAGAGCGAGTTCGGATGTGCCGCTGCTGTCGGACACGGTCCGCAGCACCACCTGGCCGTCGAATGCGTGGCGCACCAGGACTGTGCCCGGTTTGAGGGCCAGCTGTGCTGCGACTTGGTCGGTGTCACCTTGTCCGGCGATCAGCACTACAGGGGTTCGCACTGCACCTCCCCGGAGTTGTTGTTGAAAACGATTATCATTATCGTGAGGGTACCCCATCCGAAGGAGACCGATGTCTGCCCACTGCCAAGTCACCGGGCGCTCGCCCGGGTTCGGCAACACGGTGTCGCACTCGCACAAGCGCAGTCGCCGACGCTGGAACCCCAACATCCAGAACAAGACGTACTACCTGCCCTCCGAGGGCCGCCGGATCCGACTTCGGGTCAGCGCCAAGGGAATCAAGGTGATCGACCGCGACGGCATCGAAGCCGTGGTCGCTCGGCTGCGTAGCGCGGGAGAGAAAATCTGATGGCAAGCACCGATATTCGTCCGATCGTGAAGCTGAAGTCCACGGCGGGAACCGGTTACACGTACGTCACCCGCAAGAACCGCCGCAACGACCCCGACCGGATCGTGCTGCGAAAGTACGACCCGGTCATCCGCCGCCACGTCGACTTCCGCGAGGAACGCTGATGGCCAAGCGATCCAAGATCGTCAAGAACGAACAACGCCGAAAACTCGTGGAGCGTTACGCCGAACGGCGGGCCGAGCTCAAAGAGGCCATCCGCAATCCGGCCAGCACCCGTGAGCAGAAGGCAGCTGCCGTCTCGGCGCTGCAACGCCTGCCGCGGGATTCCAGCCCGGTGCGACTGCGCAATCGAGATTCCGTCGATGGGCGCCCGCGCGGGCATCTGCGCAAGTTCGGCCTGTCGCGAGTGCGGGTGCGCGAGCTGGCACACCGCGGTGAACTGCCGGGCGTACGGAAGTCGAGTTGGTGATGGCGCCGAGCTCACGCAAGAACGCCAAGAAGCGACCCCCGGCCCCTGATCCCAGGAAGCCGAGGCGTAATCAGCTGACCGCCATGGGCATCACGGAGGTGGACTATAAGGACGTCCAGCTGTTGCGGACGTTCATCAGCGAGCGGGGCAAGATCCGGTCCCGGCGCGTCACCGGGCTCACGCCGCAGCAGCAGCGGCAGGTCGCCACGGCGATCAAGAACGCCAGGGAGATGGCGCTGCTGCCGGTGGTCGGTCCCGCCTGAACTACCATCCGAGGCGATAGGGCGACTGCGGATCGTGGAAGCCGGTGTGAATCCGGCGCGGTCCCGCCACTGTGATAGCCAGATACACACCGCAGTCGCCACCTCGCAGGTACTGGGGCGGATCTCCCCGGAGAGGATGGGTACGCCCATGGCTGCTCGTTGGCTGATCGCCGGATTGGCGTCGGCGTTGGTGGTGTCGGGGTGCGCCTCGACCGCGGCAACCGAGACCGCACTCCACACACCGCCGGGTTTCCCGGTCACCGTGGACAATTGCGGCGTCAGCGCCACCTATGACCGGCCCCCGACCCGCGCGGTCGCGCTCAATCAGCATGCGATCGAGGTGCTGCTGGCGCTGGGCCTGGACAAATCGATGGTCGGCACGTCCTATCTCGACGACCGGATCCTGCCCGAATACCAGGCCGCCTACGACCGGGTTCCGGTTCTGGCCGAGGAGTATCCGTCCTACGAGTCGTTGCTGGCTGTCGAACCCGATTTCGTCTATGGCGGCTGGGACAGCGCGTTCGACGAGAAGGAGGGCCGCGGCCGTCAACGGCTGGCCGATGCCGGGGTGCACACCTACCTCAATATCGAGGACTGTCGGCCCGGGCCCGTCAGCATGTCCACCGTGGACGACGAAATCCGCAATCTCGGAACCATATTCGGCGTCCAGGACCGTGCAGAGCAGCAGATCGAGAAGCTGCATCGGGAACTGGCTCGATCGGAGGCGCCGTTGCGGGGCGTCCCGCCCGTGCGGGTTGCGGTCTACGACAGCGGCGAGGCCACGGTGTTCACCTCGGGCGGTAAGGGCATCGGCAACCTGATGATCGAGGCGGCCGGCGGCGTCAACGTGTTCCCCGATGTGCCCAAGGTGTGGGGCGACGTGTCGTTCGAGCAGTTCGCCGAGCGCGCTCCCGAGGCCATCGTGATCTATGACTACGGTGACCAGCCGGTCGAGGACAAGAAACGGTTTCTGACCGAACATCCTCTGCTGCAGCACGTTCCGGCCATCGCCGACAAGCGTTTCGCGGTGCTGCCGTTGTCGTCTGTGGTAGTGGGGGTGCGGGTGGGCCGGGCGGTCGATGCGCTGGCCCGGCAGCTGCACCCCGACCGGTTTGTGTGATGTCCTACCGGCTGACCCTGGCCGCGCTGGCCGGGCTGTTGCTGATCACGATGACCGCAGGCGTCGCGATCGGTTCGGTGTCGATCGCGCCGGGACAGGTCTGGGCCATCGTGGTGCACTCCGTGCATCCTGGACTGGTCGAGCAGAGCTGGCCCGCGGTGCGGGAATCCATCGTTCTCGACGCCCGGCTGCCCCGGGTGGTGCTGGGCGCGGTGGTCGGCGCCGGCCTGGCGGCGTGCGGAATGGCACTGCAGGCGGTGGTGCGCAACCCGCTCGCCGATCCCATGTTGCTGGGGGTCTCCTCGGGAGCGTCGGTCGGCGCGGTGGTGATCCTGGTGTTCGGTGCCGGTGCGCTGCAGGTGTTCACAGTGCCGCTGGCGGCTTTTCTCGGGGCGTTCCTGGCCCTCGTCGCGGTGTACTTCCTGGCCCGCTCGGGTGGGCGGATGACGACGGCGCGGTTGATCCTGGCCGGCGTGGCAGTGGCAGAAGTGCTGTCCGCGGTGGCCAGCCTGCTGATCGTCACTTCCGACGATCCGCACAAGACCCAGGCCGCCGTGCGGTGGATGCTGGGCGGCCTGGGCGGCACCACATGGCGCATGGTCTGGGTGCCTGCGGTGGCGGTCCTCGTCGGCATCATGGTGCTGCTGGCCGTCACCCGATCGCTGAACCTGCTCTATACCGGGGAGGAGGCGGCGGCCTCGCTCGGATTGGACGTGCACCGGTTTCGGGCGGCGATGTTCGTCGTCGTGGCACTCATGGTCGGTGCCATGGTCGCGGTCAGCGGCACCATCGGGTTCGTCGGGCTGATCATGCCGCACGTGGTGCGGCTGCTGGTCGGTGCCGATCACCGCAGGGCGCTGCCGGCTGCGGCCCTGCTGGGTGCGGCGTTCTTGGTGTTGTGCGACATCGTGGCCAGGACCGTGGCCACGCCGGAAGAACTGCCGGTGGGGATTCTGACCGCTCTGGTCGGCGGACCGTTCTTCCTGTGGCTGATGCGACGAAAGGCCGGGATGTGACCGCCGGGGTGGTGTTCGACGCGGTGTCGGTGTCGATGCGTGGCAAGCCGGTGGTCGCCGATGTCTCGTTGTCAGTGGCCGCGGGTGAGGTGTTGGCCGTGGTGGGCCCCAACGGGGCGGGCAAGACGACGCTGCTGCGCACGCTGTACCGGGCGCTTCGGCCGAGTGCCGGGCGGGTGCTGGTCGACGATGTCGACGTGTGGAAGCTGTCGGGCAAGCAGGCCGCACGTCGGGTCGCGGCGGTATTGCAGGAGGCCACAGGCGATTTCGAGCTCACCGTGTTCGACATGGTCGCGATGGGCCGCACACCGTACAAGCGGTCCTTCGAGTCCGACAACAGTGAGGACCGCCAGATCATCGACGCGGCGTTGGCGGCGCTGGACATCGCCGACCTGCGTGGGGCCGATTACGGTCGGTTGTCCGGCGGGCAGAAACAGCGGGTCCTCATCGCGCGTGCCTTGGCGCAACGCACCGACGTCATCGTTCTCGACGAACCCACCAACCACCTCGATCTGCGTCATCAGCACGAGGCTCTGCGCCTGCTGCGGAAGACGGGTGCGACGGTGATCGCCGCGCTGCACGATCTGAATCTCGCTGCGGCGTACTGCGATCGGATCTGCGTGCTCGACAGCGGAAAGCTGGTTGCCGCCGGAACCCCCGTGGAGGTCCTCACGGTGGAGTTGCTCGCCGACGTATACGGTGTCGCGGCCCGGATCACCGTCGATGCCGATACCGGTACCCCGCAGGTCACCGTCGTCCCCACGGCGGTGCCGGTGCCGTGAACATCGACGCGGACGGCGAGACCACGAGGCTAGGCGTAGGGACGCTCGGGCGGATCGGTCCGCATCACGTGCAAGACCGTCATGGTCGGGACGGTGCTTCTGCTCGAATCGCCCTGCCCCGCCGGGACTGTGCCTTCGACCTTTATCCACGTGTTGTCCGGATAGCCGGCCAGCTCGGCGGCAGCCGGCCCGGAGAGATGGACGCGGGCCAGTTGGGCGTCGGCGGCGCAACAGATGATCACCACCCGGGCCAGGTCGGTGCGGTCACCGTCGCGCATGGTGAAACCCTACACGGTGACGGTGCGGTTGTCGAGCGTGCCCGCGCTGTCCTGGGCGATCCGGACCAGCATGTCGGGCAGCGAGATTTCCGGTGCGCGGCCATCGGGTAGCGGTGGAAATGGTCGCCGCAGCACATCGGTGGACACCTCGGCCACCGACGCGGCCTGCGGACGTATGGCCGGTGGCACCACGAATGCCAGCAGGGCGATCGGGATGAGCAGCAGCCAGGTGGTGCCGCGCCGGTGGGCATGGTCGTGCTGGGCGTGCTGCTCGTCGCCGCCGTGCCTGATGTCGGCCACGATCGAAGCCAGTGCCAGCAGGATCAACAGCAGCGAGGTGGCCGCGAGATAGGGCAGCAGCGATGGCTTCACATAGCGGGTGAAAGCGCCGGTGAGGGTGATGATGCCGGTGCTCACGCCGACCAGCAGCAACAGTGCGTTCTCGGTTTCCCGGCTCACTGCGGCCCCACGATCAGCAGTCCCGCCCCGGTCGCGACGACGGTGGCGACCAGAAAGGTCACGGGTGCAAAGCGATTGGCGAAGGCCCGGCCGAACATCCCGGCCTGCATCGCGAACAGCTTGATGTCGACTGCGGGGCCGACGACCAGGAACACCAGCCTCGGCAGCAGCGGCAGCATGGTGAGGCTGGCCGCGACGAACGCGTCGGCCTCCGAACACAGCGCCAGCACGACGGCGAGCACCGCCATGGTGAGCACGCCGAGGATCAGCTGGCCGGCCAGGCGCTCGTAGACCCAGGTCGGCACCAGCACGTGCAGCGCGGCGGCGGCGGCCGCGCCGATGACCAGGTAGGACGCTGCCGAGAGGAAGTCGTGGCGGGCCGCCTCGGTGAACACCATCCACTTGGAGCCTTCACCGTGCCGGGGCTTGGGTAAGCGCCGGGTGATCCACGCCGGGCTACCGAACCTGGCCCAGAGTGCGCCCATGATCAGCGCGGTCAGCAGTGATGCCGCGCAGCGGGCGGCCACCATCTCGGGGTGGCCGGGGAACGCGACAGCCGTCGCCACCAGCACGACGGGATTGACGGCAGGCGCCGCGAGCATGAACGTCAGGGCCGCGGCGCCCACCGCGCTACCGTCGGTGCTGTCGCCGAAAAGCCTGCGCGCCACCGGGACCGAACCGCATTCGCACCCGGGCAGAGCTGCGCCTCCGATGCCTGCCGCCAGGATCGCCGCGCCGGTACGTTTCGGCAGCCATCTGGCCAGCCGGTCTGGTGTGACGAATACCGCGATCAGCCCGCTGATGATCACGCCGAGTGCCAGGAACGGCAGGGCTTGCACGAAGACACCGCAGAACACGGTGGCCGCCGTCGCGATATCCGGTGTGCCGTCCACCAAACCGCGCAGCGTGTTGCCGGCCAAGGCCAGCACGATGACACCGACCACCAGCACTTGCATGGATGTCGGCCGCCACCGGAGTGCTGCCGAAGTCGTGGCCACGGCGGACATGATGCCAGCCATGGTTGGGACCGGGCTGTGCGGCACGCAAATGACTATCATTTTCATTCGGTGGGGCTAGGCTGTGCAGATGGTGTGGCATGGCTTGCTGGCTAAGGCAGCGACAACGGTCGTCACCGGCGCGGTCGGGGTGGCGGCATACGACGGTCTACGTAAGGTGGTGGCCAAGGCCCCGATCCGGGAAGCCGCGGTGACCACCACGGCGTGGGCGTTGCGCGGCGCCCGCAAAGCCGAGGAAGGCGCCGAGTCAGCCCGGCTCAAGGTCGCCGATGTGATGGCCGAGGCGCGGGAACGGATCGGCGAGGAAGTGCCGCCGCCCGCCGTTGCCGACGCCGGGCATTCGCACGATCACTGAGTGTCGTGGCCACGCTTCAGGTCGTATCCGACGCCGCGGGCCGGATGCGCGTGCACGCGCCGTGGTTTCGCGGCGACGCGCTGCGCGCCGTCGCGATAGAGGACTCTGTCGACCAGGTGGCGGGCGTGCGGGCCGTTCACGCTTATCCGCGGACCGCCTCTGTGGTGGTGTGGTACTCGCCGAAGCGGTGCGACCGCGACGCGGTGATGGCGGCGATATCGAGCGCCGCAGAGGTGGCGCGACACCTTGTGCCGGTCCGGACGCCGCGTTCGGCCGACATCCACAACGCCGACATACTGCGGATGGCCGTCGGCGCTCTCGCCCTGGTGCTGCTGGGCGTACGGCGTTATGCCTTCGTCAGGCCGCCGTTGCTCGGTCCGACCAGTCGGATGTTCGCGACGGGGGCCACGATCTTCACCGGCTATCCGTTCCTGCGCGGTGCGCTGCGCACGCTGACCGGAAACCGCAGCGCCGGCACCGACGTCCTGGTCTCGGCCGCCACCGTGGCAAGCCTGGTGCTGCGGGAGAACGTCGTAGCGCTGACCGTCTTGTGGCTGCTCAATATCGGTGAATACCTACAAGATCTCACCCTGAGGCGAACCCGGCGGGCGATCGCCAACCTGTTGCAGGGGACTCAGGACACAGTGTGGCTGCGCCTGGCCGACGGCACCGAGGTCGAGGTTCCGGTGGACGGGCTGCGGGTCGGTGACGAAGTCGTGGTGCACGAGCAGGTCGCCATCGCGGTCGACGGTGTGGTGAGCGACGGTGAGGCCATCGTCGACCAGTCCGCGATCACCGGCGAGAACCTGCCCGTCGCCGTCACGGCGGGGGCCAAGGTGTACGCGGGCTCGGTTGTGGTCCGCGGGAAACTCGTGATCACCGCCGAGGCGGTCGGGCGCCACACCACCATCGGCCGGATCATCACCCGCGTCGAGGAAGCCCAGCATCACCGCGCGCCCATTCAGACTGTCGGTGAGACCTTTTCGCGGCGCTTCGTGCCCGCCTCGTTCCTGTTGTCGGCGCTGACGCTGGTGGTCACCAGGGACGTGCGCCGCGCGATGACGATGCTGTTGGTCGCCTGCCCGTGCGCGGTGGGATTGGCGACTCCGACCGCCATCAGCGCCGCGATCGGCAACGGCGCCCGGCGCGGCATCCTGATCAAGGGCGGTTCGCACCTCGAGGAGGCCGGCCGCGTGGACGCCGTCGTCTTCGACAAGACCGGCACGTTGACCATCGGGCGTCCGATTGTCACCAATGTGGTTGCCTTCCACAAGGATTGGGAACCAGAGCAGGTCCTGGCATACGCGGCCAGCTCGGAGATCCACGCCCGCCACCCGCTCGCGGACGCGGTGCTCCGGTCGACCAAGGAGCGGCACATCGAAATACCTCCACACGAAGAGTGTGAGGTGCTCGTCGGGCTGGGGATGCGTACCCGGGCCGACGGACGAACCTTGTTGCTCGGCAGTCCTTCGCTGCTGGCACAGGAGAAGGTCCGGGTGACCAAACGGGCCTCGGAGTGGGTGGACAAACTGCGGCGCAGTGCCGAGACGCCGTTGCTGTTGGCCGTCGACGGAAAACTGGTCGGCCTCATCGGTTTACGCGACGAGGTCCGGCCCGAGGCCATCGGGGTGTTGCAGGCATTGCGGGCCACCGGCGTGCGCCGCATGGTGATGCTGACCGGCGACCATCCCGATGCCGCGGCGGCCGTCGCCGAGGAGTTGGGCATCACCGAATGGCGCGCCGAGGTGATGCCGGAGGACAAGCTGGCCGTGGTGCGTGAGCTGCACAGCGAGGGCCACACCGTCGCTGTCATCGGCGACGGCGTCAATGACGCGCCGGCACTCGCCGCGGCCGACATCGGCATCGCCATGGGACTCGGCGGCACCGATGTGGCGGTCGAGACCGCTGACGTGGCGCTGGCCAGTGATGACTTGCGGCGACTGCTCGACGTGCGGGCACTGGGTGGCCGGGCGGTCGATGTGATCCAGCAGAACTATGCGATGTCCATCGCGGTGAATGCCATCGGTCTGCTCGTCGGTGCCAGCGGCGCGCTCTCACCGGTGCTGGCCGCGGTCCTGCACAACGCATCGTCGGTGGCCGTGGTGGCCAACAGTGCCCGGCTGATCCGCTACGAACTCGACCAGTAGCGCCGACCCGTCCGCGCCGAAATCGTTGTTCAGGCGTCGACCGTTTTCTGGGGACGGTGGAGGTCGTCGAGCATTTCGGCCCACCGGTCGGCGACCTGCCTACGTCGGCGGGTGTCGTCGTTGAGCATTCCCGCGAGTCCGAGTCCCCGTGCGGTGTCGAGGAATGCCTGCACGGTGGCTCGGACGGTGCGATCGTGGCCGTCGAGGCCCAGAAGGTCGATGACGGCCCAGAATCCGCGCGTGCCGATCTCCATCTCCATCGCCGCAATCCGCGGCATCAGCGTGGGGATGTCGGCTGCGGCGATGCACAGCTGCAGGGTGGCCTTGAAGATCGGGCCCTGGTGGAGCTCGACGATGGTGTGAACGATTTCGCGGGTGCGTTCCCCACTGGCATAGCTGTTGTCCGCGAGTGTCTCGATCTGGCGGATGCGCAGATCCAGGATGTGTTGGATCGACGCGGTGAACAGTCCGTCCCGGTCCTTGAAATGGTGTTGGACGGCACCGCGGGTGACCTGGGCGCGGGCCGCGACTTCCGCGATGCTGGCTTGTCGCCAACCACGGCCGGCGAGAACTTCCACGGCCGCTTCGATGATGCGTTGATGGGTCGCGATGCCGTTTTCGTTCTGCGGCTGCCGCTGGCCGGATCCGGAGACGGGTGACACTACGGTCCTATAGATCGATGGACAGTCGGCCTTGCGAGCGTGAGACGCATGGCAAGAAGTATCCCTCTTCCATCTCGGTTGGGGAGAGGGCGGTCGAGCGATGCTCGGGTGTGCCCGCGAGCACTCGCACGGCACACGATCGACAGAACCCCTGTTGGCAGGAATAGGTGGCGTCCGGGCGCGTTTTCAGAATCGCTGAGAGTGCCGTCTGATCTGCGGCAACAGTGACGATCTCTGAGGTGGAGGCGAGTTCGATCTCAAACTCCTGGCCGTCGACGACCGGTGCTGCCGAGAAGCGTTCGTAATGGAACTCGACGTCGCGACGGCCGGCCAGGGTTTCCCGCAGCGACTCGATCATCGCTGGTGGCCCGCACGTGTAGACAGCCGAGGACGGTTCGAGGTTCCCGAGTAGAGTGTTCGCGTCGGCAGGCCCGCGTTGATCGTCGTAGTGCAGGGTGACCTTGTCTCCGAACTGTTCGAGTTCGTCGACGAATGCCATCGCGTCCCGGCTTCGCCCGCAGTAGACCAACGACCACGGCATCTGAAACTGGTTCGCCACGGTGAGCATGGGCAGGATCGGTGTGATGCCGATTCCGCCGGCGATGAACCTGATCTGCGTTGTGCGTTGGCCGTAGCCTCCGACGGCCAGCGGAAAAGCGTTGCGGGGCTCACTGATACGCACAGCCGTTCCGGTGTTGAGATCTGTGTGGACTTCGATCGACCCGCCGCGGCTGTCAGGGAGCCGGCGCACGGCTATGCGGTATCGGGAACTGTCGGTGGGATCGCCGCACAGGGAATATTGGCGAACCCGTCCGGATGGAAGTGTGAGGTCGATGTGCGCCCCGGCGGACCAGCGGGGAAGTTGCCCGTGATCGCTGCGGCGCAAGGTGATTGCGCGAACGGTCTCGTCGGCCGTAACTGTGGTGGTGGTTTCGACGACAGCCTCGATGCCGGCAGCGGATGCTGCCGGCAGGTCGGGTGTCGAGGTGAACTTGTCGAGCCAGTTCACCGCGTCGTATCCCATGGTCACCAGCAACATCAAGGGGTCTCGCCGGTACTTGCCGTGGACATGGGGCGGTACGGCGAGCGTGCGGTATTTGGAGAACATGTGGGTACCTCTAGGCGGTTCGCCGACGTGCTTCGACGGTGGCCAGGTATGACAGGGCCTGTGCCATCGAGCCGGTTTCGTCAGGGTGGAAGGTGGGTTTGAGGTAGTCGACTGCGGATCCGAGCACCGTGGAGGCGGTCGGAAGCAGCCCGCGACGTCCGGCGCGGATGACGTCCGAGATCACCCGCAGTCGCGACTGGGGGGCTTGTGGGTCGTTCTTGACCAGGTACCAGATGAAGCGGCTGGAGATCCACACCGCCAGCGGAAACACCATGAGCATGGTGCGCAGCCGCCGCCGATATCCGGGATCGAAGTACATGGCGACGTCCCAGGCTACGGTGCGGTGCTCCATCTCCTCGGCGCCGTGCCAGCGGAAGATGGCGGTCATGTTCGGGTCGGCATCGTATTGATCCCATGAACAGTTGAGCACGAAGTGGCCCAGGAACGCGGTGAAGTTCTCGAAGGCCGCTGTGATCGCCAGGCGGTTGACCAGATGTTGGCGAGCGCGGTGCGGGCTTCGAAACGATCTGGGGCCCAGGACCTTTGACAACACGTAGCGAGATTGTTCGAGTAGTGGTTCGGGATCTATTCTGTTGCGCTGGAAGAAGTCGCCGAGCGATTCATCGTGAGCGTTGGCGTGCATCGTCTCCTGTCCGATGAAGCCCAACACGTCCTCACGCAGCCTCGGGTCGGCGATGTCGGGGAGCGCCTCCTTGAAAGCGGCGATGAAGAAACGCTCCACCTCGGGAAACAACAGGTGGTAGGCGCTGACGGTGTGCGATGCCACCGGATGTCCGGGAATCCAGTGCAGCGGAGTCGAACTGAGGTCGAAGTCGACGTCGCGCGCCTTGAGCTGAAGCGGCCCGATGTCGACGGTGTCCATCGGGAATCTGTTGCGCCTACGAAGCTTCATGCGAGGTCTCCTTGAGGAAGTCGAGAATGTGTTGCGTGACGATCTGAGGTGATTCCAGGTGGGCGAAGTGGCCGGCTGCGGCGATGACCACGCGTTGACTGCCGGCCGGCATGTGGTCCATGGCGTGAGCACCGGTGTGCACCAGGCCGCAGGTATCTGCGGCGCCCTGTAGGTACAGGGTCGGAATGCCCGGTGGGTTGAACGACGATCGCTGCACCGCGCGGTGTGACGGGGTGCGCCGGTAGTAGGGGTTCCAGACGGCACGGTAGTAGCTGAACGCCGCACGCCGGCGGGCCCGGCTCCCGAGCGCATTCATCCCCTGTTCCCGATATGGTGCCAACTCGGTCGATGTCCACCGGTCCCACAGCGTGGCGATGAGTCGTTCGCCGGCAGCGTCGGAGAGCGCGGGAACCGACACCACGGGCATGTACCAGCTGCGGGGGGCCTGTCGGGCCAGCACCCAGAGCCGTTTGAGCAGCTTGCGTGGGTTCGCGAGATCTCGGATGGCTGCCAACGGCGGGATCGCGATGAGAACCGCGCGAGCGAACAGTTGCGGGTGGGTGGCGGCGACGGCGCTGGCAATCGCGCCGCCCCAATCGTGACCGATGATGGTGGCGCGGCAGTCCGCGCCGACGGCGCGGTAGATGTTGACCACATCGTCGACCAGTGAGCCGATTGAGTAGTCGTCGTCGTAGGCCAATGACGAGGGCGCGTAGCCACGGGTGAACGGAGCTACGACATACCAACCCTGTTCGGCTATGGCCGGTGCCACCTCGCTCCATGTCCAGGCGCTGTCGGGAAACCCGTGTATCAGCAGGGCGACCGGATCTTGCGGTTGGCCCCAGGTCAATGCCACGGTGTCTACGGCACTGAACGAAAAGCGCAGCCGTTGTGGGGCTGGCGTCCCGGGTGTTTCCAGGTCACTGACCATCGCGGCCGTCCTTACGTCTCAACTTGCCAGAAACCATGCAGTAGTGCATGGTTTTCGTAGGCGGCCACCGTACCACTGGCAACGAATGTCGAAATCTGGCTGTATCGAAGCCTGTTCGAGGAGTCTCAGTGGGCTCTCGATCAAGTAACCACCATGCAGAGCTGCATGGAAAGGACGAGACCTTGTACGAATACGACCTGCTCATCGCCAACGGCATCTGGTTCGATGGCTCAGCGGCTTCGGCCAGAACGGCCGATATCGCCGTCACGGGGGGACGGGTGGTCAAGATCAGCCCAGTTCCGCTGGACGTCTCGTCGGCACGAGAGGTCATCGACGCGACAGGGAAATGGGTAATGCCGGGGTTCGTGGATGTCCACACCCACTACGACGTCGAGATGCTGGTTCGGCCGCAATTGTCGGAATCCGTTCGCCACGGTGTCACCACGGCTGTCGTCGGCAATTGCTCGTTGACCACGATTCTGGCTTCCGACGACGACTGCGCCGACATCTTCAGCCGAGTGGAGGCGGTTCCGCGTGCTGTCGTGATGGACGCACTGCGCTCGCACCGGGACTGGTCGGGCCCTGCCGAATACGTCAAGGCGATCGGTCACCTCAAATTGGGACCGAATATCGCCGCATTCCTCGGCCAGTCCGATTTGCGAGTTCATGTGATGGGGATGGACCGGGCGGTGGACAAGAAGGCCAAGCCCAGTCAGGCCGAAATCGACGCCATGGTGGCAATCCTGACCGAAGCGCTCGATGCGGGGTTCCTCGGACTGTCGGCCACGACCAACTGGATCGACAAACTCGACGGGGACCGCTACCACTCCCGGGCCCTGCCTTCCACGTTCGTCAAAGGCAGGGAATTCCGGGCGCTCAACAATGTGCTACGACGCCGTGGACGTATTCTGCAGAGCACGCCGCGAATATCCCTCAACCCCAACGTGGCGAAGTTCTTCCTCGCCGCCGGCAGCCGCTTCCGCCGGGGCAGGCTGAAAGTCTCTCTGCTCGCCGCCGCGGATTCCAAGGCCTATCCGCCACTGATCTACTTCATGATGTACGGCGCTCCGTTCCTCAACCGGCTGCTCAAAGGTGACTTCCAATGGCAGCATCTGCCCGTACCGTTCACCGTCTATGCAGACGGCATCGACCTGGTGGTGTTCGAGGAATTCGGGGCCGGGTCCGCCGCGCTCGACATCAAGGACCAGCTCGAACGCACAGAACTTCTCAAGTCCGAACAATATCGACGTTGGTTTCGTCGTGACTACGAGAACAAATTCTCGCCCAAGATCTGGCACCGCAACCTCTATGACGCCACGGTCGTGGAGTGCCCGGATGCATCGCTGATCGGAAAGAACTTCGGTCACATCGGTGACGAACTCGGACTACATCCGGTGGACGCGTTTCTCGACCTCGTTGTCCAGTACGGACGTCAGATCCGTTGGCGCACGACGATTGCCAATCATCGGCCCAAATACCTCGACAAACTGGCCGCAAATCGATCTGTCCACATGGGATTCGGCGACGCCGGTGCGCACCTGCGCAACATGGCGTTCTACAACTACCACCTACGGCTGCTGGAACGGGTCAAGGCCGCCCAGGGACAGCGAAAGCCGTTCCTCACGATCGAACAGGCAGTTCACCGGCTGACCGGGGAGTTGGCCGACTGGTACAACCTCGACGCCGGGCACCTACGCACCGGCGACCGCGCCGACATCGCCATCATCGATCCGGACGGTCTCGACCAATCGGTACATGAGTTTTCCGAAGAAGAGATCCCCGAGTACGGCGGGTTACGCCGAATGGTCAACCGCAACGACAACGCCGTGGTGGCCACCATCATCGACGGCCGTGTCGTTTACCGAAACGGAGTCTTCGCCGACGGCTTCGGCACCACCTGGGGTACCGGACGATTTCTGGCCGCTGGTCAGGGGTCCGGCAGCACCGACGAGCCGCCGGCCTACGTACCTCATACGACAACCCGACCTGGTTCAGCGGTTCAGCCGGCCGGATAACCCGAAGGAGATCAGCATGGGCCACTACCTGAGCAACGTTCGCGACCTCGAATTCAACCTCTTCGAAGTGCTCGGCGTCGGAGAGATTCTCAGCGGGGGAGGATATGGCGATCTCGACGAGGATGCCGCCCGGTCGATCCTCGACGAGGTCCGCCGGCTGGCCGAGGGGCCCTATGCCGAGTCATTTGCCGACGCGGACCGCAATCCACCGGTTTTCGACGCCGAGCGCCACGAGGTGACGCTGCCCGACTCGCTGAAGAAGTCCCTGCGCACTGCCTTCGTCGGCGGGTGGGACCGGTTGAGCCTACGACCCGAAGTCGGTGGTACCCCGGCACCCAAGGCGCTGTACTGGGCGATGGTGGAGATGTTTCTGGGCTCGAATCCGTCGGCACATGTGTATTGGGCCGGACCGACTTTCGCCAACATACTGTACGGCCTGGGCACCGAGGAGCAGCAGCGATGGGCCGCCATCGCAGCTGAAAGGCATTGGGGGGCAACGATGGTGCTCACCGAGCCGGATGCGGGCTCGGATGTGGGTGCTGCGCGAACCAAGGCGGTCAGGCAAGACGACGGGTCCTGGCATATCGAAGGCGTCAAACGGTTCATCACCTCTGGGGACTCGGGCGATCTCTACGAGAACATCTTTCATCTGGTGCTGGCCCGCCCGGAGGGAGCGAGTTCAGGCACCAAAGGACTGAGTTTGTTCTTCGTGCCCAAGTACCACTTCGATACTCAGACCGGCGAGATCGGCGACCGCAACGGGGTTTTCGTCACGAACCTGGAACACAAGATGGGATTGAAAGGCTCGGCGACGTGCGAGCTCACCTTCGGCGCCCACGGTGTTCCGGCGGTGGGATGGCTGGTGGGGGAGGTGCACAAAGGCATCGCCCAGATGTTCGACGTCATCGAATACGCACGCATGCTGGTGGGCACCAAAGCGATCGCCACGCTGTCCACCGGCTACCTGAATGCTCTCGAATACGCCAAGACCAGGGTCCAGGGTTCGGACCTGACCCAGATGGCGGACAAGACCGCGCCGAAGGTGACCATCATCAACCACCCCGACGTGCGGCGCTCGCTGACCGTGCAGAAGGCGTACGCCGAAGGTCTACGCGGACTCTATCTGTACACGGCCGCGCATCAGGACCCCGATGTAGCTGTGCATGTTTCCGGCGCTGACGCCGATCTGGCACACCGCGTCAACGACCTGCTGTTGCCCATCGTCAAAGGTGTCGGTTCCGAGCGCGCCTACCGCTACCTGGCCGAGTCACTGCAAACCTTGGGCGGTTCGGGCTATCTGCAGGACTATCCGATCGAGCAGTACATTCGTGACGCGAAAATCGACTCGCTCTACGAAGGCACCACAGCGATACAAGCGCAGGACTTCTTCTTCCGCAAGGTGGTTCGTGACCGCGGCGTGGCCTTGGCGCACATTGCCGAGCAGATCCAGAAGTCGATCGACACCGAATCCCACACCGAAACGCTGAAAGCCGAGCGGGCACAACTCCAGAAGGCCCTCGAGGACGTCCAGGCCATGGTCGCCGATCTCACCGGCTATCTCCTCGGAGCCGAGCAGCAGGCGACGGAGTTGTACAAGATCGGTCTGGTATCGGTCCCGTTCCTGTTGGCCGTGGGCGACCTGCTCATCGGTTGGCGCCTGCTCGAAAACGCCCAGGCCGCTCAACGAGCCATGAACGGTGCTTCCCCGGCCGACCAGCCGTTCTACCAGGGCAAGATCGCTGTCGCGTCGTTCTTCCTCACAACAGTCCTGCCCGAAGTTTCGGCGCTGCGCGGAGTCGTCAACACCATCGACCACAGTGTGATGTCGGTTCCCGAGGCTGCGTACTAGGCAGCGCGCTATTCGGTGAGTTCGGCCCGGAAACCTCGGCCGATAGGGCCGTAAGTCCCCGGCGGATCGGACTTGAGTGGCTTTCCTGATGCCGGACGGCCTGTGACCATGGAAGGCATGAATTCCTTTGGTTCTGTGGTCGCCTTCGCCGCGCTTTGGATCGTCACAGGCCTGGTGACGGGTTTCTGGATGATCCGTCGTGGACACCACCCGCTGTGGCTGTTGATCGCGGTGGTGCTGGGTCCGCTGTTCGTTCCCATCGCATTGGAACGCGCGGAACATGGCTCCCGCCTTGTCTTCGCGGGTCCCGACGGGCCGCCCTCGCCGCGAACAAATCCGTCCGAAGGGCTACGCATATTGATCGGATTGGACGGTTCGCCGGAGTCGCAGGAAGCGCTGACGACCGCATCCAAGCTATTCGGGTTGACGTGCGAAAGGATCGTGCTCGCAGAGGTGGTGTCCTTCGATGCCACAGAAGAATCCGGCCGGGCCGAGGTGGACGCGGCCTCGGCGCGGCTGGCCGCGGCTGCTGACGTACTCAAAAGCCGCTCGATACCGGTCTCATTCGAGGTATTGGCCGGGCCCCCGGCAAAGACGCTGCGTAGCTTGGCGGACCGGCAGGATATCGATCTCATCATCATCGGCAGGCGTGGGCGAGGCTTGACCAACCGGCTCATGGGCAGCGTATCGGCCGACCTGGTTCAGCATTCGCCGGTTCCGGTGCTCTTGACACCCCAGCCAACGAAGTCGGCAGCCCGCGGCTAGCTGGGTGCACCGCCTCGGGCGCCGATCACCGTGTCTGGGTGCAGCAGCATCACGAGTTGGGTGAAGCGGCGGATCAGATGAGCTCGACTTTGCTTGCCAGCCAACGTCCGTCAACTTTCTTCATGGTCATCCTGATCCTGCTGCGGTCCAGTCGGGGCTCTGGCATTGCGGCGTTACTCACGGATTGATCGACGAACAGCAGCACTTCAACGGTCTCCGGTGTGGCCGACTTGACGGCCGACTCGACCACCATGCCGTGCGCTGTGGCCTTGTGCTCGGCCAGCAGTCGGCCTAACTGTCCACGGGACTGCGCGTACATGTCTTTGAACTCGCCGGTGGCGCCGTCGAGGACGCGGGTGAAGTTCTCGTCGATCTTGCTGCTGTCGATGCTCGTCAGTGTTTCGGCGTAGGACGTCGCCGCAGCTCGGGCCTGGCTGCCTGCGGCATCGAGTTTCCGAAGCTGCAGCACCTGCCAGCCCAGTACCGCTGTCATCGCGGTGGCCGCGACGAGGACCGCCGCGCCCGCTGCTACCGACAGCCGACGCTGCCGTCCGGTGCCGGGTGCTCCGGTATCGGTCGGAGCGGTCGTGTCGTCGTCAGTTGTTGCCGTCACGGTGCTTTCCTCGTCGAATCTTGTTTTCGGGCAGGCATTTACCCGCGCGCGTGTGGCGGGAGTCACATTTTGGCAGCGTCGGTGAGGTCGGCGTTGACACCGGCCGACGCTCACCCTACGTTAAGTCGATAACGATAACCATTTTCATTTAGAGGAGGTTGGGATGGCCGCTGGAACGCCCGTGGGCACGGCCGGTACCGCCGCGGACACTCAGCAACCGCGATTCGAAGACGGCGAACATCACCCCGGATGGTTCGTCAGTCGCCGGGTCGACATCTATTTCGTATTCGGTCTGGGGGCATTGCTTTCTGCAATACTGTTCGCCGCCGAAAGCCACAAGGGTGTGTTTCTGGTTGGAGCGGTGGCCTTTTCGTTACTGTCCGACCTCCCGCACGTGTTGACCACGACGGTGCGGGTGTGGCTCGATCCGCGGGAACGGTCGCGGTACCGGTTGCATTACGTGCTGAGCTTCGCAGTCGTCGCCACGATCGTGGGCGTGCTCTGGTTCGGTGGGTGGTTGGTGCCGCTGTTGGCGATCTGGGCGTACTGGCAGGTCTTTCACGTCCTCAAGCAGCACTTCGGCATCATGAACATCTACGCAGCCAAGAACGGGTACAAGGGTCCCCGGAACCGGCTCAAGTACGCGCTCTATGCCGCCTGCCTGGCTCCGGTTCTCTACCGGGCGAGCCACGGCCTGCACTTCTCGGAGTACGAGGTGTTCGGCCACCGGTTGCCGTTCTCGAACCTGAGTGTGCCGGTGCCGCCCATTCCCGACGCGCTCATCGTCGTCGCGTATGCCGTGGCCGCGGTGCTGCTCGCCCTGGCGGTCGCCGAGCAAATCAAGCTACGGCGCGACGGGCAGACGGCACTGCCTCCGATGGCGGTGGCCACCTTCGTCATCGCGGCACTGTCGTACAACCTGTCCTACCTGCTGGTGTCGGACCTGTTCGCGCTCATCCTCATCGCCACGACCACCCACAGCCTGCAGTACCACCTGATCAACTGGACCAGGAACAACACCCGCTTCGCCGCCTCGACCGACCCCGCCGAGAAGAAGCTGCTGCTGGCCCGACTCTCGACGCGCAAGGCGCTACCGCTCTATGTGGCGGGTCTGGCATTGCTGGGCATTCTCGCCGGACAGTTGGACACCGTCATCTTCGCGGTTCCGCTGATGTTCGTGCTGCACCACTTCTACATGGACGGGGCGCTGTGGAAGAGCAAGGGCAACCCGGAGCTGGCGTACGACCTGGGAATCGTTCGTGCCAAGTGATCTGAAGACGTCGCTGGACGTCCGTGAGGTCACCTCGCACGCGGAAGCCAGGAGGTTCGTGGACCTTCCATGGGCCCTCTACCGCGGCGATGCCCGGTGGCGGCCGGTGCTGCGCCGCGGCATGCGGACCAAGATCGACGCCAGGAAGAACGCGCTGCACCGCGAGGTCGAAGTCGCCAACTTCATTGCCTACCAGGGTGAAAGACCCGTCGGGCGGATTTCGGCCAGTATCGACTCCGAGTACGTCAAGCGCTACGGCGACTGTGGCTTCTTCGGGCATTTCGAAAGTGCCGATCAACAAGACGTGGCCGGTGCACTGCTGGAAACGGCGGAGAACTGGGCGCGCCGCCGTGGCATGGGCAGGATGATCGGGCCCTACAGCTACTCGACACGTGAGGAAGTCGGCCTGCTTGCCGAGGGGTACGACACCCCGCCGACCCTTATGCAGCCCTACAACCCGCCGTATTACCTGCGGCTCGTCGAGTCGGCCGGGTACCGAAAGAAATTCGACAGTACCTCCTACCGCTGGAACACCGGGGCTCACAATGCCATCCAGCAACGGCTCGTCAAACGTGCCGATGCGGTGATGGCCGCACAGGGCGCGACGGTGCGGTCCGTTCGGATGAAGGATTTCGACAACGAACTGGAGACTCTTCGCGGCCTCTACAACGATTCCTTCGCCCGCCATCCCGAGAACGTCCCGCTGAGCAAGGCGGTGTTCGCCGGGATGGCCGAACAGATGCGGCCCCTGATCGATCCCCGAATCGTCCGGATCGTCGAGGCGGACGATGCTCCCGTCGGGTTCTTGTTGATGCTGCCCGACGTGAACGAGATCGCCGGGCAGTCCGGCCGGCTCACCCCGTCGATGCTGATGCGCATCGCGGCCAAACGCCGGGGCCGGATCCGCGGCGTCGACACCGCCGTCGTCGTCCTGATCGGTGCGTCCGAAACCCGGTTCGGGGCGGGTATCGGCCGGATCCTGGCCGGCGAGATCGTCAGGGCAAGCACCGGCAGCGGGTATTCCTCGGTGGCGACGACATGGGTGCACGAAGAGAATGTGTGGTCGAACTCTCTTGCCGCCCAGATGAAGACCGAGCCGGACAAACGGCACCGCGTTTACCAGAAGGTGCTGTGATGAGCGGCCGAATCCTCGTCACGGGAGGAGCTGGGTACCTGGGCAGTGCGCTGGTCGCCGAGCTGATTCGCAACGGTGAAGCGGTCACCGTCATGACCGGACCAGACGACGGTGCGGCCCAGCCGGGGGGTTTGGGCGGCGCCGCCGAGGTGGTCCGTGCCGACATCACCGATGCGGCCAGTGTCCATGCGGCCATGCGGGGCATCTCGCAGGTGTATCACCTCGCCGGCATAGCTTCGCCGAATTCGCGCCTGGCCCACACCATCTGGAACACCAACGTGCTGGGCACCTATCACGTGGCACAGAGCGCGCTGCGCCTCGGGGTCCGGCGAGTCGTACACGTGTCGTCGACGGCGGCCATCGGATATCCCCCCGATGGTGTGGTTGCCGACGAGCAGTTCGACGTCAGGGATTCGGTGCTCGACAACGTGTACGCCGCCACCAAACGGGCCGGCGAGCGCGTGATGCTCGACTTCGGAGAGCGCGGGCTCGACGTCGTGGTGGTGAATCCGGCAGCGGTTTTCGCGCCGGCAGCCGGGCCGCCGCGATCCTGGCAGGCGCTGGTGACCGCCGCTCGGCGAGGGCTGCTGCGCGGCGTGCCCCCCGGCGGGACAGCGGTCTGCTCAGCCCGGGACTTCGTCGCCGGCACCACCGCCGCGATGGTCAAGGGCGGATCCGGTGAGCGGTACATCCTGTCCAGCGTCAACCTGACGTATCGGCGGATCGCCGAACTGCTGGTCGAAGCCGTCGGGCGGAGCCATCGCGTCCGGCCCCTGCCCATGGGGCTGTTCCGGACCGCCGGGGCGGGGAACCGGGTGATACGTGACCTGATCGGGAACCCCCGGTATGACGACGCGCTGGTGCCCGAGAACGTCGAGTTGATGGGACGACACGTGTACTACGCCTCGGGCAAAGCCGAGCGGGAGCTCGGAATGCCGAGAATGTCCGCCGCAGAGTTGATTACGGAGTTCATCCGATGAACACTGATACCCGCCGGACAGCGGCAGGGACGGGCTCCAAGGACGTGCTCGGCATATCGATGGCCGATGCGCGGTCGCTGATCGCGGACCTGACCGAGCGACGCCGCTGGATCTATTGGGTCGATCTCACCGCGTGCGTGGTGATCGGCTACACCGCGTTCCTGTTGTGTCCGGCCGACCGACTGCTCTCACCGCTCGGAATCGGTTGCATGCTGATCGCCGCCCTGGCGTTCTACCGCGCGGTGCTGTTCGTCCACGAGATCGTGCACGCCCCCGAAGAGCTGCGCAGGTTCTCGGTCGTATGGCATCTGGTGTGCGGAATCCCCTTGCTGGTACCGCAATTCACCTACGAGTTCCACCAGGATCATCACGGCTCGCGCACCTACGGAACCACCGAGGACGGTGAGTACGTCCCGTATGCGACCGAACCGCGCTGGCGGGTGATCACGTTGCCGTTCACCGCGTTGCTCGGTCCGCTCGTCTTCGTGCTGAGGTTTCTGGTGTTGGCGCCGCTGTCCTGGTTGGTCCCGCCGATTCGGTCCTATGTCCTGACTCGGGCGTCGGCGCTGATGATCGACGCGGACTTCGTCCGCAAACTGCCCGAAGGGCGCATCCCCCGATCCTGGTTGGTGCAGGAAATCGCCTGCTTCGCCTACCTGGTGGCGATGCTGGCACTGCTGGTTGGCGGGGTGTATTCACCGAACCGGCTCGCCGAGGCCTACCTGATCGTCGCGGCGGTGCTGTTCGTCAACTGGATCCGGGTGCTGGCCGCGCACCGCTACGAGAGCCGCAACGAGCGAATGACGTTTCCCGAGCAGGTGCTCGATTCCATCGACCATCCGTCGATGCCGGTCATCGGGGAACTGTGGGCACCGCTCGGCCTGCGCTATCACGCGGTGCACCACCTGTTCCCGAAGCTGCCCTACCACCAGCTCGGTAAGGCTCGCCGTCGCCTGGCCGAGGCGATTCCGCGTGACGGCGGATTCTGGGCCACCGAAGGTCGGTCGCTGACGGCCTCCCTGAGACGGCTTCTCACCCACCCGCGGGAGGCGCTGTGATGCGGGAATCATCGGCGGCGACCTACTCCCGGCGGCTTCCGATCAGGCCGATCGAGGCGGCCGGTGCCCGGCTGCGTGACGCCGACGGCCGCTGGTACGTCGACTGTCTGGCCGCGGCCGGGGCGATGTCTCTGGGCTGGAACCACCCCGTTGTCCGCGAGGCGGTGATCAAGACTCTCGAATCGGGAGAACCGTGGCAGTCCCTGGACTTCCACACCCCGACCAGGGAACGATTCGTCGAAGATCTGCTGTCCATCCTGCCGCCGGGGCTGGCGCGGGAAGGCCGCGTGCACCTGTGCTCGCCGAGCGGTGCCAGTGCCGTCGAGGCAGCCCTGATGCTCGCCGAGGTCGCCACCGGTGGACGTGAACACATCGGCGTGCAAGGCGGCTTCCACGGCTGCACCCGGGCCGCCCGGGCAGCCAGTTCCGGCGGCGGCCTGCGGCGCCAACCCGTAGTGCTGGCGCCGCACGCCACCTTCCTGCCATATCCCCAGGACTACCGGTGCCCCTTCGGGGTCGGGGGAGAGCGTGGAGTGGACCTCGCGATCGCCGCTGTCGAGAACCTGGCCCGGCCACACTCGGGCATCACCGCACCGGCCTCGGTCCTGGCGGAGTTCGTGCTCGGGGAGGGCGGAGTGATCCCCGCGCCGTCCCGTTGGGGTAAGGCGTTGCGAGACACGGCAACCCGCCTCGATGTTCCGCTGATCGCCGACGAGGTCCAGGCGGGGATGTTCCGCACCGGGCCGGCCTGGGCGTTCCAGCGCTGCGATGTCGAACCCGACATGATGGTGATCTCGAAAGGCTTGGGGTCTGGACTTCCCATCGCCGTACTGGTGATCCGGGACCGCTATGACGTGTGGGAGCCCGGGGCGTTCACGGGCACGTTCCGCGGAAATGCGATGGCGTTCGCCGCCGCCGGCGCGGTGATCAGGTTCGCTGTCGAGACGCGGTTGTCCGACCGCGTCCAGGCGACGGGCGCAGCGTTCCTTGATGGTTTGAAATCGGTTGCGGCGCAGTCAGAGGTCGTGGGCGACGTGCGTGGTGCCGGTTTGATGCTGGCGGCCGAGATCGTCGACCCGATGGTTACGGGGCAACACGGCGCGGCGGCCCCCGATGCTGAACTGGCGCAACGCATCCAGCTGGCCTGCCTGCAGCACGGCCTGATCGTCGAGACCGGCGGACAGTACGGGAACGTGGTGCGCTTCCTGCCGCCGCTGACCATCGACGAAGTCGACATGGCTGCTGCGCTCACGGCCTTCGACGCCGCGGTGCGACAGGTCCAGCGGCAACGGCCGGCAGACAGCGTCCTGATGGGGGCACAGTGACACTCGACGAGAGTCCGTTCGCGGGCGACTTTCTCACACCCGGCGGGCTGGCCGGGTATCGCGAAGCTCTGACCCTGGCGGCCATCTGGTCCGGGACCGAGCTGCGCGATCCGGCGAGTCCGGGACTGGTATCCGGTTACGCAGAGTTGGACCGGGCGGTCGAGGAGTTCAGCCTCGACGTGCCATCGGGAATCGGACTGCCGCGTGCGCTGGGTGAGGCCGCCGGCCTGCTGTCCGGACGCTCTGCCGTCGTGACCCATCCCGGCTATCTGGCGCATCTGCACTGCCCTCCGACGGTGTCGTCACTGGCGGCCGAGATCCTGGTCAGTGCCTTCAACCAGTCGCTGGACTCCTTCGACCAGGCGCCGGCGGCCACCGCCATCGAGCAGAAGGTCATCCGCGACCTGTGCGCAGCGCTCGGATACGGCGATGACGCCGACGGAACGTTCACCAGCGGCGGAACGCAATCCAACCTGCAGGCGCTGATGATGGCCCGAGACCTGTTCGCCCGGGCGAAGTTTGGGTCCGACCTGACTGCGGGTCTGCCGGCAGGGGCCGGATCCTGGCGGGTGTTGTGTACTCGTCAGACCCACTTCTCGGTGCGGCAGGCGCTGCGGATTCTTGGGCTGTCGGGCGCGGTGATCGAAGTGGCGACCGATGCGGCCGGCCGCATGCGTGCCGACGCGCTCAGGGACAGCATCGATCGGGCGGTCGATGCCGGCACACCGATCATGGCGCTCGTGCTCACCGCCGGCACCACCGACTTCGGCGCGATCGATCCGCTGCCGGAGGCGATCACGATCGCCCGGCAGCACGGTATCTGGACCCACGTCGACGCCTGCGCAGGCGGTTGCCTGGCGTTCAGTGCCACCCATCGTGAGCTGCTGCGCGGGATCGAACACGCCGACTCCATCGCCATCGACTTCCACAAGCTGCTGTTTCAGGCGATCAGCTGTAGCGCACTTCTGGTGCGACAGGGGGAATCCTTCGACATACTGGCCGACCACGCCGATTACCTGAATCCTGTGCAGGATTCGGCCGAAGACGTGGTCAACCTCGTCGGGAAGTCGCTGCAGACCACCCGTCGGTTCGACGCTCTCAAGGTGTTCGTGACATTGCGGGCACTGGGTAGGCAGCGGGTGGGGAAGATGATCGACGCCACCTGTGCGGCTGCGGCTGCGGCCGGGTCCGCGGTGTCCGATCACCCACGCCTGGCACTGCTGGCACCCGTCACCACCAACACCGTCGTCGTACGTTGGCAGCATCCGGATCTGTCCGATGCCGAATGCGACGAAGCCAACCAGGCCATCCGAACGGCCCTGGCCCAAACAGGTCGTGCGGTGCTCGGCCGGTCGACCGCGGCAGGCAGTCAGGCGCTCAAACTCACCTTCGTCAACCCGCTGGTCAGTCCCGAGGACGCCGCTGACGTGATCGCCGCCATCGCCGCTGAGGGACGACAGTTCCTGCGTGCCCGGGGAAGGGAATTCACCACCGCATGAACACCAGATTGTTGCGGGTCGACCACGTGCGGCCAGATGACGAACGGTTCGGTTGGGCGAAGCGCGTCGAGTACACCATCTTCGGCTTGGAGAACGACTACGCGAGCGAGGCGGACATCGCAGCCGGCGAAATGGTGCACTACCGGCAGTGGGAAAGGTCATCGGAGATCTTCGTGGGATTGCGCGAGGATTCCGGCGAACCGGTCGGTGTGCTGCGAGGCCTGCGTGCCGATGCCCAACTCGGCCTGGACAGCTTCAGCACATTGCGCGACGGCCGCAACTATGCAGCGTCCGGCCGACCCGCCCGGAATTACCTGTACCCCGAGTGGAATTCGTTCTTCGACGACATCGCGCCTGAGCAGATCGCCGAACTCGCGACCCAGGGCGTGCTCAAGAAACACCGGCGCGTGGGCATGATCGAGCAGATCTGGCAGGCATTCTTCGGCAGCCTGTCCGCCGACGGCGTCGACTACGTCACCGTGGCGCTCGTGGTTCCGCTGTTCGAGTGGTACAGCCAGCTGTTGTCGACCCGCATCCACCAGATCGGCGAGATCATGCCGGACTACATCGGTGCCGACAGCGTTCCGGCCGTCGTTGACATCAGCGGATCCTTCATCACCGATGCCACCAGAACCCTTCTACCGTCCAGCAATTAGAGGAACACCCAAGATGCGATCCATTCACACGCAAGAGCACGTCTTCCGAAAGGTCAGCGAGATCGACTGTCCCGTCGACCTCGTGTGGGACCGGGTAACCACCCAGGAGGGCATCAACGACGAGATGGGTCCTTATCTCAAGATGACCATGCCACGCCAGTTCCGGGGGCGGTCGATCGCCGACGTCACCCCGGGTACCCGCATCGGCAAGAGCTTCCTGCTGCTGTTCGGCATCCTGCCGTTCGGCTTCGACGACATCACCATCGCCAAGATCGATCCCGGCCGCATGTTCCGGGAAGAGTCCATCATGACCGGAATGCGGATCTGGGTTCATCACCGTACCCTGAAACCGTTGGGGGACAAGACCGTCGTCACCGACGAGATCACGCTGGCCCCGCAGGCACCGATGGGCCTGATCCCCGGCTGGGGCAAGGTGATGAGCCGCGTTCTGTCGGCCTTCTTCACCCACCGGCACCGCAGGCTGAGCCGGACCTTGACCGGTGCGGGCGCGGCGAGGTGAGGCGGATTCTCGCGGCGGCCGGGGCAGGTTTGCTCGGGTCCGGCTTGCTGGCCGGCTGCGCACCGGTGAACGAAGAGGCCGGAAAGCCGGTGGGGCACGCCTACGAGCTGCTGAAGTATCCCGACCCTGCGGCCGACCCTGCGGCCGAACCCCGCGCCGGATCACCTTTCGGGAGTTACCCGTTGGAGATTTCGGGCTCGGTCACCTACCTCGACGAGCAGACACCGCTTCCCACTTCGGGTGTACTGACCATCGGCCCGGGACCGCGGCGTGGTGAGGTGCAGGTCGAGCAGTACTACTCCGGCGACCGTTTCCCGTATGAGACCGGCATCGTCTCCACCGGGTCCGACGAGGCCGGAGCCGCCACTCTCGATGCGATCACGATCGTCAACCCGCTCGACTCACGCGTCTCCCTGGAATGCGCAGTGGACGGTGGAATCGACCTGGGAGATACCGGGGAACCGCGTGAACTGACCGGTTCCTGCGGCGGCGGCGCGGCGGTGCGCGGAAGCGTGCGTTCAGAAGGTACTCGGAACAGCACCTGGCGCGGTAAGCCTGTCGAACTGGTGCGCACCGTGGTCGATCTCGACGTGACCGGGGTGAGCACCGGAACGATCCACCAGGTCAACGAGACGCCCAAGGGCGGCAGTTTCCCGCTCTACACCGAACTCAAGGTGGACCTGACCGCGCAGGGCATCCATCTGACCGAAGAGCTGGAACGCCACGTCCTACCCAGAGTCGGAGATTGAACGGCCCATGTCTGAAGACAATCAAGACCATTCGTCGCCGGCCTTGCTCGCGGACGACGTGACCAAGTCGTATCCGGGTGCGCAGACCAGTGCCGTCGACGGACTCAGCCTGACGGTACCCCGCGGCGTGGTCTACTGCCTGCTCGGCCGCAACGGTGCCGGCAAGACCACCACCATCCGCATGGCCACGACGCTGCTCGCGCCGACCAGCGGCCGCTTGGAAGTGCTCGGCATCCCTGTCGCAGAAACCGATCAGTTACGGCCGCTCATCGGCGTGGCCCTGCAGGAGGTCGCACTCGACCTGTGGATGTCACCGGTCGAACAGATCCGCATGAGCCTTGCGATGGCCGGCTGGCCGAAGTCCGAAAGGCGCATACGGGAGGACGAACTCGTCGAGCAGTTCGGCCTGGGCAAGTACCTCACCCGCAAGGTCGGGGCGTTGTCGGGTGGCATGCGCCGCCGCGTCGACGTGGCGCTGGCGGTGGCGCACGACCCGAAGATGCTGTTCCTCGACGAGCCGTCCAGCGGCCTCGACATCGAGGGCAAGCAAGAGGTGTGGAACGCCATCCGATCCCTGCGCTCGCAGGGCCGCACGGTGGTGTTGACCACCCACGACATGGACGAAGCGGTCTCGCTGGCCGACGAAGTCGGAATCATCAAAGACGGCAGGTTGGTCGCCTCCGGATCGACCCAGGAATTCACCAGAAGCCATGGATTCGTCGCGGCGATCTCGTCGGGCACACCGATACCCGATACTGCCGCGCAGGGGTTGTCCGCGACCGGCTATGCCGTGGAACGCACGAGCGACACCGCGCTGACCACGGCACTCGAGTCGGCATCGGCGTCCGCTCTCGGCAGGCTCAGCGCCGAGTTGCAGCGAGTGGGACTGGGCGAGGCCGATATCGAGGTCCGGTCGACCTCACTACGTGACGCGTTTCTGGAGGCCACCCGATGAACTCCTTGTCGAACACCCTGCGGCTGTTCCGCCGCTATGTGGTTGTGGGCCTGCGTCAGCCGGTCTTCGGTTTCGTCTTCCCGATCGTCTTCCCCGTGGTCCTTGTGATCTTCGTGCGATCGATGTTCCAGCGGGTCGCCGATCTACCCGGATTCCCGCTGTCGTCCTACACCGCCTACATCGCGCCGGGTCTCATCATGCTGATCCCGATGCTGGGCGCCGGCTACGGCGCGGGCACCCTGATCGACGAGATCCGGTCGGGCTTCACCGATCGGTTGCGGCTCTACGGGGTATCGACCAGCCAGATCATGGCGGCCAAGTTCGGCTTCGAAATGTTCCGGATCCTGCCTGCCGCAGTCATCGTGATCGCGTTGCTGGCCCTGCTCGATGCCCCGCTGCGGGCCGGGATCCTCACTGCCGCACTGCTCGTCGTGCTGATGTTCCTGTGGTCGGCGGCCTACAGCTCGCTGTTCTACCTGGTCGCTCTACGCACGCTCAACCCCCAGGCACCCGTGGCGATGCTGCCACTGGCACTACCGGTGTTGTTCATCAGCCAGGCGCTCATGCCCTCGGTGTTCCTGTCGGACTGGCTTCGGTTCAGCATCAACCTCAACCCGTTCTCCCACATCGTGGCGGCCGCGTCGACCATCATGTACGGCGAGTTCGACACCGCCACCGTCATCACGGGTTGCCTTGTCGCCGTGGGCATGTTCGCCATTCTGCAGATACCCATTCACATGGTGATTCGCCGCAAGATCGGAAGGTAGTCAAGCCGTGTCAGAAGTACGCGAATTCCTCATCGAGTTCATCACCGACGAACTCGAACTTCCCGCCGAAGATGTCAACGATTTCTCGGAACTGGTCGGGGATCTGGGTTTCGACTCATTGTCGTTCGCCCTCGGGGTATCCGAGATCAAGAACCGATTCGGTGTCGTGCTCACCAAAGACGATGTGTTCGAATGCAAGACCGTCGGCGCCCTGGTCGAGCTGGTGGAGAACCGCACCTTGCTGGGGCAGCCGTGAACCGCATCCTGGCGAGACTGCAAGCCGCGGTGGAGAACACCTCGCGCGGTCTCACCGCGGCACCGGTGGATCCGGACGGCCGCTCGCGTTTCGACCAACTGACCAGGACCACCTGGGCGCAGGTGCACCGGTCCGGCCGCGCCGTCGCGGGCGGACTGCAGCAGGCCGGGGTCAAGCCGGGAGGTGCGGTGGCCGTGCTTGCCGGCGCACCGGGCGAGATAGCGCCGCTGGTGCAGGGAATCTGGATGTCCGGTGCGGCCGTGACCATGCTGCATCATCCGACTCACCGAACCGAGATCTCGGAATGGGCGGCGGATCTGATCCCGACGTTGTCGACCGTCGGCGCATCCACTGTCGTCGTCGGTAGCCCGTTGGAGGCTGCCGGCGAGGCCCTGTCCGCGGCCGGGGTGCAGACCCTGCTGCTGACCGAGTTGCTCGACGCGGCACCGGGCCCGATCGTGGAATCGGGCGAGGACGCGATCGCGTTCGCACAGTTGACCTCCGGATCGACCGGCAGGCCCAAGGCCGTCGCGATCAGCTACCGCAACATCGAGGCCAACCTGGTCGGGATGGCCGCTGCTTCGGGTGCGGACCCCGAGACCGATGTCGTGGTGAGCTGGCTGCCGCTCTTTCACGACATGGGCATGATGGGCTATCTGATCACGCCGATGTGCCTGGGCATCGAGACCGTGAAGGTCACGCCGGTGGACTTCCTGGGCGATCCGCTGCTGTGGGCCGAGCTGATCACCAGGTATCGCGGAACCATGACCGCGGCACCGAACTTCGCGTACTCGGTGCTGGCGCGCAGGCTCCGCAAGGCTGCCGACGGCGCCTACGATCTGTCGTCCCTTCGGTTTGCGCTCAGTGGCGCCGAGGCCATCGATATCGCGACACTGGACCGGTTGACCGCGGAGGGCGCGCGATTCGGTCTGCGCAAGCACGCCATCGTGCCGGCTTACGGCATGGCCGAGGCGACGCTGGGAGTGTCGTTCGTCCGTCCTGGCGATCAATACCGGGTATGTGCGCAGCGGGTGGCGCTCGGGCAGCCGCTGCCGGGTTGTGAGATCCGCGTGGTGGCCGAGGACGGGACGGTGGTCGACTCGCCTACCGTTGGTGAGCTGGAGATTCGCGGCGAGAACGTGACCCGCGGATACCGCACCGCCGAGGGGTTCGAGGCGGTCACCGACGCCGACGGATGGTTTCGCACCGGCGACATCGGCTATCTCACCGATGACGGTCAACCCGTCATCTGCGGCCGCAAGAAGGACATCCTGATCGTCTCGGGCCGCAACGTCCATCCTGAGGACATCGAGCGAAGCGTGGCCGGCGTGACCGGCGTTCGCTCGGGGGGCGTTGCAGCGGTGCGGTTTTCCGCAGCGACTGCCGGCGAGGGGTTCTCCATGGTGGCCGAATCGGCGCTGCACGACGACGCTGCCGAGATCGCGCGGATCCGTGCCGAGATCGCCGATCGAATCTATCGGCGGCTCGGGCTCAGCCCGCGGGCGGTGCACGTGGTGCCGGCCGGCTGGCTGCCCAAGACCTCCTCGGGCAAGTTGCGACGGTTGGAGACGACGGCGCGGCTGGCCCGGCTGGGACAACCCGGGGAGCGTGAACTCGCCCGATGACAGTGCGGGACAGGAGTTCCCGTGTTGTCCAGGTAGGTGCGGGATACCTGCGTCGCCATCCGGTGGCGGCGCTGGCCACCGTCGGTGAGCAGGTGGTATTCGGATTGACGACGATCCGGTTCTGCGTCACCGACCTGATGGCCGGGCGTTTTCAGTGGACCGAGTTCGTTCGGCAGGCGGCGTTCATGGCCGGGGCGGCCGTGATGCCGACGATCCTGGTGGCGCTGCCGATCGGGGTCACCTTGTCGATCCAGTTCGCGCTGCTGGCCGGACAGGTCGGCGCGACCTCGCTCGCCGGTGCGGCCAGCGGTCTGGCCGTCGTGCGACAGGCCGCCTCGCTGGTCGCCGCACTGCTACTGGCCGCGGCGGTGGGCGCCGCGATGACCTCGGATCTGGGTTGCCGGACCATGCGCGAGGAGACGGCCGCGATGGAGGTGATGGGTGTTTCGGTGATCCGCAGGCTCGTCGTGCCCCGGTTCGCGGCCGCGATCGTCATCGGGGTCGCCCTGACCGGGGTGGTGTGCTTCGTCGGGTTCCTGTCGAGCTACCTGTTCAACGTCTACGTACAGGGCGGTGCGCCAGGGAGCTTCATCGCCACCTTCGCTTCGTTCGCCACCACGGGCGACATGCTGCTCGCATTGTTCAAATCGGCGGTGTACGGTGCGATCGTCGCGGTCGTGTCCTGCCAGAAAGGGTTGGCCGCCGGGCCGGGGCCGGCAGGCGTGGCCAACGCGGTCAACGCCGCGGTCGTGGAATCGGTTCTGGTGCTGATGACGGTGAACGTCGCGGTGAGCCAGCTCTACACCATGCTGTTCCCACGGACGGGGCTGTGAGATGACCCAGCCCGTGATGATGCGTCCGGTGGCGCGCTTCGGACATTTCGTCGCCTTCTCCACGCACGCCCTTGCCGGTGTGCCGCTGGCCCTGCGCCGGTACCGTCGGGAGTTCCTCCGGCTGGTCTCCGACATCACCTGGGGTAACGGCTCGATCGTGGTCGGCGGTGGCACCGCTGGGGTGATCCTTGTCCTCGGCATCACCACGGGCGCCCTGATCGCGGTCGAAGGGTATGACTTCCTGAATCTGCTCGGACTCGGTCCGGCGACCGGGATCATCTCGTCGTTGGTCACCACCCGCGAGCTGGCACCGATCATGGCGGCCCTGGCGTTCGCGGTTCAGGCGGGCTGCCGGTTCACCACCCAGATCGGGTCGATGCGGATCTCCGAGGAGATCGACGCGATGAATTCGCTTGCGATAAGGCCGATTCCGTACCTCATCACCACACGTCTGCTGGCCTCGGTGGTCGCGATCATCCCTCTGTACGCGGCATGCCTGGGCATCTGCTACCTGTCCTGCCAGATCATGGTGGGCTTCATCAGCGGCGGGTCGCTCGGCCCATACCTGCACTACTTCACGTTGCTGATCAGCGGTCCTGACATCGTGTACTCCACGGTGAAGGCCGTCGTGTTCGTCTGGATCGCGGCAACGGTGCAGTGCTACTACGGCTTCTGTGCCGGTGGTGGTCCGGAGGGGGTCGGTATCGCGGCGGGGCACGCCATGCGGGCCAGCATCACCGTGGTGATCATGGTCAACATGCTGTTGACGATGGCCCTCTGGAGCGTGAATACCGGTGCAAGGCTGGGTGGTTGACGGTGACGAGCATGGTCGACCTGGACGGGAACCATCTCACCGGAAGGCAGCTGATCCGGCGTGGCACGGTGGCGTTGGCGGTGGTCGGTGTGGTGGCCTCGGTGCTGCTGGTCAAATCGGCCGGACTGTTCGACCGCAGCCTGCACGTGGTGGCCGAACTGCGCAACGTCGGCGACGGTCTGCCGGCCCGTTCGGATGTGAAGTTCCGCGGGGTGCTGGTCGGTGCGGTGGAAGGGGTCGAGCCCGGCACCGGCGAACAGCCGAGTCAAGTTCGCATCCGGTTGGAATCCTCCTATGCACACGGTATTCCGGCCGGCGTGTCAGCCCGGGTGGTACCCAGCAACGCCTTCGCGGTGTCCTCGGTGCAGCTGGTCGAGACCGCCGGCGGCTCGGGGGGTGCGATCCGGGACGGTGGGCGGATCCCGGAGGACACCGCTCTGCCGACGGTGTTGTTCCAGACCACTATCACCAAACTGCGTGACATCCTCGCGGCAGCGGGCCGGGGGCGCGACGATCACACCGTCGGCGTGCTCGCCGCCGTCGCGGCAGCCACCAACAACCGGCGCGGGCAACTGCTGACATCTGCGGCCGAACTCAACCGGCTCATCGATGAGCTGAATGCCGTCGTCGCGACCGATGAAGGGCCGTCGACGATTTCGGCGTTGGCGGCAGCTGCGCGCGGTCTGTCTCAGACGGCGCCCGACCTCGTCTCGGCGTTGCATGAGGCGGTCGTGCCCATGCGGGCCCTCGTCGAGCAGCGCCGTAGCCTCGAGGGTTTCCTGGCGGCGGCCGCGCACACCACGGGTACCAGCGACCGATCGCTGGACAATCAGACCGACCGGCTGGTCCACATCACCACCGACCTGGCTCCGGTGCTAGGTGTACTGGCCCAGAACGCCCAGCATTTCGTGCCGATCAGCCAGCGGATGACCAGGTTCTCCGATACGTTTTTCGCCGAGGTCTGGGACTCCGAACTCGACACCGCGCGTGGCCGGGTGAATCTCTCGTTCACGCCCTCGTTCACCTACACCCGCGCCGACTGCCCGCGATACGGAGCGCTGGTGGGGCCGAGCTGCTTCACCGCGCCCGAGGTGCCCGTCCGGGCAGACCTCCCCGAAGTCCTGCTGCCGCAGAACTATCAGCCGCCACCGGATCTGGCGCCCCCGCCGGGTACAGCCATCGGGGAGAACGGCAACCTCGTCGCGGTACCCGGTGGCGCGGCACCCGCCTCATTCGGCGGCAACGTCGGCCCGGTCGGCAGCGGCCAGGAGCGCGACCGGCTGGGCGAGATCGTCGGAGAGCCCGCGACGGTGGCCACCCAACTGCTTCTGGGGCCCGTCGCACGCGGGACTGTCGTCACGCGAACGCCGCTGCCCACACCCGAACCCAAGTAGGAGATCAACGATGTCCAGATCTGCCCTGGCGGCCGACTCGATACGACGCCGCGGCCCGCTACTGGGCCTGTGCCTGTTCCTGGTGGTGGCCACCGTGCTGACCTGGCTGGTCTATGTCACGCTGCGGCGCGACGTCAGCGGTCCGGCCGCGTCTTACTCGGCGGTGTTCACCGATGTCTTCGGTCTCCGTGAGGGCGACGATGTGCGAGTGGCGGGGGTCCGGGTGGGCCGCGTCCAGGGGATCGAGTTGCAGGGCACCTTGGCCAAGGTGTCGTTCATCGTGCAGGAAGGCCACCGCCTCACCGGCGGCACCGTCGCGTCGGTCAACTACCAGAACATCGTCGGGCAGCGATATCTCGCATTGGACCGCGGTCGTGAAGGGCCCGCCGGTGAGCTCCCGGCGGGGGCGGTGATCGGGATCGATCGCACCGAGCCGTCCTTCGACATCGGCACCCTGCTCCACGGCTATGAGCCGCTGTTCGCCGTCCTGGACTCCGAGCAGGTGAACAACCTCACCAACGCCGTCGTCGGATCGCTGCAGGGCGACACCGCCGCCATCACCCAGTTGGTCGACCAGACATCGGTTCTCACCGAGACGTTCGTGGGCCAGGACCGAACGCTCGACCGGATCATCGCCGGGATGGACGGTGTGATGGGCAACCTGTCCGGCCAGAACGACAACTTCGAGCGCACCATCACGGCCGCCCGAAATGCGGTGTCGGCCTTCGACAATCGCCGTGAACCTCTGGTGACGTCTCTGGGCGCGATGACGGCTGTGGCGGGCAACCTGTCTCGGATCGGGCAGGACGTGCAACCGACCATCCGGGACATGCTCAATCGCGAGCCCGGCTACACCCGCCACATGCTCGACATCGAACCGCAGATCGCCTACACGGGGCTCAACACACCGCTGTTGTTGAAGGGATTGTCGCGGGTGTTCGGCGAAGGGGCCTACATGAACGCCTATGCGTGTGACGTCAACGCCTACGGGTTCTTCCCCGGCCTCAACGACATCGTGCCGATCGTCGTCGACGCCGCGACGCCCGGCGGTACCGCCAAGCACACCCCCAAGTGCAGGAGCATGGCCAATGGCTGACGAGGTTTCCAGGAAGGCCTGGCTCGGACTTTTGGCCGTCCTCACAGTGGGCGGCCTGATCGCGGCGATGCTGCTGGTCAAGGAGGCCGGTATCGGATATCACCGCTACACAGCCGAATTCGCCCAGGCGGCCGCCTTGCGCGCCGACGACATCGTGGCGGTCGCGGGCATCCCGGTGGGAACGGTCACCGCTGTCCGCCTCGCCGGGGACCACGTCGAGGCCGACATCCGCGTGCGTGACGATGTGCCGGTGGGCCGCGACACCCGTGCCGCGATCAAGGTGACCACGTTGTTCGGGTCCCGCTATCTCGACTTGCGACCGGGCGGCGACGGGCGGCCCGGCGACCACACCATCGACCTGGCCCACACCGAGGTTCCCTACGATCTGCAAGCCGCCCTTGCGGATTCGACGAGAACCTTCGAGCAGGTCGACGCCGACCGGATCGCTGCTTCGCTCGATGTCCTGAGCCGGCAACTGGACGGACTGCCCGCGGTGGTGCCCCAGGCGATGGACAACGTACGCGCGTTGTCGTCGGTGATCGCGCAGCGTCGCGACCAGCTCGGCAACCTGTTGCTCAACACCGAACACGTCACCAGCATGTTGCGGCGCCAGCAGTCCGAGATCGGCAACTTCATCCGTCAGGGCCAGGACCTCGTGGGCGAATTCGTAGCGCGCTCGGCCGCCTTTCACGCACTGATGCAGTCCCTGCGGTCGGTGGTGAGCTCGCTGCACACCATCGCGGTGCACGACCGGGCCGCACTGGACGACGTGCTTGCCACCATGGAACAGCTCAGCGGGAAGTTCGCCGAGCAGGATGCGCTGTTCCGGAACCTCCTGCAGATTGCGCCCGTCCCGATCCGTCAGATCGCGAACGCCACCGGGTTCGGCAATGCGATCGAGACCAACGCCCCGGCAGGCGCCCTGATCGATTCCTGGATGTGCGCCATCAGCGGGCGAGCCGAGCAGTTCGGGATGATTCCCTATCTGAAGGACTGCAAATGATCGGCCGGCGCAAGCGCCTGATGATCGCCGCGGCGCTGATCGCCGTGTTGGCAGTGGTCGCCGGGGTGGGCCGGTACCTGATCACCCATCGCGGCCACAGCATCACCGTCACCGCACAGTTCGACAGTGCGGCAGGGCTGTACGCCGGAAATGTGGTGGCAGTACTGGGCGTTCCGGTCGGCCAGGTCACCCGGGTGACGCCGAAGGGCGGCTATGCCGAGGTCGACTTCACCGTCGATGAGACGGTCGCGATACCGGCCGACGTCGAGGCGGTGACGCTGTCCACCTCGATCCTGACCGACCGTCAGATCGAGCTGTCACCGCCGTATCGCGGGGGGCCGACGCTGCGCAACGGCGACACCATCGGTCTGCACCGCACCAAGACCCCGGTCGAGTTCGACCGGGTCCTCGGGATGCTGGACAAGCTGGCGATGTCTCTACGCGGGGACGGAGCAGGGGGCGGTCCGGTGGCCGACCTGCAGAACGCGGGCGACGGTGTGGTCGCCGGGCACGGTGAGCAGATCAGGGCCGCCCTCGACGAACTGTCGCGCGCACTGCGGTTGAGTTCTGACGGCGGTGCCCGCACCCGGCAACAGGTGACCACGATCATCACCAACCTCGGTTCGCTACTGGACGCGGCCGCCGGTAACGATACGAAACTGCGTGAATTCGGGTCCACGGTGCGCCAACTCAGCCAGATTCTGGCCGTCGAGGACTTCGGGTCGGGCACCACCGGCAGGCAACTCAATGAGGTGGTGGAGAAGACCGGGCAGATCCTGTCGGCGAACCGGGATCTGATCAAGCAGGGAATCGCCAACGGCGACACCAGCATGCGGACCCTGAACGACCGCCAGCGTGAGCTTGCGGAGTTCTTCGACGTGCTTCCGCTGATGGCCGACAACCTGTACAACGCGATCGATCAACGCAACGGTGCCATCCGCGCGCATTTCCTGGCCGATCGCATGGTGTTCGACGGCCAGATGGCCAAGGAGGTCTGCAACATGATGGGTCTGCGCCAGCTCGGCTGCAGCACCGGCACCCTGCAGGACTACGGCCCCGACTTCGGGCTGACCAACATGCTCGACGGTCTCGCGGCGATGGGTCAGAAATGACTGCTGCACGAGCACATCTGCGCCGGTTGCTGGGATTGTTTTCGGCGGCGTTGCTGACCGCGGGATGTGCCACGAACGGTCTGGCGGACCTGCCGTTGCCTGCGCCCGGGCTCGGGTCGGGTGGCTACCGGCTGACGGTGGTGTTCGCCAATGCGCTCAATCTGCCCGAGCATGCCAAGGTCAAGCTCGGCGGGGCCGACATCGGACAGGTCGAGGACATGTCTGCCCGCGATTTCACCGCGGTCACGACGCTGCGGATCAGTGACGATGTCAGGCTGCCGGTAGGCAGCACGGCCGAACTCCGTTCGGCCACACCGCTGGGTGATGTCTTTGTGTCGATCGTTCCGCCTCGCAACGGTGAGGCGGGAACACCTTTACTGCGAGACGGCGACAGCATCGGCCTCGACTCCACCACGGCGGCGGCGACCGTCGAGTCGGTGCTGAGTTCGGCGGCGGTCCTGGTCAACGGTGGCGCCGTCCACAACCTGACCAACATCGTCAACGGCATGGGTAAGGCGGCCGGGCCAGATGGCCGCGCCTTCGGTGACCTGGTGGCCAAATCGAACCGGCTGCTGAGCACGGTGAATGCGCGCTCGGCACAGATCGATTCCGCGATGGCCGAGACCACCCGACTGGCCGAGCTGTTGGCGTCCAAAAACCATGAAGTCGGCGAACTGCTGCAGGCCGCAGCGCCGGCCACCGAGACACTGGCCGACAACACTGCCCGGGTGACCGACCTCGTCCTCACGCTCGGTGACATCTCGCAGAACCTGGCGAAGTTCCCGTCCATCGCCGGAACGGATTCCAGCGGTCGCAGCGTGATCGCGGATGCGGACACGATCGCGCGCGCGTTCAACGACGTCGTCGTGGACCCGCAGACCAGCCTGGCCTCGCTGAACCGGCTGTACGCGCCGTTCATCAAGATGACGGCGGGCACGTCGATGGCAGGGGCCGCCGGGATCGACCGGCTGGTCCTCGGATCGATTCCCGATGCCGGGTTCCCGGGGGACCCCGGGCTACACGGTCCCAAACGGGCCGATTGGCATCAGTTCGTCGGGTCGATCAAGTTCGTCCTCTGGCGCCTGCAGGAACGGGTCGTCGGCCGAGGGCCACAACAGTGAGCGGCTCCCCGCGCAGTGCCTGGGTCGCGCTGGCGGCGTTGGCGCTCACCTTGGTCGTGTCGGTCGCCTACCTGATGGTCGGCGTGCTGCAGGTGCGACCACTGTCGGCGACCTACCGCGTGACGGTGCAGCTTTCGGAATCCGGCGGGCTCCTGCCCAATCAGGATGTGACCATGCACGGGGTGCGGGTGGGCAAGGTCGAGGAGCTCGCGTTCACGCCCGGTGGTGTCGAGGCAGTACTGAGACTGTCGGACGACGTTCGCATTCCGGCGTCGAGTTCGGTCCGGGTCTCGGCCCTGTCGGCGGCCGGCGAGCAGTACCTCGACTTCTCGTCGGCCTCTGACGGCGGCCCGTATCTGGGCGACGGTGCCGTGATCGCCCGCGAACGTACGGCTGTGCCGGTCCCGATGGCCGAGTTGCTGGCCCACGCGGACGGCGTTCTGGCGCAGGTGGATCCGCAGAAGCTGGAGCGGGTCAAGAAGGAGCTGAGCCTGAGTGACGCCGGGCCGCAGAAGCTTTCCGCGATCGTCGACGGCGGGACGTTCCTGCTGTCCACGCTGGATTCGGTGCTGCCGGAGACGGTGGGTATCATCCGCAGCAGCCGGGTCGTGTTCTCCTCGGCGGTGGATGTGAACGGGGGAATCGCCACCACGGCAACCAATCTGCGCCACACGCTGACGGGTGTGGCCGGGATGGAGGACGGCTACCGCACGCTGCTCGGCCGGTCTCCTGCGACGCTGGGTGCGATCGACAACCTGTTCACCGACAACTCGGACACCATGGTGCAGTTGCTGGGAAACCTGGCCACCGTCGCGCAACTGTCCTACGTCCGGGTGCCCGCGCTCGCCGCGCTCTTCCCCGACTACCGTGGTTCGGCGCTGGAGGCCTTCATCAGCACCATGCACGAGCACGGACTGTGGGTGACCGCCGACATCTATCCGCGGTACGCCTGCGATTACGGCACACCTCGGCGCCCACCCTCGGCGGCCGACTATCCCGAACCGTTCCTGTACACGTACTGCCACGACGACGATCCGAGCTTGCTGGTTCGCGGTGCCCGCAATGCTCCGCGCCCGGCGGGCGACGACACGGCGGGCCCTCCGGCGGGCGCCGACCTGGCCACCACGGCCGATCCGACGCCGCCGGGCCGCTATACGATTCCGACTCCCTATGGCGGGCCGACGCTGCCGATCGAGCCGCCGCGCTGATCGCGTCCGCGTTCCGGCCACCAGTCGGCGATCACGACGATCAACCGCAGGAGTCGGACGAACCAGGTCATCGCGGCGAGCTTGAGCCGTTCGCGAGCGCGAGAATGCCGGGACATATGAAAATGGTAATCATTTCCAACAGTGTCTCGACTGGGCGGGCTAGCTGAACGGCGAAAGCTCGATCCCTTCGGTGGTCAGCCGCGTCCGTACCGCGGTGGCGATGTCGACCGCGCCAGGCGAGTCTCCGTGCACGCAAATCGATTCCACGTCGATGGCAACCCTGGTCCCGTCCGCGGCGATGACGTGTCCGGTCGTCGTCATCGCGGCCACCCGGTCGGCGATCACCGCGGGGTCGTGCAGGACAGCGCCGGGCTCGCGGCGTGGCACGAGCGTGCCGTCGGGCCGGTAGGCGCGGTCGGCGAAGGCCTCGGCCACCGTACGCAGGCCGACCTTTCGGGCCTCCTCGAAGAACACCGATCCGGACAGGCCGAGCACCGGCAGGCGAGGGTCCACGGCATGCACCGCCGCCGCCACCGCGGCGGCCTGTTCGCGGTGAGTGGAAATGGCGTTGTACAGCGCGCCATGGGGTTTCACGTAACTCACCGTGGTGCCGGCCGCCTCGGCCACTGCGCGCAAGGCCCCGATCTGGTAGATGATCTCGGCCGTCAGGTCTTCTGGCGTGACATCGATGAACCGCCTGCCGAATCCGGCCAGGTCCCGATAGCTGACCTGAGCACCGACCCGCACCCCGCGCTCGGCGGCGCCACGGCAGGTGTGCAGCAGCAGCGGCGGATCGCCGGCATGGAAACCGCACGCGATGTTGGCGCTGGTGACCAGGCCCAGCATGGCCTCGTCATCGCCGAGCTTCCAGGCGCCGAAGCTCTCGCCCAGATCGGCATTGAGGTCGACGGATACGGCCATGCGTCCAGCCTAAGGGGACGGCTCGGACGGCCATCCGTTCTCCGAGACGAACTCGGGGAGCGGGCGACCGACGGTCCAGTGCTCGATCTCCAGCACCGGCCGGTCCGGGAACTCGGGCACCGGGCCCAGGCAGAGGATCGCGACCGGCTCCGCGTCACCGGGCATGCCCATCAGCTGGGCCAGCGGCAGCGGCTGGAAGATCGACACCCACCCCATGCCGAGCCCCTCGGCGCGGGCGGCCAGCCACATGTTCTGGATCGCGCACGACACCGATGCCAGGTCCATCTGCGGCAACGTGCGGCGGCCGAAGATATGCCGGTCCCGGTTCTCGCCGAGTGCGACCACGAACAGTTCGGCGCAGTCGAGGATGCCCTCGACCTTCAGCGCCAGGAACTCGTCGCCGCGGGAACCCAGTGCGTCCGCGGTGTTGATGCGTTCCTCGTCGACCAGCGCGTGAATCTTCTTGCGTAAGGCGTCGTCGGTGATCCGGATGAACCGCCACGGCTGCATCAGGCCCACACTCGGGGCGGCGTGGGCAGCCTGCAACAAGCGGCCGAGGACCTCGGGCGCGACCGTGCTGCCGGGGACGAACTGGCGCATGTCGCGACGTTCGGCGATGGCGCGGTAGACGGCGCGGCGCTCGTCGGAACTGAAGGCGTGCTCGGACACGGATCGAGCTTAGGCGGACTCTCGGGAGTGCCGAGCAGGCACTCTAATTGAAAATGAATGTCATTAATGATAAGAGTTTGGGGTGCTGAACAGGGCCTCGGTGGCGGTGCTCGTGGCCCTGCTGGTCGCCGGGTGCACCACCACTGCGGAGGCCCCGCAAGCGGCATCGCCGCGGGAGGCTCAGCGGCCGGTGACGCGTCTGGTCCTGGTGGAGCGGCAGACGGGCGCCGGCGCGGTGCTCGATGTCGCGGACTCTGTCGAGACCGGGGTTGGGCAACACGGCCGCGTCGACGCCCTGGGTGGTGACGGCAGGTACGCCTACCTGCACGGCGATGCCGGTGTGACGATCCTCGACGGCGGGGCATGGACGTTCGACCACGGCGACCATTCGCACTTTTACGACGCACCACCGGCAGTGGTGGGACGGATCGACGGCCGGGTCGCCGCAGTGCGGGGATCCGGCGCGCTGGCCGTGGCCCGTAGTGCTGACGGCGCGGTCACCGCGCTGGATCGGGATGCTTTCGCCCGGGGTGAGGTGACAATGTCGTCCGTCGCTCGCGATCACCAAAAAGCAGCAGCCGCAGTCGCGTTGGGGACCGACCTGTTGACCGTCGGCGAGCGGGGAATCGTCAGCACTGCCGCCGAACCGCCCGCTGTACTCGGGGACTGCCCGGATGTCACCGATGCGGTGGCGCTGCGCCGGTCAGTCGTGTTCGGTTGCCGTGACGGTGCGATGAAGATCTCCCGTCGCAGCGGAGCGCTGGTCGCCGAGAACATCCCGTTCGGGTCGGTGCGTCCACGAGAACCGTTGGGAACGTTCTGCTTTCGCAGGCAGGGCAGTTCTCTGGCGGCTGTAGCCGGTGACGAGGTGTGGCTGCTCAACGGCCGCCGTTGGGTGTCTATGCGGCTTCCCGGTGTGGTCGCGGTCAACACCACCGATGCCACCACCGTGCTGGCCGTGACTCAAGACGGCGTTCTGCACGCGCTCGACGTGGCGGCCGGGGTCCACACCGGCCGCCTCGAACTGCTCGACGCTCCCGTCGGCACGCCGGTGATCGAGGTCGGTGCCGGGCGGGCCTACGTCAACGACGCAACGGCAAGGGCGGTACACGAAGTCGACTACGCGAACGGCCTACGGGTCGAGCGCACGCACCGGACGAGCGTCATTCCAGATTTTCTGGTGGCCGCGGGCTGGTGATTCCACCCAACAAACAAGGAGACCGAATGCCGAACTCTTCGAAGGCCCTGGTGCTGGCCGGTGCGCTCGCGGCGGCGCTGACCGGTTGCGGCGGTGGTGAAACGCCGTCGGCGGCACGAGAGCCGATACCTGATCCGCTGGTGGTCACCTATGACGGTGGGTTATATGTGCTGGACGGCAACAGCTTGCAGGTCAAGGCCGATGTCCCGATGGACGGGTTCCTGCGCGTCAACCCGGCCGGCGACGATTCCCATGTGCTGGTCTCCACCGGGGAGGGGTTCCGGCTGCTCGACGCTTCGGCGGGCGAGTTGACCGACACCACGTTCGCCGCCGAGGAACCCGGTCACGTTGTCACCCACGGTGAACACACGGTGCTGTTCGCCGACGGGACCGGCGAGATCACCGTGCTCAACCCGCACGATATCGCCGCCGCCGCGCCGCGAATGAGAGGCATGAAAACACCGGAGCCGCATCACGGCGTCGCGGTGGTACTAGACGACGGGAGTTGGGTGCGCAGCGAAGGCAATCCCGACGAGCGCAGCGGTGCGGTCGCCTTCGACGCCTCGGACCGGGAGATCGCCCGCAGTGCCGAATGCCCCGGCATCCACGGAGAAACGGTGGTGGAGTCCACCACCATCGTATTCGGCTGTGAGAACGGTGTTTTGACCTACGCCGACGGCGCCTTCACAAAGATCGGCGCCCCGGACGCATATGGCCGGGTGGGTACCGTGCGCGGGCACCAGGACTCACCGGTGGCATTGGGCGACTACAAGGTCGATCCCGATGCCGAGCTCGAACGGCCCAACCGGTTCGCCCTCGTCGACACCTCGACGGACCACCTGCGGCTGGTGGCCCTGCCGCAGTCGGTCAGCTACTCGTTCCGCTCGCTGGCGCGCGGACCGCATGCCGAAGGCCTCATCCTGGGCACCGACGGCAACCTCCACGTCATCGACCCGGTGTCCGGGCGCACCGTCAAGACGATCGCGGTCGTCGAGCCGTGGACCGAACCCGACGACTGGCAGCAGCCCCGGCCCAGCGTGTTCGCCCGCGGCCACGACGTGTTCGTCAGCGATCCGGCCACCAGGCAGATCCACGTCGTCGACATCGAATCCGGTGCGAAAGGCGCGTCGGTGACCCTCGAGCAGGCACCCAACGAGCTCGGCGGCACCGTGGGCCACGCGCACTAGCCGGAGCTCAGTGCGAGTGCGTGACGTTCCAGGCCGGAAGCGGGTCCGGGTAGCCGGCCCAGGCCTGCTGCCCCTCGGCCAGTTCGGCGTCGGTGAGCAGGGCCTGTCCGAGCAGTCGGCGGACCTTGTCCCGGTCGAGCTTGATCCCGATGAACACGATCTCCTGGCCGGGCGCGATCTCTGTGCCCGACCAGTACTGGGCCGGCTCGATCACCAGGTTCGGGCCGGCCTGTGACCAGATGGCGGCGATCGTCGGGCGGCTGGCGATCCAGCAGAATCCCTTGCTGCGCAATACCCTTGTCACCTGACCGAGGGCGTCGCCGAGGCGCTGCGGGTGGAACGGCCGGTCGGAGCGGAAGGTCATCGAGCTGATGCCGTATTCCTCGGTCTCGGGGGTGTGCCCGTCGGCGATCTCCTCGTCCCAGCCGGGGGTCTGGGCGGCGGCCACCGGATCGAACAGCCCGGTGCCCAGCACCTCGCCGATGTCGACGACGCCGTGGTCGGTCCGGATCAGCTTGGCAGTCGGATTCAGCCTGCGCAGCAGCGTTTCGACGGTGTCGAGGATCGCCGGGCTCACCAGGTCGGTCTTGTTGAGCAGGATCACGTCGGCGAACTCCACCTGATCGGTGAGCAGGTCGGCGATGCTGCGGGCATCGCCCTCGCCGGCGGCCAGATCCCGGTCGGCCAGGCCTTCACCGCGGACGATCTCGCTCAGGAACGTGGACGCGTCGACCACCGTCACCAGGGTGTCCAGTTTCGCCAGCCGGCCGAGCTGGAACCCGTCCTCGAACTCCCACTCGAACGTCGCCGCGACCGGCATGGGCTCGGAGATTCCGGTCGATTCGATGACCAGGTGGTCGAACCGGTTCTGCCGAGCCAGCGCGCCGACCGCCTCGACCAGGTCTTCGCGCAGGGTGCAGCAGATGCAGCCGTTGGTGAGTTCGACCAGCTTCTCCTCGGTGCGGTCGAGGTGGCCCTGTCCGGCAATCAGCGCCGCATCGATGTTGACCTCGCTCATGTCGTTGACGATCACCGCGACGCGCTTGCCCTCGCGGTTGGCGAGGATGTGGTTGAGCAGTGTGGTCTTGCCGGCGCCGAGGAAGCCGGACAGGACGGTGACGGGCAGCAGGTCGGACATGGCACTCCTTAATGAAAATGATTTTCAATAACTCATCATCCGGACGTGCGTCAGCTAATGCAAACGGTTATCGTTATCGCCGTGCTCACGCCCCTGAACCTCCGCGCCGCCGCCACCGCGTTGCTGCTGGCCACCCCATTCGCTCTCGCCGCCTGCGGCTCCGAAGAAACCCAGCAGCCCGATGCCGGCGCGAACTGCGTGACGACCCCGGTCAACGTCGTCGTCAGCGTCGATCAGTGGGGCGACATCGTGTCCGCACTGGGCGGCGACTGCGCCAAGGTGACCACCGTGCTCGCCGGCTCATCCGTCGATCCGCACGACTTCGAACCCTCGCCCGCGGACGCGGCCAAATTCCAGGGCGCGCAGATGGTGGTGATCAACGGCGGTCACTATGACGAGTGGGCGGCCAAGCTGGCCCAGAGCACCGCACCGGACGCCGTCATGGTCTCCGCCATCGGGGCCGGCGATGACGACCATGACCATGACCACGGCGACGGCGGCCACGCTCACGAGCACTCGAGCAACCCGCACGCCTGGTACAACCCCGCTGCGGTGACCGGCCTGGCGGACACGATCACCGAAGAGTTGAGCCAGTTGGCTCCAGACGCGCGCGACTACTTCACGCAGCGGCGCGCCGAGTTCACCACCTCGATGCAGCCCTACCAGCAGCTGATCACAGATATCAAGAACAAGGCCGCCGGTAAGCGCTACGCCGCCACTGAAGCGGTGTTCGACGACATGGCGGCCGCCGTCGGCCTGGTCAACGCCACGCCCGCGGGTTACCAGGCCGCCTCGTCCAACGAGGCCGACCCGTCGCCGGCCGACCTGGACGCGTTCCTGCGTCTGCTCGCCGATCACGGCGTCGACGTGCTGATCTACAACACCCAGACCGAGGGCTCGCTGCCCGGACAGATCCGGGCCGCCGCCGAGAGCGCCGGAATTCCGGTGGTCGATGTCACCGAAACGGTGGCGCCGGGCACGGATTCGTTCGAGGCTTGGCAGGTGAACCAATTGACGGCGCTCGCCAAGGCTCTCGGTGTCGAGTCCTAACAGTCGATCTGAACCCGCTCTCGTCTTCGACGACGTCAGTGCCGTACGCGGGGGTCGGCTGATCTGGTCGGAGGGCACGTTCGAGATCCCGACCGGTGGCATCGTCGCGCTCATCGGCTCCAACGGATCGGGCAAGTCCACGATGTTGCAGGTCATTTTGGGTCTGCTGCCCGCGGCGTCGGGTTCGGTGCGGGTGCTCGGTTCAGCGCCGGGCGAGCACAACGACCTGATCGGTTACGTCCCGCAGGATTACGCGGCAGGCGCGGGCGAGGCAATCCGGGCCCGGGGCGCGGTGACCCTCGGCCTCACCGGGCGACGCTGGGGTTTCACCCGCACCTCGGCAGCCGAAAAAGCCCGGGTCGACGAGGCCTTGGAGTGGGTCGAGGCCGCCGAGTTCGCCACCATGCGACTGTCCGAACTGTCCGGGGGTCAGCGGCAGCGCATCGCGTTGGCCAATGCCCTTGTCGGACATCCGAAGATGCTCATCCTCGACGAACCGCTGGCCGCCCTCGACTTGCGCAACCAGCACGAGATCGTGCAACTGCTGGCCCGGCTCAACCATGACCTCGGCGTGACGATTCTCGTTGTGGCCCATGACCTCAACCCGTTGCTGAGTGTGCTCGACAGTGCCATCTACCTGCTCGACGGCCACGCTCACCACGCGGCCATCGACGAGGTGGTGGACGCCGACCTGCTGACCCATCTGTACGGAACCAAGGTGCAGGTCGCCCACACCCCGCTGGGCCAGATGTACATGAGGAGCGGGTGATGCCGGCGAGCCTGCAGGCTGCGGGCACGTTCGCCCAAGGCAGTCTGGCACTGGGCTACCAGCACAACTGGTGGCAGATCCTGAGCTCGGCCTTCATGCGCAACGCGCTGATCGGCGGCACGCTGGTGGCGCTTGCCGCCGGGCTGATCGGTTATTTCGTCATCGTGCGCAACACCGCGTTCGCCGCCCACGCGCTGGCCCACATCGGCCTGCCCGGCGCCACCGGTGCGGCACTGCTCGGACTGCCGGTCGGGATGGGGCTGCTGACGTTCTGCGTCGGCGGGGCCTTGGTGATCGGGGCACTGGGCAGCCGGGCCCACGACCGCGAGGTCGCCACCGGCACGGTGTTGGCCCTGGCCACCGGCTTCGGGTTGTTCTTCAACTCGCTGGCCACCAAGAACTCTTCCACGCTGACCAACGTGTTGTTCGGCAACCTGCTTGCCATCACGCATCAGCAGTTGCTGACCTTCACCGCACTGCTGCTCCTGTTGGCCGCCACCGTCGTATTCGTCTTCCGCCCATTGCTGTTCGCATCGGTCAACCCGCAGGTGGCCGAGGCCAAAGGCGTGCCGGTTCGCGCCCTGTCGGTGCTGTTCATGGTGCTGTTGGGAATCGCGGTGACGATGGCGGTGCTCGCCGTGGGCACGTTGCTGTTGTTCGCGCTCGTGGTCACCCCGGCCGCGACGGCAATCATGGTGACCGCGCGACCGGTTCTGGCGATGACGATCTCGACCGCGATCAGCGTCCTGTCGGTGTGGACGGGTCTGGTGGTGTCAGCAATCTTCAACATGCCGCCGAGCTTCGTGATCGTGACGATCGCCTGCGGGATCTGGCTGGCGGTGTGGACGGTTGACCGGGTGAGGAATTCGACGGTCCACTAGCCTCGGGAAGCATGCCGAGGAGTCCCCACCCGCCGCGGCGGGCCACCCTGGCGTCGCTGGCGGCCGAACTCAAGGTCTCGCGGACCACGATCTCCAACGCATACAACCGCCCTGACCAGCTGTCCGCCGAGCTTCGCGACCGGATCTTCGATGCGGCCAAGCGGTTGGGCTATGCCGGGCCCGATCCGGTGGCACGTTCCCTGCGCACCCGGAAGGCCGGTGCCGTCGGGCTGATCATCACCGAGCCGCTCAACTACTCGTTCAGTGACCCCGCCGCGCTGGATTTCGTTGCCGGACTTGCCGAGTCCTGTGAGGCGGTGGGCCAGGGCCTGTTGCTGGTGGCGATCGGGCCGAATCGCAGTTTCGAGGACGGCGCGGCGGCGGTGCTCGCGGCCGGCGTCGACGGCTTCGTGGTGTATTCGGCCTCCGACGACGATCCGTACCTGCCGGTGGTGCGGCAGCGTCACTTGCCGGTCGTGGTGGTGGATCAGCCGAAGGACGTGCCCGGGGTCTCGCGGGTCAGCATCGACGATCGCGGCGGGATGCGCAGGCTGGCCGAGCATGTGCTTGAGCTGGGCCATCGCGACATCGGTCTGCTGACCATGCGGCTGGGCCGGGACTGGCCGCACGAGGACACGAAACCCGCACTGGCAGATCCGGATCGGGTGCTCTCCCCGCATTTCCACGTACAGCGCGAACGGATCCACGGGGTGTACGACGCGATGACGGCCGCCGGTCTGGCACCGGACACCCTCACGGTGGTCGAGAGCTATGACCATCTGCCGACCTCCGGCGGGGCGGCCGCCGAGGTGGCCTTGGAGGCCAATCCCCGCATCACCGCGCTGATGTGCACCGCCGACGTACTGGCCCTGTCGGCCATGGACTATCTGCGTTCACGAGGCATCTACGTGCCGGGGGAGATGACGGTGACCGGGTTCGACGGGGTGCCGGAGGCGTTGCGGCGCGGCCTGTCCACGGTGGTGCAGTCCAGCGTGGCCAAGGGGCGGCGGGCCGGCGAACTGTTGCACAATCCGCCGCGGGATGGGTTGCCGGTGATCGACGTGCTCGACACCGAAGTGGTGCGCGGTCGGACCTCGGGCCCGCCGGCCTAGCTTCCGTTGCGCTTGTCGAGCAGGAATTTCAAGGCGGCGACGACATCTTCGGGGCCTTCGACGCGGTAGCCCGCCATTGTCTGGCCCGGCCCTACCTTGACTCCGACGTCGCCGTCGCGGAGCCGGCGGAACGCTTTCTCGTCGGTGACGTCGTCGCCGAAGTAGATCACCGCCGAGGCTTGATGTTCGGCGCGCAGGATGTCGATGGCCTCGCCCTTGTCGGTGGTGATCACCGCGAACTCGAGCACGGCTTTGCCCTTGGTCAGCTGTGCATCCCAGGCTTGTGCGGATTCGAGTGCCTGCGTGCACGCGGCCTCGGCGTCGGCGGGTTCGGCGTTGCGGACGTGCAGGGCCACGCTCGCCGGTTTGAGTTCGACGGTCACCCCGGGCCGGGCGGCGGCGATCGCGGTGAGCTCGGCACCGATCCGATCGAGGAGGTCGCGGTCGATGGGATGGGAGAACCCGGAGTCGAATTCGGCTCCGTGGCTGCCGACCATGTGCACGGCCGCGGGCATCCCGGACAGCTCCCGCAGTACCTCCAACGCTCGGCCGGAGATCAGGGCGGTGGAGGTGTCCGGGCATCGAGCCAGCGCCACCAGGGCGTCAGCGCCGTCGCGCAGTGGGCGGGCGTCGGCCGGGTTGTTGACGATCGGGGCCAGGGTGCCGTCGAAATCAGAGGTGATGAGCAACCTGTCGGCGCGGGCGGCCGCGGTCAGCGCTTCGGTCAGATCGGCGGGAAGGCTCACCCGCTAGATCTTAGGTTTGTCCTCAGCGCCGATCAGCAGTCGCACGGCCAGGTCGAGGCGCTTGCTGACGTCGGTGGCCGAGGCCCGCCGGGTCAGCCAGGCCAGCAGGTTCGACAGCCACACATCCGAGATGACCCGGGCGATGTGGTACTGATCCTCGGTCGGCTCACCGTCGCTCATGGCGCGCGCGAACATCGAGTCCATCAACTTGCCGACGTGGTCCACCTCGCCTGCGGCGGAGGCGTCGGCGAAGACGAACGCCCGCGTCATGGCCTCGGTGAGCAGCGGATTGCGCTGCATGGCCCGGTTCAGCTTGCCGACCATGAAGCTCAGCCGCTGGTAGGGGGTGCCGCCGGAGAGGGCGGCCCGGTCGGTCTTGGCGTCGATGCGCTCGAACTCGCGGCCGAGGGCAGACACCAGCAGATGGACCTTGGACGGGAAGTAGCGGTAGAGCGTGCCGACGGCGACATCGGCGCGTTCGGCCACGGCGCGCATCTGGACAGCTTCGTAGCCGCCCTTGGAGGCGATGGCCAGGGTGGCGTCCAGGATGCGCTTGCGACGCTCCCGCTGTGCTTCTGATCCCAGTTCGGATTCGGCGAGGACAGCCACGTTCAGAACCTCACGCGGTCGGGTTTCGGACCCGGACGATTCACTGCCTGCCTGTGGTGCGCTGGACATGCGGTGTGTGGCCCCCTCTCGTGGCGTACCTCGTCGAAAACGATACGCACGGCAATCTCCTTCTACGCACCTCCGCGCCGGTAAACACACGGACGTGTCCTGCTGTGATGCGGGTCGACTTGACGGTCGAACGCTGTCACCATTAGAACACGTTCTAGTGGGAAGCACGGACTTCTCGCGTTAGGGGCTAGGAGGTCCACCATGTCCGGCGCGTCCGCGACCATCACCGACGAGCAGTTTGCCGCCCGTGACCTGGTGCGTAGCTGGGCGGCCGCAGCCGCTACAGCCACCGCCGTCCGCTCCGCCGAACAGGATGCCGACGCGTGGCGTACGCCGTTTCAGGGTCTCGCCGAACTAGGGATCTTCAGCGTCGCGGTCCCCGAGGAGCAGGGCGGGGCCGGCGGCACGGTCGAGGATCTGTGCGCGATGGTCGACGAGGCCGCCGCCGCGCTGGTGCCCGGTCCGGTCGCCACCACGGCCCTGGCCACCCTGGTCGTCAGCGATGAGGCAGTGCTGGAGGCACTGGTGACGGGTGAGCGCACCGCCGGCGCGGCTCTGGACGCCGACCTGACGCTGTCCGGAGACGCCGTGTCGGGCACAGTCGACTACGTACTCGGTGCCGATACCGCCGGAGTGCTGTTGCTGCCGGCCGGTGACCGGGTGGTTCTGGTCGACGGAAGCGCCGCCGGGGTGAGTGTCGAACTGCTGCTCGCGACGGACTTCTCGTTGCCGCTGGCCCGCGTGGTGCTCGATTCGGCGCCCGCCCAGGTGCTCGACGTCTCGCGGCAGCGGTTCACCGACATCGCCGCGACCCTGCTGGCGGCCGAGGCCGCCGGGCTGGCCCGATGGACCCTGCAGACCGCCACCGAATACGCCAAGGTGCGCGAGCAGTTCGGCAAGCCGATCGGCAGCTTCCAGGCCGTCAAGCACATGTGTGCCGAGATGCTGTTGCGCTCCGAGCAGGTCTCGGTGTCGGCGGCCGACGCCGCCCGCGCGGTGTCGGAGTCCGACGACTCCCAGCTGTCGGTCGCGGCCGCGGTGGCCGCCGCCGCGGGCATCGAGGCGGCCGAGTCCAACGCCAAGGACTGCATCCAGGTGCTCGGCGGTATCGGCATCACCTGGGAGCACGAGGCACATCTGTATCTGCGTCGCGCATACGGGATTTCGCATGCGCTCGGCGGCCGGCGCCGCTGGATCCGCCGGGTCTCGGCGCTGACGCAGCAGGGCGTGCGGCGTGAACTTCGGATCGACCTGGATTCGGTGGCCGACCTGCGTCCGGAGATCAGCGCCGCGGTCGCCGATGTGGCCGCGCTGCCGGTGGAGAAGCGGCAGGTGGCCCTGGCGGAGTCCGGCCTGCTGGCCCCGCACTGGCCGAAGCCCTATGGTCGCAACGCATCTCCGGCCGAGCAGCTGCTGATCGATCAGGAGCTCGCGGCGGCCGAGGTGGAGCGCCCGGATCTGGTGATCGGGTGGTGGGCCGTGCCGACCATCCTGGAGCACGGCAGCCCGGAGCAGATCGATCAGTTCGTGCCGGCCACCCTGCGCGGCGACCTGGCCTGGTGCCAGCTGTTCTCCGAGCCGGGCGCCGGCTCCGACCTGGCCGCGCTGCGCATGAAAGCCGTTCGCGCCGAAGGCCCCAACGGCGAGCCAGGTTGGAAGCTGACCGGGCAGAAGGTGTGGACCTCGGCGGCGCAGAAGGCGCATTGGGGCGTGTGCCTGGCCCGCACCGATGCCGATGCTCCGAAACACAAGGGCATCACGTACTTCCTGATCGACATGAAGACGCCCGGCATCATGATCCGCCCGCTGCGCGAGATCACCGGTGACGAGCTGTTCAACGAGGTGTTCTTCGACGACGTGTTCGTGCCCGACGAGATGGTGGTGGGCACGGTCAACGACGGCTGGCGGCTGGCCCGCACCACGCTGGCCAACGAGCGGGTGGCGATGGCCGGTGGTACCGCGCTGGGCAATCCGATGGAGGAGCTGCTGCGCACCCTCGGCGCCAAGGCGGATGTTGACCCGGCCGACCTGGACCGGCTGGGCGGGTTGATCCTGACCGCGCAGGTGGGTTCGCTGCTGGATCAGCGGATCGCCCAGCTGGCGGTCAGCGGCCAGGACACCGGCGCACAGGCCAGCGCTCGCAAGCTCATCGGGGTGCGCTACCGCCAGGCGCTGGCCGAGTTCCGCCTCGAGTTGTCCGACGGCGGGGGTGCGGTGCGCAACCAGGAGGTGCACGATTTCCTCAACACGCGCTGCCTGACGATCGCCGGCGGTACCGAGCAGATTCTGTTGACCGTCGCCGGCGAGCGGTTGCTGGGCCTGCCGCGCTAGCTAGCCTAGTGACGTCAATTTGTATCGATCAGTTTCGAACCGCATTGATTTGAACGACCATTCGAACCACTACGAGATTTCTCTCGGCTTAATCAGTCTGTGACTGTGACTCCAGGCCTAATTGCTGATTTACCTGGCGTTACCGTCTGGCTTTCTGGTTTGATGTAGCGCAGCGAACGACTCTTTAGGAGTTCGTCGGCCATTATCCCAAGCCTCAAGTGCCTGTTCCGGAGAAATATAGGATGCAAAGAAGAGAACTGACAGATCCGGGCCGATTAACACCGATCCCAATCCTCGAATATCGCTGTATGTGCAGATTATTTCGCCTCGAACTGCGTATGCATTAGCGGCGGCAACTTGCGGGTCCATATTGAGTAGTTGGGCCGCAAGCGCGATTTGTTCCTGCTTCACTTTTGAACCCCCATGTCCCACCGTGTAACGGGATGGCCAGGGAAGTCCATGTTGGGTGGCCACCCGAGAATTTGACCGGTTTGTCCATCGACTGCATAGACTTTTGTTCCATCGTAGTACGCGTTGAACCAGTGCCCAGCCGCCCCGGCTCTGTCCACCCCGACAACCGTGTGGGCGCCGGTTCCCTGGTTGATCAGGTACTGTTCGATTTCCGAAGGCGTAGCTGCCACCTGCCTCAATCCAGTCGCGGCTTCCATTTCGGGTACGGACAGCGTTCCGAGCCCGGCCGATGCGTCAGGCGTTATGCCCGCCAGCCTTTGGTCGACCGCGAACGCGCATTGACCGCAGTTGATTGCCCGTGCCGGGTCGAATGGATCCATCCCAGGCCCATGGTTGATTTCGGGTAGCCATTTACCAATATCATCGACTGACGGGGGCAACCACGGACCGATTGGCGCGTCGTGGGCGAACCCGCCTGACGGTGTTGAATGGCCTACGTCGGGAGCGTGCACCACGTCATGTGGTACCCCCGATGGCACAACGTCGTCGAAAATGCGTGCTGCGGCGACCTCACCGCCGAAAGGGATAGTCGCTGCCGTGACTGTGGCGTCGAACCCTTTCTGTCCGAGCCAATACTCGGGATTGCTGCGAAATGCTTCGATCTCGGCATCGATGCCCCTGACAGCGGTGCCATACGGATCTGACAGGGTGCTTAGCGTCCCTGTCCCAAGGTCTTTCCAGGCGTTCTTGAAACTCTCGAATCCGTTTTGACCAGTGAGGCTATGCACGGAGTTTTCCATCGTGCGCCAGGCGTCGCCGAAGCCGTCGCTGTAGCTGGGTTTGGTCGGCGCCGGCCCAGCGGGCGGCGAGTACCGCGGGAGGTCGTCCAGCGCGGCTTTGACCCGCTGCGTTTCGGTCAGCATGGATTCGACCCGCGACTCTAACTCGCCCGGCGGGACGCCCCGTCCCTGCAAGAGCTTTCTTGCCTGAGCCTTGAACTCTTCGATCTCTGCTGGGCTCAGTGGTTGTGTTGCAGCTCTGCCTTCGGGCAACAGCATCGCTTCTAGCGAACCGGGTGTGCGCTTACCTGCCGCGGGAGGCTGAGCCTCCGGCTTCTTCGTCGCGTCCTCGACGGATCTCGGCACGGCGAACGGGCCGATCTGCCCAGGCGCCTCACCAAGGGGCGCAGGCTTCTTGTCACCTGGTTCGTCCTTGGCTTCGTGTTGAACCGCGTGGTCGACGAGCCGTACATGACTGGACGAACTGTCCCGTTCCTCGCCTTCACCTTCGAACTTGATACCGTCCAATTCAACAGCTTTGGACTGCAGACGCGCCCCGACGTGAGTGTCGGCCTGTACGAGCCGCTCGGCATACCAGCGGATGTCCTCAGCATGCTCATTCGCCGTGGTCTGCCGCGCGCGCATGGAGAACACATCCACCCGCTTGGAATCGGTCACGGACAAGTCCTCACCGACACTGAAGTCGTCGTCCTCGGCGGCCTCGATCGCAGCAATCGCCTCTGACTGAGCGGTACTGATGTCACGGCGGCCGCTTTCAGCAAGGTCGGCAGCCTCATGCAGCACACCGCCTTGGCGGCGAACCACAGCGCAGTCAGCGTTCGCGCGGTCGAGGGCAACGTCTTTGGCGTCGCCCTCCCACGTGGTTCCGCCCGGCGAGGAGATGTTCTGACGGTGCCGATCGAAGGCATCCTCGCTCGCGGTAGCAGCCTGCCGCCACGCCGCCGCGGCGGCCTCCAAATAAGAGGTGTCCCACTCCTGGATCTCCGACCGCGTGGGGAGAGGATCGGCCGACGCGGCAGGACTCACACGGTCACCGTGGTGATGGCGTCGTGGCCGTCGGAGTCGGTGGTGTCATAGCGGACACTGCTGACTGAAAGGGTGTCGGCCTGACGTGTCATACGCGATGACTGGCGACCCTGCACCGCAGTGAGCGCCGCGTTCACGGCGGCAACACCAGCCGCGCTGGGGTGCCCAGATGGGGGAGTGCATACCTGAGCACTGCCAAGTAAATCTGCAGAGGTGAGGTCGCTGTCCGTAGCCGCGACGTGGAGACCCGCCGGATCGACCTCTAGTTCATTTGCCACGCCAATCCCCCAACCGGCCCACACGCTGATCACAACGCTACCGCACGGTGCGCACCAGACCGAACCCTAGCCGTCTCGCTTACCTGCTGGCGGAGAAAATTCGTTCGGTTAGGAGGTCAAAGTTCCTGTGCGCTAATCCGCTGACCTGAAACAAACACCATTCGGATTCGATGACGCCGGATCAGCGTCGCTCGTTGAGTGAAGGACGGACTGTCCACGGTGTCGAGCTGGTTGACGCCACTGCCCGGCTCGGCACGATGAACATGTATCTGCACGGCATCGGGCAAGCTACCGGCGAACCTGTGATCGCCGTGCGGGATGCGCTGGCTACGAAAGCCGATCCGGTCTCGATGGTGCTCGCAAACCCCCCGTTCGGCCGGAAGTCGTCAATCACCGTCATTGGTGATGACGGCCGAGCCGAACGCGAAGACATCGCATACTCGCGAAACGATTTTTGGGTCACGACGACCAACAAGCAGCTCAACTTCGTCCAGCACATCGCGACGGCGCTGAAGATCGATGGCCGCGCGGCGGTAGTCGTGCCCGACAATGTGCTCTTCGAGGGTGGTGCTGGTGAGACTGTACGACGTCGACTTCTCAACGAGTACGACGTACATACGTTGTTACGGTTGCCTACCGGCATTTTCTACGCCGGTGGCGTCAAGGCAAATGTACTGTTCTTCGACCGCAAGCAAGCCCGGCCCAGCAAGCCGTGGACCGAGAAATTATGGGTCTACGATCTGCGCACTGGATCGCACTTCACACTCAAGCAGCGGCCCATGCTCGACGAACACCTCCTCCCGTTTGTCGAGGCCTTCAATGCGGCGAACCGCTCTGCCAGAACCGAATCTGAACGCTTCCGCGCTTTCGGATTCGACGAACTCATGGCCCGCGACAAGTTGAATCTCGACATCACGTGGCTGAAAGACCCTTCTGCCGCCGACCTCGACGACGGCGTGCCCCCGGAGATCATCGCTCAAGAGATCGTCGATGATCTCACCGCGGCTCTCGCGGAGTTCAGTGCAGTGGCGGACGCTCTCGCCGCCCGCGCCGCCGGAACCGTCGACCCCGAGTGAGCAGTTCTGGCCGGGCGTGGCTGCTGACTCAAGTCCGCAGGTATCCCGCGAGCATCGTGACGATGCCGTCCTCGAGTTGTTCGGCATCGGCGGGCTTGTCACAGGCCAGCAGGCGATGGGTCAGCGACTCCACCGTCGCGACGACCATCCGCGCCGCAAACCCGGTGTCGGACACCTCAACGTCAGAGCGGCTGTCCAGCAAGGCTTTCGCGGCGCTGACCGCATCTTCTTCGGTGTGGTGCAACCGGTCCAGTAGCGCCGGTGACCGGGGAGCTTCCTCGAACAGCACCCGGTGCAGCCGGGTGTCGTCGCTGTGGTTGTCGATGGCCGCCCGGACGAACAGCCGCAGCAGGTCTTCGAGTGATTCGGGCAGGCCCGCGGCCGTGCGTTCGCCCAGCAGCGCCGCGCCGGCGTCGATATGCGCGTCGGTGAGTGCCGACAGGATCGCGTCCTTGTTCGGGAAGTACTGATACAGCGAGCCGATCGACAGATCGGCTGCTGCGGCGATGCGGTTGGTGGTGCCCCCGGCGTACCCGTATTCGGCGAAAACGCGAGCCGCCGCCTCGAGGATGGCCTGGCGGGTCTCCACCGCGCGCTGCTGTCTGGGCTGCTTGCGGGGCCGGAAGCGGTCCGTCGGCGTCATCGTCATCTCCGCGGGAAAAGCGAGTAGTCACCCGGTGCGCGGCCGTCGAAAATTGGTGTCATGCAGCGCATCCACGTCGAAACAATTCTGCCCGCCGACACCGCGCGAGTGTGGCAGGCCGTGCAGCAGGTTCCGACCTTTCTCTATGTCTGCCGCGGCTTGTTCGGTGTGCCGGCCCTGGCCGGACGTACCGAACCGTTCGAGGCGGGCGAGCGCGGAACCGGTTGGCTGTTCGCCTTTCACCTCATCCCGGCCTACCGGCACACCATCGAGGTGCTCGAGGTCGATGACACCACGCGGACGGTCCGCACGCACGAGTACGGCGGGGCGCTTCGGTCCTGGGACCACACTTTGCACGTCGAACCGGTGACCGATCGGTCGTGCCGCTACAGCGACACCGTCGAGATCGACGCCGGCCGACTCACGTCAGCGGTGGCCGCGCTGGCCCGCGGCATCTACGCCTACCGGCACCGCCGCTGGCGCAAGCTCGTGGACAAGCACATGTCAGAACCGCGTCTGGGTGCAGGCGGTGGGTGTGGTCAGGTTGACGCCGCCGAACACCACCTGGATGACTGAGCAGATGATGAACTCGTCCTTGGTGTTCGGCTGACCCGTCCGCCAATCGGTCGGGGTCGATACGCCCTCGATGCGGAAGCGTTCGATCGGTCCGCCGCCGAAGTAGGTCGCCGAGATCTCGACCTTGTTGATCGACCTGTACAGCTTCGAGAGCACGTTGTCGTGGTTGGAGCCCTTGATTTCTCGGGGCATACCGGCCGGCGCGCTGTAGGACGCTTCCTGCCAGGTGTCCTTGTTCGAGCTGCGCAGGGTGATGGTCTGCCGGGCCCACGCGTCACCGGGGAATCCGATGGGGCCGTCCGGCGTGAGCAGGTTGGCTTGCGTGTTGAACGTGCACTGCGTGCCCGCGCAGTCCGCGCTGACGTGCATCTCGATGTCGCCCTGCGGGCTGGGGATCGAGGTGACCGAAGAGTTCGCGGCCGCGGAGGCCGACGCGGGGAACGCCAGCGCCGCCGCGGTCAGCACTGCTGCCGCGCTCGCTGCGGAGAGCCTGTTGATCGTCATCGTCAAGAAAGGTATCCGCTCGTTACTCGTCGTAGGTGACTTCGACCGAATCCGACACCGGCGTGGCCTGGCAACCCAGGATCAGGCCCTCTTCGAGGTCGGAGGGTTCGAGCACGTCGTTGATCTTCATCTCGACGTCGCCGGACTTCTTGAGCACCGCGCACGCGCCGCAATGACCCTCGCGGCAGGAGAACGGTGCGTCCAGGCCCTTGTCCAACAGGACGTCGAGCAGTGTGGCCGACCTCGGCCACCGGACCTCGTGCGTGGTGCCGTCGAGGGTGACGACTGCGGTGGCCGGCTCCTGGTCGCTGTCGTCTTCCTCGATCACCACGGCCGCGAACGGGTCCGAATCCAGCGACTTGAACACCTCGATGTGGATGCGCTCGTCGGCGGCGCCGGCCTGCTGCAACGCCTGCTCGGCGGCGGCCATGAACGGGCCGGGGCCGCAGATGAAGGCCTCGCGGGAGGCGTAGGGCGCGACGAGCCCGGCGAGCGCGGCGGGGCTGGGCAGGCCCTGCACGGTCTCCAGCCAGTGCACGACCGTGAACCGGTCGGGGTACTTGGCGGCCAGCTCCCGCAGGGTGGCGCCGAAGATCACCGAGTTCTCGTCGCGGTTGGCGTAGACGAGGACGACGTTGCCGCTGCCCTGGGCAAGGGCGGACTTGCAGATCGCCATCATCGGCGTGATGCCGCTGCCGGCGGCCAGCAGCAGGAAGTCGGTGTCGAGATCCTTGGGCACGAAGGTTCCCGACGGGGCCAGCACGTGCATCTTCATCCCGGCGTGGGCGTTGTCGCACAACCAGTTCGACGCGTACCCGTCGGCCGTCCGCTTGACCGTGACGGTCAGCTGATCGTCGGTCACCGGCGAGCTGGACAGCGAGTAGCAGCGAGCCACCGAGCCGGTGCGATCGCTGGGCACGCGCAGGGTCAGGAACTGGCCGGGGGAGTAGCTCAACCGGTCGGCTGGGATGGTCGAACCCTCGGGGACGGCGAATACCAGGGACCGCGCGTCGGCCGTCTCCTCGATGACCGCGCTCACCTGCAGTTCGAGCACATGGCTGCCCAGTGGCTCATCAGTCACGGCTGGACCCTTTCTTCACTCATAACTAGAACATGTTACAAAAACGTACTTGCGCTGGTCCAGCCCACCATTACAAGGCGCTACTCGACACAAATCGTAACGTGTTCTAATCTCTGTCTAGGCGGTCAGCTCGCGCTTATCGCAGTCCGAATCTTGGGAGGCATTTCCGTGACATCCATTGAACAGCGTGACGTGCAGGCGGTTCTGGCCGGCATCGATGAACTGCTGCCGACGCTGCGTGAGCGCGCTCAGGAGACCGAGGATCTGCGTAAGTTGCCCGACGCGAACGTGAAAGCGCTGGAGGACGTCGGTTTCTTCAAGCTGCTGCAGCCCGAGCAGTGGGGCGGCCTGCAGTGCGACCCGACTGTCTTCTACGAAGCGGTCCGGCGGCTGGCCAGCGCCTGTGGATCCACCGGCTGGGTGGCCGGCATCATCGGCGTGCACAACTGGCACCTGGCGCTGTTCGATCAGCAGGCTCAGCAAGACGTCTGGGGTGAGGACACCTCGGTTCGGATCTCCTCCTCCTACGCCCCGATGGGTGCGGGCACCGTGACCGAGGCCGGCGACGGCTACCTCGTCAACGGCGCCTGGAACTGGTCCTCGGGCTGCGACCACGCCACCTGGGCCTTCCTCGGCGGCCCGGTCATCAAGGACGGCCGCCCGGTCGACTTCGGCAGCTTCCTGATCCCGCGGACCGACTACCAGATCGATGACGTCTGGAATGTGGTCGGCCTGCGCGGCACTGGCAGCAACACGGTCGTGGTCAAGGACGTGTTCGTGCCCAAGCACCGCTTCCTGTCCTACAAGGCGATGAACGACGGCACCGCCGGCGGGTACCGGACCAACACCGCTCCGGTGTACAAGATGCCCTGGGGCACAATCCATCCCACCACCATCTCGGCCCCGATCGTGGGCATGGCCTACGGTGCCTACGACGCGCACGTCGAGCACCAGGGCAAGCGGGTGCGCGCGGCGTTCGCCGGTGAGAAGGCCAAGGACGACCCGTTCGCCAAGATCCGCATCGCCGAGGCGGCCAGCGACATCGACGCCGCCTGGCGCCAGCTGTCGGGCAACGTCGCCGACGAGTACGCGCTGCTGGTGGCCGGTGAGGAGATCCCGTTCGAGCTGCGGGCCCGGGCGCGGCGCGACCAGGTGCGTGCCACCGGCCGTGCGATCGCCTCGATCGACCGGCTCTTCGAGGCCTCGGGTGCCACCGCGCTGTCCAATGACGCTCCGGTGCAACGGTTCTGGCGCGATGCGCACGCCGGCCGGGTGCACGCCGCCAACGATCCCGAGCGGGCCTACCTGATCTTCGGCAACAACGAGTTCGGCCTGCCCCCGGCCGACACGATGGTCTGATCGATGACTGCCACGCAAGAGATCACATTCGAATCCACCTCCCGCTACGCCGACGTGCAGGCCGGCGAGCTGGCCATGCGGTTGCACTACCACGAGGCCGGTGACCCGGCGGCGCAGACCATCGTGCTGTTGCACGGCGGCGGGCCCGGTGCGTCGAGCTGGTCGAACTTCGGCCGCAACATCGCAGTGCTGGCCGAGAAGTACCACGTGCTGGCCATCGACCAGCCTGGTTACGGCCTGTCGGACAAGCACACCGAGCACGAGCAGTACAACCGATACAGCGCCAAGGCGGTGCTCGGCCTGCTCGACAAGCTGGGTATCACGGGACGCGTTCCGCTGCTGGGCAATTCGCTCGGCGGCGGTACAGCGGTCCGCTTCGCGCTCGACTACCCGGACCGGGCGGGCAAGCTGGTGCTGATGGGCCCGGGCGGCCTGAGCGTCAACCTGTTCGCGCCGGACCCGACGGAAGGCGTCAAGGCGCTCGCCAAGTTCAACTTCGAACCGACGCGCGAGAACCTCGAAGCCTTCATCCGGATCATGGTGTTCGACCAGAAGCTGGTCACCCCCGAGCTGGTCGACGAGCGGTTCGCGATCGCCAGCACACCGGAGTCGCTGGCCGCCACGCGGGCGATGGGTAAGTCGTTCGCGGGTGCGGACTTCGAGCTCGGCATGATGTGGCGCGAGGTGTACAAGCTGCGTCAGCCGGTGCTCTTGATCTGGGGCCGTGAGGACCGGGTCAATCCGCTCGACGGTGCGCTGGTCGCGGTCAAGCAGATTCCGCGGGTACAGCTGCACGTCTTCGGGCAGTGTGGACACTGGGCTCAGGTCGAGAAGTTCGACGAGTTCAACAAACTCACCATCGATTTCCTTGGGGGTTAGCAGATGAGCATCAAGGCACTGGGCTACATGCGCATCGAGGCCACCGACGTGGCGGCCTGGCGCGAGTTCGGGCTGAAGGTTCTGGGCATGGTCGAAGGCGAGGGTGCCATTCCCGGCGCGCTCTACCTGCGCATGGACGACTTCGCTGCCCGCCTGGTGATCGTGCCCGGCGAACAGGACCGGCTGCTGATCTCCGGCTGGGAGGTCGCCGACGCGCCCGCGCTGCAGAATCTGCGCGAGACCCTGTCCAAGGCGGGCGTCGATTTCGTCGAGGGCACCCGCGACGAGATCCGCGAGCGCCGGGTCGAGGGCCTGATCCGGTTCTCCGATCCCTCCGGCAATGTGCTCGAGGCGTTCTACGGGGCCCAGTACCTGGGTCGGCGGTTCGTCAGCCCGTATGGCCACAAGTTCGTCACCGCCGAGCAGGGGCTGGGGCACGTGGTGCTCACCTGTGACGACGACGCCGCGGCGCAAGCGTTCTACCAGGATGTGCTGGGCTTCCGGCTGCGTGACTCGATGCAGTTGCCGCCGCAGCTGGCGGGCCGCCCGGCCGACGGCGATCCGGTGTGGCTGCGCTTCTACGGCTGCAACCCGCGCCATCACGCGCTGGCCTTCATGCCGATGCCCAACCCGACGGGCATCGTGCACCTGATGGTCGAGGTGGAGAACTCCGACGACGTGGGCCTGTGCCTGGACCGCGCCAACCGCCGCAAGGTCAAGATGTCGGCGACCCTCGGCCGGCACATCAACGACAAGATGTTGTCCTTCTACATGAAGACCCCGGGCGGGTTCGACATGGAATTCGGTTGTGAGGGGCTGGAAGTCGAGGATGAGAGCTGGATCGCGCGCGAGAGCGTGGGCGTCAGCCTCTGGGGCCACGACTTCTCCGTCGGATTCAAGTAACGCAGGCGTTCAGATGACACAGGCTCAGCCGATCGACCCGCGTACGTTCCGAAATGTGCTCGGCCAGTTCTGTACTGGCGTCACGGTCATCACGACCCTGCACGACGACGTGCCGATCGGCTTTGCCTGTCAGTCGTTCGCCGCGCTGTCGCTGGACCCGCCGCTGGTGTTGTTCTGTCCCACGAAGCAGTCACGGGCCTGGAAGGCCATCGAGGCCAGCGGGAAGTTCTGTGTGAACATGCTGCACGAGAAGCAACAGCATGTGTCCGCGCAGTTCGGCTCCAAGGCGCCCGACAAGTTCGCCGGAATCGATTGGACGCCATCAGAACTCGGCTCTCCGGTGCTCGACGGCAGCTTGGCTCACATCGACTGCAACGTGCATTCGGTGCACGACGGAGGCGACCACTTCGTGGTGTTCGGTGCCGTGCACTCGTTGTCAGAGGTGCCCAAGCGCAAGCCACGACCGCTACTGTTCTACCGCGGCGAGTACACCGGTATCGAGCCGGACAAGAACACGCCGGCGCAGTGGCGCGACGACCTGGACGCGTTCCTCACAGCTACGACGTCTGACACCTGGCTCTGACTTCTCATCGCTGACATCAACTGGGCCCCCTCCCGACGGAGGGGGCCCAGTTGATGCATGGCCGGCACATATTTACCTGGTCGAAAGTCAGGGTAGGCATACCTATTGATAATTAGGCGACGCTAAGCTAACTTTTGGTCGTTCCACAGTCAATTATCAGCTTCAGGAGACTCAGTTGCCCTATCCTGCCCTTGCCTCCTCCGGTGCCGCCCCGGCGGTCAGTCGGAGGGACAAGTTCCTCCTCGCCGGCGTCGCCATGATGAGCGCCAGCGCCATCGCGGTGACCCCGGTTGCCCAGAACACCACGGTCATCGAGCAGGCGAAGTCGCTTGCCTACGACCTGACGGCCTCGATGGACGCCGCCGCTTCGCCGGTCGACGTCTACGGGTCGTTGTTCGAGACGACGTTCGACAACCTCCAGTCTCTGGGCGGGGCTGTGGCCGCCAACCCGGCACCGTTGCTGAGCCAGATTCTGGAGAACCAGATGGGCTACGCCGAGAAGTTCGGTGCGGCGTTCGAGGCCATCCCCGCCAACCTGAAGGCGTGGTACGAGGGCGCCAACGGGCAGGCGCGCTTGGACCAGGCGCTCGCCGAACTGCAGGCCGGCAACATCGGTGAGGCATACCGGTGGTTCAACCACTCCATGCTGTACGCGTTCCAGGGCGCCTTCGGCGCACTGATCGCCCCCGGGTTCATTCTCTCGGGCGTCCCGCGTGGCGGGACCGAGTACCTGGCCGGCATCCCGGAGCAGATGGCCCAGAACTTCACGAATCTGGTCGCCGCCACTTTGACCTCGAGCGTCGTCGTCAGCGCTCTTTTCCAGGGTGCTTTCGCCACGGTCAGCGGCCCGGCGTTCGAGCTCGCCCGCATCGCTGAGTCGATCAGCACCAGTGTCGCCGCCGGCGACATGGAGGGTGTCTTCAACGCCGTGGTGAACACGCCGGGCATCCTCGTCAACGCGGCGCTCAACGGATTCGACTATGCCGATCCCGACGAGTCGGGTGCCGGGGGCTTCACTGAGTGGCCGGCGCTGCTCACCTGGGCCGAGCCCGGCGAGCAGGGCGGGGCCCGGATTGTCGCGGGTCTGCTGCAGAACCTGCTGGTGAACATTCCTAAGACCCTCGCCGACGCCATCGACAACACCCCCGAGGCCCCGTCGGCTACCGTGGCCCAGCGTGTTGCGGCGGCGCTGAGCGGATCGCCGACGGCGGCGCTGGCTGAGTCGACTGTCGATTCCGTGAAGGAGAAGGAAGCGGCCGGCGCTCTGGAGTCCGGAAGCGTCGAGCAGGCTCCGGCTCTGGAGTCCGGAAGCGTCGATCAGGCTCCGGCGCTCGAGTCCTCGAAGACTCCGGCGGCCGCTGTGCAGGCCGTGAAGGTGGAGAAGCCGGTCGCTGAGGCCGCTCCTGTGGTGGCGGAAGAGGCTGCTGCCGGCTCCGAGACCGCGCCTGCTGCCGGCGCCGAGACCGCGCCTGCTGCGGGCAGCTCGGTCAGCTCGGTCAGCTCGGAAGGCACGACGAAGGCCAACGATCGGGTCAAGATCACCGACCGGATCAAGGCCAAGGTGAAGGAGGCCAAGGACGCGCGGCAGGCCAAGGTCACCGCCGCCAAGGAGGCCAAGGCCGCCAAGGTCAAGGCCAAGCAGACCAAGGCGAGCGAGTCCAAGGCAAGCGACTCCAAGGGAGGCTCGGATTCGTCCGAGTAAGCAGCGCTGCACCGGCTGGGCCCCACCCGTCTAGGGTGGGGCCCAGTTTCGTCATTCGGTGGTTACGCCGCAGACTTGTGGCTCGATTCCTTCTTGGGGTGCTTACCCTGACTCTTGGTCGACTTCTTGGCGGACGTGCCGCCGGTGTCACCGGAGCCGGCCTCGTTCTTCGTGCCCTTGATCTTCTCGCCGAGCTTCTTTGCGGCCGAGCTCAGCCGGTTTCCGCCGGGCTTGCCTTGAGTGCTCGACTCGGCCTTGGCCGGCTTGGCCTCTTCCGACTCGGTCGCCTCGGTCGCCGTTGTGGCGGCTGCATCGGTGGCGCTTGCTGCTGTGGCGTCCTCGGTGTCGGCGTCCGTTGCGGTCTTGGCGGTCAGGGCAGCCTTGGTGGTCTTGCTGGTGACTGCCTTCGACGCAGCGGCGGTTTCTGCTGCGTCGGCTGCATCGGTGCCGGCGCCCAGGTCGGTGACCGAGGTTTCGACTGCTCCAGAGGCGGCCGAATCACTCACCGGCGAAAGGGCATCCGCGACCACAGTGGCACCGGTCGTGGAGACTGTGGTGGAGTTGGCGATGGCGGCGGCGATCTTCTGCGGAATGGTGACCAGCAGCTGAGAGATCGGTCCACCACTGGCCCGGGTTCCCTTGGGGGAGAACAGCCCTGACCATGCCTCTGTGGTGTCGCCCTCGTTGTAGTCGAACCCGTTGAGGAACGCGTTGGCGATGATGCCGGGTGCGTTCACCAGCCCGGTGATCGCTCCTTCGAGGTCGCCGGAGGAAAGGGCGCTCGAGATCGCGTCACTGACCCGGGAGCTTTCGAATGCGGCGCCGCTGAGCGGTGCGAAGGCCGACTGGAAGAGACCGTAAACCAGAGTGCCGGCGCTGGATACCGCGGTGACCGCATTGGCGAAGTTCTGTGCCATCTGCGGGGGAATGGTGAACAGAACGTTGAAGACCGGCAGAACCGAATTCTGCATGGCGAACAAGAAGAACTTGTTGAAATTGTCGTAGGCCGTGAAGAAGTCGCCGGATTGAAGCGCGCTTTGGATGGCGGCCACGTACACCTTGCCCGCGCTGCCTTCTCGGCCACCGTTCTCGTACCAGTTCTGCAACGTCGACGGAATCGCCTCGATGGCGGTGCCGATCTGTTCGGCGTAGCCCTGTTGGTTCGCGGCGATTGTGCTCAGGACCGGGAAGGGATTGGCCGCAAGCTGCCCGCCGAGAGTACTGATGTTCGTAATGGTGTTGTTGACCAGCTCGCCGTACACGTCGAGTGGTGATGCCGTGGCGTCGGCTACCAGCTGGACGGCACGGTGTTGTGCCTCGATCAGGGCCGGACTTGTGGCGATCGGGTTGACGGCGATGACGCTGGCGCCCAGCGCCGCGATACCGCCCAGCACGAGCTTGTTCCTGCGGCCGGTTGACCAGGGGAGTGCTTGTTGCACGCGATTCTCCTCTTTCGAATTCATTTGCCGCCCAGGGAGGCGGCGAGGAGGGACGTTAGCTGAGATTTACCTAAGCAGCAATAGGTATGCCTTACCTAAATTAGGACGCCTATTTACCTATGTTTGAGCTGTGAGTGCACTGGGTTTGCGATATGAAAGCGCAGCTCACGGGCGGCTCTGCGATTCCAGTTCAGGGTCGCGCCGGCGCCAGGGTGTGATCCCTCAAGCTGAGAGTTTCCTGAGTGCACAGCGGGGATCTCCAGTCTGAGTGCCGGAAGGTGCTGATCGGTCGATCAAAGCCGGCCTTGACACCCTCGGTGGGCAATGCGATTGTTTGATCGACTGATCAAAACGCCGAAAGGATGGCCATGGCAGGCAGAGTCGAGGGGAAGGTTGCCCTCGTTACGGGGGCGGCGCGCGGGCAGGGGCGCAGCCATGCGCTGCGATTGGCGCAAGAAGGTGCCGACATCATCGCGGTGGACGTCTGTGCCCCGGTCACCGACACCAGCGCGATTCCCGCGTCCACCCCGGACGACCTGGCCGAAACGGCGGATCTGGTCAAGGGGCTGGATCGCCGGATCGTCACCGCGGAGCTCGACGTGCGTGACTTCGACGCGCTCAAGGAGGCTGTCGACAGCGGTGTCGAGCAGCTCGGCCGGCTCGACATCGTGGTGGCCAACGCCGGCATCGGTAACGGCGGCGATGTTCTGCACGAGACCAAGGAATCCGACTGGGACGACATGATCGGCGTCAACCTGTCGGGTGTCTGGAAAACCGTGAAAGCCGCGGTGCCGCATATTCTTTCGGGCGGCCGGGGCGGTTCGATCGTCCTGACCAGCTCAGTCGGGGGTCTGAAGGCCTACCCGCACACCGGCCACTACATCGCGGCCAAGCACGGCGTGATCGGCCTGATGCGCAGCTTCGCGGTGGAGTTGGGTCAGCACTCGATCCGGGTGAACTCGGTGTGTCCGACGAACGTCAACACCCCGATGTTCATGAACGAGGGCACGATGAAGCTGTTCCGGCCGGACCTGGAGAACCCGGGCCCCGACGACATGGCCGTCGTTGCCCAGTTGATGCACGTGCTTCCGGTCGGCTGGGTCGAGCCTGTCGACATCAGCAATGCGGTGCTGTTCCTGGCCTCCGATGAGGCCCGCTACATCACGGGTCTGCCGGTCACGGTCGACGCGGGCAGCATGCTCAAGTAGCGGTCGCGTCGCTGCCGAACCGGCGCAGGAACCGTTCGACGAAGGCGCGGAACTCGGCGTGGCCGTCGGTCACGCCGACCGCCTCTTCGTTGCACAGGCTGCGGGCGGACTGGGTGAGCAGCATCGACATCACCACCGGCGGAAACTCCTCCATGTCCACACCGTGGGCGCGCAGGACTCCTGCCATGGCGGTCGCCTCGATGTCGCGGACCCGTTCGGAGTATGCCTTGAGTTCCACGCCGATCGCCTTGCGGTGGTTGGCCAGTGCCATGAATTCGGTGTTGAGGCCGGTCACTCGCGTATCGGAGTTGATCAGCCACAGAGCCCGCAGTGGGTCGTCGGTGGTGATGGCCTCGCGCAGCCGGGCCAGGGCGACATCGGCACCGCTGCGCAGCACCGCGATGTAGAGGTCGTCGAGAGTGTCGAAGTAGTAGTAGACGAGTGCCGAGCGCACCCCGGCGACGGCCGCGATGCGTCGGGTGGTGGCCGCGGCGTAGCCCTCGTCGCGGATCACCTGGGCGGTCGCCTCGATGAGGCGCTTGCGGGTGCCCGCGTCCTTTTCCTTCGTCGCACGTGCCGCCGCCATCAGGGCAGCTCTCCAAAGTCATTGCCCGACAACGGATATTTCATGTGGGCCGGGAACCTTGACCGCCGAATGTCGGGGGTGGTAAGCATGAGCCATCCTAACGGTTTGATCGACTGATCAAATTCAGAACTGAGGAAACAGATGCCCGAAGACATGAGTGCGGCCAGGGTCCTGGTTGACGCCGACCTGTGCGAAGGCCATGCACTGTGCATCCAACTTGCCCCTGAGGTGTTCGACCTGTCCGACGACGAGGTGGCCGGCGCTGCCCCGGTGGACGGGCAGTGGGATCAAGCTACCTGGGACAACGTCAAATCTGCCGTCGACGCCTGCCCGCGCCAGGCGATCAGCCTGCTCAACACCAGCACGAAAGGCCAGTGAGCCATGACCGATCTCGCTTCAGTCGACTACTTCGCCGATCCGGCCGTCGCCCAGGACCCCTACGAGTATTACGAATACCTGCGAAGCAACGGACCGGTGTTCACCGAGCCGCATCACGGCGTGGTCGCGGTGACCGGCTATCAGGAAGTCATGGCGGCCTTCAAGGACCACGCCTCGTTCTCGGCGGTGAACGCCATCGGTGGCCCGTTCCCGCCGCTGCCTTTCGAGCCCGAGGGCGACGACATCACCGAGCAGATCGAGGCGCACCGCCACGAGTTCCCCATCTTCGAGCACATGGTCGTGATGGACCCACCGCAACACGAGCGGGCCCGCTCGCTGCTGAGCCGGCTGCTGACCCCGCGCCGGCTCAAGGAGAACGAGGACTACATGTGGCAGCTGGCCGACCGCCAGCTCGACGAGTTCATCGCGAACGGCAAATGCGAATTCCTGTCGGAATACGCCAAGCCGTTCGCCACTCTTGCCATCACCGATCTGCTGGGTGTGCCCGAGGAAGATCGCGCCGAGTTCCGGTTGGCCCTCGGCGCGGGCAAGCAGCCGGGTAGCCGTGTCGGTGCGCTCGACGGTGAAGCGGTCGGGCTCAACCCGCTGCAGTACCTGGACGACAAGTTCAGCGGTTACATCGCCGAGCGTCGCGAGAACCCTCGCGCCGATGTCCTGGGCGGAATGGCCGCCGCGACGTATCCCGACGGCTCTGTCCCCGAGCTGCTCGAGGTGGTGCGCCCGGCGACATTCCTGTTCGCCGCCGGGCAGGAGACCGTCACCAAACTGCTCAGCGCCGCGGTGCAGACCCTCGGTGACCGGCCCGAGTTCCAGCAGCAGCTGCGGGAAAACCCGGACCAGATCCCGGCTTTCATCGAGGAGGCACTGCGGATCCAGAGCCCCACCAAGATCGACTTCCGGCTGTGTCGCAAGTCCACCACGCTGGCCGGTGTGCCGATCAAGGCCGGCACCGTGCTGATGCTGTGTCTCGGCGCGGCCAACCGCGATCCGCGCAAGTTCGATGAGCCCGACCAGTTTCGTATCGACCGGCCGAATGTCCGTGAGCACATCGCCTTCGGGCGCGGCATCCACACCTGTGCCGGGGCACCGCTGGCCCGGGTCGAGGGGCAGATCACCGTGGCTCGCCTGCTGGATCGCATGCGCGACATCGCCATTGACGAGTCGGTCCACGGCGCAGCGGGGCAGCGCCGGTACTCCTACGAGCCGACGTTCCTGCTGCGCGGTCTCACCGAACTGAACATCACGTTCACCCCAGAGAGAGGGTGACCGCCCCGCCGCGGTGGTCGGCCTTGTCGAGAATGCTCGACGGCACCCGGAACACCCGGCCCGGCGAGGCCGGCCAGGGCAGGGTCTTCCGGCCGATGACCGTACCATCCTGGCGGGCAACCACTTTCGGTATGCGCACCAGGGTGTCGGTCCACAGCAGCAGGCGGTGCCGCGCTGGCGCAGGGTCACCGGGCCGCAGCAGGCCCGGTGCCACCCAGCGCAGGGGAGCCGCGGCCTCGATCCGGACTCCCTCGCTGGGCGTGGCCGCGCCGCTCAGGTAGCGACGCACCTGGGCAGCCACGTGGCGGCCGTCGAGCGCGGCGATGTCGGCGGTGTCCACCGGGTGCAGCAGGTTACCGATCGCGAACACACCTTCCCGGCTGGTTCGCAGCGTGGTGTCGACGACAGGCCCGAGACTTTTCGGGTCCATGTCGAGCCCCGCCGTGCGGGCCAGCTCGTGGTCGGGAATCCAGTCACCGGTGAACACCACGGTGTCGCAGGCCACGATGCGGCGCCGGCCGGTGCGGGTGTTCTCGATTTCGACGCCGACCACGACACCTCTACCGATGATGCGGGTCACCCGGGTGGTGGTGGCGACCTCGACGTTCATCAGCGGGGTGCGACCCGCGAGGTTGAACACCGCATACGACTCGGGCGACGGGTATTCGCTTGTCATCAGGGTGGTTTCGCAGCCGGCATGTTTGAGCGTGAGCACGGCCGAGTAGCTGACCAGCTCAGCGCCGATCACGACGGCGCGCTTGCCTACGCTGCGACGCTGAAGGTGCACAGTGTTTTGCAACTGCCCGGTGGTGTAGACGCCGCCGGGCCGGTCACCGGGGATCAGGCGCGCCGGCCGGGCCCGCTCGCGAGCACCGGTGGCAAGGACAACCGCACGGGCGTCGAGTTGTTCGCGCCCGGCCGGCGAGGTGAGCTCCAGAGACTTTTCACCGGCCCAGCCGGTGACCATGGTGGCCGTGCGGATCTCCGCCCCGGCCGCCGTCGCCTCGCGAACCAGCCGGCGGGCGTACGTCGGCCCGCTGATGAAGGTCAACATGTCGCGGATGCCGTAGCCAGGGTGGTCACTGTGCCGCGGAATCCCGCCTGCCTCGGATTCGCGTTCCAGCACAACGACATTCAGGTTCGAGTCGTGCGCCAGCTCCGCCGCGGCGGTGAGGCCTGCGGGCCCGCCGCCGATGATCGCGACGTCGTAGGTGCTCACTTGTTGATCTCCTGGGATTCCCGCTCGAACACCGACTGCACCTCGGCACCGCAGAAGAAGGCCTGGCAGCGGCCGTTCATCACGCGGGTGCGTCGTCGCAGGCCTTCCAGGGCTGCGGGTGGGATGACGGAATGGCAGGCGTCGCGCAGTTCGCCCTCGGTGACGCGTTCGCAGAAGCACACGATCCGGCCGTAGGCGGGGTCGGCTGCGATCTTCTCGGCCTGCTGATAGGGGCGGGGAAATGCCTCGCCGAGGTTGGGCATCTGTGGTGGATCGGGCAGTTCATCGACGGGTACCAGCTCGAGGCCGGCCGAGACGAGTTGAGTGCGGGCGTATTCGGCGATGGCCATGCCCGCGGTCAGGCCGGTGGACCGGATGCCGCCGACCAGCAGGTAGTGCTGGGCCGGGTCGGCCTCGATCAGGTAGTCGCTGTGGTCGATCGCGGCCCGAAGCCCGGCGTAGGTGGCGGTGACCTCTTCGTCGAGGAGCCTGGGCATCAACGCGCGACCCTTCTCCAGGAGGAACTCGAATCCACTCTCCGAGGTCCCGGTGGCGGTGCGGTCTGTGAGGTCCTCCGAGGTGGGGCCGAGCATGACGTTGCCGTAGATGGTGGGGCTGACCAGAACTCCCTTGCCCCGTGAGGTGGGGACCGGCAGCACGATCTTGTCGACCAGCGGCCGGGCCAGCTTGTCGTAGACGATGAGTTCGCCGCGGCGTGGGGTCACGGTGAATCGCGAGAAGCCGAAGAGGTTGTCGATGACATCGGCGCCCAGGCCGGCTGCGTTGACCACCCACCGGGTGCGCACAGCTCCGGCGGAGGTGTGCAGTGTGGTTCCCTCTGCATCGGTTTCAACGCGCTCGACCCGGTGATCGGTCAGCAGGGTGGTGCCCCGGTTGACGGCATCGGTGGCCAGCGCGAGGTTTACCGTCCAGGTACAGATGATGGATTCGTCGGGCACCGTGAGTCCGCCGAGTGCGCCCGGCCCGAGATCGGGCACCGCGGTGTATACCGCTGCAGCGTCGACGATCTCGCACCGGTGATACCCGTTGGCCTCGGCCTTGTCCTTCAAACCAGGCAGCGCGGCGAGTTGTTCGTCGTCCCAGGCCACCAGGATCGCCCCGGTGTGCTCGACCGGGATGCCGGTGTGCTTCGCATATTCGGACAGCAACTCGTAGCCACGGCTGACCATGGCCGATTCCAGCGTTCCCGGTTTGGCGTCGAACCCGGTGTGCAGGATCGCGGTGTTGGCCTTACTGGTGCCGTCGCCGACGTCGTCGCGGGCTTCGAGCAGGGCAACGGAGAGTTGGTAACCGGCCAGCTCGCGCGCGATGGCGGAGCCGACGATGCCGGCTCCGATGACCACGACGTCGAACACGTCGGAGGTCGGGGTGTTCATGAAATCTCCTGTTTGTACGTGGTTTCGGCCAGTACGCGCCAGGCCGAACGGAATTCGGCGGCACGTGCCGCGCGCCAGCGCGGTTCGTAACTCGCCGACGGGGTCCAGTCGGTGACGACGTCGGCCACCGACTTCTCAGGTGCCAGGCTGAGCCGGGCCAGCGCGGCTGCGCCCAGCGCGGTGGCGTGCGCCGAGGGATAGACGTCGACGGGCACCTGCAGGATGTCGGCGCAGGCCTGCATCAGCACAGTGGACTGGGTGAGCCCGCCGTCGGCCCGCAGCCGGGTCAATGGCGGCGCGTCGGCGCCGATGGCCGAAACCAGTTCGGCCACCTGGGCGGCAATGCCCTGCAGCACCGCCAGCACGATGTGACCCCGCCCCGTGGACAGTGTCATCCCCGAGATGGCCGCGGTGGCCTGGGATTTCCACCACGGAGCGGCCAGTCCGGCCAGAGCGGGCACGCACAGCACTCCGGCGTTGTCGGAGGCGGCGATGCTGTCCATCTCTGCCGCTCCGTTGATCACGCCGAGCGAGGTGAGCCATTTGACGGCCGAGGCCGCGGTGTAGACCTGGCCGTCGATGCAGAAGGAGTCGACACCTCCGACCCGCCAGGCCACCGACGAGGTCAGGCCGGTGGTCGAACGCACGGGTGTGGTGCCGGTGTTCGACAGCAGGAAGGCGCCCGTGCCGAACGTGCACTTGGCCATGCCGGGCTCGAGACAGGCTTCGGCCAGCAGCGCGGCCTGCTGGTCGACGATGATGCCGCCGACGGGGACATCGGATCCGAAAGCCGATGTGGTGCCGATGATCTCGTCATTGGACGCGATCCGTGGCAGACGTTCGCCGTCCAGGCCGAACAGCGCCAGCAACTCAGGGCTCCAGTCCTGGGCGCCGAGGTCCACGGCGGCCGAGCGGCTCGCCGTCGTGGCATCGGTGACGAACTCACCGGTGAGCTGGTGCAGCAGCCAGGTGTCCGATGTCGTCACGACGCCGGTGGTCTCGACATTGCGGCGCAGCCAGGCCATCTTCGGTGCCGAGAAGTACGGGTCGAGCACCAATCCTGTTCGGGCGGCGAGCATGTCGGCGTGCCCGGCGAGGTCTGCACACAGGGACTCGGCGCGCCGGTCCTGCCACACGATGGCCTGGCTGAGCGGCCGGCCGGTGTCGGGGTCCCAGGCCAACACGGTCTCGCCCTGATTCGCCAGCGACACCGCCTCCACCGGGCGACCGGCCTGGGCAAGTGCGGCGCGCCCGGCGCCGAGCACGGATTCCAGCAGCTCAGCTGGGTCCTGCTCGACGCCGCCGCCGTCGAGGTAACGCGGATGTACCGGAACCTCGGCCAACCCGACCACACCGTGTTCGGGGTCGACGACGATCGCCTTGGTCCCCGAGGTGCCTTGGTCGATGGCCAGTACGGTCATTTCACGGGTTCCTCGGTGCCGGCGACCTGATCGAGTTCTGCGTCGATCGAAGCCATCTCGGGCATCTTGAGACCTTCCTTGCCGCGGGTGACCAGCAGGTATCCGAGGTACACGGCACCGATGGCGACCATCGCCAGGACGTACAGCCAGGGGTCCTTGAAGGACGCGTCGCGGAACAACGAGAGCTCGAACACCAGCCACACCACGGCCACCACCAGAACCGGAACCTCCCAGCGTCCCAGGCTGAATCCCGCACTCGGCGGCAGCTTCTTGCGGGTCGCGATGTAGAGCGCGATGGTGATGGCATAGATGGATGCGGGCAGCAGGGTGGCCGCGGAGAACAGTTTGAACAAGGCGTCGGTGCTCGTGGAGAAGATTCCGAGGATCACCGCCGAGGTGGCGGCCATGAACACGGTGGCGTTGGCCGGGGTGCGGAAACGCGGTGAAACCTTGTGCAGCAGCTGCCATCCCGGGAAACGCTGATCGCGCGACATCGCCCAGACCAAGCGCACACCGCTCATCAGGATCACCAGGCCGCAGGCGAAGATCGCGATCGCCACCAGCACGAGCAGCGCGGTACCCACGAACGAGCCGAGGATGTCACGGATCACGTCGGCGATCGGGGTGCCCGACTGGGCCAGCGTGGTCGGATCGTTGACGGCGGCGGTGACCACCAGCAGGAACAGGAAGCCCAGCACTCCTGAGGCCAGCACGGCCTGCCACATGGCGCGCGGCACGACGATTTCGGGTTTCTTGGTTTCCTCGGCCAGGTTCGCGGCGGACTCGAAGCCGACGATGGTGAAGGCGCCGAGCAGGAAGCCGAGCATCCACGGGCCCACCGAGGTGGCGGTGCCGAAGCTCCAGTACCCCTCGGCGGGGATGTCGCCGCGGGAGAACAGGTTGCCGACCGAGAGTTTGTGCGCGATCACGCCGACGATGAACAGCAGGACCACCAGCGCGACCATGCCGATCAGCTCCGCGGTTACGGCGAAGTTGTTGACTCGCTCGGTCCATTTGGTCGACAGCCCGACCAGGAGTGCCTGCAGCAGCAGTACGCCGGCGGTGATCTCGAATGAGGTCAGGGGAGTTCCGGTGAAGTCGAACAGCGCGGGCACGACGGTGGCCGCCACGGTGTAATCGACTGCGACCACGACGATCGCCAGGAAGGTGAACGAGATCCAGCCGGTGATCCAGCCGAGAATCGGGTTGGCCAGCCGCGACACCCATTGGTAGGCGTAGCCGGTCACCGGAATACGGGCGGCCAGCGAGCCGAGCAGCAGGGCTACCGCCACCTGACCGACGATGACGAACGGCCAGGTCCAGATGCCCAGCGGACCGGAGCTGTTGAGCACGCTGCCGTAGGTGGTGAAGATGCCGGTGGCGATCGAGACGAACGCGAAGGCAACGGCGAACGAGGCGAATTTGCCGGTGCCGCGTTCCAAGGTCTCGGTGTAGCCGTAGGGCGATGTGCCAGAATTTGTCATAGATCGGGCTTTCTGAGGGAAATGGAGTGTTTCGCGAGGGAATGGCTCGGTCTGCGGGCGACGCTGCAACGTCGCCCGCACCCGTTTCAGGCGCTTGCCGGCCGCGCCGGCATGACCACACCTCCTGTCTCTTTCAAGGCCGTTTCGATGGCAGGGTCGGTGCTCTGGTCGGTGATCAGTCCGTCCACCGCGCTGAGGTCGCAGACGCGATAGGGCGCAACCTGTCCGAGCTTGGACGAGTCGGCCAGGATGTAGCTGCGCGCACTGTTCGCGATGATCGTGCGACGCACGTCGATCTCGTCGAGATGGAAATCGGTGAGTCCTGCCGCCGCGTCCACACCGCCGGAGCCGAGCAGTGCGATGTCGGCATAGATGTCGTTGAAGAACGCTTTGGTGTGGGCGTTCGAGCAGGCCAGGTCGCCGGCCCGGACGCGGCCGCCGGCCACCAGCAGCTGGATTCCGGGGCGGTCGGCCAGCTCCACCGCGACCGGCAGCGACGGGGTGATCACGGTTCCGGTGAACCCCCGGGGGATGGCGTGGGCGACGGCCACGGCCGTCGTACCGATGTCGATGATCACGGTCTGCCCGTTCTCGAGCAGGCCCGCCGCGACCCGGGCCAGCTGGGCTTTGGCCTGGTGGCGGATCATCGTCCGCTCTGAGTAGGACGGCTCGATGGGACGGTGGTCGGCGATGGCGGCGGCGCCGCCGTGAACGCGGCGCAGCGCACCGCGCTCCTCGAGGAGGGCGAGGTCGCGGCGGACTGTCTCGGCCGACACCCCGAGGCGGCGGACGAGTTCGTCCGTGCTGATCGTCTGGGCGGTGTCTACCGCATCGACGATCGCCTCGTGGCGCTCAACCGGCAGCACGGCTGACCGTCGATGTGGATTTTTGACCGAACATGACGGTTATTGTGGAGTGTCGCCTGGCTCACGTCAACCGGACCGTAAATCAGCGCACTGCGATGCGGATGTTCTTCACCTGCCGGAATTCGTCGAGGCCCTCGATCCCGCCGGTCCGCCCCGCGCCGCTCTGCTTGTAGCCGCCGTATGGGCCCTGCGGAGCGATGTCACTGAACTGGTTGATCCACACCGAACCGGATTCCAGTCGCCGGGCCACCCGGTGCGCCCGGTTGAGGTCGGTGGTCTGGACAAATGCGTTCAGTCCGTACGGGGTGTCGTTGGCGATCCGCACCGCCTCCTCCTCGTCATCGAACCGCATCACCGACACCACCGGCCCGAAGGTCTCCAGTTGCGCGAGTTCCGAGGAATTGTCCACATCGCCGAATACCGTCGGCTGGACGTAGTAGCCCTGGCAATCGATCCGCTTGCCGCCCAACAACAATTCCCCCGCACCACTGGACACCGCGGTATCGACGGCGGCCAGGATCCGGTCGGCCGCGGCCTGACTGATCACCGGACCGAACGTGGTCGCGGGGTCCGTCGGATCACCGATAGTGGCCGAACCGACCACGGTCAGGAACCTCGCCAGGAATTCGTCGTAAACCTTGTTGTGGACCAAGATTCGGCTCGCGCAGGCGCAGCTCTGTCCGGATTGCATGAGCGGTCCCTGATGCGCCGACAAGGACGCGGCCAGATCCAGGTCGGCGTCGGCGAAGATGAGGTTGGCGGATTTTCCGCCCAACTCAGTGACCACCGGTGTGAGATTGGTTGCGGCAGCCTGTAATACCTTGCGCGCGGTAGCACCGCCGCCGGTGAAGGCGATCTTGCCGATCCCGGGATGACGCACCAACGCGTCGCCGCCCTCGGCGTCGGCGGGGACGACGCTGACCAGTCCTTCGGGCAGTCCGGCTTCTAGGCACAACTCGCCGAAGCGCAGTGCCGCAAACGGCGCCAGCTCGGAGGGTTTGAGGACGACGGCGTTACCGGCCGCAAGTGCCGGGGCGACGCACGATCCTGTGACCACCAGGGCGCCGTTCCACGGCGTGAGGACGCCGACGACGCCGTACGGCTCACGTTCGACGAGGTTGATGTCGAACGATCCGTTGACCGGAGTCGTCACCCCGTGCGGCTTGTCGGCGTAGCCCGCGAAATGACGGAGGAACCGTTCGAGCAGTATTGCGGTCCCCGCGAACGAGATGGGGACTGCATAATCGTCCACGTTGAGCTTCGCCAGCTCGTCGAGGTGCTCGTGCACCACGTCGGCCAAGCCGATCAGCAGATCCCGGCGCCGGTCGACGGTCAGTGAGACCCATTCTCGCTGTGCTTTCGCCGCAGCCTGGACTGCTTCGTCGATCTCGGCCGGACCGGCCAGTGTCACCGTCCCGTTCGGCTGCCCGGTGGCCGGATAGATGTGCTCGAAGATCACGCCTCGGCTTCCCATTCCTGCAAGACCCGCTGCTTCTGCTCGCCGATCACCTGGTTGAGGTTCGCGGCTTTGGGCCAGCCGTAGTAGGCCGCGAAATGCAGGGCCAGCTCGTCCATTTCCTCGAACGAGACATCGCGGCTCTTCAGCGCGGCATAGACGTGGCTGAGGATCGGCAGCGGCGCATCTTGGAAAGCCACGCAGGCCACCGTCACCAGGCGGCGTTCCTTCATGCCGAGTCCGGGCCGCAGCCACATCTCCCCGAACACGAAGTTGAGGATGCCCGCGCCCGAGTACGGATTGTCCCGGGTCGGAGCGAACGGGATGCAGTTGATGTCCCGGAACGACTGCTCGCCGCAGACCAGCCGCTCCTCCGGTTCGCTCGGCGTCGGCAGCGGCAGCAACGGTTCGGGTGCGGGCGGGGTCGATCCCCGTTCGCGGTGAATGCGGTCCCACTGTTCGTCGACCATCATGTTGAACCGCGAGGCTTTGGGCCAGCCGGAGTACACCGCGAAATGCAGGACCGTTTCCCGCATTTCGACAATCGACAAGTCACCGCTGTTGAGTGCCGCGTAGACGTGATCGCGCAGCGGTCCTTCGGCGTCGGCCGCCGCTACGCAGGGCAACGTGACGAAGCGGCGGTCCCGGCGGCTCAATGCGGTGCGCGGCCAGACCTCGGCGAACACGAAGTCGATGAGGTTCGCTGTGGCCGGACTGATGTCGGAGGGAGCGGCGAACGTCATCACCTCGGCGAACTCGCGCCTACCGCGCTCGGTCCGGGTGTCGGAGGCGGTCATCGGATCGTCGCCCCGGCGTCGACCTTGAACTCCAGCCCGGTGACATGCCGGGCTTCGTCGGAGATCAGGAACAGCACCGCATTGCTGATGTCGCGGGCGTCCGTCATCTGGATCGGCAGTGCGTTCTGGAAGATCGGCCCCAGGTCTTGACGGGTGTCGTGGATCAGGGTGTGCAGCGTTTCGGGGCGTAGACCGGTGGCCACGCCGGTGGGATGCACGGTGTTGACCCGAACATTCACTGCGGCAAGCTCATTGGCCAGGGCACGGCTGAGGCCCACCACGCCATGTTTGGACGCGGTGTAGGGCGTGTGCAGTGGCGAGCCCTTGATTCCCGCCACCGAACTGACGTTGATCAGGCTGCCGCCGCGTTCCACCAGGTGCGGCAGTGCGGCCGCGCAGGTGTTCCAGGTGCCGATCAGGTTCACGTCCACGACGGTGCGCCACTGCTCGGCGGTGGTGGTGTCCCAGGTGCCCGCGGTCAGGACTCCGGCGTTCGCGACGGAGGCATCCAGGCCGCCCAGCTTCTCGACTCCGTCGGCGACGGCGGCGCTCAATGCCGCACCGTTGCGCACGTCGACCACATAGGTCAGGGCTTGACGGCCGTGCTTCTCGACCAGGCGGGCGGTTTCGTCCAAGTCGTCGCGGCTGGCGAGTGGATACTCCACTTCGGGCAACGATTCGCAGATGTCGACGAGGATGACATCGGCGCCTTCTTCGGCCAGACGTACCGCGTGGCTTCGGCCCATGCCGCGTGCTGCGCCGGTGATCAGCACGCGCTTGCCGCTGACACGCCCCATCAGAGCTTGTTCGTGAAGCCGGCGTCGACGGGGAGGGTGACCCCGGTGACGTATTTGGCAGCGTCGGAGACCAGGTAGCTGATCGTCGCGCTGATGTCTTGCGGTTCCAGCAGTGACACTGGCATCGGGTTCTGCAGGTGCGGACCGCCGTCGGGGTAGTGCTCCAGGAATGCCGTCATGGCCGGGTTGACGGCCATCATGGTGTTCACCGCGGTGGGGTGCACCGTGTTGACCCGGATGCTGTGCGGGGCAAGGGCATTGGCCAGGGTGCGCATCAGCCCGACGATGCCGTGCTTGGACGCCGCATAGCCCAGTCCGCCGCCCTGCATGCCGCCGAAGCCGCGCAGCCCAGCGGTGGAACTGGTGAAGACGATCGACCCGCCACGTCCGCCTGCGATGAGGTGGGGAATGGCGGCCTTCGCGGTGTGGAAGGAGCCGACCAGGTTGACGCCGACCGCATCGTTCCACATCTCGAGGTCTTCTTCGATGGTCACTTCGCGGAATGCGGTGGGGGCGACGCCGGCATTGGCGAGCACGATGTCCAGCCGGCCGAACTGCTCGACACCGGCATCGAGTGCGCTCTTGACGGCATGGAAGTCGCGTACGTCGGCCACCGATCCGAGCATCTTGCCGCCGGCCGCTTCAACCAGGGCGACGGTCTCGTCGAGCTCGTCGCGGCTGGCCATCGGGTACGGGTTGGATGCGATATCCGCGCAGATGTCCACGCCGATGATCGCCGCGCCTTGCTCTGCAAGCGTCACTGCGTGACTGCGCCCCTGGCCTCGGGCTACCCCGGTGATGAAGGCGACTTTTCCGTCCAGATTTCCCATGATCCTCGCTTCGCCGAATGGCTGTAACCGTGTTACAGCGGTACGGTAACGTGGTTACTCTCCGGCGGCAAGGGTGTTTCCAACAGTGACAGAAGAGCGTGATCGGATCCTCGACATCGTCGTCGAGCTCCTCGAAACCGAGGGCTACGAAGCGGTGCAGTTGCGTGAGGTGGCGCGGCGGGCCAAGACGTCGCTGGCGACGATCTACAAGCGGTACTCCACCCGCGACGAGTTGATTCTCACCGCGCTCGATTCGTGGATGGCCGAGAACCGGTACTCCGGGCTTGCCGGGCAGACACGTGAGCCGGGGGAGTCTCTCTATGAGGCGATGATGCGGATGTTTCGCACCATCTTCGAGCCATGGGAGAAACACCCCGACATGCTCAGGGCATACTCCCGGGCCAGGGCGGCGCCCGGCGGCGACCGCCTGGTGCGGCGCGGGCTCGACGCGGTGGTGCCTGCCGGCCTGTCCATCCTGACCGGCATCGACGAAGACTTCGTGCACGACATCGACACCATCATCACCAGCCTGGTGTTCGGTTTGGTCGGCCGGTTCACCGCGGGCGAGATCGAGATCACCGAGATCCTGCCCAGCCTCGACCGGACCGTCTACTGGCTCACCGCGGGTTACGACGCGCGGCGTTAGCCGACCTGTGCGTCGATGAACCCCACGATGTCGGCGGCGACCTCTCGGTGCACGGTCTCGTTGAGGATGTCGTGCTTGCCGCCGGGAAACTCCTTGAACTGCAACGGTTCTATCTGTTCGGCATAGGCTTTCACCGCACCGGCCGGGGCGATCACATCGGCCGAACCATGCAGCGCCAGGGTGGGTACCGTGAGTTTGGGCAGCTCGGCGCCGAACCGGTCCCAGGCTCGGTCAAGCTCACGGGTCAGGGCGGCGCCGTCGGCGTCGACGAAGGCCAGCGGGTCGTTCTCCAGACTGTCCAGGTAGAACGGATCCGACGACAGCCACGTCGGGTCCAAATCCAAAGACGTGTCCGCGTCGAGCATCTCGGGGATGGGCACCAGCGGCGCGCCCGAGATGACGCCCGCCCGGTACCGGTCGGGATCGCTCAGCAACCGGAACAGGGTCACCACCGAGCCGAACGAATGTCCTTGTGCCACCAGCGGAATACCCGGGGTCGTCTGCTCGGCGAGCGCGGTCAGTGCCTCGGCCAGCGACGAACTGTCCTCGATCGTTCCGAAGTCTCCCCGGGCACCGGCAGTCAGGCCATGCCCGAACTGGTCGACAGCCCACAGGTCGATGCCGGCGGCATTGAGCGCGAATCCGTAGCGGTGGTAGACGCCGGTGTGCTCACCGAATCCGTGCAGGAAGATGACGGCTGCGCGCGGCTGGGGTGTCGCCCAGTGCCGGTAGTAGGCCCGCCCGCGATCGTGCTCGATGAATGGCATGCCCCTTACTCTGCATCAGCGAATGCCCAGCAGCACGTCCTGCTGGTCGGCCATCCGGTCGTGAATCGCCTCGACGACAGCGGCCACTACGGGGCGGCGCAACGTCTCGGCCCGCGCCACCAGCCAGTAACTCAGTCGAACGGTCAGTTCCGCGGGCAGCACCCGCACGAGGTCCTCGTGCCGGTCGGCCATGAAACACGGCAGCAGGCCCAGCCCGGCCGCCGCCCGGGTGGCCTCGACGTGAACGAACACGTTCGTGGACGTCACCGATTCGCGCATGGCCGGCGCGAAACTGGTGGCCATGTCGAGATCGTCGACCTGCAGCATCGAGTCGATGAAGTAGACCAGCGGAAAGCGGGCCAGGTCGGCGACGCTCTCGGGGGTGCCGTGCTCAGCGAGATAGTCCCGCGCCCCGTACAAGCCGAGGCAGTAGTCGCCGAGGCGAATCGCTTCGGCGCGTCGCACCTGCGGCGCGCCCACGACGATCTCGAGGTCGAGGCTCGAACGCTGCTGGGACGCCCGTCGGGTGGCGGTGACGATCTCGACTGCCAGGCGTGGGTGACGACGCTGCACCTGGGCCGCCGCGGGTGCAGCGATATAGGCGCTGAAGCCGTCGGTCGCCGAGATCCGGACCACGCCTTCGAGTTGGCGGGCGCCGGTGCCGCCGAGAGATGACACCGCGGACTCGACGGCTTCGGCGGCGGCCAAAGCGTCACGGCCGAGTTCGGTGAGTTCCCATCCACCGCCGGCCCGGGTCAGCACCCGGCCTCCGAGGGCCTGCTCGAGCGCGGCGACGCGTCGCGAGATCGTGGTGTGGTTGATGCCGAGTTCGTCGGCCGCGGCGGTGTAGCGCCCGGACCGGCCGACGGCCAGGAGCACGAGGAGATCGTCCGCACTGGGACGCCCGGGTCGTCGCACACCGTCCATTTCTGCATTTTTGCAGACTGTTGGTGCGGTTTTACCCATTGCGGACCGATCGACGTGCATGAATACTCACCAATGCTGTAAGGGGCGTCACAGTCCCCTGAACGGATGGTCCAAGTCATAAGGAGCCGCAGATGAACGCGCCCAACGCGACCGGTCTGCGCCGTGTCGTCGCCGCCTCGATGGCGGGCACGGTGGTCGAGTGGTACGAGTTCTTCCTCTACGGCACCGCGGCCACACTGGTTTTCAACAAGCTGTTCTTCCCGGCGGGCGGCAACGAATTGGACGCCATCATGGCGGCCTTCGGCACCTACGCCATCGGTTTCCTGGCCCGCCCGCTCGGCGGCATTGTGTTCGGGCACTACGGCGATAAGTTCGGCCGCAAGAAGCTGCTGCAGTTCAGCCTGATCCTCGTCGGCCTGGCCACGTTCCTGATGGGTTGCCTGCCGACTTTCGGCCAGATCGGCTATCTGGCTCCCATCCTGCTGATAATCCTGCGTTTCCTGCAGGGTTTCGCCGTCGGCGGTGAGTGGGGCGGAGCGGTCCTGCTGGTCGCCGAACACAGCCCGAACCATTCGCGTGGCTTCTGGGCGAGTTGGCCGCAGGCCGGCGTGCCGGTGGGCAACATGCTGGCCACCGTCGTGCTGCTGGTGCTCAACGGATCTCTCAGCGACGCGGCGTTCCTGTCGTGGGGTTGGCGCGTGGCGTTCTGGCTGTCGGCCGTGGTGGTGCTGATCGGCTACTACATCCGGACCAAGGTGACCGACGCGCCGATTTTCGTTGCGGCCCAACAAGAAGCAGAACAGATCAAGGCCAGCTCTTTCAGCGCGATCGAGGTACTCAAGCGCTACCCGCGCGGCGTGTTCACCGCGATGGGCCTTCGATTCGGCGAGAACATCATGTACTACCTGGTGGTCACCTTCTCGATCACCTACCTCAAGGAGCACGTGCACTCCGACACCAGCGACATCCTGTGGTGGCTGCTCATCGCGCACACGGCGCACCTGGTGGCCATCCCGGCGGTCGGGGCGCTGTCCGACCGGTACGGGCGCCGCCCGGTGTACTTCCTCGGTGCCGTCGGTGCGGCCTGCTGGGGCTTCTTCGCCTACCCGATGATGGACAGCGGCCAATATCTTCCGGTAATCGGGGCCATCTCGCTGGGACTGGTGATCCATGCCCTGATGTATGCGCCGCAGCCCGCCCTGATGTCCGAGATGTTCCCGACCCGGATGCGTTATTCCGGTGTCTCTCTGGGCTATCAGGTCACCTCGATCGCCGCCGGATCACTGGCGCCGATCATCGCGGTGTGGTTGTTGAAGACCTACACCTCGTCGGTGCCGATCGCGGTGTATCTGGCCCTGGCCGCGCTGGTGACGCTGATCGCGTTGGCGTTCACCCGCGAGACCAAGGGTGCGGACCTGGCCGAGATCGACGCTGCCGACCTGCAACGGGCCGCGGCATGAGTGATCTGGCCGGCCGTACCGCCCTGGTCACCGGGGCGGCGAGCGGGATCGGCGCGGCCTGCGCCCGTGAGTTGGCCTCCCGTGGGGCCGTCGTCACGGTTGCCGACGTCGATGCCTCCGGCGCCGATGCCGTGGCCCGCGAGATCGGTGGAAAGCCCTGGGCGGTAGACCTTCTCGACGTGTCGGCACTGGAGACGCTGCAGCTGGACTGCGACATCCTGGTGAACAACGCCGGAGTGCAGAGCATCCACCCGATCCAGGAGTTCCCGCCCGAGCGATTCCGCATGCTGCTGGCGTTGATGGTCGAGGTGCCGTTCCTGTTGATCCGCGCGGCCCTGCCGCACATGTATGCCCAGGGATTCGGCCGCGTCGTCAACATCTCGTCGGTGCACGGCCTGCGCGCCTCGGAGTTCAAGTCCGGCTACGTCACCGCCAAGCACGCCCTGGAGGGCCTTTCGAAGGTGACCGCCTTGGAGGGCGGTCCGCACGGGGTGACCAGCAACTGCGTCAACCCGGGCTATGTCCGCACTCCGTTGGTCACCAAGCAGATCGCCGACCAGGCCCGCATTCACGGCATTCCCGAGCAGGACGTACTGGCCGAGGTGTTGCTGAAGGAGAGTGCGGTCAAGCAACTGGTGGAACCGGAGGAAGTCGGCGCATTGGTAGGTTGGCTGGCGTCGCCGAGCGCCCGGATGGTGACCGGCGCGTCGTACACGATGGATGGTGGGTGGAGCGCACGATGAGTCAGCCGCAATGGGAACCGACGCCCGAAGGCGTCGAGGCTGCCCGGGTTACCGACTTCGCGAGGTTCGTCGAGGCCCGCACCGGAATCAGTGCACCCGATTATCAGGGCCTGTGGCAATGGTCCGTCGATGAGCCGGCGGCGTTCTGGGGCGCGGTCTGGGATTACTTCGACCTGGGTGAGCGGCCGGAGCGGGTGCTCGTCGGCGAGGAGATGCCGGGTGTGCAGTGGTTCCCCGGCGCCCGGCTGAACTACGTCGACCAGGTGGTCCGTCAAGCCAGGGACGATCGGCCGGCCATCCTCACCGTCGCAGAAGGTGGCGCGGTCACCGAGATGTCCTGGGCTGAATTACTGCGCCGCACCGCAGCTTTCGCGCACACCCTGCGGTCGCTGGGGGTGCACCCGGGCGATCGGGTCGTCGGTTACCTGCCCAATATCGCCGAGGCCATCATCGCGTTCCTGGCCACCGCCAGCATCGGTGCGATCTGGAGTGCCTGCGGGCAGGACTACACCGCGAAGGCGGCCTTGGACCGGCTCGGCCAGTTGGAGCCGACCGTGTTGGTGACCGCTGACGGATACCACTTCGGCGGTAAGTCCCATGACAAGAGTTCCGACATCGCCGCGGTGCGCGACGGCCTACCCACGTTGAAGGCGTCGGTACTCGTGTCGCGGCTGGGCGGTGCCCGGGAGGACTGGCTGGACTGGGAATCCGCGTGCGCCGGCAAGGCCGAATTGACCACGACACCAGTCGATTTCGATCACCCGCTGTGGGTGCTGTACTCGTCGGGCACCACCGGGTTACCCAAGGGCATCATGCATGGGCACGGCGGTGTGCTGCTCGAACACCTCAAGGCGGTGGCACTGCAGTCCGACATCGGCCGGGATGACACCTTCTTCTGGTACACCAGCCCGAGCTGGATGATGTGGAACTTCCAGGTGGCCGGGCTGTTGGTCGGGGCCACCATCGTCTGCTACGAGGGCAGTCCCACCTATCCGACGGCCGATGCGTTGTGGCACATCGCGGCCACGGTCCACGCGACCGTCCTGGGTACCAGCCCCGGCTATGTGCTGGCATGCGCCAAGGCCGGTGCCGTCCCCCGCGAAGAACACGACCTTTCCGCGCTGAAAACCGTTGGCATCACCGGCTCGTCGTTGCCCCCGGCTTCGGCGCTGTGGCTGCGCGACAACGTCGGCGAGCGGGTTCAGGTCTCCTCTCTGAGTGGCGGCACCGACGTGGTGTCGGCATTCATCGGCGGTGCGCCCACGGTGCCGGTGTGGCCGGGCGAGCTGTCCACGCGCTATCTCGGGGCGGCAGTCGACGCCTGGGATGAGTCGGGCAAGCCCGTGCGTGGCGAGGTCGGTGAGCTGGTGATCACCAAGCCGCTGCCGTCGATGCCCATCGCGTTCTGGAACGACGAGGACGGATCACGTTATCGCGCAGCGTATTTCGATATGTTCCCGGGCGTGTGGCGCCACGGTGACTGGATCACCATCACCGACCACGACAGCATCGTCGTGCACGGTCGGTCGGACTCCACGCTGAACCGCAACGGTATCCGCATGGGCAGCGCCGACATCTACCAGTCGGTGGAGCGGTTGCCCGAGATCGCCGAGGCGTTGGTGATCGGTGCCGAACAACCCGACGGCGGCTACTGGATGCCCCTGTTCGTGGTCCTGGCCGACGGTGTCGAGCTCACCGACTCGGTGCGGGACAAGATCATTCAGACCATCCGCACCGAGGTGTCCCCACGGCACGTGCCCGACGACATCCTCGTCGCCCCCGGTATCCCGCACACCCGCACCGGCAAGAAGCTCGAAGTCCCGATCAAGAAGCTCTTCCAGGGAGCGGAGGCCGCCAAGGTGGTGGAGCGCTCAGCCGTAGACAACCCAGATCTGCTGGATTGGTACGCGGCCGTCAAGCGGTAGGCCAATCCGCCACCTCTTGTCGCCCGGTGGTGGCATAATCGAACATGTGTTCGAAGAGGGGTGCGCGTCTGATGTTGCGTTGATCGATCAGATCAGCGCTGCCGCGCGGGCGGAGTCGGTGGCGATCGCTGCTCGGCTGGCCGCGATCGCAGCCCTGGACACGCTGCGCGAACAGGAGCTGATCGACTCGATTTTGTGGCGCACCGATCCGTATGAAGAGGTGTGTGCTGAGGTGTCGGCGGCGATGCGGATCGCCCGCGGCCGCGCCGGCACCCAGGTTCAGCACGCCCGAGTACTACGCGACAAACTGCCCCAGGTCGCGGCCCGGTTCGCCGTCGGCGACATCGACTACCGGGTGGTGCGAATGATCATCGCCCGCACCGGCATCGTCGATGAAACAGTCTGGGCCGCGCTGGATGCCGAGTTGGCCGGCCGGGCGCATCGGTGGATGCGGTTTTCTGAGCGGCAGTTACGCGATCGGATCGATCACTGGATCGCCCAACACGACCCGAACGGGGTGCGGGTGCCCCCGGATTTGGCCCAAGACCGGTTCGTGCAGGTTGATCCGGGCCGCCCGGGTGCGGCCACGATCTGGGCGAATGTGGCCGCCGAAGACGCTGTGGCATTGGATCAACGATTGGATGCGATCGCCGACACCGTGTGTGAGCATGATCCGCGCAGCCGGGAACGGCGCCGCGCCGATGCGATCGGGCCGCTGGCCCGGCTCGAAGCGCATCTGGTCTGCCGCTGTGGCCGCGACGACTGCCCGGCCACCCAGAAACGGGCGGCGGCCAATGCCGCAGTGGTGCATGTGTTGGCCCAACGCGCCACCCTCGACGGCACCTCCGATGCCCCGGGGTATCTGCCCGGATATGGGATCCTGCCCGCCGAATCAGTGCGCAACCTGGCCGCCCACGCCACGATCAAACCGGTGCGGGTACCTGCCCCGCCCAGCGACACCGGCGACCAGCCTGCCGCGCCCGAGCCCGCCGAGGGTGCCGAGCCCGGGTACCGACCGTCGGTGGCGTTGTCGGAGTTCATCCGCTGGCGCGACCTGACCTGCCGATTCCCCGGCTGCGACGCCCCGGTGGCGCGCTGCGACATCGACCACACCGCACCCTGGCCGACGGGTCCGACGCACCCGTCCAACACCAAGCTCTACTGCCGAGCACACCACTTGATCAAAACGTTCTGCCCCGGCTGGACCGACCGCCAATTTCCTGATGGCACCGTCGAAATCACCACACCCACCGGCCACACCTACCTCACCGAACCCCACGGTGCGGCACTGTTTCCCGACCTGGCCCACCCCACCGGGGACCTGGACCTCCCGGCGCCGCCGGCACCGAACACCGATCCCACCCGGGCCGCCAAGATGCCCAAACGCTCACAAACCCGCGAACAAGACCGCCAAGACCGCATCAACGAAGAACGACGCCTACGCGCCGAACTCAACAACGACCTCGAAACCGAACGCCAATACCAAGCCTGGCTCGCCGAACAATACGAACCACCCCCACCCTTCTGAGCGGAGGGCGTCAGCCCAACCAGGTACCGATGCGGCGCAACGCCTCTTCGATGTCGCTGGTTGGGCCGGCGAAAGACAGCCGGACATAGGAATTGCCGCGGACGGTGTCGAAGTCGATGCCTGGTGCGATGGCAACTCCGGTGTCGGACAAGAGCTTTGAACACCAGGCTAGGGAGTCGTCGGTGTAATCGCTGACGTCGGCGTACACGTAGAAGGCACCGTCGGTCGGGGCCAGCCGATCGAGACCGATGCCGCGCAGGCCGTTGAGCAGCAGCGTGCGGTTGTCGGCGTAGTGCGACAGCAGTCCGTCGGCCTCGGCCAGTGACCCTGGCGTGAACGCGGCCACCGCGGCATGCTGTGCCAGTGCCGGCGGGCAGATGGTGAAGTTGCCGGTGAGCCGGTCTACCGCGCGCTGCAAGCCCGTGGGCACCAGCAGCCAGCCCAGCCGCCAGCCGGTCATGGCGAAATACTTGGAGAAGCTGTTGACCACCACGGCGTTTCGTGAGGTCTCCCATGCGCAGCTGGTTTCGGGGGCACCCGGGTAGACCAGGCCGTGGTAGACCTCGTCGCTGACCAGCCGCACGCCCGCCTCGTCACACCAACGCGCGATCGCGGCCAGCTCTGTAGGCGGGATGACGGTGCCGGTCGGGTTGGCCGGGCTGGCGACGATCACTCCGGCGACCGGGGGATCGAGTGCCTCGAGCATCTCGACGGTCGGCTGGAACCGGGTTTCGGGGCCGCATGGCATCTCCACCACCTCGCAGCCGAGCGCGGTGAGGATGTTGCGGTAACACGGATAGCCCGGGCTGGCGATCGCCACGCGATCCCCGACGTCGAAGCAGGCCAGGAAAGTCAGCAGGAAACCGCCAGAGGAGCCGGTGGTGAGCACCACCTCGTCCACGCTGACGTCGACGCCGTACTTGCGGTACGACGCGGCGATCTCGGCGCGCAGCTCGGGGAGGCCGAGGGCGACGGTGTAGCCGAGCGGGCCCTGATTCAGTGCGGCGACGGCAGCCTCGCGTACTGCGGTCGGTGCCCCGGCGCTGGGCTGGCCGGCCGAGAGGTTGACCAGGTCGCCATGCGAGCGCTGGCGTTCGTCAGCGGCCAGCCACACGTCCATGACGTGGAACGGCGGGATCCCTGCTCTGAGCGACACGTCCATCCGAGCCAGGCTAGAACACCTCGGCTTCGAGCCGGCGCAGATGCTGACGCGGCGGACCCAGCAGCTGGGCGCAGCCGTGCGCGCGCTTGAAGTACAGCTGAATGTCGCTTTCCCAGGTGATCGCGATACCGCCATGCATCTGGATGGCTTCGGCCGTCACCGCCGACAGTGCTTCGCTGGCGAAGTAACGGGCCAGCGAGGCCGACGTCGGAGACGGTTCGGCGATGGCGTCGTTGACGACAGCACGCGCTGCCGACACCTTGACGTACAGGTCGGCCATCCGGTGCTTGAGCGCCTGGAAGCTGCCGATCGCACGGCCGAACTGCACGCGGTCCTTGGTGTAGGCGACGGTCAGATCGAGGCAGCGGGATGCGGCACCGATCTGCTCGGCGGCCATCAGCAACGCCGCGGTGTCGGCCAGACCGGGGTCGGCGCCGAGCACTGCGGTGTCACCGGGGATCACCGCGGACAACCGGCGGGTGAGATCCATCGTGGTCTTGGGGGTGGCGGTGAACGTGGTCCAGCGGGTCAGGTTCGCCCCGTCGACGCCGATGACGACATCGGCGACGTCACCGTTGATGACGTACTCGGGGTCGAAGGCCACGGTGCCGATGGACGAGCCCTCGGCCAGAGCCTCCAGCGGTTCGTGATCGTCGGTGGCCAGCAGGGCGAGCTCAGCCAGAGTCGTGCCCAGCAACGGGGTCGGCACCAGGGCCTTGCCGAGTTCTTCGAGAACCACTGCGGCGTCGGCAAGTTCGCCTCCGGCGCCGCCGAGCTCCTCGGGAACCACCAGCGCGGCCGCACCGACCTGTTCGCACAGCAGTGCCCACAGCTTCTCGTCGTAGCCGCGCTCGGATTCCATCGCGGCGCGGACGGCCTCAGGCGAGGCATGCTTGTCCACCAGCGCGGCGACGGTTTCGCGTAGCAGTTGCCGTTCTTCACTCACGAGATGGCCTCCAGCAGTCGACGACGGTGTGCGGTCGGATCGCCCCAGGCGCTGCGCAACGCCTGCACGCGCAGCAGCGACAGGGACAAGTCGTGTTCCTGGGTGAACCCGATGGCACCGTGGGTCTGCAGCGCCGAGCGGGCGGCCAGCAGAGCGGCGTCGGCGGCGGCCACCTTGGCGGCACTGATGTCGCGTGCGGTGTCGGATGAGCCCTCTGCCAGCGACAGTGCGGCGCCGTAGACCAAGGGACGGGCCAGCTCGACGGCGATGTGCACGTCGGCCAGCTTGTGCTTGATGGCCTGATACGAGCCGATGATGCGGCCGAACTGCGCACGCTGCTTGGCGTACTCGACCGACTGGTCCAGCATTGCTTGGCCGGCGCCCACCAACTGGGCGGCGGTGGCCAGGACGCCGAACTCGTAGGCGCGGGCGGTGTCAGCGGTCTGAGTATCCCCGGAGGCACTGACGTCGAACAGCTTCCGGGTGGGGTCGACGGAATCGTGTGCGGCGCCCGCGGTGGCTTCACCCACCTGTCCGTCGGCGGCCAGCAGTGTCAGTCCGGCGAAATCGGCGTTGACGGCTCGCGGCGCCTGGGGCGGCATGGCGACGGTCGCGATGAGCTCGCCGGCGGCCAGTGCTCCCGAACGCTCGTCGTTCGCGAGCAGAATCGGTGCGACGGCGATCGATTCGGTCACCGGGCCAGGGACGGCCCAGTAGCCCAAGCGCTCCAAAGCGACGACGAGGTCGACAGGACTGGCGTCGATACCGTCGTACTTCTCGGGTACCAGCAGCGCGGTGACCCCGAGGTCGGTCAGCTGTGCCCAGACCTTGCGGCCAGGCCCGGTGTCACCTTCGCCCCAGGCTCGTACTGCGGCCGGGACGTCGGCGGCGCTCAGTGCGGCGTCGATGCTGGCCGCGAAGTCCCGCTGCTGTTCGTCAATCTCGAAGTTCATGCCTCGACTCCCACTCGCTCCGGTCCTCGCTCGTTCCTCGCTGCGATCCTCACTCGTGGTCGTCCTCGGGGATTCACTTCGGCTCCCGGGGCAGGTCGAGAAGGCGCTCGGCAATGATGTTGCGCTGGATCTCGTTGGTGCCCGCGTAGATCGGGCCACCGAGGGCGAACAGCAGGCCTTCGGTCCAGTGATCGACCAGCTCTGCGTCCGGACCCTGCAAGTCCAGGGCGGTTTGGTGCAGTGCGACGTCCAGGTCGGACCAGAACACCTTGGTCACCGAGGACTCGGCGCCCAGCTCGCCACCATTGGCCAGGCGGGTGACGGTGCCGAAGGTGTGCAGCCGGTAGGCCTGGGCCTTGATCCAGGCATCGGCGACGCGGTCGGTGAAGACCGGGTCTGGGTTGGACTTCCACTGTGCGACAAGACGTTCGGCAGGCGCGAGGAAGCGGGCCGGGCTGCGCAACGACATGCCGCGCTCGTTGCTCGATGTGCTCATCGCTGCGCGCCAGCCGTCGTGCACGCCACCGATCACGTCGTTGTCCGGCACGAACACGTCGTCGAGGAAGATCTCGCCGAAGCCGGTGTCCCCGCCGAGCTGGGCGATCGGCCGCACGGTGATGCCGGGAGCCTTCAGATCGAACATGAAATAGGTCAGACCCTTGTGGCGCTGGGCCTCTGGGTCGGAGCGGAACAGGCCGAAGCCGCGCTCGCCGAACGGCGCACGCGAGCTCCAGATCTTCTGACCGTTGAGCTTCCAGCCGCCGTCGACTTTGGTGGCCGTCGAGCGCAGCGAGGCCAGGTCGCTGCCCGACTCAGGCTCCGACCAGGCTTGGGCCCAGATCTCCTCACCGCTCGCCATTTTCGGCAGCACGCGCTGCAACTGCTCTTCGGTGCCGTGGGCGAACAACGTCGGCGCCAGCATCGCGGTGCCGTTGGCGCTGGCCCGTCCGGGCGCACCGGCGTGGAAGTACTCCTCCTCGAACACGACCCACTGCAGCAGGGTGGCATCACGGCCGCCGTACTCCTTGGGCCAGGCGATCACCGACAGGCCGGCGTCGAAAAGCACCTTGTCCCAACGGCGATGCTGCTCGAAACCCTCAAGGGTGTCGTACGACTTCGTCGGGAATTGCTCCCGGTTGGCCGCCAGGAAGTCGCGGACCTCGGCCCGAAAGGCCTCGGTCTCGTCATCGAATGTCAGGTCCATTGCACCCCTTCTCGGGTCCCTCTGCTGCGCAGCACCGGCTTGATCACCTTGCCGCCCGGATTTCGCGGCAGCACATCCAAAAACTCCACCGAACGCGGCACCTTGAAGTTCGCCAAATGCTCACGTGCGTAAGCGATCACAGCGGTCTCGTCCAGCGTCACGCCCGGCTTGAGCGCCACATAAGCCTTGCCGACCTCACCGAGCCGCTCGTCGGGAACCCCGATCACCGCGGATTCGGCCACCCCGTCCAACCGGGCCAGCACCTGCTCGATCTCGGCCGGGTACACGTTGAACCCGCCGCAGATGAACATGTCCTTGAGCCGGTCGGTGATGGTCAGGTTGCCCCGGGCGTCGAGTGTGCCGATATCACCCGTGTGCAGCCAGCCGTCGGCGTCGATGGCCTCGGCGGTGGCCTCCGGGTCATCGAGGTAGCCGAGCATGACGTTGGGCCCGCGCAGCAGCACCTCACCCGAATCATCCAGGCGCAGTTCGAAATCAGCGATGGGTCGGCCGCACGTGGTGGCCACGGTAACGGCGTCGTCGTCGGCCCGGCACATGGTGCCGAACCCAGCGGCCTCGGTCAGGCCATACGCGGTCAGCACGATGTCGATGTCGAGTTCGGACTGCATCCGCTCGATCAGGACCACCGGGACGACGGCCGCCCCGGTGACCGAGAAGCGCAGCGAGGACAGGTCGTAGTCGGCCCGCTTGGGATGGTCCAGCAAGGTCTGGAAGATGGTCGGCGGACCGGGTAGCACCGTGATGCGCTGTTCGGCAATGGTTTTCAGCGCCTGCTCGGGGTTGAACGTCAGCACGGGGTACAGCGTCGCCCCGGTCTGCAGGCAGGCCAGGATGCCGGCCTTGTAGCCGAAGTTGTGGAAGAACGGGTTGATGCACAGGTAGCGGTCGGTGCTGGTGACCTGGCCGCACTCGGCCCAGGCGGCCGACCCGTCGAGTGACTGCCGGTGCGCGCATCGCACGCCCTTGCTGCGGCCGGTGGTGCCGGAGGTGAACAGGATGTCGGAGACGTCGTCGGGCTCTACTGCCGCCGCTCGTGCGTCTACCGCATCCAGGTCGGTGCCTCGGGCGACGAACTCGTCCCAGGTTCCGTCTTCCTTGTCGATCGGCACGCGCACGATGTGCCGCAGCGCGGGCAGCGCGTCGCGGTCCAGTTCGGCGGTGCGGTCGGAACCGAGAAACTCGCCCGCGGCGATCAGCAGAGGGGCCTCGGTGCGAGCCAGGATGTCGCTGGCCTCGCTCGCGGTGTAGCGGGTGTTCAGCGGCACCATCTGGGCGCCGGCGTAATGCGTGGCCAGGCAGGCCACCACCCAGTGCCAGGTGTTCGGAGACCAGATCGCGACCCGGTCGCCGGGCTGCACGCCGAGCGCGATCATGGCCGCGGCGGCTTGGCGTACGTGCGCGCGAAGTTCCGAATAGGTGAGGTGCTTTTGGTCGCTCACCAGGGCCTCATGGTCGGAAAACTGCACGGCAACCCGGTCCAGCACCGCTGGAACGGTGCGGCGATCGGTCGTCATCGATGCTCCCTTAACAAAGCAAGTGCTTGGTAGGTTAGCCTACAGGGGTGATAGAGGTCCAGGAGTTCCGGGCCGAGGTCCGGCAGTGGCTCGCAGACAATCTCGTAGGCGAATTCGCAGCGCTCAAGGGCCTGGGTGGACCGGGGCGTGAACACGAAGCCTTCGAAGAGCGTCGGGCGTGGAATCAGCATCTGGCCGCGGCGGGCCTGACCTGCCTCGGCTGGCCGGTGGAGCACGGCGGCCGCGGGTTGTCGGTCGCGCATCGCGTCGCCTTCTATGAGGAGTACGCGCGCGCGAACGCGCCCGACAAGGTCAACCACCTGGGCGAGGAACTGCTCGGGCCGACGCTCATCGAGTACGGCACCCCCGAACAGCAGCAGCGGTTCCTGCCCAAGATCCTCGACGTCACCGAGCTGTGGAGCCAGGGCTACTCCGAGCCCAACGCCGGCAGTGACCTGGCCAACGTGGCGACGACGGCAGAGCTCGATGCGGAGGGTGAACAGTGGCACATTAATGGCCAGAAGGTGTGGACGTCGCTGGCCCACTGGGCGCAGTGGTGCTTCGTCGTGGCGCGGACCGAGAAGGGCTCCAAGCGGCACGCCGGGCTGTCCTATCTGCTGGTGCCGCTGGATCAGCCGGGTGTCGAGATCCGCCCGATCATCCAGCTGACCGGGGACTCCGAGTTCAACGAGGTGTTCTTCGACGACGCCCGCACCGAGGCCTCGCTGGTGGTCGGTCAGCCCGGTGACGGCTGGCGCGTGGCGATGGGCACGCTGACCTTCGAGCGCGGGGTGTCCACACTGGGCCAGCAGATCCGCTACGCCCGCGAGCACTCGAACCTGGTCGATCTCGCCAAGCGCACCGGCGCGGCCGACGATCCGCTGATCCGCCAAAGGCTGACCGAGTCGTGGACCGGGCTGCAGGCCATGCGTTCCTACGCGCTGGCCACCATGGACGTCGAGCAGCCCGGACAGGACAACGTGTCGAAGCTGTTGTGGGCCAACTGGCATCGCGAGCTCGGCGAGATCGCCATGGACGTGCAGGGTATGGCCGGGCTGACCCTGCCGGACGGTGAGTTCGACGAGTGGCAGCGGCTCTACCTGTTCTCGCGCTCGGACACCATCTACGGCGGGTCCAACGAAATCCAGCGCAACATCATCGCCGAGCGGGTGCTCGGCCTACCCCGAGAGGCAAAAGGCTGATGAGCGATCTCTCCGTCGCCCCCAAAGAGATCGAGGGCCACGGCCTGCTCAAGGACAAAGTTGTTCTGGTGACCGCCGCAGCCGGCACCGGCATCGGCTCGTCCACCGCGCGTCGGGCGCTGCTGGAGGGTGCCGACGTCGTGGTGTCCGACTACCACGAGCGGCGCCTGAACGAGACCCGCGATCAGCTGGCCGAGCTCGGCCTGGGCCGGGTCGAGGCCGTGGTCTGCGACGTCACCTCCACCGAGGCGGTCGACGCGCTCATCGCCCGGTCGGTCGAAAAGATGGGCCGCCTGGACGTTCTGGTGAACAACGCCGGCCTGGGCGGTGAGACCCCGCTGATCGACATGACCGACGACGAGTGGGACCGGGTCCTCAACGTCACGCTCAACTCGGTCATGCGGGCCACCCGCGCTGCCCTGCGGTACTTCCGCGATGTCGAGCACGGCGGAGTCATCGTCAACAACGCCAGTGTTCTCGGCTGGCGCGCGCAGCACTCGCAGTCGCACTACGCCGCCGCCAAGGCCGGTGTGATGGCGCTGACCCGGTGCAGCGCAATCGAAGCCGTCGAGTTCGGGGTCCGGATCAACGCCGTCTCACCGAGCATCGCCCGGCACAAGTTCCTGGAGAAGTCCGCCGACGCGGCGCTGCTGGACCGGCTGTCCTCGGATGAGGCGTTCGGCCGCGCGGCCGAGCCGTGGGAGATCGCCACCACGATCGCCTACCTGGCCAGCGACTATTCGAGCTACCTGACCGGCGAGGTCATCTCGGTGTCGAGTCAGCGCGCCTGATCTGGTTCCTGCAATGCGGCCCCTGTCCGGAACTCCGGACAGGGGCCACACTGTCTGGTGCTAGTCGTCGCTGCCGGAGTCGGAGCTACCGGCTTCGGAGCTACCGGTTGCGTCCTGCGGGCTGCTCGCTTTGGTGGTCGTCTTGCTGATTCGGTCTTTCAGACCGGTGACGGACTTCTCGATGCCGTCGCGAACATCGTTGAGGCCCTTGTTGACTTCGTTCGCCACATTCTCGATCGAGGCGCGCACCTGCTGACGGGATTGGCTCGACGTGGTGCCGATCTTGCCGGGTACTGCCTTATTTCCAGCTGAAAGATCGGTTGCGCCATTGGAACTGACGGCCACGGCTGCGGCAGCGTCAACCTCGGTGGGATCCGCTGCGGGTGCTGGGTCAGCCGCCGCGGGCTCGGCGGCTGGCTGGTGAGCCTTGACTGGAGCGCTGGTGCCTGCGGGGAGTTCGCCGGGCGACGTCGTGCTCAGCGGCACCGTCGTTCCGGAGGCGATATCGGCGTCGGCCACCGACGTGGCGGCAACGGTCGTGATCGGCGGCTTGACACTGGTCAGGATCGCCCGCGGGACTTTGATCAGGAGTGATACCAACAGACCGCCTTGGATGACGGTCGTCGAGCCGATCCTGTTTGCCCACACCAGGCCGCCGCCGCTCGAGTTCAGGAAGTGATCGACGGCATCGGCGGGAGCGTTGATTACTGCCCCGAGCGCTCCCAGCCCATCGCCTGCTGCAACGGCATCAATGATCTTCTGTGCAGTGACGCTGGCTGAGACAAGCGGAGACCACGCCAGGTTCAGGACAGGGATCACGACGTTGTTGCGCAACGGTATCGGCATCAAAACCGCAAACGCAAGGTCCGCCATGTCCTGCATGATCTCGATCGGCACGGTGAGAAAGCCCGCGAGGCCGAACAGCGGGGAGCTGAGTCCCAGCAATGACATCACGGTGTCTCGGAAGGTGGTGACGGCCGCCTGGGGCTGACCTGACGCCGCCTGCTCAAGAGCGGTCTGCAGCCCGGTGGTGAGGGTGGTCGTGGCCCAACGTTGCAGGCCCTCGGCAACTTGCGGGAGGCCGCCGAATAGATCGTTCCCATAGCCCTGCAGCTTCGCTTCGAACAGGTCCAGCATGCCCGGTAGTGACAGTTCGGGATATGCCTCGATGTAGTCACCGATCTTGGTGAGGTTGGCGGAGGTCGCTTCGAAGACCTGCATCCACCTGGTGACCGGGTCGACGAAGGTGGAGGCGGTGAGCTGCACCGAGGCGGACGAAATCGCCGGCGTTTGGACTTCGGGCAGGGGTGCCGCAATGGGCGCGACGGCGACCACGCTCGCCGCGGTCAGGGCTATTGCGGCCGTTGAGAATGGACGTAGGACTGTGTGCATCAAATCCCCTTCTGAGGGCACTAGATATCAGTGACCGGGCGAAGGTATCTGAGAGTCAGCTGAGAAAGCTTTTCAATTCTTGGCTACTTTTCAATTCTTGTGGAACACGTTTCAATTACTTCAATCCGCACGATTCCGATCTAGTGGCTCGGGAAGGCGTAGGGGTGAGGTGAATTCGGGATTCGGCCCTGTATCAGGGTCTATCGCACTGACCGGCGGTAGGCGCGAGGCGACAGACCGACACGACGTCCGAACGTGGCGGCAAAGTGACTGGGGTTCGGAAACCCCACCGCTGTGCCGATCTCGGTGATGGACAAGGAGGTTGTCACCAGTAGGGTCTTGGCCTGCTCGATGCGGCGATCCAGAAGGAACTGATATGGGGTGGTGTGGAACGCCTGCCGGAACGCCTTGATGAACACGTCGACTCGCATCTGGGCCAGTCGGGCCAGAGAATCCACCGTGATCTCGGAATCCAAACCGTCGCTCAGGTACTCGATGATCCGTGACTGGGTGGCGGCGTCCAAGGTCTGCCGCTCGTCCTGCCTCGGCCGCCGGCCAACGGTGTGGGCGTCGACGATGAGCAGTCGCAGCGTCTCTGCCGAGGATTCTTTGAGTAGTTGCGCCACTGTGTCCTCACGATCGGCAACACTGCAGACCGCGTCAACGAGGTGGTGTACGAGCGGATTTCGATATTTGACCCTGGAGATCAGTTCCGGGTCGCCGATCGCGCGACGCGGGACGGCGATCTCGCAGTATCCCGCTGTGTCGCCTTGCATCAACACCGATGACGAGACGCCTGCGGGCTTCCACCAGATATCACCCGGGATGGGTGGGATCCGGCCCGACGGGCCCCAGTCGAGCAGCGTCTCCATCGAGCGAATGGTCCCGTGCCGATATACGTACAGATAGTGGTTGTTGTCGGCGGCGCTGCACCAATCGGTGGGCGCGGATATCCGCTCGGTGACGAAGTTGAAGGACAGGCCGCGAGCGGCGATGACGTCCTGCTTGAGCACCGTACGTGAAGTTTGGGGTCGGTCACCGTCCCACGGCTTCAGGGCCACGCGCCGGAGTGTATCGACGGCAACGGCCGCGCGGCGGTGGAATGAATGCAAAATCCTGTATCGTCCGGCTACCTCCACAGGATCTTCACAATCACTGGCGATAAGCACCACAACCAGCACTTACGCTCAGGTCTGTGAAGCGAATCCTGGTGGTCGACGACGAGCCCACGATTTTGTCTGCGGTGGCCACCAGGCTGCGGGCCGAGGCGTTCGAGGTCGAGACCGCGGTCGACGGCCCGTCGGCCGTGGCAACCGCCGCGGCGACCCAGCCGGATCTGGTGGTACTCGACGTCATGCTGCCCGGTTTCGACGGCCTGGAGGTGTGCCGACGGATCCAGGCTGAGCGGGCGGTGCCGGTGTTGATGCTGACGGCGCGCAGCGACGAGACCGACATGCTGATCGGTCTGGGTATCGGTGCCGACGATTATCTGACCAAGCCGTTCAGCATGCGTGAATTGGTGGCACGAGTGCGGGTGTTGTTGCGGCGCGTGGATCGGGCGGCCGGTGATCAGCCGCTGTCGGTCGGCGACTACCGCATCGATCTCACGGAGCGCCGCGTGCATCAGGGTGACCAGGAAATCCACCTCACGCGAACCGAATTCGACCTGCTGGCGTTCTTGGCCGGGCGGCCCCGGGCTGCGGTGCCTCGCGAGACGCTGCTCGAACACGTCTGGGGTTGGGCGTCGGAGGTGGAGACCCGGACGGTGGACAGCCACGTCAAGGCGCTGCGGCGCAAGCTCGGATCGGAATTGATCCGCACGGTGCACGGCGTCGGTTATGCCTTGGAGATTCCGCGGTGAGTGCCATCGCTGAGTTCTGGGATCGGCTCCCCAGACCACTGGACCCCTTTGCATCGTTCAAGGTCAAGACCGGCCTGCTGGTAGGCGGGGCGATCCTGCTGGCCTCCTTCACATTCTGGATCGGCGCCAGCTGGCAGTTCCGGTATGCGCTGCTGGCCGCGCTCGCCACGTCGCTGATCCTGACGCAGTTCCTCGCCCACGGCATGACCTCACCGCTACGGCAGATGACGGCGGCCGCACGGGCCATGGCCCGCGGGGACTACAGCCTGCGGGTTCGTGCTACCTCACGCGACGAAATCGGCCAACTGGCAACGGCATTCAATCAGATGGCGGCCGACCTCGGTGCGGCCGACGAATACCGACGCGGGTTGATCGGCAACGTATCGCACGAGCTGCGTACCCCGATCACTGCGTTGCGGGCGGTGCTGGAGAACGTGGTGGACGGGGTCGTCGAACCCGATCCCGAGACCATGCGGATGGCGCTGTCCCAAACCGAACGCCTCGGGGAGCTGGTCACCAACCTGCTCGACCTTTCTCGCGTCGAAGGCGGCGCAATTCCATTGCAGATCAGCAGGTTCGATGTAGATGCGTTCCTTCGTGAGGCCGTCGAACATGTCTCCGTGTCAGCGACCGATACGCCGGTGACCGTCAAGGTGACACCGCCGGACCTGAAGGCAGTGGCGGACCCGGCGCGGTTGCGGCAGGTCGTGGTGAACCTTGTGGACAACGCCCTTCGGCACAGTCCGGCCGGTGGCCGGGTGGCGGTGCTGGCCGCCCGGGATGCATCAGGTCTGCGGATCGAGGTGACGGATCAGGGGCCGGGCATCGCACCCGCTGAACGTGAGCGCGTCTTCGAACGATTCACCCGTGGTGCGACCTCGGACGGCGGAACCGGTCTGGGGCTGGCGATCGCGCGGTGGGCGGTCGAATTGCACGGCGGTGTCATCGAAGTGATGGACACCGAGTCGGGATGTCGGATCAGGGTGAGCATCCCTGAGTCCGCGATGGGGGAGAGGCCGAGATGACGACAACAGTTTCGGGATTGCCGGCACCACTGATCGGGCCGGCGCTGCCGCGCCAGGGTGAGCCGGGTTGGACGGTGTGGTCCCGCCGGGTGTGGCCGCTTGCCCCGCTGGCCGCAGCGCCGCGCCGGGTCCTGGCGCCGGCCCTGGTCGCCGGACTGGTCGGCACGGCGGTCTGGCGGGTGTCCGTGCTCAGCGTCGGCTACCTGGTGGTCGGTGTGCTGGTCTTCGGGGTCGTCTACGGCACGGCGCCGCGCCGGCCGAGCCGTTCCGAATGGGTGGGTATCGGACTGACGCTGGCGCTGCTGGCCGTGCCGGCCTTGTTGGCCGCCGAATGGATGGGCGCCCTGTGCCTGTCGGCCGCCTGGATCGTCGGCTGGTGCACGCTGGCCGGCGGCGGTACCTGGACCGCGGTGTTCAGCGGGCCATTCCTTCCGTGGGTGTTGTTCGGTCGGTTGCGCGGTTGGGTGGAGCAGGCGGTCAAGGCCTGGTTACCGGATCGCTCGGGTCTGCCCAGCCTGGGCCGCGTGGCGGCGGTGGCCGGACTCACCGTCGGCCTGGTCGTGGTGTTCGGTGCACTGTTCGCCGCCGCCGACCCGGCGTTCGCGCACTTCGCCGGAAACCTGGTGCCCTCCTTCGACGGCGTCGACTTCGCGGCACGGGCGGTCGTCTTCGGCATCGTGGTGACGTTCGTACTGGGCGGTGCCTACCTGGTGCGGTTCCCGCCGAGGCTGGATGCGCTGGCCCCGGCGCCCATGCAGCCGGTCCCGCGGTGGGAGTGGGCGCTGCCGCTGGGAGTGCTCGACGCACTGTTCGTCGCGTTCGTCGCGGTACAGGCCACTGTGTTGTTCGGCGGCCACACCCATGTGCTGGAGACCGAGGGGCTGACGTATGCCGAGTACGCCCGCCAGGGGTTCTGGCAGTTGCTGTGGGTGTCCGCGCTGACGCTGCTGGTGCTCAGTGTGGTGATCAGAGTGGCGGGAAGGGGCACTGCCGCCGACCGCCGGCTGGTGCGGATACTGGTCGGAATTCTCTGTGCCACATCAATTGTGGTGGTGATCTCGTCGATCCACCGGATGTGGCTGTACCAGCAGGCGTACGGCTTCAGCACCGAGCGGCTGATGGTCATCACCACCGAGGTGTGGCTGGGCGTGGTGTTCGTACTCGTCGCGATCGCCGGGATCCGGATGACCGGTCGGTGGCTGCCGCGGGCGGTGCTGGTGGCAGGCGCCGCCGCCTTGCTCGGTCTGGCGGCATTGAAACCAGAGCGGTTGATCGCCGACCGCAACATCGACCGCTTCGGGCAGACCGGCGCGCTCGATGCCGAGTACCTGTCCGGGTTGTCGTCCACATCGATCCGGCACTGGCCCGGTTACCCGAGCATGTCCGCTCATGCGTGCAGTCTTACCGCGCTCAGTCGGATCCGTGGTACCAGTTCAATCTGTCGCGGTGGAGTGCCGACCGTCCGGAGAATGCCGATCTGCCGGAGTATTGCTCGTCGTACTGGTCGTATCCGTCCTACCGGTAGGAATACCAGAATCGCGCCGATCCAAAGGCTGTCGACATCGCCGTCGGCGGCCGAAGGTATCGCGTGTGACCGCACTCGCCCTCGACAGCTCGTCTCGAATCACCCCGCTTGCGCCGGTTGCGCTCGATCCCGAAGCGCTGGGCTACCCGCCCCATAACCGGGCGTCCATTCCGCCGCTGGCCAAGCAGTGGGAGCAGCTCGATTTCCGTGAGATCCTCTCGCGGCCGGCGGCTTTCCTGTCGATCAGCCAATCCAACTCCCTGTACAAGCCGGGCGGGGTTCAGTACGCGGAGGGCCATGCCTTCCGCGGCAGCCTCGAGGCGACCGTGAAAGCGGTCAAGGCCGCACGGTCGGCGCCGAATTTCGTGTCGTTCAACTGGATCGGGTTCTCGGTTTTCCGGGACGATTACCCGAAGACAGATTTTGACAAGGTGCAGTACGACGGGTGGACCGGCCACATCGCCGCGACCCCCGAGCAGGTCGCCTGGGACAACGAGCTGGTCGGAGAACTGCGCGAACTCGTTGAACCCGGTGACAACGAGCTATACGAGAAGGCGCTGCAGACGGCGTTCGTCGGCACCGACCTACCCGGTGCGCTGAACCGGCAACGGGTCGAGGTGGTGGTGCTCACCGGAATCCACCTCGACTGGTGCGTCGAAGGCAATGCGCGGGCAGCGCGTGACCACGGCCTGCTGCCCATCGTGATCGGCGATGCGACGGGTACTGCCCACCCCGACCAGGAGCGCGCGACCTTCGAGCGGATCAACAACTTCTTCGCGCCGGTCATCACTTCGGACCAGTTCGTGGAGTGGGTCAGCCGCTGATGGGAAACGTCGGGCTACTTCTGGTGGGCGTGGCGCTGTTCGTCAATGGACTCGTCTCGGTCGGTCTGGTCAGCGGGCGCGGCGCCGCACCGATCAATTTGTTTGTCGGTGTGGTCCAGGTGGTGCTGCCGACGCTGGTTCTCGTGCAGTCGGACGGCGATCCCGGAATCATCAACGCGACCTGGCCGAGTTTCCTGTTCGGCTTCACCTATCTGTGGTTCGGCTTCATCCAGATCTTTGACATCGATCCGCGCGGATTCGGTTGGTACAGTATGTTTGTCGCGGTGATCGCGGCGTACTACGCGGTCAAGAGTGTCGGCACCGATCCCGTTTTCGCCGTGATCTGGGCGACCTGGTCGATCATGTGGACGCTGTTCTTCGTGCTCTTGGGGCTCGGCGTCACCAAGGCCGGCCGGATCGATCTTGGGCACTTCACCGGATGGTTCCTGATCCTGCTCGGCATTCCGAGCTGCACCGTGTCGGCGATCCTGCTGTTGAACGGAATCTGGCCGACGTCGCCTGTGGCCGGCGTGGTCGCGCTGCTGGTGCTACTGGCGGCCACTGGGCTGTCCGTGGTGTTGGCGCGTCGCAGTGCGGGCCGCGAGGACGCCTTTCCGGCATCATCCGGCCTCGAATCCTCGGCCGTCGGGAGTGTGCCTCAGCCGGCGTGAACCAATCACAGCCGCGCGTGACCTAGCAAGCGCTTGGTTGCTATGCTGTGTCGATGGAGCCGGATAACCCTGCCCAGCCGGCAAGTAGACGCGACGAGCTTCTCGACCTTGCCGCGACGATGTTTGCCGAACGCGGACTGAAGGCGACGACGGTCCGCGATATAGCCGACTCCGCAGGAATTCTCTCGGGCAGCCTCTACCACCACTTCAAGTCCAAAGAGCAGATGGTGGAAGAGGTGCTCAAGGACTTCCTGGACTGGCTGTTCTCGCGCTACCAGCAGATCCTGGACACCGAAACCACTCCGCTGGGCCGGTTGACCGGTCTGTTCATGGCGTCGTTCGAGGCCATCGAGCACCGGCACGCGCAGGTGGTCATCTACCAGGACGAGGCCAAGCGGCTCTCGGCGATCCCGCAGTTCGGCTTCGTCGACGAGCGCAACCGCGAACAGCGCAAGATGTGGATAGACATCCTGCTGCAGGGCATCGCCGACGGCTCGTTCCGTCAGGACATCGACGTCGACCTGGTGTACCGGTTCATTCGCGACACCACCTGGGTTTCTGTCCGCTGGTATCAGCCAGGCGGCCCACTCTCGGCCGAAGAGGTCGGCCGGCAATACCTCGCCATCGTTCTCGGCGGAATCACCGCCGCCCGTTAGGTCAAAGGAGACAAACAATGCCTGAGGCATACATCGTCGACGCGGTGCGTACGCCGGTCGGAAAGAAGAACGGCGCGCTGGCTCAGGTGCACCCGATCGACCTGGGCGTGCATGCGTTCAAGGCGATCTTCGACCGCAACGACGTCGACCCGGGCGCGGTGGACGACGTCATCGTGGGCTGCGTCGACGCCATCGGCGGACAGGCCGGAAACATCGGTCGCCTGACCTGGCTGGCCGCCGGCTACCCCGAGTCCGTCCCCGGCGTCACCGTCGACCGGCAGTGCGGTTCCAGCCAGCAGGCCATCTCCTTCGGTGCCCAGGCCATCATGTCCGGTACCGCGGACCTGATCCTGGCCGGCGGTATGCAGAACATGAGCTGGATCCCGATCTCCTCGGCCATGGTGGTCGGCAAGGAGTTCGGATTCACCTCGCCCACAAACGAATCCAAGAACTGGCTGCACCGCTACGGCGATCAGGAAATCTCGCAGTTCCGCGGTTCGGAACTGATCGCCGAGAAGTGGGACATCTCCCGCGAGGAGATGGAAGAGTTCGCCTACAACAGCCACCAGCGGGCATTCGCCGCGATCCGCAACGGGCACTTCGACAACGAGATCATCCCGGTCGGCGACTTCGGTGTCGACGAAGGTCCGCGTGAGTCGACGCTGGAAAAGCTGGCCTCGCTCAAGCCGCTGGTCGAGGGCGGCCGCCTGACCGCCGCCCTGGCCAGCCAGATCTCCGACGGTGCGGCGGCCGTGCTGCTGGCCTCCGAGGAAGCCGTCAACAAGTACAACCTCAAGCCCCGCGCCCGCATTCACCACATCAGCGCCCGTGGCGACGATCCGGTGATGATGCTGACCGGCCCGATCCCGGCCACCCAGTACGCGCTGGAGAAGACCGGCCTGACGATTGACGACATCGACACCGTCGAGATCAACGAGGCCTTCGCACCCGTCGTACTGGCCTGGCTCAAGGAGACCAAGGCCGATCCGGCCAAGGTCAACCCGAGCGGCGGCGCGATCGCGCTGGGCCACCCGCTGGGCGCCACCGGTGCCAAGCTGTTCGCCACCATGCTCAACACGCTGGAGCGCACCGGCGGCCGCTACGGCCTGCAGACCATGTGCGAGGGTGGCGGCACCGCCAACGTCACCATCATCGAGCGCCTCTAGGCTTCGCGCCCAAAGTCCCCCGAACGCCGGTTTCGGGGGACTTTTGCGTCTGGCCGGCAAGGGGTAAGTGTGGGGTCATGAGCACGGACGGGCAGGCGACGCACAACGAGAGCGCCCTGACCGTCATTGTCGCGCTCGGCGCGAACGTGCTGATCGCGGTCGCCAAGACGGTGGCCGCCATGGTCACCGGAAGTGCCTCGATGCTGGCGGAGTCCGCGCACTCCTGGGCAGACACCGGCAATGAGGTGTTTCTGCTGATCGGAACGCGCAAGTCCATGAAGCCGGCCGACGCGCAGCACCGCCTCGGTTATGGCCGGGCCGGCTACATCTGGTCGATGTTCGCCGCATTTGGCCTGTTCACGGTCGGCTCGGTGGTGTCGATCTGGCACGGCGTCACTTCTCTCGGTGGGGAAGCGGAGGCGACGTCCTACGGGTGGGCGTACGCGGTGCTCGCGATCGCCTTCGTGTTGGAGGGCACCTCCTTCGCCCAGGCATTGCGCCAGACGAAAACCGGTGCGGTGCGCCGACGGATCCATCCGCTGCGCTACATCAGGGTTACCTCGAATCCGATGTTGCGCGCCGTATTCGCCGAGGACCTCTCGGCCTTGATCGGCATCGCGATAGCAACAGCCGGCATCCTCGCGCATCAGCTCACCGGAGATGCGTTCTGGGATGCGATCGGATCGATCCTGGTCGGTCTGCTGTTGGGTGGCGTCGCATTGTTCCTCATCGGGCGCAACATGGACTTCCTCACCGGCGAGGCGGCCACCCCGCTGGCCCGAAATACTGTGTTGCGGGTGCTGCTTGACCACGCTGACATCGAGCGGATCAGCTACCTGCACATGGAATGGGTTGGGGCGGACCGCATTTATCTAGTGGCTGCCGTTGACCTCACCGGTGATGCCGCCGAGTCCGATGTCGCGGCCCGACTCAACGCCATCGCCGACACATTGCAGAGCCGGCCGGAGATCGTCCGTGCGGTGCTGACGCTGACGCGGCCTGGCGACACGACCGATTTGCGGCCCGAGGAGTTACCCGACTGGTACTCCACCAGGTGACACTCACACCCACCGGCTGCGCGGTGGTGGCGCCTGTGGTGTCACCCAGGCCTTGGCGTAGCGGTTCTTCCCGGTCCGCTGCGGGTCGCGGCTGCGGTAGATCACGTAGGGACGCACCAGATATCCGATCGGTGCGCTGAACATGTGGACCAATCGCGTGTAGGGCCAGACACCGAGCAGGGCAACCACTATCAGGACATGCGCCTGGAACGTCCACGGCGACTCGGCCATCAGTTGCGGCGCCGGATGCAGCGTGAACAAGCTGCGGAACCACGGTGAGACGGTCTCGCGGTAGTTGTAGGTCGAGAAGACGTTGGTCAGGGTGTTCAGCATGCCGGTCACCAGCGCACCGACCAGAAGCAGATACATCACCTTGTCATTGAGCGTCGTCGCGGTACGCACCTCAGGGACCGTGACCCGGCGGTAGAGCAGGATGGCTATCCCGGCGATGACGGCGATGCCGGCCAGTGACCCCATGCCCACCGACATCAGGTGGTAGACGTGTTCGGAGATGCCCACCGCCGCAGTCCACGACTGCGGTATCAGCAGACCGACGACGTGCCCGGCGAGCACACCCAGGATGCCGAAGTGGAACAACGGGCTGCCCAGCCGTAGCAGCCTGCTCTCGTAGATCTGCGAAGACCTTGTGGTCCAGCCGAACTGGTCGGCCTTGTAGCGCCAGGCGTGCCCGAGCAGGAACGACGTGAAGGCGATGTACGGCAGCGTCATCCACAGGGTGGTGCTCATACCCGGCCTCCGGAAGCCATTGGGTCCATCGCGAACGGATCGAGGCCGACATCCTCGTCAGGCGGGCCCTCGGCGGCGAGTTGCGCGATACGGCGGCGATCGGCACTGTTCACCGGAGGCAGTGTGGAGAGGACAGCAGCCAGCAGCCCGGCGTAGTAGGAACCGTTGTCCTGCAGGGACAGCCGCAATAGCTCGAGCACCGGGACATGCTCGGCCAGCAGCCGCTCACCGTGAACTTGATCGACCGTCGCGGCGAACTCGAGCACCATGGGCAGGTAGTCGGGGAGCTCGGCATTCTCCAGGTCGCCTACCTCCAGGCCGGCCTGGCGGTAGGCGTGCTTGAATCGCAGCAGGGCCATGCCGCGTTTGCGGGTGTCGCCGTAGGCGTAGTAGGTCAGATGCAGGCTGCTGCGCCGCTGCATGTCGAACGTCTCGACATAATTCGACGCGCGCCGCATCGGATCTGTTTCGTTGAACCGGCGCAGGAAATCGGTGAGCGGCACCCGCGCCGCGTCGGGTAGTTCAACGGCGGCAGCGGCAAGTTGATCGACAAGACCGGCGGTTTCGGCTGTCGGATAATCGAGTAGCAGCGCGGCGATCCGCCACACCAGACGCTGCTGGCGCTCGGACAGGGCGGAACCCGTGCCTGTCCTGCGACCGAGGGTGAGTAGCTTCATGTGGTCGGCAACAACCCGTCTGTGCTCCGGCCGTCCCAGTTGAGCAAGTTGACCCGGGTCGGATCACCCTGCGGAACAGCGTCATTGGTGTGGGTCAGGTGGAACTTGTCCACCATGGTGTCGAACGCGGTCATCCCCGGCCCGCCGTCTCCGTCCAGGCTGCAACCCGTGGCGATCGCGTCGAGGCGGTGGGCGTCGGAGCCGGCCCCGGTGGGGATGACATAGCGGTCCTGGTACTTGGCGATGGCCAACAGCCGGTACATCGCCTCGATCTCATCGCCGCTCAACCGCACCGATTCCGGAATGGTCTCGTCGAACTCTTCACCGAGATTGGCCGCCCGCATGTACGCGCGCATGGCCGCCAGTCGTTGCAGCGCAGCCCGAACCGGGCCGACCTCGCCCGCGGTGAACAACTCGGCGAGGTACTCGACCGGGATGCGCAGCGTGTCGATCGCGCCGAACAGATTGTTCTTGTTCTCGCCGTCGTGGCCGGTTTCCTTGAGAATGTCCACCACCGGGGACAGCGGCGGCACGTACCAGACCATCGGCATGGTCCGGTATTCCGGATGCAGGGGCAGCGCCACCTGATAGTCGACGATCAGCCGGTACACCGGCGAATTCTGGGCCGCTTCAATCCATTCGGGGGAGATGCCGGCCCGCTCGGCTTCGGCCACCACCCGCGGGTCATGCGGGTTGAGGAACACCCCGAGCTGTGACGGGTAGAGATCCTTGTCGTCGGTGACCGAGGCCGCCTCCAGTACCGCGTCCGCGTCGTACAGCATCACCCCGATGTAGCGGAGCCGCCCCACGCAGGTCTCCGAACACACCGTGGGGATGCCGACCTCGACGCGCGGGTAGCAGAACGTACACTTCTCGGCCTTGCCGGTCTTGTGGTTGAAGTAGATCTTCTTGTAGGGGCAGCCCGTCACACATTGCCGCCAGCCCCGGCACTTGTCCTGATCCACCAGCACGATGCCGTCTTCCGAGCGCTTGTAGATCGCGCCGGACGGACACGACGCGGCGCAGGCCGGGTTGAGGCAGTGCTCGCAGATGCGTGGCAGGTAGAACATGAAGGTCTGCTCGAATTCCAAACGAACCTTGGCTGAGACTTCAGCGAGCTTGCCCACCAACGGGTCCCGGCTCACCTGCTCCGGACCGCCACCCAGGTCGTCATCCCAGTTGGCACCCCAGGTGACCTTGGTGTCGCGCCCGGTGATCAGTGACTTGGGCCGCGCCACCGGAGTGGTGTCCATGGCCGGCGCCGCCAGCAGGTTCTCGTAGTCGTATGTCCATGGGTCGTAGTAGTCCGAGACCGTGGGCAGGTCGGGATTGGCGAAGATGTTCAGCAGGCGTTTGAACCGCGAGCCGGACTTGAGGGTGAGCTTGCCGCGCTTGGTCAGCGTCCAGCCACCCTTCCACTTCTCCTGATCCTGATACTGACGCGGATAGCCTTGGCCGGGACGGGTTTCCACGTTGTTGAACCACACGTACTCCACACCGCTGCGGTTCGTCCACGCCTGTTTACACGTGACGCTGCAGGTGTGGCAGCCGATGCACTTGTCGAGGTTCATCACCATCGCCAGTTGCGCCATTATCCTCATTGTCAGTACTCCACATTTTGCGAGCGGCGACGAATCGTGGTGACCTCGTCGCGTTGATTTCCGGTGGGCCCGTGATAATTCAGGGCGAAGGACTGCTGCGCGTACCCGCCGATCAGGTGCGTCGGCTTGATCATGATCCGGGTCAGCGCGTTGTGGATACCGCCGCGTTTACCGTTCTTCTCGGTGCGCGGCACGTCGACGGCCTTGTCCTGGGCGTGGTACATGAACACCAGACCCTCGGGCATGCGGTGGCTGACGATGGCCCTCGCATTCACCACGCCGTTGCGGTTGGTGCACTCGATCCAGTCGTTGTCCTTGACCCCGATCTTGGCGGCGTCCACGTCCGACATCCAGATGCACTGACCACCCCGGGACAGCGTCAGCATGTACAGGTTGTCCTGGTAGGCGGAGTGAATCGACCATTTGGAGTGCGGCGTCAGGTAACGCACCGTGATGCCGCCGCTGGTATCTCCCACTGCCGGCTCGTTGAACAGCGCCGTCATGTCCAGCGGAGGGCGGAACGTCGGCAACTGCTCGCCGAGCTCACTCATCCAGTCGTGGTCGAGGTAGAAGTGCTGGCGGCCCGTCAGCGTGTGCCACGGTTTGAGCCGCTCGGTGTTGATGGTGAAGGGGGAGTAGCGGCGGCCGCCGGTCTCCGAACCCGACCATTCCGGTGAGGTGTTGACCGGCACAGGCCGGGCTTGCGTGTCGGCGAAGGTGATTCGCTTGCCCTCACTCTCCTTGGCCAGATCGACCAATTCGGTGCCGGTGCGACGTTCCAGTGCTTCGAAGCCTTCGACTGCCAGCCGTCCGTTGGTGGTGCCCGACAGCGCCAGGATGGCCTCGGCGGCGTGCGTGTCCTTGGCCAGCGACGGGCGTCCGACTGCGACGCCGCTGACCACTGTGCCATTGATGCCCCGCAGGTATTCGACCTCGGCCTCGGGATGTGTCGTCACCCCCTTGGTGGTGAGGCCGACGGTCTCCACCATCGGCCCGAGCGCGGCCATCTTTTCGGCTATTGCGGGGTAATCGCGGTCGACCGTGATCAGTCGCGGCATGGTCTTGCCCGGAATCGGTTCGCACTCACCGGCTTTCCAGTCCAGCACCCGACCGCCGGGCTGTGCGGTGGCGTCTGCGCTGTCGTGCTGGAGCGGCATGGCCACGATGTCCTTGCGCTTGCCGAGGTGCTTTTCGGCCAGCCAGGAGAACCCGCGGGCGATGCGATGGAACGCGTCGAAGTCCGTCTTGGTCTCCCACGGCGGGGAGATGGCCGGCGAGAACGCGTGGACGAACGGATGCATGTCGGTACTGGACAGGTCGTGCTTCTCGTACCAGGTGGCCGCCGGCAGCACGATGTCGGAGAACAACGTCGTACTGGTGTTGCGGAAATCCAGGGACAGCAGCAGATCCAGCTTGCCCACCGGGGCCTCGTCGCGCCAGCGCACCTCCTGCGGACGGATGCCGTCCTCGTCGCGCGCGGCCACCGCGGAGTCGGTGCCCAGCAGGTGTTTGAGGAAGTACTCGTTGCCCTTGGCCGAGGAGCCGAGCAGGTTCGACCGCCACACCGTCAGGCAGCGTGGGAAGTTCTCCGGGGCGTCAGGATCTTCACAGGCGAACTGCAGATGACCCGACTTGAGCCCGTCGACCACGTATTCGGCGGCATCCTTACCCATTCGCGCGGCTTCGTCGGCAAGATCCAGCGGATTACGGTTGAAGGTCGGGTAACTCGGCATCCAGCCGAGTCGGCTGGCCAGCGCGATGTTGTCGGCGGCGGTGCGGCCCGCGAACTTGCCCTCGGCCAGCGGCGAGGCCATCACCTCCGAGGTGAACGGGTCATAGCGCCATTGATCGGTCGCCAGATACCAGAACACCGTGCCCTGCATCTGCCGTGGCGGCCGCTGCCAGTCCAGGCCGAATGCCAGTGTGGCCCAACCGGTGACCGGCCGGCACTTCTCCTGGCCGACGTAATGTGCCCAGCCGCCGCCGTTGACGCCCTGGCAACCGGTGAGCATGACCAGCGAGAGAAATGAGCGGTAGATCTGATCGGAATGGAACCAGTGGTTGGTGCCGGCCCCCATCAGGATCATCGACCGGCCCTTGGAACGTTCGGCGTTGTCGGCGAACTCCCGGGCGATGCGTTCCGCGGCCGCCGCGGGTACGCCGGTGATTTCTTCCTGCCAGGCCGGGGTGTAGGGCTCGGAGGCGTCGTCGTATCCGGCCGGCCACTGCCCGGGCAGTCCGTCGAGGGCCACCCCGTACTGCGCCAGCATCAGGTCGAACACCGTCGTCACCCGGTGTCCGGCAATGATTCTGGTCGGCACTCCACGTTCGAGGACGCCGGGCTGGTCGCTGTCGAACCGGGGAAGGGCCACGGTCACGGTGTCTTCGTGGTTGCCGAGCAGGGTCAGCATCGGGTGGACGCCCTGCAGGTCGAGGTTCCAGTGCCCCTCGCCGGATGCGGTGAAGCGATGCCCTAGCGAGCCGTTCGGCACCACAGGCCGGCCGGCCTGGTCCAACAGGACCGGTTTGGAGGACGCGGCTTCGGCATCCGCGTGTTCACCGCCCAGGTCGGCTGCGGTGAGGAACTTTCCGGGCAGGACCCGCCCGTCGCGTTCCGTGAGGGAGACCAGGAACGGCAGGTCGGTGTACTTCTTGACGTAGTCGGTGAAGTACGGCGTCTGCTTCTCGACGAAGAACTCCTTGAGAATGACGTGCCCCATCGCCATGGCCAGGGCGGCGTCGGTACCGGGGCGGGCGGGTAGCCATTCGTCGGCGAACTTGGTGTTGTCGGCATAGTCCGGAGACACCACGACCACCTTCTGGCCGCGGTACCGGGCCTCGGTCATGTAGTGCGCGTCAGGGGTTCGCGTGACGGGGACATTGGAGCCCCACATGATCAGGTAGCCCGCGTCGAACCAGTCGGCAGACTCTGGCACGTCGGTCTGGTCCCCGAAAACCTGCGGCGAGGCCACCGGAAGGTCGGCGTACCAGTCGTAGAACGACAGCATCGATCCGCCGAGCAGCGAGATGAACCGGGCGCCGACGGCATGGCTGACCATCGACATCGCCGGGATCGGGGAGAATCCGGCCACCCGGTCCGGCCCGTACTTCTTCACGGTGTGGACGTGGGCGGCGGCGGCGATCTCCGCGGCTTCCCACCACTCGGCGCGGACGAACCCGCCCTTGCCGCGGGCGGCCTTGTACCGCTTCGACTTCTCCGGGTCCTCGACGATGTCGGCCCAGGCCAGCACCGGATCCTTCAGTCGTTCCTTGGCTTCGCGGTAGTACTCCAGCAGAATTCCGCGCACGTACGGATAGCGCACGCGGGCAGGCGAATACGTGTACCACGAGAAGGACGCACCGCGGGGGCACCCGCGCGGCTCGTACTCGGGCTTGTCGGCACCGACCGACGGGTAGTCGGTCTGTTGTGACTCCCAGGTGATCACGCCGTCCTTGACGTAGATCTTCCAGGAACAGGACCCCGTGCAGTTGACGCCGTGCGTCGACCGCACCACCTTGTCGTGTGCCCAGCGGTCCCGGTAGAACTCGTCCGCTGAGCGTCCGCCGATCTTGTGCAGAGTCCGCTGGTCCGCGGAGACCTCACCGCGGTGGAAGTACTTACCCAGTCGCAGCAAAGCATCCGCAGGTGTCTGACTGCCCGCGGGTGAATCAACCAACATCTGTCCCTCCACGCTGTTGAAGCACGAGCGTAAGGGCGGTTTTCAGCGCCTCAAAAGAACGCACTCGCCGGCCTGGACCGCTGTGAAGTCGCGGTAACCGGGCAGTCATTTCACAGGAACACAGCCGTCATGCGGAGATCGGTCGGTGATCCGGGGATCATGTCGGCTACCTGCACAGACCGTCACATGGTCGACCGAAATCAGGGCCTTCGCAACGGTACGTCGGCCGGCAGGTGCGGGCCCCCGACCACCCAGGATTTATCACCGCGGTAACACTTCGCGGACCGGTTTCAGACCCAGCGTGAACACCCTCAGCGGGGCGACGGTTTCGTCCAGGCGATGGTGTGCCGGAACGCCAGCCGACGCCGCATCACTGCGCCGGGAAGTACTGTGCCGACGATCTTGTGCAGCTGATCGAAGCTGAGTTGCGGATCGCGTACCGGAAACGGCGGAGGTGTCGGACCCCCGCGCACCGGCCGGGGATGTTTGATGAGGCCGATGACCGGGTTGGTCACCGCCGATGCCAGGTCCCATGCGGTGTCACGGATGGTGACCGGGGCGGCCAGGCCGACGGCCAAGAATCTCCCGCCCGGGGCCAGCAGTCGTTTGACGTCGACGAGTGCCTTTTCCGCGTCGAGATGGTGCAGCACCGCCACCATGGTGATGAGGTCCGCGGGACCGGCGAGATCGTTGAGTTGGGCGTCATCGACGGTGACGTTGGTCAGCCCGGAGCAACGACGCGTCGCCGCGCTACGCATATCCGCGTCGAGATCGGTACCGTGGGCATACCTGAAGCGGGAGGCCAATTGAGCCACCAATTCGCCCTGCCCGCAGCCGATATCGATCGCGGTCCGGCGCTGCGTGGGGAGGTTCGCCAGAATCCAGCGGTGGAAGTGGTCGTTGTGGCTCCACGGATGCCTGCTGTTGAAGTTGTGCAGTCCCTCGGCAGCCCGCCTGACCAATGGATGTTCGACGCGGCGGATGTCCATATCTCCACTGTGCCGGATTCCGGGACGATGGCCGTTGCGCCCGGCTGGTAGCGACTTTTCAGCGACAATCGCCAGATCAGCATCATGAGCCTCTTCAACCCCGTTGTCGCTGGCCGATCTCGCCACTCCGGCAGCATTGGCCCCGTACGTCTCAGCAGTCCAGTGTCCAGCTATCAGCGCTTTGTCGCTGATAGCTGGACAACCCGAAACCTGTTATGCGTGAGGCTGATTGCCCCTGGAGTGACACAAGTACTCATCGGCCCTGGGGCAGATGAGACGCAAATCAGCCCGTGAGGCGATTGTCGCTGAAAAGTCGCGCACAGGCGGGCACGTCGACACCCGGCTTCCCTGCGCGACACGCCTGGCCTGCCGCGCGGCACGCCGCGTAGGGCAGCCCCGACTCAGTCGACGACGAACGCCGATGCCGACCGCAGATGAGCGACGGCGTCGTCGACGATCTTCTCGACCAGCTCGGCACACGACGGCAGATCGCTGATGATGCCGGCCACCTGTCCGGAAGCCAGCACACCGGCGTCGGTATTACCCTCCACCAGACCCGCTTTCAGCAGCATCGGGGTGTTGGCCGCCATCACCACCTGCGACCAGGTGAGCTCCTTGCCGTGCCGCATCGCGAGGCCGTCCTTGACCATCGACAGCCAGGTCATCCCGGAGAGCTTCTTGAACTTCTGGGCGTTGCCGACGGCGGCCGCGAAACCGCGTGCCCGCGAACCGCTCTCCAGCTTTTCCACCAGGCCGGTGCGCAGCACCCGGTGCGGCATGCCGTCGACGCGGGTGGACACCACGGTGCCGTCCAGCGCTGCCTGCAGGTAGCGCTCTTTGACCGCGTCGGGCACGGTGGAATCGGCGGTCAGCAGGAAGCGGGTGCCCATGGCCACGCCGGCCGCACCGTAGGACAGCGCGGCCGCCAGGCCGCGGCCGTCGAAGAAGCCACCGGCCGCGATCACCGGCATGCCGGTGTCCTTGACGGCGTCGAGCACCGAGGGCAGCAGCAGCGTGGTGGCGACGGGACCGGTGTGGCCGCCGCCCTCACCGCCCTGCACGATCACCGCGTCGGCACCCCAGCCTGCCACCTTCTTGGCGTGCTTGGCCGCGCCGACCGACGGGATCACCACGACGCCCGCATCTTTCAGCTTGGCGATCAGCTCGGGCTTGGGAGCTAGGGCGAAGGAGGCGACTTTGACTCCTTCGCGGATCAGGAGGTCCACGCGCGCACCGGCGTCGCCCGCGTCGGCACGCATGTTGATGCCGAAGGGTTTGTCGGTGGCGGCCTTGACCTTGGTGACGGCGGTCTGCAGCTCCTCGAGCGTCATGGTCGCTGACGCCAGGATGCCGAGCCCGCCGGCATTGGAGGTGGCGGCGACCAGTCGTGCCCCGGCCACCCAGCCCATTCCGGTCTGCACGACGGGATGCTCGATGCCGACCAGTTCGGTCAGCGGAGTCTTGAGCTTGCCCATTCGTTAAACCTTGACCTCTTTGTCGCGCAACGACTTCGGATCGATGACCTCGCGCAGCAGCTTGAGTTCCTCGTCGGTGGCCAGCCGGGTGGTCTCGGCCTCTTCCAGGCCGTGCACCTCGAACGAGGTGTTGTCGGCGACCTGCTGAGCTTCGACGCCGGGATGCAGCGACACGGCCCGCATCTGGTGGTCGGGGCCGTTGAAGTCGAACACGCCCAGGTTGGACACGACGCGGTAGATGTTGGCGAACCGGTAGGCCGGGTTCTCCGGATCGATCTTGTCCCAGCCGATTCCGGAGACGATGTCCACCGACTCGCAGAACACCCGCTTGGAGTGGTTGCCCACGAAGTAGCTGGTGGTGTGGTTGATGGTGTTACCCGGTGCGCCGCGGACACCGAACATCTGCCGGGTCGGGTGCTGGATCGGGCCGAACGCCGACAGGTTCTGGTTGCCGTAGCGGTCGATCTGGTTGGCTCCCATCACCACATGGCGCTTGCCCCAGGCCAGGGTCTCGAAGACCCGGTTGAACGGCATCCAGCCCTCCATGGCGAAGGGTGCGCCGATCGCCGGGGTATCGGCCAGGATCCGGGCCTCACCGTCGGTCAGCACGATGTCGGGGGAGAAGGTCAGCCGGGCCAGGCGCGCACCGATCTGGACGACGGTGGTCATCGGGCTGGCCATGATCTCGCCGGCGTCGCGGAACAGCTCGGCGCAGGCGACGGCGCACACCTCGGCGCGGGTCACGGCAATCATGCTTGCTCCTCCTTGAACTTGCGGACCGCGGCCTGGTAGTCGGCCTCGCTGCCGGACAGGTACGTCTTGACGAACTCGGCCCAGGTCTCGTCGGAACCGGCGGCCTCTGCGTAATGGCGCTGGAACTTCTCGTCGCGCCGGTAGTCGGGCTCGTTGGTGGTGAAGTGGGCGCCGTTGGGCGCCTCGACCACCGAATCGACCATCATCCGGTTGATCAGCAGGGCCTGCGTCGGAACGGCCTTGACCAGTTCCTCGGTGGAGACCACGCGCTCGACCGACAGGAAGCGGCGCGCAGCGGACATCAGGAACAGATCATCGAAGTACGGGTCGATACCGGTGTAAGCCGCATTGCCTTGGGCGTCACCGAGATTCATGTGCACGAAGGCCGCGTCGAGGTTCAGCGCGGGCATCGCGATCAGCTCCTCGTAGGCGCCGTCGGTCTCATACGGCGACTTCACGGTCTTGAGCTCGTCGCCCCAGAACGTGCGGACGTCGCTGCCCAGGCCGGCGCGGATCGGCAGGAACGGCAGCCGCTGGGCGGCCGCCTGCAGGCCGCAGCGCAGCATGCCCTCGTCCATCTCGCGGGCCTCGATGGCACCGTTGGTGCGGGCCTTGGCGAACCACGGGTCGTAGAACGGCGGCGAGTCCAGCGACACGAAGCCGTAGTAGACGCGCTTGACCTTGCCGGCCGAGCACAGCAGGCCGAGGTCGGGCCCGCCGTAGGTGACCACGGTCAGGTCCTTGACGTCGGTGCGCAGCAGCGCGCGCACGAAGGCCATCGGCTTGCGCCGCGAGCCCCAGCCACCGATGCCGATGGTCATGCCGCTCTCGATCGAGGCGACGGCCTCGTCGAGGGTTGTTCTCTTGTCTGCCATGCTATTTCGACCCCTTGTCAGTTCCGGCGAAGGCGTCGCGGTGCTCGTCGGACACACCGGACAGGTTGAGTTCGAAGGTGAAGCCCTGCTCCATGCGGTACCGCGCGTTGACGGGCTGGACGTCGATGAAGTTCAGCGCCTCCTTGGCCGCCCGGATCACCCGGGTGTCCTTGGATGCGATGTCACGGGCGACGCGCAGCGCGGCCTCGTCGAGCTCCTCCCGGGGTACCACCTCGTGCACCGAACCGAAGTGGTGCAGCGTCTCGGCGGGAACGGTTGCGGCGGTGAAGAACAGCCGGCGCATCAGGTGCTGGGGAACCAGCCGGGACAGGTGGGTGGCGGCACCGAGCGCGCCGCGTTCCACCTCGGGCAGGCCGAACTTGGCGTCATCGGAGGCCACGATCACGTCGGCGTTGCCGACCAGGCCGATGCCGCCACCGACGCAGAAGCCGTTGACGGCGGCGACGACGGGGACCTCGCATTCGTAGACGGCCTTGAACGCGTGGTAGCAGCCACGGTTGGCGTCGATGAGCGCGGTGAAGCCCTCGGTGTTCTGCATTTCCTTGATGTCCACACCGGCGTTGAAGCCACGGCCCTCGGCCCGCAGGATCACCACGTGGGTGCTGCGGTCGCGGCCCGCCGCGGTGATGGCATCGCCGAGTTCGAACCAGCCGGTCGACGGGATGGCGTTGACGGGCGGGTAGTTGACGGTGACCGAGACGATGCCCGGTTCGACTGTCTTGGTGGTGATCGTCATCAATCCACTTCCTGAAGGGGTCGCTACCTAAGCAAGCACTTGCTTGGTACGCTAGCACAGTGACAGTTACGCCAGAAGTCGGCGCCATCAGTTTGGGTTTGACCGGCAAGGTGGTCCTGGTGACCGGTGGAGTACGAGGGGTTGGCGCTGGTATCAGCGCGGTTTTTGCCGGTCAGGGCGCCACCGTGGTGACCTGCGCACGCCGCCCGGTCGAGGGGCTGCCCTACGAATTCCACAGCTGCGACATCCGGGATGACGAATCGGTGAAGTCGCTCATCGATGCGGTCGTGGAGAAGCACGGTCGTTTGGATGTGGTCGTCAACAACGCCGGCGGCTCGCCGTACGTGCTCGCTGCTGACGCGTCGGCGAAGTTCAGCACCAAGATCATCGAGCTCAACCTGATCGGTGCGCTGTCGGTGTCCACGCACGCCAATGCGGTCATGCAGGGCCAGGACTCGGGCGGCTCGATCGTCAACATCTCCAGCGTCAGCGGTCACCGGCCCACGCCGGGGACGGCGGCGTACGGAGCGGCGAAGGCCGGCATCGACAACCTCACCTCGACGCTGGCCGTCGAGTGGGCGCCGAAGGTCCGGGTTAACTCGGTGGTGGTCGGCATGGTCGAGACCGAGCAGTCCGAACTGTTCTACGGCGACGCCGATTCCATCGCGGCCATCTCGCGCAACGTGCCGCTGGGGCGGTTAGCCAAGCCCGCCGATATCGGTTGGGCCACAGCGTTTTTGTCGTCTTCGGCCGCCTCTTATATCAGCGGTGCGTCGTTGGAGGTGCACGGTGGCGGGGAGCCGCCGCACTACCTGTCCACCACGACGGCCGACATCAAGTAACTCGGAAAAGGAGACAGCACAATGGGATTGCTCGACGGCCGCGTGGTCATCGTGACGGGTGCCGGTGGCGGTATCGGGCGTGAGCACGCGCTCGCGTTCGCTGCCGAAGGTGCCCGCGTCGTGGTCAACGACATCGGAGTCGGCCTGGACGGTTCGCCGGCGGGCGGCGGCAGCGCCGCGCAGAACGTGGTCGACGAGATCGTCGCCGCCGGAGGCGAAGCTGTTGCCAACGGCTCCAACGTCGCCGACTGGGCGCAGGCCGAGGCGCTGATCCAGAACGCCGTCGATGCCTTCGGCACCCTCGACGTTCTCGTCAACAACGCCGGCATCGTTCGTGACCGGATGTTCGCCAACGCCACCGAAGAAGAGTTCGACGCGGTCACCGCCGTGCATCTCAAGGGGCACTTCGCCACCATGAAGCACGCCGCCGCCTACTGGCGGGCCAAGTCCAAGGCCGGCGAAACCGTTGACGCGCGCATCATCAACACCAGTTCCGGTGCCGGTCTGCAGGGCAGCGTCGGGCAGGCCACCTACAGCGCCTCCAAGGCCGGCATCGCCGCGCTGACGCTGGTGGCCGCGGCCGAGATGGGACGCTACGGCGTCACGGTCAACGGCATCGCGCCCTCGGCGCGCACTCGGATGACCGAGACCGTCTTCGCCGAGATGATGGCGACCCAGGACCAGGCCTTCGACGCCATGGCCGCCGAGAACATCTCCCCGCTGGTGGTGTGGCTGGGCAGCGCCGAGTCAAAAGACGTGACCGGCAAGATGTTCGAGATCGAGGGCGGCAAGATCCGCATCGCCGAGGGCTGGGCGCACGGACCTCAGATCGACAAGGGCGCCAAGTGGGATCCGGCTGAGCTGGGCCCGGTGGTCAAGGACCTGCTGGCCCAAGCCCGCCCCGCGGTGCCGGTTTACGGCGCCTGATTTCCTCTTGTTCTGCCGAGGGTGCGCTCAGATCGTGAAATCCACCTGATTCTCGATCTGAGCGCACACTCGATTTTCTTTATGCCTCTTGTCAGGCGGCGTCCTTCTTGGCGGCACCGTCGTTGTCGTCGGCAGCCTTGCTCTGCTGGCCGGTCGCCTTCTTGACCGCGTCGCCGAACTTCTTGATCGACGACGACACCCGGTCCTGCGCGTCCTTGACGGCCGTCTGAGCCCGCTCGCCGGCCTGGTGCAGCGACTTCGCGACACCCGGCAGCGCCTTGTTGCCGTCGGACAGGTCGGTCGCACCGCGGGGCTTGACGATGCTGTCGACGGCGGCCTTGAGCTTGGGCTTCGCATCGTTGTCGGCGATCGCTACAGGAGCGGCTTTCTGCACGACGCTGTTCTTGGCCGTGTCCAGCGAGGTGCTGACGTTCTGGACCTCGGTGGACACCTTGTCCTGCAGATCCTCGGTGCTCGCCGGGATCTCCTTGGTAGTGCGCTTGATGATCTCCGCGTTGACTGCCCGGGCGAACTTGGTGACAGAGAAGGACGCGTCGGCCACGCTGCGGTTGATCGCCGTCGCGATGGTTGCGAAGTCACCGGTCTTGAAGGCCGCCGTGACCTGATCTCCGGCGGCAGTCAGCTGACGGCTCAGGGTTCGCAGCTGCATGTTCAGCTCGTGCTCGAAGGTGGGTTCGGGGGAGAACCTCTTCCCGTTCCAGTCCGTCACGACCCAGCCATCCTCGGGATTGCCTTCGACGACGACGTAGTCGGTGTTGCCGAGCGCGTAGTGGCTGAGCAGGTCGACCTTGTCCGCCATGGTGAGGTTCTTGGCGTTCATCATCGTCCAAACCATGATGGTGCCTCCGTGCGAGAAGACGATGGCATTGCGATCGCCCTTGTCGTACATCTGCTTGATCGCGCCGTCGACCCGAGCGTCGAAGCCGTCTCCGGTCAAGGTGGTACCCGGCATCGCCAAGTCACGCTGGCCGGCGATGGCCCATGCGCCGATGATCCTGCCGTATCCGTTGGCGGCTTCGCTTTCCGGCGTGCCCTCGAAGGCGCCGGCTTCGATCTCCTGCAGACCGGGCAGGACCTGGATCGGCAGGCCGAGGTACTGCGACATCGGTGCGGCCGTCAGTTGGGTGCGCACCATCTGAGAGGCGTAGATGGCGTCGTAGTTGTTGTCTCCGAGCTTGCCGACGACCGCCTGGGCCTGCTGCTGACCTTTTTGGGTGAGCACCGGTCCGGGTGTCTTGGTGTCGATCAATCCGGAGGCGTTGCCTTCTGACTCGCCGTGCCGGACGAATGTGATCCGCATGTTCTCGGCGGCATTGGCTACGGGGATCGCCAGGAAGAACGCGAGGAACGCGATGGCGACACCCCCCAGTAGACTTCGATGTCGTGACGCCGACGCGTCACCTCTGCGACGGTTCATGTGGTTCCTCCATTGTGGCTGTACGGATTTCGCGTGACCTGCCGGTGAAGGTTCGCTGGCGGCCAGATGAATTGTCTGACCGTCTGCTGTGAGAGTGAGCCGTTATCTCGTTGTGCGGGACGATATTTGACAGTTTCGTTCGACCCGCTAACGCTCTGCCGCGGACGCGGTTCAGCCCCCTCCTCGGGCGAGGAGGGGGCTGGCCGTCTGTATTACGTTGAGCTGACGCTTATTTCACGCGGCGTCTTTGTTCTTGGTCTTCGTCTTGGGCTTGGCCTTGCCGGCGCTGTTGTCCTTGCCGGTCTTTGCGGCCTTGTCCGCTCCTGTGAGCTTCTTGGCGGAGTCGCGAGCCTGTCTCACCGAGGATTCGACACCGTTGCGCACGTCGTCGGCGGCCTGGCGAACCCGGTCGCGCACCGCGGAGACGGCCTTGCCCGGTTCTGCCTTTTCGCCGGCGGCCGGCGTGGTGGTGGCGGTGCGGATGGCCTTTACCTCGGTCTGCACCGGCTCGGCCGTCTTCTGCACCGTCGAGTCTGTCGACGTGGCTTCCTCGGTGACAACGTTGTCAGCAGTGGTGTTCTGGATGCTCAGCTTGGACACCTGGGAGGTCGACTGGCCCAGTGAGCCCGGAATTCCGGTGATCGCGTTGACGGTGTCGGTGATCGAGTCCCTCACGAATTTCACGCCGGCCTGGGCGACGTCCTCCACGCCTCGCGCGCCGGTGGTCACGATGGCTTCGGGATCCAGGGAAAGGACCGGTATGCGCATGTTGTAGATCGCCTTCTGCGGGGCGACGATCAGGTCACGCACGTTGACGAACATCTGCGTCGGGTAGTCGGCATCGCCGACCTCCTGGCCGTTCCAGCTCACCAGATGCCAACTGCCGTCGTCGTTCTTCGTGACCACCACGGTGTCGGTGTTGTCCAGCGTGTTCGCCAGCAGCGTCAAGCTCGGATTGTCGACGTTCATCAACGTCCACATCATGATGGTGGCGCCGTGAGAGAACACCGCGGCGTCGATCTCGCCGTCACCGTTGGTGTCGGTGGTGCCCGACTCGACGTCCTCCAGGGCGTTCGTCACGCGCTCGTTGAACTCCAGGCCGGTTTCGCCGCCGGGGATCGGGACGAACTGCAAGCCCATCGACCACGCCAACGGGGCGAGGATGTAGCCGATACGGCCGATGCCTTCCTTCTCGGACAGGCCCTCGAAGATGCCGGCACTGATTTCCTGCACACCGGAGTTCCGCTGCGGTCGGGTCGGGTCGTAGGAGCCCAGGACCGTGACCGGCAGACCGGTCTTGTCGGCCAGCGGCTTCGCGGTCTCTTGAGTGCGGATCATGGTCGAGGCGTAGAGCGCGTCGAACGGCGCAGCCGTTCCGGTGCAGGAGGTCGCACACAGCGCGTCGGCGAAGTTCTGCGCCTGCTGCTCGCCGGTCAGTCCGCCGGTCTGGTCCACCTCGTCATTGGTCAGGTGGGGCCCGGGCGTGCTGGTGTCGATGTACCCCGAGGCATTGGCCTGCGATTCGGCGTGCCTGATGAACGTCACGGTCAGCGCGGAGGCGGGCAGGGTTGCGGCTGCGAAGAGGGAACACGCGGTGAGCGTTGTCGCGGCGGCACCGGCAGCCCGGCGGCGGGTGGGTCGTTGCATAGGGTCTCCATCGGGTTCACGAGGATGTGGGCTGCCGCTCACTTGACATTCACTGTGTGCGGGCTCACAGAACATAATCAAAGAACTGTTCACCCGTCAATTCAGCTACCGAGAGTTGCGTAATTGGCCAGCTCCCGGACATCTGGCAACGCAAGACGCCCCCGACCTCTTGGTCGGGGGCGTTCGGCAAAGCGTCAGGTCAGGCCGGGTCGCAGATCACGATCGGGATCTTGCGGTCGGTGTAGGAACGGTAGTTCGCGAAGTCGGCGTACATCGCGTCCAGCTTGGGCCAGTATTCGTCGCGCTCGGCGTCGGTGGCATCACGCGCGACCAGGTCCAGGGTCTCGCGCTTGGTTTGGAACTTCACCCGCGGGTTGGCCACCAGGTTCAGGTACCACATCGGGTTGGTGGCCCGACCGCCCTGCGAAGCGACCAGCACGATGCGCTTGCCTTCCTGTAGGAACAGCAGCGGGCTGTCTCGTTCCTCGCCGGACTTGCGGCCGATGGTCGTCAAGATGCCCACTTCGGCACCGCGCAGGAACTTGTCGCCGATGCGCCCGCCGGACTTCTTGAAGATCCAGGTCTGGGCGCGCGACATCCATTTGATGGCGGTGCCGGTCGATTTCGCGTTGAGGCGTTCGACCTGTTTGGGGCTCAGCGGGCGTGGGGTGTTGGCCATGCGGGGACCTTAGCGGCTGATGAACGGGGCGAGGGAGGCACGGATGTGATGGATCTTGCCGTCCGATGCCGGGATCAGGAACGTCTCGTCGACGTGTGAGCACACCCGCCACCCGAACAGGCGCGGCTTGGTGAGCACGTCGAACTTGGCGCGGATGTTGTCGCCGTCGACGGAGAACTCCGGCGTCGTCGTCTTCTCGATCAACTTGAACTGCGGTCCGCGATTCAGGCTGCGGCGCAGGTGATCACCGGAACGTCCGGTCTTCAGCCCCATCTCGATGCGGATGCAACCCGGATCGAACGGCACCCCATCTGCTTGATGGGTGACGAGCGCATCGATGTAGGCCTGTGCGGCCGCGATGCGCTCGGCTTCACTGAACGCCATCAGATCCGCTCGATGATGGTGCCAGTGGACAGCGCGCCGCCGGCGCACATGGTGATCAGCGCCGTGCTGCGGTCGGTGCGCTCCAGCTCGTGCAGAGCGGTGGTGATCAGCCGGGATCCGGTCGAGCCGACCGGGTGGCCCAGGGCGATGGCGCCACCGTTGACGTTGACCTTGTCCATGTCGGCGCCGTGCACCTGGGCCCAGGACAGCACCACCGACGCGAAGGCCTCGTTGATCTCGACCAGGTCGATGTCACCGAGCTTCATGCCGGCCTTCTCCAGCACCTTGGCGGTGGACTGCACCGGGCCGTCGAGGTGGTAGTAGGTCTCGGCGCCGACGTTGGCCTGCGCGATGATCCGCGCACGTGGCTTGAGGCCGAGCGCCTTCGCCTTGTCCTCGTCCATCCACAGCACCGCGGCCGCGCCGTCGGAGATCTGCGACGACGTACCGGCGGTGTGGATCCCGCCCTCCATCACCGGCTTCAGCGATGCCAGGCCCTCGGCGGTGGTGTCGCGCAGGCCCTGATCGCGGCTGACGGTGTTCCATTCGGCGGTCGGCTGCTTGTTCTCGTCGATGACCGGGGCCTCGATCGGCGAGATCTCCCGGTCGAAGCGCCCCTCGGCCCAGGCCTGCTTGGCCCGGTTCTGGGAGGCCAGACCGAGCGCGTCCACATCGGCGCGGGTGATGCCGCGGCGCTTGGCGATGCGCTCGGCGGCCTCGAACTGGTTGGGCAGATCGATGTCCCACGACGCGGCGCGGGCCCCGCCGCCGTTGGCGCCGAGGCCGACTCGGCTCATCGCCTCGATTCCGCAGGCGATGCCGATGTCGATCGCGCCGGTGGCGATCAGGCCGGCCACCAGGTGGTTGGCCTGCTGGGCGCTGCCGCACTGGCAGTCGATGCTGGTGGCGCCGACGTGCTCGGGAAGACCGGCGATGAGCCAGGACTGCCGGGTGACGTTGTTCGCCTGTTCGCCGTACTGCGTGACGCAGCCACCGATGACCTGCTCGACGCTGCCGGGGTCGATTCCGGCCTTCTCGATGAGGGCCTTCTGGACGGCTCCGAGAAGCTCGGTGGCGTGCAGGCCGGACAACCAGCCGTTGCGCTTGCCGATGGGGCTGCGGGTGGCTTCGACGATGACAGGGTTACCCATGAAGCCAGGCTAGAACACGTTTCATATCTCTGACAAGCACGGATGTATCACTGCCTTTGATCTGCGGTCAAGCCGTGTTTCAATGGTCTCAATTGGTACTAGACCACGTTGTTTCAAGCATTGCTGGCTACGCGCACGGCTTGCTACAGACACTAGGAGTTAGACACATGGGCTGCCCCAACATCCCCAAGGATTTCGACTTCCTCGATTCCGACCTGAACCTCAAGGGTCTGCCGGTCAAGGAGCTCGCCGAGCTTCGTGCGGCCGAGCCGGTTCGCTGGGTCGACGTCCCTGGCGGCACCGGAGGCTTCGGCGACAAGGGGTACTGGCTCGTCACCCGCCACGAGGACGTCAAGGACGTCTCGCTGCGCAGCGACGTGTTCTCCAGTTCGATGAACGGCGCGATCCCGGTCTGGCCGCAGGAGATGACCCGCGAAGCCGTCGACCTACAGCGCGCGGTCCTGCTCAACATGGACGCCCCGCACCACACCCGGCTGCGCAAGATCATCTCCCGTGGCTTCACCCCCCGCGCGCTCTCGCGGCTCGAGGACGAATTGAACTCGCGCGCACAGCAGATCGCCAAGAACGCTGCCGCGTCGAGCACCGGTGACTTCGTCGAGCAGGTGTCCTGCGAACTGCCGCTGCAGGCCATCGCCGAACTGCTCGGTGTGCCCCAGGACGACCGCGACAAGCTGTTCCGCTGGTCCAACGAGATGACCGCCGGTGACGACCCCGAGTACGCCGACGTCGACCCGGCCATGTCCTCGTTCGAGCTGATCTCCTACGCCATGAAGATGGCCGAAGAGCGCGGCAAGAACCCGACCGACGACATCGTCACCAAGCTGATCCAGGCCGACATCGACGGTGAGAAGCTCAGCGACGACGAGTTCGGATTCTTCGTGATCATGCTGGCCGTCGCCGGTAACGAGACCAGCCGCAACTCGATCACGCACGGCATGATCGCGTTCTCGCAGCACCCCGAGCAGTGGGAGCTGTTCAAGAAGGAGCGCCCCAAGACCGCGGTCGACGAGATCATCCGCTGGGCCACCCCGGTGTCGGCCTTCCAGCGCACCGCCAGCCAGGACACCGAGATCTCCGGCGTCAAGATCAAGGCCGGCGAGCGCGTGGTGATGTCCTACCGCTCGGCCAACTTCGACGAGACGGTGTTCGAAGACCCGTTCACCTTCAACATCCTCCGCGACCCCAACCCGCACGTCGGCTTCGGCGGCACCGGGGCGCACTACTGCATCGGCGCCAACCTGGCCCGCCTGACGATCAACCTGATCTTCAACGCCGTCGCCGACCACATGCCCGACCTCAAGCCGATCGGTGACCCCGAACGGCTGAAGTCCGGCTGGCTCAATGGTATTAAGCATTGGCCGGTCGATTACACGGGCGCGTGCCCGGTCGCTCACTGAGCTACTGACCGCCTAACGGATCAAGGAGGATTCGGGTGGATTTCACACCGAACCCGGAACAGCAGGCCGTCGCCGATGTGGTGACCTCTGTTCTGGAACGCGACAACACCTGGGATGCACTGGTTTCCGGTGGAGTCGCGGCGCTGGGAGTGCCGGAACGACTCGGCGGTGACGGCCTCGGCCTGCCCGAGCTGTCCACCGCGTTGACCGAGATCGGCAGGCACGGCACCACCGGGCCGGCGCTGGCCACCGTGGGCCTCGGCCTGGTGACGCTGCTCGACCTGGCGTCCGACGCCCAGCAGGACCGGTACCTCGCCGGTGTCGCGACGGGCGCGGTGCTCTCGGCGGCGCTCAATGAGCCCGGGCAGTCGCTGCCGGAGCGGCCTGCGGTGAACTTCGCCGACGGCAAGCTCAACGGCACCAAGATCGGTGTGCCCTATGCCGAGACGGCCAAGTGGCTGGTGGTCACCGCCGACAACGCGGTCGTGGTGGTCTCCCCGGCGGCTGATGGCGTGACGGTCACCAAGACCCCGACCTCCAACGGTTCCGACGAGTACGTGGTGACGTTCGCCGACGTCGCGGTCGACGTCGCAGACGTGCTCGACGGCGCGAGCGCGCAGCGGGTCAACCAGCTGGCGCTGGCTGTCACCGGGGCGTTCGCCGCCGGGTTGGTGGCCGGCGCACTGCGGCTGACCGCCGACTACGTGGCCACCCGTGAGCAGTTCGGCCGGCCGCTGTCGACGTTCCAGACCGTGGCGGCACAGTTGTCGGAGGTCTACATCGCCTCGCGGACAATCGATCTGCTGTCCACTTCGGCGCTGTGGCGGCTGTCCGAAGGGCTTGACGCCGACGAGGACCTGAACATCCTGGGCTACTGGCTCACCTCGCAGGCCGCGCCGGCCATGCGGCTCTGCCATCACCTGCACGGCGGTATGGGTATGGACATCACCTACCCGATGGACCGCTACTACTCCTCGATCAAGGATCTGACCCGGCTCTTGGGTGGTCCGTCGCATCGCCTCGATTTGGTGGGAGCGTAATGTTCATCGACCTGACGCCCGAGCAGCGGGCGCTGCAAGCCGAACTGCGGGAATACTTCTCGACTCTCATCACGCCGGAAGAGGCCGCGGCGATGGAGTCCGACCGGCACAACGAGGCCTACCGTGCGGTGATCAAGCGCATGGGCAGCGACGGCAAGCTCGGTGTGGGCTGGCCGAAGGAGTACGGCGGCCTGGGCTTCGGCCCTGTCGAGCAGCAGATCTTCATCAACGAGGCCAACCGTGCCGACATCCCGCTGCCGATGGTCACGCTGCAGACCGTCGGCCCCACCCTGCAGGCACTGGGCACCGAGGCGCAGAAGAAGAAGTTCCTGCCCGGAATCCTCTCCGGCGACGTGCATTTCGCCATCGGATACTCCGAGCCCGACGCCGGCACCGACCTGGCCTCGCTGCGTACGACGGCCGTCCGGCACGGTGACGAGTACATCGTCAACGGGCAGAAGATGTGGACCACCGGCGCGCACGACGCCGACTACATCTGGCTGGCGTGCCGCACCGACCCGACCGCGGCCAAGCACAAGGGCATCTCGATCCTGATCGTCGACACCAAGGATCCCGGCTACTCGTGGACGCCGATCATCCTGTCCGACGGCGCCCACCACACCAACGCGTCGTACTACAACGACGTGCACGTGCCCGCCGACATGCTCGTCGGTGAGGAGAACGGCGGCTGGAAGCTCATCACCACCCAGCTCAACCACGAGCGCGTGGGTCTGGGACCGGCCGGTCGCGTCGCCGGCATCTACGACCAGGTGCACGCCTGGGCATCCAAGCCGGGGTCCGACGGCGTCACGCCGATCGAGCAGGACGACGTGAAACGCCTGCTGGGACAGATCAAGTCGATCTGGCGGATCAACGAACTGCTCAACTGGCAGGTGGCGGCATCCGGCGAGACCATCGCAGTTGCCGACGCGGCGGCCACCAAGGTGTTCTCCACCGAACGCATCCAGGAAGTCAGTCGCCTGGCCGAGGAGATCGTCGGCAAGTACGGCAACCCGGCCGATCCCGAGACCGCCGAGCTGCTGATCTGGCTGGACAAGATGGCCAAGCGCAACCTGGTCATCACCTTCGGTGGCGGTGTCAACGAGGTGATGCGCGAGATGATCGCGGCATCGGGCCTGCGGGTGCCGAGGGTGCCGCGATGAGCGATCTGCAGGCAGGTATCGACGAGATCGTCGCGACCGGGCGCAGCAAGCCGACGCTGAGCCGGGATCCGGTGAACCAGCCCATGATTCACCACTGGGTCGACGCCATCGGTGACAAGAACCCGATCTACGTCGATGAGGAAGCGGCCAAGGCCGCCGGGCATCCCGGCATCGTGGCCCCGCCGGCGATGATCCAGGTCTGGACCATGATGGGCCTGGGCCGTAGCCGCTCGGACGACGATCCGCTGGCCCGGATCATGAAGTTGTTCGACGACGCCGGGTACGTCGGCGTGGTCGCCACCAACTGCGATCAGACCTACCACCGGTATCTGCAGCCCGGCGAGCAGGTCAGCATCAGCGCCGAGGTCACCGACGTGGTGGGCCCGAAGCAGACCGCGCTGGGCGAGGGCTACTTCATCAATCAGAAGATCCGCTGGCATGTCGGCGACGAGGAAGTCGCCGACATGGACTGGCGGATCATGAAGTTCCAGCCGGCCAACAAGCAGGGGCAGGACGCGGCCGAAACCGGTTCGATCCCCGCCGATCTGGACCCCGACAAGTTGATGCGGCCGGCGTCGTCACGGGACACCCAGTTCTTCTGGGACGGTGTCAATGCCCACGAACTGCGTATCCAGAAGCGACCCGACGGCTCGCTGCAGCACCCGCCGGTGCCCGCCGTCTGGCAGGACAAAGAGGCTCCGGTCGACTACGTGGTGTCGACGGGCAAGGGCACGGTGTTCAGCTACGTCGTGCACCACGCACCCAAGGTGCCCGGACGCAGCCTGCCGTTCGTCATCGCACTCGTCGAACTCGAAGAGGGCGTCCGCATGCTGGGTGAGTTGCGCGGGATCGCCGCCGATCAGGTGAAGATCGGAATGCCCGTCACCGCAACCTATATCGACTTTCCGGACAGTGAGGTCAGCCCGGCCTGGACGTTGTACGCATGGGAGCCGCAAGCATGAGCCTGACTGTCTCCGACGTTCGCGTCGGCACCACACTGCCCGAACTCAAGATCTACGGCGACCCGACGTTCATCGTCTCCACCGCGATCGCCACCCGGGATTACCAGGACGTCCACCACGACCGGGACAAGGCGCAGGCCAAGGGTTCCAAGGACATCTTCGTCAACATCCTCACCGACACGGGCCTGGTCGGACGGTACGTGACCGACTGGGCCGGGCCGAACGCGATCATCAAGTCGATCAAGCTGCGCCTCGGTGTGCCCTGGTACGCCTACGACACCATCACCTTCACCGGTGAGGTCACCGAGGTCGAGGGTGACCTGGTGACCCTGAAAGTGGTGGGCAGCAACAGCCTTGGCAACCACGTCATCGCCACGTCCACACTGACTTTGGGGGACAACTGATGCTCTCCGGCAAGGCAGCCATCGCCGGTATCGGCGCCACCGACTTCTCCAAGAACTCGGGCCGTAGTGAGCTGCGGCTCGCGGCCGAAGCCGTGCTCGACGCGCTCGACGACGCCGGGCTGAAGCCCTCCGACGTCGACGGCTTGGTGACGTTCACGATGGACTCCAACCTGGAGACCGCCGTGGCCCGCTCCACCGGCATCGGGGACCTGAAGTTCTTCAGCCAGATCGGCTACGGCGGTGGCGCCGCGGCCGCGACCGTCCAGCAGGCGGCCCTTGCCGTCGCGACCGGCGTCGCGGAAGTCGTTGTGGCATACCGGGCGTTCAATGAGCGCTCGGAGTTCCGGTTCGGCCAGGTGATGACGGGCCTGACCGTCAACGCCGACTCACGCGGCGTCGAGTACAGCTGGTCCTACCCCCACGGCCTGAGCACCCCGGCCGCTTCGGTGGCCATGATCGCCCAGCGCTACATGCACGAATACGGCGCCACCAGTGCCGATTTCGGTGCCGTATCCGTGGCCGACCGAAAGCACGCCGCGACCAACCCGAAGGCGTTCTTCTACGGCAAGCCGATCACCATCGAGGATCACCAGAACTCCCGGTGGATCGCCGAACCGCTGCGCCTTTTGGACTGCTGCCAGGAGAGCGACGGCGGCGTGGCCATCGTCGTCACCACGCCCGAACGGGCCAAGGATCTCAAGCACCGTCCGGCGGTCATCGAGGCCGCCGCCCAGGGCGCGGGCACCGACCAGTTCACCATGTATTCGTACTATCGCGACGAGCTCGGGCTGCCCGAGATGGGCCTGGTCGGCCGTCAGCTCTGGGAGCAGAGCGGTCTGTCGCCCGACGACATCCAGACCGCGATCCTCTACGACCACTTCACGCCCTACACGCTGATCCAGCTCGAAGAGCTCGGGTTCTGCGGCAAGGGCGAGGCCAAGGACTTCATCGCCGGCGGCGCCATCGAGCTCGGAGGCCGGCTGCCGATCAACACCCACGGCGGTCAGCTCGGTGAGGCCTACATCCACGGCATGAACGGCATCGCCGAGGGGGTGCGGCAGTTGCGGGGTACCTCGGTGAACCAGGTCGAGGGCGTCGAGCATGTGCTGGTCACCGCGGGAACCGGCGTTCCGACTTCCGGATTGATCCTCGGATAAAGGTGCATCGCCACCCCTTATTGGCACGGTAATGTTTGCTCCGGATGTGCATCACGCGTAGAAGGGGGCCGTGGCATGGGAGTGCCGCGCGACAGCAGCCCGTACGGGTCGCAGACGTTGCAGGGACCGGCTTGGCCGAATATCGACGAGGACCAGCTGACCGCGGCGGCGGCGTCCTATAACAAGGTCGGGGCCAATATCAGCGGCTCCGTCGTCCCTCAGCAGACGAATCAGCTGTCGAGGCTGACCGGTTCGTGGGAAGGTGGCGCGTCGCTGGCTGCCTCGGGTGAGGCCACCACGATGATCGCCGGGCACGAGGCCAACGCCGCGCAGGCGACGGCCATCGGCACCGCGTTGTTGAAGATGGCGGCGTCGGTGGCGCAGACCAAGACCGCGCTGAACGCGGCCGCACAGGAAGTGCAGGCCGAGGTCGAAGCCCTGCAGAAGATGCCGTTCGGCAACATGCAGGCACTGGTCGAGAGCCGGATCAAGGCGGGTTTGGCGCAGAACACCGCCACGGTCTCGGCCGCTTCGGTCGAAATGGCCGACAGTCTCGGCACGGTCGCCAACCTTCCCCAGTTCGGCACCCCGCCGACGGCGCAGGCCCAGCAGGCCGCCCAGAAGGGCGCCGATTCGATGATGCAGCTGATCAGCCAGTTGCCCCAGATGCTGGGCCAGATTCCACAGATGGCCAGCCAGATCCCCCAGCAGCTCTCCCAGCCCCTGCAGCAGCTCACGCAGCCCTTACAGCAGCTGACCCAGATGCTGGGCTCGGGCGGCAAGGGCACCGGCGGTGGGCCCAGCCCGTTCTCGGCGTTCTCCAATCACCCGCTTGCCGGCGGATCGGGGCCGAGCGGCGGCGCAGGTCTGGTCAAGGCGGCTGGTTTGCCCGGTGGCTCGGGTGGCGGCAGTCCGCAGACGCCGCTGTTGTCGAAACTCGTCGGCGGTCATACCGCACCGGTCGCGGTCGACCCGGGAGCCAGCGCCGCGGTGCTCGGTGGTGTGGCGCCGGTGGCTGCGGCTAACGCGGCAGGCGGCGGCATGGGTGGCGGCATGGGCATGATGGGCGGCGGCCAGCGTGCCGGTGGCGGCGGGGGGACGGCCACCGGACTTGCCGTCCCGGCTCCCCTCGACCACGACACCGGCGACGGGGATGACGAATATGACGATTGGTGATCTGTGTCGGTCCGAAGGAGAAGGAGTCAGTAACGGTGAATGAGCCAGTCAAGGTTCTTGCTCCGCTCACCTGGAACCCGGCATCGATGCAACTGCCCGAGATGCCGCCCATCCAGCCCGGTGAAGACGCGATGAGCATGACCATCGCCGGCATCCTGCCAACCCTGGCGACCTCGCTGACCACGAATGTGACGGCGCTGTCGGCCAAGGAGAACATGTTCAACGCCAAGCTTTCGGATGCTCAGGGCGCCTACGAGAAGGCCGACGAGTCCGGCGGTCAGGGCGTCGGCCAGCTCGGCCAGATGATGGGTCAGCTGGGCCAGATGGGGCAGATGGCCAGTGCCCCCTCCCAGATGGCGGGGCAGATGGGCGGCCAATTCGGCTCGCTCATGGAGCCGCTGATGAAGGCCATGGAAGGCGCCAAGGGCGGCGGCGAGAACGGCGGTGCGCCCGGTGCCGGTCAGCCCGGTGCCGGCCAGCCCGGCGGCCCTGGCGGTCCCGGCGGCCCGAACCCGCAACAGCAGCAGGAAGAGCGCGAGGCCAAGCTCAACGAGCGGGACAAGCAGCAGAACGATCGCGAGACGGCGCAAAATGACCGCGATGCCGCTCAGGATCGCCGCGAAGCCGGCCTGGATGCCCGCGAGACCCAACTGAACGACCGCTCCGGTGGGGCCGCGTCGTCGGCTCCGCATTCGGCGCCTCCGGTCACGCATTCAGCCCCGCCCGCAGCGTCGGCCCCGCCCGCCGCTGCCGCGCCGAGCCAGCCGGCTCCCGGCCCGGTTCCGGTGGCACCCGAGGCCCCGCGTCATTCAGGTGGGGACGATCTCTGGAAGCGGATGTAGCGCGGGTTCGGGCCGATAGCGCTCGTTTGGTTGCGTCGTCGCGTCCCATTGTCACGCCAGAGTGGCTCTCGACTCCGACAGCCACTCCAGCGTGACAACGTGCGGGTTCGCTGGCCCCGAAGCGGCCGCTGTGTCACGCCAGAGTGGCAGTCGAGGTTCGACGTCGCGCTAGCGTGACAATCGTTGTGCCCGAGCCGCGACCACCCGACGCAGAACATTGTCTGGACTTTCGCCTGCCGAGACCCGGACGTTGATCCAGCCCTGCCGCTGTATTCGCTCGGCCCTCCTCAGGTCCCAGCCATATCGCCAACTGCTGGCTCGGTGTTCCTCGCCGTCGTACTCGGCCGCGACTTTGATGTCCTCCCAACCCATGTCGAGATAAGCAAACGGGTCGCCGGGGGCGTCGAAGACGGGAATCTGAGTTTGCGGTCGTGGCAAGCCGCCATCGATGAGGATCAGTCGCAGCCAGGTTTCCTTCGGAGACTGAGCGCCGCCGTCCATCAAGTTCAACGCGGTGCGGGCGCGTTGAATACCCCTACGCCGGGCATACCGCTGGGTCAACAATTCGACGTCGGCGACCTTGAGGTCAGTGGCGCGGGCAAGCGCATCGAGCGCCGCCACCGCGTCATCGCGTGGGTACCAACTGCCGATGTCGAGTGCCGTGCGGGCCAATGAGGTGACTGGGACCTCGCCGAAGCGAACTATCTCGTCCTCTTCGATCGCTTCGGTTCGGATCCGCAGTCCCACAAGCGGATTGCGGTTCGAGTGGATCATTTCCACCGGAGACTTCGGATCGACCCATTTCGCCCCGTGTACAGCTGCTGCCGAGTTTCCGGCGATGATGCCGCGCTGCCGGGACCACAGCCATGCGGCCTGGGCCCGAATGAGCGGCGTCAGTTCGGTACCCGGGCTCACGTACACATCCCGGAACACCCTGGTGTAATGGGTGCGAAGTGCGCTCTTGAGTAGTTCGCCGTTGGCAACGGCTTTACTGCCGACGAATGGTTCCCCCATAGCGGGAAAGTCTGCAGCGCAACGGCGTAGCCGTCACATCAGTTATCCCCAGGTGCTGGCGTGACACTCGCTGTCCACAGCCACGCCAGCGTGACAGATGACGGGACGGCGGATCTGTGCTATCGCGTGCATGACTCCGGCGCGACGGCGATTATTTTGTCACGCTGGAGTGGCTGTCGGGACCCCACCGCCACTCCAGCGTGACAAAGTGGAGGGCCGCCAACGGCATTCATCCTCCAATGCAACGCTGGAGTGACTGTCGAGGTCGACAGCCACTCCAGCGTGACAAAGCGGGTGGACAAAGCGTGACAAAGCGGGTGGACAAAGCGGGCGGAGAAGGAAAAGCTAGGCCGGGACGAGCTCCACACCCGAGAGCACGACGGCGTTGTCCCGCGACGGTGCGGTCAGCACGCCGATGAACTTGCCGTCTTCCTTCCAGATGTTGGCCTGCAGGGTCTCGCCAGGGATCACGACGCCGGCGAACCGGGCGCCGTAGGAGGCCACCTGGGCGACGTCGCCGTCGAGCAGATTGTCGACGATGGCCTTGCAGCCGATGCCGTAGGTGCACAGCCCGTGCAGGATCGGCCGCTCGAAACCTGCTGCAGCAGCGAAGGCCGGGTCCGAGTGCAGGGGATTGCGGTCGCCGCACAGCCGGTACAGCAGGGCTTGCTGCGGCAGTGTCGGCAGTGAGATCTCGACATCCGGTGCGCGATCGGGCAATTCGTTTGAGGTGGCCGGGCCGCGCTCGCCGCCGAAACCGCCCTCGCCGCGGGCGAAGATCGATCTCTTGGTGGTCCACAGCACCTTGCCGGACTCGTCGGTGACCGTGGATTCACTGACGATGACGGCGGCCTTGCCCTTGTCCCAGATCTCGGTGAAGCGCTGCACCGACTTGGCGGTGCCGCTGGTGGGGATCGGGCCGGGGACGCTGACGGCCTCGCTGGCGTGCAGCACCTTGGACAGTTCGATGTCGATGCCCGGGAACTGCACCTTGGGCGGCTCGGTCATGTGGAAGCTGACCGCGACGTTGCCGAAGGTCGGCAGCACCTGGGGGGTGTCGTCGACGAGGTAGCTCAGTTCACGTGTGCTCATCGGGTCGGCGCCGGCACCGAGGCCCAGGTGGTACAGCTGGATGTCGCTGCTGGTCCAGGAGAACTCGATGGGTTCCAGCTCGGCGCCCAGCGCCTTGTCGAGATCGATTGGCATGTCAGCCCTTTCCGGCGATGTCGAGCGCCGCGAGGTATCCGAACGTCATGGCGGGACCGATGGTGCCGCCCGGGCCGGGGTAGGTGTGACCCATCACCGGTGAGCTGACGTTACCCGCGGCGTAGAGGCCTTCGATCACGGAGTTGTCGTCGCGCAGGGCCCGGCCCTTCACGTCGGTGCGGATGCCGCCCTTGGTACCCAGGTCACCCGGCACCATCTTGGCCGCGTAGAACGGTCCGTGCTTGATCTCGCCGAGGTTGGGGTTGGGCTTGTTGGTGGGATCGCCGTAGTAGCGGTCGTAGGCGCTCTCGCCGCGGTGGAAGTCCTCGTCCACCCCGGAGCGGGCGAAGCCGTTGAACCGGTCGATGGTCGCGGCGAACGCATCGGCGGGCAGACCGGTCTTGGCGGCCAGCTCTTCGAGGGTGTCGGCCTTGACGATGACGCCGGATTCCAGCCACTTCTTCGGAATGCGTTGCCCGGGCTGCAGACCGGCGAAGATGAACCGGTCACGGTACTGCTGGTCGAAGATCAGCCAGGCCGGGATGTTCTCGCCGGGGCCGGGGCCCTGGCCGTACTCGCCGCCGTACATGTGGTGGCAGGCTTCGACATAGGGCATCGACTCGTTCATGAACCGCTTGCCGGCCATGTTGACGATGATGGAGCCGGGGGAGTTGCGCTCGGACAGGGCGAACCACGGGGAGTCGACCAGCGGGACCGTCGGGCCCCACCATGAGTCCTCCATGAATTCCAGTGCCGCACCCTGCTTTTCGGCGGCCAGGATGCCGTCACCGGTGTTGGCCACCGCGCCCACGGTCCACTCGGTGGTGATGGGTGCGCGCTGGTACTTCACCCGCATCTGCTCGTTGTGCTCGAACCCGCCCGAACCCAGGATCACGCCGCGGCGTGCCCGGATGAGTTGCGGCTCGGCGCTTTCACCCTTGGTGGTGTCGCGGACATAGATGCCGCGGACTACGCCGTCCTCGACATAGAGATCGGTGAGGGCGGTGTTCAGCAGGACCGGGACGCCGGCCTTCTGCAGGCCGATGCGCAGCGGGGCGATGAGGGCGCGGCCCATGCCGACCAGGTTCTTGCCGGTGGCGTTGGCCCACACGGAGCGGACGCCGACCTTGATGCTGCGCAGCACGCCGCGGGGATGACGCTTGAGCTGGTTGAGCCGGACGTAGTCCTGCTGCATCACCACCATGTTCATCGGCACCTTGCCGTATGGCGGCTCCAGGCCCTTCTCGTCGGCGCCGAGCTTCTTGGCGTTGAACGGCTTGGGCTCGACCGAGCGTCCGGTGGGCTTGCCGCCGGGCGTCTCGGGGTAGTAGTCGGAGTACCCGGGCACCCAGCACAGCTTCAGTGGCGAGTTCTTCAGGACGAACGAGAGCATCTCCGGAGAGCGGTCGAGGTAGGTGTCGATCTTCTCCGCGGGCACCACGTCACCGATGATCTTGTGCAGGTAGGTGCGGGCGGCCTCGGGGGTGTCTTTTACCCCGTCACGCTTGAGAATCTCGTTGTTCGGGATCCACACCCCACCACCTGACCGCGCAGTGGAACCTCCATAGTGCGGCGCCTTCTCTACGACTACTGTCGAGAGGCCCTGGTGGGCTGCGGTGAGGGCGGCGACCATGCCGGCAGCGCCGCTGCCGACCACGACAACGTCGTACTCCTGTCCAGTCATGTAGAACACGTTATAGAATTGCCGGGCCTGTGGACAACTGCGCCGGTCAAAGAAGCGAGGGGAATTCACCAAAATGCTTAGTGTCGAGGTGCGCGACGAGCTCGCGGCCGATCTCGCTCAGGCGGAGCGGAGCCGGGTTCCGATGACGCCGCTGACTGATCGGTACAGCGATATCGACGTGGTGGATGCCTACGAGATCCAGCTGATCAACATCCGGCAGCGGGTCGCCGAGGGCGCGCGCGTCATCGGCCACAAGGTTGGGCTGTCCAGCAAGGCCATGCAGGACATGATGGGTGTCGACGAGCCGGATTACGGCCATCTCCTCGACGAGATGGAGGTGTTCGAGAACGTCCCGGTCAAGTCCTCGAACTTTCTGTACCCGCGCGTCGAGGTCGAGGTCGGGTTCATCCTGGCCGACGACCTGCCCGGGGCCGGGTGCACCGAGGAGGACGTGCTCGCCGCGACGGCCGCGTTCGCGCCGGCCATCGAGTTGATCGACACCCGCATCACCAACTGGCAGATCAAGTTGTGCGACACCATCGCCGACAACGCCAGCAGCGCCGGCTGGGTGCTGGGGGAGGCGCGGGTCTCGCCCAAGGACATCGATATCTGCAACATCGACGCGGTCCTGACCAACCACGGCGAGGTCGTGGCGGAGGGACGCAGCGATGCGGTGCTGGGAAATCCGGTGACCGCAGTGGCCTGGTTGGCCCGCAAGGTGGAGAGCTTCGGGGTGCGGCTGAAGGCCGGTGACATCGTGTTGCCGGGCTCGTGTACGCGTGCGATAGATGCACCTGCAGGCAGCGATTTCGTCGCGGACTTCGCCGGGTTAGGTTCAGTACGACTGAGTTTCGAATAAGGGAGCCGAAACATGGCTGAGAAAGCGTCAGTTGCCATCGTCGGGTCGGGCAACATCAGCACCGACCTGCTGTACAAGTTGTTGCGCTCGGAATGGCTCGAGCCGCGCTGGATGATCGGCATCGATCCGGAATCCGAAGGTCTGGCCCGGGCCCGCAAGCTCGGTCTGGAAACCTCACATGAGGGGGTGGACTGGCTGCTGGCCCAGAACGAGAAGCCGGATCTGGTGTTCGAGGCCACCAGTGCTTACGTGCACCGTGACGCCGCGCCGCGCTACGAAGAGGCCGGTATCCGAGCGATCGACCTGACCCCGGCCGCGGTCGGCCCCGGCGTCATCCCGCCGGCCAACCTGCGCGCGCACCTCGACGCCCCCAACGTCAACATGGTCACCTGCGGTGGCCAGGCCACCATCCCGATGGTGTACGCCGTGTCGCGCGTGGTCGACGTGCCCTACGCCGAGATCGTGGCGTCGGTGTCGTCGGCCTCGGCCGGTCCGGGTACTCGCGCCAACATCGACGAGTTCACCAAGACCACCAGCGCGGGTGTGCGCGACATCGGTGGCGCGCAAAAGGGCAAGGCGATCATCATCCTCAACCCGGCCGAGCCGCCGATGATCATGCGCGACACCATCTTCTGCGCGATCCCCGAGGACGCCGACCACGCCGCGATCACACAGTCGATCAAGGACGTGGTGGCCGAGGTACAGACCTACGTACCGGGCTACCGGCTGCTCAACGAACCGCAGTTCGACGAACCGTCGGTGGTCAACGGCGGAAACCACCTGGTCACCGTGTTCGTGGAAGTGGAGGGTGCCGGAGACTACTTGCCGCCCTACGCTGGAAATCTGGACATCATGACCGCCGCGGCGACCAAGGTCGGCGAGGAGATCGCCAAGGACCTGGCTTCAGCGGTTACAGGAGGTGCGCAAGCATGAGTGACGTTTTCTTCAATTCCGCCTGGGACGTCCGGATGACCGACACGTCGCTGCGCGACGGGTCGCACCACAAGCGCCACCAGTTCACCAAGGACGAGGTCGGCGCGATCGTGGCCGCCCTGGACACCGCGGGTGTGCCGGTCATCGAGGTCACCCACGGTGACGGGCTGGGCGGGTCGAGCTTCAACTACGGGTTCTCCAAGACCCCGGAGCAGGAGCTGATCAAGCTGGCCGCCGAGACGGCCAAGGAAGCCAAGATCGCCTTCCTGATGCTGCCCGGTGTGGGCACCAAGGAAGACATCAAGGAAGCCCAGAACAACGGTGGCTCGATCTGCCGCATCGCCACCCACTGCACCGAGGCCGACGTGGCGATCCAGCACTTCGGGCTGGCCCGTGAGCTCGGCCTGGAGACCGTCGGGTTCCTGATGATGAGCCACACCATCTCTCCGGAGAAGCTGGCCGCCCAGGCGCGCATCATGGCTGATGCCGGCTGCCAGTGCGTCTACGTCGTGGACTCCGCGGGTGCCCTGGTGCTCGAAGGTGTGGCCGACCGGGTTTCGGCGCTGGTCGCCGAATTGGGATCGGATGCCCAAGTTGGCTTTCACGGCCACGAGAATCTCGGTCTGGGCGTGGCCAACAGTGTCGAGGCCGTGCGCGCCGGGGCAAAGCAGATCGACGGCTCGTGTCGTCGGTTCGGCGCGGGTGCGGGCAACGCCCCGGTCGAGGCGCTGGTCGGCGTCTTCGACAAGATCGGCGTCAAGACCGGCATCGACTTCTTCGACATCGCCGACGCGGCCGAAGAGGTCGTCGCCCCGGCGATGCCGGCCGAATGCCTGCTCGACCGCAACGCACTGGTGATGGGTTATGCGGGGGTGTACTCCAGCTTCCTCAAGCACGCGGTGCGCCAGGGCGAACGCTACGGGGTGCCCGCCCACGAGCTGCTGCTGCGCGTCGGCCAGCGCAAGCTGATCGGCGGCCAGGAAGACCAGCTCATCGACATCGCACTCGAGATCAAGCGCGAACAGGAAGCTGAGAAGGCGAAGGCCTAAGTTCGACCGCCGGTTCGGTGTCGTCGTCGTCAGCGGCGATGCCGAGCTGTCGGTAGACGTCGTCGCGGTAGTTCGCGTACTGCGAGTTGATCGGCAGGGTGGCCCAGCCATGCATCTAGCCCATCCCGATCACGACGCTGAAGTTCGGCGTCGGCGTGAGCTTTTGGGCGTTTGGCGTCGCGCACCACTTCTACCAACCGCGATAATGGCCGCGTGACCGTCCTCAATCGTGGCCGCGACCGCCGGGCTCCACATACAGTCGCGGGGTTTCGGTGATGACTCGCGGTCGCGAACAAGACCCACGCCTCACGAACTGGCAGACCGCGTTGACAGTCCCGGCGCGCGCTCAATTGAGTGAACTAACAGTGTTGGAATCGAATGTTTTTGCCGAACAGACGATCCAGTTTGCACGCCTCACCGCGCTGACAGGTAGCCACGGAACCGGAAAATCACTGCTTCTGAAGATGATCGAGGCAGCGTTCGGAACGTATCGAGGCGTTGGCGATGTGGGACTGCTGAGCCTACGCGCGTGGCTGAACGGCGGTCGCTATGCCCCAGACACATTGGTTCCTGGGGTCCTGGAGGCCAAACTCCGCATGACCGTACTCGTCGGTGGAAGCTCGGTCGTTCGTGAAGTCGACCTGACCACCGACTGGCGTGAACGGGGCGAGATGTGGGCCGAGGCTCTGGGCCAGAGCACCAGCATGGAATACACCGGGCCCGTCGACATGCTGGAGATAATGTCTTTCTCTATCGAGGACGTCGAACACTTCCGATCGCGACCGCTCGCCGAATACCGCGCGCATCGGTACAACCGAGAACAACGGGCTGCGGCCCTCAACATCCTCGGCCGAAACTATCGCGAGGTCAGTATCTACGGCATTCCCGACTCGGATCATTGGGCTGATCCCCATTACCAGGCAGTGTTGGACGGGTCAGACGCTGTTATCAGTACTCCCACAATGAGTTTGGGTGAACTGTGGGTGCACTGGCTGATCGGCTGGAAGATGGGCTACCACCAGCAAGCCGCACACGGATGGATGATTGACGAACCGGAGACGTTCTTGCGAGCGCACGGGCATCGCCCATTGCTGGACGAACTAGTCCGACTTGCGGTGAATAGCGGGTCGCAGCTGATCGTGGCGACGCACTCGCCGGACATTCTGCGGCACATTCCAGAAGGCAACATCCGCTTCTGTGCACGGCGCGATGACAAGCTAGTCGTCGGTCCCTTCCCGCGGGCAGCGCACACTTCCGATCTTCGAGGTGACGCAGTCCTCGATCGTCGGCATGTCGTGGTATTCGTCGAAGACTCATTTGCAGAGCGGATGCTGGGACTGTTGCTGCGCAAATTTGATTCGTCGCTGTGCAACCACGTCGATATCCTGGCTGCGTCCGGTAGCGGCAACGTTGTCAAACTACTGACCGGGGCACCGACGACGTCGCCCAACAGTTACGTGGGCGTGCTCGACGGCGACTGCCGCGCACCGAACCAATCGACGATTCCTCAGGCTCTAGCCGACCGCGTGCTGTTCTTGCCAGGCTGCATGGGTCCAGACGAAGAACTCATCGAGGTCGCCGCGAGCGCGACCGATACGTTGGCCCGCTCGTTGGGGGTGGACAGCTGGGACGTGACCAGCGCACTCGACCGCTGCCGGTTCGACGGTCATCAACGCAGGTTGAATCGTTTGGCCACGGGTCTGGATCGGAATGAAGATGTACTGATCGACAAGCTGATGGACACCTGGCTCGAACAACATTCGATTGCTGCTGAGGCCCAGCAACTCGTTGATGGCATCCGACGCCACGTCGCGTAATCAGCCTCAGGCAACTCCCTGAGCTGCAACATTGGGTTGTGGCTGCACCGAGGGAATTTCGACCCCGTCAGCGGGCTGACCAATTCGGCGGTGTCGGCCGAGCCCGGCATGATGGGGCCATGGCAACCCGTGAGCAGGCTCAGTCGATCCTCGAACAACTGGCCGGGCCCGCCGCGGTACTGCGCGACGACCAGTGGGCCGCCATCGAGGCCCTGGTGGTCCAGCGCCGCCGCGCGTTGGTGGTGCAGCGCACCGGGTGGGGCAAGTCCGCGGTCTATTTCATCGCGGCCAAGCTGCTGCGGGCCTCCGGGCGTGGGCCCACCGTCATCGTCTCCCCGCTGCTGGCGCTGATGCGCAACCAGGTGGCCGCGGCCGAGCGCGCCGGCGTTCGGGCCGCCACGATCAACTCCGGCAATGTCACCGAATGGGATGCCATTCACCAGCAGGTCGCGGACGGCCAACTCGACGTGTTGCTGGTCAGTCCCGAGCGGCTCAACAACCCGGACTTCCGTGACAACGTCCTGCCGGCGCTGGCTGCCGACGCCGGTCTGGTGGTGGTCGACGAGGCGCACTGCGTATCGGACTGGGGCCATGACTTCCGGCCGGACTACCGGCGCATTCGCACCTTGATCGGTGAATTGGGTTCGCAGATACCGGTTCTCGCCACCACCGCGACCGCGAACGACCGCGTGGTCGGCGACGTGGCGGCACAACTGGGCGTCGGGGGGTCCGACACCCTGGTGTTGCGGGGCGGCCTTGACCGCGAGTCCCTGCGGCTGTCGGTGGTGCAGGTGGGCACCCCCGCGCAACGTGCCGCCTGGATCGCGGCGCACCTGGATTCGTTGCCCGGCTCGGGCATCATCTACACGCTGACGGTGGCCCAGGCTCAGGACGTAGCGGCGCTGCTGGCCGAGCGAGGGCACAAGGTCGCCGCCTACACCGGGTCCACCGACGCGGGAGAACGTGAACAACTGGAAGCCGACCTGCTCGACAACCGGGTCAAGGCGCTGGTGGCGACATCGGCGCTGGGGATGGGTTTCGACAAACCGGACCTGGGGTTCGTCGTGCACCTGGGGGCGCCGTCGTCTCCGATTGCCTACTACCAGCAGGTCGGACGCGCCGGGCGGGCGACTGACAGCGCCGAGGTGATCCTGTTGCCCGGCACCGAGGATCAGGACGTCTGGCGGTACTTCGCCTCGGTGGCGTTTCCGTCAGAATCTATGGTGCGCAACGTGATCGGCGCGCTGGAGACCGACCGTGCGCAGTCCACGCAGGCGCTGGAACCATTGGTGGATCTCAACCGGTCCCGCCTGGAGATGGTGCTGAAGGTGCTCGACGTCGACGGTGCGGTCCGCCGGGTGAAGGGCGGCTGGATCGGTACCGGTGCCCCCTGGAGCTACGACGAGGATCGCTACCGGGCTCTGGACGAGGCACGGCGCCGGGAGCAGCAGGCGATGCTCGACTATCAGGCCACAAATGGCTGCCGCATGGCTTTCCTGCGCGGTCAGCTCGATGATCCCGACCTGACCCCGGGTGCGCAGTGCGGGCGGTGTGACAACTGCACCGGCCGGCGTTACGAGGCCACGGTGGCGCAGGACATCGTCACCGACACCGCACAACGGTTGTCCAGGCCCGGTGTCCTGGTGGCTCCACGCAAGCAGTGGCCGTCGGGCCTGGCGGCACTCGGGGTGCCGCTCTCGGGCCGGATCTCCGAGGGCGCGGCCCCCGGCCGCGCGATCGGCAGACTCACCGATCTCGGCTGGGGAGCGCGACTACGGCGTCTGTTGGCCGGGCCCGACGGTGACGTGCCCGACGACGTCGTGGCCGCCGCTGTCGAGGTACTCAAAGCCTGGGACTGGGATCGCCGGCCAGCGGCCGTGATTGGGCTGGACTCCCGTACGCATCCGATGCTGATCTCGTCGACCGTGCAGCGCCTGGCTGAGATCGGGCGCCTGACGAACCTGGGCACCCTCGGCTACACCCCGCAGCACCGGCCTGTCACCGCCGCGAATTCGGCCTATCGGGTGGCTGCCCTGGAGGGTGCTTGGGAGCCACCACAACTGGATTCGAAGGGGCCGGTCCTTTTGGTCGACGACATGACCGACACCGGCTGGACGCTGACCATGGCCACGCGCATGCTGCGTAACGCTGGCGTAACAGAGGTTCTGCCATTTGTGTTGGCGAGCGTCAGCTGAGCCTCGCCGGGATCGGTTCTCGGCATTTCAATCAAGATCTGCGCAATGACACGACGAATTTCGTAGGTGTCCGTTTGTTTCACTAGTCAATAATCGTCTTCTGGCAACTTTGGCGCAGCATGGGAAGTTCGCCGATATTTGCGCATGCAAACTTTTGGCGGCGCGATCTTGAATGTGATTCGGCAATAAAAAACCGGGCTTTCATGGCTAACTCAATCCGCTTCGCCGCCGCGGGCGCCACATCGCCTGCAATCGTATGATTGGTGCGTCTCTGAATTTGCTAATTCGCTACGTCGACCCCTGGCCGCCGGTTCCTACCGGGCCATGTTGCGTCGGGGTGCCCAGGCGTCAGAACAGTTCGCTTCGCTGGATTGAACTACATCTATGTCGTGTCCGTCGCCCATTGGCGCCATGGCGAGCAGGGCCGGCTCGGGCATTGCGAAACGCTGCTTGATGCCGCTCACCCGCGCCGGTGCGCAGTGATCCAATCGGCCGTGAAGTGCTGTACTGCGGTGACGTTCTGGACCAGGATGCGACCCATCACGCTCTCGATCTGTCCGCCGATCAGTGGGACCTTGAACTCGACTCTAGCTGCGCATTTGAGGCGCGACCCCGTTGCGATCGGCGCTAACAGGGCTGTCCCGGCGGCGGATCCGGGGACTCCGTCCGACGCTATGCTGACGTCCCCGCTGACCTGGTCTGCGTCGATGGGATGCCAGGCCTCGCGTTGCACCACTCGCCAGTTCTGCGGAAAGAACTTGGCGAGTGGCGACGGCTCTCGACCACGCTGCACGTCTTTGACCATGACGGCGGTCACCGAGCCGTCGGGGTCGACCTCCAGGCTGTCGAGTGTGTCGATCCCGTTGAAGGTCGACAGCCGATCCATCCAGTAGTCCCGTTCGCCAAAAGCGGCAAGGATTTGCTCAACGCAGACGGTCGAGTCGAGTGAGAAGTTGAAAGTCTTCGACACAGCAACAGAATATTCTTGGATCTCGAATTTCTGCACCCCTGTCAAGATATGTGGATATGCTGACGTCCTGCAACGAGTTAAGTCATAGCTGGAGTGGGCCACAGGAAACAATCATCGGATACACAAGGTGCGGAGCTGGAGGCCCTGCGTCTGGGTTGTTGAACGATTTCACTGGTCGACTCGACGATGGGGAGGACCACGTGAGCATCAACCCGTTCGACGATGACAATGGGCGGTTTCTCGTCTTGATCAACGATGAGGAGCAACACAGTCTGTGGCCGACATTCGCAGACGTTCCGGATGGCTGGAAGGTCATCTACGGCGAAGCCGATCGAGCGGCGTGTCTGGACTACATCGAACAGAACTGGCCGGATATCCGGCCGAAGAGCCTGCGCGACAGGTTGGCGCAGCGCTAGGGCTCTGACACAGAAGAGAGTCGGGGGGCTCGCTAGAAATCTCGCGGTGGGAGAACAATCCGATGCAGCTTGATCAACAGTCGCTGCCGGTAACCCGCGCTCAGCTCGACATATGGCTGGCGCATGATCTGGCGGAATCGGGCGCCGAGTGGCAGCTCGGACTGTTCGTCAGGATCTCGGGAACCGTAGACCGTGACGCCCTTGGCTGGGCGATCCGCCGAGTGCTCAAGGAGGCCGAACCGCTCAGGGTCGGCTTCTTCGCGGCCGGCGGCCAGGTGTTCCAGAGGCTGATCGACTATCCCGACGCCGATCCAGACTTTTACGATCTGCGCTCCGCATCGGATCCGGTGCGCGAGGCGCGTGCACTCGCGGTGTCGATCCAGCGGGCGCCGATGTCACTGACTGGGCCGTTGTTCAGGTTCGCGTTGTTCCAAACCCGGGCCGACGAGTTCTTCCTGATCGGGTGCTGCCATCACATCGTGCTGGACGGAGCCGGGATTGCGATGGTGGGCCAACGGCTGGCCTCGGTCTACTCCGCGGTGATGTCCGGGTCACCGATTCCACCGTCGCTGTTCGGGTCGCTGTCGGACCTGATCGCCTGCGAGTCGGACTACGAGGCTTCGGAGGACTACCGGCGGGATCGCGCGTATTGGACCGAGAACCTACCGCCAGAAAGCGAGCCGCAGTATCGCTGGCTTCCCGACGAAGGTGAAGCGCAGTCTTATCTACCGTCTGCCCCAGTCGAATTGGATAGCGATGTGCTGCGCCGGGTGGACGCCTTGGCCTCGTCGCTCAAGATCCCCCGGTCCTCCGTCCTCACCGCGGCCTGCGCGTTACTGGTGCGCGGCTGGCAATCTGAAGGCGCTGAGGTGGTGTTGGACTTCCCGGTCAGCCGTCGCGTCGGACCCGACGCGAAGACCCTGCCCGCGATGCTGGCGGGCGTGGTGCCGCTGGTGCTTCAGACCGCACCGGCCATGTCGGTGGCCGAATTCTGCGGATATGTCGACCGCCGGATCCGTGAAGCCGTTGAACACCAACGGTTCCCGGTCCAGGCGCTCGAACGCAAGCTCAACTCGCGTACGGCAGGCCAACTCGCCAACCGGGTCAGTGTCAATTTCCTTCCTTCCAGCTTCGCCTTGGATTTCGGTGGTGCAACGGCGACAGCGTCGTTGGCCGGCGCCGGCGTGGTCGGTGGCTTCGGGCTTTTCTTCTCGAGCACGGGAGAGCAGGTTTTCGTCAACACCGCAGGCAACGGGCACCCGTTGTCAGGCCTTGAAGCCGGAGAGCTGGCGGACCGGTTGCACCAGGTGATGCTGGCGATGACAGCTGACCGGTCGAGGCCGCTGCTGTCGGTGGCGGTGTTGGAAGACGCCGAACGTGGTCTGCTGTTCGAGGTCGGCAATCACGGAATGCTGTCCCAGCCGCTGGCCGCGGTTTCGATTCCGGCGATGTTCGCGGCTCAGGTCGAGCGTGCGCCTGAAACGGTGGCGATCAGTTGCGATGGCCGGAGCATGACGTACCGCGAGTTGGATGAAGCGTCGAACCGGTTGGCGCACCTGCTCATTGACAACGGTGCCGGCCCCGGGCGCTGCGTAGCGCTGTTGTTCAACAGGTGTGCTCAGGCACTTGTTTCGATCTTGGCAGTGCTCAAAACCGGAGCGGCGTATCTCCCGATCGATCCGGCCCATCCCCAGGCCCGGGTGGATTTCATGTTCGCCGATGCCGATCCCGTGGCGGTGGTGAGCACTGCTGATCTGGCCGACCGCCTGACCGGATACGCGCTGACACTTGTCGACGTCGACGATCCCGGCGTCGACGCCTACCCGCACCATGCCCTGCCGGGCCCGGCCCCCGACGATATCGCCTACCTCATATACACCTCGGGAACCACAGGTGTGCCGAAGGGCGTGGCCATCTGCCACGGCAACGTCACCCAACTGATCGGCTCCCTCGATTCACATCTGGAGCCATCCGGTCAGGTGTGGTCGCAATGGCACTCCTATAGCTTCGACATCTCGGGCTGGGAGATCTTCAATGCGCTTCTGACCGGTGCCCGGTTGGTGGTGGTGCCGGAGGAGACCGCCCGCTCGCCGCAGGACTTCCATGCGTTACTGGTCGACGAACAGGTGAATGTGCTGGGGCTGACGCCTACCGCTGTTGCCGCGTTGTCGCCGGTCGGCCTGGATTCGGTTGCCCTGTTGGTCGGTGGCGAACCCTGCCCGGCCGACGTGGTGGATCGCTGGGCTCCCGGCCGGGTGATGATCAACCAGTACGGTCCGACGGAGGCCACTATGTGGGTGGCGCTGAGCGCACCGCTGGCCGCCGGAACAGGGGTCCCCCCGATTGGTTCGCCGTTGCCCGGTGCGGCGCTGTTCGTTCTCGATCAGTGGTTACGGCCGGTTCCGACCGGAGTGGTGGGCGAGTTGTATGTGGCCGGCCGAAATGTCGGTGTCGGCTATTGGCGACGAGCCTCGTTGACCGCCTCCAGATTCGTAGCCTGCCCGTTCGGTACTCCGGGCCGGCGCATGTATCGCACCGGGGACTTGGTGTCCTGGGGAGCCGACGGGCAGTTGCGGTACTCGGGTCGCGCGGACGAACAGGTCAAGATTCGCGGATATCGGATCGAACTCGGCGAGATACAAACCGCACTGGCAAGCCTGGACGGGGTGGAGCAGGCGGTCGTTGTCGCCCGGGAGGATCGCCCGGGCGACAAACGTCTGGTCGGCTATGTCACCGAAGTCGCTGCCGGTGCGGTGGACCCGGTCGGCGCCCGAACGGCACTGGTGGAGCAGTTGCCGAGTTATATGGTGCCTGCCGCGGTGGTGGTGCTCGGGGCGTTGCCCTTGACGGTCAACGGGAAGCTCGACAAGCGAGCGCTGCCGGCTCCTGAATACGTCGATTTCGATCACTACCGGGCACCGACGACTCCTGCCGAGGAGACCTTGGCGAGTATCTATGCCGACGTTCTCGGCCTGGACCGCGTCGGGGTGGACGACTCTTTCTTCGACCTGGGTGGCGATTCTCTATCGGCGATGCGGGTAATCGCCGACGCCAACACGACTTTGGACACCGACCTGGCCGTCCGGTCTTTGTTCGATGCGCCGACCGTCGCGGAGTTGGCGTCCCGGATCGTTGCGGGTTCGGGCGCCCGGGCGCCGCTGGTGCGCGAAGAGCGACCGGATCTGATCCCGTTGTCGTTCGCCCAGCAGCGGCTGTGGTTCCTGAACCGGTTCGAGGGCGGGGTGGCGACCTACAACATGCCGACGGCGTTCCGGATCAACGGTGCGCTGGACGTCACGGCCTTGTCTGCGGCGCTGGACGACGTGATCCTGCGGCACGAATCGTTGCGCACGGTGTTCGTCGAGGTCGATGGGGTGCCGTATCAGAAGGTGCTGACGGCCGAGCCCGGGATGTGGCGTCGTGCCGGTTCGCCGGTGATGCGATCGGCGTCGGGACCGGGAAATGACGTGGCCGATGGGCTGATGGAACTGGCGGGCTACCAGTTCGACCTGTCGACCGAGATTCCGGTCCGGGCTCAGATCTATGAGTTGGCCCCGCAGCAGTACGTGCTGGGAATAGTGGTACACCACATTGCTTTCGACGGTTGGTCGCTGGCTCCCATGGTGCGCGACGTGGGCGTGGCCTATGCATCCCGCAGCTCGGGGCGCACTCCCGACTGGTTGCCGCTGCCTGTGCAGTACGCCGATTACACGTTGTGGCAGCAGAGACGGCTGGGAGATGTGTCCGACCCCACCAGCGTGATCGCTGGGCAGTTGGGCTATTGGCGCCAGGAACTGGCGGACCTGCCCGAGGTGGTGTCGCTACCGACCGATCGGCCGCGACCACCTGTGCCGAGCTACCGCGGCGATGCTGTCGAGTTTTCCATCGGTTCGCAGACCTGGGCCCGACTCAAGACGGTGGCTGCGCAGCAGCACGCCACGACATCGATAATCCTGCAGGCCGCGCTCGCGGTCGCCCTGCACCGCGAAGGTGTCGGTGGCGATGTCTGTCTGGGCACTCCGATCGCAGGACGAACCGACAAAGCGCTCGATGATCTGGTGGGCTTTTTCGTCAACACCTGGGTACTGCGGGTGCCGGTGAGCCCTGCGTTGCGGTTCAGCGAGGTGCTGGCCAACGTTAAGCAGAAGGCACTGGATGCCTACGCCAATCAGGATGTGCCCTTCGAGTTGTTGGTGGAGCAGCTCAATCCGGCGCGGTCGACCTCGCATCATCCGTTGTTTCAGATAGCTCTGGTGTTCCAGAACAACGTGATGCCGACAGTCTCGCTCGACGGGATGCAGGTCGAACAGGAGTCGGTGTTCACCCGCACGGCCAAGTTCGACCTGGATTTCGATATCCGGGAGGTCCCTGGCGACGGTGAGTCGATGGCTACCGGGGTGCTGACCTATGCCACGGATCTGTTCGAGCGGTCCAGCGTCGAGCGCTTGGTGAACCGGTTGCGACGGGTGATCGAAGCAGTGGTGACTGACCCGTCGGTCGTGGTCGGCGAGGTCAACCTGCTCGACCAGGACGAGCGGGAACTGTTGTTGCACAAGTGGTCTGGCGCGGCAGCCCAAGCGCCGGCCGGATTGACCGACCAACTGCTGGCTGCGGCGGTGGCTGCCGACGCGGACTCTGTGGCAGTCATCGATGGACCGCGGCAGCTCTCATACGGCGAGCTGGACGAGGCCTCCAACCGGTTGGCGCGCAGATTGATCGAGGCGGGAGTGGGACCGGAGCGTGCCGTCGCTGTGGCGATAGATCGGTCCGTTGAGCTGGTGACGGCGTGGTGGGCGGTACTGAAGGCCGGCGGGGTGTACGTGCCGGTGGACCGAACCAATCCTTCCGAGCGCATCGCCACAGTCGTGGACACGGTCGAAGCGGTGTGCGTACTGACCTGCGGTTCCGGCACCGTGCCCGGCGTCGTGGGGCGTCCTGTGCTCCGCCTGGACACCCTGGACGTGTCCGGGTATGGAAATGGGCCCGTCACCGATCAGGATCGACTGTCGCCCTTGGTATCTGCTGGCGCCGCATATGTGATCTTCACGTCCGGGTCAACCGGCACCCCTAAGGGGGTCGTGGTCACCCATGCCGGCCTGCATGGCGTGGCGGCGGCTCATCGCGACATATTCGGCGTCGGGCCCGATGGTCGGGTGCTGATGGTGGCCGCGCCGACATTCGACGCCTCGGTGTTCGAATGGCTTTGGGCGGTCGCGTCAAGGGCGGCGCTCGTGGTGGCACCGCGAGACTCGTATGCCGGCGCGGCGCTCGTGGAACTGATACAGCAACGCCGGGTCAGCGCAGCCCTGATCACCCCCACAGTGCTGGCAACCCTGGACCGCACCAAGATCGAGGGACTCGAGACGCTGGTTACCGGGGGAGAAGCCTGTCCGCCGGAGTTGGTCGGTGCGTGGGCTCCAGGGCGGTCGATGTACAACGCATACGGCCCCACCGAGGTTTCGATCTGGGCCACCTCGAGCGTGCTGGAGGCGGGGCAGCCGGTCCGCATCGGTGCTCCGATCGCCGGTACCTGCGCTCTGGTGCTCGACGCGCGGCTGCACCCGGCGCCCGTGGGGGTGGTGGGCGAGTTGTACCTGTCCGGTCCGGTGCTGGCACGCGGATATGTGGGGCGGCCCGACCTTACGGCGGACCGATTCGTGGCCAACCCGTTCGGCAGGCCGGGCGAACGGATGTATCGCACGGGCGACCTGGTGCGCTGGAACGCAGCAGGCGCCCTGGAGTACCTGGGGCGTGCCGATGCACAGGTCAAGTTGCGGGGGCAGCGGCTGGAGCTCGGCGAGATCGAAAACACGTTGCTGGCCTGCCCGCAGGTCAATCGTGCGGCGGCCGCGGTGCATCACAACGAGCTCGGAATCGACCATCTGGTCGGTTATATCGCCTTGGAGCATGCCAACAACACTCACCGAGAGGCCGAAGTCGTCGATCAATGGCAACACATCTACGACGAGCTCTACGACGCTGATCTTGAAACGCCCGATTACGGAAGCGATTTCCGCGGCTGGAACAGCAGCTACACCGGTGATCCGATTCCGTTGGAGCAGATGCGGGAATGGCGTTCGGCAGCGGTAGACCGAATCCTGGCGCTCCAACCACGACACGTGCTCGAAATCGGTGTCGGCTCAGGTCTGATGCTCTCCCAGGTGGCCCCGGCGTGCGATGAGTATTGGGGAACGGACTTCTCGGCAGCCACCATCGCCAAACTGAAAGCAGCGGTGGCCGGGGAACTCTGGGGTGCGCGGGTTCGCCTGCAGGCTCAGCCGGCTCACGTCACCGATGGTTTGCCGCCCGGCCGATTCGACACGATCGTGGTCAACTCGGTCATCCAGTACTTTCCCAGCGCGGAGTACCTGGCCGAGGTCATCGACAAAGCCGTGGAGCTGCTGGCGCCCGGCGGTCGGGTGTTCCTCGGCGACGTGCGTAACCACAGCCTGCAGGCGGCATTCCAGACCGGTATAGCCCTGGCGCGCATCGCAAACGAGAGCACCGATACGGGCGAGGTTCGGCAGCGGGTACAGCACGCGGTACTCGGTGAGCACGAATTGCTGCTTGCCCCGGAGTTTTTCACTACTTGGGCAGCGGATCACCCGGCGGTGGGTGGGATCGACATCCAGGTCAAACGCGGCGAGTCCGACAACGAGCTGACTCGCTATCGCTACGACGTCGTCATCCACAAGAGCCCGACGCAGGTGCGATCACTTGCCCAGGCTCTGACCTGGTGGTGGACCGAATGCGCTGGACTTGACGGTGTGCGCGCTGACTTGGCCGCACAACGCCCGCCGCTGGTACGGGTCAGCGCGATCCCACGGGCCGGGGTGATTGCCGATGTGATCATCGAGCAGGCCCTCGCCGCCGGGCTTCCGTTGGCCGAGGCCGTCGCCCAGGCGAAAGCCACGGTGGCTGCCGATGCCGGTGTGACGCCCGAACAGCTGTACCGGCTGGGCCAGGAGACCGGCTACCGGGCCGCCGTCACCTGGGGCGCGCAACCCGGAACAGTGGATGCGGTATTCACCGCAGATGCGGCCGGTGGACCCGCGCCGGCGTTGACCGACCTCTACCTGGCGCCGATCGACGCGCGCCAGCACGGTGGATATGCCAACGATCCGCAGACCAACGCAAAAGTCAGCGAGGTTCGGCAATGGTTGGCTGAGCGTCTGCCCGAGTACATGGTGCCCACTCAGATCGTGGTGCTCGATGAGCTACCTCTGACCTCCTCCGGCAAGATCGACCGCAGGGCGTTACCTGCTCCGAGCTTCGTCGCGACATCGTTCCGGGCTCCGCAGACTCCGACCGAGAAAACGGTAGCCGAGGTGTTCACCGAGGTGCTCGGTCTCGGCCGGGCCGGCCTCGACGACGACTTCTTCGCCCTCGGGGGCGATTCGCTGATCGCCATCCGGGTGTGCGCGCGGCTGCAAGCGGCCCTGGGCCGTGAGGTTCCGGTGCGTTGTCTGTTCGATTCGCCGGCGGTCGGAGACCTGGCCGACTATCTGGATCGTCATCAGGGCGAAGCGGCCCGACCGGCGTTGACAGCGCGGCCCAGGCCGGCGACGGTGCCGTTGTCCTACGGACAGCAGCGGCTCTGGTTCCTCGAACAACTGCACGGGCCGTCACCGATCTACAACATGGCAGTGGCCCTGCGGCTGTGCGGGAAGCTGAACTCCAGCGCACTCGGTCAGGCGCTGGCGGATGTGGTGGCCCGCCAGGAGAGTTTGCGTACGCTTTTCGTCGCCAGCGACGGGGTGCCGGGGCAGATCCTGGTACCGGCGGAGAGGGCCGACTTCGGCTGGCAAGTCGTGGACGCCAGCGACTGGCTGGCGGACCGACTGGATGAGGCGGTGGGAGCCGTCGCCCGCCACACGTTCGACCTGACCACGGAGATTCCTTTGCGAGCGGCGCTGTTCCGCGTCGCCGACGATGAACATGTGTTATCGGCAGTGGTGCACCACATCGCTGCCGACGGGTGGTCCGTCGCCCCATTGGTGACCGACCTGGCGGCCGCCTACGCCAGCCGTAGCGCCGGACTTGCGCCGGAATGGTTGCCGCTACCGGTGCAATATGCCGATTTCACGTTGTGGCAAAAGGATTGGCTTGGCTCGGTGTCCGATCCCGACAGCGTGATCTCTGCGCAGCTGGGTTACTGGGAGCAGACTCTGGCCGGCCTGCCCGAGCGGCTGGAGCTGCCCACCGATCGGCCGTATCCGGCGGTCGCCGATTATCGCGGGGCCAGTGTGGCCGTGGAGTGGCCGGCGGAGCTACAACAGCAGGTCGCCAAGGTGGCCCGAGAGCACAATGCCACGAGCTTCATGGTGGTGCAGGCCGCGTTGGCCGTGCTGTTGGCGGAGTTGAGCGCCAGTAGCGATGTGGCGGTGGGCATAGCCACCGCCGGCCGGGGCGATCAGGCACTCGACGAGCTGGTGGGCTTCTTCGTCAACACCCTTGTGTTGCGGATCGATGTGGCCGGTGACCCCACCGTAGGCGAGCTGCTGGCGCAGGTAAGGGCACGCAGCTTGGCCGCATTCGAGCACCAGGATGTGCCTTTCGAGGTGTTGGTGGACCGGCTCAACCCGATCCGGTCACTGACCCACCACCCGCTCGTCCAAGTTCTGGTGACCTGGCAGAACCTGCCGTGGAACAGCAGCGGACCGGCGGCGGGGCTGAGCCTGGGTGATGTGGAAGCAACTCCGGTGGAGGCCGAAACGCATACGGCCAAGGCAGATTTAGTGTTCTCCCTGGCTGAACACAGTACCGACGCCGGCGAGCCGACCGGAATAGCCGGCCTGGTCGAGTACCGGACGGATGTGTTCGACGTGGCCACCGTTCAAACCATGGTGGATCGGCTGCAGCGGGTGCTTACCGCGATGACCGCCGATTCCACCGCCCGGCTGTCGGCGGTAGATCTGCTCGACGTCGCCGAGCGAATGCGCCTGAGCGAGCTCGGGCATCGGGAGGTACTGACGCGGCGGGTGCCCGAAAACTCGATCCCGGCGTTGTTCGCCCGTCAGGTCTCGCGGACTCCTGATGCGCTCGCGGTCAGTTTCGCCGGCCGGTCGATGTCCTATCGGGAACTCGATGAGGCGTCGAATCGGTTGGCACACCACCTGATCGGCATGGGTGCTACCCCGGGCCAATGTGTGGCGTTGCTGCTGGAACGTTCCGCGCGGGCGATCGTGTCGATCCTGGCGGTGCTGAAAACCGGAGCGGCTTACCTGCCGATCGATCCGGCTGTGCCCGACGCTCGTATCGAGTTCATGCTCGCCGATGCCACCCCGATCCTGGCAGTTGCCTCCGACGGGCTAGTCGAGCGACTGGGCGGAACTGCTGTGCCTGTCGTGGATCTGGCCGACCCAAGGATTGGGAAACAGTCCGCAGATCCGTTGCCGGTGCCGGCACCCGACGATATCGCCCACATCATCTACACGTCGGGGACGACCGGGTTGCCCAAGGGGGTGGCGGTCGCCCATCAGAACGTGACGCGGCTCTTCGACGGCCTGGATGTCGGCGTGGCGATGGGACCGGAGCAGGTGTGGGCTCAGTGTGCGTCTCTGGCGTTCGATTATTCGGTGTGGGAAATATGGGGGGCACTGCTTCATGGCGGTCATCTCGTCGTGGCACCGGACGAGACGACGCGGTCGCCGGGCGAGCTGCACGCATTGGTGGTCCGCGAACGGATCAGCATGCTGAGCCAAACCCCTTCCGCGGTAGGGATGTTGCCGCGGGCGGGTCTGGAGTCCGTGACTGGGCTGATGGTCGCCGCTGAGCCGTGCCCGGCGGAGGTGGTCGATCAGTGGTCGCCCGGCCGGGTGATGATCAACGGCTACGGTCCCACCGAGACCACGGTGTATGCCACCATCAGCGCTCCGTTGCGGACAGCCGCGGCAGGTGAGGCGACCGTCGTGCCGATCGGTCGACCGGTGCCAGGTGCGGCGTTGTTCGTCCTCGACCGGTGGCTGCGCGAGGTTCCGGCCGGGGTGGTGGGCGAGCTGTACGTCGCTGGCCGAGGTGTCGGAATCGGCTATGTGCGGCGGTCCGGACTGACCGGATCACGTTTTGTGGCATGCCCGTTCGGGGCACCCGGGGCTCGGATGTATCGCACCGGTGACCTGGTGTCGTGGGGGGCCGACGGGCAGTTGCGGTACGCCGGTCGTGCCGACGAGCAGGTCAAGATTCGCGGCTATCGCATCGAACTCGGCGAAGTTCAGGCCGTCCTGGCCGCACTCGATGGGGTGCGGCAAGCCGTGGTCGTCGTGCGTGAGGACCGACCAGGGGACAAGCGGCTCGTCGGCTACCTCACCGGCACCGCGGATCCGGTGTCGGCCCGCAATGCCCTGGCCGAACGGTTGCCGGCATACATGGTTCCGTCGGTGGTGGTGGCTTTGGACGCGCTGCCGTTGACGGTCAACGGAAAACTCGACAAGAGGGCGTTGCCCGAGCCCGAGTACACCGGCGACGGATATCGCGCGCCCGCGACTGCGGTCGAAGAGGTCCTGGTCGGCATCTACGCCGAGGTCCTCGGCCTGGACCGGGTCGGAACCGGCGACTCGTTCTTCGACCTGGGCGGCGATTCCCTGTCCGCGATGCGGGTGATCTCCGAGGTCAACAGCTCACTTGAGGCAGACCTGTCGGTGCGCACATTGTTCGACTCACCCTCGGTGGCACAGTTGGCTCCCCACATCGATGCCGGTTCGGGTGGCCGAGCGCGACTGACCCCGCAACGGCGGCCGCCGGTCATACCGCTGTCGTATGCCCAACAGCGGTTGTGGTTCCTCGAACAGCTGCAGGGTCCCTCACCGATTTACAACATGTCCGTGGCGTTGCGGCTGACGGGCCCGGTGAATCCCGATGCGCTCGGTCGATCGCTGGCGGACGTGGTAGGCCGTCATGAGAGCCTGCGCACCCTCTTCGAGGTGGTCGACGGAGTGCCTCAGCAGGTGATAGTGCCTGCTGGACAGGCCAAACCCGGTTGGCGCGTCGTCGATGCCGCTGCGTGGTCGCCGGAGCGGCTCGACGAGGCGGCGAGCGCAGCGGCGCAGTACTGCTTCGACCTGACCAATGAGATTCCCTTGCGGGCCACGTTGTTCCGGGTATCCGAGGACGACCATGTGCTCGTCACGGTGGTGCACCACATCGCCGCGGACGGCTGGTCGATCACCCCGTTCGTGGCCGATCTGGGTAAGGCCTACGACAGCCGTTGTGCCGGGAGATCGCCGAACTGGGCCCCGCTGCAGGTGCAGTACGCGGATTACACGCTGTGGCAGCAAGCTTGGCTCGGATCGGAAACCGACCCGAACAGTGGCTTACTGGCAGGATGCCCTGGCCGATCTGCCCGAGGTCTTGGCGCTGCCGACGGATCGCCCCTACCCGCAGGTGGCCGATCACCGGGGCGCCGGTGTATCCGTGGACTGGCCGGCCGAGCTGCAGCAAGCCTTGGCCCGGACCGCACGGGCACACAACGTGACCAGCTTCATGGTGGTGCAGGCCGCATTGGTGCTTCTGCTCGGCCAGTTGAGTGCCAGTACCGATGTTCCGGTGGGAATCGCGACGGCCGGACGCAAGGATCCGGCCCTCGACGAGTTGGTGGGCTTCTTCGTCAATACGTTGGTGCTGCGGGTCGATCTGGGCGGGGACCCGACCGTCGCCGAGCTGCTGAGGCAGGTGCGTCAGCGTGGCCTGGCTGCCCTGGAGCACCAGGACGTGCCGTTCGAGGTGCTGGTGGAGCGGCTCAACCCGCCACGTAGCCTGACCCATCACCCGTTGGTACAGGTGATGTTGTCATGGCAGAACTTCGGCGGCGACCCCGTCTCGGAGATGACGCTGGGTGGCGCACGAGCATCGCTGTTGCCAACTGAAACCTGCACCGCGCGAATGGATTTGGTCTTCGCCCTGGCGGAGCGCTTCTCCGGCGCCGGTGCTCCGGCTGGTATCTGGGGCACGGTGGAGTTCCGTACTGATGTGTTTGACGCATCGAGTATCGAAATGTTGGTTGAGCGGTTGCGGCGGGTGCTGGTGGCGATGACGGCGGATCCGGCTCGGACCGTGTCGTCGGTGGATGTGGTGGATGGTGCCGAGTCCGCTCGTTTGGATGTTTTCGGTCGTCGCGAGGTGTTGGCGCGGCCTGTGGTCGGGGCCTCGATTCCGGAGTTGTTCGGTGCGCAGGTGGATCGGGCTCCGGAGGCGGTGGCGGTCAGGTTCGAAGGCCGGTCGTGGACTTATCGGGAGTTGGATGAGGCGTCGAATCGGTTGGCTTGCTTGTTGATCGACCACGGTGTGGGTCCGGGCGGTTATGTGGCGCTGTTGTTGCATCGTTGCGCGCGGGCGATCGTGTCGATCCTGGCGGTGCTCAAGACCGGGGCCGCGTATCTGCCGATTGATCCGGCTCATCCCAGGGAGCGGCTGCAGTTCATGTTGGCGGATTGTGGTCCGCTGGTGGCGATCACGACGGCTGGGTTGGCCGAGCGGTTCGATGGCTGCGATCTGATGGTCATCGATGTCGACGATCCTCGCATCGATGGCCAACCGTCGACACCGTTGGCGTGTGCGGCGCCCGATGATGTGGCGTACGTGATCTATACCTCTGGGACGACTGGGTTGCCTAAGGGTGTGGCGGTTACGCATCGGAATGTGACGCGGCTTTTCGATGGGTTGGATGTGGGTGTGCGGTTGGGGCCGGAGCAGGTGTGGTCGGCGTGTTCGTCGTTGGCTTTTGATTATTCGGTGTGGGAGATCTGGGGTGCGTTGTTGCATGGTGGCCGGTTGGTGGTGGTGCCCGAGCAGGTGACGCGTTCCCCGCAGGAGCTGCACAGTCTGGTGGTGGACGAGCATGTGACGGTGCTGAGTCAGACTCCGTCGGCGGTGGGAATGCTTTCGCCGGTTGGTCTGGAGGCGGTGACGTTGATGGTGGCTGCGGAGGCGTGTCCGGTTGAGGTGGTGGATCGGTGGGCGCCGGGGCGGGTGATGCTCAACGGTTGCGGTCCGACGGAGACGACGGTGTATGCGACGGTGAGTGCTCCGTTGCGGGCTGGTGGTTCGGTGGTGCCGATTGGTTTGCCGGTGCCGGGTGCGGCGTTGTTTGTGTTGGATCGGTTTTTGCGTCCGGTGCCTGTGGGTGTGGTGGGTGAGTTGTATGTGGCTGGGCGTGGGGTTGGGGTGGGTTATGTGCGTCGGGTGGGGTTGACGGCGTCGCGGTTTGTGGCGTGTCCGTTTGGTGGTTTTGGGTCGCGGATGTATCGCACTGGGGATTTGGTGTCGTGGGGTGCTGATGGTCAGTTGCGGTATGGCGGGCGGGCTGACGAGCAGGTCAAGATCCGGGGTTACCGCATCGAACTCGGCGAAATCGAGTCGGCTCTGGCCGGCATCGAGGGTGTGGCCCAAGCTGTGGTGATACCACGCGAGGATCGCCCCGGGGACAAACGCCTGGTCGGCTATGTGACCGAAAACCGTTCGGGGACTGTGTATCCCGATGAGTTGAGAGCCAAACTCGGTCGGCGGTTGCCGGCGTACATGGTCCCTGCCGCGGTGGTGGTGCTCGACGCGTTGCCGTTGACGGTCAACGGCAAACTGGACAAACGTGCGTTGCCGGCACCGGATTACGCCGGCACATCTCACTACCGGGCGCCGGCAACCGCTGTCGAAGAAGTATTGGCGGGCATCTTCGCCGAGGTGCTCGGTTTGGACCGGGTCGGAGTCGACGACTCGTTCTTCGACCTGGGCGGCGATTCGTTGTCGGCGATGCGGCTCGTCGCCGCATTGAACACGGCGCTGGATACCGAGCTGGCGGTGCGGACACTGTTCGACGCTCCCACCGTCGCCACACTGGCACCCCGGGTCGACGCCGGTGCAGGTGGGCGGGAACCCCTTATTCCGCAGCAGAGGCCTGCCGTCATCCCGCTGTCCTACGCTCAGCAACGACTGTGGTTCCTCAACCGATTCGAGGACGGTGCGGCCACTTACAACATGCCGATCGCCTTCCGGATCAACGGTGCGCTGGACGTCGATGCGCTGAGTGCGGCGCTGGACGATGTGATCACCCGGCACGAGTCGTTGCGCACGGTGTTCGTCGAGGCCGACGGGGTGCCGTCTCAGCGGGTATTACCCGCACACGAAGGTATGTGGCGGCGAGGCGGCCCGGTGGTGGTGTCGCTGCCTGCCGACGGCTGCGAGGACGCGGTGGCCGCCGAGCTGGTGGCGTTGGCGGGGTATCGGTTCGACCTGTCGGCCGAGCTCCCGGTTCGGGCCAGGATCTGGAATATCGGGGCGGATCGATACGTGCTCGGGATCATCTTCCACCACATCGCTTTTGACGGTTGGTCAATGGCTCCGATGGTGCGCGATGTAGCCGAGGCCTACGCTGCCCGTCACGGCGGCGGGGCTCCGGATTGGTCGCCGCTGCCGGTGCAATATGCCGACTACACGTTGTGGCAGCGCGACTACCTGGGCGACTTGGCTGACGCGGACAGCCGGATCACCGGACAGTTGGCGTACTGGCGCCGAGAACTGGCCGACTTGCCGGAGGTGGTGTCCCTACCGACGGATCTGCCGCGCCCGCCGGTGCCCAGTTATCGCGGTGAGAGCGTCGAGTTGTGTATCGGTCCGGAGCTGTGGGCCGGACTCAAGGCTGTGGCGACCGAACATCACGCCACGGCGTCGATGGTGCTGCAGGCGCTTGCCGCCGTGGTGCTGTATCGAGCCGGGGTCGGCGACGACGTGGCGTTGGGCACCGCCATCGCCGGCCGCATGGATGCCGCGTTGAACGATCTGGTGGGGTTCTTCGTAAACAGCTGGGTACTGCGGGTGGCGATGAGCCCCGGCCTGCGGTTCAGCGAGGTGCTGGCTGAGGTGCGACAGAAGGCGTTGGATGCCTACGCCAATCAGGATGTGCCCTTCGAGTTGTTGGTGGAGCAACTCAACCCGGCACGGTCGACCTCACATCACCCATTGTTCCAAGTGGCGATGGTGTTCCAGAACAACGTGCTGCCGGAGGTATCCCTCGACGGCGCTGAGATCGAACCCGTTTCGGTGCTCACCCGTACCGCCAAGTTCGATCTGGATTTCGATGTCCGGGAGGTCCCGAGCGACGGCGGGCCGATGGCTGTCGGCGTGCTCACTTATGCCACCGATCTGTTCGAGCGGTCCAGCATCGAGCGCCTGGTGGGATGGTTCGACCGGGTGGTGGCGGCGGTGGTATCCGATCCGTCGGTTGTCGTGGGCGAGGTCGGCCTGCTCGACCGCGACGACCGGGAACTGCTGCTGCACAGCTGGTCTGGGTCGGGATACGACGCGACGGTGGGGCTGGCCGATCAGTTGCTCAACGATGCGGTGGCGACCGGGGCAGATGCGGTGGCGCTCATCGATGGGCCGCGGCAGCTGTCGTATCGCGAACTGGACGAGGCGTCCAACCGGTTGGCGCGGGCGCTGATCGAAATCGGAGTCGGGCCGGAACGCGCGGTCGGCGTGGCGATCGGCCGATCCGCTGAGTTGGTGGTGACCTGGTGGGCGGTGCTCAAGGCCGGGGGAGTGTATGTACCGGTGGACCGCGCCCATCCAGCGGAGCGAATCGCCACCGTATTGGACACAGTCGCGGCGGCTTGCGTGCTTACGTGCGGCCCCGACTCCGTCCCCGGCGTTGGGGACCGCCCGGTGCTGCGTGTCGACACATTGGACGTATCGGGTACGTCGGCCGATCCGATCACCGACGCTGACCGGTCAGCGCCGTTGAGCGCCGACAACGCCGCGTACGTGATCTTCACCTCGGGGTCCACCGGCATGCCGAAAGGAGTGACGGTCAGCCATGCCGGATTACTGGGAGTGGCTGCCGCACAACGTGGCCTGTTCGATTCGGGCCGACCGGCCCGAGTGCTCATGGTGGCCGCACCGACCTTCGACGCCTCCGTCTTCGAGATGGTCTGGGCAGTCGGCTGCGTAGCGGCATCGGTGATCGCAGCGCCCGACTCCTACGCCGGTGAGGCGCTGACGACTCTGATACACGACCGATGTGTCGATGCGGGCGTGATCACCCCGACGGTGCTGGCGACCTTGGATCGGTCTCAGCTGACGGGGCGGCTGGAGACCTTGCTCACCGCGGGGGAGGCGTGCCCGCCCGAGTTGGTGACTGCCTGGGCGCCTGGGCGGTCGATGTACAACGCCTACGGGCCTACCGAGGCCACCATCTGGTCGACCTGCACACCGCCGTTGTCTGCGGGGCAACCGGTCGGCATCGGTGCGCCGATCCCTGGAGTACGTGCGCTGGTCCTCGACGCTCGGTTGCAGCCGGTGCCGGTGGGGGTGGTGGGCGAGCTTTACCTGGCCGGCCCGGCGTTGGCCCGTGGCTATGCCGGCCGGCCGGAACTCACCGCGGATCGCTTTGTAGCCAGCCCGTTTGGCGGCGCAGGCGATCGGATGTATCGCACCGGCGACCTGGTGCGCTGGGGTACCGGCGGAGCGCTGCAGTACCTCGGTCGCGCAGATGCACAGGTCAAGCTGCGCGGGCAGCGACTGGAGCTGGGAGAAATCGAGAACACCTTGCTGGCCTGTCCGCAGGTGAGCCGTGCCGCGGCGGCGGTATGTCATCGGGACGCGGCCGACCATCTGGTCGCCTATGTGGAGCTGGAACAGACCAGCACCGCCGACCACGACGCCGAAGTCGTCGACCAGTGGCAACAGATGTACGACGAACTGTACGACGCGGACACCGAGACTCCGGAGTTCGGCGGCGATTTCAGAGGCTGGAACAGCAGCTACACCGGTTCGGCGATCCCATTGGCACAGATGCGGGAGTGGCGCTCGGCCACGGTGGATCGAATTCTGGCACTGAAACCGCGGCGAGTGCTGGAGATCGGTGCCGGCTCGGGCCTGATCCTGTCGCAGGTGGCTCCCCACTGTGAACAGTACGTGGGCACGGACATGTCTGCTGTGGCGATGGAGGCACTGGCGAATTCACTTGAGCACCTGAATGTCCCGTGGCGAGACCGGATAGAGTTGTTGGCTCAGCCCGCCCACGTGACCGACGGTCTGCGGGCGAACTACTTCGACACCATCGTCCTCAACTCGGTCATCCAGTACTTCCCCAATGCCGCATATCTGACCGAGGTCATCGACAAGGCCGTAGAGCTCTTGGCTCCCGGTGGTCGGCTGTTTCTCGGTGACGTGCGTAACCACAGTCTGCACACTGCGTTTCAGACAGGGGTAGCACTGGCCCGGACCGCCGGTGCCGATCCCGACGACATCCGGCAGTGGGTCCAGCGGGCACTGCTCGGCGATCCGGAGTTGCTCTTGGCTCCGGAGTTCTTCGCCGCATGGGTGTCCGAGAATCCCTCCGCGGCCGGGCTGGACATTCAGGTCAAACGCGGTGAATCTGACAATGAACTGACGCACTACCGCTACGACGTCGTCATCCACAAGGCGCCGGCACAGACTTGTTCGGCGGCTGCGGCCCCGGCGTGGGAGTGGAGCGACTGCGCCGGGTTGAGCGGGCTGCATGTCGAATTGACCTCGCAACGTCCGTCGATGGTGCGGGTCAACGCGATTCCCCGCACCGGCGTGATCGCCGACGTGATGACAGAACAGGCGCTGGCCGCCGGGGTCCCGGTGGCAGAGGTGACGGCTCCTGTCGACTCCGTTTCGCCCGAACAGCTGTACCGTTTGGGCGAGGCCGCGGGGTATCGAGTCGCGGTGACCTGGGGCGCTCAGCCGGGCACCGTCGATGCGGTGTTCATCTCGCAGCAGGACGCGGCTGCCGGCCGCGCGCTCACCGATCTCTATCTGTCGCGGACCGGCACCAGGCGGCGCAGCGCTTACGCCAATGACCCGGACGCGAACAGCAAGGTCGGTGTGGTGCGCCAATGGCTGACCGAGCGGCTTCCCGAGTACATGGTGCCCAGCCAGATCATGGTGCTCGAAGAGTTCCCGCTGACTACCTCGGGCAAGATCGACCGTAAGGCCTTGCCGGAACCGGTGTTCGCCGCCACCGCATTTCGGGCGCCGCAGACGCCGCTCGAAAAGACTGTCGCCCAGGCGTACGCCGAGGTGCTCGGGCTTGAGCAGATCGGCCTCGACGATGACTTCTTCGCCTTGGGCGGGGATTCCCTGACCGCCACCCGGGTCAGTGCGCGGCTGCAGTCGGCCCTCGGCCGTGAGGTGCCGGTGCGATACCTGTTCGATGCGCCGACCGCAGGATCCCTTGCTCTGCAATTGGATCGGCACCGAAATGACGAATCCCGACCGCCGCTGCGGGTAATGGCGCGCCCCGAGCACATTCCATTGTCCTATGCGCAACAGCGGCTGTGGTTCTTCGATCAGCTGCAGGGCCCGTCGCCGGTCTACAACATGGCCGTGGCGTTGCGGCTGACCGGCGACCTGGACTCCCGGGCGCTGGGGCAAGCTCTCGCCGACGTCGTGGGCCGGCACGAGAGCCTGCGCACGTTGTTCACCGTTTCCGACGGGATACCGCAGCAGACCGTGGTGCCGCCCGAGGACGTCCAGCTGTGTTGGCAGGTCATCGAGGCCACCGGCTGGTCAACCGACCGGCTGATGGATGCGATCGGCGAGGTGGCGCGGCACCCCTTCCAACTGGCAACCGAAATACCTTTGCGCGCCGCGCTTTTCCGCGTAGCCGAGGACGAGCATGTGCTGGCGGCGGTGGTGCACCATATCGCGGCCGACGGTTGGTCGGTGACCCCACTGGTGGCCGACCTGGGCGCGGCTTACGCCAGTCGGCGCGGTGGCACGGCGCCGGCCTGGACGCCCCTGCCGGTGCAATACGCGGATTACGCGTTGTGGCAACGCGAGCATCTGGGTGAGCTCACCGACGAGGACAGTCGCATCGCCGCGCAGCTGAGCTATTGGCGGGAGGCCTTGGCCGGGCTGCCTGAGCGCCTGCATCTGCCCACCGACCGGCCCTACCCCAGTGTTGCCGATTATCGCGGGGCCAGCATCGCCGTGGACTGGCCGGCGGACCTGCAGCAGCGCATCGCTCAGGTGGCCCGCGAGCACAACGCGACCAGCTTCATGGTCGTCCAAGCGGCGCTGGCCCTGTTGTTGTCCAAGCTCGGTGCCGGTTCGGATGTGGCGGTGGGGATTACCGTCGCCGGACGCACAGACCCAGCGCTGGACGATCTGGTCGGTTTCTTCGTCAACACTCTCGTGCTGCGGGTTGACCTGGGCGGTGACCCGACCGTGGCCGAGTTGCTCGAGCAGGTACGTCAGCGCGGGCTGGCTGCCTTCGAACATCAGGACGTGCCGTTCGACGTGCTCGTCGATCGGCTCAAACCGACCCGATCGCTGAGCTACCACCCGCTTGTGCAGGTGATCCTGTCGTGGCAGAACCTCGCCTGGCAGCACAGCAGCGATCCGGCCGCCGGCCTGACCCTCGGGGACGTACGCGTCACCCCGATCACCGAGGCGACTCAGACTGCGCGCACCGACCTCACCTTCGCCCTGGGGGAGCGGTGGAGTGCAACCGGTGAACCGGTCGGGATCGGAGGAACGGTGGAGTTTCGTACCGATGTTTTCGACGCGAGAAGCGTTGAGCGGCTGGTTGAGCGGTTGCGCCGGGTGTTGGTCGCGATGACCGTCGAAGTGGAGGGGCTGTCATGACCGCTGATCTGAGTCGACGGCTGTCGTCGCTGGATTTCCTGGACGAGGACGAGCATGCCGGGCTGTTCGAGTTCGGCAACCGGGCGGTGTTGACGGCCTCGGCGACGGCGGTGTCGATCCCGGCTGTATTCGCCCAGCAGGTAGCTGCGGCGCCGGGGGCCGTCGCGGTCACCTGCGGTGGGCAGGCAATGACATATCGCGAGCTCGATGAGGCGTCGAACCGATTGGCGCACTTGCTGGTAGGGCTGGGTGCCGGGCCAGGTGAGTTCGTGGCCTTGTTGTTGGAGCATTCACTGCAGGCGATCGTGTCGATCTTGGCGGTGCTGAAGTCCGGGGCGGCGTATCTGCCCATCGATCCGGTCTTGCCCGATGCGCGAATGAAGTTCATGATCGCCGATGCCTCTCCGGTGCTCGCGCTGTCGTCCGCCGAGCTGATGCGACGGTTGGAGAGCATCGAGCTGGTCGTCGTCGACGTCGACGACTCCCGCATTGACAGCTATCCGGACGCATGCTTGGCGGCCCCCGCCCCCGATGACCTCGCTTACGTGATCTACACGTCCGGCACCACCGGCGTCCCGAAAGGGGTGGCGATCACTCACCAGAACGTCACCCAGCTGGTCGAGTCGGTCGATCCGGTCCTCGCCGGGCCAGATCAGGTGTGGACACAATGGCACTCGCTGGTATTCGACGTCTCGGTGTGGGACATCTTCGGAGCCCTGCTGCACGGAGGCCGGTTGGTGGTGGTGCCTGAGCAGGTGGCCCGGTCACCTCGCGACCTGCACGACCTGTTGATCGCAGAGCACGTCACCGTGTTGAGTCAAACTCCTTCGGCCGCCGGCATGGTCGCGCCGGAGGGGTTGGAATCGGTGGCGTTGGTGGTGGCCGGCGAGGCCTGCCCGCCCGAGCTCGTCGACCGTTGGTCGCGCAGCCGACTGTTCATCAATGCCTACGGCCCGACCGAGACCACGGTATATGCCACGATCAGTGCCCCGCTGGGTCAACCGGGCGTGCCGGCAACGAACATCGTCCCGATCGGCGGTCCCGTTTCCGGTGCGGGACTGTTCGTGCTGGACCAGTGGTTGTCACCGGTGCCGGTCGGCGTGGTCGGGGAGTTGTACGTGGCCGGCCGCGGGGTCGGCGTCGGGTACGTGCATCGCAGTGAGCTGACCGCAGCCCGCTTCGTGGCATGCCCCTTCGGCGGGCCGGGGGCACGGATGTACCGCACGGGCGACTTGGTGCGGTGGGACGCGCACGGCCAACTGGAGTATCTCGGCCGGGCCGACGAGCAGGTCAAGATTCGTGGCTACCGAATCGAACTCGGAGAAGTCCAGTCTGTGCTGGCTGGTCTGCCGGGCGTGGACCAGGTGGCAGTGATTGCTCGTGAGGACAAACCCGGCGACAAGCGGCTGGTCGGCTATGTGACCGAAGCCCACACGGGCGCAGTCGATTGCGCTGTGCTCCGAGCTGACTTGGCCGAGCGGCTGCCGTCCTACATGGTGCCGGCTGCCGTCGTGGTCGTTGACGAGCTTCCCTTGACGGTCAACGGAAAGCTCGACAAGCGCGCCTTGCCGGCACCCGACTATGTCGACGCCGATTCGTACCGCGCGCCCACCACCACCGTCGAGGAGATCCTGTCCGGCATCTACGCCCAGGTACTCGGACTGCCCCGCGTCGGTATCGATGATTCGTTCTTCGACCTCGGGGGCGACTCGCTGTCCGCGACTCGGGTGGTCAATGCGATCAACACCAGCTTGGATGCCGACGTCGCAGTGCGGGCGGTGTTTGAATCGCCCTCGGTGGCCCAGCTCGCGACCCGGGTCGGTGCCGGTTCGGGCGGACGGGCTCCGTTGGTGGCGATTGACCGTCCCGCCGTACTGCCGCTGTCCTACGCCCAGCAGCGGTTGTGGTTCCTGGACCAATTACAGGGGCCCTCAGCGGTTTACAACATGGCGGCAGCATTGCGGTTGGATGGCCCGCTTGATTCTGCGGCTCTCGGCCAGGCATTCGTCGACGTGGTGGAACGCCAGGAAACCCTGCGCACGTTGTTCACCGCGCACCTCGGGATACCTCAGCAAGTAGTGGTGCCCGCCGATCAGGCCGACTTCGGATGGCAGATCATCGACGCTCGGGACTGGCCGGCGGATCGTCTGGAGGAAGCCGTCGACACGGCGCAAAGTCGCACGTTCGATCTGGCGGCCGAGATTCCTTTGCGGGTAACGCTGTTCCAGGTCGCCGAAGATGAGCACGTCCTCGTTGCGGTGGTGCACCACATCGCCGCTGACGGCTGGTCAGTGACGCCACTGGTGGCCGACCTGAGGTCGGCGTATGCCAGCCGCTGTGCGGGGCAAGAGCCGGGCTGGGCGCCGCTACCAGTGCAGTACGTCGATTATGCGTTGTGGCAGCGTCGCTTCCTCGGTGATCTCGACGACAGCGACAGCCGAATCACCGCACAGGCCGGCTACTGGCAGGATCGATTGGCGGACCTGCCGGAGCGCCTGGAGTTACCGACGGACCGGCCTTACCCGCCGGTGGCCGATTTTCGCGGAGCGACCGTGGCCGTGGACTGGCCGGCCGACGTGCAGCATCAGATCGCGCGCGTGGCACGGGAACACAATGCGACGAGCTTCATCGTGATGCAGGCCGCCTTGGCAGTGCTGTTGGGGCAATTGAGCGCGAGTTCTGATGTAGCAGTCGGGTTCCCGGTTGCCGGGCGCGGCGACCCGGTGCTCGACGACCTGGTCGGTTTCTTCGTCAACACCTTGGTATTGCGGGTGGACATCGGCGGCGACCCGACGATTGCCGAACTCTTGGCGCAGGTTCGCCAGTCCGCCCTGGACGCCTATGAACATCAGGATGTGCCGTTCGAGGTCGTGGTGGACCGGCTCAACCCCGCCCGCAGCCTGACCCATCACCCGCTGGTTCAGGTGACGCTGGCCTGGCAGAACTTCGCCGAGGGGGCTTCTGCCGAAACCCTCCTCGGCGAGGCCGAGGTAACCGCGTTGCCTGTGGATACCCGAACGGCTCGAATGGATTTGGTGTTCTCCCTCGGGGAGCGCTTCGATGAAGCCGGCGACCCGGCTGGGCTCGGCGGCAAGGTCGAGTTCCGCACCGATGTGTTCGACGCACCCACAATCGAGGGGCTGGTAGCACGGCTGCTGCGGCTGGTGACCACGATGACAGCCGATTCCACCCGCCGGCTGTCGGCGCTCGATGTGCTCGATGAGGCGGATCATCTGCTGCTGGACCAGATGAGCAATCGTCGGGCGTTGATCGCTCCGGTCCTTCCGGTATCGGTTCCGGCCGTGTTCGCCCGCTGGGTGGCGCGCACCCCGAGCGCAGCCGCCGTGACTTTCGCCGGAAACTCGATGACCTACCAGGAGCTGGACGCGGCGTCGAATCGGCTGGCACACCGGTTGATCCAGTACGGTGCAGGGCCTGGCCGTTGCGTGGCTGTGCTGTTGGAGCGCTCGGCCGAGGCGGTTGTGTCGATCCTTGCGGTGCTCAAATCCGGTGCGTCATACCTGCCGATCGACCCCCTGCATCCAGCCGCCAGGATCGAGTTCGTCCTCTCCGATGCGGACCCCGTTGTGGTGATCAGCAGCAGTGGATTGGCGGACCGGGTGGCAGGCCACAACGCGACGATTGTCGACGTCAACGATGAAACGCCGGCTACGTGGCCGAGCGCTCCGCTGCCGCCGCCGTCGGCAGACGATATCGCGTACGTCATCTACACCTCGGGCACCACCGGTGTGCCGAAAGGGGTGGCGATCACTCACCACAACATCACCCAGCTGATGCTGTCCGGGCTCGGTGTACCTCTCGGCGGTGCCTGGCCCCTATGCCACTCACTGGCATTCGACGTTTCGGCGTGGGAAACCTGGGGCGCGCTGTTGCACGGAGGCCGATTGGTGGTGGTGCCGGAATCGGTGGTCGCCTCAGCAGAGGACTTTCACGACCTCCTGGTCGCGGAACGGATCAGCGTACTGACTCAGACACCGTCGGCGGCCGCCATGCTCGCGACTGCTGGCTTGGAGTCGACTGCCTTGATGGTGGCAGGTGAGGCCTGCCCTGCCGAGGTGGTGGATCGCTGGGCGCCGGGTCGGCTGATGGTAAACGCATACGGGCCCACCGAGACCACCATGGGTGTGACCATGAGCGCGCCGTTGGTTGCGGGGGCGGGGGTGGTGCCGATCGGTGCGCCGGTGTCGACGGCGGCTTTGTTCGTGCTGGATCAGTGGTTGCGTCCGGTGCCCGTGGGGGTGGTGGGTGAGTTGTACGTCGCGGGCCACGGGGTTGGTGTCGGCTATATCCGCCGTAGCCCACTGACCGCGTCCCGGTTTGTGGCTTGTCCATTTGGTGGGGCTGGGATGCGGATGTATCGCACCGGGGATGTGGTGCGGTGGGGTGCTGATGGGCAGTTGCAGTATCTGGGTCGGGCTGATGAGCAGGTCAAGATTCGCGGCTATCGCATCGAACTCGGCGAAGTCCAGGCGGTCCTGGCCGCGCTCGATGGGGTGCGGCAAGCCGTGGTCGTCGTGCGTGAGGACCGGCCGGGGGACAAGCGACTGGTCGGATACATCACCGAATTGTCCCGCGGGGCAGTGAATGCCGGTGAGATGCGGAGTCTGCTCGCGCAGCGGCTCCCGGGTTACATGGTGCCCGCGGCAGTGGTGATACTGGAGACGTTGCCGCTGACCGTGAACGGCAAGCTGGACAAGAAAGCGCTTCCCGCACCGGATTACTCGGACAGCGAGCGTTACCGGGCCCCTACCACCGCGGTGGAGGAGATCCTGGTCGGCGTCTACGCGCAAGTGCTCGGACTGCCGCGGGTGGGGATCGATGATTCCTTCTTCGAGCTCGGCGGCGATTCCCTTTCTGCCATGCGGTTGATCGCAGCGATCAATACCAGTCTTGACGTAGAGCTGGCGGTACGAACTCTGTTCGATGCGCCTACCGTCGCCGAGCTGGCACCGAGGATCGGCGCGGGGACCGGGGGGCTGCCGGCGCTGACCGCTCGGCCGCGTCCGGCGGTGGTGCCGCTGTCGTACGCCCAGAACAGGATGTGGTTTCTCAACCGGCTCCAGGGCGAGGTCGCCACCTACAACATGCCCACCGCGTACCGGATCACCGGGGACTTGGACACCGAGGCGTTGCGGACAGCGCTGGCTGATGTGGTCTGCCGGCACGAGAGCCTGCGGACGCTGTTCCCAGCGGTCGACGGCGTGCCTCGGCAGGTAGTCGTTCCTGAAGAGGACGCAGATTTCGGCTGGCGAATCATCGGCGCGCAGGACTGGTCCGTGGATCGGCTGACCGAGGCGGTCAGTGCCGAGGTCGGTCACACCTTCGACCTGACCAATGAGATACCTTTGCGGGCCACGCTTTTTCAGCTGGCCGACCGCGAGCACGTGCTGGTCGCCGTCGTGCACCATATCGCCGCAGATGGTTGGTCGATCGGGCCGCTGGTACGTGATCTGGGGATGGCCTACGCCGCCCGTTGTGTCGGTCAGGCCCCCGACTGGATGCCCTTGCCCGTGCAGTATGTGGACTACACGCTGTGGCAGCGCGAGCATCTGGGTGAGCTGGCCGACGCCGCGAGTCCGATCGCGGCGCAAGTGGAGTACTGGGAACGCCAGTTGTCCGGGCTGCCCGAGTTGCTCGAACTGCCGACCGATCGGCCGTATCCACCGGTCGCCGATTACCGGGGATCCAGCGTGGCCATTGATTGGCCACCAGAAGTGCAGCAACAGGTCGCGCGAGTAGCGCGAGAACACAACGCCACCAGTTTCATGGTTGTACAAGCCGCATTGGCGCTTCTGCTCGGCCAGTTGAGTGCCAGTACCGATGTGGCAGTGGGGTTCCCGATCGCCGGTCGGCGCGACCCGGCCCTCGACGAGTTGGTGGGCTTCTTCGTCAATACGTTGGTGCTGCGGGTCGATCTGGGCGGGGACCCGACCGTCGCCGAGCTGCTGGAGCAGGTACGTGCCAGCACCCTGGGCGCCTACGAAAATCAGGACGTGCCGTTCGAGGTGCTGGTGGAGCGGCTCAACCCGACTCGCAGTCTTACGCACCACCCACTGATTCAGGCGATGTTCGCCTGGCAGAACTTCCCCGGCCTGGACGACGATCCCTCGGCTGCACTCGCGCTGGGGAACGTGCAAGCCGCGCCGTTGGCGGCGCACACCCACTCCGCGCGAATGGATCTGGTGTTCTTCCTTCGCGAGCACTGGACGCCCAGCGGTGCTCCGGCTGGTATCTGGGGCACGGTGGAGTTCCGTACTGATGTGTTTGACGCATCGAGTATCGAAATGTTGGTTGAGCGGTTGCGGCGGGTGCTGGTGGCGATGACGGCGGATCCGGCTCGGACCGTGTCGTCGGTGGATGTGGTGGATGGTGCCGAGTCCGCTCGTTTGGATGTTTTCGGTCGTCGCGAGGTGTTGGCGCGGCCTGTGGTCGGGGCCTCGATTCCGGAGTTGTTCGGTGCGCAGGTGGATCGGGCTCCGGAGGCGGTGGCGGTCAGGTTCGAAGGCCGGTCGTGGACTTATCGGGAGTTGGATGAGGCGTCGAATCGGTTGGCTTGCTTGTTGATCGACCACGGTGTGGGTCCGGGCGGTTATGTGGCGCTGTTGTTGCATCGTTGCGCGCGGGCGATCGTGTCGATCCTGGCGGTGCTCAAGACCGGGGCCGCGTATCTGCCGATTGATCCGGCTCATCCCAGGGAGCGGCTGCAGTTCATGTTGGCGGATTGTGGTCCGCTGGTGGCGATCACGACGGCTGGGTTGGCCGAGCGGTTCGATGGCTGCGATCTGATGGTCATCGATGTCGACGATCCTCGCATCGATGGCCAACCGTCGACACCGTTGGCGTGTGCGGCGCCCGATGATGTGGCGTACGTGATCTATACCTCTGGGACGACTGGGTTGCCTAAGGGTGTGGCGGTTACGCATCGGAATGTGACGCGGCTTTTCGATGGGTTGGATGTGGGTGTGCGGTTGGGGCCGGAGCAGGTGTGGTCGGCGTGTTCGTCGTTGGCTTTTGATTATTCGGTGTGGGAGATCTGGGGTGCGTTGTTGCATGGTGGCCGGTTGGTGGTGGTGCCCGAGCAGGTGACGCGTTCCCCGCAGGAGCTGCACAGTCTGGTGGTGGACGAGCATGTGACGGTGCTGAGTCAGACTCCGTCGGCGGTGGGAATGCTTTCGCCGGTTGGTCTGGAGGCGGTGACGTTGATGGTGGCTGCGGAGGCGTGTCCGGTTGAGGTGGTGGATCGGTGGGCGCCGGGGCGGGTGATGCTCAACGGTTGCGGTCCGACGGAGACGACGGTGTATGCGACGGTGAGTGCTCCGTTGCGGGCTGGTGGTTCGGTGGTGCCGATTGGTTTGCCGGTGCCGGGTGCGGCGTTGTTTGTGTTGGATCGGTTTTTGCGTCCGGTGCCTGTGGGTGTGGTGGGTGAGTTGTATGTGGCTGGGCGTGGGGTTGGGGTGGGTTATGTGCGTCGGGTGGGGTTGACGGCGTCGCGGTTTGTGGCGTGTCCGTTTGGTGGTTTTGGGTCGCGGATGTATCGCACTGGGGATTTGGTGTCGTGGGGTGCTGATGGTCAGTTGCGGTATGGCGGGCGGGCTGACGAGCAGGTCAAGATCCGGGGTTACCGCATCGAACTCGGCGAAATAACGGCCGTACTCGCCGCCGAACCGCGAGTGGCCCAAGCGGTGACGGTTGCCCATTCGTCGGTCTCGGACGACGGAACCAGCGACAAGCAGTTGGTCAGCTATGTCGTTCTCGACAAAGAGATGATGCTGGTTCGTGAACCGGCGCGCGAACTGCAATTGGTCGAGCAATGGCAAGGGGTTTACGGCGACCTGTATACCGGCGAATCCTTCACCGAAGGCGCACCGACGGCGTTGGGTGAGGATTTCGGCGGCTGGAACAGCAGCTACACCGGGGAGCCGATTCCGTTGGACCAGATGCGGGATTGGCGTGCGGACACGGTGAACCGCATTCTGGACCTGCGGCCGCAGCGGGTGTTGGAGATCGGTGTCGGTTCCGGTCTCGTTCTCACCCACGTAGCACCCGAATGCGTCGAGTATTGGGGCACTGACTTTTCGGCGCCGACGATTGAATCCCTGCGGGCCGGCGTGGCGGGGCAGGACTGGGCGGATCGGGTGCGGTTACGGGTGCAACCTGCCGACGCAGCCGATGGCTTGCCGCCCGGGCACTTCGACGTGGTTGTGCTGAACTCCGTCATCCAGTATTTCCCGAGCGCGGGCTACCTGTTGGATGTGTTGGCGGTGGCGATGCGGTCACTGGCCCCCGGAGGAGCGTTGTTCCTGGGCGACGTGCGTAACTTGTCGTTGTTACGCGCATTCACCGCGGGTGTTGTGTGCACCGACAGCGGTTGCGACGAGGACTCGGTGACGGTAGCCGAGCGAATTCGCCGAGAGATGCTCGCCGAGCAGGAACTGTTGTTGGCGCCGGAGTTCTTCGTGGCTCTGCCCGAGCACCTGCCAGGGATAGCGGCGGTCGAGTTGCAGTTGAAGGGGATGGAGGCGGTCAATGAACTCAGCCGCTATCGGTACGAGGTCGTGCTGCGCAAAGCACCCGCACCGGTTTACTCCGTCGCCCGGTTGCCATCCGAGCCTTGGCAACACTTCGGCGGCCTTGATGCGCTGGAGAGTCACCTGCGCGCTCAACGGCCACCGGAACTGCGTGTCACCGGCGTGCCCCACGCCGGGATCTGGCCGGACGTAGCGCTGGCGCAGGCGTTGGCCGAATCCGATGTTCGGTCCACGATCGGTGAATTACGTTCCCGCACCTGGACTTGCGAAGATTCCGTGTTGCCGCACGAGTGCCACCGACTGGGCCGCGATCTGGGGTATCGCACCGCTGTCACCTGGTCGCCGACTGATGGCCGGATGGATGTCATCTTCACCCGCCCCACGGGCACTCACCCTCCCATTGCCCTGTCAGATGTCTACCTGCCGGGGACCGCGGTGGGCACCCTGGCGGGGTATGTCAATGATCCGGCGGCGATCGAGCGGGTGACCGAGCTGCGCAGCTTCGCGAGCCGTCGATTGCCCGACTACATGGTCCCTGCAGCGATCATGGTGTTGGATTCGCTGCCGCTGACAGTCAACGGCAAACTCGACCGCCGGGCGTTGCCGGCTCCCGAATTCAGCAGTGGTGTGGCTTACCGGGCTCCGAGGGATGAGCGAGAACGCTTGTTGGCAGCGTTGTTCGGTGAAGTCCTCGGAGTGAGCCGCGTCGGTATCGACGACGGTTTCTTCGACCTGGGGGGCCATTCGCTGACGGCCACGAGGTTGATCGCCCGTGCCCGGCTCGAGTTCGGCGTCGACATCCCGATCAAGGCGTTGTTCGACGCACCGAGTGTGGCAGCGCTGGCTGAGTGGATCAGCATCCATGCTGCCGAACACACTGGACCGCCGCTACGGGCCCAGGAGCGACCATCGGTGGTGCCCCTGTCCTACGCCCAGCAGCGCCTCTGGTTCTTGGACCAGTTGCAGGGGCCTTCACCGGTCTACAACATGCCTGCCGCCTATCGGATCAGCGGCGCGTTGGACGCCGAGGCGCTGGGCTCAGCGCTGCAGGACGTCGTGGGCCGCCATGAGAGCCTGCGCACAGTGTTCGCCGCCTGCGACGGTGTTCCGCAACAGGTGGTGCTGCCGGTTGACCAGGTGAACTTCGCGTGGCAGATCGTGGACGCGGACGGCTGGCCGATCGAGCGGCTGACCGATGCGGTGAGCGCCGAGATCGGGCACAGTTTTGATCTGGCCAACGAGATCCCTGTGCGTGCAACACTTTTCCGCGCCGGAATTGACGATTACGTGTTGACGGTGGTGGTGCATCACATCGCTGCCGACGGATCGTCCATCCGGCCGCTGATGCGCGATATCGGGGTGGCATACGCAAGTCGATGCGCCGGCCTGGCTCCGGACTGGGAGCCGTTGTCGGTGCAGTACGTGGATTACACCCTTTGGCAGCGTGAGCTTCTGGGCGACTTGGCCGACGTCGACAGCGTCATCTCCGGCCAGGTGGCCTATTGGGAGAAGGCGCTGGCGGGGCTGCCCGAGCGGCTCGAATTGCCGACGGACCGTCCTTATCCCCAGGTGGCGGACTATCGAGGTGCCAGTGTGGCCGTGGACTGGCCAGTGGAGGTACAACTCGGGATAGCCCAACTGGCTCGGCAGCACGACGCCACCAGTTTCATGGTGATGCAGGCGGCCTTGGCGATCCTGTTGTCGAAGCTGAGTGCCAGCAGTGATGTGGCAGTGGGTTTCCCGATCGCGGGACGGCGTGACCCGGCATTGGACGATCTGGTCGGCTTCTTCGTCAATACCCTCGTGTTGCGGGTGGATCTGGCCGGTGATCCCACCGTGGCCGCGCTGTTGGAGCAAGTGCGGGCCCGCAGCCTGGCGGCCTATGAGCATCAGGACGTGCCCTTCGAAGTTCTCGTAGATCGACTCAATCCCAGCCGTAGCCTCACCCATCACCCGCTGATCCAGGTCCTTTTCGCGTGGCAGAACTTCGCCGTGAAAGACAGCGGTGAGTCTGCGGCAGTCGCGTTGCTGAACGACGTTCGGGTGAGCCCGTTGTCTGCCGATACCCATTCCGCCCGAATGGATTTGGCGTTTTCTTTCGAGGAACGTGTCAGTGAGACCGGTGAACCCGCCGGAATCGGGGGGATGGTCGAGTTCCGCACCGATGTGTTCGATGCGGCCGGCATCCAGATCCTGGTCGATCGGTTGCAGCGCGTGGTGCGGGCGCTCATCGCCGATCCGAGCCGTTCGGTGTCGTCGGTGGATCTGCTCGACGAGGCCGAGCGAGCCGTGATCGAGGGGATCGGTAATTGGACGGCGTTGACCGATTCGGCGCCCTCGACATCCGTACCGGCGTTGTTCGCCCAGCAGGCGGCCGCTGCCCCAGCTGCCACGGCGGTGAGTGTCGCCGGTCGCTCGATGTCCTACGGCGAGTTGGATGGGGCCTCGAACCGATTGGCTCGCCTGTTGAGCGATCGCGGTGTCGGTGCGGGCTCGTGCGTGGCGCTGCTGTTCAGCCGCAGCGCCGAGGCGATCATCGCGATGCTGGCGGTACTGAAGGCGGGAGCGGCATACCTGGCGATCGACCCGGCGCTGCCCGACGCACGGGTGCAGTTCATGATCGGAGACGCCAGGCCTTCGGTAGCGATCACCACTGCAGCACATAGCGAGAGGCTGGCTGGATTCGATGTGCCGGTGATCGATATCGGTGATGCCGTGATCGACGACTACCCGGCCACGGCGGTACCGTCGCCCGCGGCCGCCGATATCGCCTATGTGATCTACACGTCGGGCACCACGGGTACGCCCAAGGGCGTGGCCATCACCCACCACAGCCTGGCTCATCTGGCCGCGTCGATGCCGGCCGGCTTGCCGCCGAAACAGGTGTGGACCCAGTGTCATTCGTATGCCTTCGATTTCTCGGTGTGGGAGATCTGGGCTGCGCTGCTGACCGGTGGCCGGCTGGTCGTGGTCCCTGAAGACGTGACTGCCTCACCCCCGGACTTCCACGACCTCGTGGTCACCGAACAAGTCAACGTACTGACCCAGACCCCCTCCGCCGTTGCGGCGCTTTCGCCCACAGGCTTGGGTTCAGCCGCGCTGTTGCTCGGCGGTGAAGCGTGCCCCGCCGAGGTCGTTGAGCGTTGGGCGCCAGGGCGGGTGGTGATCAATGCCTACGGGCCGACGGAGGCGACGGTGTACGCGTCCATGACTGCGCCGTTGGTTGCGGGGGCGGGGGTGGTGCCGATCGGTGCGCCCGTGTCGACGGCGGCGTTGTTCGTGCTCGATCAGTGGTTGCGTCCGGTGCCCGTGGGGGTGGTGGGTGAGTTGTACGTCGCCGGGCGCGGTGTGGCCTGCGGATACCTGGGACGTTCAAATCTGACCGCGTCTCGGTTTGTGGCTTGTCCTTTTGGTGGGGCCGGGATGCGGATGTATCGCACCGGGGATGTGGTGCGGTGGGGTGCTGATGGGCAGTTGCAGTATCTGGGTCGGGCTGATGAGCAGGTCAAGATTCGTGGGTATCGCATCGAGTTGGGGGAGATTCAGACGGTCTTGGCTGCCGTGGCCGGGGTGGATCAGGCTGCGGTGATCGCGCGTGAGGACCGGCCGGGGGACAAGCGACTGGTCGGATACGTCAGCGAAACGGATCCGGGCACGACGGACCCTGAGCGGTTGCGGGCTGATTTGGCGCAGCGGTTACCCACCTATCTGGTTCCGGCGGCGGTGGTAGTCGTGGACGCACTGCCACTCACCCCCAATGGAAAACTCGACAGCCGGGCCTTGCCTGCGCCCGACTACCAGGTGAGCGTCTATCGCGCACCGGGAACTCCGACCGAGCAGATCGTGGCCGGCGTCTACGCGGAGGTGCTCGGGTTGGACCGGGTCAGCATCGATGACTCATTCTTCGACCTGGGCGGCGACTCGCTGTCGGCGATGCGAGCGGTCGCCGCCATCAACAAGTCGTTGGGCACCCACCTGGCGGTCCGCGTCATGTTCGACGCACCCTCGGTGCGGAGCCTGGCGCGCCGAGTGGGGAGTGCCGACAGCGAACAGGAAGTGGTGCCGGTAGATACGCTCAAAGACGGTGCGGGCGTCCCGTTGTGGTGTATCCATGACGGTTTCGGGCTCAGCTGGTCTTATCGCGTGCTCGGTGAGTACCTGGACGGACCCATCATCGGTCTCAATCAGGTTCTTCAACCAGAGGAAGCCGAGCCGGTGTCGATCCGGAGCATGGCCGAGAGCTACGCCGACCGACTTCAGGCTCTCTATCCCGAAGGGCCGTACCGGCTGCTGGGTTGGTCCTTCGGCGGTGTCGTTGCGCACGAGGTAGCCATCGAGCTCCAGCGCCGCGGTTGCCAGGTGCAACGTCTCATCCTGATGGATGCCGCTCTCAATGTGAACAAAGCACGAGGATTGCAGGCCCGTGCCTACCGCACCGTGGCGAAAAACCACGCGTTGGCCGAAGGGTTGGTGCTCGAATATATGTTGGGCTCCAACCACATTGATGCCCCTGCGCATCGGCGGCCGCTCAACTACCGGCAGGTGGAGAAGTTCACCGAACAGAACAGTGGGACGGGCTTCGCGCCGCCGGCCAAGGCGCTGGTCGAGTTCATGGTCAAATGCCTCAACGCGAACCAGTTACGTCTGCTGGAACACGAACCCGAGGTATTCGACGGCGACGTCATCATCTTCTCCGCTTCGAGCCACGAGCCTGACGACAGTACGGGCACGACGATGCGGTCTCGATGGCGCCGAACGCGGAATCGGGCAGCGATCCGATCTCACCTGCGGAGTTGGCGGCCGTTCGTCACCGGCAAGATCACAGCACATTCGGTCGACTGCACCCACTATGAGATGTTCACCGCCGTATCGCTGAGTCAGTATGGCAATCGGCTCAAGCTGTCGCTCGAGGACGCCTAGGGCAACTCGTCCGGGTCACACCGTGCGGGCCAGCCTGTCTGCGAGCAGTGCCGCGAATGTCGCCGGATCTTCGAGTTCGCCGCCTTCCGCCAGAAGTGCTGTCCCATAGAGCAGTTCGGCTGTCTCGGCGAGTTGCGCCGAAGCCCCGGCATCTTCACCCCGGTTCTTGTGTGCCTGATGCAGGGCAGTGATGAGTGGATGTCCGGCATTGATCTCCAGGATCCGTTTGCCGGCCGGAACATCCTGTCCGGAGGCACGGTACATGCGGGCCAGCGCCGGCGTGATGCCGAAACTCGGCGTGATCAGGCAGGCCGGCGACTCGGTCAGGCGGGTGGACAACCGGACCTCGGAGACGTGGTCGGTCAAGGTCTCTTGCAACCAGGTGAGCAGATCAGAGAAATCGCGCTGCTGCTCTTCCCGCTCTGCGCTGTGGGTTTCGTCCTCGGGGTCGAGGTCCACTTCGCCCTGGGCCACCGATTGCAGTGGCTTACCGTCGAATTCCCGCACCGCACTGACCCACACCTCATCAACCGGGTCGGTGAGCAACAGCACTTCGTAGCCTCTGGCTTTGAACGCCTCAAGGTGAGGCGACTTCAACAGCTGGTCGTGCGAGGAGCCGGTGGCATAGAAAATCTGTGTCTGCCCATCCTTCATCCGCTCGACGTAGCTGTCCAGAGTGGTGAGTTCCTCCACGCTGCGGGTCGACGCGAACGACGAAACCCGCAGGAGTGCGTCCTGGTTGTCGGCATCATGTGTCAGGCCCTCCTTGAGGACTGCGCCGAACTGGGTCCAGAACGTACGGTAGTCCTCGGGCCGCCCGGTTTGGAGATCACCGATCGTCGAGAGGACCTTCTTGGTCAGTCGTCGCCGGATGACCGTGATGTGCCGATCTTGCTGGAGGATTTCGCGGGAGACGTTGAGTGACATGTCTTGGGCGTCGACTACGCCTTTGACGAAACGTAGGTATCGCGGCACCAGTTCGTCGCAGTCACCCATGATGAAGACGCGCTTGACATAGAGCTGCACACCGGTCTTTGCATCCCTGGTGAACAGGTCAAACGGGGCGTGGGAGGGGATGAACAACAACGCCTGGTATTCGAAGGTGCCCTCGCCCTTCATCGTGATGACTTCGAGCGGATCGTCCCAGGCGTGGGCGATGTGCTTGTAGAACTCCCGGTATTCCTCCTCGGACACTTCGTCTTTCGGTCGGGCCCACAGAGCCTTGCCTGAATTGAGAGTCTGAGTCTCGGTGGTCACGGTGTCTTGTCCGCCCTCTTCGGGGGCGGGGATCCGGCGCTCTACCTGCATCCGTATCGGCCAGGCGATGAAGTCGGAGTATTTCTTGACGAGCTCTCGGATCTTCCACTCGGCGGTGTAGTCGGGAAGCTGATCCTCGAGATCCTCTGGTTTGAGGTGCATGATGACCGAGGTGCCCTGGGGTGCATCCTCGAGGGACTCGATGGTGTACGTGCCATCACCGCTCGACACCCACCGGGTGGCGCCGCTCTCGCCGGCTTTTCGGGTGAGCAGCTCGACCTCATCGGCCACCATGAACGTCGAATAGAAGCCCACGCCGAACTGGCCGATCAAATCCTCGGAATCGGCGGCCTTCTTGCTCTCGCGCAACCGCTGGCGCAGCTCGCCGGTTCCGGACTTGGCCAATGTGCCGATCAGGTCGACGACCTCGTCGTGGGTCATCCCGATCCCGTTGTCGCGCACGGTCAGCGTGCGGGGGTCGTGTCCCACTTCGATCTCGATATGGAGATCGGAAGCATCCGCATTCAGGTCCTTGTTGCGCATCGTTTCTAGTCGCAACTTGTCCAGCGCGTCAGAAGCGTTCGAGATCAATTCCCGCAGAAACGAGTCTTTGTGGGAATACACCGAATGAACCAGCAGCTCCAGCAGCTGGCGTGCCTCCGCTTGGAATTCCAACCGCTCGACGTGTGCGCACATGTGGGCCCGCTCCAGGAAACAACGTTCGTAACTTTTGCCGCGAAGATGATACCGAGCGGGTGATCGGGCGGTAGCCGAATCTGGTCAGAGGCCACCCAGGCCGCGGGCCACCAGTGAAAGTCCGACGACTATCAAGATGGCCGCCACGAATTTGCGCCGGTGCACGTGCGCCCAGTCGTGGACCGTGCGCAGGACCGCCTGCGTGCGCTGCGGCGCGAACAGGTTGCTGACCAGGATGGTCTCCTCGACGGTCAACACGCCGATAACGAACGCGACCAGGGCTACGACTTGCACCCCCGTGGATGCGCCCGAGGCGATGACGATACCGAGGGCGAAGAAAACTCCGTCCAATGGAGGAAGGAACCAGACGCCGATGAAGAACGAGATCCACGGCGATCCGTCCCGCCATGCCGAACGGGCCTTGGCGGCCAAGCGCCGAACCTTCGATTTGTTCTCGGCGTCGTCCTCGGAGTCCGGATGCAGAAAGCGCCTGAGCGCCAGCGGCACCGACGAATCCATCAGCATCGTCGAGGTTTTGGTATCGCCGTCCGGTCCGGTGGTTGCCCGGACTGCGCTGTGTTCCGTAGCGCGCGATCGCACCAGGGCGTGAACACCGATCGCGACGGCGATCAACAGCAGGGCGGCTCCCGTGCCGATAGTGCTGCGCTGGGCGGCCGGGCTCGATGTCGGGTCGGCGAACTTGTCGGCGAACGAGGCGGACGAGGGGGCGGTGTGCAGGATGATCAGCGGAATGAGCAGGGTGGCCATCCCCACCGCGAGGGCTCCGGTCCAATATGCGAGCAGGTTCTTCATCGGCCGAGGCCGAGACAAGACCAGAAGAATGAGGCCGAGGCGCACAGGGTTGATCGTCGTCAAGAGTGCCAGAGCGGCCAACGACCCCCACATGTTCGGAATGCTACCGCCTAGGCTATTTGCTGTTCGGGTTCTCGGGAAATTCTTTCGCCGGTTTTCCGCCGAGCGTCGGAGGGGCCCTGTCAGCCAGTGCCCGCCGCTGCTCCCGTGGGGTGTCCGGCTGCCTCCTCGGCCGTTCGGTCGTGGCCGAATGATCGGAAAAACCACTGTATAGCAACATGTTCCGGCATCTTCCCGGCGCATTCCGAGATCACCGGAGTATCGATCTGCCGCAGGTATGACGACCAGTGTCCGGCCACTCGTCGCGCAACGTTTTCGCTCAGTCGATGCGCCCTCCGCGTGGCGGAGAGTCTGTTTGCTGTCCACGGCGTGCCATGAGCACTGTCGGACCGATTCGGCGGTGTCGGAACTCCAGGTTGATCGCCGGGTCGGCATGCTGAGCCAGCGCCTGCAGCGCCGACGTGCTGTAGGCGCGCAGGCCGCTGATCACCGCGTCGTGTATCACCGCGATCCGGATGAACGGCATGGTCGCGGCCAGCATCGCCAGATGCAGCGGCGCTGACGGGCGGTGGACGTCGATGATGATCAACTTCTCGGCTGCTCTCGTGCCTTCTGCGAAGACCCGGGCGGCCGATTCGGGCGGCAAGTGATGCAACGACAATGCGAACACCGCGAGGTCGAAAGAACCGTCCGGTGCATCGATGGCAGTGGCATCCATTTCGCGGACGGTAGCCCTGGGGTGGCGACCCAGGTCACTGGCCGAGATTTCGGACACGAATGATGGATCGACATCGGTTATGGTCACCTCGGCGCTGGGATGGAGCTCCAGCAACTTACGGGATAAACCGCCGAGGCCGCAGCCGAGCTCGAGGATTCTCGGCGCTGGGGTTTCGATGACTTCGGCAAGTGCCATTCGCGCGTACTTCTCGTATGTGCCGAAGCGCCGTCGGTTCCCGCCCCGATCGATCGCGCGCACAACCTTTTGTTTCAGATCATCCACGTCGCTGCGATCGAGATATTCCAAGCGATCGGTCTGCAGTCGCCGCGACAACCACGACGCGTCCGGCCCGGCCCTCGGCATGCCCACAAAGCTCTGGGCGCCAGTCATCATGCCGCCTCGACCGGGGTGAGTTTTTCGCACAACAACTCGGCCAGCCCGTGAATTGTGGTGATTCCGGTGGCCGAGATGCGAATTCCTGTTTCGCTCTCTATGCGGGTGCGCAGCTCGAGCGCACCCAGAGAGTCCATGCCGTACTCGGACAAAGAGCGGTCGGGATCGACACTTCGGCGCAGGATCACGCTGACCTGGTCCGAGATCACATGCCTGATCTTGGCGGCCCACTCTTCCCGAGGCAGCTCGCCCAGCTCCGCCCGCAACTTGCTCGTGCCCGTCGCACCATGGCCGGTTGACCGGAATGCCTCGGCGAAGGGGCTGCGTTCGGCGAACACGGACAACCACTGCGCCCCGGCGATCGGTGCGTATCCGGTGTAGGCACGATCGTGCCGCAGCAACGCTTCGAACGCGTACAGGCCTTCATCGGGCGCAATGGCCATTCCCGTGCTCTCCGCCAGAGCGGTGCCTCGGCCGATCTGCCCCCAAGGTCCCCAGGCGATCGAGGTGGCAGGCAAGCCCAGGGCTCGCCGCCACAGGCTGAACGCGTCGAGCCAACTGTTGGCCGCGGCGTATGCACCCTGTCCCGGTGAACCGACCAGAGCCGCCGCGGACGAGAACGAGCAGAACCAGTCCAGAGGCTGGTCTGCGGTGGCGTTGTGTAGATTCCATGCACCGTAAACCTTTGGAGCCCAATCGCGTTCGATCAGATCGTCGGTAATGTTGGTCAAAGCCGCGTCTTCGATCACCCCGGCCGCGTGCAATACGCCGCGCAGCGGCAGGCCGCCGGCGGTTGCGACGGCCACCAACTTCTCAGCGGTAACGGCCTCGGCAATGTCGCCGCATTCGACGCGGACGTCGACACCGGTGGCCCGGATCCGCTCGAGGACGTCCGATGCCGCGGCAGTGGGCTGTGAGCGTGAAGACAGCACGATACGGCCACACCCACCGGCTGCCATTCTCTCGGCCAGGAACAATCCGAGTCCTCCGAGCCCGCCGGTCACGATGTAGGCGCCATCGGTGCGGAACACCCGCACCGCGGAGGGCGGAACGACCAGCCGACTGGAGCCGGTGTGCGGGATGTCGAGCACGAGCTTGCCGGTGTGCTGTGCACCGCTGATCATCCGAATCGCGTTGGCAGCGTCGGCCAATGGATATCGGGTGTATTCAGGCATCGGCAGATCGCCCTCGGCGGTGAGCAAATACACCGTTTCGAGTAGCTCGCGGAGCCGGTCGGGATGGCTGACGGACATCAACGCCAGATCGACGGCATAGAACGAGAGGTTGCGGCGGAAGGGGAAAAGCCCCAACCGGGTGTCGCCATAGATGTCGCGCTTGCCGATCTCCACGAAACGGCCGCCGAATGCCAGTAGTTCCAGACCTGCACGCTGAGCTGCGCCGGTCACCGAATTCAGCACGATGTCCACGCCGTAACCCTGGGTGTCTTCGCGTATCTGATCGGCGAACTCCACAGAGCGTGAGTCATATACATGCTCAACACCCATGTCGCGCAACAACTGGCGACGCTGTTCACTGCCGGCGGTCGCGAAGATCTCGGCTCCGGCAGCTTGTGCGATCGCCATCGCCGCCTGGCCTACGCCGCCCGTCGCCGAGTGGATCAGCACCTTGTCCCCAGCTTTGATTCGCGCCATGTCGTTCAGCCCGTAGTAAGCGGTCGCGGTGGCGATGGTCAGGGCGGCCGCTTCGTGGTCGGTCAGGCCTCCGGGCAGGGGCACCGCCAATCGCGCATCGCACGTGACGAACGTCGCCCAACAGCCTTCGGCACACAGGCCTCCCACATGGTCACCCACGCGATGATCTGTCACGCCGGGTCCGACCGCGGTCACCACCCCGGCGAAGTCGATGCCGAGCGCAGGCAGTCGTCCGTCGAAGGCGGGGTAACGGCCGAACGCGACGAGAACGTCGGCAAAGTTGATGCTAGATGCCGTTACCGCGACCTCGATCTGCCCTGGTCCTGGCGGAACATGTTCGCATGCAACGAGCTCCATCGAATCCAGATCGCCCGGCGTGCGGATCTGCAGCCGCATTCGGTCGCGATCGAGGTGGGCGACTGTGGTCTGTCGCTCCTCCGGCCGCAATGGGGCCAGGCATAGTCGTGCGGTGTACCACCGGCCATTGCGCCACGCGGTTTCGTCCTCCTCGGATGCGCTCAACAGTTGCCGTGCCACCTGCTCGGTATCGGTGGCGGCGTCCAGATCGATCTGAGTGGCGGCCAGGTGGGGATGCTCGGTGCCGATGACCCGGAACAATCCCCGCAATTCGGCCTGGTCCAGATTCGCGACATCACCGGCGACTACTGTCTGGGCGTTGCGAGTCACGACATACAGGCGTGGCAATTCTCCGTTTATTTCCGGCAATTCGCGGGTGATGTGCACCATGTGACGCACGTACTCGCGACCCAGCAGGGGCGACTGCTCGGCGTGGTCACCGTTGTTCGGGGACATGAGGATCACCACGCCGGTGAATCGGCCGGTGCGCAGATGGTTTGCGAGTTGCTCGCAGGTCCCCGAGTCGTCCTCCTGGTCTGGCCAACTCATGCTCGTGCACTGGGCGCCGCGGGCCGTCAACAGCCCGCACAATTGCTCGGCTACCCCGTCGGCGCCGTCTGATTCACCGATCAGCAACCATGATCCGGCGTCGGCGTACTCCACCTCGGGTAGATCTCGTTGTCGCCATTCGACGGTCAACAATCTCTCGCTGAGCAGCTGGTCGTCGTGCCCGCTTTGGGAGGCAGCGGCGCCCAGCCGCAACCCCTCCACGCTCAGCAGGACGTTACCGGCCTCATCGAGTACGTCGATGTCTGCCTCGATGCCGGTCGCATCGGCTTTGATCAACCGGGTGTAACAGTAGTGAGCGTTGCGAGCTGACTCGAAGATACGCAGCCGCCGGACGCCGAGCGGCAATCCCAGCGCGTCGCCGCCGAGCGCCCGGACGTCAGGATGAGCCTCGACCGATTGGAAACAGGCGTCCAGAAGTGCCGGGTGCACGCCATAGGCATCCTGTTGCGAGCGGATCGACCTCGGCAGCGCGACTTCAGCGAGCACAGTGCGCGCTGGTGGCTCACCGGTACGAACCGTCATCAGACCGGTGAACGCCTGGCCGTACTCGATACCGTGCTGGCCGACTCGATTGCGCACTTCTGCGCCGTCTTCTTCGCCGGGATGGGAGGCCAGGACTGCCGTCACGTCGTAGGCAGGAGGCTGCTGTCCGTCTGCCTCGGCGTGTAGGACCGCGGCAGCGCGCCGCGTCTGCTGGCCATCCTCGTCGGTTTGCACCGTGAAGGAGGCGGTGCCAGGAGCCGACATCGAGGCTGAAGAGCTCACCACGGTGTGGTCGTCGACAAGCAGCGCCTGCTCGAAGCGAATGTCGCGGACTTCGCCGGAATCGCCGTACACAGCCCGCGCCGCAGCCAGCGCCATCTCGCAGTAAGCCGCACCAGGTGCTACCGCGACACCTCGGATCTGATGATCGGCCAACCAGGGCTGGGCGGCTGTACCGATGTCGGCCTGCCACACGTAGCGCTCAGGTTCCTCGTGCAACCGAACACTGGCCCCCAACAGCGGGTGTACGGCGATGGTGCAACCACCGTGGGTGGGCGTTTCCTGGCCACTCCCGGCCAGCCACAGTCGCCGGTGGGTCCACGTCGGCAGCGGCGCCTCCACCAGTTCGCCGGCCGGACAGAGCACCGAGAAATCGATCGAAGCCCCTGCGCTGTGGACGTCGATCAACAGCTGGCGCAACCCATGCGGCAGCGGTTGCTGACGACGCATGGCCGCCAGTGCAGCCATCGGCGTCTCGCGGCCCGAGGCGGTCTGTTCCAGGGCCCGCGTCAGCAACGGATGGGGTGAGAGTTCGGCGAAAACGCGGTAGCCGTCCTCCAACGCGGCCTGTACGGCGGCCGCGAAGCGGACCATCCGGCGCATGTTCGTCACCCAGTAATCGGCATCGCACACGGGCTGCTCTCGCGGGTCGAACAGGGTTGCCGAGTAGAACGGGATCTCCGGAGTCATGGGTTCGAGGTCGGCGAGCGCGTCGGCGAGTTCGCCGACGATCGGCTCCACCTGGGGCGAATGGAAAGCCACGTCGACCGGGATCTCGCGTGCCATCACCCCACGTTGTTCCCAGTCCGCGACGAGATCGCGGACTGTCTGGGTGGCGCCCGCGATGACGGTCGACTGTGGCGATGCCACGACAGCCACCACGACGTCGGCGATGCCGCGGCCGGTCAACTCCGAAAGTATCTGCTTGGCAGGTAATTCCACGGCCGCTGTGGCGCCTTTGCCGGAGATTCGGGACATCAGCCGAGACCGGCGACAGATCAGGCGCAGCCCATCCTCCAGCGACAGGGCACCCGCCACGACCGCCGCCGCGCCCTCACCCAGGGAGTGGCCGATGACCGCACCGGGCCGAACGCCGTGCGCTGTCATGGCCGCGGCCATCGCGACCTGCATGGTGAACAATGTCGGCTGCAGCCGGTCCTGACCCGTTACCACCTCAGGCGCCGACATCGCCTCGGTTACCGAGAATCCGGATTCGGCGGCGATGATCGGCTCCGCCTCGGCCACGGTAGCGGCGAACATCGGCTCAGTCGCCAGCAGCTGGGCGCCCATACCTGCCCATTGGGAACCTTGGCCGGAGAACACCCAGACCGGGCCGCGGTCGTCACGGCCCACGGCGGCTTGATAGGGGGTTTCGCCGTTCGCGATCTCACGCAGTGCTGCGAGCAGTTCCGACCGCGTGCTTGCGCTGACCGCGGTTCGCACCGGGCGATGTACCCGTCGACGGGAAAGGGTGTAGGCCAGATCCGTCAGGGCGACGTCGTCGTGTGCTTCGACCCATTCGGCCAGCCGGCCCGCCGTACGTCGTAGCTCGTCTGACGAGGTCGATGAAATCGGGAAGATCATCGTTGTTTCCGACGCGGGCGATGCTTCCGCTGCCGCGGCGTCGGACACCAATTGTCGGGGTGCTTGCTCCAAGATGGCGTGCACGTTCGTCCCCGACAGCCCGTACGAGGACACTGCCGCCCTGCGGGGATGATGACCGTTGGTGCACCACGGCGTAGTCGACTGGGGGACGAACAATTTCGTCTCGATCTCGGCTAGCCGTTCAGGCAGGCGGTGGAAATGAAGGTTCTGCGGAACCAGGCCGTGCTGGACCGCGAGGACCGCCTTCATCAGTCCTATGGCTCCAGAAGCCGCCTGAGCATGACCCATATTGGTCTTCACCGATGCGAGCGCACAAGGGCCGTCGACTCCGTAAACCCTTGCCAGACTGGCATATTCGATCGGGTCCCCGACGGGTGTCCCGGTACCGTGCGCCTCCACCATGCCGACCGTCGAAGGGTCGACCCCCGCCGCACTCAGAGCCGCGCGGTAAACCGCAGTCTGGGCCGCATCGGAGGGCGTCGCGATGTTGACGGTGTGGCCGTCCTGGTTGGCGGCAGTACCGCGAATCACCGCCAGGATCCGGTCGCCGTCCCTCAGGGCATCCTGCAGTCGCTTCAGCAACACGACGGCGCACCCCTCCCCGCCGACGAAGCCGTCGGCCGCGACGTCAAAGGCATGGCAGCGCCCGGTCGCCGACAGCATTCCCTCTGCGGAACCCGATGCGAACTTGCGCGGGTCGAGGGCCAAGGTGGCACCCCCGGCCAGCGCGAGATCGCTCTCTCCTTCGTGCAGGCTGCGGCAGGCCAGGTGCACCGCGGTCAGACCCGACGAGCAGGCGGTGTCTACGGTGAGCGCGGGACCGTGAACGCCGAGGGCGTAAGCGATCCGCCCCGAGGCCAGGCTGAAGTTGTTGCCGCTGAACCCGTATGCCGCCTCCAACGCCTGGGCATCGGCGGCGAGCATTTGGTAGTCGGCGTGGGTCAGACCGACGAATACCCCGGTAAGCGAATCCGCCAAGGCCTCGCGGGTGAGGCCGGCGTGCTCCATGGCTTCCCAGGAAGTCTCCAGCAGTAATCGATGCTGCGGGTCAAGTGCCGCACTCTCGCGTTCGTTGATTCCGAAGAACTCGGCATCGAAGCCGGCGACATCGTCGAGAAACGCGCCCCATTTTGAGACCGACCGGCCCGGCACCCCCGGTTCTGGGTCGTAGTACTCGTCGGCGTCCCAGCGGTCCGGCGGAACCTCGGTGACCAGGTCATCGCCGCGTAGCAGGGATTCCCACAATCGCTCAGGCGAATCGATGCCGCCGGGGAGTCGGCAGGACATGCCGATCACGGCGACCGGGGTCACGGGCAGCGCGCGCTCCGCCTTGCCCGGACCGCCGGAATTCGGGGCTGAACATTCTTCGCGCACGGTTTCGGATGCGGTCAATTGCCCTCCTCCCACAGGCCTTTCCGCGGTCGACCGCTGTCAGGCTCGATGCCCTGAATTTGCGCGCTGAGCGGCGCAAAATCGCCGCTGTGTAGTCACACGGCTTTGGTGCCCAGCGCCCGAATCGGGCGGTCACAACCAATAACGGTAAGTTCGCTGTAAGGCCTTGTCTCAGATTCCGGTCAATCCGCAGCGGAGATATCTCCGGTTTCAAATACTTCGGACATCTACGCTCGTCACTTCGGCTACATACAAGATCAGATACGGTGTCGCCGCTGCGTCAACCGTGGGGGCGAAGCGGGGATTGCTCGAATGAATGACCCGATTGTTATCTCGGATTCGAGTAGGCAAGGTTTGCTGATATTTGGATATATGAATGCAGTGATGGCGTTACCCTGTGGCCGTGGGTGAGACGTCCATTTTGACGTTGCTGTCCGAACGTGCCGCGCTCCAAGGTGACGACACGGCAGTGACGTTTGTTGATTATGAAACGAACTGGGATGGAGTCCCCGAGAGTTTGACCTATTCGCAGCTGCACCGGCGGACGGGAATTCTCGCGCGCGAACTCCGGGGCGTCGGTTCGCCGGGGGATCGTGCGCTGGTGCTGGCTCCACAAGGGCTCGACTACATCGTCGCGTTCTTCGGTGCGATGCAGGCCGGACGGATCGCTGTCCCGTTGGCTGTCCCGCTCGGCGGCGTCAGCGATGAACGCGTCAGTTCGGTGTTGCAGGACGCGTCGCCGACGGTCGTTCTAACCACATCGGCGGTCGCCGGCGCCGTGGCCGACTACGTCGATGCGCACTACGCCAACATTCAGCCCGGCCAGGCGCCGCCGTCGATCGTCGAGGTCGACAACTTGAGCCTCGATGCCCCGGGCCGAACGCACGCTCAGCCCGAAAGCCTCACGGAAACAGCATATTTGCAGTACACCTCGGGTTCGACTCGTCAGCCTGCCGGCGTGATGATGTCGCACCGGAACCTGCTGGCAAACTTCGAACAGTTGATGTCCGGCTATTTCGCGGATTTTGGGAACGTCGTCCCAGAAGGCTCCACGATCGTGTCCTGGCTGCCGTTCTACCACGACATGGGGTTGTATCTGGGCGTCTGCGCCCCGGTGCTGGCCGGGGTCCCCGCCGTGGTGATGAGCCCGGTCGCCTTCCTGCAACGGCCGGCCCGCTGGATCCAGCAGTTGGCGACCAACGGCCGAACCTACACGGCAGCACCGAATTTCGCGTTCGAGCTGGTGGTCCGCAAGACCTCCGACGGCGATATGGCCGGCCTGGACCTCTCCGATGTTCTTGTCATCATCACGGGAAGCGAGCGGGTCCATCCGGCCACTCTCGAGCGGTTCACCCGGCACTTCGGCAGGTTCAACCTGGGGTCGACGGTGATCCGCCCGTCCTACGGGCTGGCCGAGGCCACGGTCTATGTGGCCACCCGCGAATCCGGTGAACCGCCGGCGATAATGCGATTCGAGTCCGATGCGTTGTCCGCCGGCACGGCGCAGCGCTGCACTGACGGAGCCGGCACGCCCCTGGTCAGCTACGGCGTCCCGGTGGCACCAGCGATCCGGATTGTGGATACGGAGACGCGAACCGAGTGCCCGGCCGGGACTGTGGGCGAGATCTGGGTGCACGGTGACAATGTCTCGGCCGGATACTGGCAGCGTCCGAACGAGACCGAGGCGACCTTCGGTGCATGGTTGGAAGCGCCGTCGGCCGGCACCCCCGGCGGCCCCTGGTTGCGCACCGGTGACTCGGGGTTCATCTTCGAGGGTGAGTTGTACGTCATCGGCCGTATCAAGGATCTGCTGATCGTATACGGGCGCAACCACTCTCCCGATGACATCGAGGCGACGATTCAGGAGATCAGCCGAAGCCGGTGTGCGGCGATCGCAGTGCCCGACGGCCATACCGAGAAACTCGTCGTCATCATCGAGGTGCGGAAGCGGGCAGATCCTTCCGATGGCATCGGAGAACAGCTTTCGGCTGTCAAACGCGAAGTTACCTCTGCGATCTTCAATACCCACAGCCTTGGCGTCGCGGATCTGGTTCTCGTCTCCCCCGGGTCGATTCCGATAACAACGAGCGGAAAGGTCCGCCGTGCCGAGTGCGTTGCGCAATACCGACAGGGCGAGTTCGCCCGCCTGGACGCGTAGGCGTCGGCGGGCGGTAGGCGCGTGAACCTTGCGTATGAGGACCGGGGAGACGGTGAACCCGTTCTGTTCATAGCGGGACAGGGCGGGCTGGGACGCACCTGGGACCTCTATCAGGTTCCAGCATTTCGCTCAGCCGGATATCGCGTCATCACCTTCGACAATCGCGGTGTCGGCGCGACGTCGGAAGCTCACGGCTTCACCGCGGCCACGATGGTGGCCGATACCGCGGCGTTGATCGAGCAACTCGAACTGGCGCCGGTACGGTTGGTAGCCGTCTCCATGGGTTCGTATATCGCACAGGAACTCATGCTGTGTCGCCCTGAACTGGTGAGCCAGGCAGTGCTGATGGCTACCCGGGGCCGCCACGATAGGACCCGGGAGTTCTTCCGGACCGCCGAACGAGACCTCGCTGATTCCGGTGTGCAGCTTCCTCCCACTTACGAAGCGAAACTCCGTCTGATCGAGAGCTTTTCACCCAAGACGCTCAACGACGAGAACGCGGTGCGGGACTGGATCGACATGTTCACCAGGTGGCCGACCAAGGTGACTCCGGGTATCCGTGCTCAGTATGGGGTCGCCCCACAGCTAGATCGACGCCCCGCGTACCGGAGGATCACCGCTGAGGTGCTGGTGATTGGTTTCGCTGACGATTTGGTGATGCCGCCGTACCTCGGCGCCGAAGTCGCCGACGCTTTGCCAAAAGGGCGATACCTGGAGATATCCGACGCCGGCCATCTCGGATTTCTAGAACGGCCTGGTGCGGTGAACGCAGCCATCATCGACTTCTTCCAAAAGACCTGCGACCGTGCTTGAGGTAGGGATTGTCTACGCATTCGGCAGCCACCATGCAGCCGTTATCTCGTGTCGAAGGGCCTTTAGCAACGGTAAATTCCGTTCCGCGTCATGGCTCTGCCCAATGCATTACGATCCCGTATCACCTTGGGAATGGGCCGATATGGAGGTCTTTCGCATGCTGTACTCGACATGTTCGGACCATCCCGCACGAGCTGCTCTATGTTTGCTGTAGCTCCCTATGATGGCTGGCCGCGACGGCCAACCGCAGTGGGGGCGTCGGCATCTGGGGCGTGGTGGGCTACGTGCATCGTCCGTTCCCGAGGCGGGGATGATCCGGACGGCACCACGGATTCAGGGGGTTCGTGAATTGCGGGTTCTGAAGCGGCTGTGGATTCCGCTGGTCATATTGGTGGTCCTCATCGCGGGAGGGTTCACCGTGATGCGGCTGCATGGAGTTTTCGGATCCCAAACTCGCCCCGCATACGCCGACACCGAGCTCGAAGAGCGCAAGCCTTACGACCCCAAACAGCTGGTCTACGAGGTTTTCGGCCCGCCCGGCACAGTGGCTAACATCAGCTACTTCGACGTCGACGCCGAGCCGCAGTTTGTTGAAAACGCAAGCTTGCCTTGGTCATTGAAGTTCCCGATGACCGAGGCGACGGCGATGGTCAACGTCATCGCGCAGGGCGATACCGACCGCATCGGATGCCGCATCACCGTGGACAACAAAGTCAAGGCCGAGCGCGTAGGCGAGGGCGAGAAAGCGTTCACCTACTGTCTTCTGAAGGCCGCATGACGAGCCGGCCGCTCTCGACCCGGCCACCGCGGGTGGCGCGGGTGATCCGTTCGCTGGCAGTGCCGATCATCCTGCTGTGGCTGGTGATCGCCTACGTCCTCGGCGCGTTCGTTCCGCCCCTCGAACAGGTCGAGAAGGAGCACTCCGTCTCCTTCATCCCCACCGACGCGCCGTCGTTCGAGGCGGTACGACGTATGGGCAACAGTTTCGGCGAGTCGAAGTCGAACAGTGTGGCGATGATCGTGATCGAAGGTCAGCAGCCCCTCGGCGATGAGACTCACCGGTACTACAACGAGCTGATTCGTCAACTCAAGGCGGACACCGCCCATATCCAGCATGTCCAGGATTTCTGGGGCGACCCGCTCACTGCCGGGGCCGCGCAGAGTGCCGACAACAAAGCGGTATACGTCCAGATGAGCCTGTCGGGCGACCTTGGCCAGCCGCTGTCCGACGAGTCGCTGCAAGCGGTCCGGGACATCGTGAATCGCACTCCGGCCCCGCCGGGAGTCCAAGCCTATGTGACCGGACCCGCGGCGATCGTGGCGGACCTGAGCGAGAGTGGAAACCGGACAGTGCTGTTGGTCACCGGGCTGAGTCTCAGCGTGATCCTGGCCATGCTGCTGTTCTTCTTCCGGTCGATTTTCACCGCTGTGATCCTGCTGCTGCTGGTCGGGATGCAATTGCAGGTCGCTCGAGGGGTGATCGCGCTACTCGGCGATCACGGGCTCCTAGGATTGTCCACCTATGCCGTCAACCTTCTTGTGACACTTGGGATTGCGGCCGGAACCGACTACGGCATCTTTTATGTCGGCCGTTACCAGGAAGCGCGACAGGCCGGCGAGGATCGGGAGACGGCCTTCTACACGACCTACCGCAGCGTCGCCAAGGTAGTGCTGGCCTCAGGACTGACCATCGCCGGTGCGGTGTTCTGTCTGAGCTTCACCCGGCTACCCTACTTCCGAACCCTCGGTATTCCCTGTGCTCTCGGCATGATCGTCGCGGTTTGCGTTGCGCTGACGCTGATTCCGGCCGTACTCGCCGTAGGCAGCAGAATTGGGCTGTTCGAACCGAGGCGCAATATCATCGCCCGGCGGTGGCGTCGATTGGGCACGGCGATCGTGCGATGGCCTGCGCCCATTCTCGTTGCCACTTGCGCGGTTTCACTCATCGGACTGCTGGCGCTCCCGGCGTACCAACCTGGCTACAACGATCAGAAGTACCTACCCAAAGACATTCCGGCCAATGCCGGGTATGAGGCTGCGGCAAGGCATTTCCCGCAGTCGCTGATGATGGCGCCCGACATACTGTTGGTCGAAGCCGACCACGACCTCCGCAATCCCGCGGACTTCTTGATACTGAACAAATTGGTCAAAGGGGTTCTGGCCGTTCCCGGCGTATCCCGAGTCCAGGCGGTCACCCGTCCGGAAGGTATTCCTCTCAAACACACCACGATCCCGTTTCTCATCAGCTCCTCCAACGCCGGTCAGCTTCAGCTGCTGCCGTTCCAGAAGGCTCGGATGAATGACCTGGTCACCCAGGCCGACGAGATCACGAAGACGGTTGGCGTGATGCAGCGCATGTACGGCCTCATGCAACAGCTCGCGGCGACCACCAACAGCTTGGTCGGCAAGACCCATGAGTTGGAAGCCACCACGAACGAGCTCCGAGATCACATGGCGGACTTCGATGACTTCTGGCGGCCGGTCCGCAACTATCTGTACTGGGAACCGCATTGCTACAACATTCCGATCTGCTGGTCCATCAAGTCTCTGTTCGAAGCGTTGGACGGGGTGGACAAGGTCACCGTGACGATGCACCAGCTGCTCGGAAACCTCGATCAGCTGAACTTGTTGATGCCCCAGATGATGGCCCAGTTCCCGGCGATGATTGCGACGATGCAGAGCACCCGCAGCGTGTTGTTGGGGATGCACACCACCATGTCGGGGATCTTCTCCCAGATGGAGGAGATGAGCGACAACGCCACGGCCATGGGCCGGGCGTTTGACGCCGCACAGAACGACGACTCCTTCTACCTGCCTCCGGAAGTCTTCAAGAACGCCGACTTCAAGCGGGTGATGAATGTCTTCCTGTCACCGGACGGAAAGTCGGTGCGCCTGTTGATTTCCCAGCGAGGTGATCCAGCCACACCTGAAGGCATCGCACGGGTCAATCCGATCAAGACCGCGGCGGAGGAGGCGCTCAAGGGAACTCCGCTGGAAAACGCCAGGATCTATCTGACGGGCACCGCGGCGATGGCAAAAGATCAAGTGGACGGCTCCACCTACGATCTGCTGATCGCCGGTATCGCCGCGCTGTGCCTGATCTTCGTCATCATGCTGATCATGATCCGAAGCCTCGTGGCCTCGTTGGTCATAGTCGGGACGGTGGCACTCTCGCTGGGTGCGGCATTCGGTCTGTCGGTGCTGATCTGGCAGCACATCCTCGGAATCCAGTTGAACTGGATCGTGCTCGCCATCGCACTGATCATTCTTCTGGCGGTCGGCTCGGACTACAACCTGCTGCTGGTGTCGCGAATGAAAGAGGAAATCGCCGCCGGAATCAACACCGGGATCATCCGCGCCATGGGCGGCAGCGGAAAGGTGGTGACCGCCGCGGGTTTGGTGTTCGCCTCCACGATGTTGGCGATGCTGGCCAGCGACGTCCGGACCATCGGTCAGGTGGGATCGACCATCGGTATCGGTCTGCTCTTCGACACCTTGATCGTGCGCGCGTTCATGACCCCGTCGATCGCCGCCCTGCTGGGCCGGTGGTTCTGGTGGCCACTGCGAGTGCGCCCGCGTCCCGCCAGTGCATTGCTGCGTTCCACCGGACCGCGGCCGTTGGTGCGTTCCCTGCTGTTGAAGCCCGAAGAACGCGGATCTTGATGACGATGTCTCCCGCGCTGGAGGCCGCATGACCGACCAGCCGATGATCACCGGGCCGCCGCGATCGCGCGTCGCGCGGACGATCCATCGGTTTGCGGCGCTGATCATCGTGGCCTGGCTGCTGATCGTCGCGATCCTGACGTTTGCCGTACCTTCGCTCGAAAGGGTCGGACGGCAGTACTCGGTGTCACTGGTCCCCAAAGACGCTCCGTCGTTCCAGGCGATGCAACGCATGGGGACGAGCTTCGGCGAATCCGATTCCGACAGTGTGGCGATGATCGTCCTCGAGGGGCAGCAGCCTCTCGACGAGCAATCACACCGCTACTACGACGAACTGATTCGGCAGCTGAAGGCTGACACCCGGCACGTGCAGCACATCCAGGATTACTGGGGTGATCCGCTGACCGCCACCGCCGTGCAGAGTGCCGACAACAGGGCGGTATACGTCCAGCTGAATCTGGCCGGCAACCAAGGCGAGTCGCTCGCGAACGAATCCGTGGCAGCGGTGCGCGACATCGTCGCGCGGACACCGCCACCGGAGGGAATCACGACCTACGTCACCGGCCCCGCTCCGTTGGTGTCGGACATGAACCACGCGGGTGACAAATCGATCATCAAGATCACGATCGTCACGCTGGTGGTGATCCTGACCATGCTGCTGCTCGTCTACCGGTCGATCGTGACGGCGGTGCTGCTGCTGGTCATGGTCGGCATACAGGTACAAGTGGCTCGCGGAGTGGTGGCACTGCTGGCCGACCACGGGGTCATCGGGCTCTCGACGTTCGCTGTCAACCTGCTGGTATCGCTTGGCATCGCGGTGGGGACCGACTACGGCATCTTCTTCCTCGGGCGCTATCAGGAGGCGCGGCAGGCCGGGGAAGACCGGGAAGCCGCCTTTTACACCACATACCGAAGCGTGGCCAAGGTGGTTCTGGGTTCCGGGATGACCATCGCCGGGGCGATTTTCTGTCTGAGCTTCGCCCGGCTGCCGTACTTCCACACCATGGGTATTCCCACCGCAGTGGCAATGGTGGTCGCGGTCGTGGTGGCGCTCACGCTGATCCCCGCGGTGCTCGCCGTGGGCGGCCGGGTCGGGTTGTTCGAACCCAAGCGCAGGATCATCGTCCGTCGCTGGCGCCGGTTGGGAACAGCAATTGTCCGCTGGCCCGCACCCATCCTGATCACCGCCTGTGTGATCGCGCTGATCGGATTGCTGGCCCTGCCGGCGTACCGCACCAGTTACAACGACCGGTTGTACGTACCTGCGGACATTCCGGCGAATCTGGGGTATGCGGCGGCCGAACGGCACTTTTCCCAGTCCCGCATGACACCGGACCTCTTGCTGGTCGAGGCAGACCACGACATGCGTGATCCGGCCGACCTGCTGATTTTGAACAAATTGGCGAAAGCGGTCTTCGCGGTGCCCGGCATTTCGCGGGTCCAAGGCATAACGAGACCAGAGGGCAACCCGATCAACCGGACATCAATACCGTTCCTGCTCAGTCTGCAGAACGCCAACCAGAAGCAATTGTTGCCTTTCCAACGTAACCAGATGGGCGATCTACTCAAGCAGGCGGACGATATAACGACGCTGATCAATCTGATGAATCGCATGCTGGCCGTGACGCAAAAAATGGTGACCAACACCCACGAGATGACGCAGATCATGCGTCAGCTGGAATCGGACATCAAGGAGCTGCGCGACCATATCGCGGATTTCGATGACTTTTGGCGACCGGTTCGCAATTACTTCTATTGGGAGCCGCATTGCTTCGACATACCGTTCTGTTGGTCGTTCCGGTCAGTGTTCGATGCGCTCGACTCGGTGGATGCGGTCGTCGACCAGGTCCACGACATGGTGGACGAAACCGGCCGGCTTGATGCTCTGATGCCGCAGCTGATCAGGCAGTTCCCACCGATGATCGCGTCCATGCGGTCGATGCGCGCGATGACGCTGACGATGCACAGCACCATGATGGGCACTTTCGACCTCATGGAGGAGATGAGCGCGAACGCCACCGCCATGGGCCAAGCCTTCGACGCCGCCCGAAATGATGACACTTTCTATCTGCCGCCCGAAGTTTTGCAGAACGAAGACTTCAGACGTGCCATGGATCTATTCTTCTCGCCAGACGGAAAATCGGTTCGGTTCATCATTTCCCACCGTGGGGATCCCGCGACGCCGGAAGGCATCGCTCGGGCCGACGCCATAGTCCGAGCCGCTGAAGAGGCGCTGAAGGTCACTCCACTGGAAAGCGCCAAGATCTACCTGGCCGGGACCGCGGCAACATTCAAGGACATGCGCGATGGCTCCGCCTACGATCTGCTCATCGCGGGCGTGGCGGCACTGTGCTTGATTTTCATCATCATGCTGCTGATGACCCGAAGCTTGATTGCGGCGTTGGTCATCGTGGGAACGGTGGCGCTGTCACTCGGAGCGGCCTTCGGGCTCTCCGTGCTCATCTGGCAGCACATCCTCGGCATACATCTGCACTGGCTGGTGCTCGCGATGTCGGTGATCATCCTGTTGGCAGTGGGATCCGACTACAACCTGCTGCTGGTGTCCCGAATGAAAGAGGAAATCGGCGCCGGGATCAACACGGGCATCATCCGGGCCATGGGTGGTAGCGGGAAAGTGGTGACGGCCGCGGGTCTGGTGTTCGCGTTCACGATGATGTCCATGGTCGCGAGTGACCTGCGGATCATCGGGCAGGTGGGCTCCACCATCGGCATCGGCCTATTGCTGGACACCCTGGTGGTGCGCGCGTTGATGACACCGTCGATCGCGGCGCTGCTGGGCCGCTGGTTCTGGTGGCCGCAGAAGGTGCGGCAGCGGCCGGCGAGTTCGTTGCTGCGGGAGACAGCCCCCCGCTCGGTGGTGCGATCGCTGTTCCTCAAGGCCGAGAGTGACTGATCGCTGCCCTTCAGTCTCCGTCGGCAAACTATTTCGTTAGTCAAATACAAGCGGAAGTGTGCTGTCAGCAAATTGTGAAAACCGCAGCGGCCGAAGCGAGGACGAGTAGAGTCCGGGCATCGGGGGAGGGGAGGAGGAAACCATACGATGAGGTCATTACCGGTCAAACTTGTCGTCGCCGCCAGCGGGATCGGGTTCGCGCTGAGTGTCGGCGCCGGCGTCGCATCGGCTGGTCCCAACCTGGACTCGGCGGTGAACACCACCTGTAGTTATCCGCAGGTGATGGCCGCTCTCACCGCGCAAGATGCCAGGGCGAGTGACTCGCCGATGGCGCAATCAGCGTTGCGTCAATTCCTGGCGGCGCCGACTGCACAACGTCAGCGCATGGCGGAGGCGATCGTGAGCTATCCGGCCAATCAGCAGTATCTCGGACTGCTGCAAACGGCTTTCGACACCTGCAACAACTTCTGAGTCAACGGGCCTCAGTGCGCCGGCTTGACCCCGCCCAGTTGCGCGGTCAACGCATCGGCCGTCGCCACCAGTGCCCGGGCCCGGTCGGTGATCTCCTTGTCCGTCAAGGCCGTTCCGATGTGCAGTGAGGTCGCCATGACCTGACGTCGGTAATGGTCGAACACCGGTGCCGAGATGACGCTGATGTCATGTCGGGTACGTCCGCCGGGACCCTCGTCACGCAGATACACCCGCTCGCCGATGTCGGAGACCAGCTCGCTGAGCAGTGCGCGCAGTTCGTCGGGAAGGTTGGTCGACATCCCGGCCATCAACGCGTAGAGCCTGCGGCCCCCGGGGGTCAGCCGTTCCACGAGATACCCGTCGGCGCGGCAGTTTTCGATCACGCGCTGCAGCCGGGCGGATTCGGTGCGCAGCGGGATGGTCGGTGCCTTGGCCAGCCAGGCCCGCAGCGCGTCGTCGTCCCACAGCACGAACATCAGCCCGACGGGCGGAGCGAACGGATAGCTCTGGCCCACCCGCACGCCGGGATCACGGCCCTGCGGACCGACTACCTCGAGCACGGTGATCCGGTCGTCGACCACCGCGGTCAGGCCCGCGGACGTGTCGAAAGTCGCTGACAGTGCGTGTAACTCGGCGCGGGCCGCCGGGTTGACGCGCATCGATTCCTGGGCTGCGTGCCCAAGTGTGATCAAGCTCGGCCCAAGGCGGTATGTCTTGTCGCCGCTGTCGCGGATCAGGTACCCGGCGTCGACCAGTGTGCTCAGGATGCCCAGACAGGTCGGCTTGCTCAGCCCGACCCGGCGGGTGAGCTCGGACAGCCCGAACCTCTGCTGCGGATGGCGGGACAGGAACTCCAGGATGGCCACCACTCGGGCGGTGGGCGGTGAGGCGCGGCCCGCTGGTTCGGGGTCAGGCATCGGTCCCTCCCAGGGGCGTTGACTCGAATTGGAACGCGTTCTAGTGTCGGGTAGGAAACTCTACCACTGCGGTCCAATATTGGACCGAGAGAGCAGATGCTGAGATGTACTCACAACCACTGGCTGACGCCATCGCCGAGGCTGAACACCTGGTGACCACCGCGCCCTTCATCTCCTCGGAGGCCGATCTCCTCGAAGGCCTGCAATACCTGGCCGGCTGCATCGCGGCGTGCACGCACGTGGGGTTCGACTACGACCGCGACCATCCGTTCCTGCACAGCGGAACGGGGCCGTTCACCAAGATGGCCCTCGACAACCCCGACACCCTGTACTTCGGTACCCGCGTGCAGCCCGGGCACGAGTACGTCGTCACCGGCAAGCGCGGTACCACCACCGATCTGAGCTTCCAGATCCTCGGTGGTGAGTACACCGACGAGAACGTGCCGGCCAGCCAGGCCGCCTTCGACGACCGCGAACTCGACATCGCGGCCGACGGCACCTTCGAATACCGCTTCACCCCGTCCTCACCGTCGCAGCTGTTGATCCGCGAGGTCTACAACGACTGGTCGGCCGAACGCGGCTACATCAGCGTCTCGCGCACCGACACGGCAGGAACGGCGCCGGCGCCCCTGACCAAGGAGCTGATCGAGAAGCGCTACGCGGTGGCGGGCAAGCAGCTCGTGCAGCGGGTGAAGACCTGGCTGCAGTTCCCGCAGTGGTTCTACAACAACCTGCCGGTCAACACGATGGTGGCGCCGCGGCTGACGCCCGGCGGGCTCGCCACCCAGTACTCGTCGGTCGGGCACTACGACATGACGCCGGACCAGGCCATGATCCTCACGCTGCCGGTGCCGGATGCCCCCTATCTGGGCTTCCAGCTCGGTAGCCTCTGGTACATCTCGCTGGACTACATCAACCACCAGACCTCGCTCAACGGCACTCAGGCGCAAGCCGATCCGGACGGCAAGATCCGCATCGTCGTCTCGGATGCCAATCCCGGCGTGACCAACTGGTGCGAGACGCTGGGCCATGGCAAGGGCTACCTGCAGTTCCGGTGGCAGCGCCTCTCGCGTGAGCTCACCGAGGCGGACGGCCCGACGGTCGAACTCGTAGATCTGGACGCGGTGGCCTCGAAACTTCCGTACTACGAGCAAAACAAGATCTCAGAGCAGGACTGGCGAGCCCGAATTGCGCTGCGTCAGAATCAGATCGCCAACCGGATGCTGGGGTAGACATGTCAGGTCTTCTGGAGAACAAAGTCGTCGTCATCAGCGGCGTCGGGCCCGGGCTCGGGACGACGCTGGCGCGCCGATGTGCGGAAAACGGTGCGGACGTCGTGTTGGCCGCCCGAACGGTGGAGCGGCTGCAGGACGTGGCCAAAGAGGTGACGGCCCTGGGTCGTCGCGCGCTCGCGGTGGGCACCGACATCACCGACGAGGAGCAGGTAGCCAACGTGGTGGCCCGCACGATGGAGGAGTACGGCAAGGCCGACGTGTTGATCAACAACGCGTTCCGGGTGCCGTCGATGAAGCCGTTCGCGAACACCACCTTCGAGCACATGCGGGATGCCATCGAGCTGACCGTGTTTGGTGCCCTGCGCATGACCCAGGGGTTCACTCCGGCGCTGGAGGCTGCCAAAGGCTCTGTGGTGAACGTGAACTCGATGGTCGTGCGGCACTCGCAGGCCAAGTACGGCGCCTACAAGATGGCCAAGTCCGCCCTGCTGTCCATGTCGCAGACCCTGGCCACCGAGCTGGGGGAGAAGGGCATCCGGGTCAACTCCGTGCTGCCCGGCTACATCTGGGGTGAGACCCTGGAGGGATATTTCAACCATCAGGCCCAGAAGTACGGCACCACCGTCGAACAGATCTACAACGCCTCGGCGGCCGGGTCGGACCTCAAGCGGCTGCCGACCGAGGACGAGGTGGCCTCGGCCATCCTGTTCATGGCCAGCGACCTGTCCAGTGGCATCACCGGCCAGGCCCTCGACGTCAACTGCGGGGAGTACAAGGCATGAGCCGGACCAATGTGGGCACCGTCGAGGACTTGCACGCCTCGGCGGTGAAGGCCTGTGGTCTGGACGATTTCGGCACCGACAACGACAACTACATCGAAGCGCTCGGCGTGCTGTTGGAGTCCTACCAGCGCGACGCCGATCTGACCGAGCTCGGCAGCAAGATGCAGCGCTTCTTCACCCGGAATGCGCTGGTGGCCCGTCTCGTGTCGGAAGCCGCGTTCAAGCAGCATCCGCAGCACGTCGACGTGCCGATCGAGCGCCCGATCTTCGTCACGGGCCTGCCACGTACCGGGACCACCGTGATCCACCGGTTGCTGGCCGCGGATCCGAGGCATCAGGGTTTGGAGATGTGGCTGGCGGAGTTCCCGCAGCCTCGGCCGCCGCGTGAAACCTGGCCGGACAACCCGGTTTTCAGTTCACTTGACGCCCGGTTCAAGCAGGCGCACGAGGAGAACCCGGATTACACCGGCCTGCACTACATGACCGCGGATGAGGTCGAGGAATGCTGGCAGCTGCTGCGGCAGTCGCTGCACTCGGTGTCCTACGAGACCCTGGCGCATGTGCCGACCTACTCGCAGTGGCTGGCCCGTCAGGACTGGACCAAGCCCTATCAGCGGCACCGTAAGAACCTGCAGCTGATCGGCCTCAACGAGCCCGAAAAGCGTTGGGTGCTCAAGAACCCCAGCCATCTGTTCGCTCTCGATGCGTTGTTCGCGACGTATCCGGACGCGCTGGTGGTCCAGTGTCACCGGCCGGCGGAGACCATCATGGCCTCGATGTGCTCACTGTCCCAGCACACGACCGCCGGCTGGTCGAACACCTTCACCGGCAACGTGATCGGCGAAGACGCCATGGAGACCTGGTCTCGCGGATTGGAGTTGTTCAATGCCGAACGGGCCAAGCATGATCCGGCCCAGTTCTGCGACGTCGACTATTTCGAGTTCATCAAGGACCCGATCGGTGCGGTCGAAGGTATCTATCGCCGGTTCGGCCTGGAGGTCACCGAAGCCGCCCGGCAGGCGATGATCGACGGTCACAACGCCAGCAAGCAGGGCCCTCGAGCGCCCAAGCACACGTACTCACTGGCCGATTACGGCTTGACCGACGAGGCGGTCAAGGAGCGTTTCAAGGGCCTCTAGCCCGGTTTCATGTGATTTGTGCACGATTTTCCGCGGCAGCCGCGGGAAATCGTGCACAAATCGCGCGAGAGAAATCAGCCGTCGCCGGGGGAGGGGGCCGAGGAAATCTCTTCCAGGCACCCCTCGGCGACGGCGTGTTTGATGCTGTCGCTCAACCGCGGGCATGACCGGGCCCGGGCCGGATCCCCACCGAGTGATCGGATTTCTTCGAAAGTGGCGCAGCGCTGCACCGCTTCGGTGGACCACTGCACCGAAGTGTGTTCTGCGCTGAGCTTTTTCACCTGCACGGACACATGGCAGAACCGGCAATCGACCGATACCAGGCCCGAGGTCAGATAACGCTCGCGGTCGCGTGCACTCGATTCGCGGACCGCCGCGGCGCGTTCCGGGTCGGACGCGAAATTCGGTGCCTTGGCCCATGATCCACCGGACGGGCCCGTGCCACCGCCGCCGTGATGATCGTCGTCATCGTGGCCGCCGTGCAACAGCAGCATCGAGCGGGCCAGGTCCTCGACGTCGGGGGCCTGGCTCCGCTCGTTGCGTTTGGTCATCAGCTCGACTGCGCGGCTTCTTTTTGCGCCGCCTGATTCTTGAGATTCTCCTCGACTTCCACATGCCACTTCTCGTTGGCCGCGGTGGTGTCGATCTCCATCTCGAAACGGTCGGTCATATCGGGCGTGATGTCGGCGACGTCGACGTAGAACTGCTGGTACCAGCGGCGCATCTGGTAGACCGCGCCGTCCTCCTCGACCAGCAGCGGGTTGTCGATGCGGGTCTTGTGCTTCCAGATCTCCACGTCCTGCAGGAAGCCCTGGCTGACACCGTCGGTCATCGCGTTGGCCAGCTTCTGGGTGGTCTTGTCGTCCATGCCCTTGGGCTTCTCGACGATGACACCCCACTGCAACATGAACGAGTCCTGGGTCACCGGGTAATGGCAGTTGATCAGGATCGACTCGGCCTTGTAGCCGCTGTAGTTGTTGTGCAGCCAGTTGATCATGAACGACGGCCCGAAGTACGAGGCCTCGGAATCCAGGTGCGACTCGCCGTACTGAGTGCCCATGCCGCCGATGTCCTGACGGCCCACGTTGTGCAGGTACTGCGAGGCGATGTGGCCCTCGAAGACGTTCTTGAAATACGTCGGCAGACCGAAGTGGATGTAGAAGAAGTGCGCCATGTCGGTGACGTTGTCGATGATCTCGCGGCAGTTGCTGCCCTCGATCAGCATCGAGTTCCACTGCCACTCGGTCCACTCGTCGCTGGCGGCCTCCGGGATCTCGGGGATGCGGACCTCGGGCTGCGGGTCGTTGCCCTCGTGGTCGTGCCAGACGAACAACAGGCCGCCGCGCACATCGGTGTGCCAGGCCCGGGTGCGGGCCAGCCGCGGAGTGCGCTTGGCGTAGGGAACGAGCTTGCACTTGCCGTCGCCGCCCCAGCGCCAATCGTGGAACGGGCAGGCCACCTCATCGCCCTTGATGGAGCCCTGCGACAGGTCACCGCCCATGTGCCGGCAGTAGCCGTCGAGAATCTTCAACTCGCCCTTGGAATCGGCGAACACGACCAGCTTGGTGCCGAAGATCTCCACGGAGTGAGGCTGACCGTCAAGGAAATTCTTGACCGGTCCCAGGCAGTGCCAACCCCGCGCATAGCGGTCTGGCAGGGCGCCGGTGTCGATCTCTCTGATGCCGGCATGTTCGGTAGTCACGGTGGGCCTCCCGTATCGGTGCTCTTAACTAGAACACGTTACAGTTTTTTGCTCCCCGATGGCAATAATTAAGGCGTGACCTGGGGCATACCCGTGGTGAACGGCTTTTACTCCCGCTCCGGAAGTCCGATCCGCAGAGCGATCTGCTGCATCCGTCCGACACTGGCCACCGTCTGCGGCGACACCGGATCATCCGGGTTGCTGTCGAACTCCAGACGCACCACGGCGCGCCCCTGGGTGTACATCAGCAGCGTCACGGCCTTGGACCCGTCGGGTGCCATCCCCGCGATGACGGAGCCGTTCGAACCGATCGGCACCGGCTGGGGCGGGCCACCGGTGACCATGGTGCTGACGGCGGCAGAGGCCTGCTTGAGCGTCGCCGACGCGGTTTCCGCGTCCGAGTAGATCAGGATGGTGTCGGCGATCGCCCGGGTGTCGTCGGTGTTGACGAACAGCGCGCTGGCCCCGGACTGACCGTCCGGATTGACGTTGCTGGAGCGGGCGGTGAACGTGTCCGGCGGAATGCTGACGTCCTCGGCCTGCAACAGCAGGTGGCTGTAGTCCGATGGCTGTGATTTCGACGACTTCGGCGGCGAAGCCGGCGACGAGGAGGTCGGCGTAGGGGCCCACGGCGTGGGCGGCGAGTCTTCGGCCGGGCTGCAGGCGGCGGCCGTCCCGATGACGGCGACGGCAATTCCGGTGGTGAACAGGGATCTGAGGCGATTGGGTGTCGTGAGCGACATAATTACTGTTCAGGGTACGCGCCGCCGCGCCAGGGCCCGTTTCCTGCGGTATATGTGGACGATGCCGCTGTATTCGTTCGAGGGCCGGGCGCCCGTGGTCGACCCAAGTGCGTTCGTGGCTCCGACGGCGACTTTGATCGGCAACGTGACGATCGAGGCGGGCGCCTCGGTGTGGTTCAACACCGTGCTGCGAGGCGACTTCGCCCCGATCGTCATTCGCGAGGGTGCCAACGTCCAAGACGGTTCGGTGTTGCATGCCCCACCGGGGATCCCGGTCGATATCGGTCCGGGCGCGACGGTTGCCCACATGTGCGTCGTTCACGGTGCGCATGTGGGCGAGGACGCCCTGATCGCCAACCATTGCACCGTGCTCGACGGGGCGGTGATCGGCCGGCGCAGCCTGATCGCGGCGCATTCCCTGGTGGTCGGGGGCACCAAGATTCCCGACGAGGTGCTGGTCACCGGTGCACCCGCGAAGATCCGCGGACCTATCGCGGGCACCGGCGCCCAGGTGTGGGTGCAGACCAACCCGGCGGCGTACCGGGAGCTGGCCCAGCGTTACCTCACGGGGCTCGCCGAGCTTTAGTCCTCGACCTTCTCGGCGCTCGCGCGGTCCACTTCCCAGTACGCCCGCAAGGCCACCAGCTGTCCCGCCTCGTTCGCCCGGTAGGTGAACACACCCGGAGTGGTGATGCGGTGTCCGCCCATCGTGGTGACGATGCTGCCGATGTTGGCTTCCTCGTTGCCGCACTGGAACGTGTCGACGAAGTTGAACTCGAGGTTGTCGGTCGGGGCGATGGCCTTGTCCCAGAACGCCGCGATGGCTTCTCTGCCCTGGTGACCCTTGCCCTCCGGATCGAAGAACGAGGGTCCGATCGGGTCCTGGACGATCGCGTCGTCGGCGAAATTGTCCAGCCAGGCCTGCTTGTCCCGGGCCGCAACCGCGTCTCGGGATCGCTTGCCCGCCAAGTGGGCTGGGTGCGCAGGATCGGTAATGGTCATGTCAGTCCTGCCAGCCCGAGTGGATGTAGGTATCGGCGAATCGCTTGAGCGAATCCTGTTTCTTCTCCAGCGGAGCGTCGAAACCCAGGCCTTCGAGCATCCACGGGATGACGATGTTGTCGGTGATGCCGGCCGCGGCCAGTTCACGATGCCCGTCCAGATCGAACTTGTCGATGCACACCGCCTGGAACTCGAACGGCTCGTCAGCCCGGCCGTATTCGGCCCGCAGCTTGTTGATCGCCGTCACGGTCTCGGCCAGTTGCGCGCACGTCATCATCGCGCTGGTCCAGCCGTCGCCGACCCGGGCCGCCCGCTTGAGGGCGACCGGGGTGTGCCCGCCGACGTAGAACGGGACGGGCTTGGACGGGGCCGGACTCATCTGCAAGCGCTCGAAATCGTAGAACTCACCGTGGAACTCGACCATGCCGCCGCCGAGCACGAGCTTGAGCACCTCGATCATCTCGTCGACCCGGGCGCCGCGCTTGGCGAACGGCACCCCGCACCACTCGAATTCTTCTGGTGCCCAGCCGATCCCGACACCGAACCCGAACCGGTTGTTGGTCAGGTTGGCCACCGAGCCGACCTGCCGGGCCAGCAGCAGCGGGTTACGCGACCCGAGCTTCATCACGTTGGTGTAGAACCGCAGCGTCGAGGTGACCGCACCCATCGAGGCGGCCGCGATCAGCGGATCGACCCACGGCGTTTCGGCGTTCCACATCCGCGAGCCATCCGGGGTGTACGGATAGTCCGCGGCCTGCTTCTCCATGTAGAACAGCGAGTCGGGCAGCGCGATCGAATCGAACCCGACTTCCTCGGCGGTGCGGGCCAATCCGGTCAGGTGCTCCAGCGGGCCCATGGCCACGCTGAGCGTGTACTTCATCATCGATGGCTCCTCGCGCGAGCGCTCGTCGGCCGCGTCACTTGTCCGCCGGCTTGTCCGATGACACGACCCACATGGAGTAGTACTGCGCGCCACCGCCGTAGGCATGACCCAAAGCCTTGCGAGCACCCTCGACCTGGTGGTCGCCGGCCTTGCCCATCACCTGGATCGCCGATTCGGCGAACCGGATCATGCCCGAGGCGCCGATCGGGTTGCTCGACAGCACACCGCCGGAGGCATTGAACGGGATCTTCCCGCCGATGGCCGTCTCGCCGGCCTCGGTGAGCTTCCAGCCCTCGCCCTCGGCGGCAAAACCGAGGTTCTCCAACCACATCGGCTCGAACCACGAGAACGGCACGTACACCTCGGCCACGTCGATCTCGTCGATCGGGCTGGTGATTCCGGCATCGCGCCACAGTGCGGCCGCGGCGTCGCGACCGGCCTGCGGGTTGACCTGGTCCCGACCGGAGTAGGCCAAGGGCTCGGTCCGAAGGGCCGTGGCGTGGATCCAGGCGACCGGCTGCCCCTCGGCGACCCGAGCATCCGCTGCTTCCTCATCGCCGATGACCATGGCGGCCGCACCGTCCGAGGACGGGCAGGTCTCGTCGAACCGGATCGGGTCCCACAGCATCTGCGAGGCCATCACCTTCTCCAGCGTGATGTCGGGCTGATGCAGGTGAGCCAGCGGGTTGCGGGCGCCGTTGAGCCGGTCCTTGACCGCCACCATGGCACCGATGTGGTCCGGTGCGCCCGAACGCCGGATGTAGGCGCGCACGTGGGGTGCGAAGTAGCCACCCGCGCCGGCACCGACCGGCTTGGTGAACGGCACCGGAATGCTCAACGCCCACATGGCGTTCGACTCCGACTGCTTCTCCCAGGCCATGGTCAGCACCCGGCGGTACTTGCCGGACTTGACCAGGCTGGCCGCGACGATCGCGGTCGAGCCTCCCACCGAACCCGCGGTGTGAACGCGGATCAGCGGCTTGTTGGTGGCGCCGGTGGCGTCTGCCATGAACAACTCGGGCATCATGACGCCCTCGAAGAAGTCGGGCGCCTTGCCGACCACCACGGCGTCGATATCGGCCATGGTGGAACCGGAATCGGCGAGCGCCTTGTCGATGGCCTCGCGTACGAGCCCGTTCATCGACACGTCATGCCGCTTGGCGACGTACTTGGTCTGGCCCGTTCCGAGGACCGCTGCTTTGTTAGCCATTAGTTCTTGCCCTCCAGGACCGCGACCAGATTCTGTTGCAGCGCAGCGCCGCTGGTGGCGTGCGCGAGCACGCGTCCGGCGGAACCGTCGAAGATGTGCTGTGCGGCGAAACCGATGCGCTCCAGACCGGCCGAGAACATCGGGTTGGCGGCCAACGCACCGCCGGAGGGGTTGATCTTCGTGGCATCGCCCAGCCCGATCGCCTCGGTGAGGATCAGCTGCTGGTGGGTGAACGGGGCGTAGATCTCAGCCACCTCGATCGAGCTCACGTCACCGCCGGTGGCGGCCTGAGCCGACGCGGCGGTCGAGGTCGAGACGGTCAGATCGCGCGCACCGAGCACCGGGGTCTCGATGCGGTGCTCGAAACCGGTGATCCAGGCGGGGTTTTCGCGCAGTTCGCGCGCCCGGTCGCCGGCGGCCAGCACGATCGCCGACGCGCCGTCGGTGATCGGAGCGATGTCGTGGCGGCGCAGCGGATCGGCGAAGTACGGCCGGTCCAACAGTTCGCTGATGCTGCCGGTGACCTGCTCACGGTCGGTGCGGCCGCCCGCGGCATACGAATCCAGCGCGACCTGGGCCATCTGCTCGGCGGTCCATTTGCCGGCATCCAGGCCGAACCGGGCCTGAAGTCCGGCCAGTGACACCGCATCCGGCCACAGTGGCGCGACGGTATACGGGTCGGTCTGCAGGGCCAGCACCCGGCGCAGCACACCTGCCGAGGACTTGCCGAAGCCGTAGACCAGCGCGGTGTCCACCTCGCCGGTCAGGATCTTGATATAGGCCTCGTACAACGCCCAGGCCGCGTCCATCTCGACGTGCGATTCGTTGATCGGCGGAACCGCGCCGATCGAGTCGATCGCCGAGATGAACGAGAAGGCCCGGCCCGCAAGGTAATCGGAGGAACCCGAGCACCAGAAGCCGATGTCGGTCTGCTGCAGACCGAGCTCTTCGTAGAGGCTGGCGAAACACGGCATCAGCATTTCGACGCCGTTGGTGGTGCCATCAGTACGGCGCACATGCGGCGCATGCGCGAAACCGACGACGGCTACTTCACGAGAAGACATGTGATCCCTTTACAGGTGGTGCTTGTAGCTGTCGTAGTCGGCGTCGGGCTCACCCGTCGGCCGGAAATGCGAGATGTTGTCGATGCCGAGACCCCATTCCTCCTGGGGCTTCCACACCGCTTCGACCCGCATGCCCATCCGCACCTCGGACGCGTCGATGTCGGTGACCAGATGCAGGAACGGGATGTCGGCGCCGTCGAGCAGCACGTAGGCCGCGACGTATGGCGGCTTGATGCGCTGGCCGGCGAACGGGATGTTGATGATCGCGAACGTGGTGACCGTGCCCTTGTCGACCAGTTCGACGAACTGGTCGAGCTCCTGGCCGGTAGCCGGATCAGCTTCCTTGGGCGGGAAGTACACCTTGCCGTCGTCGCCGGTGCGCGCACCGAGCAGCTTGCCGTCGCGCAGACCCCGCAGATAGGTGCTCTCCGGGCGGGAAGCCGTGTGCTGGATCTCGATGGCCGAGGGGACCACCAGCATGGTCACGGGGTCACGGTCATCGGTCGCCACCGCGGGGACGTCCTCGGCGATCTCGCCGGGGACGAAGTACGCGATGTCGGTGATCGCACCCACCGGCTCGTCGACCCAGTGCACGTGCACGCGGGCACCGGTGCTGAGCTCACCTTCGGCGACGTCCACGGCGTGCAGCAGTGGTGTGTCGGCGCCGTCGAGCTTGATCAGCGCCCAGGCGAACGGCCGGTCGAGCGGCTGGCCCTGCAGCGGCTCGGGCTGCCAGGTCCAGGACAGTACCGTCCCGACGCTGGCGACCGGTACGACCTCGGTCAACGCCTCATAGGTGACCGGGTCATACTCAGCGGGTGGCACGTGCACACGTCCGTCCGACCCGCGCACGCCGACGATCCGGCGCTCACGCAGGGCGGTGAAGAACTGACTGAGCAGAGGGCCCACTGAACGGGTGTAGTCAAAAGACAGTTTCAGTGGCGCGGAAAGAGGCGGCTCGCGGTGATCTGTCGAGGCCGGGCTGCTTTGGCTGGCTGTCACACATCGAGTAGAACAGGTTCTAACAATCGTGGCAAGGACACGTGGGAAGGCAATCTAAATGAAGTTGGGTCTGCAGCTCGGATACTGGGGCGCACAGCCGCCCACCAACCACGCCGAACTCGTCGCGGCCGCCGAGGCGGAGGGCTTCGACACCGTGTTCACCGCGGAAGCCTGGGGTTCGGACGCGTACACCCCGCTGGCCTGGTGGGGCCGCGAGACGACGCGCATGAGGCTGGGCACCTCGGTCATCCAGATGTCGGCGCGGACCCCGACGGCGTGCGCGATGGCCGCACTGACGCTGGATCATCTCTCCGGCGGCCGCCACATCCTCGGCCTCGGTGTGTCCGGGCCGCAGGTGGTCGAGGGCTGGTATGGCGCGAAGTTCGGCAAGCCGCTGGCCCGCACCCGTGAGTACATCGACATCCTGCGTCAGGTCTGGGCGCGGGAGGCTCCGGTCCACAGCGACGGCCCGCACTACCCGCTGCCGCTGACCGGTGAGGGCACCACCGGGCTGGGCAAGAACCTCAAGCCGATCACCCATCCGCTGCGCGCCGACATCCCGGTCATGCTGGGTGCCGAAGGGCCCAAGAACGTCGCGCTGGCCGCCGAGATCGCCGACGGTTGGCTGCCGATCTTCTACTCGCCGCGCATCGCCGGCATGTACAACGAGTGGCTGGACGAGGGCTTCGCCCGCCCCGGGGCGCGCCGTACTCGGGAGACCTTCGAGATCTGCGCCACCGCACAGGTAGTGGTGACCGACGATCGGCCGGCGATCATGGAGCTCATGAAGCCGCACCTGGCGCTGTACATGGGCGGCATGGGGTCTGAGGACACCAACTTCCACGCCGAGGTCTACCGCCGCATGGGCTACGCGGAGGTCGTCGACGACGTCACCAAGCTGTTCCGCAGTGACCGCAAAGACGAAGCCGCCAAGGTCATCCCCGATGAGTTGGTCGACGATTCGGCGATCGTCGGCAACCTCGACTACGTCAAGGAGCAGATCAAGGCCTGGGAGGCCTCGGGCGTGACCATGATGGTCGTCGGCGCCCGCTCCGTCGAGCAGATCCGCGACCTTGCGGCTCTCGCGGCGGATCACTGACCCGAGTAGACACTTTCTTGCAACCTGTCTACTCGAGGTTCTAGATTTATGGCGTGAGTCACAGCGCTCCCGCCTCCGGGCCCTCGCAGCACACCGTGCTCGGCAGCGTCTTGACGATGCCGGTGCAGATCCGGACCGCCGAACAGCACATGGCGATGTTCTCGGTGGACGCCGACGCCGCGCAGCGCATGATCGATTACAGCGGCCTGCGCGTGTACCGGCATCGGCCCCACCGGGCCATCGTGGTGCTGATGCTGATGCGCTACATCGACGGCGATCTGGGCCCGTACCTGGAGTATGGCACCAACGTCATGGTGAACCGGCCGGGGTCGGACTCCTCAGGCCTGCGCGGCCTGGGTTCGGCGGGCGCCTTGGTGCACCACCTCCCGGTCGACGGCGAGTTCACGCTGCAGGCCGGTCGCCAGATCTGGGGCTACCCGAAAGTCTTGGCGGACTTTACCGTTCACGAGGGTGAGCCGTTCGGATTCGAGGTCAGCGTCGACGGTCAGATGGCGGTCGGGATGGATTTCAAGCCCGGCCTGCCGGTGCCCTCGGCGTTCACCGCCAAACCTCAGGTGCAGTCCACCTTTTCCTACCTCGACGGCGTCCTGCGCGAAACCGAAGGCCAGATGCGGCTTTCCGGTGTGCGCTACCGGCCGGGCGGGGTCCGAATCCGGCTCGGCGATCACCCGTACGCGGCAGAACTCGCGGCGCTGGGCCTGCCCAAGCGGGCGCTGTTGTCCAGTTCGGTTCGCAATGTGCAAATGACGTTCGCTGACGCCAAGGAGATTTCGTGACCCAGGTACTGCCCAAGCCCGATGTTGACTTCACCAACGGCAACTTCTACGCCGACGGCGGTGCTCGGGAGGCCTACCGATGGATGCGGGCCAACGAGCCGGTGTTCCGCGACCGCAACGGACTCGCGGCGGCCACCACCTATCAGGCCGTCCTCGACGCCGAACGCAACCCCGAGCTGTTCTCCAGTTCCGGCGGTATCCGTCCCGACCAGCCCGGCATGCCCTACATGATCGACATGGACGACCCGGCGCACGTGCTGCGCCGCAAGCTGGTCAACTCCGGTTTCACCCGTAAGCGGGTGATGGACAAGGTGCCGTCGATCGTGAGCCTGTGCGACACCCTGATCGACGCCGTCTGCGAACGCGGGGAATGCGATTTCGTCCGCGACATCGCCGCACCGCTGCCGATGGCGGTGATCGGCGACATGCTCGGGGTCCTGCCCACCGAGCGCGAGATGCTGCTGAAGTGGTCGGACGACCTGGTCTGTGGGCTGAGTTCGCATCTCGACGAGACCGCCATCAACATGCTGATGGAGACGTTCGCCGCCTATACCGCGTTCACCATGGAGGTGATCGCCAAGCGGCGCGCCGAGCCGACCGACGACCTGTTCTCGATCCTGGTGAACGCCGAAGTCGAGGGACAGCGGATGAGCGATGACGAGATCGTCATGGAGACCCTGCTGATCCTGATCGGCGGCGACGAGACCACGCGGCACACGCTCTCGGGCGGGACCGATCAGCTGCTGCGTCATCGCGATCAGTGGGACACGCTCGTCGCGAACCGGGAAGCCCTGCCCGGTGCCATCGAGGAGACGCTGCGCTGGACCTCGCCGGTGAAGAACATGTGCCGCACCCTGACCGCGGACACGACGTTCCACGGCACCGACCTCAAGGCCGGCGAGAAGATCATGCTGATGTTCGAGTCGGCGAACTTCGACGAGGCCGTATTCGAGAACCCCGACGAGTTCCGCATCGACCGGAACCCCAACAGCCACTTGGCTTTCGGCTTCGGGACGCACTTCTGCCTCGGCAATCAGCTGGCTCGCTTGGAACTGCGGCTGATGCTCGACCGGCTGCTCACCCGGTTGCCCGACTTGCGGTTGGCCGACGACAAGGCACTGCCGTTGCGTCCGGCCAACTTCGTCAGCGGGCCTGAGGCCATGCCGGTCGTCTTCACCCCCACGGCACCACTGGGAGCCTAACCCGACGGCCGTGTGGTCTGTGTATTCCTATGTCCTGGTTAAGTGTTCGCTGTGCAAGGCATCCACGGGTTTCGCATAGTGAATCTAATTAGATAGTCTCGCAATATCGGGGGATGTGACGCGACGATTAGAGGAGTGCACGAGATGGCACGACATTTGACTGGGCGAAGCGTGTTGAGCGGAGTGATGCTGGGTGGGGCGCTGCTGGCCGGGGCCATCGGGATAGCCGGCCAGGCCAATGCGGCACCGGCGTCGGCTCCCGCTCCGGCGAGCATGATGTCAGCGGTCCCCGCGCCGCTGTTCCCGCCGCCACCACCGCCACCGCTGCCTCCGCCGCCGCCGTTCTGGGGGCCGCCGCCTCCGCCCCCGCCGCCGTTCTGGGGCCCGCCGCCGCCACCCCCGCGGTTCTGGGGCCCGCCGCCCCCGCCGCCGGGGCATTGGGGCCCGCCGCCGCCCGGACACTGGCGCTGAACACATGAAAACTGAGGCCCTGCTCGAAATATCGAGCAGGGCCTCAGTTTTGGTTATCGCGTATGAACTACTTCATCTGGAACTTGGGCGCGCGCTTCTCCTTGAAGGCCAGCGGGCCCTCCTTGGCGTCCTGGGACAGGAACACCGGGATGCCGTTGGCGGTGTCGGGCTTGAACGCCTCGTTTTCGTGCATGCCTTCGGTCTCGCGGATGGTCTTGAGGATGGCCTGCACGGCCAGCGGGCCGTTGTTGTTGATCACCTCGGCGATCTCGAGGGCCTTCTCCAGCGCGGTGCCGTCCGGAACGACATGACCGATCAAGCCGTACTCGAGCGCCTGGGCGGCGGTGATGTGCCGTCCGGTCAGCAGCATGTCGCAGGCGATGGTGTAGGGGATCTGGCGCACCAGGCGTACCGCCGACCCGCCCATCGGGTACAGGCTCCACTTGGCTTCGGAGATACCGAACTTGGCGCTCTCACCGGCGACGCGGATGTCGGTGCCCTGCAGGATCTCGGTGCCGCCGGCGATGGCCGGGCCCTCGACCGCGGCGATCAGCGGCTTGGTCAGCCGACGGCCCTTGAGCAGGCCGTCGATGCGCGACGGGTCATAGCTGCCGTCCTTGAAGGAGTCGCCCGGCGGCTTCTTGGTCGCGCCCTTGAGGTCCATGCCGGCGCAGAAGTACCCGCCGGCACCGGTCAGGATGCAGGTGCGGATCTCCGGATCGTTGTCGACGCGGTCCCAGGCCTCGACCATGATCGAGAGCATCTCGGTGGAAAGCGCGTTGCGCGCCTCCGGCCGGTTCAGCGTCAGGATCAGAGTGTGTCCGCGCTGCTCAATAAGGGCGTCAGGCCCTTTTTCGGTATCGCTCACGGGTGTCGGCTCCTATGCATTCTCAACCCAGACTTGTCTCGAAATGTAACACGTTCTAGTTTAGGTTCTGTGGCTCTGAATATTGCTGATCTTGCCGAGCACGCCATCGATGCTGTGCCGGACCGTGTCGCGCTGATTTGTGGCGATGAGCAGTTGACCTATGGCCAATTGGAGGAGAAGGCCAACCGCCTGGCCCACTACCTGATCGACCAGGGCGTCAAGAAGGACGACAAGGTCGGCCTCTACTGCCGCAACCGCATCGAGATCGTGATCGGGATGCTGGGTATCGTGAAGGCCGGCGCCATCCTGGTCAACGTCAACTTCCGCTACGTCGAGGGCGAGCTGAAGTACCTGTTCGACAACTCCGACATGGTCGCGCTGATCCACGAGCGCCGGTACGCCGACCGGGTGGCCAACGTGCTGCCCGAGACGCCGAACGTGAAGACCATCCTCGCGGTCGAGGACGGTTCGGACGACGACTTCCAGCGCTATGGCGGCGTGGCCTTCGAGGATGCGCTGGCGCAGGGCTCACCGGAGCGCGACTTCGGCCCGCGCAGCGCCGACGACATCTACCTGCTCTACACCGGCGGCACCACCGGGTTCCCCAAGGGTGTCATGTGGCGCCACGAGGACATCTACCGAGTGCTGTTCGGCGGCACCGACTTCGCCACCGGCGAGCCCGTCGCCGACGAGTACGACTTGTCCAAGCAGGCTGTGGCCAACCCGCCGATGATCCGGCTGCCCATCCCGCCGATGATTCACGGCGCCACGCAGTCGGCCACCTGGATGTCGCTGTTCTCCGGCCAGACCGTGGTGCTGGCACCGGAGTTCAACGCCGACGAGGTGTGGCAGACGATCCATGACCACAAGGTCAATCTGCTGTTCTTCACGGGCGACGCGATGGCCCGCCCGCTGCTGGACTCGCTGCTGGCCGCGCAGGCCGCGGGCAAGGAGTACGACCTGTCGAGCCTGTTCCTGCTCGCCAGCACCGCCGCGCTGTTCTCGACGAGCCTCAAGGAGAAGTTCCTCGAGCTGCTGCCCAACCGGATCATCACCGACTCGATCGGCTCGTCGGAGACTGGCTTCGGTGGCACCAGCATCGTGGCCAAGGGCCAGTCGCACACCGGTGGCCCGCGCGTGACCATCGACAAGAACACCAAGGTGCTCGACGAGGACGGCAACGAGGTCAAGCCGGGATCCGGAGTGCGCGGCATCATCGCCAAGTGCGGACACATCCCGGTCGGGTACTTCAAGGACGAGAAGAAGACCGCCGAGACTTTCCGCACCTATAACGGTGTCCGGTACGCCATCCCGGGTGACTACGCCGAGGTGGAGGCCGACGGCAGCGTGACCATGCTGGGCCGCGGCTCGGTGTCGATCAACTCCGGTGGCGAGAAGATCTACCCCGAAGAGGTCGAGGCCGCGCTCAAGGGTCATCCGGACGTGTTCGACGCGCTGGTGGTCGGCGTGCCCGACGAGCGCTTCGGTCAGCACGTCGCCGCCGTCGTGCAGCCGCGCGAGGGTGCCCGCCCGACCCTGGCCGAGCTCGATGCGTTCGTGCGCAGCGAGATCGCGGGCTACAAGGTGCCGCGCAGCCTTTGGCTGGTCGACGAGGTCAAGCGCTCGCCCGCGGGCAAGCCGGACTACCGGTGGGCCAAGGACACCACCGAAGAACGTGCGGCCGATGACGTGCACGCCAATCACGTGGGAGCGAAATAGATGAAAACCGAACTCTGCGAACGGTTCGGGATCGAATACCCGATCTTCGTATTCACCCCCTCGGAGAAGGTGGCCGCTGCGGTCAGCAAGGCCGGTGGTCTGGGTGTGCTGGGCTGCGTGCGGTTCAACGACGCCGACGACCTCGAAGAGGTCCTGCAATGGATGGACGCCAACACCGGCGGTAAGCCCTACGGCGTCGACGTGGTGATGCCGGCCAAGATCCCCACCGAGGGCACGGCCGTCGACATCAACAAGCTGATCCCGCAGAGTCACCGCGACTTCGTCGCGAAAACCCTTGCCGATCTCGGGGTTCCGCCGCTGCCCGAGGACGAGGAGCGCAACGAGGGCGTGCTGGGCTGGCTGCATTCGGTGGCGCGCAGCCACGTAGAGGTGGCCTTGAAGCACCCGATCAAGCTGATCGCCAACGCCCTTGGTTCGCCGCCCAACGACGTGATCGAGCAGGCGCATGCCGCCGGGGTTCCGGTGGCCGCGCTGGCCGGCAGCGCCAAGCACGCATTGCGTCACGTCGAGAACGGCGTCGACATCGTCGTCGCCCAAGGGCACGAGGCCGGTGGGCACACCGGTGAGATCGGCTCGATGGTGCTGTGGCCGGAAATCGTTGACGCCCTTGACGGCAAGGCCCCGGTGCTGGCCGCCGGCGGTATCGGCACCGGCAAGCAGGTGGCCGCGGCGCTCGCCCTCGGAGCGTCGGGGGTGTGGATGGGCTCGGCGTTCCTGACCTCGGCCGAGTACGACCTCGGGCACCGCCTGCCCGGCGGCACCTCGACGATCCAGGAGGCGCTGCTCAAGGCCACCACCGCCGACACCGTCCGCCGCAAGATCTACACCGGCAAGCCGGCCCGGCTGCTCAAGACCAAGTGGACCGACGCCTGGGACGCCCCGGACGCACCGGAACCGCTGCCGATGCCGCTGCAGAATATTCTGGTCAGTGAGGCGCACCAGCGGATGAACGAGTCGGACAACCCCGACACCGTCTCGATGCCGGTCGGTCAGATCGTGGGCCGGATGAACGAGATCCGCCCGGTCGCCGACATCATCGGTGAGTTGGTGAGCGGTTTCGAGGCGGCCACCAAGCGCCTGGACGGCATCGCCGAGAGCTGAGCCGACGCCGGTTCCACCTCGATGAGTGTCGGTATGGTTGAGCCGGTGGATGTTCAGGATGCGCTGGCCGCCAATAGGGCGAACTGGGACGACCGGGCCGACGTGCACGCCCGGTCCCAGATGTACGACGTCGCAGGGTTTCTCGCCGATCCGACCGAGATCTCCTGGGTGGTGCGCAACGACCTGGAGGTGCTCGCGCCCCACCTGGGAGAGACCGGGGTCAAGGACCGTTCACTGCTGCATCTGCAGTGCCACATCGGTACGGACACCATCTCCTGGGCGCGGTTGGGGGCCCGCGACGTGCACGGCATCGACCTGTCGCCCAACTCGCTGCGGCACGCGGCCCGGATCGCCGAGGCCGACGGCCGAGACATCACCTGGGTCGAGGGTGATGTGCGGTTCGCGTCCTCGGTGATCCGGCGACGTTTCGACACCTTGGTGACCAGTACCGGAACCATCGTGTGGCTGCCCGAACTCGCCAACTGGGCCCGGTCGATCCATGACCTGCTCGAGCCCGGTGGGGTGTTCATGATCCGCGACGACCATCCGATCCTGAGCGCCATGGACTACGAGCCGTGGGACATCGTCGACGACTACCTCAGCGGCGGGGGAGTCCGCATCTACGACGACGCGGGGACGTACACCGAGAACTCGGCCGGCCAGATCACCAATGTGCGTAACCACGAGTGGCGCCACGACCTGTCCGAAGTGGTCACCTCGCTCCTGCGGGCCGGGCTCGTCATCGAGGCCTTGGCCGAACTGCCCTACATGGACTGGCGGGCATTCCCGGCGCTGGTGCCGTGCGACCAGGGCTGGACACTGCCGCCCGGGGCGCCGCGGATCCCGCTGAACTTCGCGGTTGTCGCACGGCGCCCCGGCTGACTGGATACTGCAGACTCGGCGGTCTAGCGGCCGGGCAGCTTCTGTACAGCCTGGATCATCGGGGTCAGCGCCTTCTGCCACAGCGTCTGCGAAATGCCCAGCGGCGGATCGAGATTGATCACCCGGGCAGTGGACACGGTCTGTGACTCGGTGTACTTGAGGATCCCGTCGGCGCCGTGGCGACGTCCGACGCCGGAGGCTTTCATGCCGCCCATCGGAGCAGCGGTGCTGCCGAACGCCAGGGCGTAGCCTTCGTCGACATTGACGGTGCCCGAATTGATCTGGGCCGCGATCGACTCGCCCTCGGCCTTCGATCCGGCCCAGACACTGGCGTTCAGGCCGTACTCGGTGTCGTTGGCCTTCTCGATGGCCTCGGCCACGGAGTCGACCGGGTAGATCGACACCAGCGGACCGAAGGTCTCGTTGCGGGCGCACTCCATCTCGTCGGTGACGCCGGTCAGCACCGTCGGCTCGAAGAAGAGCGGCCCGATGTCGGGGCGGGCGTTGCCGCCGGCAACCACCTTGGCGCCCTTGACCTTTGCGTCGTCGACGTGGCCGGACACGGTCTTGACCTGATCCTCGGAGATCAGGCTGCCCATGTCGGCGGTGAAGTCGTAGGCGCTCGACAGCTTCATTTTGCGCACCTGCTCGCCGAACTTGGCGGTGAACTCGTCTGCGATCTCCCGTTCGACGTAGATCCGCTCGATCGAGATGCACAGCTGCCCGGCGTTGGAGAAGCACGCGCGGGTGGCGGCCTTGGCCACCACATCGAGATTGGCGCCCTTGGTGACGATCATCGGGTTCTTGCCACCGAGTTCGGCCGAGAAGCCGATCAACCGGCGGCCGCACTGCTCGGCCAGCGTTCTGCCCGTCGCGGTGGATCCGGTGAACATCAGGTAGTCGCAGTTCTCGACGATCGCGGTGCCGACCACCGAACCCGGGCCGGGAACCACCGCGAACAGGTCGCGCGGGAGGCCGGCCTGATAGAGCAGCTCGGCGTTGGCCAGCGTGCAGTAGGGAGTCTGGCTGTCGGGTTTGACCACCACGGCATTGCCGGCCAGCAGGGCCGGGATGGAATCCGAGATCGACAGGGCCATCGGATAATTCCACGGCGAGATGACGCCGATGACGCCCTTGGGGTGGTGGTTGACCACGGTCTTGACCAGGCCCGGCAGCAGGCCCTGCACTCGCTTCGGGGTGAGCAGCTTGGTCGCCTCCCGCGCGTAGTAGCGCGAGTTCAAGATCATGTCGACGATCTCTTCCTGCGCCGCAGAGCGGGCCTTGCCGGTTTCAGCCTGGGCCACGTCCATCAGGAAGTCACGATTCTTGGCCACCAGCTCGCCGAAGCGGGCGATGACCGCGGCGCGATCGGCGACCGGGCGCTTGGCCCACTGGGCCTGCGCGGTCCGGGCTTTGGCGAAGGCCGCGGTCACGTCGTCGGCAGTGCCGACCGGGATCGTGGTCAGCTCCCTGCCGGTGAAGACCTCGTCGATGGTTTTCGTCGCGCGCGCACTTAGTTCAGCGTCATCGATCGCGACGAGTGCGCGCAGGCGAGCGAAATCCGCGGCGGACGGAGCAGGCATCGAAACTCTCCCTACTGGCAAGTAACTAACAGTCAAGGCCAACCTACTCGGTACCAACGGTCCGACAAAGGCCCAGCCTGTCCGATCTGTTCACGACTGGACCGGAGTCAGCGGCCTAACCTGCGGTTATGGCCTTGAATCTGAACTCGGCGGTCATCGAGATCGTCACCGAAGACCTCCCGCGAGCCGTGCATTTCTACCGGCTGCTCGGTTTGGCGGTTCCCGAACCCGACGGTCCACACGTCGAGGTGGAGCTGCCGGGCGGAAACCGGCTCGCGTTCGACACCGAGGAGGTGATCGCCGGAATGCACCCGGGCTGGACTCCGCCGAGCGGGCCCGGTCGGGTCGCGCTGGCGTTCGGCCTCGACGCACCCGCTGATGTCGACACGCTCTACGAGCGGCTCACCGCCGCCGGGTACCCGGGAACGCTCAAGCCCTTCGATGCGCCGTGGGGACAGCGCTACGCCACCGTCGAAGATCCCGACGGAACCTCAGTGGACCTGTTCGCGGCGCTGCAGAGTTGACGCCACGAAACTCCGGCCAGGGCGCGGACCTCGCGGTGCAGATGGGGTTGGTCGGAATAGCCGGCGTGGGCGGCGACCGCGCTCGGGCTCGCGCCCGTGCCGATCAGCCCGACCGCGCGACGAAACCGGAGGATGCGGCGCAGTGTCGCCGGCCCGTAGCCGTAGACCGCCCGGCACTGCCGCTGCATGGTTCGACTCGACCAGCCGGCCGCACGTGCCGTCGCGGCGACCGATTCGCCGGCCGCCAGCCGGCGGGTGACGGTTTCAAGCGCCGGCAGGGTCCACGGTGCGGTCTCGGATCGCGGTGGCTGCGACGCGAGCGTTTCGGCGAGCGTTTCGAGCGAACCGCCGCGGTTGATTCTGCGCAGGTCGCGTAGGTCGACCCGCATGTCGCGCAGCTCGTACGCCGGCACGCCGAGTAGCCGCGGCAGCGCTCCGGGCCGAAACCGCAATGCCTGCACCGGGTCCCGACCGCCTGCGGTGACGAATGCCGTGGTGTCTGGACCGGCGACGACGATCTTGTCGTCCATCTCGATCAGGTCCATGCAACCATCGGGCAGCACCCGGCCAGGTTCGACCGGGCCGGTGCGCAGCCACCGGCATTCGACGAGCCCGGCCAGGTGTGGCGGCGCAGCATATTCGCGGTAGCCCACGTAGTCGACGCTACCCGCGCCGCCATGCGGTTGAATCGGGTCATGGCCGGGCGACCACGGGACACGTCGATCAACGAACGCGTGCTCGCGGCCACGCGTGAGCTGCTGGTCGAGGTGGGCTGGGATGACCTGAGCGTGCGTCTGGTGGCGGCCCGCTGTGGGGTCGGCCGGTCCAGCCTGAGCCGGCGGTGGGCGTCGAAAGCTGAGCTGGTGCTGCACGCGATACTCGGCGAATCGCCCGACATGTCACCGTTCTCCGGCACGGACCTGGCGGGCTGGATCGAGTGGGTGGTCCGCGGCAGCCATCAGCTGTTCGTCCGGCCCGACGTGAGCGAGGCAGTACCCGGGCTGCTGCTGGCGCTGCGGGAGAACCCCTCCTTGCGCAAGGCGCTGTGGGACGGGTTCAGTGGCCCGGCTGTCGAGATGTTCGCGGCCAGGGGATACGGCTCCGAATCGGACGCGAAAGCTGTGCTGTCCATGGCGGCTGGTGCGGCAATGTTCGCCACCACGGTGGCCGTCGACGACGATTCGCCCGAACTGCAGCAGCAACTGGTGCGGTTGCTCAGCCGAGCCCTTGGCGGGTCAGCGGCCGAATGAGGCCAGCATGGCCCGCTGCGGCGACCGCCAGGCCTCGATTCCCAGGTCGGCGCGGGTGCTCGCGTCGTCGGTGGGGGTGGCTGCGGTCAGCAGCAGCGCGGCCTCGTGGCTGATCCCGTCCCCGAGCGGCAGTACCCCACCCAGCTGATCCGCCACCCACCCGATTCCCCGGAAAACCGCTGCGGACACGGGGATTCGTCGGATCGGGCGCCCGGTGCCCTGTTCGAGCACATCGATCATCTCGTTGAACGACACCATCACGCCGCCGCAGACATAGCGTTTGGGTCCCCGTCCGGGCGCCATCAGACGCTCGTGCACCAGTGCGACGTCGCGCACGTCGATCATCTGCATACCACCGGCCATCCGGGGTGCCGCGCCCGCTTTGGCGATCGGCGCCCAGCCGCGCTCGGTGACCCCGGCGGCGGTGAAGAACGCCGGACCCACCACGCTCGACGGGTAGGTGACCACGACGGGGGCCCCGGCCTCCTGCAACCGGCGGGCCACCCGATCGGCATAGGCCTTGGTCTGGGCGTACGGGCTGCGGCCCGGCGCCGGCGGAGTGTCGGCGGAGATCACCCCGTTCGGCGGCGGGAACAGTGAGCTGTAGCTGCTGACCGAGACGATCGGGTCGAGCCCCGCCTCGGCGGCGCGGTGCAGGACGGCTTCGGTCGCGTGCGCGTTGATCTCCCACATGAGCTGCTCGCGCCGGCGGTCGGTGCCGACAATGCCCGCGGCATGGATCAGCGCGTCGCAGCCCGCGAGCAGATCCCCGACGGTGCCCGCGTCGCGGATATCGCCCTCCAGCACCGACATTTCGCCCAGTGCGGCCAGGCGGCCGATCACCTCGTCTTCGCCGCAACCCGGCGCGACCAGTAGCCGGATGCGATGCCCGGCGGCCAGCAGGCTCCGTACGGTGTGAGCCCCGAGGTAGCCGGTGCCTCCGGTGACTGCGATGTGCATACTGGCGCCTTCCATGTTTCGAAGCCGATGGTATCGAAATGGGTGTCGGGCTCAGATGGGGGCTACCGCTGAATCGGCCAGACCGGGTCGGCGCACGCCGTGCCCTCGGCCGACAACTGCCGCTTGATCACCTTGAACGTCTCGGTGCGCGGCAAGGCCGTGCCGACCCGCACGTACGACGGCCACTGCTTGGGCCCGAGATCGGACTGCTCGGCCAGGAAGGCTCGGAATTTCTCGACGTCGAACGGTGTGCCGCCGGTCAGCACCAACGCGGCCATCACCTGATCGCCGACATCGGGATCGGGGATCGGGTACACCGCGACCTCGGCGACATCGGGGTGGCGCAACAGGATTCGTTCGATCGGCGCGGTGCCCAGGTTCTCTCCGTCGACGCGCATCCAGTCGCCGAGACGCCCGGCGAAGTGCGCGAAGCCGTCTTCGTCCAGGTAGGCCAGATCGCCGGTGTGGTAGACGCCGCCGGCCATGCGATCCGCCTCGGCGTCGGGATCGTTGTAGTAGCCGCGGAACCATCCGGCACCCGTCGGGTTCACCAACTCGCCGACGACCCCTGGGGGACAGGGCTCACCGGTCTCTACGTCGACAATCGCCACTTGGTCGGTGAGCGGGCCGAGGGCGCCTTCTGGGGTGTCGGGAGTGCGGGCGATAGCGACACCGCCCTCGGTGGAACCGAATCCGTCGACCACCGTCACCGCGAACCGCTCGGCGAACCGGCCCAGGTCCCGCGGTGAGCCCTCGTTGCCGTAGAGGATCCGCAGCGGATTGTCGGCGTCGTCGGCAGCCGGTTCGGTGGCCAGGATGTAGGACAGCGGCTTGCCGACATAGTTCGCGTAGGTGGCGCCGTAGCGGCGGATGTCGGGTATAAACCCGGACGCGGAGAACTTGCGCCGCAACGCAATCGACGCACCGGCGGCGGCCGCGACGGCCCAGCCGGCCATGATCGCGTTGGAGTGGAACAACGGCATCGACAGGTACACGGTGTCGGCCGGGCCGAGCCCGAACCGGTCGGCCAGCATCCGCCCAGGAAAGGCCACCTTGTCGTGGGTGACCCGCACGGCCTTGGGATCGCCGCTGGTGCCCGAGGTGAAGATGAGCATGAACAGATCGTCGGCCGCCAGCTCGGCGAACGTCACCGGGATATCGCGGTACGACGCGAGTTCGGTTGCCCACTCGGCAGATTCGACATCGATGAAATCCACCCCGGGCGGGACCGCGTCGGGATTGTCGGCCAGCACCAGCTGGCAGTCGGCCTTGGCGATGTCGCGGGCCAGGGCCTCGCCGCGGCGGGTCTGGTTGAGCCCGACGGGCACCAGCCCGGTCAGTCCCGCCGCCACCAGCAGGCTGGAGAAAAACGTGGTGTTGCCCAATAGTGCCCCGATATGTGGGGGCTTGGAGGGGTCCAACCGGGCCCGCAACGCCGCGGCCAGTGCTGCGCCGGCGGCGATGTGGTCGGCCCAGCTGACGAACGAATCCTCTTGGTAGAGGCCACGATCAGTCACCTCGGCAAGCGGGACGAGCAGCTCGGTGACCGTCGGCCCTGCGGCTGGACCCCCCATCCCTAGACCGGGGTGTCCGCGAGTTCGCGGCCGATGCGCAGCAGCTGCCCGGTGGCTCCGCCGACGCCGAACTCGGTCTGCTTGGCGGCCAGGAAGTACCGGTGCACCGGGTGATCCATGTCGATGCCGACACCACCGTGCACGTGCACCGTGGTGTGTGCGACGCGGTGGCCGGCCTCGGCAGCCCAGAAGGCCGCACTGGCGACATCGATATCGGCAGGCAGGCCCTCGGACAACCGCCAGGCCGCCTGGGTCAGCGTCAGCCGCAGGCCCTTGACGTCGATGTAGCCGTCGGCCAACCGCGACGAGACGGCCTGGAAGCTGCCGATCGGCCGGTCGAACTGCTCGCGCTCACGCGCGTACTCCGACGTCAGTTCCAGCGCGCGCTCCAGCACCCCGAGCTGGAAGGCGCTGCGACCCAGCGCCGCGTGCGTGGTCAACCACTCGGCGACCTCGGCGCCGCCGACGACGCGGGCACCGTCGACCGAGGTGCCCTGCAACTCGAGATGACCCACGCTGCCCTTGCCCGTGGTGCTCAGCAGGCTGACGGTCACGCCGGGATCGTCGCCGGAGACCAGGAAAACGCTGACGCCGGAATCGGTTTCGGCCGGAACCAGAAAGGCTTCGGCGATCGGGCCGTAGCTGACCTGGGTGCGGGTACCGGTGAGCCGGAAGCCCGAGCCGTCGCTCTGGGCCTGAACCGGGCCCTGACCCATCTCGCCGTCGAGGGCGATCGCGAGGATCTTGTCGCCGGCGACCGCGGGTGCGGCCCACTCGGTGCGCAGCTGCTCGGAACCGAACGCCGCCAGTGCACCCGCACCGAGCACCACCGACTCCAGGTACGGCACAGCGGCCAGCTGGCGCCCCAGCGCGGTCAGCACCGCGGTCTGCTCGAGCACGCCCAAACCACCGCCGCCCACGGACTCGGGGGCCGCGGCCGAGAGCACGTCGGCCTCGACCAGCTTGGCCCACAGATCGGCGTCGAAACGTTGCTCGAGCCCGTCGAGCTCACGCTGACGTTCTGGCGTGCACACCGACTCGGTGATCGTGCGCACCAGGCCACCCAGGTCGGCGGCCTCTTCGGTCGTCTTGAAATCCATTGGTGTGCCGTCCTTACCGGTTCACTCGGGGCAGGCCGAGCGCGACCATGCCGATGATGTCACGCTGAATCTCGTTGGTGCCGCCGCCGAAGGTCAGGATCAGCGCCGACCGGTGGAACCGCTCGATGCGACCGCGCAGCAGCGCGCCCGAGCTGTCGGGACGCAGCGTCGCCGCGGTACCGAGCACCTCCATCAGCAGGCGGTAGGCCTCGGTGGCCAACTCGGTGCCGTACACCTTGGCCGCCGAGGCGTCGGCCGGGGACGGTGCGCCGTCGGCGGAGGCCAGCTCCCAGTTGATGAGCTTGAGCACCTCGGCTTTGGCGTGCACGCGGGCCAGGTTCAGCTGGACCCATTCGGAGTCGATGACCCGCTTGCCGTGCACGTCCTTGGTGTTCTGCGCCCACTCCCGGACCCCATCGAGGGCGACGTAGATCGGCTGGGCCGAAACGAGCGCGACCCGCTCGTGGTTGAGCTGGTTGGTCACCAGCTTCCAGCCGGCATTCTCCTCGCCGACCAGGTTGGTCGCCGGGATCCGCACGTCCTGGTAGTAGGTGGCGCTGGTGTCCACACCGGACATGGTGTGCACCGGCGTCCAGGAGAAGCCCTCAGCCGTGGTCGGCATGATCAGCATGGAGATGCCGCGGTGCTTCTTGGCCTCGGGGTTGGTGCGTACCGCCAGCCAGACGTAGTCGGCGTAAGCGATCAGCGAAGTCCACATCTTCTGGCCGTTGACCACGTAGTCATCCCCGTCGCGCACCGCGGTGGTCCGCAGCGCGGCCAGGTCGGTACCGGCGCCGGGCTCGGAGTAGCCGATCGAGAAGTGCAGCTCGCCGGCGGCGATCTTGGGCAGGAAAAACTTCTTCTGCTCCTCGGTGCCGAAGTGCATGATCGTCGGTGCGACGCTGTTGATCGTCAGGAACGGCACCGGGGCGCCGGCGATCGCGGCCTCGTCGGTGAAGATCAGGCCGTCCATCGGCGGGCGCGCCTGGCCGCCGAACTCCTTCGGCCAGCTCAGGGTCAGCCAGCCGTCCTTGCCCATCTGCGCGACGGTGTCGCGGTAGACGTTGCCTCGACCCATCTCGCCCTCGGACGAGCTGAGTGCCTCGACGCGCTCGGGCGTCATCAACTTGGAGAAGTACGCGCGCAACTCGCGGCGCAGCTCCTCCTGTTCGGGGGTGTAACCGATCCGCATTCCGCTGCATCCTCACTGCTTGAAAGACCTGAGTTCTCACCTGGTTGTAACACGTTCTAGTCTTAGGATCCAGGCCGGTGTTGGACTGGTTTCCGTCAGGTGGGGTCGTATTCTGTGGCTGCGCGCACGCAGCCCCGTGTGCGCACACGTGTTGAGGAGGTTGCCATGCGAGTTGAAGTGGACCGCGATCGCTGTGAAGGCAATGCGGTGTGCGTGGGTATTGCCCCTGATCTGTTCGATCTTGATGACGACGACTACGCCGTAGTCAAGTCTGATCCGGTGCCTGCCGACCAGGAGGACCTGGCCGAGCAGTCCATCGCCGAATGCCCCCGGGCAGCCCTGATCCGTAAAGACTAGAGGCATTCATAAACTATGCCGCGCACGCGAGGAGCGAGATGACAACTGACGACGCTCAGATCGACCTGTCCGGAAAGGTGGCCGTGGTCACCGGCGCGGCTGCGGGCCTGGGCCGCGCCGAAGCGATCGGCCTGGCCAAGGCCGGGGCGACCGTGGTGGTCAACGACATGGCCGGCGCACTGGACGCATCGGACGTCTTCGACGAGATCGCAGCCGCCGGTTCCAAGGGTGTCGCGGTGGCCGGGGACATCAGCGCGCGTGCGACCGCCGACGAACTGGTTTCCACCGCGGACGGTCTGGGCGGCCTGGACATCGTCGTCAACAATGCCGGCATCACCCGCGACCGCATCCTCTTCAACATGAGCGACGAGGAGTGGGATGCGGTCATCGCGGTGCACCTGCGGGGCCACTTCCTGCTGACCCGCAATGCCGCCACCTACTGGCGCGCGAAGGCCAAGGCGGGGGACGGGACCGTCTACGGCCGGATCATCAACACCTCGTCGGAGGCCGGGCTGTCGGGACCGGTCGGTCAGCCCAACTACGGCGCCGCCAAGGCCGGCATCACGGCGCTGACGGTGTCGGCAGCCCGCGCGCTGGAACGCTTCGGTGTACGGGCCAACGCGATCGCCCCGCGGGCCCGCACCGCGATGACCGCGGGCGTGTTCGGCGACGCGCCGGACGCGGCCGACGGAACGGTTGACCCGCTGTCGACCGAGCATGTCGTCACGCTCGTCCGATTCCTGGCCTCGCCGGCGTCCGAAGGCGTCAACGCTCAGCTGTTCATCGTCTATGGTCCAACTGTCACGTTGGTCGCGCCCCCCACAGCGGAGAAGCACTTCACTGCGGACTCCGATGCCTGGAACCCGGCCGACCTCAGCGGGACACTGCACGATTACTTTGCTGGTCGTGACTTTGGGCGTGGATTCTCAGCGACGGAGCTGATGGATTCACGAGACTGACGGTCTCGTTGATCGTGTCCAACGGAAGTAGAACGTGTTCCAACTCGAGCGTTGGGTCGGTACGCCTGAACTGCGAAAACGGCGTCCGACATGAGGATTTTGAATTCTTTGACAGTGCGAACGTGTTCTAGTTAATATGATCCGGCTCACTAAGAGCACCGTAAGACCAAGGGATGGGGGAGCGGTCACGTCAGGTGGCCGTCAGAATTTCGCTAACACGAGTTTCCGCGGAATTTTCCCCATCCGAGTACCCCGAGAACGGAGCCCAGGTTGATCGAACAGCTTGCGGTTCCGGCCCGGGCCGTGGGCGGCTTTGTCGAGATGTCCTTGGACACCTTCGCCAAGATGTTCCGTCGACCGTTCCAGTTCAAAGAGTTCCTGGATCAGACGTGGATGATCGCGCGCGTCTCGTTGGTGCCGACGTTGTTGGTCGCCATCCCGTTCACCGTCCTGGTCGCATTTACGCTCAACATCCTGCTTCGTGAGATCGGTGCCGCCGACCTGTCCGGCGCAGGCACCGCCTTCGGCACCATCACCCAGCTCGGCCCGGTGGTGACGGTGCTGGTGGTGGCCGGCGCGGGCGCCACGGCGATCTGCGCGGACCTCGGTGCCCGCACCATCCGCGAAGAGATCGACGCCATGCGGGTGTTGGGCATCGATCCCATCCAGCGCCTGGTCGTGCCCCGCGTACTGGCCTCGACGTTCGTGGCACTGCTGCTCAACGGCCTGGTCTGTGCGATCGGCCTGGCCGGTGGCTACGTCTTCTCCGTATTCCTGCAGGGCGTGAACCCGGGTTCCTTCATCAACGGCCTGACAGTGCTCACCGGGCTCGGCGAGCTCGTGCTGGCCGAGATCAAGGCGCTGCTGTTCGGCGTGGTAGCCGGCCTGGTCGGGTGCTACCGCGGTTTGACCGTCAAGGGAGGCCCGAAGGGTGTCGGTAACGCTGTGAACGAGACCGTCGTCTACGCCTTCATCTGCCTGTTCGTGATCAACGTGATCATGACGGCCATCGGGGTCCGGGTGCTCGTTCGATGAGCTACGACGCCACACTTCGCTTCCGCCGGCTGTTCCGCGGCGTGCCCAAAGCCGTCGACACCGTCGGTGAGCAGGCCCTGTTCTACGGCGAGACCATGCGTTACCTGCCCAACGCGATCAACCGCTACCGCAAGGAGACCATCCGGCTGGTAGCCGAGATGACGATGGGCGCGGGCGCCCTGGTGATGATCGGCGGAACCGTCGGCGTCGCGGCGTTCCTCACCCTGGCCTCCGGCGGTGTCATCGCGGTGCAGGGTTATTCGTCGCTCGGCAACATCGGCATCGAAGCCCTGACCGGCTTCCTGTCGGCGTTCCTCAACGTGCGCATCGTGGCACCGGTGATCGCCGGAATCGCCCTGGCCGCCACGATCGGCGCGGGCGCTACCGCGCAGCTGGGCGCCATGCGGGTGGCCGAGGAGATCGATGCCGTCGAAGCGATGGCCGTCCATGCGGTGTCGTACCTGGTGTCCACCCGGCTGCTGGCCGGCCTGATCGCGATCGTGCCGCTCTACTCTCTGTCGGTGCTGGCCGCGTTCTTCGCCGCGAGGTTCACCACGGTGTTCATCAACGGTCAGTCCGCCGGCCTCTACGACCACTACTTCAACACCTTCCTGATACCCAGCGACCTGCTGTGGTCGTTCCTTCAGGCAATCGTGATGGCGATCGCGGTGATGCTGGTGCACACCTACTACGGCTACAACGCCTCCGGCGGCCCGGTCGGCGTGGGCGTGGCCGTCGGCCAGGCCGTGCGCACCTCGCTGATCGTCGTCGTCACCATCACGCTGTTCATCTCCCTGGCCGTCTACGGCGCGTCCGGCAACTTCAACCTTTCCGGGTAGGTGGCAGGAATCTCTATGGCAGACGAACCGTCAAAGCACCGCCGTCATGTCAGGATCGCCGCCGCGATTCTGGCGGCGATCGTGGCCGCCGCAGTGGTGTTCACCTACCTGTCCTACACCGCGGCCTTCACGCCGACCGACACCGTCAGCCTGACCGCGCCCAGAGCCGGCCTGGTGATGGAAAAAGACGCCAAGGTCAAGTACCGGGGCATCCAGATCGGCAAGGTCACCGACATCGCCTACGCCGGCAACGAGGCAAAGCTGACGTTGTCCATCAAGCGCGGCGAGATGCGCTACATCCCGTCCAACGCCACCGTGCGGATCGCGGGCAACACGATCTTCGGCGCGAAGTCGGTGGAGTTCCTGCCGCCGGCCGACCCACAGCAGACGTCCTTGCGCCCGGGCACCACCGTGGCCGCCAAGGACGTGCAGCTCGAGGTCAACACCCTCTTCCAGACACTGTCCGACGTGCTCAACAAGATCGACCCGGTCAGCTTGAACGCCACCCTCACCGCGCTCGGCGAGGGCCTGCGCGGCCACGGGGACGATCTCGGCGCATCGCTTGCCGGGCTCAACGGCTACCTCGCCCAGATCAATCCGAAATTGCCGACCCTGCGCGAGGACTTCGCCAAGGCCGCCGTGGTGGCCAACATCTACGGCGACGCCGGGCCGGACCTGGCCCGCGTGGTCGACAACGTGCCGGCGCTGAACAAGACCATCGTCGACGAGAAGACCAACCTCAACGCCACGCTGCTGGCCGCGACCGGGCTGGCCAACAACGGCACCGCGACCCTGCAGCCGGCCGCCGACGACTACATCGCCGCCATTCAGCGGCTGCGGGCGCCGCTGAAGGTCGCCAGCGATTACTCACCGGAGTTCGGCTGCGTGCTCAAGGGTGTATCGGTCGGTGTCGACCGGTTCGCGCCCATCATCGGTGGTATCCGGCCCGGTCTGTTCGTGTCCTCGAACTTCCTGCCCGGCGCCCCCGCGTACACCTATCCGGAGAGCCTGCCGATCGTGAACGCTTCCGGTGGCCCCAACTGCCGGGGTTTGCCGGACATCCCGTCGAAGCAGTTCGGCGGTAGTTGGTACCACTCGCCGTTCCTGGTGACCGACAACGCCTACGTGCCGTTCCAGCCGAACACCGAGGTGCAGTTCGACGCCCCGGCGACGCTGCAGTTCCTGTTCAACGGTGCGTTCGCGGAAAGGGATCGCTTCTGATGAGCGCTTGCGCGAAGAACAGTGAGCACTGATGGCGTCCAGTGCGCGTCCTGACCGGACCATGCTCAAGGTCAGCATCTTCACCGTCGCGATGCTGTTGGTGGCGGCCATGCTGGTCGTGGTGTTCGGTGAATTCCGGTTCGCCTCGGAGAACGGCTACCACGCCACGTTCAGCCAGGCTTCGAGGCTGAAGGCCGGCCAAGACGTCCGCATCGCAGGCGTTCCGGTCGGCACGGTCAACGAGGTCAAGCTCAACCCGGACAACACGGTCGACGTGAAGTTCGACGTCAACAAGCGCTACCAGCTCTACACGTCGAGTCAGGCCAAGGTCCGCTACGAGAACCTCGTCGGCGACCGGTATCTGGAGATCACGTCGGGGCCCGGCGAGTTGCGCAAGCTTCCGCCCGGCGGAACGCTGCCGCAGCAGAACACCCAGCCCGCGCTGGACCTCGACGCGTTGCTCGGCGGATTGCGTCCGGTGATGAAAGGCCTTGACGGCAACAAGGTCAACGAAATCTCCAACGCCGTGATCGAGATGCTTCAGGGCCAGGGCGGGGCGCTGGCGAACATGCTGACCAGCACGAGCGCGTTCACCCAGAACCTGGCCGCGCGTGATCAGCTGATCGGTGACGTGATCACCAACCTCAACACCGTGCTGGGCACGGTCGATGAGAAGGGCGCCCAGTTCGACAGCAGTGTCGACGAGCTGCAGAAGCTGATCAGTGGCCTGTCAGAGGGACGTGACCCGATCGCCGGCGCGATCGCGCCACTCGCCTCGGCCGAGAACGACCTGACCGACATGTTGGACAAGTCGCGGCGCCCGCTGCAGGCCGTCATCGAGAACGCGCGTCCGCTGGCGCAGCGCCTGGACGAACGCAAGGCCGACGTCAACAAGGTCATCGAACCGCTGGCCGAGAATTACCTGCGGCTCAACGGACTCGGCGCCTACGGCTCGTTCTTCAACATCTACTACTGCTCGATCCGGATGAAGGTCAACGGTCCGGCAGGCAGCGACATTCTGATTCCGTTCGGCGGCCCGCCGGACCCGTCGAAGGGGAGGTGCTCGGAGAATGGCTAAGCGCGACAGCGACACAGCGTTACGCACCGGGATCTTCGGGATCGCACTGGTGACATGCGTGGTGCTGGTGTCCTTCGGCTACACCGGGCTTCCCTTCTTCCCTCAGGGCAAGAAGTACGAGGCGTACTTCAGTGATGCCGGTGGGATCGACCCGGGCAACGACGTCAACGTCTCCGGTATCGCGGTCGGAAAGGTCACCGGGGTGGCGCTGGCCGGCAACACCGCCAAGGTCAGCTTCACCGTGGACCGCAACATCAAGATCGGCGATCAGTCGCTGGTGGCGATCAAGACCGAAACGGTGCTCGGCCAGAAATCTCTGTCGGTGACACCGAAGGGGAGTGGAACGTCGACGGTTATCCCGTTGGGGCGCACCACGACTCCCTACACGCTGAACACCGCCCTGCAGGATCTCGGCCAGAATGTCGCCGAACTGGACAAGCCGAAGTTCGAGCAGGCTCTTCAGACGCTGACCGACACCCTGCGCGACGCCACGCCGCAGCTGCGGGGCGCGCTGGACGGTGTGGCCAACCTGTCGCGCAGCATCAACAAGCGCGACGAGGCTCTCGAGGGACTGCTGGCGCATGCCAAGCGGGTGTCTGATCTGCTGGCCTCGCGTGCCGGGCAGGTCAACCAGCTGGTCACCGAGGGCAACCAGTTGTTCGCCGCACTCGATGAGCGCAGGCAGGCGCTGAGCAATTTGATCGCCGGCATCGACGATGTGTCCAAGCAACTCTCGGGATTCGTCGCGGACAACCGCAAGGAGTTCAAGCCGGCCTTGGAGAAGCTCAACCTGGTGATGGACAACCTGCTGGAGCGCAAAGAGCACATCGGCGAGGCGCTGAGGAGGCTGCCACCGTACGCGACCACGCTGGCCGAGGTGGTCGGCAACGGTCCGGGCTTCAACATCAACCTGTACGGTTTGCCGCCGGCAGCGATGTCCGAGGTGCTGCTCGATACTTACTTCCAGCCGGGGAAGCTGCCCGACAGCCTCGCTGACATGCTGCGTGGATACATCTCCGAACGGACGATCATTAGGCCGAAATCGCCATGACACAAGACAATTCGGTGTCCAGCCGGAGCCGCTGGGTACGTCTCGCGCTGGCCGCGCTGCTGTTGGTTACGCTGGCGGTGGGCGTGTACCAGGTGTGGCCGTCGAGGACCGGTCCCAAGCTCACCGCGTACTTCACCAACGCGGTCGGGTTGTACCCCGGCGACGAGGTCCGGATCGTCGGGGTGCCGGTCGGCACGATCGACTCGATCGAACCGCGGCCCTCGGACGTCAAGATCGAGATGACGCTCGACCGCGGCATCAAGGTGCCTGCCGATGCCAAAGCGTTGATCCTCTCGCCGAACCTGGTGTCGGCCAGGTTCATCCAGCTGACGCCCGCCTATACCGAAGGCGACGTGATGGCCGACGGTGCGACCATCGGACTGGACCGCACCGGTGTCCCGATCGAGTGGGACGAGGTCAAAGAGCAACTCACCCAGCTCAGTTCGCAGCTCGGACCGCAGGCCAACTCGGTGCAAGGGCCGATCGCAGCGTTCGTCGACCAGGCGGCCACCACGTTCGACGGCAACGGCGACTCCTTCCGCAATGCCCTGCGTGAGTTGTCCCAGACCGCAGGCCGGTTGGGTGATTCCCGCACCGATCTGTTCGGCACGGTCAAGAACCTGCAGGTCCTCGTCAACGCGCTGTCGAACAGCAACGAGCAGATCGTGCAGTTCACCAACCACGTGGCCTCGGTGTCGCAGGTGCTGGCCGACAGCTCCAACGGACTCGATCAGACGCTGGCCACCCTGAACCAGGCGCTGGGCGATGTGCGCGGCTTCCTCAACGAGAACAACGAGGCACTGATCGGCCAGGTGAGCAAGCTGGCGGACTTCACCCAGATCATGACCGATCACAGTGACGACATCGAGCAGATCCTGCACGTCACACCCAACGGCCTGGCCAACTTCTACAACATCTACAACCCGGCCCAGGGCACCGTCGGCGGTCTGCTGTCACTGCCCAACTTCGCCAACCCGACCCAGTTCATCTGCGGTGGCACCTTCGACACCGGTGCCAATCCGGACAATTTCAAGCGCGCCGAGATCTGCCGGCAGCGAATGGGGCCCGTGTTGCGGCGCATCACGATGAACTACCCGCCGGTCCTGTTCCACCCGGTCAACAGCATCACGGCGTACAAGGGGCAGATCATCTACGACACCCCGCAGACCGAGGCCAAGTCGGAAACCCCGGTGCCGTACCTGCAGTGGCAGAACAACCCCGGCGTGACGCCGCCGGATATCCCGCACGACGCGACGCTGAGTTCGTTGATCCTGCCGCCGGATGCACCGGCACCCGCACCCGGAACGGGAGTCGGTCCCGCGCCAGGTCCCGCGGCTGCGCCTGCGGCCGCGGAGCCCGCGCCCGCCCCGGCCGAGGCTGGTGCCGGCGGATGATGAGGGGTAAAGCATTGAGGGGTAAGGCATCCCGGATCGGCGGGCGGACGCTGGCCATCGGCAGCGGCGCGATGCTACTGGCCGGCTGCCAGTTCGGCGGGCTCAACTCGCTCAACATGCCAGGCACCGCCGGGCACGGAGCGGGGTCCTACACGGTGACGGTGGAGTTGCCCGATGTGGCGACCCTGCCGCAGAACTCTCCGGTGATGGTCGACGACGTCACGGTGGGCAGTGTGTCCGGCCTGGACGCCGTGCAGCGCCCGGACGGGAGCTTCTACGCGGCGGTGCAGCTGTCGTTGGACGGCGACGTGAAGCTGCCGGCGAACGCCGTTGCGCGCGTTGCCCAGACGTCGCTCCTCGGCTCTCAGCACGTTCAGTTGTCCGAGCCGGTCGACGAGCCTCCGCAGGGGCAATTGCGCGAAGGTTCCAACCTGGCACTGTCGAAGGTGAGCCGCTATCCCACCACCGAGGAAGTGCTGTCCTCGCTGGGCATGGTGGTCAACAAGGGCAATCTCGGTGCGCTGCAAGACATCACCGATGAGGCGTACGCCGCGGTGGCCGGACGGGCCGGAAGCTTCGCCGAACTGATCCCTCGCCTGGCCGAGCTCACCGCATCCCTGGACCAGCAGACCAACGACATCATCGCCGCGGCCGACGGCCTGAACCGCTTCGCCTCGGTCCTGGCCCGCAGCAAGGACAATCTGGGCCGCACGCTCGACACGTTGCCCGGGGCGCTGAAGGTACTCAACGACAACCGCTCCAGCATCGTCGAGGCATTCACCGCGTTGCGGGGCTTCGCCGAGGTGGGTTCGCGGATCCTGTCGCAGACCAAGGACGATTTCGCGGCCGACATCAAGGACCTGTACCCGGTGATCAAGGCGTTCAACGACAACGCCGACGATTTCATCAAGGACCTGGAGTTCCTGCCGACCTTCCCGTTCCACTACAAGTACCTGCGCAACGCGGTCCGCGGTGACTACCTCAACGTGTTCGTCACGTTCGACCTGACCCTGCGCCGGTTCGGGGAGTCGATCTTCACCACCGGCGGGTTCGACCCGAACATGAAGCATCTCGACGAGGTGATCAATCCGCCGGACTGGCTGACCGGCCAGATGGCCAACCTGTCCGGACAGGCCGCCGATCCGTTCAAGATCCCCGCGGGAACCGCGACCCAGCACGAGGAGAAGCCGAAATGATCGACCGGCTGACCCGTATGCAGCTGATGATCTTCGGGGTCGTCACCGTCCTGACCGTGGGCGCGATCTCGCTGTTCTATCTGCATCTGCCCGCTGCGGTGGGTATCGGCACCTACAAGGTCAACGCCAATTTCGCGGCCGGCGGCGGAATCTACGAGAACGCCAACGTCACCTACCGCGGTGTGACGGTCGGCCGGGTGGAATCGGTGGGGCTGGCCCCCGACGGTGTGGTCGCCAGGATGCAGCTCAACAGCAGCACCGCTATCCCGGACAACGTCACCGCCACGGTCAAGAGTGTCTCGGCTGTCGGTGAGCAGTACATCGACCTGATCCCGCCGGAGTCGCCGTCGACCGACAAGTTGCGCAACGGCGCGACCATCGACCAGCGCAACACCCGGGTGGGCCAGGACATCGCCGGCATGCTGCACGAGGCGGACACTCTGGTGAGCAGCATCGGGAACAGCCGGTTGCAGGATCTGCTGCGCGAGACGTTCAAGGCGTTCAACGGATCCGGGCCCGAGCTGGCGCGGCTCATCGAGTCGTCGCGCCTGCTGATCGACGAGGCCAACGCCAGCTCCGGCGAGACCACCCAGCTGATCGACCAGGCGGGCCCGTTCCTGGAAGCGCAGATGCGCAGCGGGGACAACATCCGGTCGCTGGCCGACGGGCTGGCACGCTTCACCGGTGAGGTGAACAAGGCCGACCCGCAGCTGCGCACCACCCTCAAGACGGTCCCGGGTACCACCGAGGCGGCCAATACCGCGTTCAGCGGTATCCGTCCGACGTTCCCGGTGCTGGCGGCCAACCTGGCCAACTTCGGCCGGATCGGCGTCATCTACAGCAAGTCGCTGGAGCAGGCGCTGGTGATCTTCCCGGCGCTGATGGCGGCGCTGAACACCGTCGCTGGCGGCGTGCCGACTGACGAGGGCGGCAAGCTCGACTTCAAGGTCGACCTGGGCGACGCCCCACCGTGCCTGACCGGTTTCCTTCCGCCGACCCAGACGCGGTCCCCGGCCGACCTGACCTTGCGCGACCTGCCGACCGACATGTACTGCAAGACCGCACAGAACGATCCGGCCGTGGTGCGTGGCGCGCGTAACTACCCGTGCCAGGAGTTCCCGGGCAAGCGGGCCCCGACGGTCCAGCTGTGCCGCGATCCCAACGGTTACATTCCGGTGGGCACCAACCCGTGGCGCGGGCCGCCGGTGCCGTATGGCACGCCGATCGAGGACGGGCGCAACATCCTGCCGCCCAACAAGTTCCCGATGATCCCGCCGCAGGTCGATCCGGATCCGGGTCCGCCCGTGGTGCAGTTGCCGCCGGGAGTGCAGCCCGGGCCGGGTCCGGCGCCGCATGCGCCGTTCCCGCTGCCGGTGCCGCCGAACAAGCCGGGGCCCCAGCCCCCGCCGTGGCCGTACTTCGCGCCGCCGGACCAGCTGGTGCCGCCGTACGGGCGGACACCCCCGGGAGCGCCTGAACCCGCGCCGGCACCGGAAGCTCCGGCTCCGGCTCCGGATGCGCCGTTGCCGGCCGAGGCACCACCTGTGGCCAGCGCACCCATGACGGGCACCTACGATCAGCACAGTGGGGTCTTCGCTGACGCCGATGGAGGCACCGGTGTCTACGCAGCCGGTGCGCAGAATCTGCGGCCCGCGGAGACCTGGGTAGATCTGATGTTGGATCCAAGGCAGGCTTGATGACGGAAGAAACGGCCTCGAACCAGAGGCCGGCGCGTCGGCGTGCGTCCAGGGCGGCCGGCCCGACCGGCGCCGGCGTCGTCGCAGAGGTGACCACCACGTCCGTGGTGGCTGACTCGTCGACCACCACGGAGGCCAGGGCGCCGAAGCTGACGCCGCTCAAGCCGCCGCCCCGGCGTCGTGCCAACGGTCGCCTGGTGGCGGTGGTGGCGGCCGCGGTGCTGGCGGTGGCGACCGTGGGCCTGGGTGCACTCGGCTACCTGATGTGGAATCAGCAGCGCAGCGTCGACGAGGTGCAGGCCCGCAATGAGCGCTTCGTCGACACCGGCAAGCAGACCGTGATCAACATGTTCAGCTACACCCAGGACACCATCGACGAGAGCGTGAGCCGCTTCATCGACGGCACGAGTGGGCCGCTGCGCGACATGATGAGCCAGGGCAACAACGCGGACAACCTCAAGGCACTGTTCCGTGACACGCAGGCCAGCTCGGAAGCCGTGGTCAACGGCGCGGCGCTGGAGAAGGTGGACGAGATCGCCGGAAACGCCTCGGTGCTGGTGGCCGTGCGCGTGACGGTCGCCGACATGGACGGGGTGAATTCGCCGACCCGCCCGTACCGGTTGCGGGTGATCGTGCACGAGGACGACAACGGGCACATGACCGGATACGACCTCAAGTACCCCGACGGTGGAAACTGATGCGCTCTAAAATCGCCGGCTTGCTGATCGGCCTGTTGACCGTGGCGTTCGTAGCAGCCGCGGGTGTCGGCGGCTCGCTGTACTGGAACCGGGTGATGCAACGCGCCCAGGAGGCAACCAGGGCCGAATTGCCCGCGGTGGCCGCCGACCAGATTCCCAAGGTGTTCGGTTACGACTATCAGACCGTCGAGCGCAGCTTGACCGAGACTTACCCCCTGCTCGCCCCGGGCTTTCGGGAGAAGTTCGAAGAAGACGCCACCGCCAAGGTGATCCCCGAGGCCCGCAAGCGTCAGCTCGTGGTGCAGATCAGCATCGTCGGCGTCGGGGTGATGGCCGCGGAGCGTGAGTCGGGATCGGTGCTGGTGTACATGAACCGCACGGTGACCGACCAGTCCCGCCAGCCGTTGTACGACGGCAGCCGGTTGAAGGTGGACTACCGCAAGGTCGGCCAGGACTGGCTGATCAACGCGATCAACCCGATCTAGCGCGGCCCGCCGGTCACGCCGGGTTCGCCGGGTTCGCGTTACCCAACGCATCGAGGAACGCGCGGGCCCACCGGTCGACGTCGTGGGCCAGCACTTGCCGGCGCAGGGCCCGCATCCGCCGCCTGCCCTCTTCTGGGCTCTGCTCCAGCGCGGCTTCGATGGCGTCCTTGACGCCCTCGAGGTGGTGGGGGTTGATCAGATAGGCCTGACGCAACTCGGCGGCCGCGCCGGTGAACTCGGACAGCACCAACGCCCCGCCAAGATCACTGCGGCAGGCCACGTACTCCTTGGCCACCAGGTTCATCCCGTCGCGAAGCGGGGTGACCAGCATGACGTCGGCGGCGACGAAGAAAGCGATGAGCTCGTCGCGCGGCACCGGGCGGTGAACGTAGTGCACGACCGGGTGGCCGACCTCGCCGAACTCGCCGTTGATGTGCCCGACCTGGCGCTCGATGTCCTCGCGCATCGCCTTGTAGCTCTCGACGCGCTCGCGGCTTGGTGTCGCCAACTGGACCAGGACGGTGTCGTCGCGTTTCACCCGCTGCTCCTCGAGCAGCTCGGAGAACGCGTGCAACCGCACGTCGATGCCCTTGGTGTAGTCGAGCCGGTCGACGCCCAGCAGGATCTTGCGTGGGTTGCCGAGTTCGGCACGGATCTGCCGGGCGCGTTGCCGAATCGCGCGGTTGCGCGCCTTGGCATCCAGATCAGCCGAGTCGATGGAGATCGGGAAGGCCCCGACCGTGACGGTCCGGAAGCCGTAGGACACCTGACCGAAGCGCGAGCGCACGCCGATCGAGGCGCGTGAGGTGTTGGCCCCGATCAGGCGCCGTGCCAGGACCAGGAAGTTCTGCGCGCCGCCGGCCAGATGGAAGCCGACCAGATCCGCCCCGAGCAGGCCTTCGACGATCTCACTGCGCCATGGCATCTGCATGAACAGTTCGACCGGTGGGAACGGGATGTGCAGAAAGAAGCCGATGGTGAGGTCGGGGCGCAGCATGCGCAACATCTTGGGCACGAGCTGCAGCTGATAGTCCTGCACCCAGACCGTGGCACCGGGCGCGGCGGCCCGGGCCGTGGCCTCGGCGAAACGCCGGTTCACGTCGACGTAGGCGTCCCACCACTTGCGGTGGTAGACCGGCTTGACAATGAGGTCGTGGTACAGCGGCCACAGGGTGGCGTTCGAGAACCCCTCGTAATAGTCCGCGACGTCCTGTGCGGACAGTTCCACCGGGTAGAGCTGCAGGTCTTCCTCGACGATGGGTTCTTCGCCGCTGTCGGGAATTCCGGCCCAGCCGATCCACGCACCGCGGCGTTTACGCAGCAGTGGTTCCAGCGCGGTCACCAGTCCGCCGGGGCTGCGTTTCCAGGTCGTGCTGCCGTCCGGCAACCGCTCCATGTCGATGGGCAGCCGATTGGCCACCACGACGAAGTCGGAGTTACCGGAGGCGGCAGTCGCGCCGCCCTCCGGACTCACTTACGCCTCGGTTTTCGAAGGCCCAATGCCGAGCATGGACAGGAACATCCGGCACTCGTCAGCGTCGGCGGCATAGGTCGCGACGACGCGGCGGGCCTGGCTGGCAGTGCTGTCGGCGAGAGGCTCGACGTCGTCGATCTCGGCGGTTTCAGATTTCGCAGGCATGACACAACTGTATGCGACCGGGAGAACCCCCGGTCGCCTCATACCGTCAGCCGATGGAACCGTGCACCGTCGGGCTGCTGCCGACGGTGGATTCGGGGACCGGCTGCGGCCCCTGCGCCTGTTGCTCCTCGGCCAGGCCGATGCACTCACCCGAGTTGGCGCCGGTGCACGGGATGGAGCCGCCACCGCCTGGTGCGTTGATCGCGGGCAAGTTCGGGTTGCCCGCGATGCTGCCGAAGTTGCCCGGGGAGTTCGGCACGGTGTGCGGAACACAGTTGCCGGTGTAGAGGTCTTCTTCTTCACCACTCGGGCATGCGACGGCCGGGCCGGCGGGTAGCGGGGCGGAGAACGCGACGATCGCTGGGGCGGCGGCCGCAGCGAGTGCAAATCCGCCGGCAAAGATCAGTCGTCGCATCGAGATCGGGAAGGTTGCCATCGTCACGCTTTCTCTAGGTATTCGGTTGTTGTGTTGGTGGAATTCTATGGATGCTGTGAGATATCTGCATCCGATCTCGAAGTTGGCTGAGAACCCGTCCCCGAAGCGCTACGGGCTGGCGCTGATCGTTGAGCGCGGAATCGGTTGGGGGCCTTCGGCGGCGTCCTCCTCGGCCAGGCCGATGCATTCGCCGGCATTGTGGCCGGTGCACGGGATGGCTCCGCCCCCGCCGGGGAGATTGACCGCAGGCAAGTCGGGATTGCCGGGGATGCCGCTGAACGGCGACGGTGAATTCGGCACCAGAAAAGGGGTGCAGGTGGTCGTGTAGACGTCCTCTTCCTCACCGGAGGTGCACGCCGCCTGAGCGGCGGGCGAACCCAGCCACAGGGACAGCACATAACCGGCGCCGGCGACGGACAGGGCGACGGGCGCGACGAATTTCACCTCAGCAGTCTAGGACTGCTGAGGATTTACTGTGTGGTCTCTGCCGTGGCGCTGTGTCAGCCGATCGAACCGTGGACCGTCGGGCTGCTGCCGACGGTGGATTCGGGGACCGGCTGCGGCCCCTGCGCCTGCTGCTCCTCGGCCAGGCCGATGCACTCACCCGAGTTGGCGCCGGTGCACGGGATGGAGCCGCCACCATCGGGCGCGTTGATCGCGGGCAGGTTCGGGTTGCCCGCGACGCTGCCGAAGTTGCCCGGTGAGTTCGGCACGAGGTCGGGGACGCACACGTTGGTGAAGGTGTCCTCGGTCTCCCCGTTCGGGCATGAGGCCAGTGCTTGAGAGGGCGTCTGCAGCGCCGTCAGGGCTGGGCCCGCGGCGATGGCCGTGGCGATGGCAGCCGCGACGGTGAAGCGGCGGGCGGTGGGCGAGAGGAGGGCCATTGCCGTGCTTTCTCTAGAACGCTGAGTGTTTTGCTGGACGACCGAATGGAGCGGCCTCGGGGCGATTTGGCAGCCGTATCGTCACATATCGGAAGTCTACGCCCCGCAAGGGAAACCGGGCGGTAGTCAGGCCGGACCCGCGGGTTTCTCCGGCTGCGCTGTGAGCTCTCTGTATGTTAGCTGTGATCCCGGTGTGAGCACGGTTACGCGATACACGTAATGTGCATTCCGTAACTACTTACCGTGCCTAAGAGGTGGTCCGAAATGGTCAGTCCCGACGACACAGCCCGCCAGGTCGAATACGAGACGCTCGACGACGGACGTATCGCCCGGATCTGGCTGAACCGTCCGGGTGCTCAGAACGCTCAGTCGCGCACCCTGCTGGTGCAACTCGACGAGGCGTTCGGCCGCGCCGAGGCCGACGACGCGGTCCGCGTGGTGATTCTGGCTGCCCGCGGGAAGAACTTCTCGGCCGGGCACGACCTCGGTTCCGAAGAGGCGCTGGCCGAGCGTCAACCGGGACCGGGCCAACACCCGACCTTCCGTTCGCACGGTGCCACCGCCGCCGGTGTCACCGAACGCACTTACCTGCAGGAGTGGCACTTCTACTTCGAGAACACCCGGCGCTGGCGCGATCTGCGCAAGATCACCATCGCCCAGGTGCAGGGCAATGCGATCTCGGCCGCCCTGATGCTGATCTGGGCCTGCGACCTGATCGTGGCGGCCGACGACGCCAAGTTCAGTGATGTCGTCGGAGTGCGGATGGGCATGCCGGGCGTCGAGTATTACGCCCACCCATGGGAATTCGGTGCTCGCAAGGCCAAAGAGCTACTGCTGACCGGTGATTCGATCGATGCCGACGAGGCATACCGGCTGGGCATGGTGTCCAAGGTTTTCGCACGCGACGAACTCGAAGACAAGACATTGGAATTCGCCCGGCGCATCGCCGAGCGTCCGACGATGGCGGCTCTGCTGGTCAAAGATTCGGTCAACGCGGCCAGCGACGCGATGGGCTTCACCGAAGCTCTGCGTCACGCCTTCCACATCCACGAACTCGGGCACGCGCACTGGGCCTCGGCCAACGAGAATCGCTGGCCGGTGGGGATGCCGCCGGATGTTCCCGACTGGCGGACATTGGGCGCTCCCAAGCCCGCCCGGCGTGATACACCATGACGATGCAGATTTCGTTAGAGGATCGGACCTATCTGGTCACCGGCGGCGGCAGCGGCATCGGCAAGGGTGCCGCAGCAGCCATCGTCGCCGCCGGCGGCAACGCCCTGCTCATCGGGCGCAATGCGGACAAGCTCAGCGCCGCCGCTGACGAGTTGAACGCCCAAGGTCCCGGATCGGTCCGCTACGAGCCTGCCGACGTCACCAACGAAGACGAGGTCCGCCGTGCGGTCGACGCGGCCACCGCCTGGCACGGCCGGTTGCACGGCGTGGTGCACAGCGCGGGCGGGTCGCTGACCATCGGTCCGATCACCCAGATCGACTCCGAACTGTGGCGCCAGACCGTCGATCTGAACGTCAACGGAACGATGTACCTGATCAAGCACGCGGGCCGGGAGATGGTCCGCGGTGGCGGAGGCTCCTTCGTCGGCATTTCCTCGATCGCCTCGAGCAACACCCACCGCTGGTTTGGCGCATACGGGGTGAGCAAGGCGGCGTTCGACCATCTGCTCAAACTGGCCGCCGACGAGCTCGGGCCGTCCTCGGTGCGGTTCAACAGCATTCGGCCCGGCCTGACCCGCACCGAGATGGTCGGCCCGGTCTTCGAGCTGCCCGCGGCCCGCGACGACTACGAGGCCTGCACGCCCATGCCGCGCTTCGGTGAGGTCGAGGACATCGCCAACCTGGCGGTGTTCCTGCTCAGCGACGCCGCGGGCTGGATCACCGGTCAGGCCATCGGGGTGGACGGTGGGCACGCGCTGCGCCGCGGTCCCGACATCTCGGGCATGCTCGAGCCGTTGTACGGCGTCGACGGCCTGCGCGGCGTCGTCGCCGAGTAACCCTTCAGGCCGGGTGTTGGGCCCCGGCCTCCCACGCGCTCAGCGCACCGACCGCCGACCAATCCAAATCGCTGCCACCGGTGGCCAGCAGGGTCAGGAAACGGTCCCGCAGCAGGCTGGCGACGGGCAGCGGTACCTGTAGCTCCTCGCCGGCACTCAGCGCCAACTTGACGTCCTTGAGGCCGAGAGTAGCGGTGAAGCCGGCCGGGCTGAACTCCTCACGGGCCAGCAGCCCGCCATAGGTGCGGTACACCGGGGCATCGAACAGTGTGGAGGTCAGAAGTTCCAGGTACTGCTGCTTGTCCACGCCGGCCTTGCCCACCAGCGCCATTGCCTCGCCGAGGGTTTCGATCACAGAGGCGATCAGGAAGTTACCGCTGATCTTGACCAGGTTCGCGGCACGCGGGTCCTCGCCGAGTACGAACGTGCGCTGCCCGATCGCGTCGAACACCGGGGTCACGGTGGAGATCGCGGCTGAGGCTCCGGCCGCGACGACGAACAACTCGGCGGCCGCGGCGGCCTCGGGACGTCCGAACACCGGGGCGGCGACGAAACCCTGGCCGGCATCGGCGTGGGCCTGGGCGAGGCGTTCAGCCAGCTCCGTACTCACCGTCGACGACGAGACGTGGATTGCCTCTTCAGGCAGCGAGGCGAGGATTCCGTGATCACCGAATGTCACCGCCTCGACCGCAGTGTCGTTGGCCAGCATGGTGATCACTGCGTCGCCCTGACAAGCCTCGCCTACCGAGGCGGCCGGGCGGGCCCCACGGGCTACCAGCGCGGCCACCTTGTCGGGGGAGCGGTTGTACGCGGTGACTTCGTGCCCGGCGGAGAGCAGGTTGGCGGCCATCGCCGCGCCCATGTTGCCCAGGCCGATGAATCCGATCTTCATGCCTCCACTATTACCGACTGTGTCGGCGGCGGGAGGGTAGAGCTACTGCTGGGCCAGCGGCTTGAGCTCTGCCTCGGGTTCCCCGGCTCCGCAGACCCGGTGTACGGCGTTCACGATGCCCTGGTACCCGGTGCAGCGGCAGAAGTTGCCCGAGAGCCCTTCGCGGATCTCGTCGTCGGTGGGGTTCGGGTTGTCCCGCAGCATCGCGGTGATCGAGGTGACGAAACCCGGTGTGCAGAAGCCGCACTGGAGGCCGTGGCACTCCTTGAGTGCGGCCTGCACCGGGGACAACTCGCCGTCGGGGCCGGCGATACCCTCGACCGTCGTCACCTCCTGGCCGTCCACCTGGACCGCGAACACCAGGCAGGACCGGACGGCCTGCCCGTCCAGCAGGACCGTGCAGGCGCCGCAGGCGCCGTGCTCGCAGCCGAGGTGGGTACCGGTGAGACCGCAGTTGTCCCGCAGGAAGTCGGCCAGCGTGACCCGGGGCTCGACCACACCCTGGTAGTCCCGCCCGTTGACCGAAACCGCAACCGGCAGTTCATGCATTGAGCGCCTCCTCGGCGTGGGTGGTTGCCTGAGTCCAGGCTCGGGAGACCATGGCGGCCCCGACCCGGGCCCGGTACGACGCCGAACCCTGCAGGTCGGCGGGAATGTCGGTGAGCTCGGACAGCGCCAGTTTGCCGATCTCTTCGGCACTGAGACCACCGATCGGGGTGCCGATCACCGCTTCCTCGGCCGGCGTGGCCCGCAGCGGGGTGGAGCCGAGCCCGAGCAGTCCGATGCCGCACCGGGTGATCCGGTCGTCCTCGTCGAGTTCGATTCCGACCGCGGCGCCGGCGATCGCGAAATCGCCGTGGCGTCGGGCGAACTCGGCGATCCCGAACCCGCTGCGTCCCGTTGCCACCGGAAAGCGCACCGCGGTCAGGATCTCGTCGGAGGTCAGCGCTGTTTCCCATAGCCCGGTGAAGAATTCAGTGGCCGGGATCTCGCGCCTGCCGCGCGACGAGGTGGCCTCGATCGTCGCGTCGAGCGCCAGCGCGACGGCCGCGTATTCCGCCGCCGGATCGGCATGGGCGATCGCGCCGCCCAGCGTGCCACGACTGCGGATCTGGAAGTGGCCGATGTGCGGTGTCGCCAGGGTCAGCAGCGGCACCGAATCGGCGATCTCGTCGTCCAGGCCGACCAGGGCGTGCGGGGTGGCCGCCCCGATGCGAACTTCGTTGCCTTGCAGCGTGATGTCGTTCAGCTCGGACAGTCGCGAGATGTCGATCAGATTGTCGAAGTGCGTCAAGCGCATTGCCAGCATCGGCACCAAGCTCTGACCACCGGCCAGGACCTTGGCGTCCTCGCCGTACTCGCCGAGCATGGACACCGCCTCGGTGACGGTGGCGGGCCGGTGATAGGCGAAGGGGGCGGGCTTCATGACACCAACCGCAGCAGTGCGGCGTGCAGGTCCTCGGTGCTCAGCCCGGCGCTCTTGCGCTTGCCGCGCCCGGCGCGGCCGACCAGGAAGCCGAGCACGCCGGCGGCCGCGACCGCGCCGATGGCCGGGGCGAAGCGCTTGGCCATCGGCACCGCCATCATCTTGGCCAGGGCCAGTGCGTTGATCGGGGCGGCCTCCTGAGGCGCCTGCTCGGCTGTTGTTGCGGCGGAGCCGGTTTCAGCCTGCGTCCGCTCGCCGAGAAGCTCGGCCTCCAGGCTGCGGGCGAACTGGTCGATCAGGCTGCCGGCCACATCGGCCAGTACACCGCGACCGAACTGGGCGGCCTTGCCGGAGATCGCCAGGTCGGTGGTGACCACCACCAGGGTCGATTCGGGGCCCTCGTCCTTCAGTTGGGCCGTCACTATCGCCGAGGCGGTGCCGTTGCCGCGGGTCTCCTTGCCGTTGGCCTTGAGGACCACCCGCTGGGCCGCCGCGTCCTTCTCCTGGAAGGTCGCATCGCCCTGGTAGGACACCGTGATCGGGCCGACCTTCACCTTGACCGCACCGGTGAAATCGTCGCCGTCGACGCTGCGCAGGGTGGCGCCGGGCAGGCAGGGTGCGACGCGTTCGACGTCGGTGAGCACCTCCCAGGTCTTGGCCGCCGGTACCGCGACCCGGAATTCGTTGTTGAGCTCCACGATCAGTTGTCCCTTCCTGATGTTTCCTGCGCCCGTTCGATGGCTTCGACGATGGCCGCCGGGGTGGCGGGCAGTGTGGTGAGCGTGACGCCGAGCGGGGCCAGCGCGTCGTTGACGGCGTTGATCACCGCGGGTGTCGAGCCGATGGCGCCGCCCTCGCCCGCCCCCTTGTAGCCGCCGACGCCGGGACCGGGAACCTCGACGTGGCCGTACTCGATCGTCGGGACCTCGGTCGCGGTGGGCAGCAGATAGTCGACAAACGTTGAGGACAGGGGGTTCCCGGCGTCGTCATACGACAGCTTCTCCAGCAGCGCGCCGCCGATGCCCTGCACGGTGCCGCCGGCGATCTGGCCTTCGACCACGTTGGGGTTGATCATCGGGCCCACATCCTCACTGACGATGTAGCGCGTGAGGGTGACGTGCCCGGTGACCACGTCGACCTCACACGTGCAGGCGTGGGTGGCGTTGGCCCAGTGGATCGGCGCGGTCGGCGGCGCGGTGTAGCGGGCGGTGGCTTCCAGGTTCGCCGACATCCCCGGCGGGAGCATCTGCGGCTCGTAGTGGGCGCGGTAGGCCAGATCGGCGAAGCTGACCCTCTTTTCGGGGTCGTTGCGGGCTGTCGCCTTCGACCCGCCGAGCTCGATCTCGGACTCGTCAACCTCGAGCCGGGCCGCGGCCATCGCGACCAGCTGCTTGCGCAGGATGGTGCCGGCCTCGTTGACCGCACCCGCGGTCATCGGGGCGCTGCGGCTGCCCTGGGTGCCCGCGCCGTACGGCGTCACCGCGGTGTCGCCCTGGATGGTGGCGACGTCGTCGATGTCGGCGCCCAGCGCGTCGGCGGTCAGCTGAATAACGGTGGTTTCCAGGCTGTTTCCCGTCGATCCGCCGTTGACGTAAACGTTGATCTTGCCGGTCGGCTCCATCCGGATGGTGCAGCCCTCGCTGGCCAGGTGGCCGGTGGCCGCGCCGGTCGGCTCGATGTAGGCCGAGAAACCCAGGCCGAGGTAGCGGCCCTGGGCCAGCGCCTCGGCCTGCTCCTTGCGGAAGCCCTCATGGTCGAGGATCTTGACCGCCTGCTCGAACGTCTCGATCGGGGCGACGTGGTCATACGGCATGCCGTTGGGGTTGAAGTACGGCATCTCGTCGCGGCGGAGCAGGTTCTTGCGGCGCAGCTCGACCGGGTCCACGCCCATCTTGCGGGCCGCGATGTCGAGAAGTATTTCGCGGGTGAGGGTTTCGTACTGCCAAGGGCCGCGGTAGGCGTGCAGGCCCGCGGTGTTGGAGAACACCGTCTTGTAGTTGAAGCTGGCCTTGGGCACCCGGTACGGGCCGGGGAAGAACATGCCGATGGCCGCGGTGGTCAGCACCGGATATGGGGTCGGGTAGGAGCCGACGTCCTGGATGAAGTCGATGTCGGCGGCCAGGATGGTGCCGTCGGCGTCGAAGGCCATCCGCACGTCGCCGTCGACATGGCGGGACTGGCCGGCCGACATCAGGTTCTCGCGGCGGTCTTCGATCCACTTCAGCGCCGTGCCCGATCGCGCGTTCGACGTCGCAGAAGAAACTTTGCGTGCGGCCAGCATGATGCACATGTCCTCGCGCATCGGGACGACCTTCTGGCCGAACCCGCCGCCGGTGTCGCGCATGATGACGCGTACGTGCTGGGCCGGGATGCCGAGCAGGCGGGCCGCGAACGCCCGCAGTTCGTGTGGGGTCTGGGTGGACGCCCAGATGGTCAGCTCACCGGAGGTCGCCGACCATTCGGTGACCATGCCGCGGCACTCGATGGGCACCGGCACGTGCATCTGTTGATAGATGTGTTCTTTCACCACATGCGCGGCTGAGCCGAAGACTTCCTCGTCGGGCGGCATGCCGGCCATCCCGCCGGCGTTGTTGTCCGGAAATGCTTCGTGGACGGACACTTCCGAGATGAGCGCCTGCCGGAAATCGGCGATCGCGGGCAGGGGTTCGTAGTCGACGTCGACCAGGTCGACGGCATCCTCTGCGAGGTAGCGACTCTCGGCGATGACCAGGGCCACCGGATCGCCGACGAACTTCACCTCGCCCTCGGCCAGGGGAGGACGCGGGGTGTCGGGAACGTCCTTGCCCGCGACGGCATGCCACGCCTCTTTGACCTCTGGGTTGAGATCCGCGGCGGTGAGCACCGCGTGCACCCCGGGCAGTGCCAGGGCGGCGGCTGCGTCGATGCGAGTGAACCTTGCGTGCGCATGGGGGCTGCGGACGAAGCAGGCATGCAGCATGCCGGGCCGGGTGATGTCGTCGACGTACGTGCCGCGTCCGGTGAGCAGGCGGGTGTCCTCGACCCGTTCGACCCGTCGCCCGGCATAGCGGGTTGCGACGGTCTCCGGTACGGCTGACGCCATAGGATCGCTCCAATCCGTCGGTTACTTCTGCGCGTAAGTAATTGGCCGCCGGAGGCTCCGACGCCGTATCAAGAGTGTGGTTATCGTACATCGGAAAGCAACATGCCTGAAGAAGAGAGTGTCATTTCCGCAGGATTTCGGTCCTGGGCGGGCGCGGTACTGACCACGGCGGCCGTCGTCGTTCCGCTGGTCCTGGCGCCGGCATCGGCTGCCAGGCCGGCCGCCGACGCCGGACTGGTCGATGTGCGCACCGTGGTTCCTGACGCGGTGATCGACCTGCGGTACGCGACCGCCGACAACTTCGTCGGGCAGCGGCTCTACCCTCCCGGGGCGCCCTGCCTGGTACACGAATCGATGGCCGCCGGGTTGGCTACCGCGGCGGCCGTACTACGACCACAGACCCTGGTGTTCTGGGACTGCTACAGGCCGCACGAGGTGCAAGTCAGGATGTTCGAGGTGGTGTCCAATCCCAACTGGGTGGCGCAACCGGGGCCGTACGCCCGCAGCCACGAGGCGGGCCGATCCGTGGACGTGACGATCGCCGGGGCCGAGATGGGCACGGGATTCGACGACTTCACCGAACGCAGCCGGGCGTACGCGACCGACGGAATCAGCCCTGTCGCCCGCGCCAACCGGACCCGGTTGCGTGAGGCGATGAGTGCCGGCGGGTTGACCGTGTACTCAGGGGAGTGGTGGCATTTCGACGGCCCCGGTGCGGCTGATCCGCGCCCCTACCTGGACGTCCCGCTGGAATAAGTTTCCCCTGGGTACTTGGGCCTTTTGTCGGCGTTTGGAATGTGCCAGCATAGGGAACCGTAACGTTCGTGACGATCCGGTAGGCGTGGAGTCGAAATGAACGTCCTCAAACTGCTTCAGGGTGCGACGCTTATTGCCGCCTGCGCCGTTCCGATCGCACCCATGCCCGTCGCCTCGGCGCAACCGCCGTGCCCGGACGTCGAGGTGGTCTTCGCCCGCGGTACCTACGAGCCGCCGGGGGTCGGCGGACCGGGGCAGTCCTTCGTCGACGCGCTGCGTGCCCGCGTCGGGGAACGGTCGGTCGAGGTGTACCCGGTCAACTACCAGGCCAGCGGAAACTTCGGTGACCGAATCGAGTTCGCCCGAACAGTGGTCGACGGCATCCGCGACGCGGCCGACCACATCAAGGCGACGGCCCGAGACTGCCCGAAGACGAAGGTGGTGCTGGGCGGCTACTCCCAAGGCGCGGTGGTAGCCGGCTACACGACCGCCGCCACGGTGCCCGACGGTATTCCGGCCGAGTACAAGCAGTACATCCCCGAGCCCATGCCGGCCGAGGTCGCCGACCACGTGGCATCGGTGGTGTTGCTGGGGACACCGTCCGAGGAGTTCATGCGCGACATCGGCGCACCGCAGATGGTGATCGGTCCGCGGTACAAGGACAAGACGATCGAACTCTGCGAGCCCGGCGACACCATCTGCGACGGAACCCCCGCCGGCGTCCCCAATTTCGCCCACACCGCATATGTGCTCAACGGGATGCCGGGGCAGGCCGCTGACTTCACCGTCGGCCGGCTCTGACGGGCCGGTTGATAACGATATGAAACCTCAATGGTTGCAATGTGATACGTGAGCCGGGGAGCTTTGCCGGGGGCCACTATGTTCACTAAGTGCACCGTCGAACGGCCCTCAAGATCCCGCTGGTACTGGCAGCAGCAGCGGCTCTCCCGCAAGTATTGGCCCCTCTTCCGGTAATCCCACGCGCCACCGCAGCCCCAGGCCAATGGCCGGTTGAGCGCGCCAACGCGTGGTACCAGGCGCAGGGCTGGCTCGTCGGCACCAACTTCATCACCTCGAACGCGATCAACCAGATCGAGATGTTCTCCGCCGCCACCTACGACGCCCGGCGCATCAACAGCGAACTGCAGGCATGCCGGCTCCTCGGGTTCAACACCGTCCGGGTCTTCCTGCACGATCTGCTGTGGGCCCAGGACCGTGCCGGATTCCAAAGCAGGCTGGCACAATTCGTCGGGATCGCGGCCCGACAGGGAATCAAGCCGCTGTTCGTCTTCTTCGACTCGTGCTGGGATCCGAACCCGCAGCTCGGAGCGCAACGGGCGCCGACGCCCGGCGTGCACAACTCCGGATGGGTCCAGAGCCCGGGCGCGCAACGCATCGACGACCCGCGTTACCGCCCCGTGCTGCGCGACTACGTGGTCGGGGTGATGAGCCAGTTCCGCAACGACAACCGGGTGCTGGGCTGGGACCTGTGGAACGAGCCGGACAACCCCGCCAAGCAGTACCGCAAGGTCGAGCGCAAGGACAAGATCGACGCGGTGGGAGCCTTGCTGCCCCAGGTATTCGCCTGGGCGCGTTCGGTCAATGCCGTGCAGCCGTTGACCAGTGGAGTGTGGCAAGGCAGCTGGGATCGCGGAAACCGAAGCGAGATGGACAGTTTCCAGCTCGACAACTCCGACGTGATCTCCTTCCACTCCTACGCCGGTCCCGCCGAATTCGAGGCCCGCATCGCCGAGCTCGCCCCGCTGGGCCGGCCGATCCTGTGCACCGAATACCTGGCCCGGGACCAGGGCAGCACGGTCGAGGGTGTGCTGCCGGTTGCCAAGCGGCACAACGTCGGTGCCTACAGCTGGGGCCTGGTGGCCGGCAAGACCCAGACGTATTTCCCGTGGGATTCCTGGGACAAGCCCTACACCAAAGTGCCGAACGTGTGGTTCAGCGATCTCCTGCAGCCCGACGGACGGCCCTACAAGGAAAGCGAATACCAGGCATTCAAGAAGCTGACCACTCGCGTGTAGGTGTTTGAGCTTCGAGCATGCGGGTGACTCCATGGTCTATGGATCAACGTGACGGCGGCCGGCCGATACCGAAGGACGCTCGTGAAGTGACCGAAGGGCAAGAAGAACTGCAGGACGAATTCGACCGTCGGGGCGAGGATCCCGAGGGGCCGGGACTGCACGAAAGCCACGAGAACATCGCCGATGAGACCTGAGGCCGGGTGTCAGAACGACTGCCCATTGACATACCGCTGACGGCGATAGAAGCGTCCGTTGCCGCGGTTGCGGCTCTTGTATGTGGGTAGCTGAGAGTCGCAGTTCGGGCAGACCAATCGCAGGTTCTCCCGGTGATTGTTCGTCGGGTTCCCGTCGATGTGGTCCATGATCAAGGTCAGAGGTAGCTCCTGCCACACGCTGGGCGCGCCGCAGATCGCGCAACAGCCAGACTGGGCTTCGATGAGGTAAAGCCGGATGTAGTGATCTCGGCGGGGATCGACCCATGCCTCGCCGGATTCGAGCCAGCGTTGGGTGCTGGCCTCTCGACGCGCAGATACCTGACAGGCGTTACTGCAATATAACTTTTGGCTGCGCTTCGAAAGAGGTGAACCGCAGCCGCGACAGAGCCTCATGGATGGAAGCTACGGGCAGGCACCGACAAGTGGCCGATGCGAAAGGTGGAGCCCCCTATCGGGATTGAACCGATGGCCTACATATTACAAGTATGTTGCTCTACCACTGAGCTAAGGGGGCCTGCGGGCAGCAGTCTAGCGGGTCACTCCTCGGCGTCGATAACTCGCTGGGAACTGACCGGCCGCGGCGAGGTCCGCCGCGACGAGCGCCGGGGCAGCGGGATACGGTCGGCGATGCTGCTGAGTGGGTTGACCACCTGGCTGAGCGTGATGACCGCGTCGTGCAGTGCATCGATGGTGGGTGCCAGCGCCTCGAGTCCCGGCGCCAGCCGGTTCAACGTGTCGGCCACATCGGCGAGCTTGAGCAGCGGGCCGTCGGGATCGGTCAGGGTGTCCAGCAGGCCGCCTTCGGCCAGCAGCCGGTCGGCCACGCCGTCCTCACGCAGCACCCGCTCGATCAGGCCGTCGTTGGCCAGCAGCTGGTCGGCCAGCCCGCCCGGTGCCACCACGCGCGACAGAGCGCCGTCGTCGGTGGTCAGCCGGTCCAGCAGCCCACCCTCCATGGTGACCTGGTCCACTAGCCCACCGGGGGCGACGGCCCGGGCCACGGCACCGTTTTCCGCGGTCAGACGGTCCAACATGCCGCCCTCGGCCGTCAGCTGATCGACCAGCCCGCCCGGTCGCAGCAAACGGTTGATCGGGCCGTCGGGCGCCAGCGCCCGCCCCAGCGGGGCGTCGTCGTCCAACAGTCGCGCCAGCCGGTTGGCCCGCTCGACCGCGTCATCGATGCCGAACAGCGAGGCCATCGATGACCTGCCGGTGAGTGGATTGGCATCACCGATGCCGCGTTGCACGGCGGTGAGGGTCTCGTTGGCGATGCCGAGGCCGACGTCGGCCACGGCCAACCCGATGCGCACGGGCGCGGTAGCAACCTGGACCAGCGTCTTGCCGAGGTTCATGGCGTCAGTGTAGTTACCCGCGTCACAGCTAAACTCACAGGAAGTGCACAGCGTGCATGCAGGTTGAGTACACCGGGCACCTTCAACATCAGGGAATGGCCATGCCTGCACTACCTGAGAGCGTCCCCGAAGCTCGGATCCTCGTCGTCGACGACGAGGCCAACATCGTGGAGCTGTTGTCCGTCAGCTTGAAGTTCCAGGGTTTCGAGGTGCACACCGCGTCCAACGGTGCCGCCGCCCTCGACAAGGCCAGAGAAGTCCGGCCCGACGCCGTGATCCTGGACGTGATGATGCCCGGCATGGACGGCTTCGGGCTGCTGCGCCGGTTGCGCGCCGACGGTATCGACGCGCCGGCGCTGTTCCTCACCGCCCGCGACAGCCTGCAGGACAAGATCGCCGGGTTGACCCTGGGCGGCGACGACTACGTGACCAAGCCCTTCAGCCTCGAAGAGGTGGTGGCCCGGCTGCGGGTGATCCTGCGCCGGTCCGGCCGGGGAGTAGAGGAACCGCGCAGCGCCAAGCTGTCGTTCGCCGACATCGAGCTGGACGAGGACACGCACGAGGTGTGGAAGGCCGGGGAGCCCGTCTCGCTGTCGCCCACGGAGTTCACTCTGCTGCGGTACTTCATCATCAACGCGGGCACCGTGCTGTCCAAGCCGAAGATTCTCGACCATGTGTGGCGCTACGACTTCGGCGGTGACGTCAACGTCGTCGAGTCCTACGTGTCCTACCTGCGCCGCAAGATCGACACCGGCGACAAGCGCTTGCTGCACACCCTGCGCGGGGTCGGTTACGTTTTGCGTGAGCCGCGCTGACGGTCAGCGCGGCAGCGGCATACTTTAACCGGTGTTGGACCGGGTAGAACGGCGTGGAGTGCCGTTGCGCGTCAGCCTGGTGGCCGTCGCGCTGGTTTTGGTGGCCTGCGGGCTGCTGGCCTCTGGCGTCGCGGTGACCTCGATCATGCGGCACACCGAGGTCAGTCGCATCGATCAGACGTTGCTCGACGCCGCTGGGAGCTGGGCGCAAGAGCCGCGCCAACTGCCCTCGACTCCCCTGGAAGGGCCGAACCCGGCGCGTCCGCCGTCGAACTTCTACGTTCGCGGTGTCGACCAGGACGGCCGAACCTGGATCGCGATCAACGACCGTGAGGCCGAACCCGAGCTGCCCGACGACAACGACGTCGGCCCCGCCCCGGTGACCGTCGAGTCCGTCGGGACCTCAGATGTGCAATGGCGGGCCATGACGGTGGAGGGCCCGAACGGTGAGCGCACCACCGTCGCGATCGACCTGTCCGACGTGCAGTCGTCGGTGCGTGCGTTGATCTGGTCGCAGGTCGGCATCGGCACGGTCGTATTGCTGGTGCTCGGCATCGTCGGCTACGCCGTCGTGCACCGCAGCCTGCGTCCGCTCGTGGAGGTGGAACGTACGGCCGCGGCGATCGCGGCCGGCCAGTTGGATCGCCGTGTCCCCGAACGGGATCCGCGCACCGAGGTGGGGCGGTTGTCGTCCGCGCTCAACGGCATGCTGGCGCAGATCCAGCGGGCGGTGGCGTCCTCGGAGGCGTCGGCCGAGCAGGCGCGCACGTCCGAGGAACGGATGCGCCGCTTCATCACCGACGCCAGCCATGAGCTGCGGACCCCACTCACCACGATCCGCGGATTCGCCGAGCTGTACCGGCAGGGCGCCGCCCGCGACGTCGAGATGCTGATGGGCCGGATCGAGAGCGAGTCCCGGCGGATGGGCCTGCTGGTCGAAGACCTGCTGCTGCTGGCCCGGCTCGATGCGCAGCGGCCGCTGGATCAGCATCGCGTCGACCTGTTGACGCTGGCCACCGACGCCGTGCACGACACGCAGTCGATCGCGCCGGGCCGTCGGGTGCGCATGGAGGTGTTCGACGGTCCCGGCACCCCCGAGGTGCTCGGTGACGAGGCCCGCTTACGTCAGGTGCTGAGCAACCTGGTGGCCAACGCGGTGCAGCACACCCCGGAAACCGCGGGGATCACGGTGCGGGTGGGCACCGCCGACGATAACGCCATCATCGAGGTGTGCGACGAAGGCCCGGGCATGAGCACCGACGACGCGCGGCGGGTATTCGAACGGTTCTACCGCGCCGACAGCTCCCGCACCCGTGCCAGCGGGGGGACGGGGTTGGGCCTGTCGATCGTGCATTCGTTGGTGCTGGCTCACGGCGGCACGGTCACGGTCACCACCGCGCCCGGTCAGGGCTGCCGGTTCACCGTCAGCTTGCCGCGGATTGCAGATCTGCCAGCGCGGCTTTGATCTTGGCCTGAGCTTCGTCGAGAGACTCGGGCGACGGGTTGTTGTCGACGTGCGCGAAACCGAAGTCGGCCAGGTTGTAGGCCGGGAACACGTGCACATGCAGGTGCGGCACCTCAAGGCCGGCGATGATGACGCCGGCACGCTGCGCCCCGAATGCCCGGCACACAGCCTTGCCGATCAGCTGTGACACCTCCATCACCCGGCCGAAGGCCGCGGGCTCGACGTCCTGCCAGTTGTCGATCTCGGCCCGGGGAACGACCAGGGTGTGACCCTGCGTCATCGGCGCGATGGTGAGGAACGCGACGATGTCATCGTCCTCGTAGACGAAACGCCCGGGCAGTTCTCCGTTGATGATCTTGGTGAAGACGGATGCCATGACCACGAGCATAGTGAGCGCCGGATGAGACGCCGATCTCGTTGCGCAGGTAAGCACTACCAGGTTGACTAGTAGAGCTTAGTAATCTTGCGTGAAAGGGCGAATGCCTCGTGACCGACGCGGTCAGGTGGGAAGCCGACGGTGACGATCCAGCCCTGTCGGACCGTGAACCCGAGCTGTTCGAGTGGATCGAATTGGACGTACCCGCCGAGAACTGGTGGGAGATCATCGACCATCCCGAGGTCGCCGAGCGCGGACCCCACGGCTGGAACTACCACTCCTGCACCCCCTCGCCGCAGGGCGAGGACCGCGTGGTGCTCACCTACTACCGGCCGTTCAATGTGCCTGCCGTGCACACACGTGGCCTGAGCGACCGGTTGGGGCGAGGGGCTTCGCGCGGCGGCCGATCCGCCCGCGGTTTCTGCCGTTAGCTCTTCCCGATCAGCTCGTGCAACTCGGCCGATGTCCACGGCGGCGCGCTGTGGTGGTCCCGATAGCCGATGAAACCCGGTGACGGCCGGGCGAATTCGCCGACGAACCCGCCGGCTGCGATGAAGATGCGGCCGGTGACGTCCTTGGCTTGATCGCCGACCAGGTAGGCGTAGGTCGGGGCGACATACTCCGGCGGGGCGGCGTCCAGCGCGCCCTGCATGCTGACGTCGTCGAGCAGGCCGCGCCGGTTGAGCTCGGCGATGTGCTGCTCGTAGTCCGATCCGGTGGACAGCCGGGTGCGGGCGCCCGGACACACCACATTGGCCCGGACCCCGTGTTCTCTGAGTTCGGCGGCGATCGCCAGGGTCAGCCCGTTGACCGCTCCCTTGCCGGCCGGGTAGCCGGTGCCGCCGTAATCGCCGAGGAAGGCGAAAGAACTGGTGTTGACGATCGCGCCGCCGCCTTGGGCCACCATCTTCGGCGCTGCCGCGCGGCAGGTTTCGAACACCGTGCCCAGGTGCGCGTCGAGCAGTTCGTGAAATTCGGCACTGGTCACATTGAGGATGGAGGACCCTGCCGGTTCGGCGGTGCCGGCACAGTTGACCAGGATGTCGACGCGGCCGAACTCGCGTGTGCAGGTGTCGACGAGCGCGTTGGCCACGTCGGGGTCGGCGGGCGAACCGGCATGAGCGACACCGGAAATGCGCTGTGCGGCAGCGTCTGCGGCCTCAGCGTCGCGACCGTTGACCACCAGTCCCGCACCCTCGGCCGCGAGGAGTTCTGCGACAGCCAGGCCGATGCCGCGGGTGCCGCCGACCACGATCGCGCCGCGGCCGGCGAGCGTTCCGCCGGTCAGTTGTCTTCCTGCGCGAAGGTCATGGCATCCATGTTCCAGTAGCCGCGCAGGTTGGTGATCAGTCCGTCGTCGTTCACCTTGTAGGTGAAGACACCGCGCACGGTCGCGGTGAACCCGTTGGGAAACTTGGTGCGCAGCACCAGGATGTAGGCGATCTCGTTCGGCGAGCTCGAGGGGAACGTCTCCTCGCAGGTGACGGTCAGCTCGTTGGGCCCGATGTTGGCGTCATAGAAAGCACCCAGGGCTTCCTTGCCCTTGACACCGGTGCCGTCGGGGTTGGTGACGGCCTCGCCGATCGGGTCCTCGACCACGATGTCGTCGGCCATGAGCGCCAGCCAGCCCTCACGGTCACCGGACTGCACGCACTTCCACGACGATCGAGAGGCGAGGACAACTGGTGTCTCGGTGCTTGGCTCGGTGCTTGTTTCGGTCATGACGCTCCTGGCGGGTCGTGCTCACCTGCCGAATGTCACGCTGGAGTGGCTCTCGGTGGTGAGAGCCACGCTGGCGTGACATTCGGCGTGAGATGCGGGTGGGTCAGCGATCGGCGTCGGTGTAGCGGATGACGCCGCGGATGTTGCGGCCCTCGAGCATGTCGGCGTAACCGTCGTTGATCTGCTCGAGCTTGTACTGCCGGGTGACCATGTCGTCGAGGTTCAGCCGGCCTGCCTTGTACATGCTCAGCAGTTGCGGGATGTCGTGGTGCGGGTTGCCGCCGCCGAAAATGGTGCCCTGCAGGCGCTTCTGCAGCAGTGTCAGCATCGACAGGTTGAGCTTGACGTCGTTGCTGGCCATGTTGGCGACGGCGGTGGCCACCACGGTGCCGCCCTTGGCGGTGATGTTCATGTAGTGGTCGATGTCCTCGCCCTTGAGCTCGCCGACGGTGACGATCGTCTTGTGCGCCATCCGGCCCTGGGTGACCTCGGCGACCCCGGCCATCGCGGAGAAGATGTCCGGGTAGGCGTGGGTGGCGCCGAACTTGAGTGCGTTGTCCCGTTTGAACTCAACGGGATCGACGACGAAGATGTTGCGGGCACCGGCATTCAGCGCACCCTGCAGCGCGCCGGTGCCGACACCGCCGACGCCGACGATGACGACGTCGTCCCCGGGGCGGACGTCACCGCTGCGCACGGCCGAGCCGTAACCGGTCGTCACACCACAACCCACGAGGCAGGCCACCTCGAACGGGATGGACGGGTCGATCTTCACGACCGAGCTCTTGTGCACCACCATGTACGGGCTGAACGTGCCCAGCAGCGTCATCGGGATGACCGGCTGACCGTTCTTGACCGCGTGGATGCGGTTCGTGCCGTCGGACACCGCGGTGCCGGCCAACAGCATCGCGCCCAGGTCGCACAGGTTGCGCAGACCCTCCTGACATGCCGGACACTCACCGCAGGACGGGATGAACGACAGCACGACGTGGTCGCCGGGCTTGATGTGGTCGACGCCCGGGCCGACCTCGGTCACGATGCCGGCGCCTTCGTGGCCGCCGAGCACCGGGAAACCTGCCATCGGGATGTCACCGGTCACCAGGTGGTGATCGGAATGGCACATGCCCGAGGCTTCCATCTGAATCTTGACCTCGTCCTTGACGGGGTCACCGATCTCGATCTCCTCGATCGACCACGGTTGGTTGAACTCCCAGATGAGAGCGCCTTTGGTCTTCATCGCGTGTGCCTTCCACTAGAGCCGTTGACCACAGACTAGAGCCATTAGTTGCGTGGGTCACACCCACCCCCAAGCAACTGCTTGGCCGGGAACTACCAGATTTTGACCGGGGCCTCGCCGAGCGGGTAGTAGCCGGGCAGCTTCTCACCGGACAGCGAACGCTCGATGCGCTTCTGCATGGTGGGGGTGAGGTCGCCGGACTCGATGAGCTTCGCGTAGCCCTTGGCTACGTGGCCGAAGTCGAAGAAGTCGCGCTGCCACTCGATGAGCAGATCATCGTTGAGCCGGAACCAGCTACCGCCGATGCCATAGATCTCGCTCGTGGTGCCGTCGCTCCTGTTGGCGATCTGCTTCCAGAAGCCGACGATCTCGTTCTGCTTCTCGTCGATCAACACGCGCTGGTACTCGTAGACCCAGTTCTCCAGGCCTTCCATCTCCAAACCGAGGGCCACGTCGCGGATTTCGTCGCGACCGACGCACATCACGTCTTCCTTGGGCCCGATGTTCCAGCCGTAGGTGGCATCTTCGGTGTAGAAGTCGGCCAGCGGCTTCCAGTCACCGGCCTTCTCGGCCTCCTGGTTGGCCTTCAGCCAGCGATCGGACCAGTCTTCCAATTGTTGTCTTGACGCCATTGTCATTCCTTCTCTGTGATGGATAGAGCACGGGTGGGACACATATCGACAGCCATCTCGACGGCATCACGTAGCTCGTCGGGTGGTTCGTGATCGAGGATCTCGACGACGCCGCGCTTCGGAACCCGAAACACGTCCGGCGCTTCGAGCTCGCACATGGCGTGGCCCTGGCACAGATCCTCGTCGAGTTCGACGCGGTAGCAACCCATGGGTACGCTCCTAAACCCGCTTCCGGTAACGGACCTTCGCCGGCTGAGCCAGCTGCACGACCATCTTGGAGTGGTCGTTCTGGTAGCTCTCGGCCGGCTGCGACATCTCGAACTCGTACTCGCGCAGCAGAACCGAGAAGATTGCCTTGATCTGCATCTGCGCGAAAGCCGCACCCACGCAGCGGTGCTTACCGGCGCCGAACGGGATCCAGGTCCACCGGTTGATCAGATCTTCCTGGCGCGGCTTCTCATAGCGGGCAGGATCGAAGGCATCCGGTTCGGGGAAATCCTCCGGGATCCGGTTGGAGATCGCCGGGGAAGCGGCCACCATCTGACCCTTGTGGATGGGGAAGCCCTGCACTTCGAACTCGTCCTGTGCCACCCGCATCAGGATGATCAGCGGCGGGTGCAGGCGCAGGGTCTCCTTGAGCGAGTTGTCCAGCTTCGGAATCTGCCGCAGCGCATGGAAACTCACCTCCTGGCCGTCGGCGTAGAGGTCGTCGAGCTCCTGCTGCACCTGTGCGTACACGTCGGGGTTGCGCAGCAGCTCGATGAGCGTCCACGAGGACGTACCCGAACTGGTGTGGTGCCCGGCGAACATCAGGGAGATGAACATCCCGGTGACCTCGTTGGCCGTGAACCGGGGGTTGCCCTCCTCATCTTTGATCGACACCAGTACGTCGAGCAGGTCGCGGTCCTCCTTGCCCTTCGGCGGATTGGCAATGCGACCGTCCATGATCTCCTGCACCAGCGCAACGAGTTTGACGCGCGACTCGTCGCGGATGCGGAAGCTCTCGATGTCCAGGTAGGGATCGACGTAGCAGAGCGGGTCGGTGCCCCGCTCCAACTGGTGGTAGTACTCGGCGAACCGACGATCGAGCTGCTCGCGGAACTTCAGCCCGATCAGGCACGCCGTCGAGGTGTAGATCGTCAGCTCGGAGAAGAAGTCGAGCAGTTCGATCTCGCCCTGGTCGCCCCAATCGGCGATGATCTTCTTGACCTCGTTCTCGATGGTGGCCGCGTGGCCCTTCATCTGCTCACCGCGCAGCGCGGTGTTGTGCAGCATCTCGGCGCGGCGCTCGGGGTCCGCGTCGAACACCACGCCCTCACCGAAGATCGGGGTCATGAACGGGTAGGCCTCGGCCTGGTTCAGTTCGCTGTCGCTGGAGCGGAAGAAGAACTCGTTGGCCTCCGCGCCGCTCAGCAGCACCACCTGCTTGTCGGCCAGCTGGAACCAACCCACGTCGCCGCATTCGTCACGGACGCGCTGCATCAGGCCGATCGGGTCGGTGCGGAATTCTTCCAGGTGGCCGTGTTCGTCTTCTTCGCCACCCGAAACGCGCTGTACTTCTTTGAGTTCAGAGCTCGTCATGTTCTTTCAGCCTTCCACTCTCAGCTTCTGGCGGTCCTTGACATCGGCGAGCGGAGCTTCGGGCTGAATCTCCAGTTCGGCGATGAAGCCGCCGCGGGGGGTTTCCGCGACGAAGGTGATGGCCCGCGCGAGATCTGCCGCGCGCAGGAAGTAGTCGTGCCGGGCCTGGCCCCATTTGGCCCAGTCCTCGAGCATTTCGCCGACCTTGTCCATGGGCGCGCTCCAGCCCATGGCGGTCTTGGTGGGCCCGGGATGGACCACGGAGGCGCGTACACCGGTGCCCTCCAGTTCCATCTGCAGGGTCTTGGCCATGCCCAGCAGGCCGGCTTTTGCGGCGCCGTAACCGCCCATGTACGGCCGCGGCCGCAGGGAGACGTCAGAGCCGACGAAGATGATGTCGCCGCGCCGCCGCTCGACCATGCCCGGAAGCACCGCGGTGGCAAGACGATTGGCGCCGATGAGGTGAATCTGAACTTGGTTCTCGAACTCGTCGGTGCTGATCTCGTGAAGCTGGCCGAAGAAGGTGTCACCCGCGCCGGCCACCAGCAGCTCGATATCGCCGAGCGCTTCGGTGGCACTGTGCACGAACGACTTGACCGACTCGGCATCGGTGACGTCGAGGGGCAGTGCGATCGCCTCTCCGCCGGCGGCGGTGATCTGGTCGACGAGCTCCTGGCATTTCTCGACGCGGCGGGCGCCGAGGGCCACCGGGAAGCCGTGCGCGGCGAGTTCGGTCGCCGTGGCGGCGCCGATGCCGGACGACGCGCCGGCCACGATGGCCGGTCGGCGGTCGGGATGGGGTTCGAAACGGGCCATTTAGCGTGCCTTTACTGGTCGGGTTTTCAGCGGTGGGACACCGCAACGGGGCTTCAGCGGGGTTGGACGGTGACGGGAAGGTGAGCGAATCCGCGGACGGAGCTGGAATGCACCCGCACAGCCGCGGATTCATCTATTTCGTATCCGCGGATTCGCTTGAACAACTCGGTCAGCGCCACCCGGGCCTCCATGCGCGCCAGGTGCGCGCCCAGGCAGAAGTGGGCGCCGCTGCCGAAACTCACCAGTTTGGGGCCGATCTCGCGATCGATGCGGTACTCGTCGGGATTCTCGAAGACCCGTTCGTCGCGGTTGGCCGAGCCGATCAGCAGCACCAGCACGTCGCCCGCGGGCACCGTGGTGTCGTAGTACGTCTGGTCCTCGACGACCAGCCGGGCCAGGATCTGGCTGGATGCGTCGTAGCGCAGGGTCTCCTCTACCCACGGCACGACCAGCTCGTGGTTGTCGAACACCGGAGCCAGCTGGTCGGGGTTCTTGTAGCCCCAATATGCGGCGTTGGCAAGAAGTTTGGTGGTCGTCTCGTTTCCGGCGACCACCATCAGGAACAGGAAGGCCATGATCTCGTCATCGGTGAGCCGGTCACCGTCGATCTCGGCATCCACCAGTGCCGACGTCAGATCGTCGGTGCGGTTCTTGCGGCGCTGCTTCACCATGTCGGCGTAGTAGACCAGTAGTTCCCCGGACGCGACGATCGCGGATTCGGGAACGTCGGCGACGCCGTCCTCACGGTGCATGACCCCGTCGGCCAGTGCGCGGATACGCACCCGATCTTCTTCCGGGACGCCCATCAGTTCGGAGATGACGTCCATGGGCAGCTTGCCCGCGAAATCGTCGACGTAATCAAAGGTGGTGTCCTGCAGTGCCGCGTCGAGGTGTTGGTGAGCGATCTCGGTGACCCGTCCCTCCAACTCGCGGATGCGCCGCGGGGTGAAACCCTTGGACACCAGGGTTCGCAGCCGGAGATGGCCGGGATCGTCGAGGGCGAGGAACGACATGACCCGGTGGGCTTCGTCGTTGCGGGAAATCGGGTCCAGGGATACGCCGTGCCTGTTCGACAGTGTGACGCTGTTACGGAACCCGGCCACCACGTCCTTGTGTCGCGACAGCGCCCAGAACTTGAGGTCCTCGTTGTGGTACAGGGGCGCCTCGTCGCGCAGCCGCCGGTAGTACGGGTAGGGGTCCTCGTGGAAGTCGTAGTCGTACGGATCGAGGATCGGTTTGACTATGTCCAAGCTCATCAGTGCTCTCCAAGGACGAGGCCGACGACGTAGGTCAGCCGATCGGCGATCTGGTGGTAGGTGAAGGCGCCGCTGCCTGCGTTGACCAGCGCGCCGAAAAATGTCATCTCCAAGGCGGACACGATCCGGGAATCGGCATCCGGCCCCACCGCCGAGCGGATGCGCTTGTGGATCTCGGCGCCGATCCGGTCACGCACTTTGCGCACCGCGGGATCGGTGCCCCCGCCCAGGAGGGCTGTGGTGCAGGCCGCCGCCACCTCGGGCTCGTCGGCGACAACCAGGGTCAGCGCCCGCAGCGCCTTGTCGACGCGGGTGGTCATCGAGTCGTTGACGTCGGTGAAATACGGGCACTGGCTGACCAGGTCCAGATACATCTCGGCGATCAGGTGGTTCTTCGACGAGAAGTACGTGTAGGCGGTGGCCGGTGCGACCCCGGCGCGGGCGGCGACCGCGCGCACCGTCAGGTCGGCATAGGACGATTCGCGCAACATCTCTGTCCCGGCGGTCAGGACCTTGCGGAAGGTCTCCTCCTGCCGACGGTTGCGCGGAGCTTCCTTGCCTGGCTCCCGAGCTGGTTCTGTGACTGCGGACACCGCATCGCTGGACACATGTCCAAGTTATCCGACGATGTCGCTGTTGGGCAAGTATGGACGGTGAAAGACCATGATGAACTGCATATTTTGCCGGTGAGGCGCAGCCGGGAGGGTGCACCCTTGCGGGTGTACATCGTCTGCGGCTATCGTTCGACACGAGACAGCCGGACAGTTGTCCAGAATTCGTGAAGTGGAGTTCACCGATGCCGGTACTGGCCGATCGCCAGAGTCAACTGCTTATCGACGGCAAGCTCGTCGCCGGCGGTGGCGGCGTATTCGAGACCGTCAACCCCGCCACCGAGGAGGTGCTTGGCGTTGCGGCCGACGCGAACGCCGAGGACATGGGCAATGCCATCGAGGCGGCCCGTCGGGCGTTCGACGACACCGACTGGTCGACGAACCACGCGCTGCGGGTGCGCTGCCTGCGCCAGCTGCGTGATGCGTTGCGCGAAAATATCGAGGAATTGCGGGAATTGACGATCGCCGAGGTCGGCGCTCCCCGCATGCTCACTGCGGGCGCCCAACTGGAAGGCCCGATCGACGATCTGGCCTTCTCGGCCGACACCGCCGAGAACTACGAGTGGACAACCGATCTCGGCCACGCCACCCCGCAGGGCATCCCCACCAACCGCAAGATCGCCCGCGAGGCGGTCGGCGTGGTCGGCGCCATCACCCCGTGGAACTTCCCGCACCAGATCAACCTGGCCAAGGTCGGCCCGGCCCTGGCGGCGGGCAACACCCTGATCCTCAAGCCGGCACCCGACACGCCGTGGGCGGCCGCGGCCGTCGGCCAGATCATCGCCGAGCAGACCGACTTCCCGGCCGGGGTGATCAACATCGTCACCTCCAACGATCACGCTGTCGGTGCCCTGCTGTCCAAAGACCCTCGGGTGGACATGGTTTCGTTCACCGGGTCGACCGCGACCGGCCGGGCCGTGATGACCGACGCGGCGCTCACCCTCAAGAAGGTGTTCCTCGAGCTGGGCGGCAAGTCGGCGTTCCTGGTGCTCGACGACGCCGACCTGGCCGGGGCCTGCTCGATGGCCGCCTTCACGGTGGCCATGCATGCCGGACAGGGCTGCGCCATCACGACTCGTCTGGTGGTCCCGCGGCCGCGGTATGACGAGGCCGTCGAGGCCGCCGCGGCCACGTTGGGCGGCATCAAGCCCGGCGACCCCAACAGCAAGCGCACCGTGTGCGGCCCGCTGATCTCGGCGCGCCAGCGCGACCGGGTGCAGTCCTACCTGGATCTCGCTCTGCAGGAGGGCGGTCGGTTCGCTTGCGGCGGTGGGCGTCCCGCTGACCTGGATACCGGATTCTTCATCGAGCCGACGGTGATCGCCGGCCTCGACAACACCGCCCGGGTGTCCCGCGAGGAGATCTTCGGCCCGGTGCTGACTGTGATCGCGCACGACGGTGACGACGACGCGGTGCGCATCGCCAACGATTCGCCCTACGGTCTGTCGGGCACCGTGTTCTCCGGTGACGACGCCCGCGCCCAGGCCGTGGCCTCGCGCATGCGAGTCGGCACCGTCAACGTCAACGGCGGCATCTGGTACTCGGCAGATGCCCCCTTCGGCGGATACAAGCAATCCGGGATCGGCCGCGAGATGGGTGTGGCCGGCTTCGAGGAGTACACCGAGATCAAGTGCGTCGCGACGCTCGCGAACTAGACGACTGAGGAGATTTTCGATGGGACAGTTCGATAACAAGGTGGCCATCGTCACCGGAGCCGGTGGCGGCATCGGCCAGGCCTACGCCGAGGCGCTGGCTCGCGAAGGCGCGGCCGTCGTGGTCGCCGACATCAACACCGAAGGCGCGCAGAAGGTCGCCGACGGCATCAAGGGCGAGGGCGGCAACGCGCTGGCCGTGCGGGTCGACGTCTCCGACATCGACTCGGCCAAGGACATGGCGGCGCAGACGCTTTCGGAGTTCGGCGGCATCGACTACCTGGTCAACAACGCCGCGATCTTCGGCGGCATGAAGCTGGACTTCCTGCTCACCGTCGACTGGGACTACTACAAGAAGTTCATGAGCGTGAACCTCGACGGCGCGCTGGTGTGCACCCGCGCGGTGTACCGCAAGATGGCCAAGCGAGGTGGCGGCGCGATCGTCAACCAGTCCTCGACCGCGGCCTGGCTGTACGCCAACTACTACGGCCTGGCCAAGGTGGGCATCAACGGCCTGACCCAGCAGCTGTCCCGCGAGCTCGGCGGGCAGAACATCCGCATCAACGCCATCGCGCCAGGTCCCATCGACACCGAGGCCAACCGCACCACCACACCCAAGGAGATGGTGGACGACATCGTCAAGGGAATCCCGTTGTCCCGCATGGGGCAGCCGGAGGATCTGGTGGGCATGTGCCTGTTCCTGCTGAGCGATCAGGCCAAGTGGATCACCGGCCAGATCTTCAATGTCGACGGCGGACAGATCATCCGGTCATGAGCACCGACGAGCGCTTGCGCGAGGAGCCGACGAGCACTGCGAAGTACGGCTACATCGGCCTGGGCAACATGGGCGCCCCGATGGCCAAACGGCTGGCCGAATGGCCCGGCGGGTTCATTGTCTACGACGTGCGTGCCGAATCCATGGCGCCGTTCGGGGAGCTCGGTGCGACGCTGGCCGACAGCGCGGCCGATGTCGCCGAAGCCGACATCATCAGCATCACCGTGCTCAACGACGAGCAGGTGCGTTCGGTGATTGCCGACCTCGCGCCAAAGGTCAAGCCGGAGACCGTGATCGTGATCCACTCGACGATCAGCGACACCACCGCCGCCGAGCTGGCCGAGCAGTACCAGCCGCAGGGTATCCACATCGTCGATGCCCCGGTCAGCGGTGGCGGTGCGGCCGCCGAGAAGGGCGAGCTGGCCATCATGGTCGGCGCGGAGCGGCCCGTCTACGAGCGGATCAAGCCCGCGCTCAAGCAGTTCGGCTCGATGGTGATCCACGCCGGCGAACCGGGTGCCGGTACTCGGATGAAGCTGGCCCGCAACATGCTGACCTTCACGTCCTATGCCGCGGCGTGCGAAGCGATGAAGCTGGCCGAGGCCGCTGGGCTGGACCTCGGCGCGCTGGGCCGCGTGGTGCGTCACACCGACGCGCTGACCAGCGGGCCGGGCGCCATCATCGTGCGGGAGAACATGGCCGAGCTGACCCCGGACCACTGGCTCTACGACGCCTTCACCCACACCCGGGGACTGGGGGAGAAGGACCTGAGCCTGGCCATCGGCCTGGGCGATGTTGTGGGAGTGGATCTTCCGTTGGCCCAGGTGGCCTTGCAACGGCTCGCTGAGGGCCTCGGCGTACCGCACGAGAACGACTAGGAGAACTTTCTATGGACGAGTTGCGCGCCAAGGGCCTGGCCAAGATGAACGAGGTGTACGGCTGGGAGATGCCGAACATCGAGGGAGATCCCTACTTCGATCTCACCGTCGACCACCTGTTCGGCAGCATCTGGACCAAGCCCGGGCTGTCGATGCGGGAGAAGCGGCTGATGACGCTGTCGGCGGTGACCGCCGTCGGCTCGCAGGACCTCGCCGAGATCCAGGTCAATGCCGCGTTGCTCAACGGTGAGTTCACCGAGGAAGAGCTCAAGGACATCGCGATCTTCCTCACGCAGTACCTGGGCTTCCCGCTCGGTTCTGCGCTCAACGGCACGGTGTCCAAGGTGGTGGCCAAGCGTCGCAAGGCCGCCGAGAAGGGACTGGCCGAGGATCGCAAGGCCAATGTGAATGCGGCAGTCAAGATGAACACCGGGAGCGAGCTCGATGACAAGTAGGTACGCCTCGCTCACCCGTGAGCAGCTGGTCAAACTGGTACCCGAGCTGCTGCTGATGGGGCAGCTCATCGACCGGTCCGGAATGGCCTGGTGCATCAGCAGTTTCGGCCGCGAGGCGATGCTGCAGATCGCGATCGAGGAGTGGATGGCGGCCAGCCCCATCTACACCAAGCGGATGCAGAAGGCGCTGAAGTACGAGGGCGTCGACGTCATCACGATCTTCAAGGGCCTCCAGCTCGACATCGGCGCCCCGCCGCAGTTCATGGACTTCCGTTACATCGTGCACGACCGCTGGAACGGCGAGTTCTACCTCGATCACTGCGGCGCCCTGCTCGACGTCGAGCCGATGGGCGAGGAGTACGTGCGGGGCATGTGCCACGACATCGAGGACCCCACCTTCGACGCCACCGCACTGGCCACCAACCGCAAGGCGCAGATCCGGCCCATCCACCGGCCTCCGCGGGTTCCGTCTGACCGGCATCCGCACTGCGCGTGGACGGTCAAGATCGACGAGTCCTACCCCGACGTGCCGGATCTGCCTGCGCTGGAAGTGATGTGGCGGACCAGGGCGGCTCAGCTGGAACTCGACCCGATCGACGAGTCCGATGAGTGCGCCTCCGACTACTCCGGTCCGCTGGTGTCCGACTTCGACTTCGCCTCGTTCTCCCATTCGGCCCTGGTGCGGATGGCCGACGAGGTATGCCTGCAGATGCACCTGCTGAACCTGTCGTTCGTCATCACGGTGGGCGCCCGCGCCGGCTCCGACACCGCGCTGGCCACCGACATCTGCACCAAGCAGCTGATCGGCGTCGCCGGTATCGGTGCCGAACGGATCCACCGGGCCCTGGATCTGCCCGGCGGCATCGAGGGTGCGATCAAGGTGGCCGAACTGCATCCGCTGTTCAACCCTGTCGCCTACGTGGACACCGAATTCGGACCGGATGTCATCACGGTGCGCCGCTCAGCGGCACACCAGGACGGCGCCTGGGTGTCACTGGTGACACCGGCCGAGGTGCGGCCGCTGCAGGCAATCGTGCAGGCGGTGGATCCTCGTCTGGACATCGAGGTCGGTGGCACCGATCAGGAGTGGATTGCTCGTATCGTCGAAACCGACACCGCGGCAAAGGAGCTGGGCGAGGTAGCCGTGGTGAAGTTCAGTGGCGGTGCGTCCTTCGTGTTCGAGCCGCGGAAGTCGCTGCCGCTGACGGTGGTGTGAGCGGCGCCGGCCGGCGAGAGGCTCTCTAGTCGGCCGGTACAGCCAGCATCAGATACCCGTCACCCCAAGGCTCCACAATCACGTCGGCAGGGAATGTGGCGCGGTGGCCCTGGCTCCGCAGGTAATCGCCTTCGACCCCAGCGGCTTTGATCGGTTTCCCGTTCTTCTCGAAGACCAGCAGGCTTGCTTGCGAGTCGTAGGAGCTGCTCTTGATGACGGGTGAACCCACGGTCTTTTCGATGGACTCGCGGCTGGTGTATTCGTGGAAGAGATGCACCTCGTCCCAATCCCAGCTGGTGAAATCGCTGAGTCGGCCTGTCTTCTTCTCGTGCAGAAGGCTTTCCAGGCCATCGTTCAGCCTCTGGTCGTTGTAGTCGATATCCATCGACGGCCTCAGTGCCTGCCGGACCAGGTCACAGCCGGTCAGGGAAAGGCAGAGCAGCGCAACGCTGAGCGTGATCCTTGTGGTCCTGACGATATTCACTCGGTGGGCGCCCATCAGTGCTCCGCACTTTCGAGACCGTCGAGTATCGCCAGAGCGACTCGCTCGCTGTCGGGGAGTCCGAGTGCGCTTGAGTTGATCAGCGCTGTACCGGTGAGCCGATACGCGCTGTGGCCCCCGTCGGCTCGTTCACTGTTGAGTAGCAGGGTGTCCGGGTCGGGGCTCTCCGCCGTGCGGCGGTAGTACCCGGTACCCGTGCTGATGCAGCCGGGTACAGCCGCTGCGAGCCGGTCGAACGTTGCCTGTGCGGTCGCAGTGTCCGGGTAGACGGCAATCGCCTGACGGACGTCCGCCATGATGGGAAGCACCGGAGCGTCCAGATCGGCACCGTAACCGGCGGCATCGAACTGCTTCCAATCAGATCCGAACACGGTGGGCGGGTCGAACACCGCGCGACATGGTTCGGGGATGTCCGGCACTGCAGTGGGCGCGGTGGCGCGCAACTCCGGTATGTCGTGAAATCCGGCAACCCCGGAGATGGCCCGCACCTCTTCGACGGGAAGTACCACGCCTGCAAGTGCATTGGTGCTCTGCACCGGCGCTGACGGCATGGCTCCGTCAGTTCCGCAAGCCGTCATCGCGAAGGTGAAACAGCAGAAAGCTGCTGTACAGAAACGGATCACAGCCGCCTCGTCCTCGGCATGTCGACATTGCCGGCCGTGGGCGTCGTCGGTACCCCGGTAGCACCGGAAAAGCGCGGTTGATTACTCGGCCCGCCACCCTGCGCAACGGGGGGTGGGACTCCCGCTCCTTCGATACCGAGCTCGACGCCCTCCTGCGCCAGGTCGGCCTGTTCTTTGGCCAATGCCCTCCGCTCCTCGTTCCAGGCGATCTTCACCCCCTCAGGAGCGCTCTCCGGCGGCCTGGTCGCCGTGAGTTTCGCAACCTTCTGATTCCACTCGTTGAGTTTCACGAACCATTCCGCGACCTTCTCGTCGTGGGTGCGATTGTCGTCTGCAGTGACTGGCGGCGGATTCTCCTTCAAGCCCGCGGCCTTCCTGCTTTCGCCTTTGATCGCGTCGTATTCCCCTCGGATATCGTCGACTTTGCGTCCGATGGCGCGCATTTCCTCGGTGGACCGTTGGACGGTGTCGCTGACCTGGCTGAGACCCTTGCGGGCCAGAATCATTCGCATCGTTTCGCCGGACTGTCCGCCGGGGATCGAAGCGTCGGCGGCGTCGACCCATTTTTGCAGGTCGTCGAGGTTACGCCGGCCTGCCGAGACTACTGCCGCGGAATTGCTGACCTCGGCGGCCATGCGCTGATCGAGATCCGCGAGCTTGCCGAAGACAGCGGCATGTTCGGCGTTCTTTGCCGCGTAGGCCTGCGAGGCCGTGCCCTGCCATCGGTCGTCGGGCGCTGCGGACTCGATCGTGGACTGCATCTCGCGGAGTCGTGCGCTGCCGTCGAACGAGTCACCGGTCGTCGGAGCACCTTCACCGAACGTGGTGCGTGCCTGCGACCACGTCGTGTAAAAGGCGTCGAGTGCCCCCACAACCACCCCCGGACGAATCGAGATCTCAAGTCTAAATCCCGGCAAACCCTCCTCGAGCGCCAATTCCACCTTCGAGCCGACGCTGGTCTGCCGGTTTGAGGATCTAGAGTCGCGGGGGTGGGCATCGCAACAGTCCGCGTATGTGCCCTGATGGTGGGCCTGTTGACCGGGGGCGCGACGGCGTGTGCCGGTGGAGCGCCGGAGTCGGTGCGGGCACCGGACGCCCGCTCCGCCGCTCCGCATCATCCGCCGCCCAGCGCAAAGCCAGAAGAACCCGCCCGGGTGCAGCCGGTGAACGCGGCCGGCCTGGGTGGTAGCTGGCGACCGGAATGCCCGGTGCCACCCGCCGAACTGCGCCGAATCACCCTGTCGTACATCGGCTTCGACGGTCGATCGCACCGCGGCGAGTTGGTGGTGAACCGTGACGCGGTCAGCGATGTGATCGCGATATTTCAGCGCTTGTACTCGGCGCGATTCCCGATCGCGAAGATGCGGACGGCCGATCGCTACCCGCGTGCCGACGACGAGCTGTCGATGCAGGACAACAACACCTCGGCATTCAATTGCCGCCCACTCCCGAGTGGGTCGTGGTCATTGCACGCCTACGGCCGTGCGGTCGACATCAACCCGCTGATCAACCCGTACATTTCGGCTTCCGGTGACTTGCAGCCGGTCACCGCGCGGGCATACCTGGACCGCACCCGCACCGACCCTGGGATGATCCGCGACGGTGACATCGTGGTGAGGACCTTCGCCGCACGTGGCTGGCGGTGGGGCGGGCATTGGCGTGATCCCGTGGACTACCAGCATTTCGAGCGGCCACCCGGCTAGGTGGTGTGCATGGTCAGGTGGGCTTGCAGTACCCCGGCGCCCGGCGGTAGGAAGATTCCGCCGAATTCGCTTGCCTGACTGATCAATTCGGGAGACGAACATTTCGTCGGCATCAGGATCATTCACAACCCGGCGGCCGGCGTCTCGGACACCAATTTCCCGGCCACCACGGCGGAGCCGACCCACCTGCGCAGATAGCTGCGCAGCGCTTCGCCGGTGCGCGGCGGCCGGCCCGGGTCGATCACGAAGGACTGGATGATCCGCAGCACATGCTCGGCGAGCTCATCGAGAAAGTCGTCGGCGTACCCCAGCCCGGCCCAGCCCACGTCAAGCCTGCGCAACATCGTCCGGGCAAAATCGACCGCCACATCCGAGGTCACCGACTCGGTGTGGGCGTTGGGGCGCCCAGGAGCCACGAGCAAACCGATGTGCTTGTCCTCGGGCAGCCACTCCAAAGAGGTGGCAATGCATTCGGTCACTGCCTCCACCGGATCGGTCACGCCTTTGACGTGCGCTGCCAGCCGGTCCAGGAAGTCGCTGGCCGCGTGCACCGCCGACGCCACCAGCAGCGCCTCGGTACTCGGGAAATAGCGGTACACCGTCTGGCGGGTGACGCCGAGGGTGCGTGCCACGTCGGCGATGGAGAAATCGGCGCCGCGCTCATCGATGGCGTTGCCCGCAGCGACGAGGATGCGGGCAATCGCCTCCTCGTCGCTGGCCGGCGTCGAGCCGGACCACCCGTGCGTTCGCATGGGCGAATCCTAGAGCAACGGACCTTTCGGTCAGCCGGTCAACCGCGGTAGGAGACCGGAAGATCCTTGATGCCGTTGATCCAGCCGGACCGGAGGCGTTGCGGCTCACCCAGCTTGGCGATGTCGGGAATCTGATCGGCGATCTGGTTGAACATCAGCTTGATCTCCATCCGCGCCAGGTTGGCCCCGATGCAGAAGTGCGCACCGTTGCCGCCAAACGCCAGGTGCGGATTGGGATTGCGCAGGATGTCGAATTCGAAAGGCTTGTCGAAGACCTCTTCGTCGTAGTTGGCCGAGCTGTAGAACAGCCCGACGCGCTGCCCGGCCTTCACAGTGACGTCACCGACCTGGATGTCGGCCAGCGCCGTCCGCTGGAAACAGTGCACCGGGGTGGCCCAGCGGATGATCTCGTCGACCGCGGTATCGGGGCGGTCGCGCTTGAAAAGCTCCCACTGGTCGGGGTTTTCGAGGAATGCGTTCATGCCGTGGGTCATGGCGTTGCGCGTGGTCTCGTTGCCCGCCACGGCCAGCAGGATCACGAAGAACGCGAACTCCACGTCAGTAATGCCTTCGCCGGCTGTGCCTTCTAGATCGGCCTGGACCAGACGCGTCACGATGTCGTCGGCCGGGCACTTCCTGCGCTGCTCGGCCATGTTGTAGGCGTAACCCATCAGTTCGGCGTTGGCCATCGTGGGATCGGCGTCGAAATCGGGGTCGTCGGTGTTGATGATCGCGTTGGACCAGTGGAACACCTTCTCCCGGTCTTCCTCGGGGACGCCGATCAGGTCGGCGATGGCCAGCAACGGCAGACCCACCGCGATGTCGTCGACAAAGTTGCCGGTGTCCTTCGCGGCGGCCTTTGCCACGATGTCGCGGGCCGCCACGGCCAGCTTCTCTTCCAGCACGGCGACCGAACGCGGGGTGAACAGCCGCGACACCAGCTTGCGCAGACGGGTGTGCTCGGGGGCGTCGTGGTTGATCAGCAGGGCCTTGGTCAGGTCGAGCTGCTCGGCGGTGACACTGTCCGGCAGCCGCATGACCGCGCCCTTGGCGTTGGTGGACCACAGGTCGCCGCCGTTGCGGGAGATGGCCTTGATGTCCTCGTGGCGGGTGATCACCCAGTAGCCGCCGTCGTTGAAAATCGACTCGCCCTGCTCGTTCCACCAGACCGGAGCGGTCTTGCGCAGCTGGGCGAACTCTTCGACGGGGATGCCGCGGAGCAGGACGTCGGGATCGGTGAAGTCGTACCCCGCGCCGAACGGGCAGGCGCTCATGGTGGTCAAGCCGGATCATCTCCTCGTGTGACGGCGAGCACATTCGTTGCCTCGACCATACACTGTGGCGTCAAGTGTATGCCCAGGGGTTTCCGGCTACGCTACGACCGTGCGCGTCCTCGTTATCGGATCCGGTGCCCGTGAACACGCCCTGCTGCTGGCCCTGCGCCGCGATCCGCAGGTGGAGGAGTTGGCGGTGGCGCCGGGTAATGCCGGCACCCAGACCATTGCCGATCAATACGACGTCGACATCACCTCCGGTGAGGCCGTGGTGAAGCTCGCCAAGCGCCTGGAAAGCGACCTGGTGGTGATCGGCCCCGAGGTCCCGCTGGTCCTCGGAGTGGCCGACGCCGTCCGGGCGGCGGGCATCGCATGTTTCGGCGCCAGTAAGGACGCCGCCCGCATCGAGGGTTCGAAGGCGTTCGCCAAGGACGTCATGGCCGCGGCCGGGGTGCGCACCGCGAGCAGCGAGATCGTCGACAACCCGGCCCGCCTCGACGCCGCACTGGACCGCTTCGGTCCGCCGGCCGGCCAGGCCGCCTGGGTGGTCAAGGACGACGGTCTGGCCGCCGGCAAAGGCGTGGTGGTCAGCGCCGATCGCGACGCGGCCCGCGCGCATGCCGCCAGCCTGCTCGACTCCGGGCACCCGGTGCTGCTGGAGTCCTTCCTCGACGGCCCCGAGGTGTCACTGTTCTGCGTGGTCGACGGCGCCACCGTGGTGCCGCTGCTGCCCGCGCAGGACTTCAAGCGCGTCGGCGACGGGGACACCGGCCCGAACACCGGCGGCATGGGCGCCTACGCGCCGTTGCCCTGGCTGCCGGACTCGGTGAAGACGCAGATCGTCGACGAAGTCGTCAAACCTGTTGCCGCGGAACTGGTTGCGCGTGGCAGCTCGTTCTCGGGCCTGCTCTACGCCGGTTTGGCCATCACCTCGAACGGTCCGGCGGTCGTCGAGTTCAACTGCCGCTTCGGCGATCCCGAGACGCAATCGGTTCTGGCCCTGCTCGATTCGCCACTGGGCCAACTGCTGAACGCCGCGGCCACCGGTCAGCTCGCCTCGTTCGGCGATCTGCAGTGGCGTGACGGTTACGCCGTCACCGTCGTGGTGGCCGCGGAAAACTATCCCGGCCGGCCGCGCGTCGGCGATGTCATCCACGGATCCGAAGCCGACGGGGTGCTGCATGCCGGCACCGCGCGCCGCGAGGACGGTGAGGTGGTGTCCTCAGGCGGCCGCGTGCTCTCGGTGGTCGGCACCGGCGCCGACCTGCCCGCCGCGCGCCAGGCGGCCTATGCGCTCGCCAAGTCGATACGGTTGCCGGGCAGCCACTTCCGCAGCGACATCGCGCTGGCCGCCGCCGAGGGCCGCATCAGCGTCTAGGCGACCAGCAGCGGAGCCATCCAGGAAATCTCGGCGGGCAGTTGCGAACTCCAGAAGCTGCCGTCATGACCGCCGGGGGAGAAGCCGCCGGCCGGCGGGTTGGGCAACTGGGCGATGAACTGCTTGGTGGCCGCATAGAACGGATCGCTGTTGCCGCAATCGATCCGGATCGGGATCGACCCCAGGGCGGGCTGGCCCCAGACGCTGTTGGCGGCGTAGTCCGAGGCGCTGTCGAAGGCGCCCGGCGCGGCGGCCCCCGATGACGTCCACAACGCCGGGCTGACCGCGCAGATCGCCGCGGTGCGGGCCGGACCGAGCCGTGAACCCAGCAGCAGCGCACCGTAGCCGCCCATCGACCAGCCCAGGAATCCGACCCTCGAGGTGTCCAGGCCCTGATCGCCGAGCATGGGGATCAACTCGTCGAGCACCATCGCGCCCGAGTCCTCACCAGATGCGCGTTTGTGCCAGTAGCTTCCGCCGCCGTCGACGGCCACCACGGCGAACGGCGGCAGCCCGGCGGCCACCGCCTCCGCGAGGCCCTGTTCCACGCCACCGGCCATCACGCCCGCGGCATCTTGGCCTTTGCCGTGCAGGGCGATCACCGGACGGAGTTTGCCGGTTTGTCCCGGTGGGCGCGCGATGGCCCAGTTGGTGTTCGTGCCACCGCGGGCGGCCGACACGAACGACCCGGTGGTGAATGTAGGCGCGACCACGGGGCTGGCGGGTGCGACAGGGGCGGAGGCGAGGGCTACAGCACCGGCGGCGCCGGCAGCCGCACCGACGCCGAGGCGCAAAACTGCGCGACGGGTCAAGTTGGGCATGCGGGCCATCTTGCCATCGCCCGGCAATCGCATCGGCCAGTGGCATTCTCGGCGGAGCGCCGACGCGGCGGAAAAACCTGAGTAGAGCCTGATGATTGGCCGAAAGCCCGATGTTGAAGGGGCCCGGCTGGCAGCATGTGGAAGGTGACGGCAGCGGTCACCCCTAAAGGGGAGCGTCGGCGGTACGCCCTCGTGCGGGCGGCCGCTGAATTGCTTTGCGAAGGCGGATTCGACGCCGTCCGGCACCGTGCCGTGGCACGTCGTGCCGGTCTCCCGCTGGCCTCCACGACCTACTATTTCTCTTCACTCGACGACCTCATCGCAAAAGCGGTCGAGTACATCGGGACCCGCGAAGCCGAACAACTCAGTGCCGGTGTGGCCGCCCTCTCGCGACGGCGTCGGGGTGCCGAGTCGACCGCTGACGTTCTTGTCGATTTGTTGCTCGGGGAATCACCGGAGCGTCGTGGGATCGAGGAACTGATCTCGCGATACGAGCGCTACATCGCATGCGCCCGCCAGCCCGGACTGCGCGATATCCAGCGCCGCATCCTGCAACAGCGCACCGACGCCGTGGTAGCAGTGGTGGAACGCTCCGGCCGGTCGGTGCGGGCCGAACTCGTCACCGCCCTGGTGTGTGCCGTCGACGGCGCGGTTGTGGCATCGTTGGTCGACGAAGGTGAGGGGCCCAGGGCCAGTGCCCGCGCCACGCTGATCGACGTCATCGACGTGCTGGCGCCCGTCGACGAACGGGCAGGTACGCGGCTGACCGGCTGAAGGAGGGGGAATGTCGCAACCTGCAACCGCGGAGGCGCCACAGCTCAAGCGGGTGATGGGACCCGGACTTTTACTACTGTTCGTCGTCGGCGACATCCTCGGCACGGGCGTCTATGCGCTGACCGGGCAGGTCGCCAAGGAGGTCGGCGGCGCCGCATGGGTGCCGTTTCTGGCCGCGTTCCTGATCGCCACCATCACCGCCTTCAGCTATCTGGAGCTGGTCACCAAGTATCCCCAGGCCGCCGGCGCAGCTCTGTACGCGCACAAGGCTTTTGGTATCCACTTCGTGACGTTCCTGGTGGCATTCATCGTGATGTGCTCCGGAATCACCTCTGCCTCAACGGCTTCGCGGTTCTTCGCGATCAGCTTCTTCGACGCGATAGAAGTCAACTTCGGGCAGTTCTTCACCGATCATGTCGCCCACTTGAAAGTCGTCGGCGTCATCCTGCTCGCACTGTTGTTCATGGCCCTGATCGCCGCGGTGAACCTTCGCGGGGTCAGTGAAAGCGTCAAGCTGAACGTCATCCTGACATTCATCGAGATCACCGGTCTGGTGCTCGTGGTCGCGGTGGGATTGTGGGCCATCGTCAGCGGGGTGGAGGTCGACTTCTCCCGCGTCGTCGCGTTCGACACCTCCGGCGAGAAGAACGCCTTCATCGCCGTCACCGCGGCGACGTCACTGGCATTCTTCGCCATGGTCGGGTTCGAGGATTCGGTCAACATGGCCGAAGAGACCAAGGATCCGGTGCGGATCTTCCCGAAGGTGTTGCTGACCGGTCTGGGAATCGCCGGCCTGGTCTACGTCATCGTGGCGATCATCGCGGTGGCACTGGTGCCGGTGGGCGAGCTTGCCGAGTCGGATTCCTCCCCGCTGGTGAAGGTGATGGAGGCGGCCGCGCCAGGACTGCCCTTCTCCAACATCCTTCCGGTCATCTCGATGTTCGCGGTTTCGAACACCGCCTTGATCAACATGCTGATGGCCAGTCGCCTGATCTACGGCATGGCGCGTCAGCACGTGTTGCCCCCGGTGCTCGGCACGGTGCATCCGAAACGCCACACCCCCTGGGTGGCAATCGTTTTCACCACCGTGATCGCGTTCGGGCTGATCTTCTACGTGTCGGCGTTCGCGAGCGGGGACACAGTGGCGATCCTCGGCGGAACCACCTCGTTGCTGTTGCTCGCCGTCTTCTCGGTGGTCAACGTCGCGGTGCTGGTTCTGCGTCGCGACGTGCGAGAAGAGGGCGGCCACTTCAAGACGCCGACCGCGTTGCCCGTCATCGGCTTCATCGCTTCGCTGTATCTGGTGCTGCCGACGTCGGGGCGGCCTGCGGTGCAATATCTGCTGGCACTCGCACTCGTTGCCACCGGGGTGGTGCTGTTCCTGATCACCAAGCTGATCAACAAGCAACTCGGCATCACCGGACCCGGCATCACCGACCCCACCCACCTCGCCGACGCGCCCTAGGACTCAGCGCGCAACTTCTCGACCCGGTTCTGCAGCAAGGCGATCCGATGGGCGTTGCCGTCCAGGCCGATGTAGCGGTCGTCGAACACCGCCAGCAACGCGTCGTCGAGGCGACGCACCGCGCCCGGCGGGAAGCGATAATCCATCAGCCGGTTGATCTCGTCGGTATCCACCGAATCCAGCACGCCCGTCAGCGTTTCCAGCGTGGTGATGCCGAGCTCGAGCAGCAATCCCGAGATCCAGCTGTAGTGGTCGGTGCGTGACCAGCCGGCGTCGGGAAAGCGGTTGCCCAGATAGGTGGCGAGCACCGGGGTGGGAATGCGCGAGTCCTTGGACAACCCCGGCGGCTCCGCCTCGTCGCCGGTCATGGTCAGCCGCAGCCGTTCCCGGATTTCGGTGAACTCGCGGTCGGCCAACTCCAGCAGCCCGGCCGCCAGGGTGAACCGGCGGTCCAGTTCGCTGACGTGCTCGGCCGGTATCGAGCCCTTGTACCGCACGTCGTGCTCGAACTCGGCCCACGCGTGCTGCAGCACCGTACGCACCTGGATGGACGCCGGATACTGCTCGCCCTCGATCCCGAACAGCAGATGACGGCTGGCGTACCCCCACCGGCCCTGACGAGCGGTCTGCAGGCCCATGTCCTGATCGTCGAGCAACCGCATCTCCTCGGCCAGCAGGTTGGCCACCGCGTCGACGTCCTCACGGAGATAGGTGATGACCCGCAGGCCCACCTGATCGGTGATCTCCACCAGCGGATCGGTGTACATCGGCGTGCCGTCGGGCGCCCGGCGATTGGCTTTCATCGCGAACGAGTCGACGCTCTTGGTTCGTGCCGTGATGCTCAGGTAGTTGATGCCCGCCTCGTCGAGCAGGCTGGTGACCAGCTTGAGGTACAGCTCGGTGGCGGCCACCAGATCCGGACGCCGGGCGGCGTACTCGGCGACGGCGTTCGACGGCGGGGCCTCACGCACCGGCGCGGGTCGAGGCCGGGGAAGCCGATCCGCCGGCAGCGACGGGGTGACGATGTAACCCGACGCGACGTCGCCGTAGATCGTCACGTCCTCAGGGCGGTGATACCAGTACAGCGCGATGTAGGCGCACAACAGCGCGTCCACCGGATCCTCGTCACGGTCGAGCTGACCCGGCCGGGTGGCGGCCTCCACCCGCTTGCGCAATTCCACCCAGCTGACATTTCGGTTCGCCCGCAGCCGCGGTGTCGCCCCGTCGAGCTCGTCGATGAACGTCATCAATCTCAACAGCTCGCGCTGGCGGTCGCCGAACGCGCCGCGCTTGTACTTCAACGTCTTGTCGAGCCCGAACAGCGCGACGGTGGCCGGGTGCGGATAAACCTCGATCGCGCGCCGGTTCGACGGCGACGACGGATCCATGTCGAGGCCCAGCGAGGCGGCGATCCGCGCGCCACGCGGATGCTTGAACTCCGGGCGTTCGGTGAACGCCGGGCGGGCGCCGGCGTCGAACCGCTGAAAGTCCCGGTTCAGCTCGCGCTCGCACGGGCGGTGCCCCGTCGGGTTCTTCACGATCAGCGGCGCGTCGATCGCCACCAGGCAGTCGCCGCTGACATAAGGCTCGATGGCCGCCGCGATGTCGTCGTCGTCCTGCGCCACCCCGACGTGAAGAACCCGCCCACCGGCATCGATGACAGCCACACCCGTCTGGTTCTTCTCGCCCCACGCGAGGTCGAGTCCGACGAAGTACATCCGTCCACTGTCTCATTGGTCCGGGCGCTCGGGTCGTAAGCTGTGTGTTCGTGACGATCCCGAATGTTCTGGCCAACCGCTACGCCAGCGACGAAATGCTCGCGATCTGGTCGCCGGAGGCCAAGATCGTCGCCGAACGCCGACTGTGGCTCGCCGTGCTGCGGGCACAGGCCGAGCTGGGGGTCTCGGTACCCGACGGCGTGATCGACGACTACGAGCGGGTGCTGGAGAACGTCGACCTCGCCTCGATCGCCGCCCGCGAGCGGGTCACCCGCCACGACGTCAAGGCCCGCATCGAGGAGTTCAACGCGCTGGCCGGCCATGAGCACGTGCACAAGGGCATGACCAGCCGTGACCTCACCGAGAACGTCGAGCAGCTGCAGATCCGCCGGTCACTGGAGCTGGTGTTCTCCCACGGCGTGGCCGTGGTCGCTCGGCTGGCCGAACGGTCCGTCGTCTACCGCGATCTGGTGATGGCCGGCCGGTCCCACAATGTGGCGGCGCAGGCGACCACGCTGGGCAAGCGGTTCGCCTCGGCTGCGGAAGAGACCCTGGTCGCGCTGACCCGGCTGCGCGAGCTGATCGACCGATACCCGCTGCGCGGCATCAAGGGCCCGATGGGCACCGCACAGGACATGCTCGACCTCTTCGACGGCGACACCGAGAAACTCGCCGAGCTGGAACGGCGGGTCGCCCAATTCCTGGGATTCACAGAGGTTTTCACCAGCGTCGGGCAGGTGTACCCCCGTTCGCTGGACCATGACGTGCTCTCCGCGCTGGTACAGGTGGGTGCGGGGCCGTCCTCGCTGGCGCACACCATCCGGCTGATGGCCGGCCACGAGCTGGTCACCGAGGGTTTCGCGCCCGGCCAGGTCGGCTCCTCGGCCATGCCGCACAAGATGAACACCCGGTCGTGTGAGCGGGTCAACGGCCTGCAGGTGGTGCTGCGCGGTTACGCGTCGATGGCCGCCGAACTGGCCGGCGCGCAGTGGAACGAGGGCGACGTCTTCTGCTCGGTGGTGCGTCGCGTCGCCCTGCCCGACGGGTTCTTCGCCATCGACGGGCAGACCGAGACCTTCCTGACGGTGCTCGACGAGTTCGGTGCCTACCCGGCGGTGATCCAGCGCGAGCTGGACCGCTACCTGCCGTTCCTGGCCACCACGCGCATCCTGATCGCCGCGGTGCGGGCCGGCGTGGGCCGTGAAACCGCGCACGAGGTGATCAAGGAACATGCCGTCGCGGTCGCTTTGGCCATGCGTGAGCAGGGGCAGGAACCCGACCTGCTGGACCGCCTGGCCGCCGACCCACGGCTGCCGCTGGACCGGGCTGCCCTGGAAGCCGCGCTGGCCGACAAACAGGCCTTCACCGGAGCTGCCGGCGCCCAGGTCGACGGGGTCGTCTCAGCCGTCGATGAACTGGTCAGCCGCTACCCGGAAGCCGCCAAGTACACCTCGGGCGCCATCTTGTGAGTTTGGCCGCCGACCTCACCGACCTCGACAACTTCGCTGCCGGGTTCCCGCACGAGTTGTTCGCCGTGCACCGTCGCGACGCCCCGGTGTATTGGCACGAGCCCACCGAACACACACCCGACGGCGAAGGCTTCTGGTCGGTGGCCACCCACGCCGAAACCCTTGCGGTGCTACGTGATGCGGAGACCTACTCCTCGGTGACCGGCGGCGCCCGGCCATACGGTGGCACCCTGCTGCAGGACCTGTCCATCGCCGGACAAGTGCTCAACATGATGGACGACCCGCGGCACGCAGAGATCCGGCGACTCGTCAGCTCCGGGCTGACCCCGCGGATGATCCGGCGGGTCGAGGACGATCTGCGGGCCCGCACGCGCCGGCTCCTCGACGCGGTTGAGCCAGGCGTACCGTTTGACTTCCTGGTCGACGTGGCCGCAGAGCTGCCGATGCAGATGATCTGCATTCTGCTGGGAGTGCCTGAATCCGAACGGCATTGGCTGTTCCAGGCGATCGAGCCGCAGTTCGACTTCGGCGGTTCGCGTTCGGCAGCCATGGCCCAGATGTCGGCCGAGGAGGCCGGCTCCCGGATGTACACCTACGGCTGCGAATTGATTGCGGCCAAGCGTGCCGAGCCGACCGACGACATGCTGTCGGTGGTGGCCAATGCGACTGAAGCTCGCCTGTCGGACCTCGAGCTGTATCTGTTCTTTTCACTGCTGTTCAGCGCGGGCGCCGAGACCACCCGTAACTCGGTGGCCGGTGGGCTGCTGGCTCTGATCGAAAACCCTTCGCAGCTGGCGTTGTTGCGTGAGGATCTCGGCGAGCTTCCCATGGCCATCGAAGAGATGGTGCGCTGGACCTCGCCGTCACCGTCCAAGCGGCGCACCGCTACCCGGGCGGTAACCCTGGGCGGTTGCGAGATCCAGCCCGGGCAGAAGGTGCAGGTCTGGGAAGGGTCGGCGAACCGCGATCCGCTGGTGTTCTCCGACCCCGACACTTTCGACATCACCCGTAAACCCAACCCGCACTTGGGTTTCGGCTACGGCATCCACTACTGTCTGGGCGCCAACCTGGCCCGGCTCGAATTGCGGGTGTTGTTCGAGGAGCTGCTTGCGCGGTTCTCGTCGGCCCGTCTGGTCAAACCGGTGGAGTGGACCCGCAGCAACCGGCACACCGGCATCCGGCATCTGGTAGTCGAGCTCGCCTAACCTCGAAGCATGGACTCAGGCCCGAACGACCACCTGCGAGTCTCAGACGCCGAACGCGCCAAGGTGGGACAACTTCTCGAAACCGCGGTAGCTCAAGGCATGATCACGCTCGACGAGTTCAGCGAACGCTACGGCACTGCCCTGGCCGCGCGGACCCGCGGCGAGCTGAATGCGGTGTTGGCGGACCTGCCGATGGGCCGGCCCGCTGTCCGGAGTGCGGCACCCGAGGAACTGCGCGGCTGGATGTCGTCGGTCGTGCGGCGCGGGCAGTGGACGGTGGCGCCCGCTCTGCACCTGACCACCAGGCTGTGCAGCACCACCCTGGACTTCACCTCAGCAGTCCTGTCCGGGCCGGTGGTGGAGATCGTCATCGACGATTACTGCAGCTCAACCGAACTCATCGTGCCTGCCTCGGCCACCGCCGATCTCAACGGCGTCAACGCCATCGCAGGCAGCGCCACCGTCAAGGTGCGCACCAGCCCGCCGTCGGAGCAACTGCACCTCGTCGTGCGCGGCAGTGTGCGGATGGGTTCTGTCACCGTGCGGCACCCGTTCGGGAGCTGGCTGCGGCGCTTGAGCGGATAGCCAAACGAATCTCGGCGATCACCCGCTGCGGATACTCGGTCAGATCCAGCCAGGTGAATCGCAACACCTGCCAGGCCATCAGCGCGATCTCGTTCTGCTTGACCCGGTCTTTCTGGAACACCTCCTGGTCGTGGTGGAAAGCCCAGCCGTCGGTTTCGATCGCGACCTTGTCGGCGGGAAAGGCCACGTCGATCACGTACCGGCCCAGGCGATAGTTGGCCTTCCAGCCGGTGATGCCGGCTTCCCTGAGCAGCCTGATCAACAGGCGTTCGGCCTCCGAGCGGGCTCCGTCGGCCGCTGCAGTGAGCAATCTGCGGGCGGCGGGGGAGCCGTGTCGGCCCTTGTTCCGCATATGCGCCCGCCACAGGTCACGCAGCTCGGTGTGGCGCTGCAGTGCGGTGTCCATGAGCCTGGCGCCGCCGCCACGGCGGGCAGCGGCTTCCACGACCGTGAGCGGCAGCGCCGTCACTCGCAGGCCCCGGCGTTCCACGACGTCCTGCGGATCGAGGTCACGCCTGCGGAGTGTGACGCCGTGCTGCTTTGGGTGGTGGCCGTTTCTAGGGATCGTCACCTCGACCGGGTCGGGCGCGTACTTCGTCACCTCATGCCACCAGGCTGCGGCGAGTCCGCTCGCCACCGCGTTCGGACCTGCCGACCAGACGGCTGCGCGAATGCGCGCCGCGTCGGTGAAAGGGCGATCGTCGGCGAAGTAGACCCCGCGTGAGCACCGAAGCCATTTCCCGGAACGGACTCTGCGATTGACTGCATCTTGGCTGAGCCCCGCCTGCTTGGCGTCAGCAAGGGTGATCACCCCATCGTGATCCCGGAGAAAGTCCTCAAGCACATCCGATTGGATGTGGTGGGGCCACCAAACGGTTCCCCCTCCTGCGATTTCGGTGCGTTTGGCGGCGGTGGGCGCCGCTGATTGCACCGAAATCACTCGGGAGATCACTCGATGCGGCGCAGACGCATGCCGGCGGAGCGGAGCTCGAGGGCAGCCAGGCCGCGAATGGCCCGCTGATCTTGACTGCGCCACGCTCCGACCGGGTCATCGGACACAGCGGTGAGCTTGGCCAGTGGGCGGTTGGCCAGGGCCCGCAGCGCCAGCAGCTGCTCTCCGGCCGCGGTCGAGGCCAGCGTGATGGCAGTCCACTTGCGCCGGAAGAACCGCAGCCGTAGATACAGCCAGGGCATCCCGACGAACAGGATCGGCGCGGCGGCCACCGCCAGGGCCAACACCCAGGCCAGCCAGCTCGCGGTGCTGTCCAGGTTGGCGCCCGCACCGGCGATGTCGAGGGCTGCGTCGCTGGCTGCCCGCAGCGGCTTGCTCAAGGTGTCACCGATCAGGGGAACGTGGTCGGTGCTGTCACCGGCGGAGCCGAGGTTGTCGGCAACCCCGTTGGCGCCGCTCTGGACCTGCCTGCCGACCTCAGCGATGGTCGATACCGCCGAATGGACGGCCATCCCGACCAGAATCCACACCGCGATCCACGTGATGACGGCCACGTCGCTGAACAACTGGGCCAACAAGCGGCCGGGTCTGCTGGCATAGGGCAGGTACCGCGATCTCATGAGACCGATCCCAACACATAGGCTGGCCCAATGCGCCCTGCTCTGTCCGACTACCAGCACCTGGCCAGCGGCAAAGTCCGCGAGTTGTACCGCATCGACGACGACCACCTGCTGTTCGTGGCGACCGACCGCATCTCGGCTTACGACTACGTGCTCGACTCGCAGATCCCGGACAAGGGCCGGATCCTGACCGCGATGAGCGTGTTCTTCTTCGACCTGATCAGCGCGCCCAATCATCTGGCGGGGCCTCCCGACGACGAGCGCATCCCCGCCGAGGTGCTGGGCCGTGCACTGGTGGTCAAGCAGCTGAAGATGCTGCCCGTCGAATGCGTGGCCCGCGGCTACCTGACCGGCTCCGGGTTGCTCGACTACCAGGCCTCGGGCTCGGTGTGCGGCATCCCGCTGCCACCCGGCCTCGGTGAGGCGAGCAAGTTCGACGAGCCGCTGTTCACCCCGGCGACCAAGGCGGACATCGGCGAACATGACGAGAACATCTCGTTCGGCCATGTGATCGACCTGGTCGGCCCGGTGCTGGCGAATCAGTTGAAGGAACGCACGCTGCAGACCTACATCCAAGGTGCCGACCACGCGTTGACCAAGGGCATCATCATCGCCGACACCAAGTTCGAGTTCGGTGTCGACCAGGACGGCACCGTGGTGCTGGCCGACGAGGTCTTCACTCCCGACTCGTCGCGGTACTGGCGTGCCGAGACCTATCAGCAGGGCGTGGTCCAGGACAGCTTCGACAAGCAGTTCGTCCGCAACTGGCTGACCGGGCCGGACTCGGGCTGGGACCGCCGCGGCGACACCCCGCCGCCACCGCTGCCCGAGCAGATCGTGACCGCCACCCGCGATCGGTACATCGAGGCTTACGAACGGATTTCGGGTCTGCGGTTCGCCGATTGGATCGGCGCATGAGCCAGTCCGTGCAGCCGCCCGTCGCCAAGCGCGGCAACCACCGTCGCGAGCATCACGGCGATGTGTTCATCGACCCCTACGAATGGTTGCGCGACAAGGACAACCCCGAGGTGATCGCGCACCTTGAGGCCGAGAACGCCTACACCGAGGTCGCCACCGCGCATCTGGAGCCGTTGCGCCAGAAGATCTTCGACGAGATCAAAGCCCGCACCAAGGAAACCGATCTGTCGGTACCGATGCGCCGCAACGGCTGGTGGTACTACGCCCGCAGCTTCGAGGGCAAGCAGTACGCAGTCCACTGCCGATGTCCGATCGGCGATCCCGACGACTGGACCCCGCCCGAACTCGACGAGGGCGCCGAGATCCCCGGCGAGCAGGTGCTGCTGGACGAGAACGTCGAGGCCGACGGCCACGAGTACTTCTCGCTCGGTGCGGCCACGGTGAGCCTGGACGGCAACGTCCTGGCCTACTCGGTGGACGTCTTGGGCGACGAGCGATACACCTTGAAATTCAAGGATTTACGGACCGGCGAGCTCTACGACGACACCATCACCGGGATCGGCGCCGGCGGTACCTGGGCGGCTGACAGCCGCACGCTGTACTACACCACTGTCGATGACGCCTGGCGGCCCGACACGGTGTGGCGGCACCGGCTGGCGTCGGGCCTGCCGTCAGAGAAGGTCTATCACGAGCCCGACGAACGGTTCTGGGTGGCGATCGGGCGCAGCCGCAGCGACAAGTATCTGTTCGTCGCCTCCGGCAGCGCCGTCACCACCGAGGTCCGCTACGTCGATGCCCATGATCCGACGGCCGAGCTCACCACGGTGTGGGAGCGTCGTGACCTGGTGGAGTACTCCGTCGAGCATGCGGTGATCGCGGGTGAGGACCGGTTCCTGATCCTGCACAACGACGGCGCCGAGAACTTCATGTTGGTGGACGCCCCGGTCAGCGACCCGAGCGACTTCCGCACCGTGATCGAGCACCGGTCTGACGTGCGTCTGGACGGCGTCGACGCGTTCGACGGTTTCCTGGTGATCAGCTACCGCAGTGAGGCGTTGCCGAAGATGGCGCTGTGGCCGCTCACCGCCGACGGTTACGGCACGCGCGAGGAGCTGACCTTCGACTCCGAGCTGACCGCTGCAGGGATGGGTGGCAATCCGAACTGGTCCACCCCGAAGCTGCGCATCGGTGCGACCTCGTTCATCACGCCGGCGCGGATCTACGACCTGGACCTGGCCACCGGTGAGCGCACACTGTTGCGCGAGCAACCGGTGCTGGGCGGATACCGGCCGGAAGACTATGTGGAGCGCCGGGATTGGGCGACTGCGTCTGACGGGGCCCGCATCCCGATCTCCATCATCCACCGGGCCGGATTGCAGTTCCCGGCACCCGCGCTGATCTACGGCTACGGCGCCTACGAGTCGTGTGAGGATCCGCGGTTCTCGATCGCCCGGCTGTCGCTGCTCGACCGCGGCATGGTGTTCGTGATCGCCCACGTGCGCGGTGGCGGCGAGTTGGGCCGGCCGTGGTACGAGCATGGCAAGCTGCTGGAGAAGACCAACACCTTCACCGATTTCATCGCGGCCGCACGGCATCTCGTCGACTCGGGGGTGACCCGCCCGCAGAACCTGGTGGCCCTCGGCGGCAGTGCCGGTGGTTTGTTGATGGGCGCGGTGGCCAACATGGCACCGGAGCTGTTCGCCGGAATTCTGGCCCAGGTGCCGTTCGTCGACGCGCTGACGACGATCCTGGACCCGTCGTTGCCGCTGACGGTGACCGAGTGGGACGAGTGGGGAAATCCGTTGGAGGACCCCGAGGTTTACCGCTACATGAAGTCCTACACGCCCTATGAGAATGTGGCGGCGCAGGATTATCCGGCCATCCTGGCGATGACCTCGCTCAACGACACCAGGGTGTATTACGTCGAACCGGCCAAATGGGTTGCGGCCCTGAGACACACGAAGACCGACGGCCATCCCGTACTGCTCAAGACGGAGATGGTGGCGGGCCACGGTGGGCTGTCCGGACGATATGAGCGCTGGAAGGAAGCCGCGTTCCAGTACGCCTGGCTGCTAGCCGCCGCCGACGGCGACAACTATGGCAGCGGCCAGGTAGACAGCCTCTTCGGCGGTCCGAACGCCTAACCGCGAGGTCATCGATTTCGGCGGGTTCGGCATCCGGGCCGCGTAGATGTTGGCCGGGAACATCGCCAGCATGAGCAGGAACAGGCACACCGCCGCAGCCACCCGGGTGGCCGGGTAGAGCAGGCCGACGGCGCCGGCCAACTCCAGCACGCCGGTGACCGTCACCAGCAGGCCGGGTGCGGGGAGCGAGGGCGGCACGATCGCGATCATGTCGCGTCGCAGAGGATTGACGAAGTGTGCGACGCCGGTCATGACGAACATCGCAGCCAGCCCGACCGCGATCGCCTCGGGCCAGCTGTCGACATAGCCAATGCCAAGCAGGCCGGCCACCCGAGCTGCGGCGCTGCCGAGGACCAGAGTGAGAAAGACGGCCACCGCGGGCTCCAATCTTGTCGCTGACTAGATCCTCACGCTACGCCGGATCTAGGCGCTGTCAAGATTGCGATCTAGAATGGCCGGCATGGGTTATCACCACGGCGACCTCAAGGCCGTGATCCTCGCGCAGGCCGCCGAGCTGGTGGCCGAACGCGGCGCCGACGGCATCTCGCTACGCGAACTCGCGCGAGCTGCCGGCGTCTCGCACGCCGCGCCCGCGCACCACTTCACCGACCGGCGCGGGCTGTTCACCGCACTGGCCGCCGAAGGTTTCCAGCTCCTGGCCGCCGTCCTGACCGACGCCAGGCCGCAGTTCATCGACGCCGCCAAGGCCTACGTGCGGTTCGCCCTCGACCACCCCGGCCACTACGAGGTGATGTTCGACAAGTCGCTCTACGACGACACCGACGCCGACCTGGTTGCCGCCGCCGCGGCCGCGGGCGCCGAACTGAACCGCGGTGTGGGGACCCTGGCCGACCCGAAGGCCGCCGCCGACCCGGCGGGCGCCGCGCTGGCGGCTTGGTCTCTGGTGCACGGCTTTTCGACGTTGTGGCTCAACGACGCCATCGACACCGCGGGCGATCCGATCGCCAAGGTGGAGAGTCTGGCCGCGATCCTGTTCCACGGGTAGGTCCGGTAGCGTCCCAGGCATGAGCCTCAAGGACATTCCGCTGACCACCCTCGACGGCAATCCCACGACGCTGGCCGAACTGGCCACCGGCGCCGCGCTGGTGGTCAATGTGGCCTCGAAATGCGGTCTGACGCCGCAGTACACCGCGCTGGAGAAACTGGCCGAGGACTACGCCGCGCGCGGGCTGACCGTCGTCGGCGTCCCGTGTAACCAGTTCATGGGCCAGGAGCCGGGCACCGCCGAGGAGATCCAGACCTTCTGCTCGACCACCTACGGCGTGACATTCCCGTTGCTGGCCAAGACCGACGTGAACGGTGCCGACCGTCACCCGCTGTACGCCGAGCTGACCCAGGCCGCCGACGCCGACGGTGAGGCCGGCGACATCCAGTGGAACTTCGAAAAGTTCCTGCTCACCCCGGACGGGACGGTGGCCAACCGGTTCCGTCCCCGCACCGAGCCGGACGCACCCGAGGTGATCGCGGCCATCGAGGCGGTCCTGCCGGCCTGATCCCTGGCCCAATGGACACTCGGCGTCAGAGTGTTCGACACCGTCCCGACATGTGACGTTGCCACACTGGCAGCGTGACCGGACAACTCATCGTCTCGATATCGCAGATCAGCGATCGCACGCTGGGCGATGTCGCGTCGTTCTGCGCCGAGCTCGATGCCCGTGGCGTGCCGGCCTCGTTGTTGGTGGCGCCCCGGCTCAAAGGCGGCTACCGGTTGGACCGCGACCCCGCCACGGTGGAATGGCTGGCCCGTCGCCGCAGCGGCGGTGATGCCATCGTTCTGCACGGCTACGACGAAGCCGCGACCAAGAAGCGTCGCGGCGAGTTCGCCTCTTTGCCCGCCCACGAGGCCAACCTGCGGATGATGGGTGCCGACCGGGTACTCGAACACCTGAGCCTCCGTACCCGGTTGTTTGCCGCGCCGGGTTGGACGGTATCGCCCGGCACGGTGACCGCACTGCCGCGCAACGGTTTTCGACTGCTCGCCGATCTCAACGGCGTCACCGACCTGGTTCGTGGGACGACGACGCGAGCGCGCGTGGTCGGTATCGGCGAGGGATTCCTGTCCGAGCCGTGGTGGTGCCGGACCGTGGTGCTCGCCGCCGAGCGCACCGCGCGACGGGAAGGCCTCGTGCGGGTCGCGGTCGCTGCCAAGCACCTGCGGAGGCCCGGCCCCCGCCAGGCCATGCTCGACGCGATCGACCTGGCTTTGCTGCACCGGTGTGAGCCGGTGGTTTACCGGTGGCGAGGTTTTTCGGCTCTGACCGAGGCCGCCTGACACGCGCTAGTGTTGCGTCTCATGGCGGACGCCGATGTCATTGTCGTGGGGGCGGGTCTCGCCGGGTTGGTCGCAGCGTGCGAACTGGTCGAACGGGGCCACCGCGTGCTGATCCTCGACCAGGAGAACGCGGCCAACCTCGGTGGGCAGGCATTCTGGTCGTTCGGCGGGCTCTTCTTCGTCGACAGTCCCGAACAACGCAGGCTCGGTATCCGCGACAGTCAGGAACTGGCGCTGCAGGACTGGCTGGGAACCGCGGGTTTCGACCGGCCCGAGGACCATTGGCCGCGGGAGTGGGCACACGCCTACGTCGATTTCGCGGCCGGCGAGAAGCGCAGCTGGTTGCGCGCCCGCGGCCTGCAGACCTTCCCGTTGGTCGGGTGGGCCGAACGGGGCGGTTACGGTGCGCTGGGCCACGGCAATTCGGTGCCTCGGTTCCACATCACGTGGGGGACCGGGCCGGCGATCGTCGACGTCTTCGCCCGCCGGTTGGTGGGGGAGCCCCGGGTGCGATTCGCCCACCGGCACCGCGTCGACGAACTCGTCGTCTCCGATGGCGCTGTGGTCGGGGTGCGTGGTGCGGTGCTGGAGCCGTCCGAGGCGCCTCGCGGTGCGGCGTCGTCACGGAACGTCGTCGGAGAGTTCGAGTTCCGTGCATCGGCGGTGGTCGTGGCCAGCGGTGGCATCGGCGGCAACCACGACCTGGTGCGCAAGAACTGGCCGGCTCGCATGGGCCGGGTGCCCGAACAACTGCTCAGCGGCGTCCCCGCGCATGTCGACGGCCGGATGATCGGGATCTCCGAAGCCGCCGGTGCACGCGTCATCAACAGCGACCGGATGTGGCACTACACCGAAGGCATCACCAACTACGACCCCATCTGGCCCGACCACGGGATCCGTATCCTGCCCGGGCCGTCGTCATTGTGGTTGGACGCCAACGGAAGACGACTGCCCGGGCCGCTGTATCCCGGCTTCGACACTCTCGGCACCCTCGAACACATCTGCCGCACCGGGCAGGACTACACCTGGTTCATCCTCGACGCGCGGATCATCGCCAAGGAGTTCGCGCTGTCCGGCCAGGAACAGAACCCCGACCTGACCTCACGCAGCGTGCGTGACGTGCTGGCCCGGGTCAAGCCCGGTGCGCCGGCGCCGGTGCAGGCGTTCGTCGACCGCGGCGTCGACTTCGTCAGCGCCCGTTCGCTGCGCGAACTGGTGGCCGCCATGAACGATGTACCCGACGTGGTCGAACTCGACTACGCCACCGTGGCCGCCGAGGTCACTGCGCGGGATCGCGAGGTGGCCAACAAGTTCACCAAGGACGGCCAGATCACCGCGATCCACGGGGCGCGCAGCTATTTGGGTGACCGGTTCACCCGGGTCGTCGCCCCGCACCGGCTCACCGACCCGAAGGCCGGTCCGATGATCGCGGTCAAACTGCACATTCTGACCCGAAAGTCCTTGGGCGGGTTGGAAACCGACCTGGACTCCCGGGTGCTGAAAGAGGACGGCACCGCGTTCGCCGGGCTCTATGCCGCAGGTGAGGCGGCCGGATTCGGCGGGGGCGGGGTCCACGGCTACCGGTCTCTGGAGGGCACCTTCCTGGGCGGTTGCATCTTCTCCGGCCGGGCCGCCGGACGCGGTGCGGCAGCCGATATCGCCTGAGTCAGAATTCCGTGCCGTTTTCCTCGGTGAGCACCTGGAATTCGGTACTCGTCATCTCGGCCAGCCGCCCGTAGTAGATCCCGCGCGCATTCGGCTCGACGATGCCCTGGTGGATCGGCACAGCCCGGCTCGGTGCGACCGCGCGCAGGTAGTCCACGGCTTCAGAGATTTTCATCCAGGGTGCGGCCGCCGGGGTGGCCAGCACGTCGACCGGTTCCCCCGGGACGAACAGCGCGTCACCTGGGTGCATCAGCCGGGCCGGGTGCTCGTCGTCGCCCAGCAAGTACGAAATGTTGTCGATCACAGGAATTTCGGGATGGATGACGGCGTGCCGACCGCCGGTCCCTCGTACGTTGAGCGAGCCGATCCGGAACTCGTCGCCAGGGTGCACCGCCTTCCAGGGGGCGCCCAGCTGGGCGGCGGTCTGCGGATCGGCATACAGCGCTGCTTGCGGATTGGCGTCTATCAGTGCGGGCAACCGGGCGGTATCGGCGTGATCGGGGTGCTGGTGGGTGATCAGGATGGCCGACAAACCGGTGATGCCTTCGAAACCGTGCGAGAAGTTGCCCGGGTCGAACAACACCGTGGTATCCGAAATGCTGGCCAGTAGGCACGAATGTCCGAAATGCGTGAGTTGCATACCTATATTGTGGCGCTCGGTGGGGATATGGCGGGTGATCGTGGCGATCTCGATCGCGCTCTGCGGGCTGGCCGCAGGGCCGCCTTCGGCGTGGGCGGAACCCGGCGCGGACTGCCCGCCGCTGTGTGACCGCATCCCGGATTCGGCATGGGTGCGCGGGTCGCAACTCCCGTTGGCCCGCGAGTACCGCTGGCCCGGCCTGGCCGGCTTGGCCGTGACCTCGGTGACACCGCGCTTCCGGTTCGAAGAGGTGTGTGCGTCACCGCCCATACCCGGGGATCCGCGCGACTACGCCGTCGCGGCGCGGTCCGAGGTCTCCCAACCCGAGGGGCACTGGCAACTGCGAGTGCAGGTACTCCACTGGCGTGGGGACACCTGGCAGGGCGGTCAGACCGCGCTGGCCGTGGTGCAGGGATCCGTGGATGCGCTGCGGACCTGCCCGGGCAACGCGGCGTCGATCACGACGGACCGACCGGGCCGGCTGGCGGCGGTGGTCAACACCGACGGGCAGGTGCTACATCAGTACCTACTCGCCGATCCGGACAACAGCACGGTGGTCGAGTTGGCCATGTGGGCGAGCACGCCACCGAGAGTTCCATGGTCGGCGCCACCGGACCCTCAGGTGCTCGATGCGCTGGCCGACCCACTGTGCACGGCTTACATAGGGTCGTGCCGGTAGAGTGTGCGCCGTGGCAAAGGTGGTTGTGCACGTCATGCCCAAGGCAGAGATCCTGGACCCGCAAGGTCAGGCGATTGTCGGGGCACTTGGTCGGCTAGGACACGGCGGTATCGCCGACGTCCGGCAAGGCAAGCGTTTCGAGCTCGAAGTCGACGACTCCGTAGCCGACGAAACCCTGGCCGAGATCGCGGAGTCTCTGCTGGCCAACACCGTTATCGAGGACTTCTCGGTGAGCCGGGAGGACGCGTGAGCACCCGTGTCGGGGTGATCACCTTCCCCGGGACGCTCGACGATGTCGACGCGGCCCGAGCCGTTCGTCTGGCCGGTGCCGAGGCGGTCAGCCTGTGGCACGCCGACGCCGACCTCAAGGGCGTCGACGCCGTCGTCGTACCCGGCGGCTTCTCCTACGGCGACTACCTGCGCTGCGGGGCGATCGCCAAGTTCGCCCCGGTGATGGGCTCGGTCGTCGAGGCGGCCGGCAAGGGCATGCCTGTGCTCGGCATCTGCAACGGCTTCCAGGTGCTGTGCGAGGCCGGGCTGCTGCCCGGTGCGCTCACCCGTAACGCCGGCCTGCACTTCATCTGCCGCGACGTGTGGCTGGAGGTCGCCTCCAACACCACCGCCTGGACCACCCGCTATGACGCCGGTGCCGACCTGCTGATCCCGCTGAAGTCCGGGGAGGGCCGCTATGTCGCGTCCGAAGCGGTGCTCGACGAACTCGAGGGCGAGGACCGCGTGGTCTTCCGCTACCGCGAGAACCTCAACGGCTCGATGCGCGGCATCGCCGGCGTGTGCTCGGAAAACCGTCGCGTCGTCGGCCTGATGCCGCATCCCGAACACGCCACCGAGGCCTTGACCGGTCCGTCCGATGACGGGCTCGGATTGTTCTACTCCGCGCTGGACGCGGTTCTGTCGGTCTAGTCCTCGACTGACTCTGGTGCGCCGCGAGCGTGCGCACAGTGCTGCCCGCGAGCGGCGTGCCGACCAGCAGACACGCCCGCTCGCGGTGCAACGGGTCAGGCAGTGAGGGCGACGGACGCCTCGGCCGTGTAGGCCAGGAACGTCAGGGTCTCCTGCAGGTACAGCTGCACGCTCTCCGCGTCGTGGGACTGGTAGCCGATGGACACATCGGTACCCAGCTGCAGATCGAAATCGCCACCGCGGGTGGACAATACGAACGCGCCGTCGATCGCTGGCGCCCAGATGATCTCGCCGTCGACCAAGCGGCTCAGGTGTTCGCGGATCGGGTAGCCGTGCGCGGTGGTCTCACTGACCTTGGTGTAGGTCTCCGCTGAGAGCAGCACCGAATACGGTCCGTCGACACCGGCCAGCCTCAGCTCTGAAAGTGCCTGTGCGATCACGTCGGGAATCTCACGGGCGTCGTCGGGCAGGGCCAGCGCCGGATTGGAGCTCGAGCTGCGGATGCCCTCGATGTCGGCGGCCGGGTAGCCCTCGAAGATCGCCCGGTCCTCGACGAAGGCCAACTTCTTGGCGGCGTCCTTGACCGGATCCCAGTCGGAGTCCTGTGCGCCGCGCTCGACATCGTCAATCGCGGTACGCGACACCGTGAACGGCACCCGCAGGCGCACCAGCGGTCGGGCGCCGCGCAGGTGGGCGACCACACCGTCACCGGGCGACTGCACGTCGAGCAGATGGCCCGTGCTGACCGCCGCGGTCACCGGCCCGCTGGGCTCGCTGACATCGACCACGCGCCGGCCGGCGATGTGGCGCTTGAAGGTTCGGCTGGCCTCGAGTTCGATCTCGGCCCAGGCGGACTCGGTGATCGGAGCGAGCTCGCGGTACAGGTTGTTCATTGCGGGATTCCTTTCAGACTGCCAATGCCGAGCGAGCCGTCGCGGTGGCCCTCCGTGGGTGAATCTTCCTGTGCTGCCGCCGTTTCTTCCAACGACGGCAGCGGCGGTGGATCATCCAGAAAATCGATCGTGGGAGTGAAGAACAGCCCTCCGGTCAGAGCGGTGGAGAAATCCAGGATCCGGTCGGTGTTCCCGGGTGGGTCGCCGATGAACATGTTGTTCAGCATCCGCTCGGTGACCGCCGGGGTGCGCGAATAACCGATGTAGTACGTACCGAACTCGCCCTTGCCGATCTCGCCGAACGGCATGTTGTGCCGAATGATCTTCAGCTCGTTGCCCTCGTCGTCTTCGATGACGTTGAGCGCGACGTGCGAATTGGCGGGTTTGACCGCGTCGTCGAGCTCGATGTCGTCGAGCTTGGTGCGGCCGATCACCCGCTCCTGCTCTTCGGTGGACAACGAATTCCACGAGCCCATGTCATGCACATACTTCTGCACGTGGACGTAGCAGCCTCCGGCGAAATCCGGGTCCTCGTCGCCGATCTGGCTGGCATTGACGGCCACCGGGCCGTCCGGATTCTCGGTTCCGTCGACGAACCCCATCAGGTCGCGGTTGTCGAAGAACTTGAACCCGTGCACCTCGTCGACGATTGTGACGGCGCCGGTCAGGGCATCGGCGAATTTGGTGGCGAGCTCGAAGCACACGTCCATCGACTCGGCACGCAGGTGGAACAACAGGTCCCCCGGTGTCGCCGGGGCCCGGTGCCGCGGACCTTCCAGCGGGATGAACGGGTGAAGTTCAGCGGGACGCGGGCCGGAGAACAACCGGTCCCAGGCGTCGGAGCCGATCGACACGATGGCCGACAGGTGCTTGGTCGGGTCCCGGAAACCGATGGCACGCACCAGACCTGAAATGTCGGCCAGCGCGTCGTGGACCGTCGCCTCACCGCCCGGATCGATCGTTGCGACCATGAACACGGCAGCCGGTGTCAGCGGCGCCAGAACCGGTTGAGGCTGTGGTGCGGGCACAACGTCGACCCTAACGCGGCGCGCGTCGAAATCCCGGTCAAGATAGAGATATGGCAGCCAGCGCCCAGAGCATGTGCGAGTTCATCGACGCGTCCCCGTCACCCTTTCACGTCTGCGCCACCGCCGCGCAACGGCTGCGTGACGCCGGTTTCACCGAGCTCGCTGAAACGGACGCGTGGCCCGGCACGGGGAAGTTCTTCACGGTGCGAGCGGGCTCGCTGGTGGCGTGGAACACAGAGAACACCGACGCTGCCGCACCGTTCCGCGTCGTCGGCGGCCACACCGACAGCCCCAACCTGCGGGTCAAACAGCACCCCGACCGCGTCGTCGCGGGCTGGCAGGTCCTGGCGCTACAGCCGTACGGCGGGGCCTGGCTGAACTCCTGGCTCGACCGCGACCTCGGGATCAGCGGTCGGCTGTCGGTCCGCGACGGCAACCGGATCGACCACCGGTTGGTGCGGGTCGACGATCCGATCCTGCGCGTACCCCAGTTGGCCATCCACCTGTCCGAGGACCGCAAGGGTGTCAGCCCCGACCCGCAGCGCCACGTCAACGCGGTCTGGGGCCTGGGGGAGCGACCCCGATCCTTCATCGGATACGTCGCCGAGCGGGCCGGCGTCGCCGAGGCGGACGTGCTGGGCTTCGACCTGATGACCCACGACCTGACACCGTCGGCGATCACCGGAGCCGAGGGGGAGTTCGTCAGCGCACCCCGGCTGGACAACCAAGCCACGTGCTATGCCGGGCTGGAGGGCTTCCTGGCGGCACCCGCCGGCACGCACGTGCCGGTGCTGGCCCTGTTCGACCACGAGGAAGTCGGCTCGACCTCCGATCACGGCGCCCAGTCCGAGCTGTTGCCGACGGTGCTGGAACGCATCGCGCTCGCCGCGGGCGGTTCACGGGAGGATTTCCTGCGCAGGGCCGCCGGATCGATGGTGGCTTCCGGAGACATGGCGCACGCGACGCACCCGAACTACCCGGACCGCCACGAGCCCGGCCACCTCATCGAAGTGAACGCCGGACCCGTGCTCAAGGTGCAGCCCAACCTGCGGTACGCCACCGACGGCCGCACCGCGGCGGCATTCGCGCTGGCCTGTGATCAGGCCGGGGTGCCGCTGCAGCGTTACGAACACCGCGCCGACCTGCCGTGCGGCTCCACCATCGGGCCGATGACCTCGGCGCGTACCGGGATCCCGACCGTCGACGTCGGCGCGGCTCAGCTCGCGATGCATTCCGCCCGGGAGTTCATGGGTGCCCACGACGTCGCCGCCTACTCGGCGGCCCTACAGGCATTTCTTTCGCCACACTGACGCGGTGTCACCGCCCGGGTCTAGGGTCGGCGCCATGGCACTGTCCGTGGAGATGATCACTGTCGACTGCACCGATCCCGATGCGCTGGCCCGGTGGTGGGCGCAGGCCGTCGGCGGTGAGGTGAATGCGTTGATGCCAGGCGAGTTCGTGGTGCTGGTGCAGCCGGACGGGCCGCGGCTGGGATTCCAGAAGGTCCCGGCTCCGACGCCGGGTAAGAACCGCGTCCACCTCGATCTCGCGGCCGCGGACATGGAAGCCGAGGTGGCGCGGTTGGTGAGCCTCGGGGCCGCCGAGACCGAGCGGCACAGCTTCGGTCCTGACTTCAGCTGGGTGGTCCTCACCGACCCCGAGGGCAATGCGTTCTGTATCGGGTCCGAGCAGGGCTAGCTGATCCGGCTGGCCAGCATGTGCTTGGCCATCTCGGCGCCCTTGCGGCTGTCGGCCTGAGCCTTGCGGAACAGCTCCACCACCTCGGTGTCGCCGTCACGTTCGGCGTCGGCGATGAACGTCTCCATCCGCAGCGCGTTCTCCAGGCACTGCTCGGTGTACCAGATCAGGTTGTAGTTCTTGTCCTTGGTGCCGGTGATGTGGCCGGTTTCGGTGCTCGCAGTCATTGCCGCCTCCTCTGTTGTCATTGTCGTGAGACCGATCGGCTACCCGCCGGGTTTGGCGCGCAAACCAGAACCGGTAAGCGCTTCTACCACCTTGTTTTTCGCGATTTCGGCCATCAGGTGCCAACCGTTCGGATCGCCCTTGGCGACGGCCTGCGCGGTTGACTTGGCCTGCTCGTAGGTGACGTGCGGAGGTATGGGCGGTACCTCGGGATCGGTGCGTACGTCGAGCACCACCGGTCCGTCGGCATTCAGCGCCGCATCCCAGGCCGCGCCGATCTGATCGGGGTCGTCGACGGTGATCGCCTGCAGTCCCATCGCCGTGGCGATGTCGGCGTAGGACACCTCCGGCAGATTCTGGGAGCCCTCGAACTTCGGTGCGCCGCCCATGGCGCGCAACTCCCAGGTGACGTGGGCCAGGTCATTGTTGTGGAACACGCACACCACCAGGCGGGGATCAGCCCACTGCCCGGCGTAGCGCCGGATGGTCAGCAGCTCGGCCAGGCCGTTCATCTGCATGGCACCGTCGCCGGCCAGCGCGATCACCGGACGGTCCGGCTGGGCGAACTTGGCGCCGAGCGCATACGGCACGGCTGAGCCCATCGTGGCCAGGGTGCCCGACAACGACCCGGAGGTGGTGTCCCGGAACCGAAGGCAACGCGCGTACCAGTTGGTCGACGATCCGGAATCGCCGGTGACGATCGCGAAGTCGGGCAGCCTGGCTGACAGCTCCCACACCACCCGCATGGGATTGATCGGGTCCGCCGACAACATCGATTGCCGTTCGACCGTCTCCCACCACCGGCTCACACCGTCCTCGACCGCGCTGCGCCAGGACCGGTCGGATTTTCGGTTCAGGTGTGGAATCAGTTCGGCCAGTGCGGTTTTCGCGTCGGCAACGATATTGACCTCGGTGGGGTAGCGCATGCCGATGTTGGCCCCGTCGATGTCGATCTCGATGGCGCGTGCCGCGCCGAACTCGGGCAGGAACTGGCTGTAGGGGAAGTTCGACCCGACGATCAACAGGGTGTCGCACTCGCGCATCAGCTCGTAACTGGGCCGGGTACCGAGCAGACCGATCGCCCCGGTGACATACGGCAGATCGTCGGGCAGCACGTCCTTGCCGAGCAGCGCCTTTGCCACGCCTGCCCCGGTCAGTTCGGCCACCTGGGCCACTTCGTCGGCCGCACGCCGGGCGCCCTGCCCGATCAGGATCGCCACCTTGGAGCCCGCGTTGAGGATCTCGGCCGCGGTCTCCAACGCCACGGGGTCCGGCCGCAGCACCGGTTCGGCGTCGTGCGGGCCGCTCGACGGTACTTGTTTGAAGGCGTGGTCGGGTGGCTCATAGGGCTGCTCCTGCAGGTCCGAGGGGATCACCACCGCAGTGGGCGCCCGGCGGGCACGGGCGGTGCGAAACGCCCGGTCCAACGCATTGGGCAGCTGGCTCGCCACGTTGACCTCGACCAGGAAATCGCTGGCCACATCCGAGAACAGGGCCTGTAAGTCCACTTCCTGCTGATAGCTGCCGCCCATCGCGCTCCGCGCGGTCTGCCCGACGATCGCCACCACCGGCGTGTGGTCCAGCTTGGCGTCGTAGAGGCCGTTGAGCAGGTGGATGGCGCCGGGCCCCGAGGTGGCCAGGCACACCCCGACGTTGCCGGAGAATTTGGCGTAGCCGGTCGCGGCCAGGGCGGCCATCTCCTCGTGCCGGGTTTGTACGAACTGCGGCCCGGCCCGTCGGTCCTTCCCGAATGCGGCCACCAAGCCGTTGATGCCATCGCCGGGGTAACCGAAAACCTGCTCGACGTTCCACTGGCGGAGCCGGTCCAGGACGAACTCCGCGACTGTTTCACTCATCTGGCGGTGTTACCCGCCCCGCTGCCTGAAAAACCTGCGGTGGCGCTGGAAAGATCTCCGCCGTGGTGTTGGGACTGATCGCGGTATCCGTCGTACTCGCCGGGTGGTCGTTGCTGTCAAAGGGCTTGGCACGCCGGCGGTTGACGGCGCCGATGGTGTTGGTCCTGGCCGGGCTGGCCCTCGGCTTCAGTACCCAGGATGTGCTGGCCGACACCCTCAACGCGGACAGCGCCCAGCACGTCGCCGAGATCATCCTGGCCGTACTGCTGTTCGTCGACGCCACCGACGTTCGCGGCGGATTCCTCGGGGCCAACCCACGCGCGGCCCTGCGGCTGCTTTTCATCGCGCTGCCGCTCGGGCTGGCCTGCTCGGTGCTGATTGGGCTGTGGCTGCTGCCCGGCCTGCCCTGGGCGGTGCTGCTGGTGATCGCCTGCGTCGTGGTTCCGATCGACTTCGCGCCGACTTCCACACTGTTGCGTGACGCCCGGCTGCCGGAGCGGGTCCGTGGCCTGCTCAACGTCGAGGCCGGCTACAACGACGGCATCGTCTCGCCGATCTTCATCTTCGCGGTGGTGCTGGCCGCCGACCGCACCCATGCCGAGACTCCGCTCGACGCGCTGGCCTCAGCGGTTCCGCACGCGGTCAAGGCGATCATCGTCGGCGTGCTGATCGGTGCCGGGCTGGCCGTCGCGGCCAACTGGGCCCAGCGGCGCGACCTGATGACCGACCAGGCCAAGCGGGTGATCCTGGTTGCCGCGCCGCTGCTCGCCTTCGGTGCCAGCGTGCTGATCGACGGCAACGGCTTCGTCTCGGCGTTCGTCTGCGGTATCGCGTTCAACTATCTGCGGAGCTCGGACACCTTCGCGGCTGAGCTGGAACTCGTCGACGACGTCGGCTTCCTGCTGGCGGCCGTCATGTGGTTCGTGTTCGGCCTGACGGCGGTGCTGGCGCTGGGAGCCGGGGTCTCGCCCGCCACCGTGGTGTTCTGCCTGCTCGCGCTGACCGTGGTACGCATCCTGCCGGTGTTGGTGGCGATGCTGGGGTCGCCGGTGAGCTGGCGTGAGCGGCTGCTCGTGGGATGGCTCGGACCTCGCGGCACCACCTCGATCGTGTTCGGGCTGCTGGCCTTCAACGCCCTCGAAGGAGTGGCCGAGCACACAGTGGCCCAGGTGCTGGTGGTGGCGGTTCTCGGCAGCGTCGTGCTGCACGGGGTGAGCGCACCGGCCGCGGCACACGCCTATGCGCGAGCAGCTACTAAACTGGGGTCGTGACGTCTGAGCTCACCCACGGCCGTACATCGACCCAGGACACTGTGGAGCGGGCAGCCGCCACCCCTGATCAGCCGCAGCCCTACCGCGAACTCGGTCTCAAGGACGACGAGTACCAGCGGATTCGCGAGATCCTGGGCCGCCGCCCCACCGACGCCGAGCTGGCCATGTACTCGGTGATGTGGAGCGAACACTGCTCCTATAAATCCTCCAAGGTGCACCTGCGCTACTTCGGCGAGACCACCACCGACGAGATGCGCGCCGGCATGCTGGCCGGCATCGGTGAGAACGCCGGAGTCGTCGACATCGGCGACGGCTGGGCCGTCACCTTCAAGGTCGAGTCCCACAACCACCCGTCCTACGTCGAGCCCTATCAGGGCGCGGCCACCGGTGTCGGCGGCATCGTGCGCGACATCATGGCGATGGGTGCCCGCCCGGTGGCGGTCATGGACCAGCTGCGCTTCGGCGCGGCCGACGCTCCCGATACCCGTCGCGTGCTGGACGGCGTGGTGCGCGGCGTCGGCGGTTACGGCAACTCGCTCGGCCTGCCCAACATCGGCGGCGAGACGATCTTCGACCCCTCCTACGCGGGCAACCCGTTGGTGAACGCACTGTGCGTGGGTGCGCTGCGCAAGGAAGACCTGCACCTGGCGTTCGCGTCGGGCACCGGCAACAAGATCATCCTGTTCGGTGCGCGCACCGGCCTGGACGGTATCGGCGGTGTCTCGGTGCTGGCGTCGGACACGTTCAGCGGGGACGAGAGCGGCGCGGGCCGCAAGAAACTGCCGAGCGTTCAGGTGGGTGACCCGTTCACCGAGAAGGTGCTGATCGAGTGTTGCCTCGAGCTGTACGCGGCTGGCCTCGTGGTCGGCATCCAGGACCTCGGTGGTGCCGGGTTGTCCTGTGCCACATCCGAACTCGCTTCCGCGGGTGACGGCGGCATGCGCATCGAGCTGGATCAGGTGCCGCTGCGCGCCAAGGACATGACCCCGGCCGAGGTGCTCTCCAGCGAGTCCCAGGAGCGCATGTGCGCCGTGGTGACACCGGAGAACGTCGAGGCGTTCATGGCCGTCTGCCGCAAATGGGAAGTGCTGGCCACCGTCATCGGCGAGGTCACCGACGGAGATCGGCTCCAGATCACCTGGCACGGCGAGACCGTCGTCGACGTGCCGCCGCGCACCGTGGCCCACGAGGGCCCCGTCTACCAGCGGCCGGTGGCCCGGCCCGAGAGCCAGGACGCGCTGGTCGCCGACACCTCGGCCAAGCTGCCCCGGCCCAAGACCGGCGACGAGCTCAAGGCCACGCTGCTGGCCCTGATCGGCAGCCCGCACCTGTGCAGCCGGGCCTTCATCACCGAGCAGTACGACCGCTACGTGCGCGGCAACACGGTGCTGGCCGAGCATGCCGACGGCGGTGTGCTGCGCATCGACGAGACCACCGGTCGCGGCATCGCGGTCTCCACCGACGCCTCCGGCCGCTACACCCAGCTCGATCCCTACACCGGCGCACAGCTGGCCCTGGCCGAGGCCTACCGCAACGTCGCGGTCACCGGGGCCACCCCCGTCGCCGTGACCAACTGCCTCAACTTCGGCTCGCCGGAGGACCCGGGCGTGATGTGGCAGTTCAGCCAGGCCGTTCGCGGGCTGGCCGACGGCTGTGCGGCCCTTGGTATTCCGGTCACCGGCGGCAACGTCAGCTTCTACAACCAGACCGGGTCCACCGCGATCCTGCCGACCCCGGTGGTGGGTGTGCTCGGCGTGATCGACGATGTGAAGCGACGCATCCCCACCGGGCTGGGTACCGAACCGGGCGAGACGCTGTTGCTGCTCGGCGATACGCACGACGAGTTCGACGGCTCGGTCTGGGCCCAGGTCACCGCCGATCACCTCGGTGGCGTGCCGCCGAAGGTCGACCTGGCCCGCGAGAAACTGCTGGCCGAGGTGCTGACCGCGGCCTCACGCGACGGCCTCATCTCCGCGGCGCACGACTTGAGTGAAGGTGGCCTGATCCAAGCCGTGGTCGAGGCCGCACTGGCCGGTGAAACCGGTTGCCGGGTGATCCTTCCCGAGAATGTCGATCCCTTCGTGTTCCTGTTCTCCGAATCCGCCGGCCGCGTGCTGGTCGCGGTGCCGCGCACCGAGGAGAGCCGGTTCCGGTCGATGTGTGAGGCCAGGGATCTACCGGTGACGCGGGTAGGCGTCGTCGACCAGGGGCCCGAGGGCGGAGAGCCCTTGATCGAAGTCCAGGGCCAGTTCAGCATCACCCTCGCGGAGCTACGGAGCACGTCGGAGGGCGTGCTGCCCGGGCTGTTCGGGTGACGGCAAAACCCCTCGACGAACGTCATCCCCTGCTGCGCTGGGCCTGGAGCCTGGTGCGACTGGACTTCGCCGGCATCGCCGTCGCAGCCCTGTTCTTCTGTCTGTCGCTGACCCCGTCGCTGCTGCCGCGGGACTGGCTGTTCGCCGGGCTGATCGGCGGCATCAACGCCGCCATCGGCTACGGCATCGGGCTGTTGCTGGGAAAAGTGCTGTACCGCTTCGTGTTACGTAACCGCGCATGGTGGCCGCCGTCGAAGCGGACGTTGTACTGGCTGAAGACGCTCGTTGTGGCCGGCGCTATCACAGCATGCGTGCTGATGCTGGTTCCCGCAGCCGCCTGGCAACGGCAGGTCTCGGCCTTGATGGGCATGGAAGGTCCGGCCACGCTGGGCTATCTGCGCACCCTGATCATCACCGTGGCAGTGGGCGCCGCCCTGATCGCGACCGCGCGCATGCTGCGCGACGCCGTCCGGCTGCTGGCCCGGATGTTCATCCGGCGCTGGCATCTGCACCGGGAGGTGGCCCAGTTCATCGGGACCGCGATCGTGGTGGTGCTGGTCGTCACGCTCGTCAACGGCGTGCTCTACCGCGGGTTTCTCGCCGGGGCCAGCCGGGTTTTCCAACCGCAGAACACCACCACCCGCGAAGGCATCAGCCGGCCGGTCGAACCGGAAAGGTCCGGTAGCCCAGAATCATTCGCCGCGTGGGATTCCCTCGGCTTTCAGGGCCGCAACTTCGTGGCGACCGGACCTCGTGCCGCAGAGCTCGAAAGCGTCAACGATGCACCGGCCAAAGAGCCCATCCGGGTGTACGCCGGCCTGCACACCGCGGAGACCGTGGATCAGCGAATTGCGGTGCTGCTCAGCGAGCTTGAGCGCACCCATGCCTTTGACCGCAAGCTGCTGATCATCGTCCCCACCACCGGCACCGGCTGGGTCAACCCGGTGGCCGCTCGCGCGTTGGAGCTGATGTACAACGGCGACACCGCGATGGTCGGAATGCAGTATTCCTATCTGCCGAGCTGGATTTCGTTCATGGGCGACCGGAAGAAGTCCATGGACATCGGGCGGTTGATGATCGACGCGATCCATGCGCGCTGGGAGCAGCGGCCGCCGGAACACCGGCCCAAGCTGGTGCTGTACGGGGAGAGCTTGGGTTCGATGGGTGGCCAGGGCGCGTTCAGTTGGCTGCCTGACATCGCCAGGATGGGCTTCTCATCGGTGCTGTGGGTCGGCCCGCCCAACGCCAGCCCGCTGTGGAGTGGGCTGACGGCCCGCCGCGATCCCGGAACCCCTCAGGTCCGGCCCCGTTACGACAACGGCCGCACGGTGCGGTTCTCCGAGGCGGCCGGCCCCGCCGAGATCGCCGCCGACGCCGCCGCCCCGTGGGAGGGCACCCGGGTCATGTTCCTGCAACACCCGTCAGACCCGATCGTCTGGTGGTCGACGGACCTGCTTTTCTCCGAACCGGATTGGCTGGTCGAACCGCCGGGCTCGGACCGCACCGCCTCGATGCGCTGGTACCCCATCATCACGTTCTGGCAGGTGGCGGCGGATATCACCAACGCGTCGAGCGTGCCGGCCGGGCACGGGCACAACTACGGCGAATCGGTACTCGACGGCTGGGTCGCGGTGGCACCGCCGGCGGGCTGGACGCCCGACGATACCGCGCGCATCAGGATGGCACTGGAGAAAACCGAGGCCAACGACGGACCCGAATACTGATGGCCGCCAAACGTATCCGCGCGGTGGCGTTGGCCGCAGGCGTTGTCGGATGGAACGGCCTGGTGGATCCGAGGCTGCCGGCCCGTTGGCAGCCGGTGGCGCGCGCGGCGCTCGGCAGCGTGCTGATGTTCGCGACGGGCGCCCGGCCGGGGTTACGGCCTCCGGCGGTGTGGTCCGGCCTGCGACTCGGGGCCGTGGCCGCCACCGCGGTGAGCGCAGGTGTGGCCGCGACCTCGACGGTGCCGCCGGTGCGCGCAGGAATGCGCCGTAAGGTGCTGCCGGACGAACCGCGCCGATGGCTGGCGCTGCGAATCCCGCTCGGCACCGTCTGGCCGGAGGAGGCGACTTTTCGCGGCGCGCTGAGCAAGCTCGGTGCCGAGGCGTTCGGACCGGCCGGCGGCCAGGTGCTGCAGGCCGGCGCCTTCGGGCTCTCGCACATCGCCGACGCCCGCGCCGCGGGTCAGCCCGTGATCCCGACGGTGCTGGCCACCGGTGCCGCCGGGTGGGTCTTCGGGTGGCTTGCGCAGCGCTCGGCCAGCCTGGCTGCCCCGATGCTGGCGCACTTGGCGATCAATGAGGCGGGAGCGCTGGCTGCGCTGGCCTGCCAAGCCGGGCCAGCAGCGCGGCCAGTGCCAGGATCGCAGCCGTGACCGCCAGCGGCCACAACGTGGACAGTGCGAAATCGGTGACGCGCAGCGGGATCAACACCACGCAGACCACCACCACGACCAGGATCAGCCGGGGCGCCTGCTGTGCCACCGCAGTACCTGCCACTCGTGAATTTGCCTCGGTGACAAGGGTGTACACGGCCAGCAGGAGAACGGCGGCGATGGTGCTCTGCAATCCGCCGATATGGTTCTGGAACCGGCAGAACCCCACTGCCAGCACGCACATCGCCGCCGGGACCAGGACCGCCACGTCTGGGCCGGCCCCGAACAGCCGTGCCGCCACCCGCGTCGCCGCCCAGGTCAGGCCCAGCAACGCGGCCGACCCGAGGCACAACGCGCCGGTGGCGAACCAGTAGAAGCCGGCGTCGGCGTAGAACTCCGAAACGATCAACGACAAGGTCTGGGCCGAGGACAAGAACCCGCCGGCCGCACCGACGTTGACGGCCAGCAGCAGGATGAAGGCGGCCAGTGCGGTAATCCCCACCGCGGCCCCCACCGGACGCGCCACCGACTCCAGGCGACCGCTGACCACGGTGGCAGCCTCGAAGCCCACCAACCCCAGGCCGAGCGGAATCGCTGCTGCCGTCAACAACAGGACAGAATCTGCGGGTGCAGGCCCGCCGAACTGCATCGGCGGGGTACCGGCCGCCACTCGCGCCATGACCGCCAGAGACAGGTAGAGAAAAATCAGCAGCCCGACGGCGGTCAGAGCGGCAGCCGTCGTACCCACCGCACGGGTGGGCAGATACGCCACCACCGCACCGGCGATGACCACCACGGCTACCGACCAGCCCGGCCACCACCATCCGGCCAGAGCGGTCTCGAGGTCGGGTGCCCCGGAAAGCGGCTGCAGTGCGAGCGTGAGCGCGACACCCACACCCAGCAGCACGTACGCCGCCAGTTGGATGAGGCTGGTGAACCGCCCGGCAGCCGGTCCCACGGTGGAGGCAACCAGATCGCCCGTCGACAGCGCCCGCGGGGCATGGCGGTGCAGACGGGCGAACGCGAAGATCAACACGGCGGCGACGACCGCGGCGCAGATACCCGCTACACCGTTGAAGGCCGCGGCTGCGATCGGTGCGAGGGACAGGCCCAGGGCGCGCCATGCAGGCAGAACCGGGGGCCACGCGGCCGGCTGCTCCGGGCCCGCTGACACTGCGCGCTTAGGCATCGGCGCTACCGTTCACGAAGTCCCCTCCCACCCGAATCCCCGAATCAAGATCGTAAAGCCGTCACGGATTGATGGTGGGCTCACCGATCTGCCGCCCCCAGACGTAGTCGGTGAAGATCGGCGAGCCCAGTTCGACATGGTTGTACGGTGCGATCGACAAACCGGTGTCCATCACCAGATACGGTGCGGGCCAGAGGTCGGCCGTGATCGGTTTCCAGCAGCCCGGCTTGCCCTCGGGACCGCCCTTGGCATTGACCCGCGGCAGATTGTCCGGATACACGTAGGTATTGCCCACGCCGATGCTCGACAAGGTCCCCGTGCTTTCGAATGAGTATCCGTTGTCGCCCCCGAACGTCGCATAGAACGCGGGCGCGACGTCGTGATAGTTCCGGATGGTGCAGAACAACTGCCCCTGGTACTTGTCGAACAGCTTCGAGGTCGGGATCAGATCCTGCGCACCGCGCTGCAGATAGGGGCCGCCGCGTTCGAGGATGTCGGAACCGGTTCCGGCGAAACCGATCGCCGCGACCAGCGCGGCGTCGAGTTGTCCACGCTGGGAGTTGAAGGTGGCCGCGCTGCGCGCGGCGTCGCGCAGGCCGTCGAACAGGTCGGGGCCGGCCTCGGCATAGCGCTCGCCGAGGTCGGCCAGTGCCGCGATGTCGTGGCGCAGCGCAGGCATACGTGAGTTCACGTCGTCGAGGATTGTGTTGCCTTCTGCCAGCGACTGTCCGAACGCACCGCCCAGTCCGGTCAGTGCCTGGGCGGTGGCAGACAGGGTCTGGTTCAGCTTGATCGGGTCGACCTGTTCGGTGATCGCGGTGATGGTTTCGAACAACGAGTTGAACTCGGTGGTGACGGCCGTGACGTCGATCGGTTCGGAGGTCGAAACCCGTTGCGCGCTCGGATGTTCCGGCGAAGTGAAGGCCACGTACTTGTTGCCGAACACCGTGGTTGCCTGGATCGAGGCCGATACGTTGGCCGGCAGCAGGTCCAGGTACTTCGGGTTGATGTCGAGACGAACCAGAGCCCGGACCGGGTCACCGCCGTCGGTGGTCACCGTGCCCACCCGGCCGATCGGAACGCCGTTGTAGGTCACCTTGGAACCCGGATCCAGAACCAGGCCCGCCCTTGAGGCCAGCAGCGTCAGCGGTGCCTTGACCTCGAAAGCACCCCGGAACTGCGCCACGATCAAGCCGAAGATCAGCGCGAGAATCGCCAACAGCGCTGCGCCGGCCGTGCGATACGGCGGATTACGGTGATCGGCAAACACTTTGCGAGACTCTATGACATGGCCGCGCGAGGCAGTGTAGATCCGCAAAAGACCCGGGCGGCGGTCGCCGTCGTCGCCGACTGGCTGCGCGAACCGGCACACGCCGAACCGGCCCGAGCCGAACTGGCCGAGGCGGTCCGGCTGACCGCGCGCACCCTGGCCGCGCTGGCGCCGGGTGCCAGCGTCGAGGTGAGGGTGCCGCCCTTCGTCGCAGTGCAGTGCATCGAAGGGCCCCGCCATACCCGCGGCAACCCACCCAACGTCGTCGAAACCGATCCCCGCACCTGGCTGCTGCTGGCCACCGGGTTGCTCGGCCTGGAAGACGCCGGTACTGCGGTGCAGATGTCGGGATCGCGGGCCGGCGAGGTGGCCCGGTGGCTGCCGTTGGTGCCACTGGGGTCCTGACTCACCGGAAGTAGGGATACTCCTGAACCCAGTGAAAGCCCCGGTTACGCAGGGTGAACTGGTCGAGATCCAGCCGGTCGAGCCAGATCGCGACGTGACGGCCGGACAGCTCGCCGGTCAGCTGTAACCGTTCGGGCGTCGGGCGGGACGCGGTGAGCGTGCCCAGGGGCGAGCCGTCCGGGCTCGACACCGTGAGGTTGTCCCCGTCGACCCTGACCGGTGCATCGACCAATTCGCCGTTCATGCGCTGGTAGGTGAGGACCTCAGGCAGGTCGAACACGACGCGATGCCAACGCGACTGATCGGTGGTCAGCGGTGGTGCGGTTCTGCCGTCGACATCGAAGCGGCTCACCGTCCAGATCCCGTACAACTCGGGTGTGGCGCGGCCACCGCCGTACTCGTTCCAGCCCTGCCATCCGGTCAGGATGCAACCGGCCGCCATCCAGATGCCGAGTACGGCCTGCACCCGGGCCGCGATGGTGTTGGCGCGGGCACCGGCGAACAGCTCGGGTTGTACCGCCGGTTCGGTGGGGCGCTGCAACACCAGCAAGTCGGCCAGCCGCCGGTACTGCGGTGCGAGCAGCACCAGACCCATCAACAACAGATGCCCGGACAGAATCTTCACCGGCACGTCGAAGGTCATGTTGAGCAGGAACACCTGCGCCATGCTGGCCACGCCGAGCAGGGCGCCCAAGGTCGCCGTCCGGGGCCAGAACAGCAACAGGCCGGCGAGCACCTCGACGGCCCCGAGCGCCATCTCATAGGGATAGGAGCTGCCGACCTGCAGCCACAGCACCGAGGCCGGACTGAATTCCCCGTACGGGCGCAGCAACGCCGCCAGCGGCGGGGCCGGCATCTGCGTCGGGATCAGCTTGGCGAAACCGTAGAACAGCATCTGCCCGGCCACGCACAGCCGCACGAACGTCAGGAACCAGGCCCACAACCTCGAGTAGTCCTGTCGCTGCCGGTCGATCCACGACCACACCGCGGTGCCGGCCACCGAGAACACCAGCAGGCAGAAGATCATCACCCAGATCGCGGCCTGATCCCCGCTGCCCGAGTCCTGATGCAGCACCGCCTCGACACCGAACACGTGCCGGCCGACCCAGCCGATCACCGGGCCCAACGCCGTCATCTGCCACATCACCGCCCGGTCCGGCAGCCAGTGGCCCACGATCCCCAGGAAGGCGAACGTGATCTGCGCGAACAACAGACAGAACAGACCGAAGTACAAGAAGCAGAACCGGAATGCGATCTTCGTCACCTCCGGCCACGGGTGCGGCCGGGCCTCGGCTTCGGAGTCGCGGGGATGGGTTGCCGGTGTCTCGGAGAGTTGGCGCGTCACGAAAAACATCCTTGCCGTTGGCATGTAGTGGGTCGATGGGGTAATCCCGACACATCCCGGTGGTCCTTGCCTCACCCCGGCGGCCGGGTGCGGGAATGGCGACCGCGCCGCCCGACGTTGGAAAAGCCGGTGCCGGAGCGGCCATTCGATTCTTTTGTTGGCCCGCCTGGACCGTAGACTCGGTTATGTCACCAACCGCCGCCCCGGGAGCAGCCCTATCGTGACTGGTCAGCAACTCGACGAAAACGAACCGCGCGAAGAGTGCGGCGTATTCGGGGTCTGGGCCCCGGGTGAAGACGTTGCCAAGCTCACCTACTACGGCCTGTACGCGCTGCAGCACCGTGGCCAGGAGGCCGCCGGCATCGCCGTCTCGGACGGTTCCCAGATTCTGGTGTTCAAGGACCTCGGTCTGGTCAGTCAGGTCTTCGACGAGCAGACCCTGGCCGCAATGCCGGGCCACGTCGCCGTCGGACACTGCCGTTACTCCACCACCGGCTCCACCACGTGGGAGAACGCGCAGCCCGTGTTCCGCAACACCGCTGCCGGCACCGGCGTCGCCCTCGGCCACAACGGCAACCTCGTCAACACCGCCGAGCTGGCCGCCCGGGCCCGTGAAGCCGGCCTGATCGACATGAAGGGTGCGCCGACGGCCACCACCGACTCCGACATCCTCGGAGCGCTGCTGGCACACGGGGCCGCCGACGCCACCCTGGAGCAGGCCGCCCTGGAGCTGCTGCCCACCGTGCGCGGCGCGTTCTGCCTCACCTTCATGGACGAGAACACGCTCTACGCCGCGCGTGACCCGCACGGTGTGCGCCCGCTGGCCCTGGGCCGGCTCGACCGCGGCTGGGTGGTGGCCTCAGAAACCGCCGCCCTCGACATCGTCGGCGCCTCGTTCGTCCGCGACATCGAACCCGGCGAACTGCTGGCCATCGATGCCGACGGCGTGCGCTCCACCCGGTTCGCCAACCCCGAACCCAAAGGCTGCGTCTTCGAGTACGTCTACCTGGCCCGCCCCGACAGCACGCTCGTGGGCCGCTCGGTGCATGCGACGCGCGTCGACATCGGCCGCAGGCTGGCCCGCGAGCATCCGATCGACGCCGACCTGGTGATCGGTGTGCCGGAATCGGGCACCCCGGCCGCAGTCGGTTACGCCCAGGAATCCGGGATCCCGTTCGGGCAGGGCCTGATGAAGAACGCCTATGTGGGCCGCACCTTCATCCAGCCCTCGCAGACGATCCGGCAGCTGGGCATCCGGCTCAAACTCAACCCGCTGCGTGAGGTGATCCGCGGCAAGCGCCTGATCGTCGTCGACGATTCGATCGTGCGCGGCAACACCCAGCGTGCGCTCGTACGCATGCTGCGCGAGGCCGGAGCGCTGGAGGTCCACGTCCGGATCGCGTCCCCGCCGGTGAAGTGGCCGTGCTTCTACGGCATCGACTTCGCCACCCCGGCCGAACTGATCGCCAACGCGGCCTCGGCCGAACACGAGGGCGAGATGCTGGAGGCCGTCCGGCACGCCATCGGCGCTGACAGCCTGGGCTACATCTCCCAGCAGGGCATGATCGCGGCCACCGAGCAGCCGCCGACCCGGCTGTGCTCGGCCTGCTTCGACGGCAATTACCCGATCGAACTGCCCGGCGAGACCGCACTGGGCAAGAACGTCGTCGAGCACATGCTGGCCACCGCGGCCCGCACCGGCGTGCCGCTGCAGGCGGCGGACAACGACAACGCCTCGGCGCTCCGTCGGCCCTGAGAGCGTCTTAACGCCTCCTGCGCTGTACCCCCTCAACAGCGGGGCGGTAGCCTTGCTTGCGATGACTAAGGGCGCCGAACAGCACGGCATCGCCGAACACAACAGCATTTCGTACGCGTCAGCCGGGGTCGATATCGAAGCCGGCGACCGCGCTGTCGAACTCTTCAAACCGCATGCCGCCAAGGCGACCCGTCCGGAAGTCCGGGGCGGCCTGGGCGGCTTTGCCGGGCTGTTCGCCTTACGCGGCGGCTACCGCGAGCCGGTGCTGGCGTCCTCGACCGATGGTGTGGGCACCAAGCTGGCGGTCGCGCAGGCGATGGACAAGCACGACACCGTCGGAGTGGACCTGGTCGCCATGGTGGTCGACGACCTCGTGGTGTGCGGTGCCGAGCCCCTGTTCCTACAGGACTACATCGCCGTCGGGCGCACCGTCCCGGAGCGGGTCGCCGCCATCGTGTCCGGCATCGCCGACGGCTGTGTCCAGGCCGGCTGCGCCCTGCTGGGCGGTGAGACGGCCGAACACCCCGGCCTGATGGAACCCGACCATTACGACATCTCCGCGACCGGCGTGGGCATCGTGGAGGCCGACGACGTACTCGGACCCGACCGGGTCCGGCCGGGCGACGTGATCATCGCCATGGCCTCCAGCGGTCTGCACTCCAACGGCTACTCGCTGGCCCGCAAGGTCCTGCTGGAGATCGACCGGATGAACCTGGCCGGCCATGTCGAGGAATTCGGCCGCACACTCGGCGAGGAGTTGCTGGAGCCCACCCGCATCTACGCCAAGGACTGCCTGGCGCTGGCCGCCGAAACGCAGGTGCGCACGTTCTGCCATGTCACCGGCGGCGGCTTGGCGGGCAACCTGGAACGCGTGGTGCCCCACGGGCTGACTGCGGAACTGGACCGCGGCACGTGGACGCCGGCACCGGTGTTCCAGATGATCGCCCAGCGCGGACGCATCGAGCGCGCCGAGATGGAGAAGACGTTCAACATGGGCATCGGGATGGTCGCGGTCGTGGCGCCCGAGGACACCGATCGCGCGCTGGCCATCCTGACCGCACGGCACCTGGACTGCTGGACGCTGGGAACGGTCAAGAAGGGCGGCAAGGACAGTGTGCGCGCCCAGCTCGTCGGCCAGCATCCGCGGTTCTAGACAGTAGACAAGGTCGCGCTGGTAAGCGTCAGGCGCAACCAGCGCGACCCGTGTCTAAGTCCTGGGACGGAATGCGGGCGGCTCAGCGCCGCCAGTCATCCTCACCCGACCATTCATCGGCGTCGTCATTGACGTCGCCGGAATCGGGAGATCCCGACAGCTCACGTTGGAGCTGACTGAAGTCGGTGTTTGGTGAGCTGTACTTCAACTCACGTGCCACCTTGGTCTGCTTTGCCTTCGCCCGGCCGCGGCCCATGGGGGGACCCCCTCGCGCAATAACGGAGCGGCCCAATTGCTAGGCGGCTCCGATCTGTGTGTCTTTATTGTCCTGCCAACACTTTACCGTGCCCGCCCGCGAAGTGCTGTCAGGCCCTGCCTCACGGTGCGCGGCTGGGGCTCGGGCTGCGGTGCGTCATTGCACAGCAGCACGACCATCCCCAGGATCGCGGTATCCGCGCAGAGACGGTCGTCACGTCGTCGGTGACCGAGTGAGTTTACGTGCTCCTGCGCAGTTCCACGGCTTAACGCCCCCGGAGACGTTCGACCGCTGCGCGCCCGGCCCCGGCGGTGGCATCCGCTGCCGGCATGGAATCCGGGTCGATCACGGCGGGGGCCTGGGCCTGCTCCCCGGCGATCAGCGCGGTATCGACCGGCAATCCCCGTTTGACCAGCGCCAACGCGATCGGACCCTCGTCGGCGTGCTCGACGACCGTGCCGATCCGGCCGACATTGCGCCCGCCCGCAGTCACCGTGTCGCCGGTCGCCGGCCGGTCGGCGGAGCCGTCGAGCTGCAAGATCACCAGCATCCGGGGCGGTTTGCCCAGGTTGTGCACCCGCGCGACCGTCTCCTGGCCGCGGTAGCAGCCCTTGTCGAGGTGAACAGCCCCGACACCGGGGCCGCCGATCCAGCCGACCTCGTGCGGAATGGTCCGTTCATCGGTGTCCACACCCAACCGAGGCCGCCCGGCCGCTACGCGGTGTGCCTCGTAGGCCCACACGCCGGCCGGCTGCACGCCCGCAGCGATCAACCGTCCCGTGTATTCGCCGATCGATTCGCGCGGCACCACCAGGTCCAATTCGATGCCGCTGGCGGGCAGCCGGCGCAGGAACCCGCCGCCGGGCAGCGCCACCGCGGTCGCCTCCTGCGGCAGCGCCTCGACGCCCAAGGCCTTGACGACCTGCTCATCGGCGAGCCCGGGCCCCAAGAGTGAGAGCACCGCGAGATCGGCCGGCTCGATCTGCACGTCGGCCCAGAACACCATCTTGCGCAGGTAGGTCAGCAGCGGCTCGCCCCGCCACGGCTCGGTGTCCAGGTAGGTCGTGCCCCCGAGCTCGGTCTGGATCCAGTGATCTTCGACACGGCCCTGCAGATCCAGGCTCAAATTCTCGGTGACCGCACCGTCCGGCAATGCACTGACATGCTGGCTGGAGATGCTGTGCAGCCAGGTTTGCCGCTCCTTGCCGGTCAAGGTGAGCACTGCCCGGTGGGAGCGGTCCACCAGGACCGCGGCACGCGCGGCAGCGCGCTGTTCACCGAGGGGATCACCGTAATGCCAGACGGCGCCGGCATCGGGGCCGGTTTCGGGCGCCGGAACTGCTGGCGGTAGTGCAGTCATAGGGCCAACTCTACTTTTGTCGCTCTTCGCCCTAGCTGGTCGCGGGCGCAAACTACGCTGGGTGCCCATGGCGAGCCCACCAGCCGTGCTGGTCACCCTCGACGGGAAGATCCACGACCCCGACACCCCGCTGCTGCACGCCGACGACCTGGCCGCGGTCCGCGGCGACGGCGTCTTCGAGACGCTGCTGGTGCGTGACGGCAGACCCTGCCTGCTGGAGGCCCACCTGGGCCGGTTGAGCCAGTCGGCCAAGATGCTGGACCTGCCCGAGCCGGATTTGGCGGCTTGGCGTGCGGCGGCGACGGTGGGGGCCGAGCGCTGGGCCTCAGAGAACGACGGCGACGGCGTGCTGCGCCTGGTGTACAGCCGCGGGCGGGAGAGCGGCGGGCCGCCGACCGCGTTCGCCACCATCGGTGCACTGGCCGAGCGCGTGGCCAAGGTTCGGCGGGACGGGCTGGCGGCGATCACCCTGGACCGCGGGCTCCCGCTGACCGCCAGCGACATGCCGTGGCTGGCCGCCGGCGCCAAGACCCTGTCCTATGCGGTGAACATGGCCGCGCTGCGGCACGCCGAGCGCCACGGTGCCGGTGACGTGATCTTCGTCAGCTCCGACGGCTATGTGCTCGAGGGGCCGCGTTCCACTGTGGTGATCGCGACCGAAGGCGACCACGGGCAGCCGCTGTTGCTCACCCCGCCGCCGTGGTATCCGATCCTGCGTGGCACCACCCAGCAGGCGTTGTTCGAAGTGGCTCGCAACAAAGGCTACGACTGCGACCTCCGCGCCCTGAAGCCAGCGGATTTGCTTACCGCACAAGGTGTTTGGCTGATTTCCAGCATCACTCTGGCGGCTCGGGTGCATACCCTGGGCGGGCAGCCGCTGCCCGATGCGCCGCTGAATGCCGACCTCGCCGGCCTGGTCGACGCAGCGATCGTCAGCGATCGCTGAGCTGCGAATAAATCGCTTGTCGGGGTGCTCGGACGGGGGTACCTTCGTGGGCACACAGGGAAGGAGGTGGTCCGACAAATTGAGTGATTTATGGACATGTGAGGTGGCTGCCCGCTAGCAGCGCCGGGGTAAAGCCTGCGCGCGCTGGCGAATTCCCCGCAGTCACCCGGCCCCCGAGCCCTCCGGTCTGTCCAACCAGGTACCAAGGCTCGGGGGCTGCCCCATGTCTGGGGGTCTGTTACTCCGACGAGCCAGGGTGGTCGGTGGGATCAGCTCGGGCCGGGCGCCAGTGTCGAGCAGGCCTTGGTGGCTTCCTGCCACGTCTGGTCATCGACGCCGGCAGGCGGACCCGCGATCGGGCCGGCGGCCGCTGGAACACCGTGCTCGGAAAGGCAGTGGGCGTAGGTTCCGTGCTCGGGCGGCGACGAGGTGGGCGCCGGTTGCGGGCCCTCCGACGAACACGCACCGAGGAAAGCTGCTGCGGCAAGCAGACCTGCCGCGACGATCGGCCGGCGCATCAGCCGACGAACCGGGACAGTCGGGCCGAAAGGTGCGGCACCAGGCCGCCGTCGGCGTCTACACGTTCTTCCACGTAGCCCAGGTCGCCGCCTTCGACGATGCCGTACAGCCGCTTGGCGCCACCGACCAGCAGCCCGGACTTGCTGCGGGCCAGCGCATCGGTGACCAGCTCCCAGGACGCCTGGGTGAGGGGCTTGCCGTAGAACAGTTCGACGTAGCCGGCCGAATGGGCCAGCAGCAGTTCGATGGCCTGTGACTCGTCACGGCCGGCCGGGTCCTCGGGATCGGTCACGAATCGCCAGTAGCCGGTCTCGCGCAGGCCCGGGGAGTCGTATTCGCCGGTCTCGGTCAACCGCCAGGACCGGGAATCCCAGATCAGATAGTCGCCGCCGTCGTGGGAGACCACGATCTGCTGGCCGAACCGATAGTCGCCATGGGTGTCGCGACCTTCACCTTCTCCGCGCCACACGCCCACCAACGGCAACAGCGCCAGCAGCGCGTCGTTGAGTTCTACGCCGTCGCGCAGATTGGCGGTGTCGGCGGGAACCGGGAGATCCTCGAAGACCGGGATGTTACGGGTGGCGGTGGCCTTGGCCCGTTCAGCGGCGGCCGCTATGGCTCGGTCGCCTGAGCCTCGCTCAGGGACGGAGGCCTCGGCTGGAATGTCTCGGTCGGAGGTCACGACTCGTCGGTGACGAGGCGGTACAGCGCGTACAACGCGAACCACGTGATCACCACGACGGCCGCGACGAGCATTATCTCGAAGAAGAGCACCACGGGAGTGAGTCTAGTTCCTTGTCGAGGGTGTCGGCGCCCCGGGTCGGGGGCCCTGTATACGCGCGAACGTGAGCTTGTGTGTCAGATTCGTGCGAATCCTCGTACACAAGCTCACGTTCGAAAGAGGGAACTACGCCGAGCTGAATGGCCTAGCTCCTTCGTCGCTACGCGACCTTGACGTCGACCTCGTGGATACCCGCACCGGTCGGGGCCACGCTGGCGTCGCCGTTGCCCGCGGGGGACAGGGCGCGCAGCGTCCAGGTGCCCGGGGCGGCGAAGAACCGGAAGTCACCGGTTGCCGAGGCCACCACCTCAGCGGTGAACTCGTCGCTGGAGTCCAGCAGACGCACGAAGGCGCCGCCCACGGCCTGGCCGGAGCCGTCCACCACGCGGCCGGTGATCACGGTTTCCTTCTCCAGGTCGACGCCGGCGGGCAACGTCAGTCCTTGCTTGGGTGCAGAGCACATATCAACTTCCCAACTCGATCGGGGCGCCCACCAGGGAGCCGTATTCCGTCCAACTGCCGTCGTAGTTCTTCACGTTCTGGTGTCCCAGCAGCTCCTGCAGCACGAACCAGGTGTGCGAGGAACGCTCACCGATCCGGCAGTAGGCGATGGTCTCCTTGTTGCCGTCGAGGCCAGCCTCGGCGTACAGCTTGGCCAGATCCTCGTCGGACTTGAAGGTGCCGTCCTCGTTGGCCGCCTTGCTCCACGGAACGTTGATGGCGCCGGGGATACGCCCGGGACGCTGGCTCTGCTCCTGCGGCAGGTGCGCCGGGGCCAGGATCTTGCCGGAGAACTCGTCAGGGGAGCGCACGTCGACCAGGTTCTTCTCGCCGATCGCGGCGATGACCTCGTCGCGGAAGGCGCGGATGTTGTTGTCGGGTGCCTTGGCCGAGTACGACGTAGCGGGGCGGCTGACGGCGTCGGTGACCAGCGGGCGGCCGTCGAGCTGCCAGCGCTTGCGGCCGCCGTCGAGCAGCTTCACGTCGTTGTGGCCGTACAGCTTGAAGTACCAGTAGGCGTAGGCCGCGAACCAGTTGTTGTTGCCGCCGTACAGGATCACGGTGTCGTCGTTGCTGATGCCCTTGTCGCTCAACAGCTTCGAGAACTGCTGCTGGTCGACGAAGTCACGCTTGACGGCGTCCTGCAGATCGTCTTTCCAGTCCAGTTTGACGGCACCGGGAATGTGGCCCTCGTCGTCGTAGGCGCTGGTGTTCTCGTCGACCTCGACGAACACCACGCCGGGGGTGTCGAGGTTGTTCCCGGCCCATTCGGTCGAGACCAGGACGTCGGAACGTGCCATGTACGAATTCCTTTCGGTTACTTGCTATTTGAGATGTCTGGTGGGGTCATGCAGGGCTTGGGATGTGGCGCAGCCGGGCCACCAACGGGTAGAGCTGGCAGCCCAGGCAGATGCCGAAGGCGGCGTTGAGGAAGGCCGCCACCAACGCGAACGCGGTGGCGGTCAGGCCGAGTGCGGTGACACCGAAGGCGAAACCCGCGGTGCCCACGGCCGCGAACACGAAGCCCACCAGTTGGGCGAACTTCAGCGGCGGCACCGGCTCGCGCTCGGTGACCGCAGCCAGGCGCGGCGCGATGAACGTGGCGAAGAGCCGGCCGTACGGATGCTTGCGCGGCCCGGCGACGGCACCGATGGCGAACACCACGGCCTGCACGCCCAACAAAGCTCCGGCCGCCGGCTCACTGACCCCCGCCACCAGCAGGGTCACGATCAGCACCGCGGTGGTCACCCAGGCCGCGAACCGGGGCCCCCGCACGTCGACCTGGGCAGGCCGACCGTCGGCGATGGGCTGGGTGGATGTCGATGACATGGAAACGAACTCCCGTTGTTGTAGAAGGTCTGATGGTGTGCAGGCTCAGGTACCAGGCCTGAGCGGACGCACAACAGCGCGCGGCTGCCCTCAACAGCAACAACAACAGCAGCAACCCGCGACGCGGCACAGATCAACTGCGCGGCGCTTGGTGAGCACGAGCTCAAGGCGGGCTGACACGAGCGACAGCTTACCCAATAACCGCGGGGTCAGGCCAACAGCGGTTCCAGCGCCGAGCGCAGGTCAGCGGCCTTGGGAACCCCGCTGGTGCGGTATCGCGGCCGCCCGTCGCGGTCGAAGATGATGGTGGTGGGCAGCGACAGAACCGAAAGCCGCCTGGCGGCTTCGGGATTGGCGTCCATGTCGATCTCCACATGAGCGACGTCCGGAAGCTCGGCGCAAACCTGGTCGACCACTCGCCGCACCCCGGCGCACGGGCCGCACCATTCGGCGGAGAAATGCAGGACCGTCGGGCCCGTGTGCGACAGCCCGAGATCACTGGTGTCGACATCGGCGGCCTGCTCACCCGCCCTGATCATGCCGGCGCGCAGGGTGATCAGCCGGCCGATCACGCAGGCGATGCCGAGCGCGGCGATCAGCACCACGATCACCAGCACCATCGACGAGCTCATGACTGTCTGAACCCCGCCAGGTCGATCGTTACTCCCTCGGCGATGCCCTCGATGATCACGTCGGAGCCGCGCGCGCCCGCGGTGGTCGGGGCCAGGCCGAACGGCAGCTTCTGGCCGGTGATGGTGTCGCTGAACTCCGCCAGGACAGCGGCGGTCTTGTCCTCGGGAACGGCCTCGTCGGCGGTATTCGGCCCGGTCAGGATCCCGGTCGCGGTCAGCACCAGGGTGGTGTCGTCGCCGTCGGCGAACGACAGGTCGACCGCCACACTGACCCGTTTGTCCAGCCCGGATTTCTTGGGCGTTCCGGTGAAGACCAGTCCCTGGCTGCTGGAGATACCGGACTCCGTGGTGCCCCCGGTGGCGTCGTTGGTCTCCCGCGAGGGCGCCTCGACCAGCAGGTCGTCGATGCCCATGAACCTGCCGATGTGGGTGGAGTCGATGATGATGCGGCTCTCGGCCTTCCTGACCGGCAGCTTCGCGTCCGGACGGATCAGCCACGACGAGTCGGTGAGGTCGATTCCGTGCAGCGTGGCCTCCAGCGAGGCCTTGCCCACCACCGGATGGTCGACACCGGCGGCCCGGATCTCGATTTCGCGGTAGCGGTGGTTGCGGACCTGGGTGAGGAACGGGAACCCCAGGATGGCCACCCACGGGTCCCACTGCAGGCCGGCCGCGGTCCGTACGTTGCGGGCAAGGCGGTACTCGGCGTAGATCGCCGAGCCGAAATCGGTGCCGACGACCCCGACGACGAGTGCGGTCACGGTCGCGGTGAGCCCGATCAGCAGTTTGCGCACCGGCACATTGTCGCCCACTGCCCTCGGATCGAAGCGCTCGGCGCGGCTAATCAGCAGGTGAGGCGTTATCGTTAGAACACTAAAGGCCGGTAACGGCTACATGTCAGTCATGAATCCGACCGTGTGGACATCGGGGTCCGGGCGATCGTGGGAAGTGATTGCCGGCGCGCCGGAGGACCTGTTGGATCTACTGCTACTGACCGTCGACCCGCATCCCGAGGCGGTCCTGCCCTCTTTGTCTCTGCTGGCCCACACCGTGCGCACGGCTCCGACAGAAGTGTCCTCGCTGCTGGAAGCGGGCAGTGCCGACGTGGCGATAGTGGACGCCCGCACGGACCTGGCGGCCGCGCGTGGCCTGTGCCGGCTGTTGGGGACGACGGGCACCTCTGTCCCCGTTGTGGCAGTCGTCAACGAGGGCGGATTGGTGGCGGTCAACCACGAATGGGGCCTCGACGAGATCCTGCTGCCCGGTACCGGCCCGGCCGAGATCGACGCCCGGCTGCGGTTGCTGGTCGGCCGCCGCGGAGGCGGCGGCAACCAGGAGAACGTCGGCAAGATCACCCTCGGCGAGCTCGCGATCGACGAGGGCACCTATACCGCCCGCCTGCGCGGACGCCCCCTCGACCTCACTTACAAGGAGTTCGAGCTGCTCAAATACCTCGCCCAGCACGCCGGCCGGGTCTTCACCCGGGCGCAGCTGCTGCAAGAGGTGTGGGGATATGACTTCTTCGGCGGTACCCGCACGGTCGACGTGCACGTCCGTCGTCTGCGCGCCAAGCTCGGCCCCGAGTACGAATCGCTGATCGGCACCGTCCGTAACGTCGGCTACAAGGCGGTGCGCCCGTCCCGTGGCCGCACCCCGGCCGGCGACGCGGCCGCCGCCGCCGAGGCGGATCCGGACGACGGTGACGACTACGACCCGGCGACCGACGCGGACGAGTCGCTGGCGGGGCGGTTGCCCAGCCAGTGACCCAACTCGACTGGCGCACCGGGCTGTCAGCAGCCGAACAGACCGGGATCCGTGACCTCATTGCCGCCGCTACCGCCACCGACGGCGTCGCCCCCGTCGGTGATCAGGTGCTGCGCGAGCTCGGCCATGACCGCACCCGGCACCTCCTCGCCTTCGACGACGCAGAACTCGTCGGGTACCTGAACCTGGCTCCAGCCGTTGACGGCGACCCGGCGATGGCCGAACTGGTCGTGCATCCGGGGGCCCGCCGCCGCGGCATCGGCGCAGCACTGGCCCGCACGGGGCTGGGCGAGGGACCGTCAGGTACCCGAATCTGGGCGCACGGCAATCTGGCGGCGGCCCGCGCGCTGGCCGCCGCACTGGACCTCAAGCCGGCCCGGGAGCTGCTGCAGATGCGCCGCCCGCTGGCGGATTTGCCGCCGCTGCGCAGCGTCGACGGCGTGCGGATCAGCACCTACGCCGGGTCGGCCGACGATGCCGAGATCCTTCGGGTCAACAACGCCGCCTTCTCCTGGCACCCGGAACAGGGCGGCTGGACCGAACAGGACATCGAAGAGCGGCGCAACGAGCCATGGTTCGATCCGGAGGGGCTTTTCGAGGCGTTCGACGAGCAGACCGGCGCGCTGCTGGGCTTCCACTGGACCAAAACCCATGACGACGGCCTGGGCGAGGTTTACGTCGTCGGGGTCGACCCGTCCGCGCAAGGCCGGGGTTTAGGCTCGGTGCTCACTCTCGTGGGTCTGCACCACCTCGCCGAGCGGTCCCTGCCGACGGTGCTGCTTTACGTCGAGGCAGATAACTCGGCGGCCGTGGCGACCTATCGAAACTTGGGTTTTGAGGTGTTCGGCGTCGACGTGGCGTACGCCGCCGGTTAACCCGTTTAGCTGTGAACACGCTGAACCTATTCACTGCTGATTCACCTGCTGTCCGCGAGCCGTCCACTGGGGCCGAATACGTTGCCGGAGAGTTCGAAGCCGTCAACCGAAAGTGGGACAAGTGAAGCTCATCAGCATTGGCAAGGGTGTAGGCAAGCCGTTCGGCATCGCGCTGTCCGCGACGGCCATTGCGGCGCTCACCCTGACTGCGTGCGGCAGCGACAACAACGCCGCCGGCACCAGCTCCGCAGCCTCGGGCGCCAACTCGGCGTCGGCCGAGTGCGGTGGAAAGAACTCGCTGACCGCCGAAGGCTCGACGGCTCAGCAGAACGCCATTGCCGAGTTCAACAAGGTCTGGGGCCAGGTCTGCTCCGGCAAGAACCTCGCCTACAACCCGACCGGTTCCGGCGCGGGCGTGGATCAGTTCATCGCCAAGCAGGTCGACTTCGCCGGCTCCGACTCCGCGCTCAAGGACGATCAGGTCGCCAAGGCCGCCGAGCGTTGCGGCGGCAACGAGGCTTGGAACCTGCCGCTGGTGTTCGGCCCCGTCGCGCTGGCCTACAACGTCGAGGGCGTCGACAAGCTCGTCGTGAACCCGGATGTGCTCGCCAAGATCTTCCAAGGCCAGATCAAGAAGTGGAACGACCCGGCGATCGCGGCGCTCAACGCCGGCACGAACCTGCCTGACCTGGACATCAAGCCGATCTACCGGTCGGATTCCTCGGGCACCACCGACAACTTCCAGAAGTACCTGGCCGCGGCCGCGCCGCAGACCTGGACCAAGGGTGCGGGCAAGGAGTTCCAGGGCGGCGCCGGTGAGGGCGCTCAGAAGTCCTCCGGTGTGGTGCAGGCCGTGCAGGCCACCCCCGGCTCCATCGGTTACGTCGAGAAGAGCCCGGCCGCGGCGGCCGGCCTGCCCTACGCCCAGATCGACAGCGGAGCCGGCGCGGTCGCGCTGGACGACGCGTCCACCACCAAGGCCGTCGGCGCCGCCAAGTTCAAGGGTGACGGCAAGGACCTGATCATCGACCTGAACGCGCTGTACGCCTCGAAGGAAGCCGGCGTGTACCCGCTGGTGCTGGCCACCTACGAGATCGTTTGCTCGAAGGGTTACGACGCCGACACCGCCGCGGCCGTCAAGTCCTTCCTGACCGTGGCCGCCAACGAGGGCCAGGCCAGCCTGTCGCAGGCCGGATACATCGCACTGCCCGACGAGTTCAAGCAGCGCCTGCTGACCTCGGTCGAGGCCATCGCCTAGTAGCCGAACTGGCATTAGAGGACGGATTTGGGCGAGGATGGATTTACCGACCATATGACGACCAGGGGCCCCGACGGGACGACAGTGACAACGCCGAATCCAGCTGATTCGGGGTCGGGGGAGACGCTCGCGTCCCCCCACCCCGAACCGGCACCTATCTCTACCAATCCGTCCAGGGGAGCCAAGGTTCGCCTCGGCGACCGAATCTTCCGATGGCTTGCCGAAGGCTCGGGCATCCTGATCGTCGCGCTCATCGCGGCGATCGGGGTGTTCCTGCTGTGGCGCGCCGTCCCGGCCCTGACCCGCAACGAGGAGAACTTCTTCCTCTACGGCGGCAACTGGATCACCACCGACACCTCGGCGATGCACTTCGGCATCTTCGAGCTGCTTCAGGTGACCGTGTTCGTCTCCGTGTTCGCGCTCGTCCTGGCCATGCCGGTGGCACTGGGCATCGCGATCTACCTCACGCAGTATTCCTCGCGCCGGCTGGCCGGACCGCTGGCCTACCTGGTGGATCTGCTGGCCGCGGTGCCGTCGATCGTCTACGGCGTGTGGGGCCTGTACGTCCTGGCGCCGGTGATCAAACCCTTTGCGGTGTGGCTCAATACGCACTTGGACTGGCTGTTCCTGTTCAAGACAGGCAACGCCTCGGTGGCCGGTGGCGGCACGATCTTCACCGCGGGCATCGTGCTGGCGGTGATGATCCTGCCGATCATCACCGCGGTCACCCGCGAGGTGTTCACCCAGACCCCGCGCGGTCAGATCGAGGCCGCACTGGCGCTGGGCGCCACCCGCTGGGAAGTGGTGCGCACGACGGTGCTGCCGTTCGGGTTGTCCGGCTACATCAGTGGCGCGATGCTCGGTCTGGGCCGCGCGCTCGGTGAGACCATCGCGCTGTTGATCATCCTGCGCGGCACCCAGACCGCGTTCAGTTGGACGCTGTTCGACGGCGGCTACACCTTCGCAAGCAAGATCGCCGCCACCGCAAGCGAATTCAACGACCAGTACAAGGCAGGGGCCTACATTGCCGCCGGTCTGGTGCTGTTCATCCTCACCTTCGTGGTGAACTCGCTGGCTCGTGCCGCGGTCGCCGGAAAGGGACGCTCATGACTTCGACTCTTGAGCGGCCGGTCAAGGCGCCCGCGTTCCAGGGTGTCAGCCTGCGCCGCAAGCTGACCAACCACGTCGCCACGGTGCTGGTGACCTTGTCGTTGCTGGTCGCCCTGGTCCCGCTGGCGTGGGTGTTGTATTCGGTGATCGTCCGGGGCTGGGGCGCATTGACCTCAGCCACGTGGTTCACCAACTCGCAGGCCGGGATGACGACGTTCACCGCCGGCGGCGGTGCGTATCACGCGATCGTCGGCACCCTGCTGCAGGGCATCGTGTGCTCGCTGATCTCCATTCCGATCGGCGTGATGGTGGGCGTGTACCTGGTGGAGTACGGCGGCGGGACGCGGCTGGGCAAGGTCACCACGTTCATGGTGGACATCCTCACCGGTGTGCCCTCGATCGTCGCGGCACTGTTCATCTACGCGCTGTGGGTGGCCACGCTCGGGTTCGGCCGGTCGGGCTTCGCGGTGTCGTTGTCGCTGGTGCTGTTGATGATTCCGGTGATCGTGCGTGCCACCGAGGAGATGCTGCGCATCGTGCCGATGGATCTGCGTGAAGCGAGTTACGCACTGGGCGTACCGAAATGGAAGACCATCATCCGCATCGTGATCCCGACGGCGTTGTCGGGCATCGTCACCGGCGTCATGCTGGCGCTGGCGCGCGTCATGGGTGAGACTGCGCCGTTGCTCATTCTCGTCGGTTACGCGCAGGCGATGAACTTCGACATGTTCGGCGGGTTCATGGGTTCTCTGCCGGGCATGATGTACGACCAGATCTCAGCGGGGGCAGGAGCCAACCCGGTGCCCACCGACCGGCTCTGGGGTGCCGCCCTGACGCTGATCCTGCTGATCGCCCTGCTCAACGTGGGAGCGCGGGCGGTCGCCAAATTCTTTTCCCCCAAGAAGGTGTAGGAGCTATCCATGGCCAAGCGGCTGGATCTCAAGGACGTCAACATCTATTACGGTGCGTTCCACGCCGTCTCCGACGTATCGCTGTCGGTGCAGCCGCGCAGCGTGATGGCATTCATCGGCCCGTCGGGCTGCGGTAAGTCGACCGTGCTGCGCACGCTCAACCGCATGCACGAGGTGATTCCCGGGGCCCGCGTCGAGGGCTCGGTGCTGCTCGACGGTGAGGACATCTACGGCGCCGGGGTGGACCCGGTGGGCGTGCGCAAGACCATCGGCATGGTGTTCCAGCGTCCGAATCCTTTCCCCACCATGTCGATTCGCGACAACGTGGTGGCCGGGCTGAAGTTGCAGGGCGTGCGCAACAAGAAGACTCTCGACGAGGTCGCCGAGCGGTCGCTGCGCGGCGCCAACCTGTGGAACGAGGTCAAGGACCGGCTGGACAAGCCCGGCGGCGGCCTGTCAGGTGGTCAGCAGCAGCGGTTGTGCATCGCCCGCGCCATCGCGGTCCAGCCCGACGTGTTGTTGATGGACGAGCCCTGCTCGGCGCTCGACCCGATCTCGACGCTGGCCATCGAAGATCTGATCTCCACGCTCAAGCAGGATTTCACGATCGTCATCGTCACGCACAACATGCAGCAGGCTGCCCGGGTGAGCGATCAGACGGCGTTCTTCAATCTCGAAGCCACCGGCAAGCCCGGCAAGCTGATCGAGATCGACGACACCGAGAAGATCTTCTCCAACCCCACCCAGAAGGCGACCGAGGACTACATCTCCGGTCGCTTCGGCTGAGTTCTCTCCCGCTCGCGCTAGGGAGTGAGCACCACGCGGGTGCCTGACGGCTCGCCGCCGGCCCATACCTCGGCGACATCGGCCAATGCCCTTGGCTGAGTGCGCAATTCGAGTTGGCCGGCAGCGGCCATATCGAACAGCTTCGGTAATGCCTCGGTGCGGGCACGGCCCAGTACCTCGTGCGGCACGCTGCCGATACCGACCCCGCACAGCGTGATCCCGGTGCTGCGCAACACTGCTGCGTCCAGCGTCAGCGTCGGCCCGGTCATCGACCCGATCTGCACGAATCGGGTCGGGTGGTAGTGCGCGGCCGGATGACTGGCGGCCAGGGCGGTGAGCACCTCGGCGGCCGGGTCGCCCCACAGGTAGTCGAGCACCGCGTCGAACGGTCTGCGGGCGTGCATCTCGGCGACCCGCGCACTGAGATCCTGCTCGCCGAGGGCGATCGTGTCGTGGGCGCCGGCCGACCGTAGCCACTCCAGTCGTTCCGGGTTGCGCCCGGCGGCCACCACCGTATCGGCGCCGAACATGGCACCGGCCAATTGCACTGCCATGGAACCGGTTACGCCGGTGGCGCCCAAGACCAGCACATGATCGCCGGGCTTGACCGCCGCGGCGTGTGACAGGGCCGTCCACGCCGAGATGCCCGGGTTGGGCAGGGCGGCGGCGGTCACCGAGTCGACGTGCTCGGGGATTTCGACGGCGCCGCGAGGATCGACCACGGCCTGCTCCGCCATCATGCCCGAGTAACCGAGGGCGCCGGTATAGATCCGGCGGCCGTCGGCGAGCCGTGCCACTCCGTCGACCCCGGGGATGGCCGGCAGCGCGATTTCCTTGCTGGCGTAGTGCTTCCCTGATACCAGTGCCCGGGTGAGGTTGGTCAGGGCCGATGCTTCGACGGTGGCTACCTGTGCGCCTTCGTGTGGCTGTGGCGTGGGCACGTCGGTGTAGGCGGGGACGCGGCCCCATTCGGTGACCAGTGCGGCCTTCATGTCGACTCCTTTGGTTTCCATCAATATGGTTTCTGTGGAAACAATATCTGTCGACGGTGCCGAGTGGCAATATTGTTTCCGTGAAAACCAAACTTGAGCTGATCGAGGCCATCTCCGGGCTGTTGGCCACGGTGGGGGACCGGCTCGGGAATGACGGGGAGGGCGACGCGGAACGCGACTTCATGGCGGCCCGCATCCCTGCCCGGTTGCAGACGCCCATGCGATCACTACCGACATCGTCGCTGCACCTGCTGGCCGAGATCGCCGAAGGTCCGGTCAGCGTGGTCGGGCTGGCGGCGCGCGCGGGCAGGCTCAAGGGCACGGTGTCCAAGCACGTCCAGCGGCTGGTCGAGGCCGGCCTGGTGGTTCGCACGCCGGTACCGGGCAACCGCAAGGAGATCGAGCTCGGCCTGACCGCGGACGGTCGGCTCGTCGCCGACGTGCATCGCGAACTGCACGAGGAGATGGACCGCGGAACGCGCGATTTCCTGCTGCGTTACAGCGGGGCTGACCTGCAGGTGCTGGTCAAGGTGCTCGGTGACCTGGCCGGCGCGCACAAAGACGGCGTCCGGCTGGTGCCGCCGGCCGACCAGCCCTGAGTCACTGGCTCAAGGAAGCCGAATCCCCGTCCGGGTAGGCGCCGGTGACCTGGAAGATGACCCGCCGCGCCACCTCGACGGCGTGGTCGGCGAAGCGCTCGTAGAACCGGCTCAGCAACGTCACATCGACGGCAGCGGTGACGCCGTGCTTCCATTCCCGGTCCATCAGCACCGAGAACAGGTGACGATGCAAATCGTCCATCGCGTCGTCTTCCTCCTGGATCCGGGCGGCCTTCTCCGGATCCCGGGTGAGTAGCACCTCGCGTGCGGCGTGCCCCAATTCGACTGCCACGCGACCCATTTCGGCGAAGTAGCCGTTCACTTCTTCCGGCAGCACATGCTGGGGGTGGCGTCGTCGCGCGATCTTGGCGACGTGCAGCGCCAGGGCACCCATCCGGTCGACATCGGCGACGATCTGGATCGAGCCAACCACCGACCGCAGGTCGCCGGCAACGGGCGCTTGCAGCGCGAGCAGCACGAACGCGGACTCCTCGGCCTGCGTGCTGAGCACCGTCATCTTGTCGTGGTCGCTGATCACCTGCTCGGCGAGCGCGAGATCGGCCTGCAAGAGCGCCTGGGTGGCCAGCTCCATTGCGTTACCCGCCAACTCGCACATCTGCCCGAGTTGGTCCGTGAGGGAATGTAACTGCTCGTGGTATTGGGTACGCATGCTGCAAGATTATGCGGTCAGCAGGCCTGTAGTCACGATGCAACGATGAACGAACGGTGAATGCCGTCCTCCCGGGTGCCGGGGCCTATTCGCAGGTGGTATCGGCCGCGTTGGTTACGGTCAGATCCTCGGGAAGATGGGTCGGGCTGCTGCTGGTGCCCTTCAGCACATGTACCTGCACCTCCGACCCGCTCGGGGTCGGGGCGTTGACGGTGTTGAAATCGGAGCCCAGCACCACCTGCACCACGTCGCCCATGCCCGACACCCGCTCGATGGTGGGGTTGGCGAAGGAACTGGCCACCGTCGCGGCCGCCTCCTCGTTACCGGGGGAGAAGAACACCGTGGTCGCCGGCAGCGTGCTCGGGTAGTCGTCGGGGGTGTTGACGTTGAAGCCGTGTTCCTGCAGCTCGGTGGCCGCAGTCGAGGCCAGGCCGCTCTGGCCTGTGGAGTTCGACACCTGCACCGTGACCTGCTGCGGATCGGTGGTGACGGCGTTGACCATCTCGCCGCTGTCCGTCGCCTCCGGCGCGGGCGCCGGGGCGGTCGACTGGGGCGTCGACGACGGGGCAGCCGCCTGCACCGACGACGTGGCCGATTCCGGGGTGCCGGGCACCGGGGTGTTGTCCGGGTTCTTCTCCCCGGGCAACGGATCGTCGTTGATGATCGCGTCGAACAGTGCCCGCATGTCCTCGGTACGCGGAACTTCGTTGCCGTACTCGTCGGCGTAACCGACGGTCGGCACGGTGACGAAGGTGATCCGGCCGGCGTTCACGCCCTGCACGGACTGGCCGAGGTCAACGAGGTCCTTGGTCCTGATGTTGTCGACGAAGCTGTCGCTGATGAACATGTTGACCACGTTGTTCAGCTTGTTCAGCGAGAAGAAAGTGTCGCGGGAGATCAGCGCTCGCAGCAGTGAGGACAAGAACAGCTGCTGACGTTTGATGCGGCCGTAGTCGCCGTTGTACTCGGTGGTCACCTGCCGGGCTCGCACATAGTTCAGGGCGGTGTGCCCGTCGACCATCTGCCGTCCGGCGTTGGGCAGGACGGTGCCGAGTTCGTAGTCCTCGAGCGGGGTGGTGCTGCACACTTCGACCCCGCCCAGCGCGTCGACCATCTTGGAGAAACCGGAGAAGTCGACGGCCATGAAGCGGTTGATGGACAACCCGGACAGTTTCTGGATCACCTTCACCAGGCACTTCGGCCCGCCGAAGGCGAAGGCCGAGTTCAGCTTGGTCTCGGTGTAGACCTCGTCGGGACCGTAGGTCTCGGTCTCCTCGTCGTACAGCGGACCGTAGGTCGCCGTTTCCGGATTCCACGGCTCGCACTTCATCGGTTCGATCGAGAGGTCACGCGGGAACGACACGGCGACCACCCGTTCCCGGTTGGCCGGGATGTTCACCAGCATGATCGTGTCCGATCGCGCGCCGCCGGCATCCTCGGTGCCGCCGGCACCCATGCCCCCGTTTTCGCCGAAGCGGCTGTCGGTTCCGATGATCAGGAAGTTCTCATCGCCGAACTGGGCGTTCGGGTCGACGATGTCGCGCGAGTTGAGATCGAGCGCGGCAACCTTGTTGAGGCTGTCGTTCTTGGAGGACTGCCACTGCCAGGCCCCACCGGTGAGCACCAGGGTGAGCACCGCGAGCATGGCGGCGGCGGCCCGCCCGGCCAGCATCACCCGGCGATTGATCGGTACCCGCACTGCCTCGAGCACGGTGGTTTCGTCGGGATCGTGTTCGTCCGGCGGTGTCGGGCGAACACGCCACGTGGGGCGCTGCTGGGGCGCTTCGTAGTCGTAGACGGCCAACGCCGGCAGGACGTCGGTGTTGGCGTTTTCGGTTTCGATCTGCAGGTCCGACGGGTCCTCGAGCGGCTCGTCGAACTGCGCCGGGAAATCCTCGGCCCCGTCGTGGGGTTCTTCGGCCTCCGGGTCGATTCGTACCGCGGCGATCACGTCGGTCGGATCGGGTACCTGCGGACGGGCGTAGGCCGGTGCGTAGTCCGGCTCGGACTCGGCTTCTGTCTCGACCTCGACCTCGGCCTCGGTCTCGAACTCTGGTGCGGTCTCCGGCTCGAATTCCGGCTCCGGCTCGAGTTCCGGTTCCCAGAAGTACGCGGGTTCTGGTTCTGGCTCGGGCTCCTGGAAGTACGCGGGTTCTGGTTCTGGTGCCGCGTCGAGTTCTGGCTCCGGCTCGTAGGCCTCGTATGCCTCGTCCGGTTCGAGTCGGTGGCGGGTCGGTGTGAAGCCGGTTCCGGCGACCTTGGCGATCAGATCCGCGACAGTTACTCCGTCGGCGTGGCTTCCGGTGGGTTCATCGAGGGGTAAATCGTCGGGTAGTCCGGCATCTTGACGTTCCCACGGCGCGGCGCCTGGCAAAGGCTGGCGGGATCGGGTAATCCATTGGTTGTCCGACGGTTGCTCCGGCGAGCGGTGGCGACGGCCGGGAGTGGCGTTATCAGCGTCACTCATGTCCTTACCGGCCTCCGACTCTTCGAACTCGCGCGTGCGCGTCGGTGCGCATCGTTCCCGCGGTGTGATCTGGGTGCTGCTGAGGTTTTTCTCCTCATCTCTTCTAGCAGCACAGTGCCGGGCTGGCTACCTGAGCCGGCCGCGACAGGGTTTTCATCGTACTGACGCATCCTGAGACTGAGCTAGACCCAACCAGGTGACAGAGCTGTCTCGATGTCATCTCGGCGCGAGCGCAGGTCAGCCTCCGGAATGCATCACATCGGCCCCGGCCGGGACCGCGCAGTCGTCGGGATCGTCGAGCCATCCCTCGGGCAGCGATACGGAGGCGGCCGACCCCTGCCGTCCGCGCGGACCGGTCGCCGCGGGCGGGAACGGGGCGTCGCCGTCCAGCTGGGAGAGCAGCTCGTCGAGTTCGGCGCGGGTCTTGACCAAGGCCAGCCCGCGGCGCAGCTCGGCGCCGGCCGGGAACCCGTGCAGATACCAGGCGACGTGCTTGCGGATGTCGCGCATGCCCTTGTCCTCGCCGAAGTGCTCGCTGAGCAGCTCGCCGTGGCGGCGCACGATGTCGGCCACCTCGCCCAGGTTCGGCGGGGTGGCGGCCGGCCGGCCGGTGAAGGCGGCGGACAGCTCGGCGAACAGCCATGGCCGGCCCAGGCAGCCGCGGCCGATCACCACGCCGTCGCATCCTGTCGCGGCCATCATCGCCAGCGCGTCCTCGGCCTCGAAGATGTCGCCGTTGCCGAGCACCGGAATGCTGGTGACATGGGCTTTGAGCGCCGCGATCTGATCCCAGTCGGCCGTGCCCGAGTAGCGTTGCGCGGCGGTGCGGGCGTGCAGCGCCACGGCTGCCGCGCCTTCCTCGGCGGCGATCCGCCCGGCGTCCAGGTGCGTGTGGTGCGCGTCGTCGATGCCGATCCGGAACTTCACCGTCACCGGAATGTCCGTGCCCTCGACACCTCGCACGGCAGCGGCCACGATCTGCCCGAACAACCGCCGCTTATAGGGCAGTGCCGATCCGCCGCCACGCTTGGTGACCTTCGGGACCGGGCAGCCGAAGTTCATGTCGATGTGGTCGGCCATGCCTTCGTCGGCGATCATCTTGGCGGCCAGATACGTGGTCTGGGGGTCCACCGTGTAGAGCTGCAGCGACCGCGGCGACTCGTCGGGGCCGAAGGTGGTCATGTGCATGGTGACCGGATGGCGCTCGACCAGGGCCCGGGCGGTGACCATCTCGCAGACATACAGGCCGCTGACGGTGCCGGCGCGGGCGATCTCGAGCTCGCGGCACAGCGTGCGGAACGCCACGTTGGTCACCCCGGCCATGGGGGCGAGCACGACGGGACTGGGCAACGCGAACGGCCCGATCCGCAGCTGGGATCGGGCCGACGCTGCCGTTTCCGGGGGCGATGCGGTCAGGGTCATGAAGACGAGGACGACACCAGCAGGTTCTTCATCGCCTTCTTCTCGGCCACCTTGCGCTCGCGTTCCAGGCGGCGCTCCTTGGCGACCTCGAACTTGTCGCAGGCGTCCTCGAGTTCCTCGACGATGCGGCCGAGGTCGTCGCGCAGCCGTGCGCCCTCACCCGTGAAGTCCTCACGTTCGAAGATGCGCCACTTGCGCAGAACCGGCATCACCACGTCGTCCAGGTGGATGCGCGGGTCGTAGACACCGCCGACGGCGATGACGACGGCCTTGCGGCGGAAGTCGGGAACCGTGTAGCCGGGCATCTTGAAGTTGTCGAGCACGCGGTGCAGCGAGGCCATGCCCTGGTTGGGGGCGATGTCGAGGCCGGCCGCCGAAACGTCCCGGTAGAAGATCATGTGCAGGTTCTCGTCGGCGGAGATGCGCTGCAGCAGCTGATCGGCGATCGGGTCATCGCAAGCCTTGCCGGTGTTGCGGTGGCTGACGCGGGTGGCGAGCTCCTGGAACGACACGTACATCACCGAGTCGAACAGGCTCTCGGCAAACAGGTCGCCCTGCTGGTTCTGGCCGGGGGAGAAGCCGCGGGTGACCTGCTCGACGCGCAGCTCTTCCAGCTCGACCGGGTCGACGGCGCGGGTGACGACGAGGTAGTCGCGCAGGGCGATGCCGTGGCGGTTCTCCTCGGCGGTCCAGCGGTTGACCCACTGGCCCCAGGCGCCGTCCATGCCCATGTTCATCGCGATCTCGCGGTGGTAGGAGGGCAGGTTGTCTTCGGTCAGCAGGTTCTGCACCATCGCGGTCTTGGCGACCTCGGACAGCTTGGACTGCTCGGGGTCCCAATCCTGGCCGCCGAGTGCGTAGTAGTTCTTGCCGTCCGACCACGGAATGAAGTCGTGCGGGTTCCAGTCCTTGCGCATCCGCATGTGGCGATTGATGCTGGTTTCAACGACAGGCTCGAGTTCGTGCAGGAGCTGCAGGTCTGTGTATTCCTGCGACATATGCCTCCACCCTCTCGCGTCCGGAGACGCTTCAGTTATCTGTACCTGTTGGTTGCAGTCAATATATCTGTGTAACCCGGTGACATCAAGTTGCCGCGCGGGCGCGTTCGTGAGTCCTGCGGAGCGGCCGTGCCGACTGTAGGATCCGCACGAACATCTGTCGGATACCCACGCTCGGAGGTTGGGCACACGTGAAAAAGCTTGTCGTTGGTGCCGGAGCCGCAATTGCCGCCGGTGCGGCCGTATCCCTGTTGTTCGGCGCCGGTGTTGCCGCCGCCGCGCCTGACGTGGTCGGCCAAACCTACTCGGACGCTTCGAGTGCGATCGAGGATAGCGGGGCCAGCGCCAAGGTGGCGGTCACGGTCGGCAGCAAGCTGTCCCAGGACGATTGCATCGTCACCAACGCGTGGGATGCCCCGTTCGTCCGGGACGGCAGCCATGCCGACGGTGAGGTCATGGTGTCCCTGAACTGCGACGGCGGCCATGCCACCGCCACCCACCCCGGCGCCTCGGTGGCCAGCCCGGCCGGCCGTGAGGCCAAGGCTGCCGATGATCTGGAGGCGGCGAAGCAGGAGTACGCCGAACAGCAGGCTCAACTCGCTGAGCAGGCTGAGCTCGCCGAGGTCAGCACACCCGACGAGTAGGCGCACGCGTTCGACGACGCGACGCATAGCGTTAACCCGCAATTCGCTTCTCCGCCACCGGCTTTCGTCCTTCTCTCGGTAACTTCCCGGCTGAATCTGTAGTCGGGATGGCCGTGAGGAGTCGTGCGAGGCGATGAAGAGACTTGTCGTTTCCGGAGCTGGGGTGGCGATCGCTGTGATGGCATCCGGATTGTTCGGCGGTGCGGTGGCGGCTGCCGCCCCCGACGTGGTGGGTGAGACCTACGAAGACGCCGCCTCGGCGATAGAGGACGACGGCGGTACGGCCAAGGTGGCGGTCACCGTCGGCAGCAAGCTGGCCAAGGACGAGTGTGTGGTCACCCATGTCTGGGACGCCCCGTTCGTGCGCGACGCCGGCGATGAGTACACCCATGCCGAGGACGAGGTGATGCTCTCCCTCAACTGCGACGGTGGGTACGCCTCCTCGACTCACTCTGGTGCCTCGGTAGCCAGCCCGGCCGGACGTGAGGCCAAGAAGGCCGCTGATGAGGCGGCCGCTGCCGAGCAGGAAGAACTCGCCGAGGCCAGCACGCCCGACGAGTAGAAGTAGCCGTCCGTCAACCGTCCGGACAGCTAGAATTCAACTAGCTCCCGAAGCTCGTGACATGCGTCGCGAGCCGTGGGGCGACCCAAGGCACTATCGAAAGCGCTGCCGCCCCACTTCCGGGAGAGATCACCGGACGGGGAAGGTCGGGCCAGATGAAGATCGCGATCGGGTTCGGAAGTGTCATCGGGATGTCCGCGGCGGGTTTTGCGTTCGCGGTGATGGGCGCGGGGACGGCCCAAGCGGCCCCCGACGTCGTGGGGCAAAAGTACAGCGACGCGGTGACCGCCATCGAGGACGGCGGAGGTACGGCGCACGTCGCGGTCACCGTGGGGAGCCGGTTGCCGCGCGACGAGTGCATCGTCACCAATGCCTGGACCGTCCGCCAGTTGGTGCCGCAGACGTCCGACACCTACTACGAATATCGCGAAGACGTGACAGAGGTGTCGCTCAACTGCGATGGCGACCATGCCACCGAGACGCACCCTGGTGCGTCCATCGCCAGCTCGGCGGGGCGTGAAGCCAAGGCCGCCGAAGACGAGGCCGCCGCGGCCGAACAAGAGCCGATCGCCGAGGCGAGCACCCCGGACGAATAGGTCCGTCGCTCAGAAACTTCCGACCCGGCCCAGCAGCAGGTCGACGCAGTAGTCGATGAACTGTTCGCGGCTGGCCGGCAGCCGCTCGTCGAGATACGCGGTGAACAGCGCGGTCAACGCGCCGATCAGACTGGTGGCGATCATGGCTTGGCGTACCGGGTCAGCGATGCGAGTGAGTTTGCGCTGCAGCAGGCCGATGAAGTCCGGCATCCACTCGGCGCCCGAGCGGGTCAGCACCGGCTCGGATTCCGGGGCCAGTAGCAGCACCCGGCCTCGGGTGGGGTCGTCGACCATGAGCGCGACGAATTGTTCGACGGCCTCGCGGGGTGTGACAGCCGTCGTCAGGGCTGACATGGCCCGGGCGCAGACGTCGTCGTAGACCGCCCGGACGAACGTGTCGCGGTCGGTGAAGCTCTCGTAGAAGTACCGCTCGGTGAGTTCGGCGGCCCGGCACACCGCCCGAACCGTCAACGCCGGGCCGTCGGCTTTGCCCAGCAAGGTGACGCCCGCGGCGATCAGGTCGTCGCGCCGACGTGCCGCGCGTTCCTGAAGCGGAACGCCCGACCATCGGCCGCGTCGTTGACCGGATGGCACATCTACTCCTAAGCTCCGATGACAACATGTGTAGTCACATTTGAAAACAGGACACCGTCTTGCCGGCAGAAAGCGCACCTGTGACACAAGATACTTCTGAGACATGCCCCGTGACCAGCGGATCCGCCGCGGTGGCGGCGGGTTGCCCGGCCGCCCCGGGCGGATATGAGGCGCCGCCGATCCCACTCGGACCGGATTCGCTGACCTGGAAGTACTTCGGCGACTGGCGAGGCATGCTGCAGGGTCCGTGGGCCGGGTCGATGCAGAACATGCATCCCCAGCTGGGTGCGGCGGTGATGGAGCACTCGATCTTCTTCCAGGAACGCTGGCCCCGCCTGCTGCGCTCGCTGTACCCCATCGGCGGCGTGGTGTTCGACGGCCACCGCGCGCCGCAAACCGGCGCCGAGGTGCGTGACTACCACGTCGACATCAAAGGGGTCGACGCCCAGGGCCGCCGTTACCACGCGTTGAATCCCGAGGTCTTTTACTGGGCACATTCGACGTTCTTCGTCGGCACGATCATCGTCGCGGACCGGCTCGCCGGCGGGATCTCCGAGGCCGACAAGCGGCAGCTGTTCGAAGAGCACAAGCAGTGGTACTCGATGTACGGCATGAGCATGCGGCCGGTGCCGGAAACCTGGGAAGACTTCCAGGTCTATTGGGAACACATGTGCCGCAACGTATTAGAGAACAACCAGGCCGCCCGCGACGTGCTGGATCTCAGTGAGCTGCCGAAGCCGCCGTTTGCCGCCAAGCTGCCCGACTGGATGTGGGCGCTGCAGCGCAAGTACGTGGTGCACCCGTTGTTCGTATGGTTCACCGTCGGGCTGTACCACCCGGCGGTGCGCGAGCTGATGGGATACACCTGGTCGGACCGTGACGAGAAACGGCATCGCTTGCTGGGCAAGGTGATCGGCCACGTCTTCAAGCTCGTACCCAGGCGGCGACGCATGCATCCCCGAGCGCGCACCGCGTGGGACCGTGCCACGGGACGGCTTCCGGCCGACGCTCCGCTGGTGCACACGCCGGCCCGCAACCTGCCGCCGATCGGGCACCGCGACAACGAGATGCATTACTGCCCCAAGGTTTGACGCGGCACGGCTCTCGTGAGCCCCCGGGTGTGCTTCAGCGGCCGACGAACGGGGCGTTCTGCGGGCAGTAGACCTTGACCGCCCCCTTGACCAGGTTCGCCGCTTGGTGCTTGTCGATGCCTGCCTGGTTCATCAACTGGCTGATCACACCCCGCACCGTGCGGGCAGGCTCGATCTTGCCTTTCGTGAGCGCATCGCAGACCCCGCGACCGACCTGGCCGGCCTCCTCGGCCGAGTTGGTCGGGATGTTCAGCTCTTTGACGATGCTGTAGAACTGGTCGTCCTGAGCGTCCGCGTGGGCAGGTGCGACCCCGAAAGCGGCGCTTGCAGTCAGCATGGCCGCGCCGATCGCGGTGGCCACGACTCGAGTGTGCGGGCGCCGGGACAACATCGGTGACTCCTTCGTTCCAACTGATCCCCGGCCACAACGATAAACGGGAGTGGCCCGTGGTGCTCGTGGGTTGAGCCACGCATCACCTGTGAACCACACCGTGACCCGCCATGCGGCGGCGCTCTGGTGCCCCCAGTAGGGCTCGAACCTACGACCTGCGGATTAAAAGTCCGTAGCTCTACCAACTGAGCTATAGGGGCGCGAGAAGACAGGGTACAAGATGACTCAAATTGGTGTCGCGACCACCTGGTTTGAAGATTTGGGCATCCGTACCCTAAGCTATCGAAGCTCCCAACGAACGAGGTTGACGAGTACCCCGGAGAGATTCGGATTAGGCCCCCATCGTCTAGTGGCCTAGGACGCCGCCCTTTCACGGCGGTAGCACGGGTTCGAATCCCGTTGGGGGTACGCAACACGGAAACGTGGAGCATGCTGGAAAAGTAAGGCCCTGTGGCGCAGTTGGTTAGCGCGCCGCCCTGTCACGGCGGAGGTCGCGGGTTCGAGTCCCGTCAGGGTCGCCATCACGGCGAGGCACTTCGGTCTAAGGCCGACGGCCTTCCGGCCAGGTAGCTCAGTTGGTACGAGCGTCCGCCTGAAAAGCGGAAGGTCGCCGGTTCGATCCCGGCCCTGGCCACCAATCTTCACCTGCATTGACACGGGTCTTGCACTCGGTTGTCAGTTTGATTCGTCCGGTTCTTGTCCGGTCTTCGGTGTGTGTATCTCTGTCGCGTGAAGTTGATCGAGGTTGGTTGCGACCTGGTCCAGCTCGTCGGCGTAGAGGTCGCTGTAGATGTTCGCGGTGACAGTCGGCGTTGAGTGGCCCATGGTCTTCTGTACGTAGCGAAGGTCAGCGCCGGATTTGCGGGCCAAGCTGGCATAGGTATGGCGCAGATCGTGGATGGTCAGCGGAGCCAAGTCGGTCTTCTTGAGTGCTTTGTTCCAGTGAGTGTGCCTGCGCCAGTTGTTCGATCGGAGCATCGCGCCGTTGGGTGATGTGATGGCGGGTTCGTCAGGAGCCCGCCCGCTGATCCGTGTCTTGAGGATGTCGACGACGACTTGGGGGAGTGGGACGGTACGGATACCGGCTCGGGTCTTGGGCGGCCCGATAACAATGCGGCCTTCGACTTCCGGTGCCGCCCGTCGGACGTAGAGGCGGCGGGCGCTGAGGTCGATGTCCTTGACCCGGAGGCCGACGAGTTCGGACCAGCGCAGGCCGGTGTAGGCGAGGATGGTCACCACGTCGCCCTGATCGCCGCACGCGGTAGCGAGCCTCTGGACTTCCTGAGCGGTCAGATACCTATGCCGTTCGCGCTCGGGAATTCGGCCAGCCGAGACGCCGAGGGCGGGGTTACGGTGGATCCGGCCGTCCTGGTGTGCGACGTCGAGGATCGACCGCAGCAGGCGCAGAGTGGACACCTTCGCCCACGGGCCGACTTTAAGGTGGTCAATGAACGCCTGAACGTCGGCACGGGTGATTTCGTCGACTGGCACGTGGCCGAACCGCGGTTTGATCCGCAGCTCCCAGTGCTGGGTGTAGCCGCTCCAGGTCTTCGGTGAGACCGCCGGTTTCTTGGTGTCGGAGAACTGCGTCCAGATCCTGCTGAGTGGCGTCCGACCCAGGCGAGGATCGAACCGACGTGCCCCGAGCGCGGCCTCGTTGTCGCGCTCGGACTTGAACGCCTTCGCCTCGCGCAAGGTCGGGAACGTCGCGGACGTTTCGACCCAGCCGGACGGGGCGTCGGGATCGCGAATGAGGTAGCGGACCTGATAGCGGGGCCCTCCAGCGGCGTTCAGCCGTTTACGGATGCCGCGCGGGTTGTTGCCGGCCATTACCGGCGCACCTGCTTGAGCCAGGACCGGACTTCGGCCGCATCCCAGCGCCGGACCCGCTCGGACAACGTGTAGCAGGGTGGGCCGATCTGCTCGCCCGTCGTTTCGCGGAGTGCCGCCCAGCGGTTAAGCGTCGCGGCAGAGACGCCGAGCAGCGTCGACACTTGATCTGCGGTCAGCAGCTCAGGAAAGCTGCCGGTGGACACGAGGGCTTCTCGGAGACCGTGAATCACCATGGCGTCACCTCGCTGCTTGGACTAAGTCGAACCCCGCTATCCACTGCTCTGCCCTCCGGCGATCCGCGATCTTCCGTATTGCCCTGCAGTGGAGCGGATCTGACCGTCAGACCAGTAGTCGGATCGGACCTTGGTCGTGTGGCCGTCTTCGGTGATGACGTAGCCGGTGCCGGGTCTGTCGGGTCTGATTCGGTGCGCCGGAGCTTTGTCGGCCATCCCGTCGCCGAGAACCATCGTGACTTCCTCGTGGGATCGCAGTCGAAGCGCGATGGTTTGGGTAAAGAGGCCTCGCATCGGCAAGATTTCCTTGCGGGGGTCTTGCAGGAACGCGGCGACCACGATGCCCAGCGCACGACCCTTGGTCAGGATTCGTGACAACGAGGCGGCGGCTTCCTTACGCAGGGTCGCATCGCTCATGTACGCGGTCACTCCGGCCAGCTCGTCGATCAGCAGCACAACAAGGGGTGAGGCTTTGGTCGGACGGTGCTCGCGCGTGTGGCCGGCCATCTCGTTGCCGCGCTTGTCCATCAGCTTCTCTAGCCCGGCAAGGGTTGCCACGGCGTCGGCTTCCGTGGTGGCGATCTTGGTGAATAGGCCTGCGCCGATGGATAATTCGATGCCGTACTTCAGGTCAATTCCGATCAAATGGACAAACCCACCGGCGACGGCTGGGCCGAGTCCGCAGGCGATGCCCCAGAAGACGGAGCCTTTGCCTGCACCCGAGCAACCCACGGTCAGGGTGTGTCGCCCGCGCAGGGGGAGGATCCAATCGGAACCGTCCTCACGCCGTCCGATCGTGACTCGGGTTGTAGCGACGGCCGTTGGCGGCGCTGCGTGACGTACCGTCGACAACTGCTCCCGCTTGATCAGCTCGATGCGCAGCGTCCCCGGTGAGACGACAGCCGCTCGCGCCGAATGTGCGCCAGCAGCATCACGGATCGCTGGAACAGCGCGCTCCAGGTCTTCCACGGTTTGTCCCATCCTTGCCCGTACTGTGAGCCGCAGGGTGGTCTGAGACACCTCTGTTCCCAACAGCTTTGGATGAAGCCAGCGGGTCGAAGTGACCTGGCGCCCTTCTTTGTCGCGACGCGTGACCTGCTCTGACGCTGACAAGCCGCAGCGCCTACAGAGGCTGTGCCAGGTGATGTACGCCCGCAGTCGCCAGCTCAGCAGTCTGGCCGGTGTGGCGAACCGTTCTTCGAACGTCTCAGGTGAGTGCAGTCGCCAGTAGATGAGAATGGCGGCACTGACTCCCACGATGATCACCGCCCACAAGCCGAGAATGGTCAGGAAACTCACGACGTGATCGAGCCGAAACGGGGTGTCGGGATCGAGCTGTGCGTACGGATCGGGATTCATGCCGACTCCCGGCTTGTCGCTGCGCTCGCGGCCGGCTTGCCCGGTGCCCTCATGTCGGAGGCGCGGAACGACCAGGCGATCCGGGAGAAGTCACCCGACTTCTCGACGTATGGGAGCGCCATGAGGCCGTCGAAAAACACTGGGGTAAAGGGTGTTCCGCTGGAATTTGCAGGCGCAGACGGCTGTGTGGGAGAGGCGAACTTAACCGTCACCGTGCGGCTACGCTTCGGTGCCGCCGGGTCGCCGTCGAGCACTTCGACCTGCCACAGCGGCAAGCCGGTATCGCGATCCCTGGCCTGCACGCGGTTCTCGCCGGAGGACTTGTCGAAGTCAATCATGGGCGTCACCTCGGATACGAGGAACGCGCCGAGGGCGAATACCTGGTCGTGGCCGATCTGGAGCCATTTGGGGATGGACATTGCTGAACCTTTCGGTGAAGTTGGCTAGATGACTATTCAAACTAGTCGTCTAGAGGAGCAAGTCAAGCGTTCGGGCGCAGTTGGTGGTTTCGCGGTGTTTCAGCGCGCGGAGAAGTCGTACTCCAGCAGGTAGGCCGATGCCACCTTCACCGTGTCGCACACTTCAACGGCTACGTCATTGGTGTCATAGGCCGTGCGGACCACGGTGAGAACAGGTGCCCCTGGCGGAAGTTGCAAGGCGCGGCGTTCTTCGGGGGTGGGCATTCGGGCGCCGACCTCTTCGGTGAACCGGGCGAGGGTATGGCCGGCCTCTTCGAGGCGCGCATAGATGCCGCCCGGCCCGGTGTCGGTCTGTTCGATCTTGGTGCCCTTGGCGAATCCGGCCGGGATGTACGAGGTCGCGGTTTCGACCGGCTTGCCATCGGCGAGGTAGCGCCGTGATCGAACGATGACTTCATCATCTGAATTAAGTCGAAGGCGTTCGGCGACCACCGAGTCCGGCCTTCCGCGCATCACGGTGATGTTGTCGACCTGGGGTGTATGGCCAGACTTCTCCGCTTCGACGGTGAATGCGGCTTTGCCGCTGGCACGATGTTGCCGCGCGAAGCGATCAGATGCGAGTCGCCTGATTGGGGGAGCAGGTCGCACGAACACGCCGCGGCCATGCTCGGAGATCACCAAGCCTTCGGCGCGCAGTTCCTGCACGGCCTGCCGGACCGTCATCCGAGCGACGCCGAAATGCTCGATCAGCTCGGCCTCGGAGGGCAGACGTTCACCGGCTTCTAGCCGGCCAGAGCTGATGGAGTCGCGCAACATGCTGGCGATCTGCCGATACGGCGGCTTATCGTCCGCCCGGTCGATCTGGCCAAGTTGCAGCACCTGAGAACCTTCCCATACATGTCTAGGCGACTAGTCTAGGGAAACGACACGTCCCCTGTCACTAATGGAGTCGGCCGCAGAGGAGTCTTGCGCATGGCAGCCACACCGAAACATTCGGTCAGCGTCGCTGGCATCGTGATCCGCGACGATGGCCGGGTCCTCGTTATCAAGCGCGACGACAACGGCCACTGGGAGGCGCCGGGGGGAGTCCTCGAACTCGATGAGTCGTTTGAGGCCGGTGTTCGACGTGAGGTGCTGGAGGAGACCGGACTTGAGGTCACCGTCGAGCGGCTGACTGGCGTCTACAAGAATCTGACTCACGGGATCGTCGCGTTGGTGTACCGCTGTCGGCCAACGACGGGCGAGCCGCGCGCGACCGAGGAGGCTCGTGAGATCCGTTGGATGACAAAGGAAGAAGTTCAATCGGCGATGGTTCCGGCGTTCGGGGTGCGTGTGCTGGATGCGTTTGAAGAGTTGCCGCAGTCGCGTGCGCATGATGGAGTGAATCTCGTGCGCGTGTGACAGCTCGGGGCCCTACCTCGGGAGGAAACGCAGTGTCCGCACTTCGGTGCCGGGCTCTATGGTCCAGCCGCCACGTACGGGATCGTTGTTCGTGCGCATCACCTTGGCGGCGTCGAGCAGCACCGTACTGAGATCGCCATGCAATATCGCGGTTCTGCCTTCATCGTCGTAGAGCACCCAGCCTTCGGCGGACTCACTCAACATGTAGGTCACCATGGCTGGAAGCTATCGCGTTGGACCCACAACAAACCCCGCAGGGAATGAGATTAGGTTGCCGCGATCAAGCGCAGCGGGTTATCCCGGCAGCAGCTCCATCTCATAGCCCCACCCGATCACGCTTTCCAGACGCGGCAAACGCATGTCAGTCGCCAACAGGGCCTCGTACAGATGCTCCGCAGCGTCCGCGTCGATGTCGTCCAGGGCTCGGTACGCCTCGATGATGATGTGCATGGTGGTCACGAACCGCAGTTTCCGGGCGCGCGCTTGCTCCCTGGCGGCGCGGTCGTCGATCACCGCGGTCATCCCGCGCTCCGCGGCGCACGCCAACACCGCACACTCGCCGAGGTTCTTCGTTGGAGGATCGCCCGGCCTCGACGGCATGTCGACCTTGATCAACAACTGCAGGGTCTCCTCGTCCTCTGTGAGGATGCCACGTTCCACCCACGGAAGACTGTCAATGTCGGGGAGGTCGTAGCCGAGCTCCCTGCCACGCCCGATCTCCACATCGACGGTGTCAGGAATGAGAATCAGTCCCTGCGGGGCGAGTCGGTGCAGTACGTCCTCACGTTTTGCACGGCAGAAGTGGGTGAAGGTAGGCGTGTCCATCACCCAGCGGGTCTCGTCGGCGCCCGTCACAGGCTCGCGTAATCGGCGGCAGACTCCACACGCTGTTCGGGAAGATCATCCGTTTCAAGGCTGCCGCGAAGGAGTTCCACCACCCGCGCTGCAGACACACGTCGGTCCACGTAAGCCTCGACTATGGCCGCGGTGATGCCCGGTGACAACGATGGCGCCTTCAACTCCTCGGTATCTAGGGTGATGCCTAGCTTGGCGAACTCCCCGGATACGGGTATACGGCCGTCCAGCGAGCGGAATTCACCCTCGTTGATCAGGGCCAGGTTCCGCAAGTGCAAGATCACCGCCGACCACGACATTCTGAACGCTGCGGCGACGCGTATCGTCCGGTCACGTACAGAGTCGCCAAGGTGCTGGTTCCACAACGTGGTGACTCCCGAGCGGGGAGCCAAAAAGTACGTCGCGAAGGAGTTGATCATCTTCTCCACGTCATCAGCGCCGAGATCGTACGGGTCACCGAACAGCCAGTGCCCAAGCTCGTGTGCCAGCGACATGCGCCGGCGCCCAGGCCGGGCGTCCCCGTCGATTACCGCAGCAGCGACACCCTCGGCAACCTCGACGAGAGCGCCGTCAGCTCCGCCATTGCCCAGTGCCAGGGAGCACGAATAGAGGCCGAACCGCTCGGCGATAGCCGCTAAGCCGAGTAAAGGCCCGTTATCCAGACCAAGATAGGAGCGGACCTCTAGTGCCGTCCGCTCAGCCTCGGGGTGGGTTCTTGGCGTACGCCAAGAAGGCTTGTCGGTAGCCGGAGTGATCACGCCGGAGGTGAGCTGCGACGCGACGTCGCCAGAGAATAGTTCCAGTTGACGGTCCAAACGAGCGGTCACCTCGTGAGAGGGGGCAGCGTCGGTACGGCGGCTCACAACAGCGGGCAGTGGGTCACGCACGAACCACGCCAGCGGAACTTCCAGCGCCGAAGCAAGGTTGACTAACTCCACGGCGGATACCTTGCGCTCGCCCTTCTCAATTCGGCCCAGAGCGGTGCGTTCGATACCGATACGGTTGGCGAGGTGTTCCTGCGTGATGTTGAGGTCGCCGCGCGCTTGGGCGATACGCTCACCGAGTACCTTCCCATCCATATGTGGGATTTTCGCACATGCGACGGTTAGTGTCGATGAGGGTCTGCACACCTCGACGGGTTCGGGTAGTGCACTGACGGGTCACCGTTGCATCCACCGGCGCCGCGGCGGATGCAGTGGCGGCGAATAGACCTCGCGGTGCGCGCTGCAGCCATGGGTGGCCTCAGCTATATGGCGGCTCGCCGCGCGGTGGCAAACTCACGGCTCAGCGTCGTGCATCCACTCCACCGGCACCAAAGCCTCGCCACCACGCCAGATGTGCTCGACCGAGTCCTGGAACCACTCCTCGTCGACGAGATTCGCGTGGTCGCTGACGATGATCTGCATGTTCGGGGCCAGCGCTTCGGCAACGTCCCTCATCGCTCTGAACATCGCGAGCACGGCTTCGCGGTCAGCGTCGTTGACCGTTCCTGCGTTCTTCTCGACGTCCGATGGATAGAACGCCTGGGTCGGCTGATCGATCATCAAGAATCGCGGCACCGGCCGCGCGTTCTCGGTGAAGTACTTGTGCAGCGCAAGGTGTGTAGCGAGGTGGTATCCGACCCAGTTTGCCCCGCTTCCGATTCGCACGAGGGGTAGCGGTCCGGTGTTGGTATCGGTCACGACGGTGAGGTTCGCAAGGTCGAGTCGGACACCTTCCTCCACGTGCTCCAGCCCCAGCTGCTCGGCGAGTTCAGTCATCGTCCTGCCGACGATGTTGAGGCGCGAAGTGAGCTGTTCGCGATCAGCTTCGGGGTCGAGTTCCGCCTGGAGTTGGGCAACCCGTTCCGCGGCCCCTTCGACACTCCTCCGGAGTCGGTCAAGCGATTCGCCAGTGCTGGAAGTCACCACCCCCAACAACGCCTCGATGCGACCGCGCGTGTAGTTCCTGGTCGCGATCGCGTCGCGTTGTGCACGCATCGCTTCGTCAGCCGAGTTGAGGGCCTCGACCGCGGCGCCCACCGCTATCAGTTCCTGACGTAGTCGGTTCGCCTCGCCTTCAAGCTCCGTGAGGACCCTGCGGCGGGATTCTGGGGCAGCATCAAGAAGGTCCAGCTCGCCGCGAAGAGCCTGCAGCCGCTCAGCAAGGGCCGACGGCGTCGGGTCAGGGTGAACGAGCTCGCTGGAACACAGAGGGCAGGCTCCCGCCGCCTGATCAGTCTCACTGCCGGTCTCCCCGCGGTATTGCTGCGGCGGTAGCAATTCAAGACTCGTCAAGCGTCCGGCGTGTAATTCAACGGCAGTCTCGAAGTCGCGTTCGGATTCGGCCCGCTCGAGCAGCAGCGCCCTGCTGTCCATCACTGCTTCTAGATCGTCGCGGAGCTCACCGCGTCGGCGCAGCAGGTCCCGCCGGCGGTCTTGGAGCGCGACATCGTCGGCGTCCGTGCCTACCGCTTGGTCCGCCGTTTCGGGCTCGGTTCGCGCTGCGTGGAGCGCCTCGCGCAAGGCGGCAACGATGTGTGCCCCCTCCGTGAGTCCATTCTCTGCTGTGAGGCCCGCCGCGTATGCCTCGGCCAGGAGTCCACGCAGGGTGGCGTCAGCTGTCTCGGCCTCTTGCTCGGCGGCCAACAGTCGCTGCTCTGCGCGCCGATGGGCGCGGATCGCGTCACGAAGTGCCGCCCTCAACGCCGCGGCGTCCGCGGGCAGCGCCCCGAGGAAGTAGGGGATGGTGTCCTTGAGGTGCTGCGCGACGGCATGTTCGCTTTGCCGATGAAACAGCAGGCTCTGGCTCGCGATCTCTCCCTGATCTTGGAAGCACAGCAGCGCGGCGTGCCCCAGGCCAGCCTCGAACGGCGCCTGGCTGACACCTGGTCCACGAGACTCGATCACATTCTCCACGATCCCAATGCGCCGACCGAGTTCACGGCGAACACCGTCCGCATCCGTATTCTCGATGAGATCTTCGAAATCGAAGAAGTCGAGCTCATGCCCTCCAAAAGCCAGCATGGCTCGGCTCACCGACGCTTGCCCCTTAGGCGGCGCGGGCCGGCCCACGAAAGCACGGGGCCCGTTCGGGTCGTCGGTGACCTGCCACAGCGATCCGTACCACGCGACGTGGTCTGTGATCGGACCGGCCGGCACCAGGAACTTCGCCCGTCCAAGGCAGAACTCGGTGATGGTCAGGAGTGCACTCTTCCCCGTCTTCGACTCGCCGGTCACGATGTTCAACCGGCCCGGGCGGAATCGAACGTCTCGCCGACGTCCGTCATGTGCGTATAGCGCCAATCCGAGTAACTGCATGGCCTAGACCGTGACGCCGAGAAGAGCGAATGCGGTGGCAGGCGAGTCAAGCTTTGTGAACCACCTGCCGACGAATCCCGCTTTCTTCACGACATCAGCAACATCCCCGATTCGTGCCGGGCGCTTAGAACCCATGTAACCGGTGATCGTTGCGCCATCGAAAACGATGGCACCTTCTCGGACTCCGAAACGGAGGCCTTCCCTGGTCGGCTCGACTAGGGACTTCGCGCGGGCACCGAACCCTGCGGCAAGCACCGCATGGTCTGAGACCCACTTGGTGAGATGAGAGTTGGTGCGCTGAGGAAGCGATAGACGAGTGTCCCGATGCAAGACCAGCGGGGTGAGCAGAAACGAGAGCTCGAAGGGCATCGGCCCGGCGGCGCTGCTCTCGTACTGGACCGCGGCGGAGGAGACCACCGTCGCCACAAGTGCGGGGTTCAGCAAATCTGCCACCGCCGGGTTTCGTCTGCTCCACTGCTGCATAACAGACGATCCTGTCATGCGGGGTGGCCACTCCCGCCAAGTTGACGCACCCGAAGGCGTGTCGACCGGCAGATACGTCTATTGAGACTGACTAGCTGGTCTTAAGGAGCACTTCTTCGAGATGTTCCTCAAAGTTCGGATACCAGCCGATTGTCCGGTTGTCCGCGAGAGCATGTCTCCGGCCGCGAGCGTGGAACTGTTCTTGAAAACGCACCCGGATAGTGAGCGCAGACTCGTTGCACAGCGAGTGCAACAAGGAACGTCCGGCGGCCCTCTTATCGTCTTCGCTGGCGTCATCAGGGAGTTGGTCGCACATGTGGTCATAAGCGCGCTCCCACTCGTCAACGAGGCGTTCGGTGAACTTGTCGAGTTCTTCTAGGTCGACCAGGTGCCGGTCCAGCCACCGAGTTTCCTGAAGGTAGGCACGCTGGTAGTCGATGATCGCCTTCTCGATCGGCCGAGGTCTCACCTGCAGCAACTTCAACTGCTTGACGTACGTCCTGTCGTGATGCGAAGACGGGTCGATCTGCAATTCATCGGCTTCGACCAGCATCGGGAGGTTCTCCCTGGAGTAGCCGTCACGAATGCGTTCGAGTGCCGATTGCGCCTCGGCGACGGTTACAGGTCCACGCTGCCCCTGAAGCATCCTCAGCGATGTACGGCTCCACCATCCCCACACCTGGTCCATGAACGTGTCAAAGTGCTCGCTGGGCGCTAGCCATCTGAGAGTCAGGGCGACTTCTTCGTCGACGCCATCCAAATCCGGCGACTGGTCGATGACGTAGACACGTTCAATGAACGCCGCGCGGTTCGCGGAACTCAACGCGAGGAACTGGCTGCGCGAGGTCTCGGTTTCTTTCGACGTGGACGTGCGGGCGGTCTCTTCCAGCTTGGCCAACGCCTTCGTGGGGTCCCTGTTGACCGTCCGAAGGTATGAAGCGGCTGAGTCCACACCCACACTGCTTGTGGTGATCAAGCTCAACACCGGGCCGTACGGATCGCCCGGCGAGGAGCCGTCCATCCACACCCGTAGTGTGCGCCACAGATCGGTCGACGCATCGGTGAGATTCGGAGGAGCCGACCCGATGTGCAGCTTCAGCTGCTTGAGGTCCGTGGGGGTTCCTGCTTCGTCCCAGGCGACGTCGTCGTACATCTCCATCGTCAGGCTGCGAGTCGGATCGTCCGACCTCGACCGGAGGAGTTCGAGAAGCCCCCAGCGGGTTTGGTGGAGGTACCCCAGTGCAGACGCGGAGGCAGAATGGCTGGGTCCGTCAGAAGGCGGATTCACGTGACCTCCTCCGACCTTGGTTGGTCAACTGTTCGTCCAACTGGCGCTCGCCCAGAAGTTAACCCGGCGGCGGGATGGCTAGCGCGACGGCCCCGACTCCGGACACTACTCTCGTCACGGGTACCACCCACCCGCAACCGATAACACGGTGGCCGATCGATCTACGTAGCCACCTGCCCGGATGCCACGAGGGCCGACGAAGTTCTACTTCCGGATCCGCTGGAACTGCCACACAGCATGATCGAGATCGGTCGGCGACATGCCCATCTCCTTCGCCGCGGCGGTCAGGATTTCCAGCGCGAAGGTCGGCGTAACACCGCGCCGGGGCAGCTCCAAGGAGTCAGCGATGAACCGGCAGATCATCCGGTCGGGCTTCACGCCCGGGATGCCGGCAAGCATCAGCATGTAGTGCCACGTGATCCCGCTGCGTTGCCCCTTGACCGCGCACCATGCCGTGCTTACCTGATCCATCGGCGACCCGTCCTCGGCCGCATCCCGAAGTCCGGCGCTGTCGCTGATCCCCGCGGCGTCGAGCACGCGGGCCGCATCGCGGATCGCCTCGGACTTGAGCACCCCGCCGCGGGTGGAGGTCCGGTTGCTGTTGCCGATCTTCTTCGCCCATCCCTCCGGCCCGTCTAGCTCGTCGAAGATGGCCAGCAACTCGACTGCACCATCGCGATTCGGATCCCCGCCCTGCTCGCGGCGGTAGGCGCGGTATCTGGCGACGACGTTCTCCACGCTGCTGTATGTGACGCCCGTGGACTGCACGCTGTCGATCACGCAGAGGGCGAGGCCGTCGCGGTAGCCATCAGGGGCTTCGGAGCCGCGGAACTGCTCGCAAGCGGCGACGAGTGCATGGAGCTGCTCGGCGGAATGGATCATGTACTTACTCCTCTTCGAGTACCGGTTCCGGCGACTCGCCGAACGCGCGGCGCCAGAGCGCTCCCACCTCGTCGGCGAACTGGATGTCGGCGCGCACCTCGGCGTCGCCGTCGACCACGTACAGCACACCCGCCGACTGGCCGGCGGGGATAACCTGCGGGAACCTGTCGACCATCTGTTGCTGCATGTGTTGGAGCACCTGGGAACCCTGCGGCGAGTTCATGAACTGGCCGGACAACATGGGACCGAAGCTCCCCAGTCGACCCAGCTGCGACATCTGTGAACCGAATCCGAACCCAGGCGGCATTCCCGAGTACATCGACTGAGCCCGCTGCCCGATCGCGTCGAGACCTCCACTCAAGCCCTCTGACAGCACATCGTGCACAAGCTGCCGCATGGAGATGTTCCCCTTCGCCGGTCGGCACCGGTCTGAAGAACGGTCGCCGTCGTCCTCCACCGTGTACACGTCGACATCGAGATCGGTGATGGGGCCGGAGGTGCCGTTGTTCACCTTCACGGCCCAGAGATTCGTGCCGATCGGCAGCGCTTCAATCGACACGGTCACTGCACGGATGCGACCGCCGCTGTTGCCGGCCTCCGTGGGCGCCCCGTAGTTGACGTGGGTGATGATGTCGCGGCCGGCGTTGACGTTGCGCTGCGAAGAGGCGAAGGACTGCGCGGGAGCAGACGAACCGTCTACCGCTCCCGCGCCTGTGGAGGGTGGGGCGGCTCCTGAGGGGCGCGAGCCGACACTCCACCGATCCGGACCGACCCGTCCGCCACAATGTCCTCGGCGATTACACCGCTCCCGCCGTCTACGGAGACGTTCACGACTTCGATGTCGCCGCCGACCGACGCCCTCCGTAGGGCTACGCCGACCGTTGTTGGAAGGCCGGGGTCCTGCTCCTCGACGGCGGCCAGGAGCCCCTGCGCCAACTGATGAAGTTCCGAGTCCTCGGCGGCCCCCGCCGCGGTGAGCTTCTTCGCCAACAGCGCGCGGCGGAGTTCCTCATCGGGTTCCTGTTCGAGGCCGGCAACCTCCGCGGTCACCGAGCTGTACTTGTTCGTGATCCAATTCCGCAGCGCCGCGTAGGCGTCACCGATCACCTTTTTTGTTGTTTCGCGTGCACCCTCGGATGCTCCGATCGCGACTGCCGCCGCGACCATCGTGACGGGTTCCATGTTCCACCTCCAGCCGTGAGCCCGCACGTCGCGGCGCCCTGCATCGAAAGTAGCCACCGGTACCGACAGTCCCGCCGGTGTCGTCAGGAAATTTATCCGCTGGGCGGTGCTAGATGCGTACTTGCGTCCATACGGTTGGACCATGGATGAACAACTTTGGCCTACAGCTCCGAGCGGACACCTCGAACCAGGCGTGCCTGACTTCCCCCGATGGGGCGACGCGGCACCCTTTGTCGCATTATCCGAACGTCTGTTTTCGAAAACGTGCACGTTGGCCACCGATATCGATGACTTCGGAACCCGCGTGAGCGATCCTGCGGTGGTCAATCACATTGTCAATCGGCTCGCATGCATGGGCTGGCAAATCGCCGACATTGTCCAATCGCTGTCGGGCAAGCTGGACCGGTCAATGATCGACCTCGATCATTGGCTTGAGGTATCGAAGGCGTTCGACGGCGCCAAACGCGCGTTTCAGGGGGCCAGCGGAGCAACGCAAGCTGCCACCGAGGTCATGCGCAATCACACGCACATCCCGCGCTGAGGCGACGGGCGAGCCGTCGTAGCAGCACCAAATAGGGCGGTCGCGAGCTGGGCGGCGAACGATGGTCCGTCGTTGACTAGCGCGTAGCCGCCGTTGAGCCCGCCTTGGTCGCATAACGTTCGTCGGCGCCGGACCCTTCGGTATCGAACCTTTCCGGTCGTGCGCTCGACGCGGACCACGACACGGTTGGCTGTTCGCGGCACGACGGCGGTCGGGAACCGTTGCGTAACGTCGCCGTACACCGCCTGGCTGCGTGACCACCGCCGCACGATCCGGCGCGCGGCCAGGTATGCGTCCTGAGTGACCTCGACGACGGTGACGGCCTTCTTGAGTCCGTACACGCCCCAGAATCGGCCAGGGCCGCGGCCCGGCTGTCGCCACAGTTCGGGAACGACATGCTGATACTCCTTGTCGCCATTCAGATTTGGTGACGAGTGCTTGGTGAAGTAGATCGCCAACCGTTTCGGGTCGCGGGCTCTCAGTCCGTTGCGCACGTCGATAGCGGTGCCAGCGAGCCGGTGCCGCGCTTTCTGCTCGGCGTCAGGGTGGTCGACGACATGTGCCCACGTCTCGGAAAGCCATTGAGCGAAGCCCCTGCCTGATCGTCCTGGCGAGATCGGCGGCGTCATCCACAGATGAATGTGCGGAGCACCGCGCCGCTGGAATTCCAGCTTCCAGATGTATCGAGCCGGCTCGCTGTACTCGCGTTGAAACCGTTTGCGCCACAACACCATGTGCCGTTTCACGCTGGCTCCATCGGGTGCGACCACTTCCCAGTCGCCGGGGTAGGTGAGTGTCACCATCGCCGGAACGCGCCCAGATTCCACCAGCGGTGTGTAGTCGAGTTCGGCGAAGGTGCGGCACATCGCCGACCGTGATTTTCGGGACCACTCGGCGATAACACCCCCGGTACCAGAAGGGTCGCTTGCCGTAAGACTCCGTCGGATCGAAGACCCGACGGCCCGATCACCGTGCCCGGCAGCGAGACCGCCCTTGACTCGAAACTCGGCGTCGTCAACATCACGTTGGTGATGCGCAAGGCCCCGTTCGGCGGCCTTCTCGGCCCGGACAGGATTGGTCCACCCGAGCCGCACGACACCAGGACCGATGAAAACGCGAAACCGGCCGGATTCAGGTTCGACGCCGCGACGCTCACAACCAGACGCCCACGGGGCCACGGGTTCGGACATTGCCGCAGCCGCGGCGACCATCTCGGGCGTCGGGAACCGAAGGTGCAACGCGTCGATCGCCCGCAGCTCGCCCTTCGCGATCCCGTCGCTAATCGGCGCGCGGACATTTTCGGCACATATAACAAGCCCGCCGGCCGCGGCCGGGTTGAGGTCGGATGCCTCGGTCGACGTACTGCCGACCGCTGGCGCTCTCCCGCCCTGCGGCCTGGCGGCCTCGGGCGCTCGCGACCTCCCGTCCACCGAGGCACCCGGAGAACCGGGCCTTGGTACCGGGCCGGCAGGTGCGGACGCCGAGCCGCAAAGCGATGTCGAGTCGGGGGATGACGATGCGAATCTGGGCATCGGGATGCCTGCTCCCCGGAGGCCCCGACGCCGCCCATTACGCAAGCGGCAGCGCCGAAGCTCCTGGTCAGGAGTGCAAGCACCGTGTCCGGTTTACGTCCGTTCGTCGGACAGGCTGAATACGTCAGCGCAGCTCAACGCGGCGCATACGACGCACAGAATCAAATAAACCGCAGGTCAGTGGCTATCCCGTCCGCCTGAAAAGCGGAAGGTCGCCGGTTCGATCCCGGCCCTGGCCACTGAGAGAACCCACTGGCGACGGTGGGTTTTTCTGTTTGCAGAGCATGTTGCTCGGAAGCCCGAATCCGATATGTGACACATCGGCTGTACGTGGCATGGCAGGCGGATTGCCACTCAACCTACTCCAACTATAGTTGTGTTACTCTAACTTTAGTTAGAGAAGGATGCGGGTCATGCAGCTGAACAAGCCGTTCGCAACGGTGACGCCGACGCTCGACGGCGACGTGCTTACTGTCCTGGCGAGTGCAGACGTCACGTTCACGATCAGCCAGGTCCAGCGCATCCTCACCAAGGCGTCGGGGGAAGGCATCCGCAAGGTACTCAACCGGCTCACCGCGCAGGGCGTGGTGCTGCACGACGAGGTGGGTAGAACCCACACTTACCGCCTCAATGCCGAGCACCTCGCGGCCGAGCCCATCAGGATGCTGTCGCGGCTGAACTCCACGTTCCTCAGCAGACTGGAAGAGCACTTCGACGACAAGTGGGGCGAGGATCTCAAGTACGCCGCGGTGTTCGGCTCCGCGTCGACCGGGCACATGAAGCTCGACAGCGACATCGACCTGTTCTTGGTCCGCCGTGGCGATTCCGGGGACGACGATGCGTGGGACCAGCGGTTGACCGAACTTGCCCGGCTGGTCACCGCGTGGACCGGAAACGACGGCCGAATCGTCGAGTACACCGAGGATGAGTTCCGCGCCGCGGCCGCCGCAGGTGAGCCTCTTTTCCAGGAAGTGTCGAAGCAAGGCCAGACCGTCGCGGGGAGGCGGGCCTGGTTCAATGCGCAGCTGCGCGCGGCGAGGAAGTTCTGAAGCAAGCGGTAGCAGTCAGCGGATAGTTCGCGGGTCGTCCGCATGAACCCCAAGCTCAACCCGTGCCCGTCCCGAACTCCGCCTGGGCAACCGACGAGAGCGACCCATTCGGGATTTGATCGCCTAGGCGCCGGGCTGTGCCGTGCGCAGCACCTTGTTCATCGGCTTGCCGCGTGCCAGCTCGTCGACGAGCTTGTCCAGGTAGCGGATCTTGCGCATCAGCGGATCCTCGACCTCCTGCACCTTTACCCCGCACACGACGCCGGTGATCATCGAGACGTTCGGGTTCAGCGAGGCGTCGGCGAAGAACTCCGCGAATGTCGTCTCGTCCTCGAGGTGGTGCTGCAACGTCGTCTCGTCGAACCCGGTGAGCCAGCAGATGGCCTCGTCGAGTTCGGCCTGGGTGCGGCCCTTGCGCTGCACCTTCGCCAGATAGTGCGGGTACACCGCGGCGACGGCGGTGCCGAAGATCCGGTGCTCCATGCGTCGAGGCTACGGCGTGGTGGCGTCTGTGACCGCGGTGTCAGACTGCGTGCGTGCCTCATCGGCTAGACGCGACCGGCCTGGCGCTCGGAGGCCCTCACGCGGTAGGCGACCGGCTGCAATTGACCGCTGACGACGATCATCGGAACGGTCGTGGCGCTTCTCGAAACCTAGATCTGCCAGTCGTTGGAGCCGTCGTACCGAGGGTAGGCGCCGCCGCCGGAGTTCTGCACGATGATGGGATCGCCGGCCTTGACGTTGTCGAAGAACCACTGGGCGTTGGCCGGGCTGATGTTGATGCAACCATGGCTGACGTTGCGCTTGCCCTGATCGGACACCGACCACGGCGCGCTGTGGACGAAGTCGCCGCTGTCGTCGAACCGGACGGCCAGATCGACGGTCAGCTTGTATCCGTTCGGCGAGTTGACCGGGACACCGTAGGTGGACGAATCCATCACCACCGAGGGCATTTTCTCCTGGACGTAGAACGTGCCGTTCGGCGTCTGGTGGCCGCCCGAGGCCATGCCCATCGACATCGGGATGGTTTTCACCACGGCCCCGTTGCGGGTCACGGTCATTTGGTGGGTGGCGTCGTTGGCGGTGGCCACCAGTGCGTCTCCGATGGTGAAGTTGGACATCACCCCGCCAGCATCGACGGTGACCGTGGTGTGGGCGGGCCAGAAGCTCAGCGGACGCCAGCGCAGCTGCGTGGGCGTGATCCAGTAGAACTTGCCGGGCACTTCCGGGACGGACGAGATGTGGATGGCGTTCTCGGTGGCACCGGCATCATCGACGGGCCCGGGGAAGTTGATGATGATCGGCTGGGCCACACCGACGGTCGCGCCATCGGCGGGGACGAGTCGCGGCGGCTCGAACGGGGCCGGATCCGCCTGCGCGGCACCGGTGCCCAGCACGGCCGCCGCGGCCACCATCGAAGCCGCTCCGGCTGCTTTCAGCGCACCGAGAAACCTTGTCCTTGTCCAGTCACCCATCGCACCATCGTGTCATGCGGGCCGGTCTTGCCGGGTAACTCACCGCCATGCGCGGTACCACCGGCGTCGACGGGTAACCGCCGCGGAGTGTGCGTCCCGTTTGTGGCGGCACACCTCTCCGGCGGCGGCCACGGCGGCCGGGTCGAATCCCGCTGGTACCGGTCCGCCCGCCACCAGCGCCCGCACCAACGCCTGCTGCCGTTGCGCCAACGTTGCCGTCATACCCATACCTCTCGTGCGTCGGTGGTGATCGGGGCGGCTCCCGCGGCCGCCGCGATCGCGTCCAACTCGTCGAAAAGCTCTGCGGCAGGAGGGAACCGACCGTCGCGCTCCAACATGACCGGGGTGTCCGTTCGCTCGCGCAGCGCGGTGACCAGGTCGAGCACCTCCGGTGGCGTCCGATCGGTGTGGGTGTCGTGATAGAAGTCCTCGCCTTCTCGCCCGCCCGCGACGTGACTGTAGGCGACCTGCTCGACCGGCAGACGCGCCAACTCCCGCAGCGGATCTCGCCCACGATTACGCGCATTGGCATACACATTGGCCACGTCGAGAACCAGGAGCACCCCGGTGCGTTCCACCAACTCGGTGAGGAACTCCGACTCGCTGAGATCCGACTCCGGCCACTCCACGAAGGAAGCGATGTTCTCCAGGGCCAGCGGCACCGGCAGCTCCCGCCGGGTGCGCTCGATGTTGGCCGCCAGCACGTCGAGGGCCTCCCGAGTGCGCGGCACCGGCAGCAGGTGTCCGGCCTCGACCCCGCCGGCCCGGACGAAGGCGATGTGCTCGCTGACCACCGGAGCGCCAAGCGCCCGGGCACAGGCCGCCAGCCGGCGTACTCGCTTGGGCTGCACGGGTTCTGTGCCGCCCAGCGAGAGTGCGACGCCGTGCGGTATCACGGGGACACCGCGGGCGACCAGACCGGCCAGCGCCGGCTCTGGCCGGGCCCGGCGGTGACGGAGCGGGATCGACTCGGCGATCACCTCGCAGAACCCGGGGCGCAGATCGTCGATCACGCCGGCGATCTCGCGTCGCCAGCCGATGCCCAGATCGCCGAGAGCGGGCACGGTACGGCTTGTGATGCTCATCCGCCGCAACCCCCGCATCCGCCACAGCCTCCGCAGCCGCTGCACCCGCCGCCACCGTCGCCGCCGCAGGAAGCCCCGCAGCCGCCGCCGTCGGCGCCGCCCGATGAGCTCCCGGCCAGCTGAACCGAGGTCGAGTAGTCGGCGTCGATGGCCCACAGCGCACCGGTGCCGAACAGGGCGACCGACATCGCCACCGCCGCGGGACCGTACGTGTCGAAGGCGGGTTTCTTCGCCGGCTCCAGATAAGCCATTTCATGCTGCCGGGAGGCGAGCAAGCGACGGCCGGCGCGGGTCAGGCGATTCGCCCCCAGCAGGTGCGGCAGCACCAGTGTCCCGTACAACACGGTGGCGGTCACTATCGCCATGAGTGTCACCGTGTAGACGGGGTGTTCGGTCAACTGGGTGGCCAGGTACACGCTGTAGCCGACGCCGAGCGCCATCACCATGATCGACGGTGCCGCGCCCCAGCGCATGCGGGCGCGTTCGGCGCTGGTCCGCACCAGGCCGCGCCGGCTCAGCTGCTCTTCCAGCGCTGCGAGGTCTTCGCTGGACTCGGTGTACAGGCCCGGCACGGTGTGCTGAGGGTCAGCGGTGACACGTTCGAGTACCCGCGCGGTGAACCGGTCGGTCTCCGGACCGCTCGCGTCCCGATCCACCCGTCCGTCCGCGGTGACCCGTCCACTGGCGCGCAGGCCGGCCAGTGAGGTCACCACCGGGGCGATGTCCGAACGCAGGAACGCCAGCTCGATCACGCTGATCGGTTCGGTAACCGCGCGTCGCCGCGGAGTGGTGGCGGCCCGCCAGGCCACCGCGAAGACGATCGTCGTCGCCAATGCGGCCAGATATCCGTAGCCCAGCGCGGTTATCGCCTCGACATACCGCTCAATCAGGTCCTCGATCGGCATCACATCACCTCCTGGTGTTCGGTTCTGCATCACCTTGCTCGCGTCAAAGCCCCTTACCGGTCACAACTTTCGGGCGAGACCCAGGGCGCTGCCCCGCTGGACCAGCCAGCGTGCACGCCGGGAAACAGAAGGTGGTGAGGGCTTGGTGGCGGTTGTCTGAGGAATACGGCCGCAGCGGGGTGCAGATCGACTGGCGCTGATGCCACATCCGCCAGATCGGTAACATCGACCCCACTGGCAACGACATTCACAGGTGTCGCAGCTGTTCGGGGGTGAGTATGCGCAACTGCCTGAGGCTTCTCGTGGCGGCGCTGGCGTGCGCGCTCACCCTGACCGTCAGCCCGGTGAGCGCGCACGCCGTCCCGCCGGTGGCCGGCAAGGACTTCACCAAGCCCGCCATCGTCATCCTCGGCTACGGCCTGAAGCCCGACGGCTCGATGCGGGCCATCCTGTACCACCGCACCCTCACCGGCCTCGCGATCGCGCAGGCGTTCCCGCAGGCCCCGGTCATCGTCACCGGTGGAAACCCGCGGAACGGTCAGACCGAGGCCGCACAGATGCGCAATCTGCTTGTCATGCTCGGCCTTCCGCCCAGCCGCATCATCGTCGAGGACCGGGCCAACAGCACTGTGCAGAACGCGCAGTTCTCGGTGCCGCTGGCGAAGAAGGCGGGCGCCACCGGCATCATCGTGGTGACCTCCTCGACGCATCAGGGCCGCGCTGACCAGAATTTCGCCGATGCCGGCGGCAACGTGCTGGCCACAGTGAGCTTCCCTGACGGCAATCCGTCGGTGAACATTGCCCAGTTCGTGCGCGATGTGCTGAGCCCGTTGACGCCGATCGGCTGATCAACGGCGTTACGCTGCAGGTATGCACCGGATGGTCATCGGTCTGTGCGCATTGGCGGTGGTCCTCGCACCGTCGGTCAGTGCTGAGCCGGCGGCCTTCGACCCGACCGGCAATCGATCTGGCGGCCCGGCGCCTACGGTCAACGGGGTCCCGTGCGTGGGCGGCAACCTGGGGGTCTGTCTGAGTTTCAAGCAGAACCGGCCGCCGGCGGCCAATGCGGGCGCTCGATCGATCGTTGGTCACAGCCCCACCGTGAGGCGCTGAACAGCATTACCATGACTGCCCGAGATGAACAGTCCCACTACGTCGGTTGAGGCCGACAAGAGCACGTTCCGGTCGCGTCTGCTCGCCGCCATGATCGAGTCGATCATCGAGGATGGCTATCAGAACACCACCGTCGCCGACATCGTGCGCCGGGCCAAGACTTCGCGCCGCACCTTCTACGAGCACTTCGCCAGCCGTGAAGAGTGCTTCGTGGCACTGCTCACCAGCATCAACGCCAAGCATGTGCGGTCTATCGCGGTCGCCGTCGACCAGGACGTGCCCTGGCAGACTCAGGTCCGGCAGGCCGTCGAAGCGTGGATCGCCTCGTATGAGGCCCACCCGGCGCTGATGTTGGCCTGGATTCGCGATCTGCCGACGTTGGGTACCGCGGCACGTGCACTGCAGCGTGAGTCGATGGAGAAATTCATCGTGATGGTGCAGGCCATGACGAATACCGAAGCGTTCCGCTCGGCCGGAATCTCGGTCTCCCGGCGCCGCATCATCATGATCATCGGTGGACTGCGCGAGCTCACCGCGATGACCGTGGAAAGCGGTGGTCAGGTGGGGGAGATCACGGAGGACGCGGTGCAGGCGTGCACCGCCATGCTGATGCCGGTCAGCTAGCGGTTGCGCAGCTGTTCGGCCCAGTCCCTGGGTACCCGGCCCTTCGGTCCGGGCACCGGCTGATCGATCGGATGATGCTGCGGCGACGCCAGCTCGGGGCCCGTGGCGTAGTCATTGGTTTCGAAGTTCCAGAACCAGCTCTCACCCGGCTCGAACGAGCGGATGACCGGATGTCCGGTTTCGCGCCAATGCGCCGACGCGTGACGGGCCAACGAATCATCACAGCAACCGATGTGTCCGCACGCCGCGCAGCGCCGCAGATGCACCCACCAGCCACCTGCCGCGGTGCACTCCACACATCCGGTTCCGCTGGGCCGAGCAGTGGGATCGACGGCATTGCTCATATCCGTGAGCGTAGCCCCGAGTAACCTCACCGCATGGCGACCAGTGATTCCCGTGAAGTAGTCATCGAGGCAACCCCACAGGAGATCCTCGACGTGGTGGCGGATGTGGAGGCGACGCCGAGCTGGTCGCCGCAGTACCAGCGCGCCGAGATCCTCGAGAGCTACGACGACGGCCGGCCCAAGCAGGTCAAGATGACGGTCAAGGCCGCGGGGCTGACCGATGAGCAGGTGATCGAATACACCTGGAGTGAGAACAAGGTCAGCTGGACGCTGGTGAGCGCCGGCCAGCTCAAGGCCCAGGACGCCAGCTACACCCTGACCCCCGACGGGGACAAGACCAAGGTCCGGTTCGACATCACGATCGACCTGTCGGTGCCACTGCCGGGATTCATCCTGAAGCGGACCATGAAGGGCGGCGTCGAAACCGCCACCGAAGGGCTGCGCAAGCAGGTGCTGAAAGTAAAGAAAGGCTGATCGCTCGGGATCCGCCTCAGCCGGCCTGGTTGGTTCGCACGTCGAAGGTGAAACGCCGGCCCTCGTCGAAGGATCCATCAGGGCGCCTGGCCCGGTAGAGCAGATCAACCTTGGTGGACCGCAGGCTGACCGTTTCGGTGTACGGCTCGGCCTCTGTGCCGTCCTGTGTGACGGCGGTGATCGTCACATCGGAGAGCTTGACCGTCAGGTAGTCCTGTTGGTTCTTGCCCGCCTTGCGGTGACTGATCGTCGCCTCCGGCAGATGTCGACCGGTGGCGCAGGTGAGCAGCAGCGCGGGGGTGGCGCTGTCGATGGTGTGGACGATCAGCAGATCTTGAAACGTCGGCTTGCCGGCTCCGCCGCCGGTGCCCGGGCCCGTGGACCCGGCGTGGGCGACGCCCCACGAGAACGACACCACGTCGATCTCGTTCGGATGTCTGGCGTCGGTCGATTCACCTTTGATGTCACCGATTTTCGCGAAAATTTCTGTGGGCATCGGAGCTCTCCCTGTGAGGTCAGCGGTTCCAACTGCTATTCCACCCAGGTGAGCGGGACCGCGGATAGCGTAGTCACCTACTCGAATTCACCGGTTGATCGGACCGTCAGCTCGAATTGGCATCCGAGGCGGACTGAGCCAACTCGGTCAGCAGCGGCGGGATGTCCATGCGGCCGAGCATCACTTCGATGAACACCATGCGATCGGGCGTGGCCGCAGCGCGGGTCAGCGCGTCGTCGAGTTCGCCGTAGGTGCTGACCCGAAAGGCGAGCGCATCGGGAACACCCAGTGCGGCGGGCAGTTCCGTCCAGCGCCAGCCGGTGATGTCGTTGTATTCGGCTGTGACACCGTGGATCGCGCGTTCAACGGTGTAGCCGTCGTTGTTGACCACCACCACGACCGGGGAAAGGCCCTCGCGCCCGAAGGTGCCCAGCTCCTGGATGGTCAGCTGGGCGGCGCCGTCCCCGATCAGCAGCACTGTGCGGCGGTCTCGGTCGGCAAGCCCGGCACCGAGCGCAGCGGGCAGTGTGTACCCGATCGAGCCCCACAGCGGTTGACCGATGAACGTCACCCCCGACGCCAGCCGGTGTCCGGCCATCCCGTAGAACGACGTGCCCTGGTCGGCAAGTACCACGTTCCCCGGGGTCAATGCCTCAGAAAGCCTGTCCCACAGGGCTTCCTGGGTCAGCGCCACATCGGGGGCGGGCGGGTCGGCCGAGATCCGGGCGGGCAACGGCGGCAGCGCCGGAGAGGTGATGCCGCGTTCGGTGAGGATCGCGGTGACGGCGTCGAGCGCAGCCGCCATGTCCAGCGGGGCGTAGACCTGTCCGGCCACGGTGCTCTGGTTTGCCCCGATGTCGATGGTGCGGGCCGGGTCGATGCGTTGGCTGAAGAATCCGCTGACCATGTCGGTGAACAGCACGCCCGCAGTCACCAGCACCGGGGCTTCCTCGATCGCCTCGCGTACCGAATCCTCGCTGGCCGCACCGGCGTAGATACCCAGGTAGTTGGGTGAGCTCTCGTCGACCAGGCTCTTGCCCCACATCAGGGTGGCGTGGCCGACGGTGTCAGCCGCCAACAGTGCGTTGAGTTCACCGACCCCGAAAGTGGTGACCAAGGCTGCCATGCCGCGCAGCCGCCCGTAGCCATCGGCCGCATAGCCGGCGTTGAGTTCATTGGCACCGCCCACCCAGCGGAGCGTCGGGTGAGCCAGGATGTGGTCGAGGAATTCCAGTTGATAGTCGCCGGGCACACCGAAGACCTCGGTCACCCCGAGTTCGGCGAGGCGGTCCAGCAGATAGTCACCGACGGTGTAGAGGTTTTCGGCCATCCCTTAGTGTGCCTCGCATGACCAACACCGGACCGCTCGCCGGAGTGCGAGTTATCGAACTCGGCGGCATCGGCCCCGGGCCACACGCCGCGATGATGCTGTCGGACCTGGGCGCCGACGTGGTGCGCGTGCGTCGGCCGGGTGGCCTGACCATGCCCGCTGAGAACGTCGACCTGTTGCACCGGGGTAAGCGCATCGTCGACCTCGATGTGAAGAGCGAACCGGGCAAGCTGCTGGAGCTGGTCGCCAAAGCCGATGTGCTGTTGGACTGTTTCCGGCCCGGTACCTGTGAGCGTCTCGGCATCGGCCCGACCGAATGTGAGGCCGTCAACCCGCGGCTGGTCTTCGCCCGCATCACCGGCTGGGGCCAGGACGGGCCGTTGGCCACTACCGCCGGCCACGACATCAACTATCTGTCGCAGACAGGTGCCCTCTCGGCGATCGGTTACCGGGACCGCCCACCGGTGGCCCCGCTCAACCTCGTCGCCGATTTCGGCGGTGGGTCGATGCTCGTCGTGATCGGCATCGTCACCGCACTGTACGAGCGCGAGAAATCCGGTAAGGGCCAGGTGATCGACGCGGCGATGGTCGACGGGGTCAGCATGCTGTCGCAGATGATGTGGACCATGCGGGCCACCGGATCGCTGCGCGACGAACGCGAGTCGTTCCTGCTCGACGGCGGTGCTCCCTATTACCGGACGTATGAGACCTCCGACGGCGGCTATATGGCGGTCGGGTCGATCGAGCCGCAGTTCTTCGCCCAGCTGGTCGCCGGTCTCGGCCTGGATGCTGCCGAGATCCCCGGCCAGTTCGAGCTGGCCCGGTATGACGAGATGCGGGCCATCTTCACCGAGCGGTTCGCCACCAAGACCCGCGACGAGTGGACTGCGATCTTCGCCGGCACCGACGCCTGCGTGACACCGGTGCTCACCTGGGGTGAGGCCGCCGAGAGTGAGCATCTGCTGGACCGGTCGACCCTGGTCACCGTCGACGGGGTCGCGCAGGCGGCTCCGGCCCCGCGGTTCTCCCGAACCCCGTCGGGCGAGCCCGGGCGGCCCCCGCAGACGAGCACCGATATCGCCGACGTCGGTTGGACCTGACACGACCCGAGGCCTTTGGTCCCTGGCCATCGCGACGCGCAGCCGCCACCATGAAGGTGTGACTCCTTCGAACGCACCCGTAGTGGTCGGAATCGACGGCAGCGACGGCGCACTGGACGCGGCCCGGTGGGCCGGCGCGGTCGCGCAGCGGTTCGGCGCACCGCTGCGCATCGTGCACGCGTTGCCGTCGATCGGCCGCAATCTGACCCAGACCGCCGCCGCGTTCACCGCGGCGATGATGTCCTATCAGCGCGACATGGCCGAGGCGTTCCTCAAGGCCGCCGACGAGGCCGTGCGTGCCGACTGGCCCGAGCTCTCGGTGTCCACGGTCTCGTTCAACGAACCGGCCGACCAGGTGTTGATCGACGCCAGTGCCGATGCGCGACTGGTGGTCCTCGGCGGGAAGAAGGTGACTCCGGCCGCGGCGCTACTGCTCGGCTCGACAGCACTGTCGGTGGCCACCAGGGCGGCGTGCCCGGTGGTCGCCTTCCGCGGAGACAACGTGGCGCCGGGTGAGGGCAGTGTCGTCGTCGGGGTGGATGACAGCCCCGCCGCGCAGGCCGCCCTGGAACTCGGGTTCGAATTCGCCGACCGGTTCGGGCTCGGCGTCAACGCCGTGCGCTCGTTGTCCTTGGCAGCACCGGCCGAAACCGGCGTCACCATCCCGCTGCTGATCGACTGGGATGGCGTGGAATCCGCCGAATTGGCCGACCTCACCGAGACCGTCGACGTCCACAACAAACGACACCCGGATGTCGACGCCAAATGTTTCATCGAGCCCGACTCGCCCGGGAAAGCGCTACTGAAACATGTCACCGACGCGGGACTCGTGGTGGTCGGGTCCCGGGGTCGCAACGCGCTGGCCGGGGTACTGCTGGGTTCGACCAGCCTCAACCTGCTGCACCACAGCCCGGTGCCGGTGATGATCTGCCGGGCTGCGCGAGAAGGAGATTCACATGAGTGAACATGACGTCCGGCACGGCATCGTGGTCGGCGTTGACGGGTCGCCGTCGTCGGATGCCGCGGTGGCGTGGGCGGCTCATGCCGCCGTGTTGCGGGGTGTCGGGCTCACGCTGGTATACGCGTTGCCGGGCGCCGCATCACCGGTCTGGTTGGATGTCGCACTGCCCCAGGACTATTGGGACTATCAGGATCAGCGTGGTCGGGAAATTCTCGATGCCGCGCGCGGGGTGGCGGTCAAGGCCATCGCCGGCCAGCAGGAACCGCGGATCATTGCCAAAGCGGTACCCGGGCACGCGGTGGCCACCCTGATCGACTACTCGCGGAACGCCGATCTGGTGGTGGTCGGTTCGCGCGGTCTGAGCAAGTGGAGTCGTCGGCTGCTCGGATCGGTGAGCTCGAGCCTGGCGGCTCATGCGCACGGTGCGGTGGCGGTGATCCCCGAAACCGAACCGCCGAACGGGCCGGTGGTGGTCGGCGTGGACGGATCGCCCGCCTCGGCATTCGCCGCCGAGCTCGCCTTCGACGAGGCATCGCGCCGTGGTGTGGAGCTCGTGGTGGTGCACACCTGGACCGACCTGAACTTCGAATTCCCGGACGTGAAGTGGGAAGACCTGAGCGCCGAAGCCGAGCGCGCACTTTCCGAGCAGTTGGCCGGTTGGTGCGAGCGGTATCCCGACGTGGTGGTGCGGCGCGTGGTCATGCCCGACAAGCCGGCCCGGCAGCTGCTGGCCCAGGCCGAAACCGCACAGCTGGTGGTGGTCGGCAATCGTGGACGTGGTGGGTTCGCTGGATTGCTACTGGGTTCGGTCAGTTCCGCTGTGGTGCAATCGTCCCCGGTACCCGTGATCGTTGCGCGGCAACCCAACTGATCCGTGCCGCGCGGCAATCCAGCGAATCGCAACATCGGGCGCCGGACTTCGCTAGATTTGGGCCGTGGCCGTGCAGGCATCACGTGAGGCGGTTTTCGACGCCTCACCGGAGGCGATCATGGAGGTGCTCGCCGATGTCGACGCGCTCCCGTCGTGGTCGGCGTTGCACCGGCGCGTCAAGATCATCGACCGCTATCCCGACGGCAAGCCCCATCACGTCAAGGCGACGATGCGTCTGCTCGGGATCACGGACAAGGAAATTCTCGAATTCCACTGGGGCGATTACTGGATGGTCTGGGACGCCCAGCCCAACCTGCAGCAGCGCGGGCAGCACATCGAATACAATCTGACACCCGAGGTGGACAGGACGCGGGTGCGGTTCGACGTCATCGTCGACCTCGCGATGCCGATCCCGGAGTTCCTCATCAACCGCGCCAAGACAGTCGTTCTCGACGTCGCCATCGAGCGGTTGCGCCAGCGCGTGATGAGTAAAACGCGACACCGGTGAGCGTCTCGGATATCGCGCACCGTGATCGAAACGGAATGGCACGACTGCTGTCGCGGTTGGTGTCGGTATGCCGACCGGAGTCATCCTCGCCCTCAACCCGTCCGCCCCCAACGTGGTGGATGCCGCCATCTCGCAGGCCCGCACCGCCTATGCCGCTGGGGTCCGCCAGATCTGGGTGGCCCAGCAATTCGACGTCGACGCCATCACCTTGGCGGCGTTGATCGGATCCGCAGTGCCCGGCCTAGGTGTCGGCACCTCGGTGGTGCCACTTAATCCGCGTCACCCCCTGGTGGTGGCGTCCGCAGCGCAGACTGCCCAGGCCGGCACGCACGGCAACTTCACGTTGGGCCTCGGCCTCGGCTCGCATGCACCCGAGCAGCGCGCATTCGGCACGGTGTGGCGCAACCCGGTAGGCCGGTTGCGCGAACACCTGCAGGTGCTGCGGGCGATCCTCGACGAGGGTGCGGTCGACTTTCACGGCAGCGAGTTCACCGCGAACCCCGAGTGGCCGGTCCACGTCCCCGGCGGCACTCCGGTCCCGGTGTATGTCGCGGCCATGGGGCCGAAAGCGCTTCGGGTGACCGGTGAATTGGCCGACGGGACGCTGCCGTACCTGGCCGGGCCGCGCACGGTGGGGGAGTTCATCGTGCCGACGATCACGGCCGCGGCCGCTGCGGCCGGCCGGCCGCAACCGCGCGTGGTGGCCATGGTGCCTGCGCTCGTCGACTCTGACGCCGATGCGGCTCGGGCCGCCGCCGCGGAACGGCTCGCGTTCTATGCGACGATCCCGTCGTATCAGAAAGTCATTGCCCGCGAACAGGTTTCCAGTGTCGCCGAGCTGGCAGCGGTCGGGTCACCGGAGCAGGTGCGCGCGCAGCTGCAGCGGTATCTCGACGCCGGTGCGACGGACGTAGCACTCAGTCCGATCCGCACGGATCCGGAGGATCTGGCGGCGCTGTGGGCGGTGGCGGCCACGCTGCCCTAATCAGTGGGTATCCGGTTTCGCATGGCGTAGGCCACGGCGACTGCGCGCGAGGGATCCTTGGTGCCGCAGACGTCGACCGCGATGACGATGTTGGACTTGGCCGTCAACGCTTGCGTGCAATCCGCAACCCTGCTCGCCGGCGCCGAATCAGGCACGGACAGGATGTTCTCCTGGACTCCCAGGGTTCCGAAGGTGCGGGGTTGTGCCTCGCCGCGACGGTGCACCGGGGCAGTCGTTCCCGCACAAGCGTTCCAGCGGTCCATGGAGCCGGCCATGAACTCCTCTGCCTGAGTAGGGCTGTGGAAGATCATCGCGCGTTCGCGTATCCACGCGCCGTCGCCGGTGAACTCCCGTTCCCGGGCGCTCGGTGTCTTTTCCGCGAAATCTTCGAGGACACACTCGTTGGGGGGCGCGGTGTTGTCGCGGGCAGGCGTGATCGTGTCGGGTCCGCTCACGCTGAGGTGCGTTGCTTCCACCAGTGTCTGGGTGGTCTCGGGGCTGAGCATGACGGCTTCGAGATCAGGCGCCTGGAAGACCCGCACCACCTCAGGGCATTGCCAGTACGGGTCGACGGTGCCGCCTTTCGCCACCGGCGTCGAGTTCACCACGCCGGTGATGCGGTGCGACGCATCGGGTGTCACGGTGATGGCGTAGCCGTTCTCGCGCGACCACCGGGCCGGTACCAGCACATAACGACCGCCGTGCGCCTCCAGGACGCGCAGGCATTGGTACCGATAGACCGGCGCGGCCGGCGGGCCCTCTGCGGGCAGCGTCGACTTCTTGACCAGCGAGGCCGGAATGCCCAGCACCTCAGGGGTGTCGAGTTGCACTGCGGTGAATTCACCGTCGGCGGCCCACAGTCTGCCCGCGGCGAAGGCCCCGTCTTGCTTGCCCTGATCGGACGCGTAGATCTTCGTCACCCAGAACAAGGCTCCCACCGTGGTTATCACCGCGAGCACCAGCATCGTTCGTTCGGCGATCTTCGGCAGCCTGCCGAGGCTGCCGGCGCCACCGGTGAGGGCCAGTACCGAATAGCCTGCGACGAGCAGCGCGATGCCCGCCACGATCAGCCCTGCCATATAGATCGGCGGAGCACCTTTGATGACCCAGTTGATCATGCTGTACTCGGACGTCAGCCAGACCGCGGCGACGATCAACCCGGCCGCGCCTGTGGCCGTCGCCAGCCATGCGATGCTGCGTAGCAAGGGAATTCGACGTGCTGAGGCGGCCCAACGCCGAACGCCCACAGTCAGCACGACGAGCAATGCCATCACGATGAGTACGCGAAATACGGCGAAGAAGAACACCCTGATGGTGGTGACGGCGTAGTCCGCCGACGTGTATCCCAGCGTCGACGGATCGACACCGAAGTAGTGCAGTCGGTCGTGGATGAACAGTAGGCCGTAGAAGTAGCACAACCCGGTGATCAGTGATGTCGGGGCCACGACCAAGGCCGCCAGGCTCAGCCACCGTTCAGCCGATTGGGTGAGCGACTTCGTCTCGTCGCTCACGATGGCGGTGTCGCCGGCACGGACGGGGTCGTGGTGGTGGTCGTGGGGGTGGTGGTCGTCGTCGTGGGCGCGACCGTTGTCGTCGTCGCCGGTGTGGTCGTCGGGTGCGTGAACCCGACACCCGAGGTCGTCGTCGGGTCCGAGTACGCGGTGGTCGTAGTCGTGGTGGTTGTCGACGGCAGCGGAACCGTCCCGGTCGTCGGGGTGTGCGTCGTCGTCGGGTCGGTGTGGTCCTGTTGTCCGCTACAGGCCGCCGCCAGTCCTACCGCTAACGCGAGCGCCACGATCCCTGCCGTGCGTCCCACCGTCGATCTGACGTCCATCGGCCCTCCCACCAGTGTCTTTACGATGGTGGCAAATCAATGGGGCTTGCGCGCGAGTATCCGACTACTCGATTCGGGGACGTCTCCGACCGGCGGCAGCGCATACCACTCCATCGGCCGCGGCGTGCCGGAATCGAGCAGCAAAGTGTCGTGATCTGCGGTCGATTCCTTACAAGGTGACAACCCTGCCGCCGCCCGGCGGGCTGGCAGCATGGCAGGCCCAACGCCACTTTCCGCAAAGGGGTGAACACCTTGTCTCGCACACTTTTCGACCGACAGTCATCGCCGGAATTCCTTGTGAGACAAGAGATAAGCAATCCCGTCGCCACCCGTCCGGCGATCCCGGTCTACCGCTCCCCGCGGAACCTGCCACCACCGTCGCTCGAGGAGTGGAGTTGGCAGCAGCGCGGCCTCTGCCGGGACCATCCGGCGGAGGTGTTCTTCCCGGAGGAAGCCCGGGGCCGGCCGCTGCGCCGCCGGGAGGACGCGGCCAAGGCGATCTGTCGCACCTGCCCAGTGTTGGACCAGTGCCGCGCGCACGCCCTGTCCGCTCCAGAGCCCTACGGAATCTGGGGTGCGATGACGGCCCGTGAGCGCGCCATCACACTGAGCGACGAACGCTAGACCCGCAGCGATTCGAGGCGGCGGATCGCTTCCTCCATGGTGTCATCGCGCTTGCAGAAAGCGAAGCGCACCAAGTGATTCCACAGGTCGGCGTGCGGGGCCTCCGGGTCACAGAAAGCCGACATCGGGATCGCGGCCACGCCCGTTCTATGTGGTAGCTCGGCGCAGAACTGCGCGCTGTCCGAATAGCCCAGCGGCCGTGGGTCGGCGCACAGGAAGTACGTGCCCCGGCTGTCATGCACCTCGAACCCGATGTCGGCCAATGCGCTGCCCAACCGGTCGCGCTTGGCCTGGAATGACCGGCGCAGGTCGGCCACCCAGCTGTCCTCGTGATTGAGCGCGTGGGCCACGGCGGGCTGGAACGGGCTGCCGCCGACGTAGGTCAGGTACTGCTTGGCGGCGCGCACCCCGGCGATCAGATCGGCAGGGCCACAGGCCCAACCGATCTTCCAGCCGGTGACGTTGAACATCTTGGCCGCACTGGAGATCGTCACGGTGCGCTCGGCCATGCCGGGGTAGCGGGCGAGCGGTAGGTGCTCGACACCGAACACCAACTGCTCGTACACCTCGTCAGCGATCACCAAAAGGTCGTGCTCGATGGCCAGCGCTGCGATGGCGCGCAACTCGGCATCGGCGGCCACGGAACCCGTCGGGTTGTGCGGGGAGTTGAGGATCAACGCACGAGTCTTGGGCGTGATGGCCTGACGCAGTCCCTCGATGTCGATCCCGAACCCGGCGCCGTCTGCGACCAGCGGCACGGCGACGCGTTCACATCCGGCCATGGCGATCACCGGGGAGTACGAGTCGTAGAACGGTTCGATCACCAGTACCTCCGAGCCCGGCTCAACCAGACCGAGGACCGACGCGGCGATGGCCTCGGTCGCGCCGACGGTCACCAGCACCTCGGTGTCCGGGTCGTACTCGACGCCGTAGTGGCGTTCGCGCTGCCCGGAGATGGCGTGACGCAGCTCGGGGATGCCGAGCCCGGGCGGGTACTGGTTGTGGCCTTCGGCGATAGCGTTCTGCGCCACTTTGAGCATCTCGGCCGGGCCGTCCTCGTCCGGGAAACCCTGGCCGAGGTTGACCGCGCCCAGGCGGCCGGCCAGTGCAGACATCTCCGCGAAGATGGTGACGGCGAAGGGCTGCAGCCGTGTGACAGTCATGTTGCATGAGGCTAGTGCGGGAATGATTGCCGTGCCCTGGGCGCTCAAAAGAGGCGTGACCTACAAACTGAACGCCGACGCCGCACTGCTGCAGCCGATCCAGGTTGGCGATACCGCCGCTACCAACCGTCTGTTCATGGCACCGCTGACGCGTTCACGTGCCGACGCCGACGGCACCCCCTCACCGCTGGCCGCGCAGTACTACAGCCAGCGCGCGGGAGCCGGCCTGATCATCAGCGAGGCCACCGCGGTCGCCGAGACCGCCAACGGCGCGTACATGAACACCCCTGGCATCTACACCGACCGCCATCAGCACGGGTGGGCCGAGATCGCGGACTCGGTGCACGCGGCGGGCGGCAAGATGTTCGTCCAGCTGTGGCACGTCGGCCGCATGGCGCACCCCGATATCAGCGGGTTCGAGCCGGTCGCGCCTTCGGCGATCGCAGCCGATGTGCTCACCCACACACCCACCGGCAAGAAGCCTCTGCAGACCCCGCGTGCGCTCGAGACCGCCGAGATCCCGGTGATCGTCGGGCAGTTCCGGGCCGCCGCGCGCCGGGCGATCGACGCGGGCATGGACGGCGTGGAGATCCACGGCGCCAACGGCTATCTGCTGCACCAGTTCGCCTCCGATGTGGTCAACCAGCGCACCGACGCCTATGGCGGTTCGCCGGAGAACCGGGCCCGGCTGACCGCCGAGGTGGTCGAGGCCGTCGTCGACGAGATCGGCGCGGGCCGGGTCGGGCTGCGTATCTCACCCGGGAACACCGCCGGTGGAATGCGCGAGAACGACACGGTCAGTGCCTACGAGGCGTTGTTGGAGCGCATCGCTCCGCTCGGGCTGGCCTATCTGCATGTGCTGATCGACCCGGCCGAGCACACGTTCGGCGTCATCCGCGCGCTGTGGTCGGGCACCTTCGTCCTCAACACCGGCCGCAATTCCGGCACGGACTTCTCCCAGTTGGAGGGCTACGCCCAGTGGGGCGCGATCAGCGCGGCCGCGGTCGGGCGGGCGTTTCTGGCCAACCCCGATCTCATCGACCGCCTGATCCTGGGCGCCGAGCTCAACGAGCCCGACATGACGACCTTCTATGCGCCCGGCCCGGTGGGCTATACCGACTACCCGACGCTGATGGCACTCGAGGAGCCCCGCTCGGCTTGAGGTGTGCGCCGCTGAGGGGTGCGTCTTGAGGTGCTCGTCGTTTCCTACGTCTGGGTCGTTGCGCCGCGTGGTGAACGGCCCTCATGTCGAAAACGGCGGCGAAGGCTGGGCCGGTCGCGAGCATGAGGCCCCCCGGCCCCGGCGCCGCTTCAGGTCTCGTTTCCTACGTCTGGGTCGTTGCGCCGCGTGGTGAACAACCCCCATGTCGAAATCGCGACGAGTCGGTCGACCGCCGGTTCCAGGAGATGCTGAGCACAGGCCCAACCAACGGGTTGGGCGAGGCTGATACGCTGCCGTTCAGAGGACTGTCCACGCGTTGGGCGGTTCCACAACCCAACCTGAACCTGGACGCCGATACGGCAGGGGAGCAGACATGTCCGAAGAAGCCTTCATCTACGAGGCGATCCGCACGCCGCGTGGCAAGCAGCGCGGCGGCGCACTCAACGAGATCAAGCCGGTCAACCTGGTTGTCGGCCTGATCGAGGAGATCCGCAGCCGGTACCCCGACCTGGACGAGACGCTGATCAGCGACGTCATCCTGGGCGTTGTCTCCCCGGTCGGCGACCAGGGCGGCGACATCGCCCGCACCGCCGGTCTGGTGGCCAAGCTGCCCGAGACCACCGGTGGTTTCCAGCTCAACCGCTTCTGCGCCTCGGGCCTGGAGGCCGTCAACCTGGCCGCCCAGAAGGTCCGTTCCGGCTGGGACGACCTGGTGCTGGCCGGTGGTGTCGAGTCGATGAGCCGCGTTCCGATGGGCTCCGACGGCGGCGCCTGGGCCTCTGACCCGGAGACCAACTACCGCATCGGCTTCGTCCCGCAGGGCATCGGCGCCGACCTGATCGCCACCATCGAGGGCTTCTCTCGCGAGGACGTCGACGCCTACGCCGCACGCTCGCAGGAGCGCGCCGCAGCGGCCTGGTCCGGCGGCTACTTCGCCAAGTCGGTTGTCCCGGTCAAGGATCAGAACGGCCTCGTGGTCCTCGACCACGACGAGCACATGCGTCCCGGCTCCACCGTGGAGAGCCTGGGCAAGCTGAAGACCGCGTTCGACGGCATCGGCGCGATGGGCGGCTTCGACGACGTGGCGCTGCAGAAGTACCACTACGTCGAGAAGATCAACCACGTCCACACCGGCGGCAACAGCTCGGGCATCGTCGACGGCGCCGGCCTGCTGCTCATCGGCAGCGAGAAGGCCGGGCAGAGCCAGGGCCTGACCCCGCGCGCCCGCATCGTGGCCACCGCCACCAGCGGTGCCGACCCGGTCATCATGCTCACCGGCCCGACCCCGGCCACCAAGAAGGTGCTCGACCGGGCCGGCCTGACCGTGGATGACATCGACCTGTTCGAGCTCAACGAGGCGTTTGCCTCCGTGGTGCTGAAGTTCCAGAAGGACCTCAACATCCCCGACGAGAAGCTCAACGTCAACGGTGGCGCCATCGCGATGGGCCACCCGCTGGGCGCCACCGGCGCCATGATCACCGGAACCATGGTCGACGAGCTCGAGCGTCGTGGCGCCAAGCGTGCGCTGGTCACGCTGTGCATCGGCGGCGGCATGGGCGTGGCCACCATCATCGAGCGCGTCTGAGAGGGCTGAACAACAATGGCTGAGAACACCATTCAGTGGGACAAGGATGCCGACGGCATCGTCACCCTGACGTTGGACGACCCGACCGGTTCGGCCAACGTGATGAACGAGCACTACAAGGAATCCATGCACAATGCCGTGGAACGCCTTGTTGCCGAGCAGGATTCGATTACCGGTGTGGTGATCACCAGCGCGAAGAAGACCTTCTTCGCCGGTGGTGACCTCAAGGGCATGATGAACATCGGCCCGGACGACGCCGCCGAGGCGTTCGAGATGGTCGAGACCATCAAGGCCGACCTGCGCAAGCTGGAGACCCTGCCCAAGCCCGTCGTGGCTGCCATCAACGGCGCCGCGCTCGGCGGCGGCCTGGAGATCGCGCTGGCCACCAACCACCGCATCGCCGCCGATGTCAAGGGCAGCCAGATCGGTCTGCCCGAGGTCACGCTGGGCCTGCTGCCCGGTGGTGGCGGCGTGGCGCGCACCGTGCGCATGTTCGGTATCCAGAAGGCCTTCATGGAGGTCCTGAGCCAGGGCACCCGGTTCAACCCGGCCAAGGCCAAGGAGACGGGCCTGGTCGACGAGCTCGTCGGTTCGGTCGAGGATCTCGTTCCCGCCGCCAAGGCGTGGATCAAGGCCAACCCCGAGGCCCACACCCAGCCGTGGGACGTCAAGGGCTACAAGATCCCCGGTGGCACCCCGTCCAGCCCGGCGCTCGCCGCGATCCTGCCGTCCTTCCCGGCGCTGCTGAAGAAGCAGCTCAAGGGCGCCCCGATGCCGGCACCGCGGGCCATCCTGGACGCCGCCGTCGAGGGTGCGCAGGTCGACTTCGACACCGCCAGCCGCATCGAGAGCCGCTACTTCGTCTCGCTGGTCACCGGCCAGACCGCCAAGAACATGATCCAGGCGTTCTTCCTGGACCTGCAGGCCATCAACGGCGGCGCTTCGCGTCCCGAGGGCATCGCCAAGCAGGAGATCAAGAAGATCGGTGTGCTGGGCGCGGGCATGATGGGCGCCGGTATCGCCTACGTGTCGGCCAAGGCCGGCTACGACGTCGTCCTCAAGGACGTCAGCATCGAAGCCGCGCAGAAGGGCAAGGCGTACTCGGAGGGCCTGGAGGCCAAGGCACTCAAGCGGGGCAAGACCACCGAAGAGAAGTCCGCGGCGCTGCTGGCCCGGATCACCCCGACCGCCGATCCACAGGATCTCAAGGGCGTCGACTTCGTGATCGAGGCCGTGTTCGAGAACCAAGAACTCAAGCACAAGGTGTTCCAGGAGATCGAGGACATCGTCGAGCCCAACGCGCTGCTCGGCTCGAACACCTCCACGCTGCCGATCACCGGTCTGGCGACCGGCGTGAAGCGCCAGGAGGACTTCATCGGTATCCACTTCTTCTCGCCGGTCGACAAGATGCCGCTGGTGGAGATCATCAAGGGCGAGAAGACCTCTGACGAGGCGCTGGCCCGGGTGTTCGACTACACGCTGGCCATCAAGAAGACCCCGATCGTGGTCAACGACAGCCGCGGCTTCTTCACCAGCCGCGTCATCGGCACCTTCGTCAACGAGGCGCTGGCCATGCTGGGCGAGGGTGTGGAACCCGCGTCGATCGAGCAGGCCGGCTCGCAGGCCGGTTACCCGGCGGCGCCGCTGCAGCTGAGCGATGAGCTCAACCTGGAGCTCATGCACAAGATCGCCGTGGCCACCAAGGAAGGCATCGAGGCCGCCGGTGGCACCCACGTGCCGCACCCGGCCGAGGCCGTCGTGGAGAAGATGATCGAGCTCGGCCGCCCGTCGCGTCTGAAGGGTGCCGGCTTCTACGAGTACGTCGACGGCAAGCGGACCCAGCTGTGGCCCGGCCTGCGCGAGACGTTCAAGTCCGGCTCCTCGCAGATCCCGCTGCAGGACATGATCGACCGCATGCTGTTCGCCGAGGCACTGGAGACCCAGAAGTGCATCGACGAGGGCGTGCTCACCTCGACCGCTGACGCGAACATCGGCTCGATCATGGGTATCGGCTTCCCGCCGTACACCGGTGGTTCGGCGCAGTTCATCGTCGGCTACCAGGGTGAGCTCGGCGTCGGCAAGGAGGCCTTCGTGGCCCGGGCCAAGGAACTGGCCGCCCGCTACGGCGACCGCTTCCTGCCGCCGGCTTCGCTGGAAAGCTAAGCACCAAACGTCAAAAGCCCCCGGCGTAAGTCGGGGGCTTTTGCGTGCTGTCAGCCAGGGTTCGGAGGGACATGTCGTCACTCCGCCACGTCGAAGGCCGCATGGACTTTCGTGGGCCTGACCCGCACCACGAGTTCACCTGGGACACCGTTGCGCCGGCCGAACTCCTCGGCACGGTCGGCACCCATGTAGCGGCCGCCGATGCGGGTGGCGGTGTCGAGCAGCTCGTGGGGATCCTCACTGATCGCTGCGACACCCTGGACTTGGACGAACGCGAACGGCGGGTTGGAATCGTCGACGCACATGACCACCCGCGGGTCACGGGCCAAGGCTCGGCCCTTGGCGGTCTCCCTGCCGGTGTTGAAGACGAGTTCGCCGTCGTCGACCACGAACCACACGGGCGCCGCCAGCGGTCGCCCGTCGGTTGCGACCCAACCCAGCACCGCGGTGCGCGTGCCTTCGGAGAGAAAAGCGATCACATCCTCGGAAAGTTCGCTCATGCGGCCACGCTACGCCCAGACGGGCAACGGCATGGTGTCGTAGAGCCGAACGCCTTTGGAGTTGAGCCGCGCCAACGCCTGGGTGACGCCCAGCGGCAGCGCCGAGATCACCTGGCCGGCGCCCACCAATGTGCGTATGCCTCGTCTACTCATGGGCACCACGGTTTTGGCGTTGACCCGGGCCAACTTTCGGCTGCTGACCACCGGCGCGAGCATTGTGTGTTCATAGGCGGCGAATGCCGAGGCGTAATCGTCACCGGCCCGCACCATCTCGGCGGCCAGCACGTAGGCGCCGTAGACCGCCAAGCTCGTGCTACCTCCGACCGCGGGTCCAGGGCAGTAGCCCGCGTCGCCGACGAGAGTCACCCGCCCTTGCGACCACGTCGTCATCTGCAATTGCGTGATGGCGTCGAAATAGAAGCTCGGTGTCCGCGATACCTCGTCGAGCCAGCGGTCCACCTCGGATGCGGTGTGCTGGAATGCGTTGAGCAGCTGGGTTTTTTGGCGTTCCACCTCGCGGTAGTCGTAGTCGAGCGGTTGGCCCGGGCGGAAGATGAACACTGCGCGCGCCTCATCCAGATGGTCGGCGGTGTAGATGCCTGCCATACGGCCGGGCTTGAAGTAGGCGGTCATCTCGCCGTCGCGGGCCAGCTCTTTCGGCACCGACACCACCGAGAGGTATCCACCGAGGAAGCTCTCGGGCACGTGGTTGCCGAATGTCAGTCGACGCACACCGGAGTGCAGGCCATCGGCGCCGACCACCACGTCGAAACGGCGCGGCGCGTTGTGCTCGAAGGTCACGGCGCCATCGGACGAGATCGACGTGATGGTGTCGCCGAAGAGGTATTCGACGTCGGATCGGCCGGCTTGGTAGTAGATCTCGCTGAGGTCATCTCGCATGATCTCGACGTGCCGGTCGGACATGGCGCCGATGATCTTGAGGTAGTCCAGGCGGGTGGGGCGCGACGCGCCGGGCCGGTGGATGACCATCTCGGTGGTGCCGGTGGCGTGCGCCTCGATCTCGGCCAGCACGCCCATGCGTTCGGAGATCTCCATGGCGGGCCGGAACAGGTCGACGGCGTGGCCGCCCGTCTTTCGCAGTGCGGGTGAGCGTTCCACCACGGTGACGTCGACTCCGTGCCGGGACAGCCAGTAGGCGAGCACGGGCCCGGCGATGCTGGCGCCGGAGATGAGAACTTTCACGAATCCCCCTTACTTAACGGTCGGTAAGCGCTCCGCCCGTGAGCTTACCTATCGTTAAGTAAGTTAGGGTGGCTACGTGGCCAAGCCTGGATTGGATACGCGACAGCGCATCCTGGATGTCGCACGCGAACTGTTCGCCGAGAAGGGTGTGGTGCGCACCAGCCTGCAGGACATCGCCGACCGCCTCGGTATCACCAAGCCCGCGCTGTACTACCACTTCCGGTCGCGCGAGGATCTGGTCCGCAGCATCCTGCAACCTCTTATCGACGAGGGTGAGGCCTTCATCGTCGAGCAGGAACGCAAACGCGGCGCGTCCCGCGCCTCGGCGCGAGAACTCCTCGAGGGCTACTTCGACTTCCATTACCGCCACCGCGCCGATCTCATCCTGATCGTTTCCGAGCTGACCACGCTGGTGGACCTGGGCTTGATCGACCAGTTGCTGGCGTGGCGGGCCCGGCTGGGTGTGCTGGTGTTCGGCCGCAAACCCACGCTCGAGCAGTCGGCCCGCGCGGTCATCGCCTTCGGCGGCCTGCAGGACTGTTGCCTGCAGTTCCCCGACACTCCCTATGAGCAGCTGCGCAGAGCCACCGTGGACGGCGCCATGGCCGCACTCGGATTGTGACTCGAATTGCGTTGCCGCAGAGTGGCGATGGCACTCAGATCGAATGGGCAAACAGGTAATGCCGTGCCCGGCTCGTTCCGTTCTGGTCCAATGCGGGCTCGTCGCCGCTGGAGAGCAGTGTCCAGCCGTCCTTGAAGCGACGTTGCACCTCGTCGAATCCGATGCCGGGAACGCCCATCGCCGCGCCCGGGATGAACGCCACGATCAGCAGCTGCGCGCCGGGGGCGGCCACCGCGCTGACTTCCCGTACATAGGCGTCGCGGTCGGCAGGGCTCATGCCGTGCAGGCAGCCACTGTCGAGGATCAGTTGGTAGCCCGCCCCGATACCCGATGAGCTCAGTTGCGTCACATCGGCTTTGACGAAGTTGACGGGTAGCCCGGCGCCTTTGGCGCGGGCCTTCTTCAGCGGTTTTGCCACATAGTCGACACCGGTGACCCGCCACCCGTGCCGGGCCAGGTACACCGCGTTGTCCCCGGTACCGCAGCCCAGATCGAGCGCGGTACCGGGAGGCGACGTCGGATGGGCTCCCTCGACCAGCTTGGTCAGGCTGTGCGCCAACGGGTGGCCGTCCCAGGGCGTGAACCCCAGCCGGTAGAGCCACCGGAAGAGCCGTTGGCGCGAGCTCATGGACTCAGAGAGACCCCAGGTCGGCCGACAGCCAGTGCTCGGGTTTGAGGTAGATGGTGACGCCCTCACCGTGCTCGCGGCGGGCGAACTCCAGGTACGGCTCCACCTTCTCCGGCGGCAGATAGCGTTTCACCATTTCGACCAGCTGCTCATCGGTCGACGGTTCGATGCGGCTCACCGCACCGTCGACGGCCACGTAGCGCACCGATGGCTCCAGGCGTTCGGCCATCAACGAGAAATGCCCGGCCGCCTCGATCAACCGGTGCTTGCGGGAACCCAGGCCGGTCTGTACCCACGGCTCCCCGCCGGGCGTGTACTGGTACCAGATCGGGACGGTCAGCGGACCGCGTTTGTCGCCGGCGTACACCGAGAGGGCGGCGATGTGCGGCTCGGCCAGAAACTGTTCGCGTTCTTCCTTGGAAAGGGCCATGAAACTCAGGCTAGACCGCCGCCGCGACACGCGTCGGCGTCGTAGAGTCGGGGTCCATGCGCTTCGGACTTTTCATCCCGCAGGGCTGGCGCCTTGACCTCGTCGACATTCCCACCGAAAACCACTGGACGGTGATGCGCGATCTCGCCGCCTATGCCGACGCGGGCAGCTGGGACTCGCTGTGGGTCTACGACCATTTCCACACTGTCCCCGTGCCCACCGACGAGGCCACCCATGAGGCCTGGTCGCTGATGTCGGCCTATGCCGCGACGACGTCGCGGATCAAGCTCGGGCAGATGTGCACCGCGATGAGCTACCGCAATCCGGTCTATCTGGCCAAGATCGCCGCCACCACCGACATCATCTCGGGTGGCCGTGTGCAGATGGGCATCGGCGGCGGCTGGTACGAGCATGAGTGGCGGGCGTACGGCTACGGATTTCCGTCGGCCGGGGTGCGGTTGGGGCGCCTCGACGAGGGTGTCCAGATCATGCGTGACGCCTGGCGTGACGGGCGGGTCAGCTTCGATGGCAAGCACTACCAGGTCGACGGTGCGATCGTCGCCCCGAAGCCGTTGCAGGACAACGGCATCCCGATGTGGATCGCCGGTGGTGGAGAGAAGGTGACGTTGCGTATCGCGGCCAAGTACGCGCAGTACACCAACTTCACCTCCGAGCCCGACGGATTCGCCCACAAGTCCGAGGTGCTGGCCGGCCATTGCCGCGACGTCGGCACCGAGTACGACTCGATCGTGCGATCGGCCAACTTCAACGCCGTCATCGGCGACTCCGAGGCAGATGTCGCTGATCGGGTAGCACGATTGCGGGCCCGGCAGGTGCCGGTGGCCGGTGAAGCTGCCGTGGACGCCATGCTGGCCAACGCCACCGCGCCCGAATCGGCCAGCGGTACACCCGAACAGGTGGTCGAGAAGCTGCAACGGATGCGCGATCTCGGGTGCGAGTACGCCATCCTGTACTTCCCTGAAGCGGCCTACGACCGGTCGGGCATCGAGCTGTTCGAGCAGAAGGTCATCCCCGCGCTGAGCTAGTTGTGTGCCGGCCGCGCGCAAGGGCCGTCAAACGTACATCGCCTTACCGGCAGATGGCCAGGGCCGGTATCTCGGGTTAAACCTGTGTCGTCGCTGGGAACCGGGCGGATGCTTCATGATCCCCACGTGACGCTGATATCACGGGAGTTCGGGAGCGGAAACGGCTCTGCCCCCACAGTCGGGGCCGAGGTGGCCACGGTGCTCAACCCCCTGCCGCGCACGGTTTCTCGCGCGGCCGCCCCGGCTGACTGTTCCCGGCCCGTGCACAGCGCTGACATCGCACAATCCCGGCTGTTCGAGGACATTCTGATCGGTGAAATCGCCGAGCTGCGCGACCTTCTCGCCGCCACCGAGCTGCGGTGGCGGCGGCTTCGGGAACGCAGCCGAGTGGCCGATGCGCCCCTGCCCGAAGCGCTGGTTCGGCTGCACTCGCGTATCGCCGAAGCCGAGCGTCTGCTGGTGCAGTTGCGCTGCCGGTTTGGTTATGACGGAGATTCACTCCGGGTGATTTGAATTCCGGACCGGTTCGGCGGTGCCAGGGCTGTCAGTCGGGAACGGCGGAGACCTGGTAGTGGCTGATGCGCCAGTCGGTGTCGGCGCGGGTGACCAGGACGCTGAGGTTCAGCGGGATCACCGTGCCGTCGGGCCGGGTGAAGTCTGCGCGCAGGTAACCGAGCGCGACATTGTCGGCGGGCCGGCGGGTCTCATCGATCCGGTAGTCGACCGTCAGACCGACGGGTTGCGAGTCGTAGTAGTCGAACACGCCTTGCCGGCCGACGCTGTAGGGACGTAGCCCTTGGAAGATCGCATCGTCGGTGAACACGGCGGCCACCCGCTGGGGATCGTGGGCGGCGATGCCGGCCTGCCATTCGTCGAGCAATCCGCGCAGAATCGCCGCCGTGTTCTCCTCAATGCCCGGCACTTTGACCTCCATCGACGTGCAGGATCTCGCCGGTGACGAATCCGGCTCGTTCCAAGTAGTGCACTGCGTCGACGACGTCGTCGATTTCGCCCAGGCGACCGACCGGATGCAGTGCCGATAGGAACTCGTGGGTTTCGGGTGCATGCATCGGGGTGCGGATGGTGCCCAGCGCGACCGCGTTGGCGCGGATGCCACGCGATGCGTACTCGATGGCCAGGGCCTTGGTGGCGGCGTTCAGGCCGCCTTTGGTCAGCGAGGCCAGCGCGGAGGGCACCTGCGAGTTGGCGTGGTCCACCAGGCTGGTGGAGATGGTGACGACATGTCCGCCTTCGCCCTGTGCCTCGATCGCGGCGATCCCGGCTCGGGTCAGTTCGAAGAAGCCGCGTTGGTTGACTCCGGTGACGGCGTCGTAGTCGTCGTCGGTGTATTCGGTGAACGGCTTGGCGATGAAGATTCCCGCGTTGTTCACGATGGTGTCGACACGGCCGAATCGCGCCAGGGCCGCGTCGATCAGCTGCCGGCCTACGCCGGGCTGCCCGATGTCACCCGGTACGGCCAGCACCATGGGATCGCTACTCTCACCGATGTTTCGGGAGTTGGCGACGACGGCGTAGCCCAGTTTGCGGTAGCCCGCGACCAGGGCTTCACCGATGCCCTGGGATGCGCCGGTGATGACTGCGACACGTGGTGTGGTGCTCATGGGAGGCTCCTTCTTCGTAAGCATGTGGTCTGATGCACTGCTCAACGTGGAGGCCCGGTCGGTTCATGTCCGCCCGGCGGGACCTGTCGGCTCTCTGCTGAGAGGCTGCGCCTACTACGCTGCAACGGTGGAGCTACGCCAGCTGCGCTATTTTGTCGCCGTCGCCGAGGAGTTGAACTTCGGCCGGGCGGCCGAGCGGCTGCGTATCGCCGGGCCGTCGCTGTCCCAGCAGATCAAGGCGTTGGAACGTGACCTGAAGGTCACCCTGTTCGACCGCGACCGGCGTTCGGTGGCCCTGACCCACGCGGGTACCGCCCTGTTGCCCGAGGCGCGGGCACTGGTTCAGCAGGCTGATGAATTACGCAGGCGTGCACAGGGTCTGGCGGTGTCGGAGCCGGTCCGGATCGGGTATGTGAACTGGTGTCCCACCGATTGGGCCGAGCGGGCGGCAGGGGTGGCCGAGCTGCGGGTGGATACCTGGGTGATGCCGTCGCACACCCAGGCGGCCCGGGTGGCCGACGGCAGCCTCGACCTGGCGATCTGCTGGGTTCAGAACGCCGACCTGGATTCGTTGTCGTTGTGCGCCAGGCTCGTTGGGGTGGACCGGCTGTACGCCCTGTGCGCCGGTACCGACGAATCGCCGGTCGACGCTCGCGACACCACGGTGTTGGTCGATACCGACGTGGCGAGCTGGTCGTCGTGGAACCGCTATGGCGAATTGTTCGCCGCGGCCGTCGGGGCTCCCGTGATGCGCACCGACGACGGGGGCGTCACCGGTCCCACGTTTTTCGAGCACGTTCGGCGGCTGGGGCGGCCCGTGCTCAACAACCCCAAGGGTCAAGACGTGCAGCTGCCCGCCGGCCTGGTGCGTCGCGCCGTGGTGGCCCCTACCCCGTTATGGACGTGGTCGTTGGTGTGGCGTCGCGACGAGAGCAGCCCGGCTGTCCTCGCCGTCGTCGACGAGTTCACCCGTGGCATCGGTGATCTCGGTCTGGACGTCCCCGGCGTCTGGGTGCCGGACGACGATCCGCATCACCCCCGACACCACGGCGGCAGCTGACACCACCAGTGCACCGACCAGCAGTGCCGGCGCGAAACCGCGGTGCAGTAGCGGCGCGACGACCAGCGGCCCGAGGATCTGGCCCACCGAATAGCCGGTGGTGAGCAGGGCGACGGCGCGTGGGTATCGCAGCAGCCGGCCGGCCGCCAGCGCCAGGGTGCTGACGCCGATGAACGTTCCGCCGAACAGCACCGCGCCCACCAGTGCGGCCGTCACGCCGCCGACCATCCCGGCCACGGCGATCCCGACGGCCTGCAGGGCCAGTGCCGCCACGAGCAGCGCAGGGTGGGACCATCGGCTGCTCAGTGCCGCCCACAACGCGGCGGAGGGCACCGTGGCCAGCCCGACCACCAGCCACGTGCTTCCGCCGAGCCACGCCGGGGCGCCCTGGGCGACCGCCGCCACCAGGAACGTTCCGGCGATGATGTAGCCGATTCCCTCCAGCGTGTAGCTGGTCAGCAGCAAGGTGAACGGGCCGTGCGCCGGCCGGGAGTCATCGGCCGGTGCGGCCGAGGGGCTGTGCGGGACGACGGGCATCGACCAGGCGCCGACGCCGAGCAGGGCAGCCGCCGCGGCCGCGGCCCACCAGGCCACCTTCCAGTCACCGGCGGCCAATACCAGCACCGCCGACAGCGCGATGCCGGCGCCCACCCCACCGAATCCCCACCCGGCCAGGTGCGCGGGATGCCCATGCAGGTGCTCCAGCATGGTGTTGACGGCGATCACGAACACCAATGCACTGGTGAACCCGGCGACGCCGCGCAGCACCGCCCATTCGAATGTGTTCGTGGACAAGGGCATCGCCGCTAGGCTGGCCGCCATCACCGGCAGGCTTACGCGGCATGCGGTGATCGAGCGGGCCAGTCGCGGCCAGATCGAACCCGCCAGCGCGCCGGCCAGATAGCCCACGTAGTTCGCTGTGGCGAGGGCTGCGGCGTCGTGGGCGGTGAGACCGGCCTGCGCCGACATCAGCGGAAGGATCGGGGTGTAGACGAAGCGGCCGATTCCCATCGCAGAAGCCAGTGCCGCCGCGGTTCTGGCGACATGTCCATGTGTGCGCATCGGACCATCGTGGAGTGCGCCGACCCGGCGCCGCCAGGACCGAAACGCTCACAGCTGGAAGGTGGTGGCTCTCACCGGCCCGGCCTCAGTAGGTTGGACATATCGCTCACGGTTGGTCGACGGGAGGTGGCACGATCGTGGATATGGAGAAGATCTCGCTCACCGCGATAGCGCGACAGCAGTTGGCCGCAGCTCGCTCTGCCAGCAGCGGACGCAGTGCCCACACGGTTTACGGCGGGCATGAACACCAGCTGCGCCAGACTCTGATCGCGTTGACCGGGGGCAACGGGCTCGACGAACACGAGAGCCCGGGCGAGGCCACGCTGCAGGTGATCGAGGGCCGGGTGAAACTGGCCAATTCCGAAGCGAGCTGGGAAGGTTCGCCGGGCGATCACATCGTGATCCCGCGGACCCGGCACAGCCTGCACGCGCTCGAGGATTCGGTGGTGCTGCTGACCGTCGTCAAGGCGATGGGGCCGCACACCTGACGTGTCGGGTTGCAGCCGGTGACCCCGGTTGAAAATGCGCTCACGGTCGTGATCCAGGCGAATCCACAGCCCTGGACGCAATCTCAACCCGTCACCCGCCGGACTTGCTGGGTCAGATCGCCGGGCCCAACAGGTCGTCGGCGTCCTTGATCACGTAGCCGTAGCCCTGCTCGGCCAGGAAGCGCTGCCGGTGCGCGGCGTACTCCGCGTCCAACGAATCCCGCGAGACCACCGAGTAGAACACCGCACCGCCGCCATGAGCCTTGGGCCGCAGCAGCCGGCCCAAGCGCTGCGCCTCTTCCTGGCGGGAGCCGAAGGTGCCCGAAACCTGGACGGCGACAGAGGCTTCCGGAAGGTCGATGGAGAAGTTCGCCACCTTGGAGACCACCAGGGTGGAGATCTCGCCGCGGCGGAACGCGTCGAACAGCGCCTCGCGCTCGGAGTTCTTCGTCGACCCCTGGATCACCGGGGCGTTCAGCTCCTGGCCCAGTTCCTCCAGCTGGTCCAGATAGGCGCCGATCACCAGGGTCGGCTCACCGGGGTGGCGTTCCAGGATCGAGCGGACCACCGCGATCTTGGTGTGCACCGTCGAGCACAGCTTGTAGCGCTCCTCCGGTTCGGCGGTGGCGTACAGCATCCGCTCGTTGTCGGTCATCGTCACCCGCACCTCGATGCACTCGGCGGGGGCGATCCAGCCCTGGGCCTCGATGTCCTTCCACGGCGCGTCATAGCGCTTCGGGCCGATCAGCGAGAACACGTCGCCTTCGCGGCCGTCCTCACGGATCAGCGTCGCGGTCAGGCCCAGCCGCCGTCGGGACTGCAGATCGGCGGTCATCCGGAACACCGGGGCCGGCAGCAGATGAACCTCGTCGTAGATGATCAGGCCCCAGTCGCGGGTGTCGAAGATCTCCAGGTTCTTGTACTCGCCCTTACTGCGGCGGGTGATCACCTGGTAGGTAGCGATGGTGACGGGCCGGATCTCCTTCTTCTCGCCCGAGTACTCGCCGATCTCGTCCTCGGTCAGCGAGGTGCGGGCGACCAGCTCCCGCTTCCACTGCCGCCCGGCGACGGTATTGGTGACCAGGATCAGCGTCGTCGCGCCGGCCTTGGCCATCGCGGCCGCTCCGACCAGCGTCTTACCGGCACCGCACGGCAGCACCACCACGCCGGAGCCGCCTGCCCAGAACGAATCGGCGGCCATCTCCTGGTAGTCGCGCAGCTGCCAGCCGTCCTGGGCCAGTTCGATCGGATGCGCTTCGCCGTCGACGTAGCCGGCCAGGTCCTCGGCCGGCCAGCCGATTTTGAGCAGCATCTGCTTGACCCGTCCGCGCTCGCTGTTGTGCACGATCACGGTGTCGTCATCGATGCGTGCCCCCAGCATCGGGGCGATCTTCTTGTTGCGCAGCACCTCCTCGAGCACCGCGCGGTCCAGGCTGACCAGCGTCAACCCGTGCGCCGGGTGTTTGATCAGCTGCAGTCGCCCGTAACGGGCCATGGTGTCGACGATGTCGACCAGCAGCGGCTGCGGCACCGGGTAGCGCGAGAAGCTGACCAGCGCGTCGACCACCTGCTCGGCGTCGTGGCCGGCTGCGCGGGCGTTCCACAGCGCCAGCGGGGTGATGCGGTAGGTGTGCACGTGTTCGGGGGCACGTTCGAGCTCGGCGAACGGTGCGATGGCGGCGCGCGCCGCACCGGCCTGCTCATGGTCGACCTCGAGCAGCACCGTCTTGTCGGACTGCACGATCAGTGGGCCGTCAGTCATGCGGGGTCCATTTCACTCACGGCGGGAAAACTCATCCCGCCCATTATTCCGAATCCGGGTCAGCGGGGTGCGGCAGCCGTCGGCGCGGGCGCCGGTGCACCACCGGACGGCAGCGGCACCGGCGGCACCTCGGGGGTCCCGACGGCACCCGCCAGCCACGGCAGCGTGGTGGTCAGCACCTGCTCGGCGAACGGCCAGTCATGCTTGCCCGGAAGCGCGGTGATTGCGCAGCGGATGCCATGGCTGCGCCCCAGGTCGCACAGGGTGTGTGCGGCTTCGGTCTGGTCGCCGGGGTTGCCTCCGGCGTCCTGCCCGCCCAGGCCGACGGCGTCGGGATTGGCCGGGTGCGTCCCGCGTTTGACGGGGGCGTCGGAGGAGATCACGAACCAGCCGGACACGCCCTGGTAGGCGCCGTGCTTGCCGATCGCGGTGGCCGGGTCGTAGGTGGCCCAGGACGCGGCATCCCCACCGTAGAGTCGGGCGACGGTCTGGTCCTTGGTGCCCGCGTTGGGGCCGGTGTCACCGGCGATGTCGACGAATGAGCTGAACAACTCGGGGTGCATCACGGTCAAATCCACCGCGCAGGTCCCGCCCATCGACCAGCCGACGACACCCCAGCCGGCGTCGCGCACGCCGAAGGTATCGGTCATGAACGGCGGCACGTCCTTGATGAGGTGGTCGGCGACGTTGCCGCGCGGACCGTTGACGCATTCGGTGTCGTTGTTGAAGGAGCCGCCTACGTCGACGAAGACGAACACCGGGGTGTTTCCGCCGTGGTCGGCCGCGTAGTTGTCGATGGTGGCGATCGCGTTGCCGCTGCGCGCCCAATCGGCCGGGGTGTTGAACTCGCCGGCGATCATCATCACGACCGGGAACCGGGGTGCGGACGGGGCGAACCAGGCCGGTGGCAGGTAGACCAGTTCGTCGCGGTGTTTGAAGCCTGACCGGTCGGACGGAATCGTGACCGACACCAGCTCGCCGTGCGACGGGATCTCACCTTGCCGGCGCTGGCCGAGCGCGGTGGCCAGATCGGTCTGGTCCGGCAGCGGGCCGGCGGTGACCTCGTTCCACAGGGCGGTGACCGTCGGAAAGTAGCCGACCCAGAGGTTCACCGCGACGCCCACACTCAGCAGGCACAACGGCACCGCGGCCACTGAGACGGCGCGGCGGCGCCACCGGCTGCCGCGCCAACCCAGGGCCAGCACGGCTATCGCCAATCCGGTCAGGCCGATCCAGATCCACAGGGCCGCCGGAGCGGGGTCCCCGGCCAGGCCCTGGGAATGGACGTACCAGCGGGCCCAGACCGTCAGGCAAACCCCGACCGCGATCGCGCACGGCAGAAAGATCATGCGCCAGCGCCGGGTGCGCCATCCGATCGCCACGATCAGCGCCACGGCCGCCAACGCCCACAATGTCGGCGGCAGCCAACCGTGCAGCAGCGACACTCCCCGGTATGCGGCGGGTACCTGATCCGCTGCGGTCAACGTCGTTGTCACATCGCCATATTGGTGAACGGCTCTGTGAGCACGCTGTGCCGTGGCTAGTCGCTGTCGGCCGACACCACGGACGTGACCCGGTGGATGGCGAACTCGCGGACCCGCCCGGCGGCCGGATCGAAGGCGGTCAGCTGGCCGCCTCGCACGTTGATGGGGGAGACGACGCGTTGCGTGGCCACCCCCGCAGGGTCGACGTAGCCGATCACCACAGACGTCTGGTTGATCGCGGCGTCCTGCAGCTGGGTGATGGCCATGGCCGGGTCCAGTCGGACGCTGGCGAACGGCCCGGACGCCACCTTGCGCAGCACCGCGACGATCGCGCCGAGAGTCTGGGCGGTCGGCGGGGTGGGTGGCCGGTAGATGCGGCGACGGGTCGGGGCGACGACGCGCGAGCCCCGGGCCCTGATGTCGACGACGGTGCCGGTGGAGTCCTCGGCAGCGGGAGCGAATCCGGCTTCGCGCAGCACCGTGAGCACGTCGGCGATCGGCGCCTGGGACACCGCCACCGTGGGGGCCAGCAACCGCAACTCGAGGCGATCGGCGCCGGGCGAGGCGACTGCCTGCGCCAGCAGCGCGGGATCCTCACACCGCAGGAACGACGTGGCCATGCCGACGCGCAGCTGTCCGTGGCGGCGCGCGACGTCGTCGATGAGATACGTCAACCCTTGCGGCACCGGTGTTTTCGAGTGCTTTTCGAACAGGGTGTGCAGCTCGCTGGCGGTCCGGCCGGCATCGAGTGCGCGGCGGATGGACGCTTCGCTGATTCGGTACACCATGGCGGCACCGGCTGATTCGACGGTGGCCACCGCCGCCAGCTGCTCGGCCAGCTCCCGCTCCAGTGGACCGGGCACGATCACCGTGAGATCGGCCTGTAGCAGGAAATGGTCGAGCGGTTTCGGCAGCGCCTTCTCCATCGCCGCCAGTACGTCCTCGTCAGGGTCGCCGGCCAGCAGGCCGCGAGCGGGCGTGCTGATCGCGCCGCGCCCCACCATGCCCAGCGCGTGAGCTTCGGCGAGCAGGCCACTGACGGTCGCCGGCTGCAGCCGCGCCGCCCAGCGCGGTCGTCGCCACACCATGGCGCGCGATGCCTCGTCGCCATCGATCCCGGTGCCCGGCGCCAGTTCGGCCAGGATGCCGAGCAGCAGCCGGCGGTCCAGCGGAGCGGCCGTCGAATACAGCGAATCCGACAGTGCGGCAAAGGGTTTGTTGTCCGGGCCACGGCTGCCGATCAGGGCGGGCCGGGCCGGCAGGTCCAACCAGGTGGCGGCCAGCAGGTGCCAGCGCGCGGCGGTGGAGGATTCGACGAATCGGTCGGCGGCCACCGTCGGCGCCCAGTACGGTCCCGTCCCGTCACCCGGGTCCGGATCGGGCATTCCGGCCGCGATCAGCCCCGCGCCCGCGGCCAGTTCCAGCAGGAGACCGAGCCGTGGCTCGTCGACGCCGGTGTTCTTGGCCAGGCGTTTGACGTCGCGCACCCCGAGGCCGCCGCTGCGCAATTCGGGAATCGGTGCGCTGCCCAAGGTTTCGATCACCAGGTCGATCTCACGCAGCAGGTCGATGGCCGCGCCGGCGGCCACCGCGTCCACATCGGCCGGTGTCGTCGAGGTGGTCTGAAGTGCCGGTGCGGTCAGCTCCACCGGACCGGGGGCCTCGCCGCGCATCACCTGCCCGACCACCCGCGGCAGGATCACCGTCTCGTCGTCGATCCGGCGCAGCAGCCCGGCCTCCACCAGCCGCGGCACCGGACGGTCAGGCGGGGTACCGGGGGCCGCGTCTCGCGTGCGGCCCATGGGCGAGCCTTCCAGCAGTCGGGCCAGCAGCTCGCTCTGGGCTTCGTCGAGGCCCGCGAGCAGACCGGCGATCTCGTCGGCGCTGCGGTCGGAGACCTCCACCGCGGCCTGGCCGACGAACCACGGCAGGCCGGCGGCCGCCTCAGGCGCCACCCGCAGGCTCGCCTCGCCCCACACGAGGGCCCGCTCGCGCAGATCTTCCAGCGCGCCTGCCAGTTCGTCCGCGCCGACACGGTCACCGAACAGTTCACCGAGCTCGGACACCGCGACGGCGTGGGTGTCGGCATGCAGGACCAACAGGGCATCCAGGACGGCCAGCCGCAGGAAGTCAAGGGAATCGGTGGCAGCCTTGACCGACTGCCGGGAGGTGGCGCGCGCGGCGAGTGCGGCTAGCGTTCCCGGCGGCGGTTGGCTCAGGTCCGGCCGCAGTTCCAGCAGGCGTATGAGGCCCGAGTCGTCGAGTTCGGACAGCCAGGCACCCAGCGGGATCCCGGGAGTCTGTGCGGCGGTCATATCCTGACCAGCGTAAAGCAGCCCGCCGGTCTCGCCACCGGATGAGGAGCCTGCCACAATGTGGGGCGTGGCTGACAACAAGAAGAACCATTACGTCGACAACGGCTGGCCTGTGCTCTCCGACGGCGATGATCACGCCGTAAGTGAGCTCGCCACCGACCGCACCGGCGCACTGTCACCGTTCGGTGACGTGACCTTTCCCTTGCCGGCCGAAGAGCTGCCGTTCATCCAGTCGGCCACCGTCGTCAACAGGTAACAGTGGGACTGTCGCACCTCGACGAGTCTGGCGCGGCACACATGGTCGACGTCTCGGCCAAGGACGTCACCCTGCGCACCGCGACGGCCGTGGGCACCCTGCACACGCGGCCGGATGTGGTGGCCCTCATCGCCTCGGGCGGCCTGCCCAAAGGTGATGCCCTGGCCACCGCGCGGGTGGCCGGAATCATGGCCGCCAAACGGACTCCCGAGCTGATCCCGCTGTGCCATCAGCTGGCGCTGACCGGCGTCGACGTAGACTTCGACGTCCGTGATGCCGCGGTGGCCGTCACCGCCACCGTGCGCAGCACCGACCGCACCGGGGTCGAGATGGAAGCCCTGACCGCGGTGAGCGTCGCCGCGCTGACGCTGTACGACATGATCAAGGCCGTCGACCCCGCCGCACGCATCGACGACGTCAAAGTGGTGCGCAAAGAAGGCGGTAAAACGGGATTGTGGGAAAGAACAACACAGTGACGCGTTCGGCGCGGGTCATCATCGCCTCCACCCGCGCCGCAGCAGGGGTGTACGACGACCGGACCGGACCTCTCATCGTCGGCTGGCTCGCCGATCGCGGATACGACGTCACCGAGCAGATGGTTGTCCCCGACGGGCATGCCGTCGCCGACGCGTTGCGCGCCGCGCTGGCCGAGCGCGTCGACTTGATCATCACCTCCGGCGGCACCGGTATCTCACCGACTGACGCGACACCGGAATCCACCGTGGCGGTCCTGGACTACCAGATTCCCGGGTTGGCCGATGCCATCCGGCGGGCCGGTGCGCACAAGGTGCCTACCGCGGTGTTGTCCCGTGGCGTGTGTGGCGTGGCCGGCCGCACCTTGATCGTCAACCTGCCCGGGTCGCCCGGCGGGGTCAAAGACGGGCTGGGCGTGTTGGCAGGCGTGCTGGAGCACGCTCTCGACCAGCTCAGCGGAAAGGACCATCCGACGAGATGAGCGCAACCGTCGTACGGGTCGAACTGACCGATACGCCGATCTCGCTGACCGAGTACGAGGCGCTCGTGGCCCACGAAGCGGCCGGGGCGGTGGTCGGATTCTCCGGGGTCGTCAGGGATCACGACGGGGGCCGCTCGGTCACCCGGCTCGACTACTCCGCGCACCCGAATGCACTTGAGACCTTGCGGGAAGTGGCCGCCGAGGTGGCCGCGGCGTCGCCAGGCGTGCGCGCCATCGCGGTCAGCCACCGCATCGGCACCCTACAAATAGGAGACGCCGCCCTGGTGGCCGCTGTGGCAGCGGACCATCGCGGGGCGGCGTTCGAAACCTGTGCCCGCCTCGTCGACACCGTCAAAGAGCGGCTACCGGTGTGGAAGCACCAGTACTTCTCCGACGGCACCGACGAGTGGGTCGGCTCGGCCTGAAAACTCGGCCTGAAACTCAGCCGTTGATGATGATGTTGCCGTCGAGACCCTGCTGCTCGATGGCCTGCTGGATCTTTTCGGTGTAGCTCACCGGCTGTACGGGGGCGGGCGCCGCTTCGGGAGCCGGGGCCTCCGGAGCGGGTGCCTCAGGGGCCGGCGGAGCCTCGGGAGCCGGGGCGGGCGCCTCGGGTGCGGGCACCTGCAGTGCGGCGTCGGCGATCGGGGCGGCCTCGGGTGCCGGTGCGAGCGCGGCATCCATCGGGGCGGCCTCGGGCGCCGGGGCCTCAGGGGCCGGCGGCAGGTTCTCGGGGGCCGGCGGCGGGGCGTCTGCCGGCAGCGGTGCGTCGAGCGGCGCGGCCTCAGGGGGCGGCGGCGGCAGTTCACCGTTGACCTCAGGCGCGTCCAGCGGGGCGGGAGCGGGCTCGGCGACGACGTTGCGCGGGGTCGCCCCCGACAGGCCGCGGCCGCATACCGGCCAGGCACCCTTGCCCTGGCTGGCCAGAACGCGCTCGGCGACTGCGATCTGCTCTTCCTTGGTGGCCATGAAGGCCGACGGTGCGTACTCGCCGCCGCCGTGGGAACGCCACGTGCTGGGGGAGAACTGGAGACCGCCGTGATAGCCGTTGCCCGTGTTGATCGCCCAGTTGCCGCCGGACTCGCAGCGGGCTACCTGATCCCACTCGCCGTCGGTGGCGGCCATGGCCTGTCCGGCCAGAGCGAGGCCGCTTCCACCGAGCACGGCGCCGGTGAAGGCGATCTTGGCGACATTCTTTGCTGAAGACGAGGAAGCGGGCTTGCGATGCCGTCCACTCATAAGCGTGAAGGTCCTCTCGTATGCGCCCACGAGGTCAGCTGTCGGGTTCGGGTGGGAGAGGTCACCCGGCCGTCGTCGTCGAAACGGTGACGGCTTCACCCCAAGGGGCCGCAAGCGGCTCCTGGTCCTGAAATAAATCGGTGGACCGGTTGGGTCCCCCGCCTCCATCCTTGTTGTTCGTCGTTAACCCCTGCCCGATGGATGGAGCTCGGCGCTACCGGTTTGGGGTGGGTCAACTGATTAGGGTCGGTTGACTTGGGAATGAACGGTAACGGTTCTCCGCTATCCCGTCACTTTTGGCGGCCTCGGGCGTTTTGGCGCTGAGCAAACTCTAAAAGTTGTTTAAAGGCGCAGGTTATTTCGGCGTCGTCGCAGGTGGGCGAAGCGCTCCACCGCGCTGTAGCCAGCTCGTGACCATTTCGTTATGTGATGCAAATCACGTTAGCCGCCGGCGAATGGGGGTAACACATCAACCGTCTGAGACGTTGATACCGGCTTGCCCAAATCGCGGACCGCGACCCCGTCCAACAGGTATGAGCAGCGCTTTAACACTCGAGCGAGATCCGAGTCGCGAGCGCTGAGTTGCTCGACGAGCGTCGCGATCGTCGAATCCTTTGCCAAATCTAACGTTTCCGTATCAACTCCGGCCGCGGCCGCCGCAGCGGCGAAATAACGGACGGTGACGGCCACGGTGTGCTCTGTCATCTAGCCGCCGATCGCGCTCATCGGCCGCACAGGTTGCACGAAATCCGGGTCGTTGATGCCGTGCCCGGCGGGCTTGGCCCACATCGCCGTCCGCCAGGCCGCCTCGATGGCGTCGTCGTCGGCGTCGCCGCGCAGCAGTGCGCGCAGATCGCTCTCCTCGGTGGAGAACAAGCAGCTGCGGATCTGACCGTCGGCGGTCAGCCTGGTGCGGTCGCAGGCCGAACAGAACGCGTGCGACACCGAGGCGATCACGCCGACGGCGCCTGCCGGGTGGTCGGCGCTCGCGGCGACCTGCCACAGCTCGGCCGGCGCGGAGCCGCGCGGCGACGGATCGGGCTGCAGGTCGAAGTGGCGGCGCAGGGTGCTCAGGATGGCCTCGGCGTCGATCACCGCGCCCCGCTGCCAGGTGTGCCCGGCGTCCAGCGGCATCTGCTCGATGATCCGCAGCTGATACCCGTGATCCAGGCAGTACGCCAGCAGTCCCACCACGTCGTCGAGGCCCGAAATCGGGTCGAGCACCGCGTTGACCTTCACCGGCTCCAGCCCGGCCGCTTTGGCGGCCGCCAGGCCGTCGAGTACGTCGGACAACCGGTCCCGGCGGGTGATCCGGGCGAAATGCGCGGCGTCGACGCTGTCCAGGGACACGTTGATGCGGTTGAGCCCGGCTTGTTTGAGACCGGCGGCGCGGCGGGCCAGCCCGATGCCATTGGTGGTCAGGGTGATCTCGGGCCGCGGCTGCAATGCCGCCGCGGCGGCCACCACTTCCTCCAGGTGGCGGGTGACCAGCGGCTCGCCACCGGTGAACCGCACACTGGTGATGCCGAGCCGGGTGACGGCGATGCGCAACAACCGGCTCAGTTCCTCGGCGCTCAGCAGTGCCTCTGACGGCAACCAGTCCAGGCCTTCGGCCGGCATGCAGTACGTGCACCGGAGATTGCACTTGTCGGTCAGCGAGACACGCAGGTCGGTGGCGACGCGACCATAGGTGTCCACCAGCGGCCCCGTCGACGGTGCCGGGTCGAGAGGCGGGGCCGGCCTGTTCACCGAGGGCAGCCCGAGCGAGGTCAGGGTCATGCCGCGGCCTTCAGCGAGTCGACCGGGACGATCTCCTTGCCCAGCGGCACCAGCGAGACCGGAATCATCTTGAGATCGGCCAGGGCCAACGGGATTCCGATGATGGTGACGGCCATGGCCGCCGCGCTGACCAGATGGCCGATGGCCAGCCAGATGCCGAACAGCAGCACCCAGATGATGTTGCCGATCAGGGCGCCGGGCCGGGTGCCTGGTTTGTCCACGATCGTGCGGCCGAACGGCCACAGGGCGTAGGACGCGATGCGCAGCGAGGCGAACCCGAACGGGATCGTGATGATCAGGACGAAGCAGATCAACGCGGCCAGCAGGTATCCGAGCGCCAGCCACAGGCCGCCGAAGATCAACCAGATGATGTTCAGAATCACTCGCATTACCGGCGCATCTCTCTTCCAGAGGTGGTTTCCAGCCTACCGAGTAATAGGGGTGAAGCACCGGGGGAGGGCCGAGTAAGATCGCTCCATCGCGTCCCGGCGCTGACGGGACGCGAACTTTATGTGTGTAGGTAGTTCTGACAAGACGAGCGGGTGAGTGCAGTGCCGACCGGCAAGGTGAAGTGGTACGACGCCGAAAAGGGCTTCGGCTTTGTGTCCCAAGAGGACGGTGAGGACGTTTACGTGCGGTCCTCGGCGTTGCCCGCGGGTGTCGAAGGCCTCAAGGCCGGTCAACGTGTCGAGTTCGGCGTGGCCGCGGGGCGTCGTGGCCCGCAGGCCTTGAGCCTCAAGCTCATCGACCCGCCGCCGAGCCTGAGCCGGGCCCGGCGCGAGGCCGAGCGTCCGGAGCACAAGCACACCCCCGACGAGCTGCACGGCATGGTTTCGGACATGATTACGCTGCTCGAGGACATCGTCCAGCCCGAGCTGCGCAAGGGTCGCTATCCCGACCGCAAGGTCGCGCGCCGGGTTTCCGAGGTGGTCAAGGCCGTCGCGCAGGAGCTCGACGCCTAGTACCCGCATGCCGAACGTCGGCTTGTGTTCGAGGATCCGCTGATTTTTCGAACACGAGCCAACGCTCGGCGGGCACACTGGGTACATGGCTCAGGGCACCTACGTCGCCGACAAGTCCAGCTCCGGTGAGTTCAACCGCGACACCAACTACATCACCACCCGCATAACAGCCGACGGACGTGACGGTTACCCCGTCGAGCCGGGCCGGTACCGGCTGATCGTCGCGCGGGCCTGCCCGTGGGCCAACCGCACCATCATCGTGCGACGCCTGCTGGGCTTGGAAGATGTTCTGTCCATTGGCTTTTGCGGCCCGACGCACGACGCGCGCAGTTGGACGTTCGACCTCGACCCCGACGGGCTCGACCCGGTGCTCAAGATTCCGCGGTTGCAGGACGCGTACTTCAAGCGTGACCCCGAGTATCCGAAGGGCATCACCGTGCCCGCGATCGTCGAGATCTCCACGGGCGCGGTGGTGACCAACGACTTCGCCCAGATGACGCTGGACTTCTCCACCGAGTGGACGGCGTATCACCGCGAGGGTGCCCCGCAGCTGTATCCCGAGCCGTTGCGCGCTGAGATCGACGAGGTGGCCAAACGGATCTACACCGAGGTCAACAACGGGGTGTACCGGTGTGGTTTCGCCGGCTCACAGCAGGCTTATGACAAGGCCTACGACCGGTTGTTCACGGCGCTGGACTGGCTGACCGATCGGCTGCGCACCCAGCGGTATCTGGTGGGCGACACCATCACCGAGGCCGACGTGCGGCTGTTCACCACGCTGGCCCGGTTCGACCCGGTTTATCACGGGCATTTCAAGTGCAACCGGGCCAAGCTCGCCGAGATGGACGTGCTGTGGGCGTACGCGCGGGATCTGTTCCAGACGCCCGGCTTCGGTGACACCATCGACTTCGCCCAGATCAAACGGCACTACTACATCGTGCACACGGACATCAATCCGACGCAGATCGTGCCCAAGGGCCCCGACCTGGCCAACTGGCTCACACCGCATGGCCGGGAATCGTTGGGCGGCAGGCCTTTCGGAGACGGCACGCCGCCGGGTCCGACGCCCGAGGGGGAGCGGGTGCCGGCTGGGCACTCGGCGGGTTAGCGCACGTCCGCCGGGTCGCGGTCCGGCCAGACCGTGCTGACCGACCACTCGGCGTGCGGCAGCGCGAACTCCTCGCCGTTCTGATCCTGCACCAGGGTCAGCAGTTGGACCGCCAGCCCGGTGAGCCGGCCCCGGTTGGGGTCGACCGTGGGGATGGTGACGGCCAGCGTCGTCTTGGGTGCGTAGTACGTGACGGTTGTGTCCATCGGGTTCTCGTAGACGCGCAGCAGACGCCACGGCGCGCGGGCCACCGCACTGGGCACCGAGAGCTGCACGGGGCTCTCCTCGGTGACCCGCAGCTGACCCGTCTCCCGTGGTTCCTGGCAGTCGTCGAGGTTGAGCACCTCGCAGTATTGGAACGGCCCGATCCGCACCGAGTGCCCGTGCGAGTACGCACTGATCTCCGGCAGCCGGTCGCCGTGTGCACTGTGTAGCTGCCAGACCCCGACCGTCGTGCCGGCGATGGCCAGCACGATCACGGCGGCCAGGACGGCCAGGGTGCGCTTCATCGGGTCTCCCACTGTGCTGTCGTCGGGGCTGAGGCGGGACGGTTGCCGCCTTCTCGTGCGGCGTGGACCGGGCGGTTGCCGCCCAGGCCCGGAATCAGCGATTCGCCGCGATAGCTCACGATGGTCTGCGCCAGGCCCAGGATCAGCACGGCCGTGATGGTAGTGAACCCGACTGTGAGGTCTGTATAGATCAGCACCCCGGTGGCACCGCCGGCCACCCAAGCCAGCTGTAGCACCGATTCCGAGCGGCCGAAGGCCGAGGCCCGGGAGGCCTCGGGCAGGTCGTCCTGCAGGGACGCGTCCAGTGAGGCCTTGGCGATGGCGCTGGCGGCCGAGGTGACGAGGGTGGCGCCGGCGGCCACCAGCAGGTTTCCGGTCAATGCGGTGACCAGGGCGACGACGGTGACCGCCGCGGCGGCCCGCACCACCAGTTGGGCGGGATGGCCGAGTTTGAGCCGGGCGGCGGCGATGTTGCCGCCGAAGTTGCCGATGCCGGCCGCGGCGCCGATCAGCCCGAGGATCAGCAGCTGTTCCCAACCGCTGGCATCGTGGGATTTGGCGACGAAGGCGGGGTAGAGGAACAGGAACCCGACCATCACCTTGATGGTGCAGTTGCCCCACAGCGCGGTGATGGTGTTGCGGCCCAACGGTTGACGTTCGGATTTGGGCTTGCCCGGGTGCCGCCGCATTTCACCCGGTGCCGATTGACCGTGGTAGCTCAGCGTCGTGGGCACCTCACCCTCGGTGACCTCGACCCATTTCGGGATCCGCATCGACAGCACCGCACCGGCCACCGAGACTGCGACGACCACGTACAGCGCACCGGGTAATTGCGCCACGTTGAACAGGTATTCGGCTCCCGCGGCGATACCGCCGCCGACGACGGTGCCGCCGAGCAGGCCGAAGGTGGTCAATCGCGAGTTCACCCGGACCAGGTCGATCGACGGGGGCAGCACGCGCGGGGTCACCGCGCTGCGCAGCACGGAGAAGGATTTGGACAGCACCATCATGCCGAGGGCGCACGGATAGAGCACCCAGGACGGATAGCTGCCGGTGGCGCCGTCGTAGTTGGCGATCAGCACCACGATCAACCCGGTGCGCAGCGCGAACGACGCGGCCAGCGCTATCCGGCGGCCGTGCTGCAGGCGGTCGAGCGCGGGCCCGATCAGTGGGGCGATCACCGCGAACGGGGCGATGGTGATCAGCAGATACAGCGCCACTTTGCCCTTGGACTCACCGCTGGCCGCGGCGAAGAACAGTGTGTTGGCCAGGGCCACGGCCATGGCCGCGTCGACGGCGAAGTTCGCCACCACCGGCCAGGTCAGTGCGGTCAGTCCGGACTTGTCGGCGCCGTCGGCGGTGGCCGCACGATGCACGAATCCGTACATCCGCGAACCCATTTCGCGGCTGCGCGCCGCTGCGGCCCGGGTGACGGTGACCCGCTCGCCGGCCGCTGACCCGACCCCGCGGGACGGCGGCGCATCGTCGGGTGTCGAATACGCTGCGGTGTGCTGCTCGTCGAGCGGCGGCAGCCAGCGGTTGGAGCTGGGCACCGACTGCCTGCGTGGCCGGCGCGGCGTCTCATCGCTGGGGTAGTTGGCCATTCCGGGATGTTCCGCGCCGTGATCGGCCGGGGGCCGCGGCGGGTAGTAGGTCACCCCTCGATTCTCTCTTATCCGGCCTGCGGGCGGCCGACGGCCGACCGGTGTGGCCCGCGGTCGCCGCGATCAGGCACTATGGAGGCGATGGAAAGCGTGACCGAACCAGCCGAGCAGGCCTACGAATCCGACCGGGACACCGGCCCGGCGGCACCGTCGCCGGAGCAGGAGGCGTTGCTCTCGGGCGCCGCCGAGCAGGCTCGCGCGGCACTGATCGAGTTCAGCGGCGAGAGTGCCGTGGGTGAATACCTCGGCGTGAGCATCGAAGATGCCGCCTCGGCCACGCACCGATTCCTGGCTGATCTGCCCGGGTACCGCGGCTGGCAGTGGGCTGTCGTGGTGGCGGCATATCCCGGTGCCGATCATGTGACCATCAGCGAGCTGGTCCTGATTCCGGGCCCGACAGCGTTGCTGGCGCCGCAGTGGGTGCCGTGGCAGGACCGGATCCGTCCGGGCGATCTCGGGCCGGGCGACCTGCTGGCACCGGCGCCGAACGATCCTCGTCTGGTTCCGGGCTACGTGGCCACCGGGGATCCGCTGATCGACGAGGCCCCGCTTGAGCTCGGCCTCGGCCGGCGCCAGGTGCTCAGTGAGTGGGGCCGGGCCCAGGCGGCGCAGCGGTGGCACGACGGCGAATACGGGCCGGGGTCGGCGATGGCCCGCTCGACGCGGCGGGTGTGCCGCGATTGCGGGTTCTATCTACCGCTCGGTGGTGCGCTGGGCGTGATGTTCGGCGTGTGCGCCAACGATCTGTCGGCCGACGGGCACGTGGTGGAGGCCGAGTACGGCTGCGGGGCCCATTCGGACACCCCGCAACCGCCCGGCACCGGGTCGCCGATGTACGAGCCATACGACGACGGCGTGCTCGACACCGCCGAATAAGGCTCAGTTCTCGGCGGCGGCCTTGATCCGCGCCAGCGACGCGTTCATCCCCTCGACCAGTTCGTCCTCGAAGCTGGGGACTCCGCCGAACAAGGCGCCGACCAAAGCGTTGGACACGGCCGTGGTGCCGTTCTCGGCGTGGCGAGATTCGATCACCCGGGTGCCGGTGGCGGTCGGTTCCAGTTCGTAGCTCCAGATGGTGTTGTTGCCTTCGACCAGAAACGCGAGCTTCTTGTTGTCGACGACCTCGGTGATGCGTGAGGTGGTGGGCCAGAACATGAACTTGCGCCGGTTGAGGTTGAAGGTGCGGGTTCCGGGGCGTAGCGGGCCGAGGGGCTTCATGTACCGGCACTGCGGGCTCCACTGTGGCATCCGGCTCAGGTCCGAGATCAACCCCCACACTTTGTCGACGGGTGCGTCGATGTCGACGGTGGCTTGCAGAAGTGGTGCGGCCATGGTGTCTCCTCAGGTCAATCCGCTTTGTGCACCGCGCGATCCGCGGCGCACGGCACGGCGCTGGATCAGAAAGATAGTCGTGCCGAGTACGCCGATCGCCAGCCCGGCGAGTGTGAACGGCCGCCAGTGTTGCAGACCGCTGACGGTGAACGACACGATGGTGGCGATCAACCAGCCGGTGGCGATCACCACGATCACCGGCCAGGGCTCCAGCAGTGCGGCGGGCAGTGCCGGTGGCTGGGGCTCCGGCGCTTGGTTGCTGTCCTCGGTCATCGGTGACCAACGTATCCGATGGGGTGGGCATTCATTGGTCTTGGTTTTAGCCCTTTACTGCGTGAGCCTCAGTACTATTTCCGATGTGAAAGATCCGGAGGCGCGTCTCGCGAATGATCTGGCTCTGGCGGTCGTCCGTCTCGCGCGTCAATTGCGTACGCGGCGTGCGGAATCCCCGGTTTCGCTGACCCAGTTCTCGGCCTTGGCCACGTTGGCCAAGGAGGGGGCGATGACGCCGGGTGCCTTGGCGTTGCGGGAACGGGTGCGCCCTCCGTCGATGACCCGGGTGATCGCTTCACTGGCCGAGCAGGGTCTCGTGGCTCGTTCCGCCCATCCGGTCGACGGGCGCCAGATCGTGGTGTCGGCCTCGCCGGCCGGGATCACCCTTGTCGAGGCGGAGCGCAAGGCCAGCCAGGAATGGCTGAAGGCGCAGCTGTTGCGGTTGGATCCCGATGAACGTCAGACTTTGGTCACTGCCACCGATCTGATGTCAGCGATGGTTCTCGAAGGCGCGTGAGTCTGCTGCAGGTTATCGATATAGAGGATCCGGCCGATTCCCGGTTGGACGACTTCCGCGATCTCAACAGCGTGGACCGCCGGCCCGATCTGCCCAGCGGCAAGGGGCTGGTCATCGCCGAGGGGGTACTGGTCGTACAGCGCATGCTCGCCTCCCGGTTCGTGCCGCGGGCGCTGCTGGGTACCGACCGGCGTCTGGCCGAGCTCGCCGCTGATCTCGAGGGCGTGGATGTGCCGTTCTACCGGACCAGCGCGGAGGTCATGGCCGCCGCGGTCGGCTTCCACCTCAACCGTGGGGTGCTGGCGTCGGCGTCCCGGGCACCTGAGTTGTCGGTGGCCGAGGTGATTTCCGGCGCCCGCACCGTGGCGGTGCTCGAAGGCGTCAACGACCACGAGAATCTCGGGTCGATTTTCCGCAATGCCGCCGGGCTGTCGGTCGATGCGGTGGTGTTCGGCGCGGGATGTGCCGATCCGCTGTACCGGCGCGCGGTGCGGGTGTCGATGGGGCATGCGCTGCTGGTGCCGTTCGCCCGGGCCGCGTCGTGGCCCGGTGATCTCGGGCTGTTGCAGGACAACGGGTTTCGGGTTCTGGCGATGACGCCCGATCCGGCTGCCGCGACGCTGTCCGAGGCGATGCCACGGCTTGAGGGAGATCGGGTGGCGGTCTTGGTCGGCGCGGAAGGTCCTGGCCTGGCCGAGCACACGATGCGGGCCAGCGATGTCCGGGTGCGCATTCCGATGTCACGTGGCACCGATTCGCTCAACGTCGCCACTGCCGCCGCACTCGCGTTCTACGAACGCGCCAGGCTCAGAGGCTGAGATAGCGCTAGATTGGCTCTGTGACCGACGATTCCACGCCGTGGGGTACAGGCCTGACGGTGGCCGGCTTCGTGGCCGTGGTGCTCGGTGCGGCGATCGTGGTGCTCGGGATCGGCTTGCTGCGTGTTCACCCGCTCCTGGCGATCGGGCTGAACATGGTGGCCGTCGGAGGTTTGGCTCCCACGGTGTGGGGTTGGCGCCACCGGCCGGTGTGGCGCTGGTTCGTCCTGGGTTCGGGCGTCGGGGTGGTGGGCGGCTGGTTGGCGCTGCTGGCGATCGGGTTCACCCAGGGGTGATGCCGGCCCGGCCCGCAACGCGTGATTTGTGCACGATTTTCCGCGGTAGCCGCGGAAAATCGTGCACAAAACGCGGGAAGGCTAGGGCTGAGTGCCGGACGACCGCACGCCCAGCAGCACGTCCTCCCAGGCCGGAACCGTCGCGCGGGCCTTGCGGCTGCGCTTGGGCGCCGGCGGAGCAGGAGCCGGTTCCGGGTCGGCCGGCCGGCTGAACTCGTCGGGCACCGCCGCGGCCGGGGCCTCATGAGCTTCAGGGGTGTCCTGATGGTCGAAGAGGTGCGGCACCGCGGCGACGGGGCGCAGCGGCCGACCGAAGTCGGGGTTGATCAATTGCCGGGCCGCGTCGTCAGATGCGGTGACGGTGCCACCGTGGGCTCCGGGGGAGTACCGGAAGTGCGCGACGTTGTCCGACCGGCCGGCCTTCCAGGCCAGCTGCACGGTCCAGCGGCTGTCCTCGTTGCGCCAGGCGTCCCAGGCGATGGAATCCGGGTCGAGGCCACGGGCCACGATGGCTTGCGTGACGGTTTCGAGCAGTGTCAGCACCGAAGGGCCGTCGGCAAGAACCGGATGCGCCGCGGTGGCCAGCTCGGCTGCCCGGGCACGTTCCAGCAGCACCGGATGCGCGAACCGCTCGACCCGTTCGACCGGCACCCCGGCTGCCTCGGCCAACTGCTCCACCGATGCCCCGGCGCGAATCTTTGCCTGAATCTCCTTGGGTCGCAGCACGTTCTGCACCTCTACATCGATCTCGGTCTGATTCGAGGCGACCGTGTCGCCGCGCATGGCAGCGCGCAGCCGGTCATCGACACGCAAGCTGAACATGTCCTTGGCGGAGTCGTCGGATTCACAGATGATGCGCCTGCCGTCTACGTTCAAACCAACGACTCTGAGTTCTCGCATACCGACCAAACCTCCTGCGCGAACCCTACTGCGTTATCAGCCCGTGATCGGGCTGACACGCTGGCGGGAGAGAGACGGACTCAGAGGTTGCCGACGACCCAGTCGACGCAGCTGGTCAGCGCGCTGACGTCATCGGGCTCCACGGCCGGGAACATGCCGATCCGCAGTTGGTTGCGGCCCAGCTTGCGGTAGGGCTCGGTGTCGACGACGCCGTTGGCGCGCAGCACCTTGGCGACGGCGGCGGCATCCACGGAATCATCGAAGTCGATGGTGCCGACCACCTGCGAGCGCAGGGCGGGGTCGGTGACGAACGGGGTGGCGAAGCTCGAGGCCTCGGCCCACGTGTACAGCCGCTGCGAGGAGTCGGCGGTGCGCTTCACCGCCCAGTCCAGGCCGCCGTTGCCGTTGAGCCAGTCGAGCTGCTCGGCCAGCAGGATCAGTGTCGCGATGGCCGGGGTGTTGTAGGTCTGGTTCTTGAGGCTGTTCTCCACCGCGATGGGCAGCGACAGGAAGTCGGGCACCCAGCGGTCCGTGGCGGCGATCGCCTCGATCCGGGCCAGCGCCGCCGGGCTGAGGATGGCCAGCCAGAGACCGCCGTCGCCGGCGAAGTTCTTCTGCGGCGCAAAGTAATACGCGTCGGCTTCGGTGATGTCGACCGGCAGGCCGCCGGCGGCCGAGGTGGCGTCGATCAGAACCAGCGCATCGCCATCGGGCCGCTGTACCGGCACCGAGACGCCGGTCGAGGTTTCGTTGTGGGCCCAGGCGACGGCGTCGACGGACGGGTCGGACTGCGGCTGCGGCGCGGTACCCGGGTCGGTCTTGACGATGATCGGGTCGCCGATGAAGGGGTTCTTGGCCACGCACGAGGCGAACTTCGAGCTGAACTCGCCGTAGGTCAGGTGCAGCGAGCGCTTGTCGATCAGGCCGAAGGCCGCGGCGTCCCAGAATGCGGTCGAGCCGCCGTTGCCGAGGATCACCTCGTAGCCCTCGGGAACCGAGAACAGTGCGCGCAGGCCGTCGCGGACGCGGCCCACCAGATTCTTGACCGGTGCCTGCCGGTGGGAGGTGCCGAACAGATCTCCGGCTGCGGCCAGCGCGGTCAGTTGCTCGGGGCGGACCTTGGAGGGGCCACATCCGAAACGGCCGTCGCGGGGCAGAAGGTCGGCAGGGATGATCAGTTCAGCCATACCGACCAGCCTAAAGTCGGCGGTTTCCGCGTCAAAATTCGGCCGCCGCCGGTGGTGGCGGCCACAGTGCGCAGGCTGTATGTGGTGGTCAGGCTGCTTAGACGGCAGCGGCAATCTTTCGCAGTGTGTCGGCTACCACAGTCCGGCGTGTGATCATCGCCTCTAACTGGGTGTTTGTCGTCGGATCGGCTGCGGTTGGCCGCCGATTGGCAAACAATTCCAATCAGGCATGGACTTTTACTCGATACCTGCGGTACCGTTTGGACAAGAAGTGGGTAGATGTAAACCTCAGACGAGTATAGAGAGGTCTGCAACATGGCTCGGACCAAGATGGTCAGGCGTTGGCGCAAGAACATGGACGTCAGCGACGACATTCAGTACACCGACATGCTCTCCACGCTCTCCGAGGGTTCGGTGCGACGGAACTTCAACCCGTACAAGGACATCGAATGGGATTCGCCGGAGTTCGCGGTGATCCCCAACGATCCGCGCTGGATCCTGCCGGCGACCGACCCCATGGGTGGTCACCGCTGGTACCAGGCTCAGCCGGTCGAGCGTCAGATCGAGATCGGCATGTGGCGGCAGGCCAACGTCGCCAAGGTCGGCCTGCATTTCGAGAACATCCTCATCCGCGGCCTGATGGAGTACTCGTTCTGGGTGCCCAACGGCTCGCCGGAATACCGGTACTGCCTGCACGAATCCGTTGAAGAGTGCAACCACACCCTGATGTTCCAGGAGATGGTGAACCGCATCGGCATGGACGTGCCCGGCATGCCGCGGCTGCTGAAGTGGCTGCAGCCGCTGATCCCGCTGGCGGCCGGCCCGCTGCCGATTCCGTTCTTCTTCGGCGTGCTCGCCGGTGAGGAGCCGATCGACCACACGCAGAAGAACGTGCTGCGCGAGGGCAAGGCCCTGCACCCGATCATGGAGCGGGTCATGGCCATCCACGTCGCCGAGGAGGCCCGGCACATCTCGTTCGCGCACCAGTACCTGCACAAGCGGGTGCCGAACCTGCGCCGCCGGCAGCGCTGGATCCTGTCCCTGTTCGTGCCGCTGACCATGCGGATCCTGTGCTCGGCGATCATTGTGCCGCCGCGGGCGTTCTGGAAGGAATTCGACATCCCGCGCTCGGTGCGCAAGGAGTTGTTCTTCCGCGCACCCGAATCGCGCAAGATGCTGCGGGACATGTTCGGCGACGTCCGGATGCTCTGCCACGACACCGGTTTGATGAACCCCGTCGCCAAGTTGATGTGGAAGATCTGCAAGATCGACGGTCCGCCGAGCCGCTACCGTAGCGAGCCGCAGCGCGAGCACCTCGTCTCGGTCGCCTGAAGCTCGCCCCGAAAATCGCAAGGTCTGCCGAGGTTCTGAATGCCCCACGTGATCACCCAGTCGTGTTGTAGCGACGGGTCCTGCGTCTACGCGTGTCCGGTGAACTGCATCCATCCGTCACCGGATGAGCCGGGCTTCGCGACGGCCGAGATGCTCTACATCGATCCCGATGCCTGCGTGGACTGTGGCGCGTGCGTGAGTGCGTGCCCGGTCGGCGCGATTGCGGCCGATACCCGGCTGACCGAGAAGCAGCTGCCGTTCATCGAGCTCAACGCGGCCTTCTATCCGAAGCGCGAAGGTAAGTTGCCGCCGACGTCCAAGCTGGCTCCGGTGATCGCGGCGCCGAAGGTCGAACCGCATGGGGGTGCGCCGCTGACCGTGGCGATCGTGGGCTCCGGTCCGGCCGCCATGTACGCGGCCGACGAGCTGCTGACGCAGCGGGGCGTGCGGGTCAACGTCTTCGAGAAGCTGCCGACGCCCTACGGGCTGGTGCGGGCCGGCGTCGCACCCGACCACCAGAGCACCAAGCGGGTGACCCGGCTGTTCGACGTGATCGCCAAGCACGCGGGGTTCAAGTTCTTCCTCAACGTCGAGGTGGGCAAGCACCTGTCGCACGCCGATCTGCTGGAGCATCATCACGCCGTGCTGTATGCGGTCGGTGCGCCCAACGATCGTCGGCTGGCCATCGAGGGCATGGACCTCCCCGGCACCGGGACCGCCACCGAGATGGTGGCCTGGATCAACGGGCATCCCGAGTTCACCGACCTGCCCGTGGATCTGAGCCATGAGCGGGTCGTGATCGTGGGCAACGGCAACGTCGCATTCGACGTCGCCCGCATCCTCACCACGGATCCGGATGTGTTGGCCCGCACCGATATTTCCGATCATGCCCTGGCGGCCCTGCGTACCTCGAAGGTCTCCGAGGTGGTGGTCGCGGCCCGCCGCGGGCCCGCCGAGTCGGCTTTCACGTTGCCTGAACTGATCGGTTTGACCGCCAGCTGCGACGTCGTGCTCGATGAGGCCGACCATCAGCTGGTAGCTGCAGATCTGGCCCGCGCCACGGACCCGCTGACCCGCAACAAGCTGGAGATCCTGGCCAAGCTGGGTAATGCCTCGGCTCCGCTGACCCGGCCGCGGATCCGGCTGGCCTACCGGCTCACCCCGCAGCGCGTGCTCGGCGAACAGCGCGTGACCGGGATCGAATTCGGTATCACCGGAACGGATGACGTGTGCACGCTCGACGCGGGGCTGGTGCTGACCTCGATCGGCTACCGCGGCAAGGCAATTGCCGATCTCCCGTTCGACGACGACGCCGCTGTTGTGCCCAATGACGCCGGACGCGTCCGGGACACGCCGGGCGCCTACGTGGCCGGCTGGATCAAGCGCGGACCCACCGGCTTCATCGGTACCAACAAGTCGTGTGCGGCGCAGACCGTGCACCAGTTGGTCGACGATTACAACGCCGGCGTGCTGACCGATCCGGTGCACAAGCAGGCCGCCTTGGAGAAGCTGGTGCGGACGCGCCAGCCCGCCATGGTGGACGCGGCCGGGTGGCAGGCGATCGACGCCGCCGAGATCGCCCGCGGTGGCGAGGACCGGCCGCGGGACAAGTTCACTTCGGTCGACGAGATGGTCGCGGTCGCCGCGACGGCGCCGAAACCCACCATCCGGCAACGGGTTCTGGCCGGTCTACGCTAAGCGGGCGCGCGGAATTCGAATCCGTGTGCCGTGGGAACCGCGATCAGATCAGCGCACATCCTCGGCCGGAACCGGGCGATGAACTCCTCCTCCTGGGCGGCCCACCGGTCCCAGTGCGGCCGGTAGGTGTCACCGTCGCGCTCCAGTGCCCGGCGCTTACGCTCGGCATCGTCGGCGTCGACCCAGATGCCCAGGTCCGCATCCGCCCGGGCAGCGGGGGTGAGTGCGCCGATGCCCTCGACGATCAGGCGTTGCCCCGGCTCGACGCTGTGCCAGCCGCTCGGTGCGGCTGCGGCCCAGTCCCATCGCCGCCAGCGTCCGGGGTGCCCGGCCGCTCGTGGCTCGAGCAGTGACCGCTGCACATGGCCGGCGGCCCAGAGCAGCCCGTCCCAGCCCGGGTAGATGTCGTCGAGCCGGACGACGACGCTTTCGGTCCAGACGTCGTGCAACTCGGCGGCCAGGGTGGACTTGCCGGACCCCGAACGGCCGTCGATCAGTACCGTCGTCGCGGACGCGCCGAGGCGGCGCAGGAGGTCATCGAGAGCCAATGAAGTTCCATGTCCCGTACGCCACCGACACCACTATCGCGGCTGCGGCGATGGCGAATCCCGCTGCGATCAAGGCGAACTCGCGTCCCCCGAATGGTGACGGACGGGCCCAGGTGCGCGTCGGGTAGGCGCCGAACCCGCGTGCTTCCATCGCGGTGGCCAGCTTCGATCCGCGTCGCACGGCGAACACCAGCAGGGCGAACGCCTGGCCGGCGATCCGCCGCACCCTGGCGTGGTCGGCCACACCGCGGGCCCGGCGGGCGTAGCCGAGGTAGCGCCAGTCCTGGCCGAGCAGGCCGACCATCCGCAGGCCGGCCAGCGCACCGAGAACGAACCGGGCCGGCAGATGCAGCACCTGCCCCAAACCGTCGGCCAGCTCGGTGGATTCGACGTCGATGAACAGGATGACCGAGGGCAGCGCGATCGCCAGAACGCGGAGAAACGTGGCCAGGGCCAGCGCGATGGACCCGTCGCTGATCGTTACCAGGAAGAAGTGCCAGTGCACGGTGCCGCTGGTCTGTCCGTAGAGCAGGATGGTGACGCCGGTGAGGGCGGCTGCGACGAGGACTACGGCGGCGCGGGTGAGCGCCGCACGCAGCGTAACACCGATGATGGCGAACAGCACGAGCTCACCGATCAGAGCGGTCAGCGCCGACACCCAGTCCACCGAGAACACCAGTGCGGCCGCGATGATCAGCGCGGTGAGCAGGCGCGCGACCGGGTTGATCGTGCGTGCGGTCATGACGCCGACTCCGCGGTGGGCTCCCAGTCCGGCAGCTCGATCCGGGCGTCGGCGAGCAGGGCGGCGAAGTCGAGATCGTGAGTGGCCGCCACGACGGCCGTTCCGGTGTCGGCGATCTCGGCCAGTAATCGGGTCAGCTCCTCCCAGGTCCGGCGGTCCTGCCCGAAGGTGGGTTCGTCGAGGATGATCACCTTGGGTGCGGTGGCCAGCATGGTGGCGACCGACAGGCGGCGTTTCTCCCCGCCGGAGAGGGTGTAGGGGTTCGCCTCGGCGAGGTGGGTGAGCCGCAGGCGTTCCAGCAGTTCGTCGGTGCGCTCGGTGATCTCGGCGTGGCCCAGCTTGATCGCCTTGGGCCCCAGCGCGAGCTCGTCGCGGACCGTGCCGGCGAGGAACTGGTGCTCGGGGTCCTGGAACACGCTGCCGATCCGGGTGAGCAGTTCCCTGGACCGCCATTTGACGGGTTGCCGACGCGACGGGGACGGTGCGAAGCGGGCGTGTGCCTCGAGCCGGCCTGCCGGCGCCGGCAAGAGACCGCCCATGGTCAGCGCCAGCGTCGACTTGCCCGCGCCGTTCGGACCGGTGATCACGGTGGTCTGCCCGGCCGAGATCTCGAAGTTCAAGTCGATGTGCATGGGCGGGTCGCCGGGGTGGGCCAAGGCGAGACCCGTTGCCTGCAGCAGTGATTCAGCTGCGGCAAACCGGTGGCGGTCGATGTCGGGCAGCGGGGTGTCGGGTACCCATACTCCCGATCGGACCAGGTAGTCGTGGTTGCGTCGGATGGTCTGCTCCGGGGTGCCGTCGGCGATCACCTCGCCGTCCGCGCCGAGCACGATCACCCGGTCGATCACCGGCAGCCACATCTCGGTGCGGTGCTCGATGACGACGAGAGTCGCACCGGTGCGCGCTGCCGATTCGGCGACGGCATCGCGTACCTCGATCACGCCTGCCGGGTCGAGGTTGGCCGTCGGTTCGTCGAGCAGGATCAGGCCGGGAACCATGGCGATCACCCCGGCCAGGGCCAGACGCTGCTTCTGCCCACCGGAGAGCACCGAAGTGGCTTGGGACAAGCTGATATTCAGGCCGACGGCGTCCAGTGCGGCGTGCACGCGGGGCCAGATCTGCTCGCGTCGAACGCCGAAGTTCTCCATGCCGAAGGCGACGTCGTCACCGACCCGGGACAGGATCACCTGGGAGTCGGGATCCTGCAGCACCATTCCGATTCGATGGCGCTGTTCACTCGGCGGGCGGCCGTCGACCTGGATAATGCCGGCCTGCCGGCCTTCGTCCGCCCCGCCGAGCAACCCGGCGATACCGTGCAGCAGAGTCGATTTCCCCGCCCCGGACGGGCCGAGCAGCAGCACGCGTTCGCCCGGTTCGATCTCCAATGTGAGGTCGCGAACGGCCCAGGCGCTGCGTCCGGCGTGGCTCCAACCCCAGTTCTGCGCCGTAACACTGGCACCGGTGCCGTGCGGTGCGCTCATCGAGCGTCGGGACTCATCCGGCCCGAGGCGAACCGGCTGAGCGCTCCGGTCTTGGCCAGACCCCGGACCGCGAACCACGAGAGCAGGCCGGCGACGAGGGTGCCGGAGACGATCGCCGAGACGGTGTAGATGGCGGCGAAGGTGTTCGCCGAACCGGGGTACCACAGGATGAGGTCGTTGATGGCCAGCGCCAACCCGGCGACGGCCCCCGCGAGCAATGCGACGGGCAAGCCCCATCGGCGGTACAGGAACGCCGCGAAGACCAGTTCCGCGCCGATGCCCTGCACCAGTCCCGACTCGAGGGTGAGCACGCCCCACTGGTTGCCGACCAGTGCCGAGACGGTGGCGGCGACGAGTTCGCCGTACAGGGCGGCGCCGGGTTTGCGGATCACCAGGGCGGTGAGCACCCCGGCGAACAACCAGCCTCCGGCCAGCAGTGCCTGCAGGCCCGGCAGAACCGCCGTCAACGGTGCGCTGATGGGGTTGGAGGCGATGTTCCACACCACGAACACCAGTCCGGCTGCCGTTGCGAGGACGCTGGCGACGACGATGTCCACGACTCGCCAGGTCAGTGCGCGGGCAGCCGGCGTGGTGTCGGCAGGCTGGGTGCTCATCGGTCTCCTTCGTGGCGTATCGCGAGGAGACCAGTATGAACCGCGGGAAGGTGAGGCTACTGCCCCGACTTCATCGCCTCTTCGATCTCCTCCATGCTGACCTCACGGACCGGCTGCCCGAGTGACCACTGGTGGCCGAACGGATCGCGAACCATGCCGTAGCGGTCGCCCCAGAACTGGTCCTCCAACGGCATGACCACCTCGGCCCCGGCCTCGACGGCCTTGGCGAACTTCTCCTCGACGTCGGTCACGGTGAGGTGGATGGTCACCGGGGTGCCGCCCAGCGCCTTGGGTGTCGACGGCTTGCCGTCGTTGTACTCGGGAAAGTCGTCGTTGAGCATGACCGTGGAGCCGTTGATGGTCAGGGCGGCATGCACGAGCTTGCCGTCGGGACCGGGCACTCGGCCCAGCTCGGTGGCCCCGAAAGCCTTGACGTAGAACTCGATTGCCGCGGCGGCATCGTCGACAACCAGATGCGGCAGGACTGCGGGTGTTACTTCGATCGCCATGATCTTCTCCTGGTGTTGGTTGAGCGGATTCAATGCAGACCCGCGCGGCGGGCGGATCTCATCGGCGGCCACGTCCCATGCAACCACCGGGGTCTGACACGCGCACCAACGGTGCAGAGAGATCAGGTGACCGAGAAGGTTCTCGGTAGCTCGGTACGACCGGTCAGTGCCATCAGCAGGGTCTCGCCCTGGCCCAGTTCCACGGCGATCTGGGTGGCCAGGACGCCGGCCGCCTCCAGCACCTCTTTCGGCAGGTCTGCCGAAAGGCCTGCGGCCCGCGCGATGTCGAGGCTGTGCACGGCGAGTTCGAAGACGCGGGTCGGCAGGTACCCGCTCAACCGGATGCCGTACCCACCGATGACGGTGATCAGCGGGTCTCCCGCGTCGTCGATGTCGTCCAGGGCCCGGCTGGCCAGCGCGTCCACCGCGGCGGCGGGGTCGGAACCCAGGTCACGCCCGGCCTGCCTGCCACGCTCGACGATGGCCTCGGCGCCGGCGTCGGACATGTATCCGCGCATGGCGGCGTAGTACTCGACCGGGCCGGCCAGGTCGGCCGTCGACGCCCGGGATTGCAGGTATGTGCTGACGGTGACCAGGGAGCGCGAGGTGTGGCCTACCAGGGCGCGCAGATCCCACTCGCCCAAACCGGGGCCGTCCAACGAATCCGCCGGCAGCACCTGCACCAATCGGGCGAAAGCGTGTGCTGCAGAAGCGAAGACGTCGCGACCGGCGGTCATGACGTGGCGATCTTGTCCCATCCGGCGACCGCCTGGACGCTGCGCGGTTCGGGGCCGACGTAGATGGCAGCCGGACGCACGAGCTTGCCGAGCCGCTTCTGCTCCAGGATGTGCGCGCACCAGCCCGCGGTGCGCCCGCAGGTGAACATCGCGGGCATCATCGAGGCGGGTACCTGGGCGAAGTCCAGGATGACGGCGGCCCAGAACTCGACGTTGGTCTCGATGGCCCGGTCCGGGCGGCGCTCACGCAGCTCGGCCAGCGCAGCCTGCTCCAGGGCCGCGGCCACGTCGTAGCGGGGTGCCCCAAGGCGTTCGGCCGTGGCGCGCAGCACCCGGGCGCGGGGGTCCTCGGCGCGGTACACGCGGTGCCCGAAGCCCATCAGCTTGTCGCCGCGATCCAGGATGCCCTTGACCACCGCACGGGCGTCACCGGTCTTCTCGACCTCTTCGATCATCGGCAGTACCCGGGCCGGGGCGCCGCCGTGCAGCGGGCCGCTCATCGCGCCGACCGCACCCGAAAGCGAGGCCGCGACGTCGGCGCCGGTGGAGGCGATCACCCGGGCGGTGAACGTCGACGCGTTCATCCCGTGTTCGGCGGCGGTCACCCAGTAGGCGTCGATCGCCTCGACGTGCTTGGGATCTGGATCGCCCTGCCAGCGCGTCATGAAACGCGCTGTGACCGTGTCGCATTCGTCGATCGTGCGCTGCGGAACCGCGGGCTGGTAGATGCCGCGGGCAGACTGCGCGACGTAGGACAGCGCCATCACCGAAGCCCGGGCCAGCTGGTCCCGTGCGGTGTCGTCGTCGATGTCCAACAGGGGCGCGTAACCCCAGATCGGTGCCAGCATGGCCAGCCCGGCCTGCACGTCGACCCGCACGTCGCCGCTGTGGATCGGCAATGGGAACGGCTCGGCCGGGGGCAGCCCGGTGCCGAAGCTGCCGTCGACCAGCAGTCCCCACACGTCTCCGAACGTGACGCGGTGGCTCACCAGGTCCTCGATGTCCACGCCCCGGTAGCGCAGGGCGCCGCCGTCCTTGTCCGGTTCAGCGATTTCGGTGGTGAAGGCGACGACGCCTTCCAGGCCGGGAACAAAGCCATCCGGTACAGCGGGCATGTGCAGATTCTTGCACCAAGTGCAGGCGTAGCGTTACCGCGGTGGCAAGACCTTCCGGACCAACCCCCGATCACCACGAGCACGACCTGGCTGCCATGCGCGTGGATTACGTCGAAAAGGACGGCTGCGGCGATCTGGATGTCGATTGGCTCGGTGAGGACCCGGCGACCGGTTGGCTGACGCTGCTGCGCGCCTGGCTGAGCGACGCGTACCGCGCCGGGGTGGCTGAGCCCAACGCCATGGTGGTGGCCACCACCGACAATGAGGGAAGACCGGTCACCCGAACGGTGTTGTGCAAAAGCATGGACGAGACCGGAATCACGTTCTACACCAACTATGACTCCGCCAAGGGCACCCAACTGGCCGTGAATCCACACGCGTCGGCGACGTTCCCCTGGTACGGCCTCGGGCGCCAGGTGCACGTGCGTGGTTCGGTGACCATGGTGAGCCGTGAGGAGACCGAGGCGTACTGGGCCAAGCGCCCACGAGGTTCACAGCTGGGTGCCTGGGCGTCGCAGCAGTCCGCGCCGATCGCGTCGCGTCGGGAACTGCTGGACAAGCTTGCCGAGGTGACGGAGCGGTTCGCCGGCCTCGAAGCGGTTCCGGCGCCGCCGAACTGGGGTGGGTATCTGATCGCACCCGAGAGCGTCGAATTCTGGCAGGGCCGGGAAAGCCGGGTGCACAACCGCATTCGCGTGACCGGCACGCGAGTCGAGCGCCTCCAGCCATGACAGTTCCCCTCGCTTCACTCGCCCGGCGTAGTGCGTAGGTTCTTCGCCGACACCACACCGCTGCGCACCCCGGATTTCCGGCGGTTGTGGTTGGCCGGAATCCCCACGGTCATCGGCGCCAACCTGACCATCTTCGCGGTGCCGGTGCAGTTGTACGTGCTCACCGAGAACTCCTGGTACGTCGGCTTGTCCGGCTTGTTCGCGCTGGTACCGCTCGTGGTCTTCGGGCTGTGGGGCGGTGCCTGGGCCGACGCGATGGACCGCAGGCTGTTGTTGATCATCGCCTCGATCGGATTGGCCGGGGCCTCGGTGCTGTTGTGGCTGCAGGCCGCGCTGGCGGTGAACAACGTGTGGGTGGTGCTCTGCCTGCTGGGTGTGCAGCAGGCGTTCTATGCCGTCAACAGCCCGACGCGGTCGGCCGCCATTCCGCGGATGTTGCCCGGCGAGCAGTTGCCCGCGGCGAACTCGCTGAACATGACGGTGATGCAGTTCGGCGCGATCGTCGGACCACTGATGGCCGGCTTCCTGCTCAACTGGGTGGACCTTTCGACGCTGTACCTGATCGATGCGGTGACCTGTCTGGCGCCGATCTGGGCCACGTTCCGCCTCGCGCCGATCCCGCCGGTGGGCACCGAACAGGGCGTCTCCCGCTGGGGCCTGACCGCCGTGCTGGACGGCTTCCGCTACCTGGCCGGCAACCGGGTGGTGTTGATGTCGTTCGTCGTTGACCTGGTGGCCATGATCTTCGGGATGCCGCGCGCGTTGTTCCCCCAGATGGCGCACGAGAGTTTCGGCGGCCCCGTCGAGGGCGGCACCGCGATGGCGTTGCTGGCCGCGGCGATGTCGGCCGGCGCGGTGGCCGGCGGCGTGTTCTCGGGCTGGCTGCCGCGCATCCGCAGGCAGGGGCTGGCGGTGGTGCTCGCGATCGTGGTGTGGGGCCTGGCGATGGTCGGATTCGGCGTCGCCGCCGGGGCGGCAGGCGGCACTGCCGGGTTGCTGTTGTGGATTGCCTTGGTGTTCCTGGCGATTGGTGGCGCGGCCGATATGGTCTCGGCTGCGTTCCGGTCGACGATCCTGCAGCAGGCGGCCTCGGATGAGCTGCGGGGCCGGCTCCAGGGCGTGTTCACGGTCGTCGTCGCCGGTGGTCCGAGGCTGGCCGACACCTTGCACGGGGCGGCGGCAGCCGCGGTGGGGACTACCGTCGCTGCGGCCGGTGGTGGTGCGCTGGTGGTCGGGGGAGTGCTGATCGCGGCACTGGCAGTGCCTGCGTTCGTCCGCTACCGGGTGAGCGCGAGTGGAGTGAGCACGGCCGCGCGGCAGGAACAGTCCGAGCCGGACAAAGTATGACCACCGGCGAATGGCGTCCGGAGCCACGTAGTTGCAGAAATGGACCGAAAAACAGTCCTTTGGCGGCTAGCATCCGATTTCGTGGTTGACGTTGTGCGACAGGCTGCAGTGGGTTTGCGTGAACGGAAGAAGCAACGCACCCGGGCGATGTTGATCGAGGCGGCCATCGACCTGTGTGACCGCCAGGGTTTCGAGCACACCACCGTCGAGCAGATCGCAGCGGTCGCGGATGTGTCCCCGCGCACGTTCAGCCGCTACTTCGCCACCAAGGATGCCGTCGTCCTGGCCTTCATCGATGAGGTGAGCGAGATCGTCGCGATCGCGCTCGCCGCTCAACCGGCCGGGATTCCCCACATCGAGGCGCTGTACCGCGCGCATATCGAGGCGTTCCTCAAGACCAAGACCGCACCGCCCACTCAGCTCACGTCGGATCGGCTGCTGGCTTCGGCACGCATCATCACGTCGTCTCCGACGCTGATGCAGTCCGCTTCGGAGTTCCGGGCGGATGCGGTCAACGCGGCGCTGGCGCAGCGGATGGGGGTGCGTGGCGGCGATCGCCGGCTCAAGCTGACCGCCGTGGTGTGGGGTTCGATCATCATGACTGCCATCGCTGACCTGGGATCTCAGGCAAATTGGAGATCGGTCACCGTGGATGACATCGTGGCGCGGATCGAGGCGACGTACGCCGATTTCCGGGCGGTCGCGGCGGGCGTTCAGGAGGCGCCCGAACCTGCGCTCAGCCCTTTGCGGTGACCCGTTAGTAACCCCCCGCGGGCAGCGCCGAGCGATTGCGACTACCTTTTGTAGAGCAGTTGTCGGTTCCCAGGACGCGATGAAGGGATTCCCGTGGCCGAAAACCCGTCGAGTGGGCAGGAGCTTGCCACTCTCAAGTACCCCGGTGGCGAGATTGATCTCGATATCGTCCATGCCACCGAGGGCAGTGACGGCATCGCGCTTGGTCCGTTGCTGGCCAAGACCGGCTACACCACGTTTGATGGTGGCTTCGTCAACACCGCTTCCACCAAGTCGGCGATCACCTATATCGACGGTGATGCCGGCATCCTGCGGTACCGGGGCATCCCGATCGAGCAGTTGGCCGAGAACTCCACGTTCATCGAGGTCAGCTACCTGTTGATCTATGGTGAGCTGCCGACAGCCGAGCAGTTGGAGACGTTCACCACCCAGATTCAGCGGCACACCCTGCTGCATGAGGATCTCAAGCGGTTCTTCGACGGCTTCCCGCGCAACGCGCATCCGATGCCGGTGCTGTCCAGCGCGGTCAACGCGCTGAGCGCCTACTACCAGGACTCGCTGGATCCGCTGGACAAAAAGCAGGTCGAGCTGTCGACGATTCGTTTGCTGGCCAAGCTGCCCACGATCGCGGCCTATGCCTACAAGAAGTCCGAGGGGCAGCCGTTCCTCTACCCGGACAACTCGTTGACGCTGGTGGAGAACTTCCTGCGGATGACGTTCGGTTTCCCGGCCGAGCCCTATGAGGTCGATCCGGAGATCGTGCGGGCGCTGGACATGCTGCTGATCCTGCACGCCGATCACGAGCAGAACTGTTCGACCTCGACGGTGCGGCTGGTGGGCTCGTCGCAGGCCAACCTGTTCACCTCGATCTCCGGTGGTATCAACGCGCTGTGGGGGCCGCTGCACGGTGGCGCCAACCAGGCGGTGCTGGAGATGCTGGAGAAGATCCGCACCGGCGACGACGATGTGCAGACGTTCGTCAAGAAGGTCAAGAACCGCGAAGACGGTGTGAAGCTGATGGGCTTCGGCCACCGGGTGTACAAGAACTACGACCCGCGGGCGCGCATCGTCAAGGAGCAGGCCGACAAGATCCTGGGCAAGCTCGGGGGCGACGACGAGCTGCTCGACATCGCCAAGCAGCTCGAAGAGATCGCGTTGACCGACGACTTCTTCATCGAGCGCAAGCTGTACCCGAACGTCGATTACTACACCGGCGTGATCTACCGGGCGATGGGTTTCCCGACGCGCATGTTCACCGTGCTGTTCGCGTTGGGCCGGTTGCCGGGCTGGATCGCGCACTGGCGGGAGATGCACTCGGAGCCCAACAAGATCGGCCGTCCGCGCCAGATCTACACCGGTTACACCGAGCGCGGCTACGTCGACATCAACAAGCGCTGAGATCATCTGACGAAAGCCCGGGGGCACGTGCTCCCGGGCTTTTGCCATGCCGGGTCAGCGCACCGGCATGGCGACGCCGCCGGTGAGGGCCAGTAGCTGGGCGTAAGTCAGCGGCATCACCGAATCGGCGGTGCCCGCCGCGGTCCAGATGGTCGGATAGGACGCCAGCGTCTGGTCGACGACGGTGCGCAGCGGCTCCGGATGACCCGCGGGCGCCACGCCGCCGATGACCTGTCCGGTGGCGCTGCGGACGAGCTTGGGGTCGGCCTTGCGGATCTCGGTCGCTCCGAGATGGCCGGCGACGACGCCGGTGTCCACCCGGGCGGCGCCGCTGGCCATGACCAGCAGTGGTTCGCCGTCGCATTCGAACACCAGGCTGTTGGCGATAGCCCCGACTTCGCAGCCCAGTTGTTCGGCTGCCGCCGCGGCGGTCTTGGCGTCGGCGGACAGGATCTTGATGGCCGGTTCGATGCCGGCAGCGGCCACCGCGGCGGCGACGAGTGCGTTCCGTTCGTTCACAGTCCCGAGTGTCTCCTACGGCGCAAGCCTATTTCTACTGGCGGACAACGTCGTTCATCGTCGTAGCCCGGAGCGTGCACGTCATACGCCGAAGGCTTCGGGGTAGGCGACCTCACCGCGTGGCGTGGTCTGATCGGGTTTGAGGGCCAGCGCGAGGAAGTTCTCGTCAGGTGCGGCAAATGGTGCGGTGACGCCGAATTCAGCTGCCGGGGTGAACCCGAACCGTGGGTAGTACTCGGCGTGGCCCAGTACCACGACAAGGTTCTCTTCCCGGTGTCGTGCCTGCTGCAGTACCGCGCGAATCGCCGCGGAGCCGGCACCGCCGCGTTGGGATGCGGGGACAACCGCGCACGGGCCGAGCGCAAGTGCGGGCTGACCGCCGACTGTGCACCGGGTGAGCAACGCGTATCCCACGATGGCGCCGTTCTCGTCGAGGGTGACGGCGGACAATCCCTCGATCCAGGCCGCCGGATCCGCCCTCAGCGAGTCGACGAGATCGGCTTCGAATTCCGTGGGGAACGCAGATGCGTTCACGGAGTGAATGGCCCGGGCGTCCTCCGGACGTTCGACTCGGGTACTCCACGTCCTCACCCTGTTGCTTCCTTTCCGTGTTCAAGTCAAAAGCGACGTTCAAGTCAAAAGCGACGTTCAAGCCGAAGGCGAATAGTAGGGGTGACGCGCTGAGGCGTTCCAGTGAGTTTCTGGTTTCGACTTGCCTGATCAACAGTTGTAGTTTCACAATAGTTGTGTGAATACAACTGTTGGCTCGCTCAGCGCACGGCGCAAGGCGATCATCCTCGTCTCGTGCTGTCTGAGCCTGCTGATCGTGTCGATGGACGCCACCATCGTCAACGTCGCGATCCCCAGCATCCGTGACGACCTGGCCGCGTCACCCTCGCAGTTGCAGTGGATCGTCGATGTCTACACGCTGGTGCTGGCGTCGCTGCTGCTGTTGGCCGGCGCCACCGGCGACCGGTTCGGCCGCAGGCGGACATTCCAGCTCGGCCTGACCATCTTCGCCGCCGCGTCCCTGCTGTGCAGCCTGGCGCCCAACATCGAAACGCTGATCGCCGCGCGTTTCCTGCAGGCCATCGGCGGTTCGATGCTCAACCCCGTGGCCATGTCGATCATCACCCAGGTGTTCACCGGCCGGGTCGAGCGGGCCCGCGCGATCGGTGTCTGGGGCGGTGTGGTGGGCATCTCGATGGCACTCGGCCCGATTGTCGGCGGGGCGCTGATCGAGTATGTCGACTGGCGCGCGGTGTTCTGGATCAACCTGCCGATCTGCGCCCTGGCCGTCGTCCTCACCGCGATCTTCGTGCCCGAATCCAAGTCGGCCACCATGCGCGATCTCGACCCGATTGGCCAGGCGCTGGGGGTGGGGTTCCTGTTCGGGGTGGTCTTCGTGCTCATCGAGGGCCCGGGCTTCGGCTGGACCGACCCGCGCACCCTGGCCGTCGCCGTTGCCGCGCTCCTCGCCCTGGTGGCGTTCCTGCGCTACGAATCGCGCCGCCGGGACCCGTTTATCGACCTGCGGTTCTTTCGCAGCGTGCCGTTCGCCTCGGCCACCCTGATCGCGGTCTGTGCGTTCGCCGCGTACGGGGCGTTCCTGTTCATGATGTCGCTGTACCTGCAGACCGAGCGCGGATACTCGGCGATGCACACCGGTTTGATCTACCTTCCGGTCGCTGCGGGCGCGCTGATCTTCTCACCGCTGTCGGGGCGCTTGGTCGGGCGCTACGGCAGCCGGCCCTCGCTTCTGGTGTCGGGAGCCACGATCACGGTGGCCACGATCCTGTTGACCCGGCTGACGGGTGAGACTCCGGTGTGGCAGCTACTGGTCATGTTCGCGGTGTTCGGAATCGGTTTCTCCATGGTCAACGCTCCGATCACCACCACGGCGGTCAGTGGGATGCCGCTCGATCGGGCGGGTGCGGCCTCGGCGGTCGCCTCCACCAGCCGTCAGGTCGGCGTGAGTGTCGGTGTGGCACTCTGCGGTTCGGTGGCAGGTGCCGCGCTGGCCGGGACCGGGGCGGATTTCGCGACAGCGGCTCGCCCGCTGTGGTTCATCTGTGCCGCATTGGGTTTGGTGATCTTCGCCCTCGGCCTCGTCTCCACCACGCCGTGGGCACTGCGTTCGGCGCAGAAGTTGGCACCGCTGATCGGTCATCACGACGCCGCGGAGGTGGCTCATGCCCGGTGACCCGCAGAACCGGCTGGCCGACGAAGTGTGGGGCGCGTTGACGACACTGGTGTTCGACCACCGTGACCGCTGGCGGCGGGCGGTGATCGAACGGACCGGGCTGCCGTTCAGCCGCATCCGTGTGCTCAAACGCCTGGCGCGAGAACCGCTGACCGTCAAGCAGCTGGCCTACGCGGCGACGGTCGACGCCCCGGCTGCCACGGTCGCGGTCAACGATCTCGAGGAGCGGGGGTTGGTGGTGCGCGAAATCGACCCCGCCAACCGGCGCAGCAAGCTGGTCTCGCTCACCGATGACGGCCGCGCGCTGCTGGCGCGCCTCAACGACGTCGAGGACCCGGCACCGCAGGCGCTCGCAGCGCTCGACACCGCAGACCTCGAAGCGTTGCGAGGGATCCTGCGCAAGATCACCGCGCCGTAGCATCTGCGGCACAGACTCAGCTCTCGAGTACCGCCATCGCGGCATTGTGCCCACCGATTCCCGAGACCGCCCCGCCGCGCACTGATCCCGAGCCGCACAACAGGATTCGGTCGTGGGCGGTGGCCACACCCCAGCGCTGGGCCGGTGTCTCCAGTGGAGTGTCGTCCGCCGCGAACGGCCACCGCAGTGCGCCGTGGAAGATGTTGCCGGCCGTCATCCCCAGGGCCTGCTCCAGGTCGGCGGTGGTCTTGGTCTCGATGCACAGCCGGCCCGCGTCATCCTCCATGAGGACGTCCTGGATCGGTTCGGCCAGAACGGAATTGAGCGATGTCAACACCGCCGAGGTCAGCCGGTCGCGGGCCCGGTCGGGTTCGCCCGCGGACAGTGCGTGCGGGGTGTGCAAGCCGAAGACGGTCAGCGTCTGTGCCCCCGAGGCCCGCAGATCGTCGGACAGGATGCTGGGATCGGTCAGGGAGTGGCAGTAGATCTCGCAGGGCAGTGGGTCCGGGACCCGCCCGGCGGCGGCGTCGCGGTAGGCCGTGCCCAGCTGGCTGAAGGTCTCGTTGATGTGGAAGGTGCCGCCGAATGCCTGCTCGGGCGTGACGTGCTGGTCCCGGAGGCGCGGGAGCCGACTCAGCATCAGGTTGACCTTCACCTGCGCCCCGGGGGCGGTCTCGGGTGCCGGTTCACCGAGCAGTTCGGCCAGTGCGGCCGGGGTGACGTTGGCCAGCACATGTTCGGCGGAGACGTGTCGCACCGACCCGCCGTGCCGATAGTGCACCTCGCCGTCGGGGGTGAGTGCGTAAACGTCTGCACCGGTGATGATTTCGGCGCCGAAACCGGCCGCGGCGGCCGCCAGCGCTCCGCTCACCGCGCCCATACCGCCGACGGGGACGTCCCAGTCGCCGGTACCGCCGCCGATCAGGTGGTAGAGAAAGCACACGTTCTGGATCAGTGAGGGATCATCCAGCGCGGCGAACGTGCCGATCAGCGCGTCGGTGGCCATCACGCCGCGCACCAGGTCATCGGTCACCGCCGTGGTGATCGCCTCGCCGATCGGTTGTTCGATCAGCGCCTCCCAGGCTGCGGCGGTCTCGGCGTCGTGGCCGCCGAGCACGTTTCGGCGCATCTCGCTCCGGCTGCACAGCGGTTGCAGCAACGTCGGCCAGATGCGCGATGTGACCAGTGCGCACCGTCGGTAGAAATCGCCGAACCCAGACGCGTCGGTGCCGGCGCCGATCGCGTCGAAGGTCGGCTGCGGTCCGATCAGCAGTCCCGTGGCGCCGCCGGTGGCCGGGTCGGGGGTGTAGGACGATATGCGCCGGCGCGACAGCCGGATGCGCGCACCCAGATCGGTGATGATGCGTTGGGGTAGCAGGCTGACCAGGTAGGAGTATCGCGACAGCCGGGCGTCGACGCCTTCGAAGGCGTGCGCCGAAACCGCTGCGCCGCCGACATGGTCGAGGCGCTCGAGCACTTGAACTCGCCGTCCTGCCCGGGCCAGGTAGGCAGCGGCCACCAAGCCGTTGTGCCCGCCGCCGATGATGACGGCGTCCAACGCCTTTTCCGTCACGCTGGGCCGGTCAGCCTCGATAGCCTTCGACCTCGTCGGCCCCGCGTTTCTGGGCCAGGCCCGGATCCTGTCCCGTGTCACGCAGCGCGCGGCGCTGCCGCAACAGGTCCCAACACTGGTCGAGGGCGACTTCCAGCGATCTCAGTCGTTGCTGCTCTTCGGATTCGTCGATTTCCCGTCGCTGCAGTTTGGTCCGGAGCTCCTGCTCTTCGGCAACGAGTCGGTGAACTTCGGCGAGGATGTCTTGATCTTTGGCCACACACCCAGTCTGCCGGACTACCGTTGATCAGGTGAGTACAAAACCTGACATCGAGTTTCCCGAGGGCCCTGCCCCTGCCGAATTGGTCATCACCGACCTGGTGGTCGGCGACGGTGCCGAGGCAGTGCCCGGCGGCACTGTCGAGGTGCACTACGTGGGTGTCGAATACGACTCCGGTGAGGAGTTCGACAGCTCGTGGAATCGCGGAGAATCCATTGAATTCCCATTGCGCGGCCTAATTCAGGGCTGGCAGGACGGAATTCCCGGCATGCGGGTCGGCGGTCGTCGTCAACTCGTCATTCCGCCTGCCCAGGCCTATGGTCCTGCAGGTTCGGGGCATCGACTTTCGGGCAAGACGCTGATCTTCGTGATCGATCTGCTCGGCGTCCGTTGACGTTTCCGTAGGTTCGGAAAGTGTTGGCCGAACCTAACCGTTGATTTCCATTTGCTGCTACCGTCAACCTGTTTCGCTGCTGTAGATAACTGTTCGACGACTTCAGGGGGTGCCCAAAATGTCGAGTTCGGACGAATCTCGGACAATCACAGGCTGGCAAACAGCCTCAAAGCTATATCGGCGACCACCCGGTGTGGGTTGGTTGTTGGCGCTGGCGGCAGTTCCGTTGTTGCTGGGGCTGATCGGCTGGGGCGGGCTCGACCGCTCGCAGAAGAACGCCGATGTCACGCTTCCCGACGTGAATCCCACTGCGACCTTGACCGCTCCAGAGGTGAATGCCCCGGACGTCAACGCGCCCAATGTCAATTTGCCGAATCTTTCCTTCGCGCCGTTGTCGATCGCCCGTAACGGCAACGATTTCACCCTCACCGGTGACCTTCCGGATGCCGCTGCCAAAACCGCATTGCTGGATTGGTTGCGCGGAAAATTCGGCGCCGACGTCAATCTCGTCGACAACCTCAACTTGCGTCCGGGTGTGAACACCCCCGACGTGTCGGCACTGGGCAAGGTGTTCGACGCTGCGGCCGAGGGCATTCCGGACTTCAACTTCAGCGTCGACGGTGACACGTTGACGCTCACCGGTACCGCGCCGTCGGCGGAGGTGCGGGATGCGGTCGAGGCGGCCGCCAAGGAGGCGTGGCCGAACATCAAGCTGGTCAACAACATTCAGATTGCAGCCGCACCGCCTGCTCCCGCGCCTCCGGCCCCCGGGGCACCTGGCGCGCCGGGCGCGCCGGGTGGCACGCCCGGACCCTGCGCGGCGCTGCAGGGCGATGTCAGTGCCCTGCTGCGTACTCCGATCAATTTCAGCACCGACGGTTTCGCCGTGGCGCCGGCATCGCAGCAGCTGCTGACGCAGGTGGCCGACAAGCTGAAGTCGTGTGCGGGCGCGCGGGTGACCGTCACCGGATACACCGACAGCTCGGGCAACGACGCGATCAACGTGCCGTTGAGCGGTAACCGCGCGAAAGCTGTTGCCGATTACCTGGTTTCGCAGGGTCTGGCCGCTGATCACGTGACGTCGTCGGGCGCCGGTTCGGCGAATCCGATCGCCAGCAACGACACGCCCGAAGGCATGGCGCAGAACCGCCGCGTCGAGATCACGGTCAACTAGGGAGATTCGACATGGACTTCGTAATCCAATGGTTGTGGTATCTGCTCGCGTTCGTGGTGGGATCGCTGGTCGCCTGGTTGATCACCGTGGTGACCGTCAAGCCCACCAGTGAGGAAGAGGCGTTCGCCGAACTGCCCGGCTCGCGTGAGATTGGAGCGGGACGATGAGTGATGTGAACTGGTGGTTGATGGCCCTGGCCTTCGTGCTCGGGCTGGTGTTGACGCTGGCGCTGACCCTGCGCAGGGTCAAGCGGGAAGTGCCGGTCTACGGTGCCCTCGGTCGTCGTCCCGACACCGCGGCGGGAGCCGGCACCGGGGCCAAGGCGGCAACCGCCGGTGGAACTGCCGCCGGCGCAACGGCTGTCACCGATGACGCGACGACCAGGCTGCCCAAGGTCGGTGCGGGTGACGAGCCCACCACGCAGCTACCGAAGGTCACCAGCCCCGGTGCCGCGGCGGCGGGTGCGGCTGCCGCCGGTGCGGCGGGGGCGGCCAAGTTCGCCTCCGGCGGTGGTGCCCACGAGGCCCCCGACGATGAAGCGGGCGAGGACGTCAAGGTGGTCGAGGAGACGCCGTACGGAGCCGGCTCGGTCCGGGTCTCGGGTGCCGGCACCCCGAAGGGTTATCTGATCAAGGGCAACGAGGATTCGATGCTCTATCACTCGCCGGAGAGCCCGTCCTACTCGGTGACCATCGCCGAGATCTGGTTCGCCGATGTGGAATCCGCCGAGAAAGCCGGCTTCAACCGGTGGGACAGCGGCAAATCCCAACGCGAGAAGAAGTAACCCCTCTCGCGAAACAACTAGTGCGGGCCGGGCAGCCGTAGCAACAGGCGCGCCCCGCCCAGTGGGCTCGATTCCAGCGATGCTGTGCCGCCGTGCAATTCGGCCTGCTGGGCCACCAACGCCAAACCGAGCCCGGACCCCAGCCGCGATGCCGTCGATCCACGGGAGAATCGGTCGAACACCATTTCGCGTTCTTCCTCGGGCACTCCCACCCCGTCGTCGTCGACGGCGATCTCCACGCCCTCGCGGGAGCTCACCGCCGACAACTGAACTCGTGTGGCGCCGCCGTGCTTGACGGCGTTGGCGATGGCGTTGTCGACGGCCAGTCGCAGCCCGGTCGGCAGCCCGATGATGATCACGGTCGGCGACGGTGCCAGCGAGACCTCGAGGTCGGGGTAGACCCGCATGGCGTCGTGGGCGGCGCGGTCGAGCAGCTCGGTGATGTCGACGGTGACGTGGTCGTCGGTGGTGGACAGCTCGCCCTGGGCGAGGCGTTCCAGGGCGCCGAGGGTGGCCTCGATCCGCGACTGGGTGCGGATGACGTCGCTGACGACTTCCTTACGTTGATCGTCGGGCAGGTCGAGGGTGGACAGCACTTCCAGGTTGGTGCGCATCGCGGTCAGCGGGGTCCGTAGCTCGTGGGCGGACACCGACGCGAAGTCGCGCGCCGAGGCCAGCGCGGCCTTGGTGCGGTCCTGCTCCTTCCAGATGCGTTGCAGCATGCCGTTGACGGCGTCGGCGATCTCGACGGCTTCACTCGCGCCGCGTACTTCGACGTCGGGAGCCTCGTCGCCGGCCTCGATCTCGCGGGTCTGCTCGGCCAGTCGTTTGAGCGGGCGGACCGCGAATGCGGCCAGCACCCAGCCCAGTACGGTGGCCGCCCCGACGGCGAAGACGCAGATGATGATCACCCGGCGATGCAGATTGTTGGTGTCGGCGATGGTGGCGTCGTAGGTGGCGCCGACGGCCACCCACATCGGTCCGGGCGCGGGGATCTGCACGGTGCGCACCCGCCAGCGCACGCCGTCGATGTAGGTGTCGGCGTAGCCGTCGGGCAGTTCGGGCAACACCACGTTCGAGTTCGACGAGACGTCCCCGGCCTGCCGGACCGTGATCACCGCGTCCTGATCGCTGGGGGAGCGGGGGATCTCGCCCAGGCCGCGGGGCAGGAATGGAATCGCGAATCCGGCGGCCTCGTCGAGGCGGCGGTCCAGCCGTTCCTTGCGGTCGTTGGTGATGCCGACCCAGACGATGGTGCCGACGATGACGACGACGATTGCCGCACCGATGGCCGTGGCGAACGCGACCCGGGTCCGCAGCGACGGTGTGCGGCGGAAGATCCGGGTCAGCGGTCGCATGTCGCTATTGCGTCCTGAGAACGAATCCGACCCCGCGGACGGTGTGCAGCAGTCGCGGCGCGCCGCCGGCTTCGAGTTTGCGGCGCAGGTAGCCGATGAACACGTCGACCACGTTGGTGTCGGCGGCGAAGTCGTAGCCCCAGACCAGTTCCAGCAACTGCGCGCGGGACAGCACGGCGGTCTTGTGCTCGGCCAGCACAGCCAGCAGGTCGAACTCGCGCTTGGTCAGGTCCACGTCCACACCGTTGACGCGGGCGCGCCGGCCCGGGATGTCGACTTCGAGCGGTCCGACCTGGATGGTCTCCGAGGAGAAGGTGGCCGACGCGCCGCGGCGGCGCAGCAGGGCCTTGACCCGGGCCACCAGTTCTTGCAGCACGAACGGTTTGACCAGGTAATCGTCGGCGCCGGCTTCCAGGCCGGCCACGCGGTCGTCGACGCTGCTGCGGGCCGAGAGCACGCAGACCGGCACGTCGTTGTCCATCGCGCGCAGCGCGGTCACCACGCTCACGCCGTCGAGGACGGGCATGTTGATGTCGAGCACGATCGCGTCCGGGCGGGTCTCGGTGGCGCTGCGCAGCGCCTCGGCTCCGTCCACGGCCGTCGAGACGGTGAACCCGGACAGCCGCAGCCCGCGTTCCAGCGAGGCGAGCACGTCGGGGTCGTCGTCTACGACGAGGACCCGGGGCGAGGCCATGCCACCGGTAGCGCTATCCATGCCCGCCATCTTGCCCGATGACGGGCGGCGAATCGCGTAGGCACCCAGGGAAGTCTTTGACCTCAATAATTGTTCAGGTTTTACGGTGATGCGCATGAGTATGGAAACGGTGGCCAGGCAGTCGCTGTATCGGCAGGCCCACGCTCGGGAGGGTGACCTGCGCGCGCTGGCCGATCGGAAGCTGTTGTCGCGGATCTGGCGGTTCTCCGCCCGCCACCACCGCAGGCTGGGCTGGTTCGTCGCGATCAGCGTGGTCAGTGCGCTCCTGACGGTGACGACGCCGGTGCTGGCCGGCCGGGTGGTCGACGCGATCACCCAGGGCGGGCCGGCGTCGACGGTCGTGGTCCTGGCCGCGGTGATCGCGGCGGTGGCGCTCGCCGAGGCCGGGGTGGCCCTTTTGACCAGGTGGTTGTCGTCGAACATCGGCGAAGGCCTGATCCTGGATCTGCGCACCGCGGTGTTCGACCACGTGCAGCGCATGCCCGTGGCGTTCTTCACGCGCACCAGGACCGGTGCCCTGGTCAGCCGGTTGGGCAACGACGTGATCGGAGCCCAGCGAGCATTCTCGGACACGCTCTCGGGCATCGTCGCCAACGTCGTGACCCTGACGCTGACGCTGGTGGTGATGCTCAGCATCTCCTGGCAGATCACGCTGTTGTCGCTGGCGCTGCTGCCGTTGTTCGTGCTGCCGGCCCGGCGCATCGGTGCCCGGATGGCCGGGTTGTCCCGTGAGGCGGCCGCACACAACGCCACGATGAACACTCAGATGACCGAACGGTTCTCGGCCCCGGGCGCCACGCTGGTCAAGCTGTTCGGCAGCCCGGACAACGAGTCGCGTGAGTTCGCGGTGCGTGCCGACCGAGTGCGTGACATCGGGGTGCGTACGGCCATGTTGCAGTCGACGTTCATGAACTCGCTGACGCTGATGTCGGCGCTGGCCCTGGCATTGGTCTACGGGCTGGGCGGGGTGCTGGCGATCGGCGGGCAGTTGCAGGCCGGCGCGGTCGTATCGCTCGCGCTGCTGCTGACCCGGCTGTATGCGCCGCTGACCGCGCTGGCCAACGCGCGGGTCGAGATCGCCAGCGCGCTGGTGTCGTTCGAGCGGGTCTTCGAGGTGCTGGACCTGGTGCCGCTGATCGCCGAAGAGCCTGACGCTGCCGAGGTACCGGCCGGCGCCGTCCGGGTCGAGTTCGACAGGGTGAGGTTCTCCTACCCGTCGGCGGACAAGGTGTCGCTGGCCTCGCTGGAAGAGGTCGCGACGCTGGACGACCGCGGTGGCGACGAGGTGCTGCACGGCATTTCGTTCACGGCCGAGCCCGGTCAGATGGTGGCCCTGGTCGGATCGTCGGGGGCCGGCAAGTCAACCATCGCCTCGCTGGTGGCCCGGCTCTATGACGTCGACTCCGGTTCGATCAAGCTCAACGGCGCCGACGTGCGGGACGTGACGTTCGCGTCGCTCAAAGACACCGTCGGCATGGTGACCCAGGACGGGCATCTGTTCCACGAGTCGATCCGGGCCAACCTGCTCCTGGCGGCGCCGGACGCTTCCGAGGACCAACTCTGGGAGGCGCTGCGCCGGGCCCGGCTCGATGAGGTGGTGGCGGCGATGCCGGACGGCTTGGACACCGTTGTCGGTGAGCGCGGATACCGTCTGTCCGGAGGGCAGCGGCAGCGGTTGACCATCGCGCGCCTGCTGTTGGGACGATCACGGGTGGTGGTGCTCGATGAGGCGACTGCGTCGCTGGACTCGGCCTCGGAGGCCGCCGTGCAGCAGGCCCTCGCCGAGGCGCTGGGCGGCCGGACGTCGCTCGTCATCGCGCACCGGTTGTCGACGGTCCGGGCCGCCGATCTCATCCTGGTCGTCGAGGGCGGTCGCATCGTCGAACGCGGCACCCATCGCGAGCTGCTGGCCCGCGGCGGTCGCTACGCCGAGCTGTACGACACGCAGTTCTCCGAGGAGGTCCCCGCCGCGTGAGGTTAATCGTTTGCCCCTGATGGGAAGATTGATCCAGTGAGTCACCCCGCGATCGCCCCGTCTCCGAAGCGGATCCGGACCAGTTCAGATCTGCGGCGGCTGTTGCCTTACCTGTTGCCGTATCGGGCCCGCTGGATCGTGATGGTCGTGGTCGCGGTGGTCAGCCTGGCCGCGACGGTGGCGATCCCACTGATGACGAAGGCCGTGATCGACGGTCCGGTGCGCCATCAGGATCAGCACGGGCTGTGGGTGCTGGGTTCGGCCGCGGTGGCGGTCGGCATCTCTGAGGCGGTGCTGTGGTTCATCCGGCGCTGGATGGTCGCCCGCGCCACCATGGGGGTTGAGGCCGACATCCGTAAGGATCTCTACGCCCGGCTGCAGATTCTGCCGATGAGCTTCCACGGCCGCTGGCAGTCCGGGCAGCTGCTGTCGCGGGTGATGAACGATCTGTCGACCATCCGCCGGTTCCTGTCCTTCGGGCTGGTGTTCCTGATCCTCAACGCGCTGCAGATCATCGTGGTGACGTCGATCCTGCTGGCCATGTACTGGCCGCTGGGTGTGGTGGTGCTGGTGTCGATCGTGCCCATCGCCGCCACCGTCTTGCATTTCGAGCGCGAGTACACCCGGTTGTCGCGGCTGGCGCAGGACCAGACGGGCCACGTGGCAACCCATGTCGAGGAGGCCGCGCTCGGGCTTCGGGTGGTCAAGGCATTCGGCCGGGAGGATTACGTCTTCGACCGGTTCGACGAGCAGGCCACCCAGCTGTACGACACCCAGTTCGCCAGGGTGAGCGTCTCGGCGAAGTTCTGGACGCTGCTGGAGGTGATCCCGAATCTCACGCTGATCGTGGTGCTGGGTTTCGGTGCGTATGCGGCGGGCCACGGCTACGTCACCATGGGCACGCTGGTCGCCTTCATCACGATGATGCTGTCGTTGGTGTGGCCCATCGCCTCGCTCGGGTTCCTGCTGTCGATGACGCAGGAGTCGTTCACCGCCGCCAACCGCATCGCCGAGATCTTCGACGCCCCGGTCGAGATCGCCGACGGCCCGGTGTCCCGACCGCCGCGGGGTGGCCGGCTGGAGCTGCGAGATGTGGGTTTCAAGTTTCCCGACGGAGATGACTGGGCTTTGCGACATGTCGATGCGGTGGTCGAGCCCGGGCAGACGCTGGCGCTGGTCGGGGCGACGGGTTCGGGCAAATCGGTTCTCGCCGCGCTGTTCTCGCGGCTCTACGACGTCACCGAAGGTCAGATCCTGATCGACGGTCGCGACATCCGGGAGCTCAGCCTGCCGGCGCTGCGGCAGACGGTGGCCACCGCATTCGAGGATCCGACGTTGTTCTCGATGTCGGTGGCCGAGAATCTGCGGCTCGGACGGGCGGACGCGACCGACGCGCAGTTGGAGCAGGCCGTCGAGGTCGCGGCCGCGCAGTTCGTCTACGACCTGCCGTTCGGGCTGGACACCCGCATCGGCGAGCAGGGTATGAGCCTGTCCGGTGGGCAGCGCCAACGTCTTTCGCTGGCGCGGGCGATCCTGGCCGCACCCAAGATCCTGGTGCTCGATGACACCCTGTCCGCGCTGGACGTGCACACCGAGGCGGTGGTCACCGAGGCGCTGGGCCGGGTGCTGCGCGGGGTCACGGGCGTCATCGTCGCGCACCGCGCCTCGACGGTGCTGCTGGCCGACAAGGTGGCGCTGCTGCAGAACGGCACCATCACCCACATCGGAACGCACGCCCAACTGCTGGCGCGGGTACCGCAATACCGCTACCTGCTGGCCGCCGACGACCAACTCGACGACGCGTGTGAGCGCAGTTGCGAGTGGGAGGACGACGAGGAATTGGGCCGGTTGCAGCGCGGGCATGATGAACGTGCGGCCATCGACGAGGCGGGCGAGCCGCCGCGCTTCGGTGCGGAGGTGCAGCGTCGATGACGACGACCGAATGGCGCGGCCAGGTGGTGGATGACGAGTCCGACAGTGCGCTCGGCAATTCCGCTCTGCCGATCGATGAGAGCGTGCCCCGCCGGCGTGAGGCCCGTGAGCTGCTGTTCTCGTTGCTGCGCCCGTACCGTTGGACGGTCGCGGTACTGGCGCTGGTGGTCATCGTGGAAAACGCTGCCCGGCTGTCGGTTCCGATCCTGGTGCAGCGCGGTATCGACCGCGGCATCCCGCCGATTCTTCAGGGCGGCCCGGCCCGCGAACTGATGCTGATCGTCGGCACGCTGTGCGCGGTGGTGATCGTGCAAGCGGTCAGCCGGATGTTCTTCCTGCGCCGCTCGGGACGCATCGGCCAGCGGGTGCTGCTGGAGCTGCGGCGTCGCGTGTTCCGCCATTTCGGCAAGCTCGATGTGGCTTTCCATGACCGCTACACGTCGGGCCGTGTGGTGAGCCGGTCCACCAATGACGTCGAGGCCATCCAGGACATGCTGGAAACCGGATTCGACAGCCTGATCACTGCGGTGCTGACGCTGTTCGGCACAGCGGTCCTGTTGGTGGCGCTCGACTGGCGGCTGGGCCTGATGTGCCTGGCCGCGTTCCCGATCCTGGTGGCCCTGGTGTGGTGGTTCCGCAACGAGTCGGCCAAGACCTACCGCCTGGTGCGCGAGAGCGCTGCGTTGGTCATCGTGCAGTTCGTCGAGACCATGACCGGCATCAAGGCCGTGCAGGCTTACCGGCGTGAGCCGCGCAATCAGGAGATCTTCGACGACGTCGCCGACGGGTACCGGGCCATCAACGAGAAGACCTTCAAACTGCTGGCCGTCTTCATGCCCGGGGTCAAGCTGGTCGGCAACCTGACCACCGGGGTGGTGTTGCTCTACGGCGGTTACCGGGTGCTGCACGGTGAGATGACCATCGGCACGCTGGCTGCGTTCCTGCTGTACCTGCGGATGTTCTTCGAGCCGATGCAGGAGATCTCGCAGTTTTTCAACACTTTCCAGTCGGCGTCCTCGGCCCTGGAAAAGTTGGCCGGGGTGCTGGCGCAGCAGCCGGCCATCGCGGATCCGGAGCGGCCGGTGGAGCTGCCGGACCCCAAGGGCGACATCGGGTTTCACGGCGTCCGGTTCGAGTACACGCCGGGCCGCCCGGTGCTGCCCGGGTTGGAGCTCTCGGTGCCCGCCGGTCAGACCGTGGCGCTGGTGGGCACCACAGGTGCCGGCAAAACCACCATCGCCAAGCTGATCGCCCGGTTCTACGACCCGACCGCCGGTTCGGTGACGCTCGATGGCGTCGACCTGCGTGAGCTGGCGCAGTCCGAGCTGCGCCGCCACGTCGTGATGGTCACCCAGGAGAACTTCATGTTCTCCGGCACGGTCGCCGACAACATCCGGTTCGGGCGGCCCGGGGCCACCGATGCCCAGGTGCGGGCGGCGGCTGCTGCCGTCGGAGCCGACCGGTTCATCGGGACGCTGCCCGAGGGATATGACACCGATGTGGCCAAGCGCGGTGGCCGGCTCTCGGCGGGGCAGCGTCAACTGGTGGCGTTCGCCCGGGCGTTCCTGGCGGATCCGGCGGTGCTGATCCTCGACGAGGCGACGTCGTCCCTCGACATCCCGAGCGAACGAATGGTGCAGCGCGCGTTGGAAACCGTGCTGGCCGACCGCACCGCCCTGGTGATCGCCCACCGGCTGTCCACTGTGCAGATCGCCGACCGGGTGCTGGTGCTCGAGCACGGCCGCATCGTCGAGGACGGGGCACCGGCGGAGTTGATCGGCCGCGCTGACGGCGCCTACGCCGCGCTGCACCGGGCCTGGGTCGATTCCCTGGCCTGACACCCTCTGCGTGTGTGTGAGCCGGCTAGAGCTTTTCGATGTCGGGCAGTGTCCAAGTTTTGTCGAACAGGGCCGGTTTCGGCCCGTACAACCGGAACAGCACCTCGAATCGGCCGCCCGGGTTTGTCGGAATCCAGTTGGATTCCCGGCCTTTCGGGGCTTCGGCGCCGAGAAATATGTCGATGGATCCGTCCGGGTTGACGGCGAGGTCAGGCCGGTGCGATGACCGGCTGCCGTACGGTTGATCCCGGATCAGGGCGTGGGTGGCGCGGTCGTAGACGGTGGCCGACCAGTAGAGCGAGACCGGTGGGTCGGCGGGCACCCGCAGCCGATAGGTGGCCGCTCCGTCGAACGCCTGCCCATCGGCATCGGCGATGGCCATCACGTAGAACTGCCCCTGCCCAATGTGTTTGGCGCTGAAGTAGATGAAGGAGTAGAGGATTCCGCGGTCGTCGACGGGGTAGCCGGCCGGGTCGGCGAATCCGGTCTGCATGCCCTGGATCACCTCGGGTGAAGCGGGCAGGGCCCAGTGGGTCCCCTCGAAATACGGCGAGGTGAAGAACCGCGGATAGTTGGCGTCGAGCCAGTCGTGTGCCTCGGCGGCGGCCGCCTCGAGCACCGCCTTCAACTCGTCGTCGGGTTCGAACAGCTTGCCCTGCTCGATGCCGATCGAAGCGAGCATCGAGATCATCACCCGGTCCCGTTGCAGCCACGGCTCACGTTGCACGAACTGGTCGAGCAGCTCGAAGTAGCGGAACCCGTAGGGAATCGTGCTGTCGTACACCGCATCTGCGGCGTCGATGAAGCTGGTGGATTCCGGCTCGGACAGCGGATGACACTTGATCCGGTTGCCGTAGGCGGCTGCCGCGGCGACGTCGGCGTTGTCACTGGATGCGATGTTGGCGCGCAACGCCCCGAAGCCGGTGTAGGTGGCCGATTGCAGCGGGATATGGCCGTCGGGGACGGCGCCGTCGTACCCCGGAGGCAGGATCAGGTACTTGCCGCCCTTGCCCTTGTCCACGCCGGCGGGCCCGACGTCTTCGAGTGCTTCCTGCCAGCCGTTGTCCACCGACCCGGTGATCGAACCGCCCTCGGCCGGAGGTATTTCCAGCACCACCGGCCCGGCCTGGGTGTTGTAGAACGGGAAGAAGTAGAGGGTGTCCGGGTTGGGCGTCAGGGTCTGGTTCTTCCAGTCCGGCAGCCGGGACCAGAACACCACCTGGTTGTCGCCCGCGCCGACTCCGGCCGCCGCCTCACGCAGAAGTTCGAAGTTGACGGCGGGCATACCCCAGATGACGGCCTGGACAGCGCGCGCACGCACCAGAGGATCCATACCGAAGACGCTAGTCTCAGCGCACGGTGTCGAAGAAGGTCGACACATCCTCGACGAACAACTCGGGCTGCTCGAAGGCCGCGAAGTGCCCGCCGCGCGGCATCGTGGTGAAGTGGGTGACGTTGTAGCCCGTCTCGCACCAGCTGCGCGGGGCCCGCAGGATCTCCAGGGGAAACGACGCGATCCCGGTCGGCAGGCTGACGTATTCGCCGCCGCCCCAGGTGCTGTGGCTCTCCCAGTACAGCCGGGCCGACGAGGCCGCCGAGGCGGTGAGCCAGTACAGCATCACGTTGTCGAGCATCTCGTCCTTGGACACCACGTTCTCGGGATTTCCGTCGCAGTCCATCCAGGACCAGAACTTCTCCACGATCCAGGCCAGCTGCCCGACGGGGGAGTCCACCAGGCCGTAGCCGAGGGTCTGCGGGCGGGTGGACTGCTGCTTCATGTAGCCCGAGTCCCATTTGCGGTAGTAGTCGATGCGGGCCAGGGCTTTCTGCAGGTCCTCGGTCATCTCGCCGATGCCGTCGGCCGGCGGCGCTGCGATCGGCATGTTGACGTGGATGCCTACGCACGATCCGACGTTGCGGCCGATCTGTGTCGTCACCGCGGCACCCCAGTCGCCGCCCTGCGCGCCGTAGCGTTGGTAGCCCAGCCGCGTCATCAGGGTGTCCCAGGCCTGCGCGATCTTCTCGATGCCCCAGCCGGTCGCAGTGGGCTTGCCGGAGAACCCGTACCCGGGCAGCGACGGGCACACCACGTCGAATCCCGCCTCGGTCAGCGGCTCGATCACCTTGTGGAATTCGACGATGGATCCGGGCCAGCCGTGGGTGATGACCAGCGGGAAAGCGTCCTCGCGTCCGGACCGCTGATGGATGAAATGGATGTCCAGGCCGTCGATCTCGGTGGTGAAGTGGTCGAAGCGGTTCAGCGCGGCCTCCCGGGCGTGCCAGTCGTACTCGTTGGCCCAGTAGGCGGCCAGCTCCTTGGTGTAGTCCAGCGGGATGCCCTGGTTCCAGTCCTCGACACATTCCGCCTCAGGCCATCGAGTTCGATTCAGCCGGGCCTTGAGGTCGTCGAGGTCGGCGTCGGGAATGGCGATGCGGAATGGGCGGATCGACGAGTCGGTGGCGGTCATGCGTCAATACTGCACGGTATGACGCTCAACCAACTTCGCGCCTTCCTCGAAGCTGAGCGCCTCGGGTCGTTCACCGCGGCCGCCGAGGCTCTGACTGTCGCTCAGGCGTCGGTGTCCGAACTCGTCCGCCGGCTTGAGGAGGAGCTCGACGCGCAGCTCTTTGTGCGCGGCAGCCGCAGGCTCGCTTTGACGGCCGCCGGCCAGGAGCTGCTGCCCTACGCCCAGCAGGCGGTGCACGCGGCCGACGGCGGTGTGCATGCGGTGCGCTCGCTGGGGTCGCTCGGCGGGGGAACCGCGACCTTCGGCGTCCCCAGGAACGCCGACTATTACCTGCTGTCGAGTCTGGTGCAGACCTTCCACATGCGTTACCCCGATGTGCGGGTCCGGTTGGTCGGTCAGAACTCGGCCGAAACGGCTGCCGCTATCCAGGACGGAGAAATCGAAGCCGGCCTGTTGATCTTGCCGATCGACGACGAGGACTTGAAGGTTCGCCCCCTGCTGCGCGACGAGGTGTTCTACATCAGTGCTGAACCGGCCCACACGGCGCAGCCGGTGACCATCCAGCAATTCGCTCAGCGCAAGCTCGTGCTCTACGACGCGCATTACGGGTGGAAGGATCCGACCCGGCGTCAGCTCGCCGAGCGCGCACAGCTCGCAGGTCTACGGCTGGAGCCGATGATCGAGATCGAGCATGTCGAGGCCGCGCTCAAGCTTGTGGCCGACAACGTGGGTGACACCATCGCCAGCGGCGCGGTGATCGGCGCGGGCGGATTTCCGGCGGGTCTGCACATCGCATCCTTCGCCGAACCGTTGTACGACGTCATCGCGCTGGCACAGCACCGGGCCAGACCCTTGTCCAACGCGACCCGTGAGTTCGCCCGGCTGGCTGAGGACACCATCCGGGAGCTGCGCACGGTGGATCCGGGTGCGGCGGGGGAGGGTGAGTCCGTGCCGTTGATCTCGCGTCCCCGGGTGTGACCAGGGCTTACGCGTATTCATAGGGTTTTCCTTCGAAAACTGCAGGAGTTATCCATCTAGTCCTTTGATGGATTCCGGCCTACCGTCCCCCGCATGCAGATCACGACCGATGAAGCCCGCATCCTTGGACCGTTCACCTGGCTGAAGAAGCCAGCTGTCGACGGCCCTCCCGCACAGCGCGATCCCAAGGTCGTCGAGCGGGTATCGGAGATGCTGCTCGACATCGAACGCAACGGGCTCGACGCCGTACGCCGCTACAGCGAGGAGCTCGACGGCTGGACCGGCCCGTTGGAGATCGACCCCGCCGAACTCCGCAAGAGCGGCAACACGCTGCCTACCGACGTCCGTGAGGCTCTCGAGTTGGGCTACGAGCGCACCAACCGATTCGCGGTGGCCCAACGCGAACGGCTGACCGATTTCGAGATTGAACTCGCCCCTGGAGTTGCCGGTGGTGTGCAGTACATCCCGGTGAGTCGCGTCGGCGCGTATCTGCCCGCTGGTCGTTTCCCACTGCTGGCCAGTGCCTTCATGACGGTCGGCGTCGCCAAGGCAGCCGGCGTCCCGATGGTGGTGGCCGCGACGCCGCCGTCAGGTGAGCATGGCGCGCATCCTGCTGTGCTTTACGGGGCGTACCTGTCGCGGGCCGACCGGGTGTTCGCCCTCGGCGGTGTACAGGCATTGGGCGCAATGGCTTTTGGTCTCATCGGAGATGGCCCGGTGGACATGCTCGTCGGGGCAGGCAACGCGTTCGTCACCGAAGCCAAGCGCCAGCTGTTCGGCCGGGTCGGCATCGACTTACTGGCTGGGCCGTCGGAGGTCGCGGTGCTCGCCGATGAGACCGCCGACCCGGAATGGGTCGCAGCCGATCTGCTAGGCCAGGCCGAGCACGGACCCAACTCGCCGGCTGCGCTCATCACGATGTCGGAAGTGCTGGGCCGCAAGGTTATCGAGGCCATCGACCGTCAGTTGGCCACGCTGACCACCAGTGCGGTGGCGGGGGCGGCGTGGCGCGACTTCGGCTCGGTCATCGTGGCGCGCGACAGTGAGCAGGCAGCTGAGATTGCCGATGTGCTCGGACCTGAGCATCTCGAGATCCAGACCGCCGACGACGATTACTTCCTCAAGCGTCTGCGCAACTACGGTTCGTTGTTCCTGGGCCGATGGAGCACAGTTGCATACTCGGACAAGGGCATCGCCGGCACCAACCATGTGTTGCCAACCGGCAAGACCGCGCGCTACAACGCCGGTCTGTCCGTCTCGAGATTCGTCAAACCCTTGACCTATCAGCGCGCCAGCCGGGAGGCCACAGCTGTGTTGGCCCCTGCGGTCGAACGGATCTCGGCGTTTGAGGGCCTGGCCGCCCACGAGGCGACGGCGACCATCCGAATCGAGGAAATCGGCAGGCAGTCGGCGATGTTCGACGGGACCCCTGCTGCGAGCCGTCGGTGAACGAGGGATGCCGATGAGCAGGAAGCTGCGGGTGTCTGCGGTCAGTCCCGACATTCGAATCGGCGACCTCGACGGCAACCTGGCTCGTGTGCGTGCGGCGCTGCAGGCATTCGAACCGGCCGGCCCGCATGTCATCGTGCTGCCTGAGCTGGCCACCAGCGGATACGTTTTCGCAAGCGCGGAAGAGGCTCGCTCGCTCGCACTCCGGGTCGACGACGAGCGAGTGACCTCACTGGCCGATGCCGTCCCCGCGGACGCGGTCGCTGTGATCGGGTTCTGTGAGGCCGACGCTGACCGGCTGTACAACTCGGCCGTTGTACTCGGATACGGCGGAGTGCTGGGCTGCTACCGAAAAGCACACTTGTGGGCCGGCGAGTCAGCAATGTTCAGCACCGGCGCCGAGGCAGGAACCATCGTCGACACCCCGGTGTGTCGGCTCGGCGTCGCCATCTGCTACGACAACGAATTTCCAGAACTGCCAAGGCGGCTCGCGCTCGGTGGCGCAGAGGTGCTTGCCCTTCCGGTGAACTGGCCGTTGGTCGACCGGCCGGACGGCGAGCATGCCCCTGAAACCGTGCAGGCGATGGCGGCCGCTCGCAGCTCCCAACTGGCGGCGGTCATCGCCGATCGGCGAGGCCAGGAACGGGGTGTGCGCTGGACCGGCGGCACGGCCGTCATCGGGGCCGACGGGTGGATCCATGCGACACCGGACGCCGATGGAGTCGTCACGACCACGGTGTTGGAGCTGACCGAGGACAAAAGTATTGGCGAACTCAACGACGCCTTCGCCGACCGCAGGCCAGAGCTCTACAGGGAACTCACTCTCGGCGACCAGGAACGAGGACCAAATGCCAAGTGACACTGCAGGCGTCGAATCCAAGTCGATCGACTGGATCCCACTCGACGAACGCCGCGGAAAGCCGGCGATGCTGTTCCCGCTGTGGTTCATGTCGAACGCCAACCTCACCACTCTGGCCACCGGAATGGTCGGGGCGTCGTTGGGTGCCTCTTTCGTGACATCACTGCTGGCCATCGTCCTGGGTGCCGCCGTCGGTACGGTGTTCACCGCATTCCACTCCGCTCAGGGCCCGCAATTGGGGCTCCCGCAGATGATTCAGTCGCGCGCCCAGTTCGGCTACCGCGGTGTGGTGGTGATTTGCGCTGTCGTCATCTTCAGCATCGTCGGCTTCAACATCTTCAACCAGATCCTGGCCGCTGACGTGTTGACTGCAGTCACCGGCACCGACGCCCACGACTTGTGGTACGTCATCATCACGGGTCTGGCTCTGGCACTTGCCATATACGGATATCACTGGATCCACCGAATTCAGAACTGGCTCACCTGGCTGTTCCTGGCGACCTTCGGTGTCTTCACGGTGGCGGCGTTGTTCACGTCGCACCTGCCGCACGGGCAGTTCGGCTTCTCCGGCTTCAGTTGGCCCGCGTTCCTGGTGCAGTTCGCGGCCGCGGCGGCTTACGCGTTGGGATGGGCGCCGTACGTTTCTGACTATTCCCGTTATCTCCCGCCGCAGACAAATCCCGGCAAGGCACTTTTCTACACGTACACCGGTGTTTTCGTCGGCGGCGCGTGGTTGATGATGCTCGGGGCGTTCGTGGCCGCGCTGTTTGTGGACGTCTCGCCGTTGGAAGCGGTGCGCCAGGCGGCCGACGCTGTCCTTCCGGGATCCGGGCTGTGGCTTCTTGCCGCCGCAGTGCCCGGCCTCGTCACGGTGATCACGGTGAACATCTATGCCTCGTCCATCGAGCTGATCACGATTGTCGACTCGTTCCGTACGCTCGTCCCGACGCGCCGGCTGCGCGTCGCCGCATGCACGGTGATCGCCGTGGCAGGCCTGATCGGTGCGGTGCTGAGCAGCGGCGAATTCCTGGCGAACTTCAGCAGTTTCCTCGTGGTCCTGCTGTATCTGCTGGTTCCGTGGACGTCGGTGAACCTGGTTGATTACTACTTCGTCCGACGGGGTCGCTACGCGATCCGTGAGATCTTCGTCCCCCGCGGCGGTGTGTACGGCACCTGGGGCTGGCGCGGATTGATCGCGTACGCGGTCGGCATCGTCGCGATGATTCCGTTCGTGGTCACCGTCTGGTACACCGGTCCGGTAGCTCATGCGATCGGTGACGTCGATATTGCGCTGTTCATCGGGCTGTTGGCCTCGGCGATCGCCTATCTGCTGATGGCCCGATCACTCGACCTGGCAGGCGAGTTCGCGAGGGCGGACAGTGACGCCCTCGAGCATGGGGTCGAAGCGGTCAGCTTCACCGCGGCCCGGTCGGGCGCTCAGGGGATCTGACGCAGCCGGCGGGCCTTGGACACCGCCTCGTGCCGATTGCGGGCTCCGAGTTTGGCCGCCGCGCTGCGCAGATAGCTCTTCACGGTTTCAGGCTTGAGGGAAAGCCGCTGGGCAGCTTCGGCATTGGTGCAGCCCAGCGCGACCTGCGCGAGTACGTCGACTTCGCGGGCGGTCAGCGGAGCGCTGGCCGGCGGGTCGCCACGCAGCGCTACCGCCAAGCGGTCGGCGAGCTCACGCAACGGCCCGGCCAGGTCGGGGGTGTCGGCGGCCAGCCGGCGCAGGTCGGCGTGCACTTCCCGGATCTGTTCGGCATCCGCGGGCTGATCGGCGAAGTTGGTCAGTGCGGCCTCGCGCATGCGCAGACGCCGGTCCACCTCATCGCGGACCCGCAGCTCCTCGCTCAACCGCTGCGCCGAGGCCACCATCGCGGCCGCGGTCCGTCCGCCGATCGGGGCACTGGTGCGGTGTGCGCCGTACAGCACGGCCCGCGCCTGGCCGTCGACGACTACCGGCACCGCCAGGATGGATCGGATGCCCTCGGACAGCACCGGCTCGTCGTAGTCGTGGGTGATGGTCGACGCGCGCCGATAGTCGGGGACCGAGATGGGGCGCCGCGTCACCACGCTGGCTCCGCCCAGCCCGGCGCGGGGCAGCACCGCCAGCCCGCGCATGGCGCCGGTCCGGGTGCCGAAGAACTCGCTCAACAGCAGGGTGTCCTCGTGGACCTCCCCGCCGAAGGCCAGCGGAAGGCCGGTGTCAGTGGCCATCCGGCGCAGCTCGGCACGCACCGCGTCGGTGTCACGCGGTCGGAGCAACCAGGGGCGCATCGTCGGTACACACTTTCGGGGGTAGCGGGCGGGCCAGTGTGACGTAGAGCATAACTGGCATGGATTCCGCCGCGAGCAACACAGACCGCTACCGCAGGGCCCGTGACCAGCTGGTTGCCGGCATCGCGGACTACGAGAAGGCCGTCGAGGACTTCGCCTGGCCGCAGATCAGCGGCACTTTCAACTGGGCGGTGGACTGGTTCGACACCTTCGCCAGGAGCAACGACCGCACGGCGCTGTGGATCGTCGAGGAGGACGGTTCCGAGCAGCAGGTGACTTTTGCCGAGATGGCGCAGCGGTCCGACCGGGTCGCGACGTGGCTGCAGGGGCTCGGGGTGACCAAGGGGGACCGGGTCCTGTTGATGCTCGGCAATCAGGTCGAGTTGTGGGAGGCCATGCTGGCCATCGCCAAGCTGGGCGCGGTCATCATGCCGACCACCGGGGCGCTGGGGCCGGCCGATCTGGCCGACCGCATCGCGCGCGGTGGGGCCCGCTTCGTCATCGTCAACACCGCCGACACGGTCAAGTTCGCCGACGTGGCCGGGGACTACGTGAGGATTGCGGTCGGTACGGCGCCTGCCGGGTGGCACAGCTACGCCGACGCGCAGGACGTGCCGGCGCGTCGATTCGAGGCGTGCACCACGGTCGATGACCCGATGCTCATCTACTTCACCTCGGGCACCACCAGCAAGCCCAAGCTGGTCGAGCATTCCCAGGTGAGCTACCCCGTCGGGCACCTGACGACGATGGCCTGGATCGGGGTGCGGCCCGGCGACGTGCACCTGGCGATCAGCTCGCCCGGCTGGGCCAAGCACGCCTGGAGTTGCTTCTTCGCGCCGTGGATCGCCGAGGCGACGATCTTCGTCTACAACTACACGCGCTTCGATGCGTCAGCACTGTTGGGTCAACTGCGCCGCGCCCGCGTCAACACGTTCTGTGCTCCGCCCACGGTATGGCGCATGTTGATCCAGGCGGATCTGGGGGAGCGTCCCGAGGGGTTGCGGGAGATCCTCGGTGCCGGTGAGCCATTGAACCCCGATGTGATCGCCCAGGTCGAAAAGGCGTGGGGCCTGACGATTCGGGACGGGTTCGGCCAGACCGAGACGACGTTGCAGGTGGGCAACACCCTGGGACAGCCGGTGAAGCCGGGGTCGATGGGCCGGCCCATGCCGGGAGTGCCGGTGGTGCTGGTAGATCCGATCTCGGGCGACCTGGCCGACGAGGGGGAGATCTGCCTGGACCTGGCACAGCAGCCGCGAAACCTGATGACGGGCTATCTCGATGACCCGCAACGCAACGAAGCTGTGATGGCCGGCGGTTACTACCACACCGGCGACGTCGCCAGTCGTGACGCCGAAGGCTACATCACCTACATCGGCCGCACCGACGACGTGTTCAAGTCCAGTGACTACAAGGTGTCGCCGTTCGAGTTGGAAAGCGTGCTGATCGAGCATCCGGCCGTGGTCGAGGCGGCAGTGGTGCCGCAACCCGACGACACCCGGCTGTCGGTGCCCAAGGCGTACGTCGCGCTGGCCGACGGTTGGGAAGCCAACGCGGCCACAGCGAAAGACGTCATGGCCTACGCCCGGGATCATCTCGCCCCGTATCTCAAGGTGCGCCGGGTCGAGTTCTTCGACCTGCCCAAGACGATCTCGGGCAAGATCCGCCGCGTCGAGCTGCGTAAGCGTGAAGATGCGGCTCATCAAGCGGGCGAACCGATTTCGACCGAATTCCGATATGAGGACCTACTGGGATGAAATCCTACGATGCCGGACCGACCGAGGTGCCGGTGCTCGAAGAGACCATCGGGGTGAACTTCGAGCGGATGGTGGAGGCCGGGCCCGATGCGGACGCGCTGGTTGAGGTGGCGACGGGGCGGCGCTGGACCTACGCCGAGCTCAACGACGAAGTCGACGCGGTGGCACGGGGTCTGATGGTTTCGGGTGTGCAGAAGGGCGATCGCGTCGGCATCTGGGCGCCGAACTGCGCCGAATGGGTGATGCTTCAGCTCGCGACGGCCAAGATCGGCGCGATCCTGGTCAATATCAACCCGGCGTACCGCACCCACGAATTGGCATATGTGCTCAAACAATCCGGCATCCGGACCTTGGTGTCGGCCACCGCGTTCAAGTCCTCCGATTACGTGACGATGGTGGCCGAGGTGCAGGCGGATTGCCCGGCACTCAAAGACGTCATCTTTCTCGGCACCCTGGACTGGGACCGGTTGCGGACCGAGCAAGCTGACGACGCCGCGTTGCGGGCCCGGATCGGCGAGCTGTCCAACACTGACCCGATCAACATCCAATACACCTCGGGGACAACCGGTTTCCCCAAGGGGGCGACGCTCAGCCATCGCAACATCCTCAACAACGGGTTCTTCGTCGGCGGTCTGATCAATTTCGACCGCGGTGACCGGGTGTGCATCCCGGTGCCGTTCTACCACTGCTTCGGCATGGTGATGGGCAACCTCGGTGCGCTGACCCACGGTGCGACGATCGTGATCCCCGCACCGGGCTTCGATCCCGGCATCACGTTGGCCGCCGTCGAATCCGAGCGGTGCACCGCGTTGTACGGGGTGCCGACGATGTTCATCGCCATGTTGGGGCATCCCGATTTCGCCCAATTCGATTTGTCCTCACTGCGAACCGGCATCATGGCGGGCTCGGTCTGTCCGGTCGAGGTGATGAAACGGGTGGTGGCCGACATGCACATGGCCGAAGTGGCCATCTGCTACGGCATGACCGAAACGTCGCCGGTGTCGTGTCAGACGCTGGTCGACGACGACCTGGAACGTCGCACCGCGACCATCGGGCGGGCCCATCCGCACCTTGAGGTCAAGATCGTCGATCCGGACACCGGCGAGACGGTGGAGCGCGGGCAGCCCGGTGAATTCTGTACCCGCGGTTACTCGGTGATGCTGGGCTATTGGGATGAGACCGCGCACGCGAGGAGCGGATATGACGAAGCGAAAACCGCCGAGGCCATCGACCCCGACGGTTGGATGCATACCGGCGATCTGGCGGTGATGCGCGAGGACGGCTACTGCACGGTGGTCGGTCGGATCAAGGACATGGTGATCCGCGGCGGGGAGAACGTCTATCCCCGGGAGATCGAGGAGTTCCTCTACACCCATCCCGACATCGACGATGCCCAGGTGATCGGTGTGCCGGATGCCAAGTACGGCGAGGAGGTCTGCGCCTGGGTCCGCATGAAGCCAGGCCGTACGCCGCTGGACGCCGAGGCGTTGCGGGCCTTCGCCGCCGGCAAGCTGGCGCACTACAAGATTCCGCGCTATGTGGTTGTCGTGGACGAGTTTCCGATGACGGTCACCGGAAAGATCCGCAAGGTCGACATGCGCGAGGCGAGCGTCAAGCTGCTCGACCTCAGCGACGATTAGCCCCAGCGTTTGATTACGTCGCCCGCCGGCTTTGCGGTGGCCAGCGCGGCCATCATCAGCACCCGCGCCTGGCTCGGCCGAAGGTGGGGAACCATCACCGCGCCGGCCTTGACCATGTCGTCGCCGGGACCGTACTCGGCGATGACCTCCCCGGTGGGGACTCTGCTGGAGATCCCAAAGGCCACCCCGGCCGGTGCGTGCCGGCGTACCGCGTCCACTACGCCCTCACCGGCGTTTCCGGATCCCAAGCCCTCCAAGATGATTCCGCGGGCACCCGCGGCCACGGCCGCATCGATGGGGCCTGGGCCATCGCCCGGGTAGGCCGCGACGACACTGACCCTCGGTGCACTGGCCGCGGGGATGTCGGCGACGAAGGGCCGTTGCGCGGGGTGGTCCAACGTGAAGGTGTCCTCGGCGACCGACCCGATCGGTTCCGTGCCGCCGAACGCTTTGAGATCCTGGGTGTTCACCTTGTGGGTTCCCAACGCCTGAAAGACATCTCCGGCGAATGCGATCAGCACCCCTTGGTCGCGGGCGGCGGGGCTGGACGCTACGGTCAGCGCGTTGCGCAGATTGGTGGGCCCGTCGGCATCCGGGGCGTCGGAGCTGCGCTGCGCCCCGGTCAGCACGATCGGTGCCGGCCCGTTGTAGGTGACGTCCAGCCACATCGCCGTGTCCTCCATGGTGTCGGTGCCGTGGGTGATGACCACGCCGGAGGCGCCGTCGGCCACCGCCTTCTTGGCCGCGGCGCCGATCGCGTCCCAGTCCGCCGGCGTCAACTGTGAACTGTCCTTCTTCATCACGTCCACCACCTGGACGTCCAGGCCCGCCGCCAGATCGGCGCCGCTGACCGTCGGGCGGCGCACACCGTTGGCATCGGTGCTCGTTGCGATGGTCCCGCCGGTGGTGATCACCACGACGCGGCCGGGCGCCGCTTCGCCGGTGGTGGTCGCATCCGTCGACGTGGGGTTGCTCGAACATGCCGCCGTCATCGCGATCGCGAGAAGGACGGTGCCCATCGCCTGTCGCGACCGGGCCGGGCGGGCTGCGAAGTTGGTCATAGGGCTGACGCTACGTCGGCGGGCAAACCCGCACCGGCGTTTTCCGGCTCGTCGGTGTCGGGTGCCGACCGTCGCCTTGTGGTCGAGATCCGGGCGAATTTACACACAAGCCGACGTTCGGCCCTGAATGTTCCGGCAGCGCCGAAGTCCCATTGCTGCGAGGATTAGGTCATGTCCGCCGTTCGCATGCCCGCCGTCCTCGGACGGCGGGCATGCGCCGCACTGGCGGCCTGCTCGGCGGCTCTGCACGGTGTCATGCTCGGCGAGTCGGGCAATCTGTTCGCCGGTGCGGTGCTGGGCGCGATGATCGTCGGTTGCCTGTATTGCGCGAGTCATCTTTGGCGGCGGGGCACGGCAGCGGGCTGGTGCACGATTGGGTTGATGAGCCTGGCGATGATCGCCTTGCACACCCCGATGCCCGCCCATCATCACGGCATGGCGGTTCCCGTCCACACTTCGGCGATGATGTCGGCCGCGACGCTGCTGGCTCTGGTCGAGGTGGTCATCGCCACGGCTGTGCTTGCCGTCCGCACCCGGAACCGCTCGGTGCTCGGCCCGTCGGCGGGATGAACTGACTGCTATCGAGCGGTGTGTGATCCTCCGCCCAGAGACGCGGTCAGGACCGCTACCGGCGTGTTGCTCATCCTCAGGTTGTGGCGCTCCTGCGGGGTCAGCGACATCCGCGTGTGGATCCACGCGAACGGTGCCCTGACCAAACCGTGAACGTGACGAAGAAAGGTGTTGCGCTGCATCGGATCATCTCCTGTTGAATCGGAGCCCTCCGCATCGACAGGCATGCGGCCACCGCCCACCGCGGGCCTGCGGGGTGGGGGATCTACGCAGTCTTCGACAGCGGAAAGGGGTTTATGGACAGACGTTTTCGAAACGGACTGGGATACGGACTGTCACTTGACGTCATGTCGTCACCACCTCCTCACTGTCGGGCGCCAGGGGCGCCAGATGCGGCCATGCCGAAGAGGAAGTTGAGCGCGCGACCAAATACCGTGGTCGGCGCGGGCACTTCCTCACCAGAGCTTTGGCACTACACGACGTGTCCCACCAGGGCGGGAAGCCACTTCGGGTCATCCCTTAGGCCGGGAAGACCTGTCCTAACCCTGGGCGTCTCTCGACGTCGTCGGATCAGTGGCCTGTGTTCGTGTAGGAGCCTCACCTAACGAAGCGCGATTTTCATTAGAAACCTTACACCGCGAAATTGTCAACACAATTCACCGTCAGTCCGTGCGGCCCCAAAACGGTTGTGTCAGTGCGTCAATGACGCTTCACGTGGTGATCGTGATCGCCGTCACCGCAAGCCTCTCGGCTTTTGCGCAGGGTTCACCCGAGAATCGGCGGGCTGTCCGGGTTTGCGGTTGCCTGTGTCCACGGCGCCGATGTGTTGTGATGTGCCTATGCCTGAGCAAAGTCTCGAGCCTGACACCGGTGAGGACGAGCAAAAGTCACCGGCCATCACTGCGCGGGCGATCGCGATGCGCGGACCGTGGGGGCCGGTGTACGGCCCCATCGACCTCGACATCGACGAGGGCGGCGTCACGGTGCTGGTCGCCCCGGCGGGCACCGGGCGCACCGCGCTGCTGATGACCCTGGCCGGTCGGATGAGAACGGCGAGCGGGCGGCTGACCGTGTTCGGGCATACGCGGGCGCCCGACATCTTCCGACGCGCAGCACTCGCTGGGATCGACGAGCTCGACAACGTGTCGGAGTCGGTGACGGTACGTGATCTGGTGACTGAGCAACGTCGATGGGATGCGCCCTGGTACACGCTGGTGGGCCGCGCCAACGAAGGCGACTTGGCCGCCATGTGTGCCCCGGTGTTCGGTGAGCTGCCGTTGCCGTCGCTGACGTCCTACTTCGACGGGCTCACCGAGCTCGACCAGATCTTGTTGCGGATCGCCCTGGCCAACACCGCGACCCCGCCGCTGCTGGTGGTCGGCAACCTCGACCACCTCACCGACGACCGCAACCGGGACATCCTGCTGGGCCGTCTGATCGCGCTGGGGGAGAAGCAGACGGTGATCACCGCGACGGTCAACGGGGTGCCCGATCACCTGGCCTCGGCCATGCGGGCCCAGGTGACCGTGCCGAACACAACCGTGGCCGAGTTGGCCGGTTCGCAGAAAGGTGGCGAGTAGCCGTGCTAGCCGGAATGTCATTGGGTACCGACCTCAAACGCTTCTCACGCGGCACGATGCCGCGGATCGCACTCGTCACGGTCATCCTGCTGCCACTGCTGTACGGCGCGATGTATCTGTGGGCCTTCTGGAACCCGTTCGGCGAGGTGGACAAGGTACCGGTGGCGCTGGTCAACGAGGACCGCGGCACCGTCGCGGAGGGTCAGCAGATCAAAGCCGGGGACGAGGTCTCCGATGCGCTGGTGGATTCGGGACAGCTTCAGCTGCACCGGGTTTCGGCGCAGGAGGCGGCCGACGGCGTGGCCAGCGGCAAGTATTACTTCTCGATCACCTTGCCCGAGGATTTCAGCACCAGCATCTCGTCTCCCTCGGGCGGCTCGCCGCACCAGGCCGACATCCGGTTCACCTTCAACGACGCCAACAACTACCTGGGTTCGATCATCGGCCAGAACGCCGCCCGTGAGGTGATCAACCAGATCAACGCCAAGATCGGCGAGCGCACCCTCGGCACCGTGCTGACCGGGCTGACGGACGCCGGAACAGGACTGGTGAAGGCGGCCGACGGCGCGCAGCAGCTGGCCACGGGTAGCGCGGCGGCCAATGACGGCGCGCACCGGTTGTCCACCGGCGCCAACGCCTTGACGGCAGGCCTGGTCACCGCGCGCGACGGGTCCGCGCAGCTGGCCGCGGGCACCAGACAGCTGTCGACGGCGGTAGACACGGCCACCGACCCGCTGCTGACCGTGCTGGACCGCGTCAGCGGACTCGGATTGGACCCCAACGAGGTCGGTCTGGCCGCACAGCGGTTGTCAGGTGCGGTGCGCTCGACCACCGACCGGATTGCCGCGCTGAACATCGATCAGGCCCAGGCCGCGGCGATCGTCGACCAGGCAGTCGGATTCTTGCGCAACAACCCTGATCCTGCTGTGCGCGACACCGGCGAATTTCTGGCCGGAGCCCAACGGTTGCTGCAGGCTCGCGGGTTGGATCCCACTACGGATGAGGGTCTGATTCGGCTGCGGGACAACGCCGCTCAGCTGGAGAGCGAGCTGGGTGACCCGAACAGCAAGCTACGGGTGTTCATCACCAAGGCCCTCACCGGCGGTCTGCGTTCCGACGTCGTCAAACTGCGGGACGGCGCCCACCAGCTCAACACCGGCGCCCAGCAGCTCAACAGCGGCCTGGTGCAGCTGGCCAACGGTGGGCGGCAACTGTCCAACGGGGCAGGCGAACTGGCGGCCGGCACGGAGAAACTGCAGGCCGGTAATCAGCAGTTGGCCACCGCGCTCAAGGAAGGTTCGACCCAGGTCCCGTCGTGGACTCCGCAGCAGCGCACCGAGGTGGCGCGCACCCTGGCCGCACCTGTGGCGCTGGACATCCAGACGCACAATCCGGCCGCCACGTTCGGCACGGGTTTCGCCCCGTTCTTCCTGCCGCTGGCGTTGTTCATCGGCGCGCTGATCATCTGGATGTTGTTGAAGCCGTTGCAGTCCCGGCCGGTGGTCAATGGGCTGGGGGCGCTGCGGGTGGTGCTGGCCTCCTACTGGCCCGCGCTGCTGATCGTATTCTGCCAGGTCGTGGTGATGTACGCGGTGGTGCACTTCGGGGTCGGTCTGCAAGCCAAATACCCATTGGCCACGGTGGCGTTCCTGCTGTTGGTGGCGGGTACGTTCCTGGCCTTGATCCAGGCGTTCAACGCGCTGTTCGGGGTGTCGGTGGGCCGGGTGGTGACGTTGGCCTTCCTGATGCTGCAACTCGTCTCCGCCGGCGGCATCTATCCGGTGGAGACCACGGCCAAACCGTTCCAGATCCTGCATCCGGTCGATCCGATGACCTACGCGGTCAACGGCCTTCGCCAGTTGATCGTGGGCGGGATCGATTCGCGGCTGTGGATCGCGATCGCGGTGCTGACCGGCGTGCTGGTGGCCTCGTTGGCGGCCAGTTCATGGGCGGCGCGAAGAGACCGGCAATACACGATGGACAGGTTGCACCCGCCGATAGAAGTGTGACGCCGCATGCGTAACGCCACGGCGAAATTTCCGCCTGATTTTCGCCGTGGCGTTACGCACGCACTGCCCAGGCCTTACGGAGCCTGCCGAGAACCGACGCTTCACCGTCACGAGAGGTGACTCTTATGACGATCCAGCCCATGTCGGTCATCTCATCGATTCGCGCTATGTCCTTTCGGAACTGGTCAGGGTCGGTGTGGTGGCGCCCCTCGTATTCCAGAGCGATCTTCAGCTCCGGCCACGCCATGTCGGCTTCGCCGATCAGCGCCCCGTATTCGTTGAAGATGGGGCACTGGGTCTGTGGGGCCGGGTAACCGTCACGAACCACCAACAGCCGCAACCATGTTTCACGCGGGGACTCCGAGCCGGGGTCGACCAGCGCAATGGTGGCCTGCGCCCGCCTGATGCCTTTTCGTCCGACATGGCGCTCGGCGGCCAACGCGATGTCAGCGGCTTTCAGCCGGGCAGCTCTTGCCAAGGCGTCGATCGCGGCTACCGCCGTGTCCTCCGGAAACTTGCACGCCAGGTCGACGGCGGTACGCGCAGGCGTGGTTACCCGCATTCCGCCGATCAGGCAGATCTCGTCGTCATCGATCGCGTCTGCCCACGTGACGATTCCGCGTGCGGGCCGACGATTGCTGTCGATGATGTACGCGGGCTTGTTTGCGTCAATCCAGCGTGCACCGTGGAGAGCGGAAGCCGAGAAGCCCGCCAGCACGCCACGACGCCGCGACCGCAACCAGCTGGCCTTGGCGCGCAGAACCGCGTTGGGCAAGGTGCCTTTCGCGACATACACGTCCTGGTGCACCGCTACGAACCGACTCCGCAACTCGTAGCGGGTCAGTCGGCCCGCCGCCAGCGCTTCGCTGCCGATGAATGGTTCCCCCACGGCCGAAGTGTGCCGACCTCCACCGACAGGTTCCCGTGCGTAACGCCACGGCGAGATTTCCGCCTGATTTTCGCCGTGGCGTTACATACAGCGAAACTCAGGCGAGCCCGATCCGCCGGTAACGCTCCAGCCGGGCCTGCAGTCGCCGCTCGCCGGGCACGGCACGTAACGCAGCCAGTTCGCTCGCGATCGCGCTCGACAATCTCTCGGTGAAGGCGCGGGGTTCGTCGGCGGCGTCGGGATGTTCGGGCACGACCGCGTCGGCGATGCCGGCCCGTACCAGGTCGACGGAGCGAATCCCTTGCGCGGCAGCCAGTTCGGCGGCATGTGCGGTGTCGCGGTAGACGATCGCGCTGGCGCCCTCGGGTGGCAGCGGCGCCAGCCAGCCGTTGGCGGCGACCAGTACCCGGTCCGCGGGCACCATCGCCAGCGCCGGCCCACCGCTGCCCTGACCCATCAGCACCGACACCGTGGGCGTGTCCAGGGTGACCAATTCGGCCAGGCAGCGGGCGATCTCACCGGCCAGCCCGCCCTGCTCGGCCTCGATCGACAGGGCTGGGCCCGGGGTGTCGATCACCAGTACCAGCGGCAGCTGCAGTCCGGCCGCCAACGCCATGCCGCGTCGTGCCTCGCGCAAGGCGCCGGGTCCGACCAGCCCGCCCTCGCTGCGGCGCTGTCCGACCACCACGGCCGGCTGTCCGCCGAAGCGGGCCAGCGCCAGCAGCATCGTCGCGGCCTCACCGCGTTCGGTGCCGGACAGCAGCACGCGGTCGGTGGCGCCGTGGCGCAGCAGGTACCCGACGCCGGGCCGGTCCGGCCGTCGTGACGCGAGCACCGAATCCCAGGCCGGCACATCGGGCAGTGGTTCGGGGGCCGGAGCGGGGGCTGGATCGACGGGCGTATCCATGATCACCCGCAAGGTGCGGTCGAGGGTGTCGCGCAGGAGCGCCAGCGGCACTACACCGTCGATGACGCCGTGGGCGTGCAGGTTCTCGGCGGTCTGCACGCCGGACGGGAAGGGTTCGCCGTACAGGTGCTCGTACACCCGCGGCCCGAGGAAGCCGATCAGCGCGCCCGGCTCGGCGGCGGTGACGTGCCCGAGCGACCCCCACGACGCGAACACGCCGCCGGTGGTCGGGTGCCGCAGGTACACCAGGTAGGGCAGGTGAGCCTGTTTGTGCAGCTCGACGGCGGCGGCGATCTTGACCATCTGCAGGAACGCGACGGTGCCTTCCTGCATGCGGGTGCCGCCCGAGCTCGGTGACGCCAGCAGCGGCAGCCGCTCGGCAGTGGCTCTCGTCACCGCGGCGGTGATCCGCTCGGCCGCGGCCACCCCGATGGATCCCGCGAGGAAATCGAACTCGCAGACGACGACGGCCACGCGGCGGCCGAAGATCGTGCCTTCGCCGGTCAGTACCGATTCGTCGAGCCCGGTCTTCGCGTTCGCTTCGGCCAGTTCCCGCTGGTAATCCTCGGAACGGGCGACGTCCAGCGGCGGGGCGTCCCAGCTCCGGAACGAGCCCTCGTCGAGCACTGCATCACGAAGCGCGCGGGCGCCGATCCGACTCACGGCGTCAGCCTATATAGGCTGACCACATGATTGGTGTGACCAGAGACGGCAATGTCCTGACCCTGGAACTGCAACGCGAGGAGCGGCGCAACGCGCTGAACTGCGAGCTTGTCGACGCCCTTCGGGAGGCCGTGGAGCATGCCGCCGAGCAGGACATCCGGGCCATCGTGCTGACCGGTGCCGGCCGGGTGTTCAGTTCGGGAGCCGACCTCACCGACGCCGCGGGCATGGCGGAGAAACTTCCGGACAAGGCCCTGGCGCTGAACCTGGCGATCGATGCCGCCCCGGTTCCGGTGATCGGCGCGATCAACGGCCCGGCGATCGGGGCCGGCGTCATCCTGTCCATGATCTGCGACCTGCGGGTCGTCGCTCCCGAGGCCTACTTCCAGTTCCCGGTCGCCAAGTACGGGCTGGCCTTGGACAACTGGAGCATCCGCAGGCTGACCTCCCTGGTCGGCTACGGCCGGGCGCGGGGCATGCTGCTCGGCGCGGAGAAGCTGACGGCCGAGACCGCACTCCAGACCGGCATGGCCAACCGCATCGGCACCCTGGCCGACGCCCAGAAGTGGGCGGCCGAGCTGGCCGGGTTCGCGCCGCTGGCGCTGCAGCACGCCAAACGCGTACTCAACGACGACGGCGCCTACGAGGAATCCTGGCCGGCCCACAAGGAGCTGTTCGACAAGGCGTGGGCTTCCAAGGACGTCATCGAGGCACAGGTGGCCCGCATCGAGAAGCGCCCGCCGAACTTCACCGGGGCCTGACGTGCTGCGCGCGGCCCTGCGGTTGGGTTCCAGGTCGGCGTCACTGCTGGCCGGCGGGTGGTTGCTGCGCGCACTGAACGGGACGTATTCCTCGGTGGGAGCGCTGCCCAACGCGATCCGGCCGGTGGCGCAGCGGTCCACGCAGTACGCCGACGGGGTGTTCGTCAACATCGAGCCGGCCTCGCCCGGGATCAGCATGAGCCGGGAGGAGTGGCGCATGCTGATCACCGAGATGTTCGGCCCGCGCTCGGCCAGCCGGCCACCCGGCCCGATCCCGCTGGCCGAGCCGGCCGTACCGGTCGACGGCGCCGGCCAGGAGTGCGCGGTGTCCTGGTACGGGCACTCCACCGCGTTGATCGAGATCGACGGCTACCGCGTGCTGACCGACCCGGTCTGGAGCGAGCGCTGTTCGCCGTCGCGGGTGGTCGGCCCGCAGCGGCTTCACGAGCCGCCGCTGCCGCTGGAGGCTCTGCCCGCCGTCGACGCCGTGGTGATCAGCCACGATCACTACGACCATCTCGACATCGAGACCGTGCTGGGCCTGGCCCGCACCCAGCGGGCGCCGTTCGTCGTGCCGCTCGGAATCGGGGCGCACCTGCGTAAGTGGCGGATACCCGAAGACCGCATCGTCGAACTGGACTGGAACGAGAGCCACCGGATCGGCGAGCTCACCTTGGTCTGCACACCGGCGCGGCACTTCTCGGGGCGGTTGTTCCAGCGCAACACCACACTGTGGGCATCGTGGGCGGTCATCGGCCCGCAGCACCGTGCCTACTTCGGCGGAGATACCGGCTACACCAAGAGTTTCTCCGAAATCGGTTCGGAATACGGGCCTTTCGATCTGACGCTGCTGCCGGTCGGGGCGTATCACCCGAGCTGGCCCGATATCCACATGAATCCAGAGGAAGCGGTGCGAGCCCATCTGGACGTCACCGATACGGGGCTGCTGGTGCCGGTGCACTGGGCGACTTTCCGGCTCGCCCCGCACCCCTGGGCCGACCCGGTACGCAGGTTGCTCTCGGCCGCCGATCCCGCCGGTGTTCAAATCGCAGTGCCTCGGCCGGGGCAACGGGTCGACGCCGAATCCGCCGCGCTCGACCCGTGGTGGGAGTTTTAGTAGCCCTCCAATGGCAAACTGACGTCTGATCACCACGACTGGAGACGGGACGAGGACTGCGCGCGCATGACGACGATCACTGTCACTGGTCTCACCGATGCCGAGGTGGCCCAGCGGGTAGCTGAAGGTAGGAGCAACGACGTCCCGACGCGTGCCGCGCGCAGTATCTCGGAGATTGTGCGTGGCAACGTGTTCACCCGGATCAACGCGATCCTCGGCGTGCTGTTCCTGATCGTGCTGTCCACCGGTTCGTTGATCAACGGCGCGTTCGGATTGTTGATCATCGCCAACAGTGCGATCGGCATCATCCAGGAGATCCGGGCCAAGCAGACCTTGGACAAGCTGGCCATCGTCGGCCAGGCCAAGCCGACCGTGCGGCGCGAATCCGGAAGCCGCGCAGTGCTACCCAATGACGTGGTGCTCGACGACATCATCGAGCTGGGTCCCGGTGATCAGATTGTCGTCGACGGCGAGGTCATCGAGGAATCCAATCTTGAGGTCGACGAGTCACTTTTGACCGGTGAGGCCGATCCCATCGTCAAAGGCGTTGGGGAGCCGGTGATGTCGGGTAGTTTCGTGGTTGCGGGCTCCGGCGCTTACCGGGCCACCAAGGTGGGGCGCGAGGCCTACGCGGCCAAGCTCGCCGAGGAGGCCTCCAAGTTCACCTTGGTGAAATCGGAACTGCGCAACGGCATCAACAAGATCCTGCAGTTCATCACCTACCTGCTGGTGCCCGCCGGCCTGCTCACCATCTACACCCAGCTGTTCACCACCGATCCGCGCATCCTGGATTCGCTCAAAGCGACTTACCAAGACATCGTCAACAACGAGGGCGGTTGGCGAGAATCCTTGGGAATCATCATGAGCCAGATCTTCACCACGGATGCGGTGTGGCACGAGCCGGTGCTGCGCATGGTGGGCGCACTGGTGCCGATGGTGCCCGAAGGCCTGGTGCTGATGACCTCGATCGCATTCGCGGTCGGGGTGGTGCGCCTGGGCCGGCGTCAGTGCCTCGTCAACGAGCTCCCGGCGATCGAGGGCTTGGCCCGGGTCGACGTGGTGTGCGCGGACAAGACCGGCACGCTCACCGAAAACGGTATGCGGGTGAGCGATTTGAAGGCGTGCGACGGGAGTCCCACCACCGAGGTCGCCTCCGCGCTGGCGCAGCTCGCCGCCGACGATGCCCGGCCGAACGCCAGCATGCTGGCCATCGCCGAGGCGTTCGCGTCGCCGCCGGGCTGGAAGGCCACCGCAACGGCTCCCTTCAAGTCGGCGACGAAGTGGAGCGGCGTGTCCTATGGCGAGCACGGGAACTGGGTGATCGGCGCGCCCGATGTGCTGTTGGATTCCGGCTCACCGGTGGCCGAGCAGGCCGAGCAGATCGGAGCCCAGGGCCTGCGGGTCCTGTTGATCGGGTCCTCAGATCGGGCGGTCGACGCGCCGCAGGCACCTGGCACCGTCACCCCTGTCGCATTGGTGGTCCTCGAGCAGCGGATCCGCCCTGACGCCGCCGACACGATCGAATACTTTTCCTCCCAGCATGTTTCGGTCAAGGTGATCTCCGGGGACAACGCGGTCTCGGTCGGTGCGGTGGCCGGCAAGCTCGGCCTGCACGGTGAGACGATGGATGCCCGCCGGCTGCCCCACGAGCCGGACCAGCTGGCCGAGGCGCTGGACGAGTACACCACCTTCGGCCGGGTCCGCCCCGATCAGAAGCGGTCCATGGTGCACGCACTGCAGTCGCGCGGGCATACGGTGGCGATGACCGGCGACGGCGTCAACGACGTGCTGGCCCTCAAAGACGCCGATATCGGCGTCGCGATGGGTTCGGGAAGTTCGGCCTCCCGGGCGGTGGCGCAGATCGTGTTGCTCGACAACAAGTTCGCCACGCTGCCCTACGTGGTCGGTGAGGGCCGGAGGGTGATCGGCAACATCGAGCGGGTCTCGAACCTGTTCCTCACCAAGACGGTGTACTCGGTGCTGCTGGCGGTGTTGGTGGGCTTGGCGGGGCTGTCCTCCAAGTGGTTCGGCACCGACCCGCTGTTGTTCCCGTTCCAGCCGATCCACGTCACCATCGCGGCCTGGTTCACCATCGGTATCCCGGCCTTCATCCTCTCGCTGGCCCCCAACACCGAACGAGCGCACACCGGCTTCGTGCGGCGGGTGATGACGGCGGCGCTGCCGTCGGGCCTGGTGGTCGGCACGGTCACGTTCGTCTCGTACCTGGTGGCCTATCAAGGCCGGGAGTCCAGCCTCGCCGAGCAGACGCAGGCCTCGACCGCGGCACTGATCACGTTGCTGGTGTCCTCACTGTGGGTGCTGTCGGTGGTGGCCCGGCCGTACGAGTGGTGGCGGGTCTGCCTGGTCGCCGCGTCCGGGTCGGCATATGTGCTGATCTTCTGTTTGCCGCTGGCGCAGCGTGTGTTCATGTTGGATCCGTCGAATCTCAAGGTCACCGGTGTTGCACTGGGCATTGGCCTGGTCGGAGCCGTATTGATCGAGGCGCTGTGGTGGGCCCAGGGCAGGGTGCTGGGCGAAAAGCGACAGTTGTGGAGATAGCTGGCTGCGGGGAGAATGGCCAGCGTTCAGTCGAAAATCGAGAGGATAGGGTGGGCTGATGGGATTCCTGGACAAAGCCAAGGACCTGCTGTCGCAGAACGCCGACAAGGTCGAGCAGGCCATCGACAAGGCCGGCGACATCGTCGACGAGAAGACGCAGGGCAAGTACAGCCAGCATGTCGACAAGGCGCAGGAAGCAGCGAAGAACGCCCTCAACAAGGAAGAACCGCAGCAGTAACTTATGGCCAAATTGTCTGTCTCCGTCGAAGTTCCGTTGCCGCCGGACAAAGCGTGGGAGCACGCCTCAGATCTGTCCCGGTACGACGAATGGCTCAGCATCCACCGAGCCTGGCGGTCGAAGCTGCCCGAAACTCTGGAAAAGGGCACGGTCATCGACTCGATCGTCGAGGTCAAGGGCATGTTGAACCGCGTCAAGTGGACGCTGGTGAACTACAAGCCACCGCAGTCGTTGACGCTCAACGGCGATGGCCGCGGCGGGGTCAAGGTCAAGTTGATCGGAAAGATCACGCCCGCCACTGTCGACGGTGCGGACGGGGCGAAGGTCTCCTTCGACGTGCATCTGGGTGGTCCTGCCCTGTTCGGGCCGATCGGCATGGTGGTCGCGGCCGCGCTCAAGGGCGATATCCAGCAGTCCTTGAACAAGTTCAAGGAGCTCTACGCGTCGTCGTAGTCCGGCATCAGCGGTCGAACGCCAGCGGCAGGCTGGTCGGGCCGCTGAGGCCCAGCAGTGGCTTCCACGGCACGGGTCCGGCGACCCGAGGGTTCGCAAGCCGCCGGGTCAGGATCGTTAGTGCCTCGGACAGCTCGACCCGCGCCAGGTTGGCGCCCAGGCAGTAATGCACGCCGCCACCGAAGGTCAGGATCGGCGGCGGGTCCTCGCGGGTGATGTCGAAGCGGGCCGGGTCGTCGTAGACCGTCTGGTCGCGGTTGGCCGCGTAGGTGTTCACGATGATGAATGTCCCTGCGGGAAAACAGTAGTCGCCGATCTCTGCGTCATCGGCGACGCTGCGCACGGTGCTGCACATCGACGGCGAATGCCGCATGGTTTCCTCGACGGTACGCATGGCCAGGCCGGGCTGCTCACGTAGCAGAGCCCACTGGTCGGGGTGGTCGCAGAGCACCTGCATCGAGGCCGCCAGTTGACTGCGGGTGGTGTCGGTTCCGGCGATCAGGATGGAGAAGGCCAGCATTCGCAGTTCGGCCGCGTCCAGCCGGTCGCCGCCGTCTTCGATGCGGATGAGGTCGGACAGCAGATCGTCGGTGAGGTGCCGGCGCCGGTCGGTGATCATGTCGTCGATGTAATCGTCGAACTCGTCCCATGCCTTCAATACGACCGGCTCCTCCTGGGCGAGGTCGCAGTCGAAGCTGACGATTTTGAAGATGTCCTCGGCCCAGCGGGAGAACTGCTGCCAGTCCTCGCGCGGTGCGCCGAACAGGGCGCAGATGATCGGAATCGGATACGGCCGCGCGATGTCTGTCACGAACTCGCACCGGCCGGCGTCTTGAATCCTGTCGAGCAGTTCGTTGACGACGCCGTGGATCGCGTCGTGCATGCGGGCGGTGGCACGTGGTGTGAACGCGCGGGCGACCAGGCTGCGCAACCGGCGGTGTTCCTCGCCCTCCATGTTCAGGATGCTGCGGGTCACCCTGTCCCACAACGGACCCGACGTGATGCCGTGGGCGGACAGGTGGATGCCCTGGGGGATCCCGAACCGCGGATCGCGCAGTACGGCGCGGGCCATCTCGTAGGAGAGCACTTCGGGCCCGATCGGGCCGAGCGCGATCGGTGCGGTTTCTTGTGCCGCCCGAAACTGCGGGTAGATCTGCTGCGGGGTGTCGGTGACGGAGTAGTCGAGGGTCGGCAGACCCGCGTCGAAAACACTGGGCTTACACATTGGTGGACAGAAACGTCAGGGGTAGTCCCAGGACGGACAAGTCGATCTCGTCGAGGTAGGAGCCTTCACCGGAAAATCCCTGACGGAACCGGGTCATCGATCCGTACCGCTGTGTCACGGCCTCGGCCGCCCGGGCGTCCGGCACCCGGACCACCACGGTGTAGACACCGTCGCCGTGGCGGTCGAGGAAGTCGTTGACAGAGGCCGCAACCGAGGCCGTCGAGCCGGGCAGCGGGCTGATCAGCTCGACGCCGCGGTTCCAGTCCAGGTGCACGTGGACGCCGAGGTCGGTGAGTTCTGCTGCGTTGAAGGTGAATCCGAGGTCGGTGAACATTTTCGCCATGTCGGCTGTTCGCTCGGCGGCGACCGCGAACACGACGTGGTGCAGGGCAGGCTGCGAGGTCATCGGCGGACCAGCCCGCGCGGCCGGATGAGCCCGAGGTCGAGGTGGTTGTGCCAGCCGGGCGGGGCATCGCAGACATCGGGGATCGCGTTGATGGCGCCCATGGCAGTCCAGTCGTAGCCGGGATGGGTCATGGTGCCGTCGGCTTGCCGGACCCCTTTGAGGGTCAGTTCGGTGGGCGGATCGCCGTCGATCACGACCTCGTACCGGGTCTCGCCCCAATCCCATGCCGGCTCGAGTTCGTCGGGGCCGGCGGTCACATAGATCGCGTGGAAGACAATCAGTGGCTGTCCGCCCACCCATGCGGTCCATTCGTGGCGTTGCGCGGCGACGGTACCCTTCGGGATCGCGCCCTCGTCGTGGGGGATGTCCTCGGCGGCAGTCGCGACGTCGACCTCGGCGGCGGTCACCTCGTCGATGGTCACGCCGAGTCCGTCTGCGATCATGTGCATCGACTGGGCGAAGAACGGCAGGCCGAGACCCAGAATTGTTGGCTCGGTGAGGAACTTGTCCTTGTCCTTGCCGAATCCCATCCAGTCGATGTGGTCCATCGGCGCGTCTTTCAGGACGTCGACGACCTCGTACACATGGATGGTGTCGATCCTGCTCATCACTCGGGCCAGGGTGAGCGGCAGAATGTCCCCGGCGTAACCGGGATGGATGCCACCGCCGTGGAACGAGGTGCCGCCGTCGGCACAGGCAGCCCGGATCTGTTCGGCGGGCTCGCGGAAATCCGGTGAGGGATGGAAGAACCCGCTTGTGGTCACCACGTTCTTGCCGGACCGTAGCAGCCGGCACACGGTATCGACGTCCATGATGATCGGCGTGTAGAACACGCAGTCGGCGTCGAGCGCCACCATGGCGTCGACATCGTCGGTGGTCCTCACACCGATCGGTGCGATACCCGCGATCACACCGGCATCCTTGCCCACCTTGTCTTCGCTGTGTACCAGGACACCGACGAGGTCGAACACCGGACTCTGGGCGAAGTGCCGCACGCCGGCCCGGCCGACGTCGCCGGTCATCCACTGGATGATCCGGTAGGTCTTGTCAGACATGGAGCACACCTCGGGGCAGTAGTAGGGGCAGGTCGTTGTAGGTCGCGATGCCCGGGGGCGCGGCCACTACCGCGGGGATCGCGGTGATTGCGGGCATGGCGGTGATCGTCAACCCGAGCATGATGAAGTCCTCGATGGTTTCGGCCACGAAGTCCGGGGGAGGTTCAAAGCTCAAGGTGCTCTTGATGGTTGGTCGGCCTTCAACGGTGACGGTGTACCCGAACGCGGTCGACCAGGCCGGTTCCAGCGTCTGGCCCTTCGTCCAGACACCGCGGATCTCGATGACGTCGCGCCCGCCTGTCGTGCCGATCCACCGGACGTCGATGCCGGCGACGCAGCCGGCGGCGATGGTCCACTCGCCGGGAAGCGCCAGTTCCTCGGTAGTTTGGGCATACGCTGCTTCGCAGCGCACGGCGTCGAGGTCGACTCCCAGCGCGTCGGCCACCAGCTGCACGGCTTCGCGGAATATCCCGGAACCCTTGGTCGTGATGTCGAGAAGTTCTGGATGGTCGATGGGATAGCCGAAACCCATCGGGATCTCGGTGGCCGGCGAGTTGTAGATCGTGGTGTCGAAGGACTCCAGGATGGAGATCCGATCGATCCGGTCCGAAATCCCCGCGGTGACAATCGAGAACAACTGGATGAATCCGGGGTTGATGCCGCTGCCGAAGATGGTCGAGTTGCCGAGTCGGCATGCCTCGGTGATTCGATCGCGTCCTTCACCCAGCTGCTGTCCGGTGATGAACTCGGAGGTGGTGACGACGTTGATGCCGGCACCGAGGATGCGGACCAGTACGTCGACGTCGGCGAACATCGGGTTGTAGACGACGCAGTCCGGCTGCAGGACCAGGAGCGCATCGACGTCGTCGGTGGCGGTTACACCCAGCGGTTCGATGCCGCACAGTTCACCTACATCTCGGCCGACCTTGTCGGGCGCCCAGGCGTAGCAGCCGACGAGCTCGAGATCGGTGTTGGCGGCGATGGCGTGGACCGACTTGCGCCCGACGTTGCCGGTCGTCCACTGCACGACCCGGTAGGTCATGTGATGGCCCGGTCGCCGGGTGTGAAAGTGACCGGGACCGACCGGAATCCGCGGGTTACCGAGTTGCCATGAAATCGTGCGATTTCGTCTCTTGCGAGGGTGAAGTCGGGCATCCGGGCCAGTACACGCTCCAGACCTACCTGGAATTCCAGTCGCGCCAGGTTGGACCCGAGGCACCGGTGTACACCGGCGCCGAAGCCCAGGTGGCGGTTCTCGCGACGGTCGAGGATGCAGCGGCCGGCGTCGGGGAACGCCTGCTCGTCGCGGTTGGCGGCGGCATAGTTGACGATGACCGATTCGCCGGGCGAGAAGGTGCACCCGCTCAGTTCGACTTCTTTTGCGACGGTGCGGGGGATGCCGTGGATCGACCCGGCGAACCGGATGAACTCCTCCACCGCACGGGTGAGGAGTTCGGGATCGCCGATCAGGCGGTCGCGCTCGGCCGGGTTGGTCGCGAGGTAGTGGTACGCGAATGACATTGCGCTGGCGGTGGTCTCGAGGCCGGCCTGAACCAGGAGCATGGCGTTGGACACGATATCGCCGAATGACAGTTTCTCCCCGTCGATCTCGGCGCAGAGCAGGACGTCGATCATGTCGTCCCGGGGCGGTTGATCCATGCGGGACGTCACCGCGTCGTGCAGGTGCTGATACAGGCCGCCCCAGGCGCTCATCCGGTCCTGCTCGGTGGCGCCGTTGAGCGCCGTGTCAGTCAGCTCGATGCACAGCGGGACATCTTCTATCGGCATGCCGAGCAGATACTTGAAGAATACGATTCCGGGTTGGCGCCAGGCGATCTGGGCGAGGTCACCACAGCCGTTCTCGATGAACTCGTCGATGAGCCGGTCGGTCTCGGCACCGATCTCGGGGCGCAGTGCCTTCATCCGTGCCGGGGAGAAGTACGGGTTGAGCACCTTGCGGAACTTCTGCTGCCTCGGCGGGTCGAGGGTGATCACCAGATCCCCGGCGAGCTGCTCGGCGCCTTCCGGCGTCGGATTGCTGGAGAAGTGCTCCCAGTCCTGCAGGATCTTGACGCACTCCGCGTAACGCACCGCCACCCAGGCACCTGCCGGGGTTGCGCTGAGAAATGGATTGTCGGTGCGCGCGAACGGCGATTGCTGCCGCATCACCGAGTAGACGTCGTACAGAAAGTCGTTGTCGTTGAAATCCTGGTGGCGCAGGTCCCAGTTCGCGGCGTGGCGTTCAAGTGATTCCGGCATGGTGGGTTCTCCTATGGACCGGCCGGCTGCTCGACGGCCTGGCGCGCTTCGCGTTCTTGATGGATGCGGACCAGCTCGCGGAAACCGAGCCGGTGGTACTTCGGAACCGGTTGGATGCCCCACTCGTCCTGGGCGGTGTCCTTGCCTTCGGCACCTGCGGGCGGGCCCAACGGCGGGTAGGGGACTTTGCATTCGAGGGTGTCGTCTGAGTAGCGGACCTTGAGAAGCTCACTGCAGATCTCGGTGAGGCTCAGGGTCGGGTAGCCGTAGTACACGGCCATGAACGGCAGGGTGAACGCACCTTCGATGACCAACGCCACCAGGCACACCAGCACGGCCCGTTTGATCCATTTGTGCATGCGGGCGTAGTACGGCGTGGTGCCGGGTAGCAGGTCCTCGGCCTTCGTTTCTTCTGTGGTAGTCACAGTTGTCTCCTTCAGTCCGAGAAGATTTCGCGATTGACGGTGTGCAGGTAGGGGATGGCCAGGAACGGCGTGATGTAGAAGATGTCGTAGAGCCACCAGCCGACGACGGGGAAGATCACCCCGGCGAAGCGGACGTCGGCGTACATCGTCATGTTGAACACGTAGACGCACCAGATCAGTACGCCCATCCAGCAGGTGATGATCATCCACTGGTGGCCCCAGCGTTTCATCTGCAGGAAGCCGATCGCCGCAGCGCATCGCATGGCGAAGACGGTGAGGATCATGCCGAACACCATCGACTTCTCACCGGGCCCGACCGCGCCGCCGATCCACAACTCGTTGTAGTGCCAGAAATAGCCGGCGTCGAACATGTTGCCCCAGCCGATCATCAGCACCCGGTTGATCAGGGTGTGGTTGGCCACCAGGTCGAGCGCCCAGCCCAGGCTGTTGAGCATCCCGTCGATCAGCACCAGATAACCGATCAGTGTGACGATCATCGGCCGCACCGACAGACCGGCACGCTGTGCCTGCCGTTGCAACCAGACGCCGCGCATGAAGATCGGGAATCCGATGACACCGGGAACCCACATGCCCATCAACGCCGCGCCGACGATCATCCACTTGTCCGCGCGGCGCTGGGCGAGTCGCGATTCCTCGTGGTGTTCCTCGAGGCCGACCGTGGTCGGTTGGGTGTCCTTGGTGGCGGTCACAACTCCCACCACCCTCGGGTGAACGACATGTACAGCTGTATTCCGAACATCGCGAGCAGGTAACCGTAGATGACGATCTGCAGCACGATGAGCGCTCTCTTGCGCTTGCGTTCTTGTTCGTCCATGTGGGCGAGACTCCTTCCTAGCGCGGCGTGGTGGATGGTTCGCCCGTGGCCAGGCTGGCCACGGCAACTTCGCGCAACCCGTCGCTGATCGCTCCGTCGGTGGACAACGGCGCCAGGACACAGGCTTGCGCGGCCTCCAGTTCCGTTGCGCCCGCGGCGATCATCTGTGCGGCGGTGACGAGGACGCGGGTCGAGGGCGGTTCGAAGTGGAAGGCCTCGTCGGCGGTCCGGATCGCCATCGCACACTGGACGAGTCGCTCGGCCGTCGGCAACGCGACTCCCGACTCGGCGACGATCACCTCGGCCTCCCGGTTCGGCGGCAGGTAGTTCATCGGCAACGTGACGAAGCGTTGCCGGAAGGACGGTTTGAGCTCCTTGAGCGAGCTGCGGTAGGCCGGGTTGTACGAGCACACCAGCATGAAGGTCTCCGGTGCCTCGACCACTTCGCCGGCCCGGTCGAGGTAGAGAACCCGGCGGTGATCGGTCAACGAATGCAGGATGGCCAGTGAATCGTGACGCGCCTCGACCACTTCGTCGAGATAGCAGATGGCCCCGGCCTTGACCGCACGGGTGAGTGGCCCGTCGGTCCACACCACATCGCCGCCGGTCACCATGAACCGCCCGACCAGATCGGAACTGGTGAGATCGTCGTGGCAGCTGATGGTGACGACGGGCCTGCGTAACAGCGCACCCATGTGTTCGACCAATCGGGTCTTGCCGCATCCGGTCGGACCGGTGAGCATCACCGGCAGCCGTTGCCGGTAGGCCTGCTCGAACAGTTGAACCTCGTTGGCGTTGGCGTAGTAGGTGTTTTCAGTCATACGGTTACCAGCTCCCGGTGGACATGCGCGAGAACCCTGGGCAGGTCCTCGACGCGACGGATGCGTTGGGACCGGCGGTTTCCGAATACCTCCGGCAGCGGGTCGACCCGAACCGGACCAACACCGACGTAGTAGACGGACACCCCGGCTTCGTTGGCCTCTTCGACGGCGTGGGCGGCATCGGCCCAGGCGTACCGGCCCTCGTAGCCCTCGTCGGACATCAGGCCGTCACCGATCACGATGAGCAGCCGGCGCTCTGACTGCTGTGCCAACAGCCGGCTGGTGAGGTGGCGCAGCGGTGCACCGAGCCTGGTGTAGCCGCCGGTCGACAGGCCGAGCAGACTCGGCGGCACGAAGCGGCGGTCCTCGAAGTCCTTGAGGCAGCTCACTTCTACGCGGTGCCGGGTGTTCCCGGTGAAGGTGAAGATGCCGTGGCGTTCCCTGGCCAGCGTCATGGCCCGTGACAGCGCGTCGGCACAGGCCAACTCCAACTGGAAGATCCGCCCACCGTGCACGCCGAGCGACGAACTGCCGTCGAGCAGCAGTGCGGTGGTGACGTCGCGACTGCTGGGTAGCAGCTCACGGAAGATTCGTGGCTCGATCGCCTCGCCCGTCGTCACGTCGATGTAGTGGCTCACGTACTGCTCGACGTCGAGATCGGAGCCGTCCTCCAAGCGGTTCTTCATGGCGCGGTGGGTGTGCTCGGAGAACCACTTCCTCAGCTCGGCGGAAGCCGCGTTCGGTTGGTGGGTTTCACTGCGGTGCTGTCGCTCCAGCACCGCTACGTGATCGCGCAGGAAGCTCTGTGTCCACGAGTTCCATTCGGGGTAGGGGATCCCCTGTCGATGCTCTGGCGTGATGTCCAGATCGTTGTCGTGCGGGCGACTCGGGGGTGGCAGGTTGGGGTTGCGTACCCCGCCGTCGCCACCCACCGGCACGGAATACGGTCGGGGAAGGCGCTTCTGCGTCGTGGTCCATGGCATCCTGCCGAAACTGCGGCGCAGCTTGTCGGTCAAGCCGTGTGGAGTGGTGAAGGCTCGTGGTAGCCGGCCTGCGATCGCGGGAGCGTCGGGAACGTCGCCATCTCGCGCCGCTTCGACTGCGCGGCGCAGCATCTCGTCGGCATCCAACGTCGCGGGCAACGCTTCCAACGCGGGTGCCAACTTTTGGATCTCACCGAGCAGCCCGGGCCAATTCTGCGCGACCCAGCCGAGGGAGACCCCAGCTTCGACGATGGTGAGGGCGCGCAGTTCGCGAGCAGAGAGTTCGTTGAGTCGATAGCCGGCGAGCCGGTCCTTGGAAGGAGAACATTGCAGTGCCACACCGCAGGTGAAAGTTCGCCGGGTCCAGTCCCGAACGAGATTCGGATAGGGCACGTGAACATAGTCGAGCGCCGCACTCACGCTGAAGGCGCGCTGCGCGCCCGTGACGAGGCGAACACCGGTGCGGCGCTGCCCACTGAGGGCGACGGCCGTCACGGCGCAACTGCGCTCGAGCGCCAAGGCGTGCGCATCGGAGAGTTCGGACATCGTGATTCAGAAGGTGCCGAGATTGGAGAACATCCAGTACCAGAACCAGATCACCAAACCTGTTCCGCCCCAGGCAGCGACATAGCGCAGGATCTCCCAGATCCAATCCATATCAGACCTCCTTGTTGGTCAGGCCCCGGAGGGCGGTTGTCACGAGTTTGGCCAGCATCGTGTCCCGTGCCTGGCCGTGTTCAGTTGTGGTCAGCACTCCGTAAAGTCCCAGCAGGAAGAATGTGGCGCTGTAGAACGCGTCGACCTCGGGATGGATTTCGCCGTCGCCGCAGGCTCTTTCGATCTCGCTCACCAGCAGCACGATCACCGGATGGTCGGTCCATTCGTCCTTGGTCGGACGGGTCGGTGAGAAATGCAGTGCCAGCAGCTCCTTGAACAGAATCGGACCGAAGCGCTTTTCCAGGGTGCTGACCAATTCCACCAGCTGGCCCAGCGCGGTCGGGAGGTCGTGCGGGCCGTCGAGAATGCGAGCGAAGTCGGCTGCCATGCGGGCCTCTTCGCGCTGCTCCAGTTCCAGCAGCACATGCTCCTTGCTGGGAAAGTGGAAGAAGAAGGTGCCGTGTGCCACTCCGGCCGCGGCGACGATGGCGCCGACGTCGGTACCGGCCATGCCCGCCGCGGTGAACTCGGCGATCGCTGCGCCGAGTATGCGCTCGCGGGTCTGCCGCCGACGCTGTTCGCGCGCTGATGGTTTCACCTGAGGTGCCACGGTGTCGCCCTCAGTCCGAGAAGATCTCACGGTTGACCGAGTGCAGGTAGGGGATGGCCAGGAACGGCGTGATGTAGAAGATGTCGTAGAGCCACCAGCCGACGACCGGCAGCACCACGCCGGCGTAGCGGACGTCGGCGTACATGGTCATGTTGAACACGTAGACGCACCAGATCAGCACACCCATCCAGCAGGTGACGATCATCCACTGGTGGCCCCAGCGTTTCATCTGCAGGAAGCCGATCCCGGCGGCGATCCGCATCGTGAAGACGGTGAGGATCATCCCCACTTCCATCGCCTTCTCTCCCGGACCGGCCGCACCACCGATCCACAGCTCGTTGTAGTGCCAGAAGTAGCCGGCATCGAACATCGCGCCCCACCCGTTCAACAGGATTCGGGCGAGGATGGTGTGGCTGGCCATGGTGTCCAGCGCCCAGCCGACGGTGTTGATCGCGGCGTCGATGATGACGAGGTAACCGAGCAGGGTGACCAGCATCGGGCGCACGGTCAGCCCGTCTCGTTGGGCCTTGCGCAGCAGCCAGACCCCCCGCAGGAACAGTGGGAGGCCGAAGATTCCGAGTGCGGCGGTGCCGATCAGCAGGCTGCCGGAGATCAGCCACTTGTCGGCCTGGCGCTGCGCGAGCCGAGAGGCCTCCATGTGTTCGTCAAGCCCGCTCGCCGAGGCGGGTCCCGCAGCGGGGCGAGTGCTCGTGCTGCCGGAACCGGGGGCGTTCATGGATGCTGACTATAGTCAGTTAAACAGCGCAGTCAACCACCTTTCTGTCGGAAGCGGAGCACGTGTACTTCAGTATTTTACTGACGAAACAGCGTGTAGAAATTGGATCTCACGCCCGCAATCGAGCGCCTTTCATTGACGCAAGTCAGGATTGTCCGTTAGATGAAGGCTGTTCTCGACAAGAGGGGGATGCCCGATGGCAATGGAACAGTTCGACCTCGGTGGACAGGTTGCGATCGTGACCGGCGCGGGCAAAGGTGTCGGCCAGGGTATCGCGCGAGTGCTGGCTGAAGCCGGTGCAACGGTGGTCGGCACCGCCCGCACCGAGTCCGACATCGTGAGCACCATCTCCGGCATCGAGGGCGCCGGTGGAAAAGGATTGGCACTCGTGGCCGACGCCATGAGTCGATCCGACGGCGAGCGCGTCGTCGACACCGCGATGGACAGGTTCGGCCGGATCGACATCCTCGTCAACAACGTCGGCGGATCCACCTACGCACGGTTCCTCGACATCACCGACGAGGACTTCAGGCACACGTTCGATTGGTGTGTCACTTCGGCTTTCATCATGAGCCAGCTCGTGGCACGGCACATGATCGAGGCCGGGCGTGGCTCGATCGTCAACATCTCCTCGGGTTCGGCCCGGTTCGGCATCCGGGCGTTGACCGCCTACTGCACGGCCAAGGGTGCCCTTGAGGCGTTGACGCGCGCGATGGCGCAGGAGCTCGCGCCCAAGATCCGGGTGAACGCGATCGCGTTGGGATCGTTCGCGACCGAGGGACTGCAGGGCAGCTTGGACATGATGCCGGGTTCGCTGGAGAAGATGAACGAGGCGACCCCGTTGCACCGGTTGGGCGACGTCGAGGACCTGGGCAGGCTGTGTGTGTACCTGTCTACCCGCGACTGCTACGCGACCAACGCTATCTTCCATGTGGATGGCGGTATCGAGTCGAACAACTCGCCGCTGCCGATTCCCGACTACTGAGTGAGGGCGGAACGCAACGATGCGCAGAGTGGTCCAATTCTCGACCGGGAATGTCGGCAGGCATTCGTTGGCGGCGATCATCGGCCGGCCCGACCTGAAGCTGGTCGGTGTCCATGCCGCCGGTCCCGGCAAGATCGGGCGCGACGCCGCTGAACTATGTGGGCACAGTGAGCCGACGGGCGTCATCGCCACCGACGACATCGACGCGCTCATCGCCCTGGCGCCGGACTGCGTGGTCTACACGGCTCTGGGGGAGACCCGGCCGATGGAGGCCATCGACCAGATGTCACGTTTCCTGGCAGCCGGGATCAACGTCGTCGGAACCTCGATGGTGTGGCTGGTGACACCGCGCCAAGCCGACGACTGGCTGCGCGGACCATTGGAAAAGGCGTGCGCAGAGGGAAATTCGTCCCTGTACGTCAACGGTATCGACCCCGGTTACTCGGGTGACACGGCGGCATACGCCGCATTGAGCCTGGTGACTCGTGCCGAGTCGGTGACGGTCAAGGAGATCTTCGACTACGGCAACTACGACGACTACGAATACACCGGCACCGCCATGGGTTTCGGCACCACCCCGGACGATGCTCTGCCGATGGCCTTCCAGCCGGGCGTGATCACGGCGATGTTCGGCGGTTTGGTGCGGAATCTGGCCCACCATCTCGGTGTGGAACTCGACGAGGTTCGTCAGCGGTTCGAGCCGTGGTACGCCACCGAGCGCATCGAGTGCACGATGATGACTGTGGAGCCAGGGCAATTGGCCGGGACCCGATTTGCCGCCGAAGGTGTGCGCGGTGGTGATCCGATCATCACGATCGAGCACACCACCCGTCTCACCCCGGCCGCCGCACCTGATTGGGAGTATCCGCCCGAGGGGCAGTCCGGCGTGCACAAGGTGATCATCGAGGGTGAGCCGCGCATCGAGGTGAGTACCGAGCTGTCGCATCCCGTGCTCGACGTGACCGATGCCGGTTGTGTGTCCACGGCGGCTCGCGTCGTGAACGCGATCGATTGGGTGTGCCGCGCACCGGCAGGATTGATCGCCGCCGAGGATATCCCGCCGACGGAGCTGATCCGCGGGCTGATGTGGTGAGGGACGCCTTGCGCTAAGGGGTGAGCCGCTCCCGCAGTTCACGTTTGAGCACTTTGCCGTAGCTGTTCTTGGGCAGCGCATCTATGAACTCGTAGCGTTTGGGCCGCTTGAACCGGGCAATGCGCTCCAGTAGATGCGCGTCCAGGTCCGCGGGGGATACCTCGCCCACCACGAACGCCACCACCACTTCACCCCACTCGGGATCCGGCGCGCCGACCACGCCGGCCTCGACCACATCGGGGTGCTCCAGCAGGGCTTCCTCGACCTCGCGGGGATAGATGTTGCTGCCGCCGCTGATCACCACGTCCTTGGAGCGGTCGCGCAGCGTGAGGTAGCCGCGCGCGTCGAAGGAACCCATGTCCCCGGTGTGCAGCCAACCGTCCTTGAGCGTGGCGGCGGTGGCGGTGGGGTTGTTCCAGTAGCCGGACATGACGACGTCGCCGCGGCAGGCGATCTCGCCGATCTCATCGATAGCTGCCGGGGTGCCGTCCTCGTTGAGCACAGCGACCTCGACACCGGAGCGCGGATAGCCCACCGAGCCCAACGTCGCGTCGTTCGCCTCGATGTGGTCGCGGCGGCGCAGCCCGGTGATCGTCATCGGCGCCTCGCCCTGCCCATAGAGCTGCACGAAGATCCGGCCGTACGCGGCCAGCGCCTTCTTGAGGCTGTCGACGTACATTGGCCCGCCGCCGTAGACCACGGTCTTCAGGTTGGCGGGGCGGGGCCGGCCGGTCTGAATCAGCCGCTGCACCATGGTCGGAGCCAGAAAGGCGCTGCTGCCGGGGTGATGGCCGCACAGGTCCAGGAATTCGTCGGCTTCGAAGGCGGCGGATTCGGGAACCACCTGGCGGGCGCCGCGCAGCACGTAGGGCGGGATGTACAGGCCGGAGCCGTGGGACATCGGGGCGCCGTGGATGAGGCTGCAGTTCTCGTCCGGGTCATCGAAATCGGCCAGGTGCGCCAGCGTCATCGCCATGAGGTTGCGGTGGGACAGCATGGCGCCCTTGGATTTTCCGGTGGTGCCGCTGGTGTAGAATAGCCAGGCCAGGGTGCTCGGATCGGTGGTCGGGGGAGCGGCCGGGGTGGCGCCGAACCATACCTCGTAGGAATCGGTGCCGATCGTCTCGACCGGGATGTCCAGGTCCAGCCCGGCCGCGATCTTGGCCGAGGCGAACACCTGGGCGGCACCGGAATCTGCGACGATGTCGGCCATCTCCCGAGGATGCAGCTTGTAGTTGAGCGGAACGAACACGCATTCAGCCGCCCAGATGGCGAACATCAGCTCGAAGATCTCGGGCCGGTTCTCGCTGGCCACGGCGATCCGGGTGCCACGATCCCCGAGCGCTTTGAGCGAGGTGGCCAGTCGCAGCGCCCGGTCGCGCAGCTCGGCCCAGGTGAACAGCTGGCGTTCACCCAGGAACACCGCACCCCGGTCGCCGAACCGGGTCGCGGCCTGATCGAGCACCGCGAAAACATTCATCGGGCAATCCATTCCGAACCAAGTGCGAACTCGGACAGGTACTTCGTCGAGCTCCAACCGCCGTCGACGACGATGGTCTGCCCGTTGATGAAGCTGCCGCCCTCGGAGCACAGGAAGGCCACGGTGGCGGCGATGTCCTCGACCCGGCCCAGGCGGGTGTGCGGGGTCATCTCGGTCTGCATCTTGCGGAACCCTTCATTCTCCAACCGGTGCTCGACCATCGGGGTGACGGTGACACCCGGCGCCACCGCATTGCACCGGATGCCCTGCGCACCGTACTGGCAGGCGATGTGAGTGGTCAGCGCCGTCAGCCCACCCTTGGCCGCCGAGTACGCGCCGCCGCGCAAGCCGCCCACCACGGCAAAAGTGGAGGTGACGTTGATGATTGCCGATCCGGGTCCCATGTGCGGCAGTACATCTCGGGCCAGCCGGAACGGCGCACGCAACATGATCCCCAAGAAGTAGTCCAGGGTTTCGTCGTCAGTCTCGTGCAGCGGTTTGGGGCTGCCCACGCCGGCGTTGTTGATCAGGAAGTCGATGTGGCCCCAGCGCTGTACGGCGGCCTCGACCACCCGGGCCGGTCCGTCCTCGGCGGTCAGGTCGACCGAGACGGTCTGCACCCGCTCGGGATCACCGATCGCGCGTTCCAGGTCGGCGAGCCGGTCCTCATCGCGCCCGGCGCCGAGGACGGCCATGCCTGCCTCGGCGAGTGCGGTGGCGCAGCCGAACCCGATACCGCTACTGGCTCCGGTGACGATCGCGACCTGCATACTAATCACCCTTCAGCCTGGCTCGAATCTGATGTTTCAACACTTTGCCCGCGTCGTTCTTCGGTAGCGCATCCCAGATTTCGACTCGCTCCGGTGTCTTGAACCGGGCCAGTCCGTGGTCGGCCAACAGCCGGCCCAGGTCGGCCACGTCGGGCCGGCTTGCGTCCACGGTCACCAGTACGGCGCAGGCACGCTCTCCGGTGCGGGCGTCGGGCACGCCGACGACAGCGGCCTCGACGATGCCGAGCTGACCGACCAGGAGGTCCTCGACCTCTTTGGGGGAGATGTTCTCGCCGTTGCGGATGATGAGATCCTTGGCCCGTCCGGTGACTTGCAGATAGCCGCCGTCCACCCACCTGCCGAGGTCCCCGGTACGGAAAAACCCGTTCTCGTCGAAGGATTCGATCTCGTCTTCCGGATGCAGGTAGCCGAGCAGCATCTGCGGGCCCCGGGCTCGGATCTCGCCATCGACCAGCCGGATCTCGGCGATGCCCGGACACCCGTCGGTCTCGGCAGCATGCTCGACGCCTCCTGGTGTCAGAGAACCCACGGTGGTCACCGGAACCTCGGTGGAGCCGTAGACCCGGCTGACCACGGCCCGCTCGAAGTAGTCCGATGCCCGCCGGATCAGCGATGGCGGTACCGACGCACCGCCGCAGATGAACACCTTCAGATCAGGCAGTCGGGTGTCGGCTTTTTCGGCGGCACCCAGAAGCTGCTCCAGAAAAGGGGTGGCCCCGGCCATGTGGGTGCATCTGCGTTCAGTCATCAGGGTCACGCCATCGGCGGCGTTCCACCGCTCCATCAACACCGCGGTGCTGCCCAGCAGCAACGGGCACTCGAAGGCATAGATGGAGCCGCCGATATGAGCGATCGGTGACGGCACCAGAAACGTGTCACCCGGATCGATCATCCAGTGATCGCGCAGCTGGCTGATCAACGCATGGATCGAGTTGTGGCTGTGCAGTACGCCTTTGGGGCGCCCGGTGGTCCCCGAGGTGTACATGATCATCCGGATGGCGTCCGGGTCCAGTGCGGGCAGGTCGCGATCGGACACCGTCGGCAGGGCATCGAAAGCGTGGTGCGGGCCCGGGTCTCCGCGCAGCACCACCACCTGCGGAGGTGTGGCCATCTGACCGACCACTCGGGTGAGCATCGCCGCGTAGTCGTGGCCACCGAACTCGGCAGGGATGAAGATCGCCCGGCTGTTCGCGTCGTCGAGGATGAAGCACAGTTCCCGGTCCCGCAGTGAAGGCAGAATCGGGTTGACCACCATCCCGGCCAGCGTGGCACCCAGGTAGATGATGGCCGCCTCGTGCCAGTTGGGCAGCATGAAGGACACCACGCTGCCCGCCGGCATCCACTCGGTCAGCAGCGTCGCCAGACCCCGTGCCCGGTCGTGTAATTCGCGGGCGGTCAGGGCGGTGTCGCCGTCGACCACCAACACCCGGTCGGGGGTTTCACGCGCCGCATCGGCCAGCGCGTCGGCCAGGGTGGTGGAGACCCAAAGCCCACGGGCGTAAGCGTCGGCCGCACGGGCCTCGTCGCGTCGGGTCACGTCAGCCCTTGACCCGGCGCATCGTCATGGAGTGACGGAACCGGTCGGACGGGTGGGTGTTGACGGTGACCTGGGCGACCTCCCCGTCGGAGGTGGTGTAGGTGCGTTGCATCTGCAGGGCCGCGCTGCCTGCGCTGACCTTGAGGCCCGCGGCGAGTTCGGGCGAGGTGACGATCGCCGAAATCTCCTGGTGCACCTCGACGATGCTTACCCCGAAGAGATCCTCGATCAGCGGGAAGATCGGACCGGAATGGCGTTGCAGTAGGCGCCCCACGGCGGCGAAGCTGCGGTTGATGTAGTACTCGGTGCGGCACACCGGTGCGGATTCGTCGTCGGACTGCCGGTAGCCGCGCACGGCCAACCACTGCTCGCCGAGCGGCAGGCCGGTGCGTTCGGCCAGTTCGCCGTCGATCGTCACCATGGCGTTGGACTCGATGGTGAACTGTGCGCCCGTGGCGAAGGCCAACAGGTCGTTGATCGAAACCACGTCCTGGGCATAGGTATTCGTCGCGGCGCGGGGCGCCACGGTGGTGCCGGCCCGCGGCCGCGACGTGACGAGGTTGTCGTCGCGCAGCCGCCGCAGTGCCTCACGCACGGTGTAGCGGCTGACCTCGAAGCGCTCGCACAGCTCATGTTCGGTGGGCAACTGCGAGCCCACCGGGTACACCCCGTCGACGATCTCCTTGCGTAGGGTGCGCGCGACCTGTAGGTAGCGATGGTCGGCCGGCGTGATGGTCACGGTGTCAGCTCCGGCGCAGCGCCAGCACGCTGCCGTCGCCGTCGCCCGAAATATAGAGCGTCCCATCTGTTCCCGCGGTGATCCCGGCGAACGGGCCCTGCGGACCGGAGAACGGCGGCATCCCCTTGAGTGGCTTGGGCGTCACCCCGGGCGGTGGTCCGACGGGCAGCCCGGTGGCGATCGTCGTGCGGGCCGCATCGGCCAGGTCATAGCTGATCAGCTCCTTGCTTCCCGAGTCGACGATGTAGAGCACACCGCCGCTCACGAGAATGCCGTGCGGCGTGTGCAATCCGTCGACCAGCGGCGCGGCACCTCCGTCACTCACCCGCACTACCGCACCGGCCACCGACACCAGCGGCGCGCCATCGGGTCCGATCACCACACCAACCGGGGTGTCCAGACCCGAGGCCAGCACGCTCACGGAACCGTCACGTACGGAGAGCAGCCGCCCCGCACCCTGTTCGACGACCACCACGGAGCCATCGGGGGCCTGCGCCACGCCGTAGGGCTGGTCGATGCCACTGGCCAGAACCTGGCTCACCTCGTCGTCGGCTGCTCCGGGGCGGAAGCGTGCGACCGTGTCGGCGGCAGTGGTGACGATGAATTCGCCTGGGCCCGAGGCGATCACTCCGCGCAGGAAGCCGGGATAGCCGGGGGAGAACAGCATCGCCACGGTCTGCAGGCTTCCGTCGGGGCCGACCCGGTAGAAGTAGGTGCCGTCGGCGACATACAGGTCGCCGTCGGGGCCGACTGCCAGATCCAGCGGCCAGTTCAATCCGCCCGGCAGCACCGACTGGCTGCCGCCGGACAGGATCTCGGTGATCTCACCGGTGAAGTTCGAGACGAAGAGCCGGCCGTCGACGAAGGTGCAGTTGTCTAGGCCCGGGGTCAGCTGGGCCAATAGCGTCTGTTCTCCGTTGCGGGGGTCGATGCGCAGCACCTGGCCGCTGGCGACCTCGGTGGAGACGAGGTAGCCGTCGGCGTCGAACTTGACCGAGTCGGGCACGCCGAGCCCACCGGCCACCACCTCGGGCTCGCCGCCGTTGGGATCAATGCGCCAGATCTCGTTGGCGCCCATCACCGGGAAGTAGAGCAGCCCATCGGGGCCGACCTCCATCGCGTTGGGTGAGGGCACGTTCTCCAGCAGGATGCGTGGGGCCCCGCCGGCCAGGTCGAACTCCATGAGCCGGCCACCTTCGCGGCATTCGCCGACGAACAACCGGCCTTGATGGAAGGTGATGCCGTTGGCCGAGGGGATGTCGTCGCGCAGGACGCGGGTGGCGCCGCCGGACGCGCGCACACTGACCCGGCCGTCCATCACCTCGGTGGCATAGAGGTTGCCGTCCGAATCGAACGCCACGTCGTCGGGGGCGATGATCTCGCCGCCCTTCGCGCTGACGGTTTCCAGTAGTCCGGTGTCGAGGTCGAGCGCGCTGATCTGGCTGCCGGTGACCTGGGCGACGTAGATGCGGCCGTCCGGGCCGGTCCGCAAGCCGTTCGCGCCGAACAGTCGGCTGGGGCCCGTGACCTGCTGCAGCGTCCAGTTCTCGGCCACGGACGGGTTTGCGGTGTACCGCGCATTGGCGATGCCGGGATTTGCCGATAGGGCGCTCATGACCTCGGACGTTAGCAACTCGCTGTAGTCCAGACAATAGGCGGCGAGATCCTGGAATCCACCCTTGACGGGCGAATAAGTGCTGCGGAATAGTGTTCTCCAATATGAAAAGTCTGATTTATTGTCCGGACAATTGAGCCGATAAGGGTTGCGAATGGACAGTTCCCTCAGCCTGGACGGCCGGGTCGTGGTGGTATCGGGCGCCGGTGGTGGCGGTATCGGCACCACCGTCACGCGGATGGTGGCCGAGGCCGGGGCCACCGTCGTGGCAGTGAGCCGCTCGCAGGACAACCTCGATACCCACGTCGCTCCGCTATCCGACAAGGGGCTGAACGTGGTGACGGTGGCCGCCGACGCATCGACGGACGAGGGCATCGCCACGGTGCTCGATGCGGCCCGGAGTGCGGACGGCGTGATGTACGGACTGGTCAATGTTGCCGGCGGGGCGGCCCCGTCCACCTGGATGCCCGCCACCCGGGTGTCACGGGACGACTGGCGCGAATTGTTCACCGCCAACCTGGAAACCATGTTCTTCATGAGCCAGGCGGTGGCTGCTGAGATTCGGTCGCAGGGCAATCCCGGCTCGATCGTCTCGGTGTCCTCGATCAGCGGGATGAACACCGCGCCGTATCACGTCGCGTACGGCACCGCGAAGGCCGCGATCGTCGCCGCCACGCGCACCATGGCCGCCGAGCTTGCCGCAGAAGGTATCCGGGTCAACGCCGTCGCCCCTGGAGTGACCGAAACCGCGGCCTCGGCAACGTATGTCGACGCCGACCCCGATCGCGACCAGCGGGCGATCGCCATGGGCCGGCGTGGAACTCCCGAGGAGCAGGCCGGGGCCATTCTTTTCCTGCTCTCGGATCTTTCGAGCTACATCACCGGCCAGACCATCCTGGTCGACGGCGGGCTCAACTTGAGGTGGACCCATCTCGGCGCCGACAACACCTCGCTGTTCCTCAAGGACGACGACTTCCGCGAAGCCATCAGGAGGATCTAATGGCCCATACCGAAACCGATCTGGATGCCGCGATGGAGATCGACGCGGAACCGGACGGGGCGACCGGAGAGATCGCCGAGGACCTGTCTGCGCCGACCACCGTCCCGGTCGAGGCCTACATCTCCGCGGAGTACGCCCGTGCCGAACGCGATCGACTGTGGCGCAAAGTGTGGCAGCAAGTCGGCCGGGTCGAGGAACTGCCCGAGGTCGGCAGTTACCTGACCTACGACATCCTCGATGACTCCATCATCGTGGTACGGACAGGGCCAAACGAATTTACTGCCCATCACAACGTCTGCATGCACCGCGGCCGCAAACTCATCGACAATCCGGAGGGGGCCAAGAACGCAACCGGCCGGGCCCGGAAGTCGTTCGTGTGCGGATTCCACGGCTGGACCTACGGTCTGGACGGAGCCTGCACCCACATTCGGGAACAGGACGACTGGCAGGGCAAACTCACCCCGAGCAATACGCATTTGGCGCCCGTGCAGGTGGATACCTGGGGCGGTTGGCTGTTCATCAACATGGACCCGCACTGCGAGCCGTTGATCGACTACCTACACCCGGCGGCCAAGATCCTCGACCCGTTCGGGTTGGAGAACATGCGCTACAAGTGGCGCAAGTGGTTGTACTTCGACTGCAACTGGAAGGTCGCGATGGAGGCCTTCAACGAGACCTACCACGTGTTCACCACGCATCCGGAGTTCAACAAGTTCGGTGAGTTCAAGGGCTGGGCCAAGGCGCAGGGCCGGCACTCCAACATCGGTTACGACGCGCCGAAAGGGCTGGACGAGACCAAGTCCAAGATCCGGTTGGGAACCGGTGATCCGCGCATCTCCACCGCCGAGATGCAGGTCTACACCATGGAAGAGACCAACGCGACCACCACGCAAACTCTGGTGGACGCCGCCAAGCGGCTGGTCGACGAGCTGCCCGAGGGAACACCTGCCGACGAGGTGCTGCAGCACTGGCTTTCCTCGGCACGTCGCGACGACGAAGCACGTGGGGTGATCTGGCCGGTGATCCCTCCGGACATCCTCGGGCAGAGCGGCACGGCCTGGCAGATCTTCCCGAACTTCCAAGTGGGGCAGGGGCTGACCAGTGCGTTGTGCTACAGCGCGCGGCCTGACCCGAGCTACAACCCGGACAAGTGCATCTTCGAGGTTGCCGTCTTCGAGCTGTACCCGAAAGGCGAAGAGCCGCAGACCGAATGGGCCTACACCCCGAAGGATTCACCGAACTGGCTCTCGGTGCTGCCGCAGGACTTCTCGAATATGGCGGCAGTGCAACAGGGCATGAAATCGGCCGGCTTCCCCGGAACGCTGCCCAACCCCTACCGCGAACGCAGCACCGTCAACCTGCACTACCAACTTTCCAAGTACATGGGCACCGGAGCGCCTACCGACATCCAGTGATTTGGGTGCGTCCAGCGGCGGTCGCCGCCGCCAATCGCACCCAAATCGCCGAGTAAGGAGACAACATGAAGGTCAATCTGGGCACGGGGGCGCAGAACTCCCACGACTGGGAGCGCGTGCTCGCCGGCGACTTCAGCACCCCGCCGGCCACGCCGGACTACAAGTGTGTGCAGGCCGCGCTGGCCCTGGGCGACCTCGCCGAGCCGCTCGGCTTCGACGGGATCTGGTTTCCCGAGCACCACGGCACGCCATATGGCATGACACCCAACCCGATTCAGGCCCTGACCTACTTCGCAGGGCGCACGGAACGGGTCAGCCTGGGCACGTTCGTGGCGGTGGTGCCGTGGTGGAACCCGATCCGGTTGGCCACCCAGATCGCCTATCTCGACATCGTCTCCAACGGGCGTTACACCACGATCGGCCTGGGCCGCGGGGTGTCGAAGGGTGAGTTCGCCGCGGTCGGCGTTCCCCGCGAGGAGAGCCGCGACCGCTTCAACGAGACGCTGGACATCCTCAAGCTGGCTTTCTCCGGTGAGCGGTTCTCCTATGACGGCAAGATCTTCAGCTTCCCGGAGATGTCGCTTCGCCCCGAGCCGATCAGCACCGACCTGTTCGACCGCATCTACAGCTCTTCCTCGACGGCGGAGTCGCTGGAGATCCTGTCCCGGCGCGGCATGGTGCCGCTGTTCGTCGGCAACAAGCCGATCACCGACGCCGGTGAAGAGGTGCGCAAGGTCAACACCTTCCGCGCCGAAGAAGGCCTCGGCCCCTGTCAGCCCAAGAACGTGATGTTCATGTACTGCGTGGCTTCCGAAGACGAGGTGGCTCAAACCGAAGAATGGATCTGGACCGCCAACCGCGACGTGAACGTGCACTACGGTTTTGCCGACGCGTCGAACTTCAAGGGCGTCAAGGGCTATGAGGCCTACGCCGCTCGGGAAGCGAGCGCGACGGCGGTGCTGGCGTCCGAAGTCGGCAACCAGAAGAAGGGCGGCCCGCCCGGATACCACGCCTCCAACCTGCTGATCGGTACACCCGAGACGGTGTTCGAAAAGCTCAAGGCCGCGCAGGAGGCCTGCTCGTTCTGCGAGGTCACCATCGTCCCGCAGTTCGGCACCATGCCGTACGAGAAGGCCATGGAGTCGACCAAGCTGTTCGCCGCCGAAGTGCTGCCCGCGGTGCACGACATGCCCGCCCCGCTGCACCCGGCCGCTCTGCCGGAGAAGGCCAACGCATGACCGAAAGTACGTGCGGACCCACCGACACTCCCACCGACATCGACATCGACGCGATCCGGGAGAAGTACGCCGCCGAGCGCGCCAAGCGGCTGCGGCCCGAGGGCGCCGATCAGTATCTGGAGCTGGAAGGTGAGTTCGCCGAGTTCTACGAGGTCGATCCGTACACCACCCCGACGGAACGGGATCCGGTCATCGAGGACACCGATGTCGTCATCCTCGGCGGCGGCTTCGCCGGTCTACTGGCCGGGGCGTACCTGAAGAAGGCCGGTGTCGAGGGCATCCGAGTCATCGAGATGGCCGGCGACTTCGGTGGGGTGTGGTACTGGAACCGCTTTCCCGGAATCCAGTGCGACAACGACGCCTACTGCTATATCCCGCTCCTCGAAGAACTCGATTTCATGCCGAGCAAGAAGTTCGCCGACGGGGCAGAGATCTTCCAGCACTGCCGCAACATCGGCAAGCACTTCGGCCTGTACGACGGCGCCCTGTTCTCCACTCAGGTGCGTGAGTTGCGTTGGGACGAGGCGATTCAGCGTTGGCAGATCCACACCAACCGCGGCGATGAGATCCGGGCCCGGTTCGTGGTCATGGCCCAAGGCTCCTACAACCGGCCCAAGCTGCCGGGAATCCCGGGCATCAAGGACTTCAAGGGGCACGTGTTCCATTCCGCACGGTGGGATTACGACTACACCGGCGGCGATGCAGACGGCGGTCTGCACAAACTGGCCGACAAGCGCGTGGCCCTCGTCGGCACCGGTGCGACGGGTATCCAGCTCGTGCCGCACCTGGGCCGCGACGCCAAAGAACTGTTCGTCTTCCAGCGCACGCCGTCATCGGTGGACGCGCGCACCAACCCTCCCACCGATCCGGCCTGGGCCGCGTCGCTGCAACCTGGGTGGCAGGAAGAACGCAAGCGCAACTTCCACAACTGGTCGCCGTTCGTCGGGGTGGTGTTCGGTGAACCAGACCTGGTGTGCGACTTCTGGACTGAGCTCGGTCGCAACCTCACGGCCCGGATCGCGGCCAGTGAGAACCCGGCCGAGGTGACCATCGAGCAGATCATGGCCTTCCGGGAAGAAGAAGACTTCAAGATCATGGAGCGGCTGCGCCGCCTGGTCGCCGAGATCGTCAAGGATCCCGAGACCGCCGAGGCGCTCAAGCCGTACTACCGCTTCATGTGCAAGCGTCCGACGTCCAGCGAGCATTACCTGGAAACGTTCAACCGCCCCAATGTGACGCTGATCGACGTGTCGGCTTCCAAGGGTGTCGAGCGGCTGACCGAAAAGGGAATAGTTGCCGACGGCGTCGAATACGAAGTCGACTGCGTGATTTTCGCGAGCGGTTTCGAGATCTCCACCGAGATCAGCCGACGGTTCGCGATCGAGCGTATCGAAGGCCGCGACGGGCTGTCGTTGTTCGACTACTGGCGCAACGACTACAAGACCCTGCATGGGATGACCAGCCGCGGATTCCCCAACCAGTTCTTCATGGGCTTCATCCAGGGCGGCGTCTCGGCCAACACCACGGCGATGTTCGAACAGCAGGCCAAGCACATCGCCTACATCATCGCCGAGGCACAGAACCGCGGTGCCACCACCGTCGAGCCCAGCCAGGAGGGACAGGACGCCTGGGTGTCCACGGTCCGCGATCTGGCGATCGACAACTCCGCGTTCGAACTGTCCTGCACGCCCGGCTACTACAACAACGAGGGCCGGGGTGGCGCGGAACGCAACGGCGCATTCCTCGGCGACTTCTACTCGCCCGGCTTCTACGCCTTCGACGAGCTGATTGCCCAATGGCGGGACAAGGGCGACCTCGACGGACTCGAGCTCACCTCATGACGATGACTACTGCGCTCGATACCCGGGACATCAAGCCGCGCATCGGAACCGAGATCCGGGCCGACAAGGCCACGTTGCTCTCCGGTGAACATGCCGGGCGGATCCGGGAACTGCTGGAGCAGCGCGGCGTGCTGGTGTTCCCGCAGATCGGGTTCACCGATGACGAGCAGATCGCGTTCACCGAGACCCTCGGGACGTTCGCCGCCGAGCACCAGGGCGAGAAGCTCTACAAGGTGTCCCTGGACACCGAGGTGAACAAGCAGGCCGATTACCTGAAGGGCTCGTTGTACTGGCACATCGACGGCACCATGAACGAGGTGCCGATCCTGGCCTCATTGCTGCAGAGCATCGCACTGGGTAACCCCGAAGAAGGCGACACCGAGTTCTGCAACACCTACGCCGCCTACGACGACCTGCCTGACGAGGACAAGGCCGAGATCGAGGGCCTACGGGTCATGCACTCGGCGTGGAACACGTTGTTCTACTACGACCCTGAGCCCAACGCCAAGACACTCAAGCGCATGATGGCGATCGGCGATCGGGAACTGCCGTTGGTGTGGACGCATCAGTCGGGCCGTAAATCGCTGGTGCTCGGTGCGACCGCGCGGCACATCGTCGACGTGGATTTCCGGCGTAGTGCCGAACTGCTGGTGCGGCTGCGAGATTGGGCCACCCGGCCCGAATTCACCTACCGGCACAAGTGGACCGTCGGTGACCTGGTCATCTGGGACAACACCGGCACCATGCACCGGGCCACGCCATACGACTCAGCCTCGGGCCGGTTGCTGCAGCGCACCAAACTCGAGGGCGAGGAGCCCTTCGCTTGAGCACACTCAGATTTGACGATCGCGTCGCTGTCATCACCGGCGCCGGCCGAGGTTTGGGCCGCGAATACGCCCTGCTGCTGGCGTCAAGGGGCGCCAAGGTGGTCGTCAACGACCCGGGCGGCAGCCTCACCGGCGACGGCTCCGACGCCGCACCGGCCCAGCAGGTGGTCGACGAAATCGTCTCGGCCGGTGGACAGGCCGTCGCCGTCACCGATTCGGTGGCCACTGCCGAGGGCGGGCAGGCCATCATCGACAAGGCCGTCGAGCAGTTCGGCCGCGTCGACATCCTCATCCACAACGCGGGTACGGTGCGCCGCGGATCGCTGAAGGAACTCACCTACAACGATTTCGAAGCCGTACTCGACGTGCATCTGCGTGGCGCATTTCACGTTGTGCGACCGGCATTTCCGCTGATGTGCGAGGCCGGATACGGCCGGGTGGTGCTGACCTCCTCGATCGGCGGGCTCTACGGCAACCACGAGGTGGCGAACTATGCGGCGGCCAAGGCCGGCATCCTCGGGTTGTGCAACGTGGTGGCGCTCGAAGGCGCCGCTGAAGGCGTTCTGTGCAACGCGATCGTGCCAGGTGCGGTGACCCGGATGGCCGAGGGGCTGGACACGTCGGCCTATCCGCCGATGGGTCCGGAGCTGGTGGCCCCGGCCGTCGGCTGGCTGGCGCACGAATCCTGCTCGGTCACAGGTGAATACTTCGTGGCGATCGCCGGAAGGCTGGCTCGTGCCGCTGTGGTCGAGAGCCCGGGGGTGTACCGGCCGGCGTGGACTGTGGAGGAGGTCGGGGAGCAGATGGACCGTATCCGTGACATCAGTGAACCGGTGATCTTCCCGGTGGTCCCCGACGGTCACACCGAGCACATCCGCTACAGCTTCGGTCGCGCCGCGCAAGGGGTGAAAGCATGACCGGCGGTCCCCTGCAGGGGGTTCGGGTCATCGACCTGACAGCGATGGTGATGGGGCCGTACTGCACCCAGATCATGGCCGACATGGGTGCCGACGTGATCAAGGTCGAGACCCCGGCCGGGGACAACACCCGGTACATCTCGGTCGGGCCGGTGCCAGGCATGAGCGGCGTCTTCGTCAACGTCAACCGCGGCAAGCGCAGTGTGGTGCTGGATCTGCGGTCGGAGCAGGGTAAAGCGGATTTACGTGCGCTGATCGCCGACGCGGACGTGTTCATCCATTCGATGCGTGCCAAGGCCATCTCCAAACTGGGCTTCGGCTATGCCGACGTGGCGGCCATCAACCCGGGCATCGTCTACACCAACTGCTACGGGTACGGCCGGCGCGGCCCGGACGCCGACCGCCCGGCCTATGACGACACCATCCAGGCCGAATGCGGATTGCCCGCGGTGCAACAGCAATTGACGGGTGAAGCCTCGTATGTCGGCACCATCATGGCCGACAAGGTGGCCGGGTTGACCGCGCTGTACGCCACCACGATGGCGCTGTTCCACCGGGAACGCACCGGAGAGGGGCAGGAGGTGGAGGTCAGCATGTTCGAGACGATGGCCTCCTTCATGCTCGTCGAACATGCCAACGGCGCCATGTTCGAACCTCCGCTGAGTCCGGCGGTGTACCCGCGGGCGGTCACCCCCAACCGCAGGCCGTACGAGACCAAGGACGGCCACATCGCCGCGCTGGTCTACAACGACAAGCACTGGAACGCATTCATCGACCGGGTGCAGCCCACCTGGAACAGCTCCGAGTACGCGACCCTCGAACAGCGGGCCCGCCAGATCGACACGGTTTACGGCCTGGTGGCCCAAACGCTCAAGGAACGCACCACCGCGGAGTGGCTGGACCTGTTCGCAGAGCTGGAAATCCCGGCCGCACCCATGCTCACCCCGGACGCGCTGTTCGACAACGAGCACCTCAATGCCGTCGGGCTGTTCGAGACCATCGACACCCCGCACGGCCGGGTACGGATGCCGGGTGTGCCGACCTGGTTCTCCCGCACCCCCGGCCACATCGCGGGGTATGCGCCGGAGCTCGGGGCCGACACCGACGCAGTGCTTTCCGAGCTGGATGCGGCCAGGACGAAATAGAGAGGCCGGGAGTGGATTTCGAATTTGGCGAAGCCGCCGATGCGCTGCGTGGTGAGCTGCGCGCACTGATCGCCGACCAGGTGCCCGCCGACTTTCTCGGCGCGTTCACCGATGACCCCGCCGATCTCGCGGTGGCCCAGCGGTTCTGCCGGACGCTGGCGCAGCAGCACCTGTTGTGCCTGTCTTGGCCGAAGGAGTTCGGCGGCGGTGACGCCTCGGTGTGGGAGCAGACCGTGGTGCGCGAGGAGATGTGGGCACACCACGAGCCGCGCGGTGCCCAGTACATGGGCGTCAACTGGGTGGGGCCGATCATCATGCGGCACGGCACCGAAGAACAGCAGCGCAAGCATCTGCCGCCGATCGCCAACGGTGAAGTGATCTGGTGCCAAGGCTTTTCCGAACCGGAGGCCGGATCGGACCTGGCGTCGTTGCGGACGTTCGCGCGTCGGGAAGGTGACGGGTGGCGGGTCAACGGTCAGAAGATCTGGACTTCGTACGCCACGATGGCGCAGTGGATCTTTCTGCTGGCCCGGACCTCGAAAGGGGAGAAGAAGCAACAGGGCATGACCATCTTCCTGGTGCCGATGGACTCACCCGGGATCACGGTGCGCCCGATCCGCACGATGATGGGCCCGCACCATCTCAACGAGGTGTTCTTCGACGACCTCTTGGTGACCGAGGAAGATGTGCTCGGCACGGTGGATCAGGGGTGGTCGATCGTGCAGGACGTGGTGTCCTTCGAGCGCGTCGGCATCGCCCGGTATGCGCGGTGTGAACGGCTGCTGCAGGCCGCACCCGACGTGCTGGGGGACAGGTGGGAGGAACTGCCCGCCGAACTGCGGGGCCGGTGGACGCGGATGCTCACGCACTGCCGCCGGGCCCGGTTGATGGCCTACCGGGTGGTGGCGATGCAGGCCACCGGGCGCGTGAATCCCGGTGACTCCGCGGCATATCGGATCGCGGTGACGCGGCTGGATCAAGAGAGTGCCGAAGTGCTCATGGAGATCGCTGCGGCAGTGCCACGCGGTGAAAGTCCGAAAGCCGAGTACTTCCGCGCCGAGGTCGAGGATCACTGGCGCTACTCGCAGGCGTCGACGGTGTCCTCGGGCAGCATCGAGATGCAACGCATCCTGCTGTCCCGGACCATGCTGGCCGGAAAGGCGTGACGCGATGATTCTGGATCTCAGCGATGACGCGCAGGAGTATGGCCGCGAGGCCCTGAAGGCGTTCGAAGCCGCCGGTGGCGATCAGTTGTTGGCCCAGGCCGACGCCAAGCCGGACACCCGTGCCGGCCTGGTCATGCCTGTGCTGGATGGTCTGGGGGTGTTCGAACTCGAACCCCGCGGTGACGCGGACTCTCTGGAAGCGGCGGCCGCGGTGTGCCGCAGCGCCGGCTACTGGGCGCTGCCGTACCCGGTCGCCGAGCGATTGGCGCGCCCGGCGGACCTCGAGGTGGACGGGCTGGTCGTCGTCGACGCCGACGCACCGGAAGCCTCGTTGGAAGGTCTCGACAACCGTTGGGCCGCCGTCACATTGGACGGTGAGCGCAGCACGGTGAGCGGGATCGGCGCGTCCGGGCCGTCGTTCGCCACCGCACTGGAGCTTGCCGCGGTCGACAGCGACGGTCTCGACGACGTGGCACTGGCCTTGACCCTGCCGTCGTGGACCCTGCTCGGCATGCTGGACCGCGCCATCGATCTGACGGTCGCACACGTCAGCCTGCGCAAGCAGTTCGGCCAGCCGCTGTCCTCGTTCCAAGGTGTGCAGTTCCAGCTGACCGATGCCGAGGTGGAACGCAGCGGCGTGGATATGGTGGCGAAATACGCACTGTGGAGCCTGGTGACCAATCCGGCCGACGAGGCGATCAACGATGCGCTGGCATTGCGGCTGGCCGTGATCGAAGCCGCCGAGGTGGTGTTCCGCGTGTGCCATCAGCTGCACGGCGCGGTCGGCTTCTGCGATGAGACCACGTTGTCGTGGCTGTCACGCTACAGTCAGCCGTTGCGCCGCTTACCCTTCGGAGTGTCCAAAACGCGCGACACCTTGACGCAGCGGCTGGGGCGGCGCGGACTCACCGGGTTGTTCTCATGAGCGAGCTCGAGGAGTTTCGGGCCACCGTGCGGGACTGGTGTGCCGCGCACGTCCCGAAAGACTGGCGCGCCAACCAGACCGGCGTCGGTGATGACGAGTTCGTGGCGTTCCAGAAGTCCTGGTTCGCTGAGCTACACACCGCCGGGTACGCGGTGCCGCATTGGCCGGCCGAATGGGGCGGCGGCATGTCGGTTCCACAGCAGATCGTGCTGTACCAGGAGTTGGCCGCCCACGACGCGCCCCGGCTGGTGCTGGCCTTCGTCGGGATCCACCATGCCGCGTCCACTTTGTTGACAGCGGGCACCGAGGAGCAGAAGCGCCGACACCTGCCCGCCATTGTCGACGGCGAGATCTGGGTACAGGGCTTCTCTGAACCCGAGGCCGGCTCCGATCTCGCCGCGCTGCGCACCACCGCCCGCGCCGACGGTGATCAGTTCATCGTCAACGGCCAGAAACTCTGGGCCAGTGGTGCTCTGCATGCCGATTGGTGTCTGCTGCTGGCGCGCACCGATCCGGAAGCCCCCAAACGCCATGGCATCTCCTACTTCCTGATGGACATGACCACCCCTGGCATCGACGTGCGGCCGATCCGAAACGCCGTCGGGGATTCGCATTTCTGCGAGATTTTCCTCAACGACGTCGCGGTGCCCGCGGCCAACCTGATCGGCCCGCTCAACAAGGGCTGGCAGGTTGCCCAGGCCACCCTCGGCGCCGAACGCGGCATGACCATGTTGGAACTGTCCGAGCGCCTCGGCAACGCGGGTTTCAAGTGGCTGCTCGCCGCCGCGCCGCTCGACGATCCCGTGGTGGCGGACCGGTTGGCGCAGTTCGAGATCGAGCTGACCGGCCTGCGCGGGTTGTGCCGGGATCTGGTGGAGCGCAGCGAGGCCGGGCAGGCCGGACCGGCCGACGCCTCGATCGTCAAGCTCTACTACAGCGAATTGTTGCAGCGAATGACCGGATTCGGCGCCGAGCTCGGTGGCCTGGACGCGCACACCGTGCTGACCAAACCGGCCTCCAGCGGCTGGGAGTCGGGCGCCTGGATGCTCGATTTCATCGGGTCGTGGGAATGGACCATCCCCGGCGGCGCCAGCGAGATCCAGCGCACCATCATCGGTGAGCGCGGTCTGGGCCTGCCCCGAGAGCCGAGTGCGGTGTGATGAGCGACGTTCCTGATTTTGCGGCGATCCATGACGAACTGCGTTCGGTCGCAGCCGATCTGCTGGCCAAGGAGAGCATCGAATGGCCGCTGCTGGTCGCGGCGGGCTGGGTCGGGCTGGACGCCCCGGAGCAGTCCGGCGGTGCCGGAGCCACGTTCGCCGAAGTGGCGGTCATCTGTGAGGAGCTGGGTCGGGCCGCGGCCACCACCGGCTACCTGGGCGGAGCTGTCATGGCGATCGGCGCGCTGAATGCTCTGCAACCCAACGAACCCCGTGACGCGCTGACGCAGGACGTCGTGGCGGGGAAAACTCGGGCGGTGCTGACCATGTCGGGCTCAGGCGAGGCGGCGCCCTTCGATTTGACCATCACACGGCTTGGCTGGCGGGTTCACGGCCGGGCGGGTTTTGTACCCGACGCGGCCGGCGCCGAGCGGTTGTTGATCCCCGCGCGTGATGCCGACGGTGTCGCGGTGCTGGTCGACGTGGCCGCCGACGCCCCCGGGCTGTCGGTCGCCGAGCAACCGGTGCTCGACGAGACCCGCAGGCTGGCCACTGTCACGGCCGAGGGCGTGGAGGTCGACGAGGACGCGGTGTGGAAGTTCGAGGGCGACGCCGAGCAGCAGCTGCGATCGCTCGTCGACCGCGGTGCGCTGGCCGTGGCGTGTGACAGCCTCGGCGTCGCGCAGGCCATGCTCGACGCCACGGTGTCCTACACCGGCGTCCGCCAGCAGTTCGGCCGTGCGATCGGCTCGTTCCAGGCCGTCAAGCATGCCTGTGCGGACATGCTCGTGCGGATCTCGGTGGCCCGACAACTCGTGAGCGCCGCTGTGGCGCCCCCGGATCCCCGCGCGGTCGCCATGGCCAAGGCGTATGCGACCGAGACCGCGGTCGAGGTGGCAGGCAAGGCCATGCAGTTGCACGGCGGCATCGGCTACACCTGGGAGAGCGGCGTGCACGTCTATCTCAAACGTGCCGCGCTCAACCGCTCGCTGTTCGGCTCGCCGGCCGAGCACCGCGCGACGATTTCCGCGCGCTATCCGTAGTTCCCACGAACAGACACAGAACGGTCTTTTCACGCGGCAATTGGCAGTTTTGCGTCTGCTCGGCAGTCAGCGATGAGTTTTCCGCACGGCGACGGTCAGACCTAGCGACTGTCCATCCCGTGAAGGAGCAATATCGTGGTTACCCGTCAGAGCGCGCCGCTGGGCGCCCCCACCTGGATCGACCTGGCCACGTCCGACCTGGAGCGTGCCCAGCAGTTCTACGGCGCCGTGTTCGGCTGGACGTACGAGACCGGAGGCCCGGAGTACGGCGGTTACGTCACCGCGTCGGTTGACGGCCAGGTGGTCGCCGGCCTGATGCGCAACGACCCGCAGTGGAACGCACCTGACGGTTGGACCACCTATCTGCACACCGCAGATGCCGACGCCACGGTGGCCGCCGCCGTCGCGGCCGGCGGAGGCAACTGCGGTGGGGTGATGGACATTCCGGCCAAGGGCCGGATGGCGATGATGAGCGATACCGCCAACGGGATCTTCGGTATCTGGCAACCGGGTGGGCACGAGGGTTTCGCGGTGTTCAACGAGGCGAGCGCGCCGGTGTATCATCAGTTGACCACCAGCGACTACGCCAAGGCGCTGGACTTCTACCGAGCGGTCTTCGACTGGAGCACCGAAGTCGTGTCAGATACTGATGAATTCCGTTACAGCACTGCGAACTTCGACGGCCAGGCGCTGGTCGGGGTGATGGACGGATCGGCGTTCATCCCCGAGGGTGCGCCGTCGGCGTGGACGACCTTCTTCGGTTCCGACGACGTGGACAAGACGATCGAGCTCGTCGTCGCCAACGGCGGCTCGGTGGTACGCCCAGCTGAGGACACTCCTTACGGCCGGTTGGCCGCGTTGACGGACCCGACCGGGGCCGGGTTCAATCTGTCGTCGTTGCAGGGCTGAGCGCGAAGTCGGCGAAGTCGAATCCCGGCACCACCACGCAGCTGACCAGGGCCGGCTCGTCATCGCGTGGCGCGGCGCGTTGCCAGTGGCCGGGCGGCACCAGCAGTTGCGGGTGCTGCCCGGCGGCGATATCCGGGCCCAGCAGAAGGCTTGTCGCGGTGTCTTTTTCCGCACCGGTCTCCAGCACCAACGGGCTGCCGCGATGGTGGAACCACAGTTCGGCGCTGCGCACCGTGTGCCACGCGGACTGTTGGCCGGGCATGAGCAGAAACAGGATCGCGGTGCCGGCGCTGCGCGGTCCCGAGTAGCCCGTCGGCAGCGAGGCTTGACTCACCGTCAGTTCGCTCCGCCACGTCTCGCGATACCAGCCGCCCTCGGGATGAGGCGCTAGATCGAGCTGTCTGGCCCAGTCGGGTAGTTCGGTCACACCCGATAGTCTCGTCGCTATGGTTCGTCTGCGTCCAGGTCGGCGCGTGGCCCCGGGGTGGCTGGTAGCCCTGTGTGCCGCTGTCCTCGTGGTGGTGGCCTGGTTGCCATGGCTGACCACCAGTGTCGACGGCGGCGGACGGGCGAACGCCATCGGGGGCGCGGTGGGCAGCATTGTGCTGCCACCCGGATTCGGGGCCGGGCAGCTGATTGTCCTGCTGGGCGCCGGCCTGATCGTGGCCGGTGCAATGGCCGGACGTGGCTTGTCGCAGCGCTGGGCTTCTGTTGCGGGGCTGGCGATTTCGCTCGCCCTGGTGGCGCTGACGGTGTGGTACTACACGCTGAATGTCAAAGGTCCGGTGACCGCGGGGTACGGGCTGTATCTGGGTGGCGCGATGGGGGTGCTGGCCGCCCTGTGCTCTGTGTGGTCTCTGGTGTCGACGTTGGGACGATCGTGAGTGAATTCGTGTCGCCGGTGACGTTGACCGGGCAGCGCTGGGTGACGTTGGAGCCGTTGTCCACCAGCCATGTACCGGAGATCGACGCTGTCGCCTCCGACGGTGAGTTGGGGTCCTTCTGGTACACCGCGCCGCCACGGCCCGGCGCCGCGGCCGAATGGGTACGGCACCTGCTCGCGCTCCGCGAGGCCGACCACGGCGTCAGCTTCGTGGTCCGCACTCTCGACGGCAGGTTGGTGGGTTCCACCAGTTATCTCAATGTCGACGGGCCCAACCGGCGACTGGAGATCGGCCATACCTGGTATGTCGCCGATGTCCGGCGCACCGGTGTGAACACCGAGACCAAGCTGTTGATGCTGGGCCACGCCTTCGACGAGTTGAATTGCGTGGCAGTGGAATTGCGCACCCACTTCTTCAATTTCACCAGCCGGGCGGCGATCGAGCGGCTCGGCGCCAAGCTTGACGGTGTGCTGCGCAGTCATCAACTGTTGCCCGACGGATCGCGACGCGACACCGTCGTCTACTCGATCCTGGACATCGAATGGCCCGCAGTGCGGTCCAACCTGAAGTACAGGCTGGACCGCCGCGGCGGGATCAACTAGTCCGCATCGACAGTGGTGGTTTCGATCGACTTGCGGTCGGCGCCGTGCGCCACTTCGATCTTGCGGGGCCTGGCACGTTCGGCCATCGGGATGGTGACGGTGAGGACACCGTTCTCGTACGTGGCAGAGATCGCCGACGTATCGATTCCGTCGCCGAGCGACAACTGGCGCCGGAAATTGCCGAAGAACCGCTCATTGGTGAGCCACTGCGCGGATTCCTCCGAACGGGCGGTTCGATGCGCCGAGATGGTCAGTGTGCCGTTGTCGACGTTGACGTCCACCGAGCCCGGATCGACACCGGGAAGGTCGGCCGTCAAGACGTAGTGGTCACCGATCTTGCAGAGGTCCATCGGCATGAACCTCGGTGTGCGTGCTGACCCGGAATCCCCTGACAGCAAACTCCTGGTCAAAACATCAAGGTCGCTGAACGGATCAAAACGAAGCACAGCAATTCACCTCCCGTGCGATCTCAGAGCCCGCCACCCTGGCGGGCAGCCAATCACTGTGCACCGCCGATATTAGCACTCGGCGCAGTCGAGTGCTAGAAAATTTTGGCGTGATTTTCCGGAGGTTTCTGCATGTCAGGATCATGGGCTCGGGGGGCGATACCGGCCGCAGCGCCACGCGAGAGCGATAAAGACGCGCAGGGCCTGCGGCCGCAGCGATGGGCTGGCCGCATCCAAGGTGACTCGACCCCTCGGTCGTGGCTAGGCAGACGAACGCCGGAGCGGGGCAGTGGTCACAGCAACCGCGGGGGTGGCATGTGGAGGCGTCAGACGGCGTGGCAAAAAATAACGCCGCGGCGGAATCCGTTCTCGGATTCACGCCACGGCGTTACCCCGTGGTCAAGGCCGAATCAGTCGTCCCAGCCGCCATGGCCGTGTCCATGGCCGCGGCCATGCCAGCCATTCCAACGGCCCCAGCCGGGACCTTCCACGCAAGCCTGCACATAGCCGTACGGCCCCGTCGCGCAGATCTCAGGACCCGCCGACGCTGGAGCGGCTGCTGCGACTGCTACGCCGACCGGCACCGCCAGCGTGCCCAGCCCGATTGCCGCGACCTTCTTCAGTTTCGAACGCATCTTTCTCGCCTCCGGGTTTGTTAGCTGTGTACGAGCTCAAGACCCCCGTCTGTAAATAACATTAGTGCATCTCATCATGTTCCTGGCAATCGCCTGGGACCTCGCGGTGCAGCGCATTTGCTCTCGCGGAGCTCTTCCCGGTCAGGCCATTGAATTCTTTTGCCAAGGGAAATGAGACCGGCGCGGCGCTTCTCGGAGTGTTGCCAGTCGGCAGCTGTGACACCTGTGTCGCATGATGTAGCCGAGCGGCGCGGTGAATTTTGCCCGCTGCGGGACTATTCACCCAAGGCCCGAGCGGCAGAACGGGTGCCTGCCGCCCGGGCCTCGCGACGGACTCAGCAGCCGCAGGTGCAGGACGACGAGACTTGCTCGCTCGCGGGATCGGAGGCCGCGTTCTCGGACCCGGGGCGCCAATCGAACGGGAAGTGCTTGCTCGAGCCGCCGCTGTGCTCATGCGACCACTCGAAACCTACGGCGTGGTCTTCCTTGACCACGCCCCATGTCGCAACCTGGCCCGGGCCGACCTCGGCGCCCGGTGCGTTGGTTGTGGTCACCCGGCGGTTCGGATCGGCTGTCGGACCAGTCAGGGCCTCCACCCGCAGTTTGACCTTGCCCAGGATCTCGGCGCGCCAGTAGGCAAGATCGTCGGCGGCTTCGAAACGGATGGGGGCGTATTCGATGCCTCGCATTTCCTCGACCAGGCTGGCGAACTCGGCCGGCCAACCGCCTTCCTTGCCGGTGAAGATGCGCTCGAGTGCCTCCCGCTGGGCGGCGTCGCCCTTTTCGTCGATGTAGAACATCAACTTCATCGTCGCGTTGGGGTCGCCGATCCACATGTTCCCCGCGAACTCGCCGAGCGCGATCACGCTGAGGCCTGCCAAATCGGTGCTGCCGTAATGCCCTTCGCGGACGTGCCACACCAGGGTGAACAAGCAATCTCCGTGCGTGGGCTCCTGGGCGAAGCTGCACGGGCAAGGCAACTTGCAGCTGCACACGTCGAACCATTCTCCGCGCAAATGCCAATCGACCTGCGTCGACGAAGTTGTCATTGGTCCCGCTCCTTTCGTTGCATACCCCCAGGGGGTATCTGACGCAGCGACCGTAGCACCGTCGCGAAGCGCTCCGCAAGTACCCCCAGGGGGTATGATTGTCGACATGTCCGAGCGCGGATGGGTAGTGGTATCGGCCGTTGTCGTCTCGGTGGCCGTCGCCTCATGCGGCGGATCGCCCGCACCCCGGGCGGACGCACCCGCTGCCCACCATCGGCTGGTCGGTGTAGACGAATTCGCCACCACCATCGGGCAATCCGACACACTGACGATCAATGTGCACGTGCCGTATCAAGGCGACATTCCCGGTACCGACCTGTCGATTCCCTTCGATCGGGTCGCCGAGCAGTCCGACCGGCTACCCGGTGATCGTGATGCCGTGATTGCGATCTACTGCCGAACCGGGCCCATGAGCGCAACCGCCGCGACCACGCTGAAGTCGTTGGGCTATACCGATGTGGTCGAGCTCGAGGGCGGGATGACAGCCTGGCAGGCCAGTGGTCGGCCCCTCGTCGGGAATTGAGCGGCGCGGTCTATCAGTCCGACGACAGGGCGAGCAGGCGTCGCAGGATCCACACGACCCGCGCGAGCGACGCCATGGCCGCCACGGCTGCGCCGATGATCGTCGCCTGTAACCACCAGTAACCGGTATCGAGGTTGGCATCGGTGGTCAGCCCCACGAGCGCCGCGACGAACAACGAAAACAGGGTGGGGAGCGCCGCGACGAATGCCGCACCGACCCGACGCTTGTCGTCGGCGGGTAACAGCTTGTCCACGGTGGTCATCGGTGTTCGTAGCAGGTTCACCAGGATGGAGATGCTGGTGAGGGTGAACCCGCCCATCGTGGCGGCCACCGTGGCCAGGATCTGGTAGGTGGTGCGCCGGGCGTCGTGAGGAACCTCGGTCAGCGCCCACGGCAGCCCATCGACCCGGCCGAGCGCCAGCCATCCGCCGACGACGAGCACCGCCAACAGCCAGTCGGCCCACTGATGGCGAACCCAGTTGTGCTGCAGCCGTTCCCGGAGGCTGAACTGTACGACGGGGCGCTTATTCGCGTTCATCGTCGGGTATCTCGATCAATGTGTCGGGATAGTGCGCGGGTACGCCCGGAACGTCAGGTACGGCGGACAGCAGATACTCACGGTTGCGGGTCAACGACTGCCGCAACAGCTCTCGCGCATAAGCGGTCGAGCGCTCCGGATCGTTCAACCGGTCGGCGTCGACCATGGTGCGCTCGACGAATCGGTCTTCGAGCAGGTCAACCGATTGCGGGGTGCCGCTGATCGATCCGACAACACGGGCACTTTCGAACTCCGAGAGCGCGCCCGAACCCCGCAGGGTGTCGATCAGCTCGCGGATCCGCCGGCGCATCGTGTCCTTCTGTGCGCCCGTTCCGCGACGGCCCACCGAAATCCCGATGCGGACGACGCCATCGTGGGCCAGTGCGCGGGCGCCGTCGAGCGCTTGGACCCAGTCACCGCCGACCAGCTCGCGGTTGATGCGATTGGCCGGGATGGCGACGTCCACTCGCGACACGCTCATCTCATCGAGCGCCTGGTCGAGGTTTTGGGTCAACACCGGTTCGATGCCGACCGCAATGTCGAGCTTGTACTCGAGATAGTCAACCAACCGCCGGGCCCGAGGGCCGTCACCACTGGTCAGCATGGCAACGATGTTGCGCTCACCGAACAAGCAATATGTCGGTTCCAGCAGACCTTCATCGGGGGTCAGCCCGATCGCGCGGCGAGCTCCGGCGGCGCTGCCGATACTGGGCAGGTTCTCCCGCCGCACCTTGTCCAAGATCAGCATCCGCTCATCATGTGTGCCGTGCGCGATCAGCAGCATCCCGTCGGGGCAGCGGCGGTAGCGGTTCAGCCCGTTGGCCTCGGCTCGGCTGAGCCGCTGAACCACCTGCTCGGCCGGAAACTCACCGGGCAGCGGCGCACCGTCCGGCTGCAACAGCCGCCAGTACTGCACCGTGCGATTCACTGTCATCCCCCTGAACGTCGATCTGCCGACGACGCTACTGGGGCCTGCCGACAAGATCAGGGAGTCGCGAAACCTCTTCAGAGGTCGGACAAGGAACAGAGTGCCCCCGGCAGGATTCGAACCTGCGACACCGGCTTTAGGAGAGCCGTGCTCTATCCCCTGAGCTACGGGGGCCGGACCTATCGAAACAGGCGTCGGAAAAACCCATAGGGACGCCTCATGGTAGTTGGCCGAGGACCAATCGGTGGCATCGGGGCGTTGGTGACCGATGTGGCCATGCCCGTGTGACCGCCGCGCTCGGATCCGTCCCCGTGAGAGCCTGAGATCATGACAGGACTCAGAATCTTGGGGCGCGTGACCGGATGGACGTGCATCGCAATTGGAGGCGTCCAGCTCATCGGTGGGGTGCGTGGCGAGCCTGGAATGACCGCTGACGCGACGGTGGACTCACACGTCCGTTTCATGGGTCCTGTATTCGCGGGATACGGGCTCGGGTGGCTCGACGCCGCGTCCGCCCGCGAACCGGACTTGAACCGGATGAGGATGCTCGCGGGGCTCATGGCCCTAGGCGGTATCGGGCGGATCGTGACCCGCGCGACCCTGGGGCGGCCTCACCGATTCCACGACCTGCTTCTCGGCATCGAACTCGCGGCGCCCGTTGTCGTCGAGGCGCTGGGCAGGCGCGAACACGCCGCTCGCTGAGGCCGGCCATACGATCACGGGATGTGTCCGCGGGCGCGGTGATCGTCTAGCTGTTCCGGCGCAGCCGTGACTGACCAGCCCGACAGAGGCGTTCAGCACATCGGGAACGACGAACACTTGGGTCCCTTTGTCTTTGGCTGTTCAGGCGCCTGACGTGGGCCCGAATCAGACCGCGGCGCCTCCCGTTGTGGCGGGGCCTGCCGTTCGGGTTGCTGCCGGACCGGCGCTTCGCGTTGTGGCGGTGCCTGCCGTTCGGGTTGCTGCCAAACCGGGGCCTCGCGTTGCGGCGGTGCTTGGCGTTCGGGTTCCCGCCGAACCGGGGCCTCGCGCTGGGGTGGCGCCTGCGGCTCGGGCTGCTGCCAAACGGGCGCCTGCCGGACAGGGGCTTCAGGAGCCGGAGCAGGCGTTTGGGCCGGCGGTTCCGGAGCAGGCTTCTGCCGCGGCGCTTCCGGTGTGGTGCGTTGTTGCGGTGGCTCCTGTCGTACCGGCGCTTCCTGTGCGGGCGCTTCCCGTACCGGTGCTTCCTGCACCGGTGCCTCACGTCCAGGGTTGTCCCGGCGCGGTTTCGAGTCTTCGCGGGGCGAGGTCACCTCGGGCTCTGGTGGATTCGCCGGTTTGGCATCGGCCGGTGGTGTCACCGCAGGGTTGTCCGGTGTCGGCTCGGACGGCCGAGCCCCGGGGCGCTCCGGCGCATCCTTCGGGCCGGCGGGCTTCAGCTCGGAGGAGCTGTCGGGGTCTGTTCCCGGCGCCACGTTATCGGGCCTGGGCGCCCGCTTGTCCCGCGGCTCGTCGGCCGCCGGCGGTGTGTAGGCGGGCACCGGGTCGAGTTTGGGTGCGGTAAACCCGGGTTTCACCTTCGACGGCGGTGTCGCCGGCACCGGTGCGGTCAATGCAGGTGGTGCACTGGACGTTTGGTCTCCGGTCTTGAGTGTCTTGTCCTTGAGCGTCGACAGCTGAGGAGGTCCGGTGAGGATGGTGACCGGACGGGTGAGTTCCTTGGTGAAGTCACGGGCGGATTTGTCCGCGAGGTCCTTCATCAGCGGCCCGGAGACACGCCTCACCTTGTCGTCGGAGATGAACTGCGTCAGTGAGGCATTCAGGTTCACCACCGGGACCGAGAGGTGAATGTCCACCTTGATGCCCCTGGGCGGGGCGGGCGGTGCCCAATCTCGGTTGCGCGGATTGTGCCAGTCCCGGTGCCGGTTCCAGTCCTGGTACCGGTCGGGGTTGAAGCCATGGGCCCTGTTCCACTGCGTGCGGCGGTACACGGGGTCGTGGATGTGGAACTTCCATTGGTAGTACTGGTGGTACGGGTGGTAGCGGTCGTACCAATCCTGCCGGCGTGGGTCACCCGGGTAGCCGCGGCGCTGGCCCCATTCGTTCCAACCGTTGCGGTCCCAGCCGTGGCGGTCGTAGCCCGCCCAGTTGTAGCCGGCCCAGTTGTAGCCCCAGCGGTCGTATCCCCACCGGTCGTAACCCCAGCGGTCATATCCCCACCGGTCGAAGCCGATGAAGTCGTAACCGTACTGGTTGTAGCCACTGAGGTCGTAGTTGTACCAACCGCCGGGGTTGTAGCCGTAGAGCTGGCCCCAAGACGGGTCGTAGTAGCCCAGGTTGTTCAGGTTGGGCGTCATCGGCGGGTCGACGGGCTGCGGCCAATCGGCCATCGGCGATTCCGGAATGCCGGCCGGTGCTGGGATGTAGTCGTCGGACGCGCCGTATCCCCACGTGGGCGCGGTCGCGCTGGTCAGTGCCACGGCGTCCTGTTGCTGAGGGTCGGCGACCGGTGGCGCCGGAGGTGGGACGGGCAACGGGGCGAGTTGGAGCACCGAATCGGGTGTGTACTGCAGAAGTTGTTGTGTCAGTTGGAGATAGAGATTCTGCAAACTGGTTCGCTCAGGTGACGGCGACACGTAGTCCAGGCCTTGCTTGGCCTGGTTGAGCGCCGTGCGCGCGTCGGTCAGCTGATCCGGTGTGGGCTGCTGCCCGCCGCCGAGGATGTCCTGCGCCTTCTTCAAGTCGTTGACTACAGCGGTCAGGGCAACGTCTTGCGCGTGGTCGGGGAAGATGGCCTTCTGGACGCCCCACAAGGTGCCGCCCGGCGAGGACGTATACGTCGCGCCGAGCAGTCCGGCGACGAGCAGCACGACCAAACCGCCGGCGATGGCGGCCTTGGCTCGACGTGACCGGGGGAGGAATCTGCGTCGCGCCGGTAATGGCTCGGCGGGCTGCAGAGACCTCAGGTCGACGGGTGGGGGGATGAGTGCAGTCATGTCGACCTCCTTGATGACGACCAGTGACCTGGTCACATCGCTCCCGACCGCGTGATTTCCAGATGTGCGGGCGTCGACGGACGACCCCCGTATGTATGCCTAAGCAATATTAAGCATAACTAAATTCCAACCGGCGTCGCCACGGCCTCCCCGCACGACAGATGGAATCCTCATCGATACACAGCTCGCGCACAGGTACGGCCACAACGCGTCGCCGGTCGCGGGCTGCTTATTGCCCCGGGTCCTCCACCACTGCCTTGATCCGTTCCAGCGTCTTGCGCATGTCACGGATATTGCGACGCGTGCGAAGCTGCCCGCCGAGCAGTGAGAACACAGTGGTGAACGCCCCCGGGGTCATGCGGAAGGATTCGGTGACGTCGGTATCGGCTCCGGCGGGCTCCAACCGGTAGTGCCAGTTGTTGACCGACCGGTCCCCGACGAGCACCGCGAAGCCGAACTCACGCCCGGGCTCGCAGGCGGTCACCTCGCAGGTCGTCCAATAGACCGGGCCGATCTCGTTGCGCTTGACGTGCCCACGGAACCGGGTGCCCAGCGCCGGGCCGGTGGCGCCGCCCAGCCACTCGGCCTCCATCACCTCCGGCGAGAACTTCCCGGTGTTGCGTACGTCGGAGATGAGTTCCCAAATGCGGTCCGCCGGCGCGGACATCCGCACGGTCACCGAGCCTTGCATGGACATCTGTGCGCCTCCTGCGGTCGGCGTCAACGTAGCACCGGCGCGGACCGAGACTACGTGTTTCCCAGGGTTCGCAGCGATGGTGGCCGGTGTGATTGTCGACGTGTGAAGGTCTCTGGCATCACCCTAGCTGTCGGGGGAGTCGGCGATCTCGCGCATCTGATCGACCAGTCGGGCCGCGACTTGGGAGGCCAGCCACAGCGTCGTCCGGTCGTCCTCCGGCAATCCGGCCAGCAACTCGGCGATGCGCTGCTTGCGGACAACGGCACGTTCCTCCCACAGGCGCCGGCCACCCTCGCTGACCTTCACCAGGCATGCCCGGCCGTCGTCGGGATCACTGCAACGTTCCAGGAGCCCTTGGCTTTCCAGACGTTGAACCAGTTGCGTCATGCCGGACTGGCTCGCGCCCTCGGCCTCGGCGAGTGCGGTGACTCGCATGGGACCTTCCCGGTTGAGGCGGACCAGGACCAGCGTCGCGCTCGCGCTCAGCCCCTTGCGGTCGGCGAGATGTCGCCACATCAGGTCGGCGCTGGCTACGAGCATCTCCGAAACCGCTTCCACGCTGCTGTCGGTGGGTGTGCCCGTCACGGCCCATTTATATCACTAACAGGAAGTAAATGCGGAGGTTGGGCGCGGCGTGCGATGGTGTCGGTGCAGTCGCGAAGGTCGTGTTCGCGCCTGTCAGACTGCTGTGAATGTATGGCGATGCCTTACCGATAGCTTGAGGAGTAATTCCTATATGGGATATATATGTCCGTCATGATCGGGGAGCAACCCACGAACAACCGTGGTCGAGAACTCCGCGGAGTGCGGCGCGAACCCCGCAGCCAGGCCATCTTGCAGAGAGGGTGGCTCCCGCTGGTGACGGTTGTCGCTCTCGGTGTGGGAGGGGCCGCGGTCTGGAAGGTGCACCAGATGTCCGAACCGGGACCGGTTCCCGCGGTGCCCGCCGCACAGGCGCCCGAACAGTTCACCCCTAAACAGCTCACCTATGAGCTCTACGGGACCATCGGCGACGGCGGGATCGTCAGCTACGTCGACATCGATGGGCATCCGCACAAGGTGGATCTCACCGAACTCCCGTGGACACACACCGAGACGACAACGCTGACCGTCGTGTCCGGCAGCCTGTCCGCGCAGGTCAACGGCGGCGAGGTCGGCTGCCGGATGTTGGTCAATGGCGTTGTGCGCGACGAACAGTCGTCCACCCACTCCGAAGCCGACGTCACCTGCCGGGTGAAGTCCGCGTGAGCAACCATCGCGCGCACCGGCCAGTCGTCGCGCGGTCGGTGCGCATCCTGGCGGTGCCGATCATCGTGTTCTGGGCGCTGCTGGCCGTCACCACCAATACCTTCATCCCGCAGGTCGAGCGGGTCGCCGAGGAACTGGCCGGGTCGATGATCCCGAGCTATGCCCCGTCCCAGGTCGCGATGCTGCGCATCGGAGAGAAGTTCCAGGAATCAACCTCGACCAGCCTGACCATGCTGGTGTTCGAAGCCGACCGGCCGCTCGATGATGGCGATCACCGGTACTACGACGACCTGATGCACCGGCTCAAGCAAGACCCTGAGCACGTGCAGTACGTGATGGATCTGTGGGGCAAACCCATCACCGCAGCCGGGGCTCAAAGTATCGACGGCAAAGCGACTTTCGTTCTGCTGCGGCTCGCCGGCAACATCGGTCAGCTTCAGGCCAACGAGTCGGTCAACGCGGTTCGGGACATCATCGCCGACGACAGCCCGCCGCCGGGACTCAAGGTCTATGTCAGTGGTGCGGCCCCGTTGGCCTCCGACACGCTGACCATCGCGAACTCCAGCCTCAACAACATCACGATCCTGACGATCATCTTGATCGTGATCATGCTGCTGGTGGTCTACCGCTCGTTGGCCAACCTGCTGGTGCCGCTGGTCAGCGTCTTGATCGAAATGCTGGTCGCCAAGGGCGTTATCGCGACACTGGGGCATTTCGGCGTCATCCCGTTGTCGTCGTTCGCGGTGAATATCGTTGTTGCACTGACATTGGGAGCGGGCACCGACTACGGCATCTTTCTGCTGGGCCGCTATCAGGAGGCCCGGCAGGACGGTGAGAGCCGCGAAGCGGCGTTCTACACCGCTTACCGCAGCGTCGCCCCCATCATCATCGGGTCTGGACTGACCATCGCCGGCGCGTGTTACTGCTTGAGCCTGGCGCGGCTGGACTACTTCCACACCATGGGCCCGGCGGTCGCCATCAGCATGCTGTTCACCATCGCCGCAGCCCTCACCCTCGCGCCGGCGATACTGACGCTGGGCAGCCTCTTCGGTCTGTTCGATCCGAAGCGCGTGGCCAAGGGACACCTGTACCGGCGGATCGCCACGAGCGTCGTGCGATGGCCCAAGCCGGTCTTCGTCGCAAGTGTCGCCGTCGTCATGATCGGGGCGGTTTTCGTCCCCACCTATCAGGTCAGCTATGACGACCGTGCCTACCAACCCGCCGACGGCCCAGCCAATCTCGGTTTCGAGGCCTCGGATCGGCACTTCTCGCAAAGCAAGCTGTTCAGCGAGATGCTGATGGTCGAGAGCGATCACGACATGCGCAATTCAGCCGATTTCATCTCGCTGGACCGGGTTGCCAAGAGCCTCATCCGGCTTCCCGGTGTCGCCATGGTGCAGAGCATCACCAGGCCGCTGGGCCGGCCGTTGGAGCACGCCACGATTCCGTATCTGTTCACCACCCAGGGCAGTGGCAGCGGCCAGCAGTTGCCGTTCAACGAGCAGCAGAACGAGAACACCGACAAGCAGGCCGAGATCCAGGCGCGGTCGGTCGAGGTGCTGCAGAAGGTGATCGGGCTGACCCAGCAGATGGCCGACGAACTGCATTCGACGGTGTTGACGCTGGAGAACCTCAAGCAGGTCACCGATGACATGAATGCCGGAATCTCCAACCTGGACGACTTCCTGCGGCCGTTGAAGAACTACTTCTATTGGGAGCCACACTGTTTCGACATCCCGGCTTGTTGGGCGATGCGATCGCTGTTCGATTCCCTCGACGGGATCGACAGCCTGGATGCGCAGATCGCCGATGCCGTCACGTCATTCGAGGCCATCGATCGCCTGATGCCACAGATGATCTCGCAGTTGGAGCGGATGATGTCCGACAGCCGGTCGCTACTTGGCGTCATCACCAACAATTACGGCCCCTCCCATCTGCAGACCACGCAGACCGATCAGACCTACTACGACCTGATCAACGTGGGCAACGACTTCGACGAATCCCGCAGCGACGACTTCTTCTACATTCCGAGGGAGGCGTTCGACAACGAGGACTTCAAGACCGGTATGCAGTTGATGATGTCGCCGGATGGCAAGGCCGCCCGGTTCATCGTCACCCACGAGGGCAACGCCATGGGGCCGGAAGGGATCGACCATGTCGAACAGTTCCCCGACGCGATCAAGGCCGCGCTCAAGGAGACCTCGCTGGCCGGCTCGAAGATCTACATCGGAGGCGCCGGCTCCAACAACAAGGACATCAAGGCCTATGCGGCCTCCGATCTGCTCATCGTGGCGATCGCCGCGTTCGTGTTGATCTTCCTGATCATGCTGTATCTGACCCGGAGCCTGGTCGCCGCCCTGGTCATTCCCGGCACGGTGGCGTTCTCCTACGCGGGAGCGTTCGGACTGTCAGTTCTGGTGTGGCAGCACATCATCGGCCTACATCTGCATTGGCTGGTGCTCCCGCTGACGTTCATCATCCTGGTCGCGGTCGGGTCTGACTACAACCTGCTGTTGATCTCCCGGGTGAAGGAGGAGTCCGGCGCCGGGCTGAACACCGGGTTGATCCGCGCGCTGGGTAGCACCGGTGGGGTGGTGACGTCGGCAGGTCTGGTGTTCGCATTCACCATGCTGGCCATGTTGATCAGCGATCTGCACACCATCGGTCAGGTCGGCTCAACGGTGTGTATCGGTCTGCTGCTCGACACGTTGGTGGTGCGCTCGTTCGTGGTGCCGTGCCTGCTGCGCTTCCTCGGTCCGTGGTTCTGGTGGCCGACGTTCATCCGGCAGCGGCCGCTGCGGCATCGGCTGCCCCAACGCCAACGAGTGGAGGCGTGACATGACGACGTCGACTCTCTTCGGCATGCTGTCGATCGTCTTCTTCGCACTGATCTGGGTGTTCGCCGCCATCGCGTTCATGTTCACCCGGCGGATGAGGAGCCACAGCCACGTCACGTCGGAACTCGGCATCGGCACCCTGCCGGCAACGTTGCGCAAGGTGCGCAAACAGGAGGCGCTGACCGACGACGAACTGGCACTGGCGCGGCAGGTGCTCTCCGACCGGGGCAGCGTCATGGCGCTCGCTGTTCCGGCCACCCTGTTCAGTATCGGATGCTTCTACGTCTTCGGCAGCCTCGAACAGCTGCACGGGCACACTCCGTCGGAGCGGACCTTTCTCGGGGTGTTCCCGATGCTCACCTCTACCAACATGGCGATGCAGATCCTCCGCAGCGCCCGCCTGAAGCGGCGCATTCCTGATTCCGCTCCGCCCGCGCAGTGATGGCAGCATCGTGACTATGACGTCGACGGGCACGTCGGCGTCTGAAAACGCAGTCAAGGCCGATGGTCGCGCCCGAGCGCGTCGAGCAGGCAATCGGCGGCCAACTTGCCCAGCGCATCGGAGGCCAGCGGGCTGTCGCCGGTGAGCAAACGGCGGTCCTGATGCACGGTGCCGGCCATGTCGTCGTTGACAACCGTGAGCCCCTGCTTGGCCAGCAGATCGGCGACCAGCCACTGCAGCCGCCCGGGCAGGTAGCCGATGTCGATGTTGGCCCCCTCGTCGAGCGAGTCGGGGAACACGCACACCGAATAACCGGCGAACGGTGACTGCGACTTGCCGAGGCCGGCGGCCAGCAGCGCGGCCGGCCCATGGCACAGCGTGACGATGAACCGGCCATGGTCCAACGCCCAATTCAGGGTCTGGCCCACCGCTTCGCTGCCCGGCAGCCCCACCACGGCACCGTGACCGCCAGGAATGAACACCGCGAGGTACTCGGAAGATGCATGTAGATCAGCGACCACCTCGGACAGCTTGAGGGGTTGTTTGAGTTTGGGCTTGAGGGCCTCATACGTCGACAACACGGCTCGGTCATCGTGGGGCATGGCCCACAACTCCAGCTTGGCCGGGTACCCGCAGATGGTCGCGACGTCAACGTCGAACCCGGTCTGCATCAGATGGTGCAGTGGCAGCAGCGTCTCCACCGGATGGTTGCCGGTGGAGAACATCTTTCCGTTCTGGCACAACACATATCGTTCTTCGGTCGCGATCATCAGCACCTTCCACCGGCCCTCGGTATAGGCGCCAGCGTGTTCGACCCCGGCGAAGTCGGTTCTGGCCGAGGTGTACTGACTCAGCGAGTACGGCGACGGGAAGAAGGCGTTGTCCTCGGCCTGATCTGGTGTGGGTGCCTTGCTGAGGTCGTCTGCGGTTTGTGCCATCGGGTTCACCACTTCCTTTTCCCGGCTCGTGCGGTGAGGTCAGTGATACCCGGCGTGCCGCCGCCTCATGCGTGTCACCGCAATGGCAGCTCGGCGAAGATCGGCGTGGTTGGTGCGGTCGAGCCGACGCCCGGCTCGACCGTGAAGGCCAATGCCGACGCGTCGCCGAGGTCCGGTAGCACGGCCGTGGTCGACGGCGCGACGGCAGCGGAGTCCATGGTGCCGGCCGACGTCGCGGAGCCCTCGCGCAGCAGCCACATCTGATACACCGTGCCGGTCTGCGGGGGCGTCACACCGTTCATCACCAGCACGCCGGCGTTGCGCTCGCGGGAGAACACCACGGTCGCGGTACCGCCGGTGGGGATGGTGCCGGAGACCGTCCGCACGTCAGGAGCGGCGAAGATCTGCTCGGCCGTCGTGGTCTGCGGACTCGGGCGCACTGCGATGCCGATGCCGATGCCGGCCAAGGCGATGACGACCGCCGCCGCGGCCGCCAGCCCGATGTTTCGCCAGCGTGCAGTGGGCCGTGGACGCAGTTCGGGCACGGAGACCGCCGCCAACAGTTGCTCGCGCAGTTGCGGCGGCGGCTCGAGAGCTGTCGATCCCGCCAGGCGGGCCATGGTTTCCCGCACACCCCGCACCTCGGTCGTGAATTGGGCTACGACCTCGGGAGAAGCAGCGGCCAGGCGTTGTTCGATGTCGGCGCGCTCACTGTCGGATATCGCGTGCAGCGCGTACGGGGTCGCCAGATCGAGAAGTTCGGAGTCAAGTGGTTCGGTCATGCCGCCCCCAGACAATTGCGCAGGCCACGGAGGGCGTCGCGCATCCGCGATTTGACGGTGGCAAGATTGGCCACCAGCCGTTGAGAGACCTGGCTGTAGGTCAGCCCGTCGTAGTAGGCGAGGTGGATGCACTCGCGCTGGGCATCGGTCAGCGACGAGAGGCATTCAGCCACCCGGCGCTGTTCGTCCTGGGTGATCACGGAGTCTGCGACATGGTCGGCGGGCGGATCGACGCTGGTGGCGCCGTATCGGGACTCACGCCGGGTGGCAGCTTGTTCGGCACGCACCCGGTCGACTGCCCGTCGGTGGGCGAGGGTCATCAGCCAGGCCATCGGCGATCCGGCCGTCGGGTCATAGCTGTCCGCGGAGCGCCACACCTGCAGGTAGATGTCCTGGGTGGTTTCCTCGCTGTATCCCGGGTCCCGCAGCACCTGAGTGACCAAGCCGAACACCCGCGACCGCGTGTGGTCGTACAGTTCGGCAAAGGCGTCGACATCGCGTCGGGCCACCCGCCGCAGCAATGCGTCGAGTTCGGCGGTCACCCACAGCAGCCTAGTCACCGGGGCCTGCGCCGTCATGTTTATCCAGATCTGGGTGGCATCGGTATGAAAAATGAAGTGCGCGAACAGTACTCCGCAAAGCCCGGCCGGCCTGCCATATGTCTCTCAGCCAGCCGGGCACCTGTCGCGTACACCAGGAAATACGTCATGAGCACCGGGGACAGCACCGTCGCGAGCGACAGCCAGCCGCAGACGGTCACCAGCCACAGTCCCCACCACACGCAGCTGTCGCCGAAATAGTTCGGGTGGCGGGTCCAGGCCCACAACCCGCGGTCCATGATCACGCCCCGGTGGGCCGGGTCGGATTTGAACCGGCGCAACTGGTGGTCGCCGATCGCCTCGAACGTCAGTCCGACGGCCCAGATCAGGACGCCCACAATCACGACCGGTCGTAGAACCGCCGGGGTCGGCCCCAAGGTCGAGGACAGCTGCACCGGCAGTGAAACGAACCAGGTAGCCGCTCCCTGGATCACGAACACCTTGCGCAGCACATGACCGGTCGAATAGTCACCACCCAACAGTTCTTGATAGCGCGGATCTTCGCCCTTGCCCGCGGTCTTGAGCACGATGTGCCACGACAGCCGGCCTGCCCATAGCGTGATGAGGACCAACAGCAGGATGCGCCGGAACAGGTCGCCGCTTCCGAGAACGGTGCTGACGGCGGCCACCGCGATGAACCCGACGCCCCACGCTACGTCGACGACGTTGTACCGCCCGAGGTTTCGGCCGATCACGAACGTCGCCCCGTGCACGACGGCGAGAGCGGCCAGCGATACCGCGGTGACGATGAGCAGGTTCACCGGTGTCCCCCTGTCGGGGCGAATGCCCACTGGTATACGTCGAGATAGCCCGAGGCGAAACCCGCTTCGGAGTACGCCAGGTACAGCTCCCACATGCGGGCGAAGACATCGTCGAAGCCGAGTGCCGTCACCGCGTCACGGCGCGAGAGGAACTGTTGCCGCCACAGCCGCAAGGTTTCGGCGTAATGCGGCCGCAGAGACAACATGTCGACGGTGCGCAGCCGGGTGTGTCGCTCGGTGAGACCGATGACGGCTTCGACCGACGGCAGCAGACCGCCGGGGAAGATGTACTTCTGGATCCAGGTGTACGTGTCACGCGAGGCCAGCATGCGGTCGTGCGGCATGGTGATCGCCTGGATCGCAACCCTGCCGCCGGGGGTGACGAGCCGGTCCAGCGCTCGAAAATAGGTGAGCCAGAACCGATATCCCACCGCTTCCACCATCTCGACCGACACCACAGCGTCGTAGCAGCCGTCGATGTCGCGGTAGTCTCGTAGCTCGATACTGACCCGGTCCGACAGGCCGGCCGCTGCCACCCGTTGCCGCGCCAGCCGTTGTTGCTCGGCGGACAGGGTCACCGAGCGGACTCGCGCGCCGCGCTCGGCGGCGCGGATGCAGAGTTCACCCCAGCCGGTACCGATCTCGAGGACTCGGCTGCCCGGCCCGACGTGCACCGTGTCGAGGAGCCGTTCGATCTTTCGGCGCTGGGCGTCGGCCAGGCCGGCCGCCGTGCCCGGCAGTTGCGGGAAGAGCGCACTGGAGTAGGTCATCGTCTCGTCGAGAAATTCCGCGAACAGCTCGTTCGACAGGTCGTAGTGCGCCGCGATGTTGCGGCGGGACTGCGTGGGGTCGTTGTGGGCAGAGCGCGGCGACCGGGGCAGCGTCACGGTCCGGAATCGTTGCAGCGCAGCAGGAACCAGCTCGCCCATGGACTTGCCGAACTCGGTGAGCAACCCGACGAGATCATCGGAATGCCACTCACCGGCCATGTACGACTCGCCGAATCCGATCAGTCCGTGGCAGCCGATCCGTCGGGCCAGGGCCTGTGGTCGTTCGACGACCATGGTGGGCAGGGTCGGATCGGCGGCCCCGATCACGGTTCCGTCAGGAAACGTCAACCGCATCGGCAGTGTCGAGACGGCCCGTCGCAACAGCCGGTCAGCCACTGCGCCGGATACCGCCGCGACCGGGCCACGGGGTGGGCGCGCCACGTCCGGCCAGCGTCTCGGGTCGATGGCGGGCGACGTTCCGGTCCGGGTGCTCACAGTGGCCTTCCTTGGTTCTCGACTTCTTCGGTGGGGCGGGGGATGACCGGAACGCGGCGCAGCCACAACTTGATCCCTTCGACCCTGATGGCGATGGCTCCGGCCAGCGGCGCCAGCGGTGCGCTCAGTTGCAGACGGAGGATTTCCCGCAGGTCCGCCGGCCTACGGTCGCCGCGAAGCGTGGCGACAAAGGCCGGATGGCCTTGGCGATGAAGGGAAATCGTCACGTCGAGGTGTTCGCCCGGTTCCGGTGCCAGGACCCGGTAGTGGCCTTCGACGGCATTGAACGGTGAGACGTACATGCGCTTGGGCACGCTCGCGGGTTGTTCGGCAGGTAGCAGGTAGGCATGTCGCTGGCCGTAGGTGTTGTGGACCTCGGCGACCACGTAGCGCAGTGCACCGGCTGCGTCGTGGCACCAGTACAAGCTGAGCGGGTTGAACACATATCCGAGCACACGCGCCTGCAGCAGCGCGGTCACCCGGCCGCCGCCGAGATCAACATCACGTGACCGGAGGAAGGCGTCGACCCGTTGGCGCAGTGAGTCTTTCGCCGCACCAGGGAAATGGTCGTCGGCCTCGAACCGGGCGAACGGTCCGAGCCACCGCGGCAAGCGCGGCATCCGGTCGAGATCGACGTACCAGCTGTATCCGCGGTAGCTGAACCGATGGTGCACGGGCGCCCGGCGGACGTGGGTGATCCTGGTGCGGTACAGCGCGGGTGTCAGCATGCCAGGGGCTCCGCAAGGGCCCCGCCGGTCCACCGGGCGCCCAATCGCTCCGCAGCCCGCAATCCCGATGCCGCGCCGTCCTCATGAAATCCCCAGCCGTGGTAGGCGCCGGCGAAGACGATCCGGTCGTCGTTGAGGCCGGGCAGGAGTTGTTGTGCAGCAACAGATTCCCTGGTGTAGGCCGGATGTTCGTAGACCATCTCGGCGACCACCTTCGACGGGTCCACCCGATGGGCGCCGCCCAGGGTCACCAGATACCGCCGAGAGCCGCCCAGCCTCATCAGTCTGGTGATGTCGTAGCTGACTGTCACCGCGTGGTCTTCGGAATCGATCAGGTAGTTCCAGGAAGCCCGCGCCTTCGGCAGGCGGGGCAGCACCGACTCATCGGTGTGCAGCTGAGCCTGGTTGAGGCTATAGGGTATGGCCCCGAGGATGCGCCGTTCGTCCTCGGTGGGGTGGTCGAGCATCAGCAGTGCCTGGTGCGGATGGGTGGCGATGACAGCGGCATCGAACCGCCGCGGCGGCTGCCCATCGACGCTGATCAGCACGCCGTCCGCGCATCGCCGCACGGATCGAACGCGCGCGCCCGTCATCGCCTCGGGCAACCGGGACACGATGGCTTCGACGTAGGTGGCCGACCCGCCGGCCACGGTGCGCCATGTCGGAGAACCGAACACGGACAGCATGCCGTGGTGTTGGAGGAAGACGAACAGGTACCTCGCGGGGTAGCGCAACGCCTCACCTGGCGGGCAGGACCACACCGCGGCCACGAGTGGGGTGATGAATCGGTCGGTGAAATACCGGGAGAATCCGTGCCGGTGCAGGAACTCGTCGAGGGTGACCTCGTCTCCGCTCGCCGTGTGCCGCAGTAATTGGGTTGCCAGCCGGTGAAATCGGGTGATCTCGCCCAGCATCAGCAGATAGCGTGGCCGGCCCAGATTGGACCAGCTGGGAAACAGCCCGCCCACGCCTCGCGCTCCGGCGTACTCAAGGCCGGTGCCGTCATCGCGTACGGACATCGACATGTCGGTGTCTTGCGTACGGATCCCGAGTTCGTCGAACAACCGGCACAGGGTCGGATATGTGCGGTCGTTGTGCACCAGGAAGGCGGTGTCGAGTGCGACGGTGCGCCCGTCTTCGTCGACGTACTGGGTATGGGCGTGCCCACCGAAGCGCGTATCTGCTTCCAGCAGGGTGACGCGGTCACGTGCGGACAGGACATGCGCGGCGGTGAGGCCGGCGACGCCGCTACCTATCACCGCGACGGTGCGCCCACGAGGATGAATGTGTTCCACATCCGGTATTCGGAGCTGATCGATCCCCGGATGGGAAGACTTCTACCGGAGTTCGGCGATCACCTTCCCGAATGCCTCGGCGTGGGCGATCTGCACGATGATGTAGGTGATTCCGTACGTGTCGCGCAGGCCGCGAATTCGGTCGGCCATGGCGCTGACAGACCCGGACAGCACACCGGGGTGACGGAGCAGCTCGTCGTCGCTGAGCCCCGGCAGGAAGTGGCGCGGCACGTTCAGGATGGGCATCTCGGTACCGGGGGCGGGCATCGCGGTGATGGCGATGTTGAGCTCCAGGTCGTCGAACCTTTCACCGGCGGCCTTGCGCAGGAACGAGATCCGCTCGGCCAGTGGGTCGCCTTCGACGTGATCGCCGCCGGTCAGGCCGACGATATCGGCAGTCTGGGCGGCCACGGTCAGCAGCCGGTCACCGTTGCCCGCGATGAGGATCGGGATGTCGGGCGCATGCTCGTTGAGATACTCGGTGGTGTGGCGCAGGTAGTCGATGCGTTCGCGCGCGCTGGGGAAGGGCAGTTCGGCGGCGTCGAACTCCTCGCGTACATAGCCGGCGCCCAGACCGAGGTCGAAGCGTCCCTCGGACAGATCCCACAGGGCGCTCGCGTCGCGGGCCAGCAGCGCCGGCTTGTAGAAGCCGGCGTTGAGCACGAACGTTCCGACGCGCAGTGTGCTGGTGGCCGCAGCCACCGCTGTCAGGGTGGGAAACGGGGCGGCCGCACCCAGATGGTCGGGCACGTTGAGGACGTCGAAGCCGAGGTCCTCGGCCCGGCGGGCCACGTCGGCGATCTGCGATTGGGATCCGGTGGCGCGCAGGCTGACACCAAAACGGAAATCGTTGGGCATCACCCGATCTTAGGCACGGAGACCATAGGTTTGGGCGCGTCTGCCGCGGGCAATTCTGAGCCGTGACAAGTCATCCGACGATGGGTGTGGAGGAAGAGTTCCTACTCATCGACCCGCAGAGCGGCGAACCGATCGCCCGCAACAAACAGGTCGCCGCGCATGCCGCCGAGCACGGGGTCGACCTGCAACTGGAGCTGACCAGCTGTCAGGTCGAAACCACCACAGACGTGCTGGACAGCAGCGGCGCGTTGCGTCGTGAACTGACCAGATTGCGCCGGGTCGCCACCGAGGCCGCAGCGGCCAACGGGGCACAGCTGTTGGCGGTCGGGTTGCCGCCGACCGTGCCGCACAAGTTCCCGGTGACACCGACTGCGCGCTATCGCAGGATCGCCCACCGGTTCGGCATGATCGCCCACGAACAGGGCATCTGCGGCTGCCACGTCCACGTCGCGGTACCGGACTCGGAGGCCGCGATCCACGTCAGCAACTGGCTCCGACCCTGGCTGCATGTGCTGTTGGCCCTGACCGCCAACTCGGCGATCTACCGCAACACCGACAGCGGCTACGCCAGCTTCCGCAGTGTGCTGTGGTCGCGGTGGCCGAGCTCGGGACCTCCGCCGCACTTCGGTTCAGCCGCGGACTACGACGCCTGCGTCGCCATGCTGGAGCGGGCCGGGGCCGCGTTGGACGACGGCATGATCTATTGGGATGTGCGTCCGTCGGCGAATTTCCCGACCGTGGAGGTACGGGTGTCCGACGTGCCGGCGACGGTGGCCGAGACGGTGCTGCTGGCCACCCTGATCCGTGCCGGGGTGATGACGGCGCTGCAGCTGCGCGCCGAGGGGGAATCCGTTCCGGTGCTGGCGGATTACGCGGTTCGATCGGCTCATTGGAAGGCCGCCCATGACGGGCTCGAAGGCGACGGTATCGACCTGCTGGGAGACCAGTCGACAGTTCCGGTGCGCGACCTTTTGGACCGGTTCGTTCAGACGGTACGGCCCGCGTTGGATGCGCTGGGTGATTACGAGATGGTGCGCGGCGAGATCGCGCGCATCGCGGCCGAGGGGAACGGCGCGATGCGGCAGCGGCGGGCCTGGCGTGAGCGCAATGAAATCGCTGATGTGATAAACGAATTGGCATCAGCCGTGACCAGCGATTAACCGGCCCAGAGCCGCAGGAATTCGACCCACGGATGCGGAAGCTGGTGGTGTAACGCACCGGCGAGGATGCGTTCCAGGTAACCCGGCCGCGGCGGACCGGGCTGGACGCGATGATCGATGTAGATCCAGGCCGGCTCGGGGCCTCCGGCGGTGTGTACGGTCAGCCGGTCACGGCGATAGCGGACCGGGACTCCCTCGGCGCTGTCCAGTGCGGCCAGATCCTGGTCGGTGACCTGCCACAGCACGCCGTGGACTTGCGATGCGCCGAGTGGCTCGACGGTGGCTACGCCGCGCTGGTTGATCAGCCAGCTGTGGCCGTCGAGGCGGGCCGGCCGAGGATCGACCGCGCCCGGACAGCGCCGGGCCATCTGTGTCACGCACAGATTCGAGCCGTAGGCGAAGTACGGGTGAAGCATTCAGCCCGTGACGGTCAGATAGATCAGCACCACGTTGAGCACACTAATCAACCCGGCAACGCCCCAGCCCAGCCCCGTGGTGACCTTGTGGTTGACGTCGTCGCCCATCAGGCTCGCCTTGCTTGTCAACCGCACCAGCGGGATCAGCGCCAGCGGTATGCCGAACGACAACACCACCTGGGACAGCACCAGGGCGCGGCTGGGGTCCACGCCGATGGCCAGGATGACCAGGGCCGGGATCAGGGTGACCAAACGGCGCAGCAACAACGGGTAGGAACGGCGCAGCAACCCTTGCATGATCATCGCGCCCGCATAGGCGCCGACGGAGGTCGACGCCAGGCCGGAAGCCAGCAATCCGATGGCGAACAGCAGCGCGACGGTGGAGCCCAAGGTGTCGCGTACCGCGGCGTGCGCGCCCTCGATGGAATCGGTGTTGTCGTGTCCCTGCAAGTTGGTGGCCGCGACCAGCAGCATGGCCAGGTTCACCGCGCCGGCCAGCAGCATCGCCAGGCCCACGTCGTAGCGGGTGATCCGCAGCAGGCGGCGCCGCACGGCGCCCGGTTGCAGGTGGCCGTGGCGGTCGCGGGCCAGGCCGGAATGCAGGTAGACCGCGTGTGGCATCACTGTGGCGCCGAGCATCGCGGTGGCCAACAGCAGGCTTTCGGCGCCCTGGAAGCGGGGGATGAGTCCCGCTGCGACCTCCGCCGCCGGGGGAGTTTTGACGAACAAGCTGGTCAGGAAACCGATGGCGATGATCATCAGCAGCCCGGTGATAACCCGCTCGAAGACCCCCTGTCCCCGCCGGTTCTGCACACTCAGCAGCAGCAGTGACACCGCGCCGGTGATCACTCCGCCGACCAGCAGTGGCAGATCGAACAGCAGGTGTAATGCGATCGCGCCGCCCACGACTTCGGCGAGATCGGTTGCCACAGCCACCAATTCGGCCTGAAGCCAGTAGGCGATGCGGGTCGGGGTGCGGGTGTGGTCGGCTACCACCTCGGGCAGGGTGCGGCCGGTGACCAGACCGAGTTTGGCCGAGAGGTACTGCACCAGCCCCGCCATCGCGTTGGCCACGACGATGACCCACACCAGCAGGTAGCCGAACTGGGCTCCCGCGCTCACGTTGGCGGCGACGTTGCCGGGATCGACATAGGCGATCGCGGCGACGAACGCCGGGCCGAGCAGCAGCCAACTCGGCACCACGCGCGTCTTGGTGTCCTCTAACAACGTCCCCGCCTTCTATCCGGGTATGCGAATAGAAAAGTTAGGGTACCCGAAACCTTGCGGTGCTACTCAACCCGCCGGCGAGCGTGGCCGTCACCAGCCGATACCGATGCCACCGAACCCGAATACCGGTCCGTACCAGGGGCCGTAATTGTTCATGGGCGGCGGGGACGTCACGATCTGGGTGCTGCCCTTGGTCTGGCACTGCGTGGTGTGCGGCGACGTACTGGTGCAGTTCGGAGCGGCCGCGGCGGCGGGGGCCGACACAATCGCCGAACAGGCCAGCCCTGCGGCCAAGCACCGAACCATGTTGCTCATGACCTACTCCGATCCTGGAGCAAGTCTACGTCCAAATGGGACTGTCAGCGCTGGTCAGAGTACAGACCCTTACCGGTGATCAACGGCAGATCCAGCGTCGTGCGGATACCCGGTTTGGCGTCGACCACGGCCGGGATGGCGTTGACCACCCGCGCTGCCGTGGCGACCAGGCCCGCATGGTTGTGGTCACCGTTGGGGCTGCTGAGGCACAGGTCCAAGGTGTAGGACGGTTCGCCCGTCACCACCACCCGGTACGAGCCGCCTTCCTGGGCGGGCTGCGGCCACTCGGGGCACAGGTCGTCGCGCAATCGAGTTACGTGCTCGAGCACTACGGCGGCCTTGCCGTCGCGCATGCCTCGTACCTCGAACCGCAGCGCGGCGGCAGTACCCGCGGAGATGTGCCCGGCCGCGATGTCGAAGTCCTCGGGGGCGGGCACCCGGGTGTGCTCCTCGGTCACCTCATCGAGTTCGATACCGAGACCGGCGGCCAGCTGACGCACCACCGAACCCCAGGCCAGGCTCAGCACCCCTGGTTGCAGCAGCATCGGCGTCTCGTCGATCGGCTTGCCGAAACCCATCACATCGAACATCACCGCTGCGCTGTCGTAGGTCGCGTAGTCGACGATCTCCATGCACCGGATCTGCTGGATCTCCTGGCACGTGCCCGCAAGAGCAAGCGGCAGAAGGTCATTCGCGAAGCCGGGGTCGATGCCGTTGACAAATATGCTGGCCCCGCCCGCTTCGGCAGCACTGGCGATCGGCTCGATCAGCTCTGCCGGCAGGACCTCCCACGGATACTGCAGGAACACCGCCGAGCTGGCGACGACGTTGACACCGGCGGCCAGGATGCGCCGGTAGTCCTCGAGTGCCTCGGGCAGTCGATTGTCGGCGAGGGCGGTGTACACCACGCAGTCCGGTTTGGCCGCCAGGATCGCGTCGAGGTCGTTGGTTGCCAGGATGCCGGTTGAAACATCAACGCCGGCAAGCTCACCGGCGTCCTTGCCGGCCTTGGCCGGCGACGACACCCACACACCGGTCAGTTCGTAGTCCGGATTGGTGACGAGCTGCTTGAGTGCATGCTTGCCGACGTTCCCGGTACCGACTGCGGCTACACGAATGGTCATCTCACTCCTCAGAGGTCGGGGATGGGCAGATCGAGGTTGGGCATGTTGAGGCCGCCGTCGACCTCAAGGACCTTGCCGGTCAGATAGCTGCCCGCAGGGGAGGACAGGTACACCGCGGCAGCGGCGATGTCGGCCGGGTCGCCGAGCCGGCGCAGCGGGGTGGCCTTCTCCATCGGGTCGCGCAGCGCGTCGTTGGACGCGACGATGTCGAGGGCCGAGGTCAGGATCGAGCCGGGCGCGATCGCGTTGACGCGGATACGCGGGCTGAGGTCCAGCGCGGACAGCCGGGTGTAATGCGCCAGGGCCGCCTTGGCGGTGCCGTAGGCGGCGAATCCGCGCCCGGCCAGGCGGCCCACCGCGGAGGTGATGTTGATGATGCTGCCGCCGCCGGAGTGCTCGAGCATCAGCGGCACCGCCGCGCAGGTCAACGCGTGCGCGGTGGACACGTTGAACGTGAACGCATCACGCAGGTCCTTGGCCGACGTGTTCATCAGTGGTGCGGGCATGGTCCCGCCGACGTTGTTGACGACGATGTCTAGTTTCCCGAACGCCTCCACCGCGGTAGCCGCCAGTTCGGCGGTGGTCTCGGGATGTGCCAGGTCGGCGGCGACGACGTGAGCCTTGCGTCCTACCGCCGCGATCTGCTCGGCGACCGCGTCGAGTTGGGCCTCGGTGCGGGCGGCGATGACCACGTCCGCACCGGCTTCCGCGAATGCCAGGGCGGTGGCGGCACCCAGTCCGCGGCCCGCTCCGGTGACGATCGCAACCTTGTCGTCCAGTCGGAATCTATCCAGGATCACATGCACTCCGTTCGCTTGCTCGGCGTCACGCTAGCAGGGTGAAGCACCGCTCGTGAGGCATTTCTGAAACACGTTCTAGTCGGCCTGTGGAACGCCGTACCGCCGTCACGCGTCGGCCAAAGCGCCACCGCGGCCCCGGTCGCAGGAGCACAATTGAGTTGTCAGCTCAAGGTGGGGAGTCTCGATGACCCGGCAGCGATACGACTTCTTCGGCGACGTGTTCGCGGAGTATTTCCATCCCGCGATCGACCGCTATCCCTCGACGGCCGGCCCGCTCGTCCATCGCCTGCTCGCATGTACCGACGACGTGCAGGACCGCCTCGCTTCGGCTCGGCTGGCGGCGGAGGTATGGGGGCAGGAGGAACTGGGGCATCCCGGTCACCCGGTGTCGGAGTTGTTCGTGTTCACCCAATGCGGACTCATGTACGGCGCTCGGTTCACCGACATGCACCATGGGCTGTATTACCTGGCCACCCCGCGCGCGATGTTCGATGCCTTCGTCGATCAGATCGAGCACACGCCGTTGCGGTTGGGCACCGTTGTCGCGGTCGACCGCCGCTGCAGCCATGACCTCGAATCGGCTCATCCGATGGATGCGGCGCTGCGCCGCATGCTCGATGAACACGAGGCCTTGCGCGTCGACGTCGTCGCTTGAGGACGTTCAACGGCGTTGATGTTAACGCTGTGTTTCAGCGGAGTACGCTGCGTGTTAACCGGTGTGGATTCGGTATGAGATTGTCCGACAACGGAATTCGCCGATTTAGGTTTAGCCCACTTCATCGAAACCGAAGGGATGGGCTGACCTAGTGAAACGGAACTTGAGTAGCGTGTGTGCCGCCGCTGTCGGATTGTGTGGGCTCGGGATTGGGTTGGCTGTGCCGGCCGGCGCGGCGCCGACGGACGCGTCGGCGAGCGAGACCATCAGTGAACTCGAAGGCCAGGGCTACCGGGTGATCTTGAGCAAGGTGGGCACCAAAGCCATCGACGACTGCACGGTGAGTGCTGTTCGGCAAGGCCGTTCGGTCACCGCGCCGCAGGTGCCGACCGGCGCGGCCAGCATCACGTCGTTCAACCCCGGGCAGAACCTGCAGTACACCACGGTGTACGTGGATCTGGACTGCCGTCGCTGAGCTACTTCTTGGCGGCGGCCTTCTTGGCCGCTGCTTTTTTGGCCGGCGCTTTCTTCGCGGGCGCCTTCTTGGCCGGCTCCTTCTCTTTCGCCGCACCCCCGCGGGCCTTCACGCTGGCCTCGAGTTTGGCGAGAAGGTCGGAGACATCCTCGGTCTCGTCGAGCTCGGTCGGTTGCTCTTCAACCGAGAACGCTTCTCCGCCTTCGAGTTTGGCTTGGACCAGCTCGTGCAGCTGTTCCTGGTAATCGTCGCGGAACTGGTCCGGCTTGAAATCGTCGGTCATCGACTCCACGACCTGCCCGGCCATCTTCAACTCGGCCGGTTTGATCTCGACTTCCTTGTCCAGCACCGGGAAGTCGGGATCGCGGATCTCGTCGGGCCACAGCAGGGTGTGGATCATCATCACATTGCGCTTGCTGAAGTCCTTGACCCGCAAGGCCGCCAGCCGCGTCTTGTTGCGTAGCGAGAAGTGCACGATCGCGATGCGGTCGGTCTCGGCGAGGGTCTTGGCCAGCAGCACATAGGACTTCGACGACTTGGAATCCGGCTCCAGGAAATAGCTCTTGTCGTACATGAGCGGGTCGAGTTGTTCGGCCGGGATGAATTCGACGACTTCGATCTCGCGACTGCGTTCCTCGGGAAGGGTGGCGATGTCCTCGTCGGTGATCACCACCATTTGGCCGTCGTCGGACTCGAAGGCCTTGTTGATGTCGCGGAACTCGACGACCTCGCCGCACACTTCGCAGACCCTCTTGTAGCGGATGCGTCCGTTGTCCTTGGCGTGGACCTGATGGAACTTGATGTCGTGGTCTTCGGTCGCGCTGTAGACCTTGACCGGGACGTTCACCAGGCCGAAGGCGATCGAACCCTTCCAGATGGATCGCATAAGGCCAGTATGGCGTAAACGGCCACCCGTCGGGGTGATCGCGGTTGCCCGGTGGCGAATTGGGTCGGCAGATCGGGGACAGCCGGCTTATTTGACGCCGGAAGTATTTTCGCTCTTAACATGTCCTGCTCTGCCAACAGTTGGCTGGTGGCCGGCCGAATGATGCGTCAATCTGCTAATTGATGAATGCATTCTGATAGCCGGCAGCGAGGCCTTATGGACTACTTACGCGGCGCCACGGGGAAGATAAATTCGTTCAGCAAATTCTCAGGTAGCTTTCTGTTTGCCCGGGCTCTCATCCATCCACCTTTCAGAGGGGATCAATATGGAAGCAGTTGCTCGTTCGTATCTGATGGCAGGTGTGGCGCTCGTGGGCGCAGGTGCCATCGCTGTGGGCCCCGTTCAGGCCCTGCCGCCGGATATCGAGGTGCCGGCCACGACATCGTCGGCCGTCGCTGTCGAGTTGAACGCCCTCGTCAACCCAATCGAATTGTGGGCCACCGTCTTCAGTACGACCGCGACCAATGTCGGGGATCTGGTCGAGACCGTGCTGTCCAACCCGGCACCGGTGCTGGGCAAGGTCGTCGACAACAGTCTGATCAGCGCCGAGGTGTTCGCCTCGGTCGCGAGCGCGTTCTTCACCGGTTTTTTCAACGGCATCGGCACTGTGCCGGCGCAGATCCAGAACGCCGTGACGCTGATCCAGGAAGGCAACATCTACGACGGTGTCGTCAACCTGGCCACCGCCTTCCTGTCCCCGGTCGTGGCAGGCGCCTTCCCGGCGATAATTCAACTGCCCAACATCGTCGCGGTGCTGCAGAACCCGTTCGACAATATTTCGTCGGTGATCGCGGAGGCGATCCCGGCGTTCATCGGTAGCGTCGGCTTCCCGTTGCTGACTCAGGTGCTCGCGCCCGTGGCGCAGATCGGCTACACCGGACAGGCGATCTATGACGGAGTGCAGGCGGGTGACTTCGAAGCGGTGGCCAATGCGGTCATCAGTTTCCCGTCGGACATGGTCAATACGATCCTCAACAGCAGCCCGCCCGAAATCGGCATCCCCGGTCTGCTCGGGCCCGGCGGCCTGGTGGCGGGATTGCTCGCACTCCGCGAAACCATCGCCGATGCGATTCACCCGCCGGCGGTGAGCAGTCCGCCCTCACTGTCGGTGGCAGAGGCGCCCAATTTGAAAGCCGCTGCCATCACGGTAGATACCGGCGACATCGCCGGGGTCGAGGGAGCGACGACGGACGGTGACACCGCACGCGGAGTCGGCATCGAGGCTGCTGCGGCGACGGCCGACGACGGCGGCGGCGTCGCCACCGAGGATGAGGCCGAGAAGTCCGACGACGGAGCGGAGGTCGTCAAGACCGGCCCGGTAGCCAAACCGAGCAGGCTCGGCGCCGGCACCAAGGGGCAGGCGCGTGGTTCTCAGGCGGTGAACACGCTGCGCGCAGATGTGCAGAAGTCGGTCAAGAGGTTCGGTGACCGGGTGAACAAGGCGCTCGGCGGCAAGACCAAGGCGGAGAAGAAGGCGAGCACCGCCGGCGGCGGCGCGGACGAATAATCCGACTGGACATGATCAGTGGCCCCCTGACGGCGATCAGGGGGTCACTGCTGTGCGTCCCACAAGGCGGTGCACGGACTCCGGTGCCTGGATGTCCGCATTGACCCAGGGCGCCGGAATCGGGTCTCCGGCCACGGTCCGCAGCGGCACGACACCGGCCCATCCGCCGGAATCGGCCGCGTCGTCCGGCGGGGAGGGCGGTGCGTCACGTACCTTCACCGTCCAGCCGTCGGGCTCGATCGGTAGCGCCAACGCGAGCGTCGCGGAGAGCTCCTTCTTGGTGCTGGACCGCACCTCAGCGCTGCGGCCGGGGATGAGGGCATCGCTCATCAGATCCAGCGCGTATCCCGCCTCGGCCGGGTCGATGACGGTCAGGTGCCCGCGTACGACAGCGGACCGGTAGTTGGCCGTGGAGTCGAAAAGCGTGTCCGCCACCACTATTCCGTCGAGCAGCGTCACGCACAGCGCGGCAGGAGCTCCGGCCGCGACATGGCGCAGCGCACCCGCGCCGGTCGACCCGTGCAGGATGATCCGGTCACCGTCGCGGGCGTAGAGCATGGGCACCACCCATGGCTGTCCGTCCACGACGGTTGCCAGCGTGCCCACGGCCGCGGCGTCGAGCACCGCATCCAGGTCGGGCCGGTCGGTGCGGGCGCGCTCGCGTTCTCTCCTGATCTGCTTCACACGACGCATTCTCTGGGAATTCCGGCATGCTCAGAAGGTCCAGAATTCGCCATGCCGGACAGACCACTATTGTGACGACATGCCACGCCACGCACTCGAGCTGCACTTGGCCTGGGAGCTGCCCGCCGGCCCGTCGCCGCTACGCCAACGCATTGCCGCGGCAGTCATCGAGCAGATCCGGCTGGGCCGGCTCGGCCCCGGCGACGCACTGCCGTCGACCCGCAGCCTGGCCGCCGAACTCGCAGTGGCACGCTCGTCGGTGGTCGACGCATACGACGAGCTCGCCGCGGCCGGTTACACCACAGCCCGTCACGGGTCCGGCACACGCGTCGCCGCCGGTGCGGACGCCGCAGCCCGCGCAGGCGCGGCCTCTCACGTCACGTCGGGCACCGTCAGCAGGTCGATGCCGGCGGTCCCGCTTCCGTCACCGCCGGTCTGGGACCTCATGCCCGGTCACCCCGACCCGAGTCTCATCTCGACGAGCGACTGGCGACGGGCGTGGCGAGCGGCGGCAGCCGCAGCCGTGCCTGCCGAGGCCGCCGGCCCACTCGGCCACGTTGAACTCCGTGTGGCCCTGGCGCAGCATTTGCGTCGCACCCGCGGAATCGCCGCTGACCCGGGTGAACTGGTCATCGTGCCCGGTGTGGCCGCGGCGCTGCGGACGGTCACCGCTGCGGCCCGACTGGGCGGACGCGATATCGCGTTCGAGGAGCCGGGCTATGACGAGGCGCGGCGTACGTTCGAAATGTCCGGTGCCCGAACGCGGGCGGTGACCGTCGATGGCGACGGCCTGGATCCGGCATCGCTTCGTGATTCGGATGCGGCCGTGTATTGCACTCCGGCACACCAGTATCCGCTCGGGGCGCGGCTACCCGTGGCACGTCGCGCCCGGCTCGTGCAGTGGGCGGTCGAGACCGGTGGCCTGCTGATCGAAGATGACTACGACGGCGAGTTCCGTTACGACGTTTCCGCGCTTCCCGCATTGCGGGGAATCGACGACGGCCGCGATTGTGTGGCCTACATCGGGACAGCGTCCAAGATCCTCACGCCCGCGTTGCGGCTGGCCTGGCTGCTGCCACCGCCCGGGCTGCGGGATGCCGTCGCCGACGTACTGGAGCGCAGCGGTGAATCCGTATGCGGGGTAACCACTCTGGCGCTGGCCCGGTTCATCGAGTCGGGTGCGATGACCCGTCACCTCGCCAGGGCGGCGCGCACGTACTCGGCGCGGCGGTCGGCGCTCGTCGGTGCGCTCGGCCGGCGGTGCCCGAGCCTCCGACTGGAGGGAGTCGAGGCGGGTCTGCACGTCGTGGTGCGGTTGGCCGACGGGAGCGACGACATCGCGACCGCCGCGAAGCTCGCTGATCAGGGCGTCACGGCATCGCCGCTGTCCACCTACTTCGCCGGTCCTCCCGATGCTCGAGGGCTGGTGTGCGGATACGCGCGCCTGCCCGAGACACAGGCGGACGCGGTGGCCGAGCGCATCGTCAGCGCGATCGGTCAGCCCTGAGCGCCGTCTCGTGTCGCACGGTCGGGCAGATCGGCGCCGGCCCGGCCAACGGTCAACGCCGCCGTCAACGCCGCGGCGGTCAACACGTTTTCGAGATCCTCGACGGTTATCCGGGCCAGGTCACGCCGACGGTCAGCGCCGAGCAAACCCAACGACCACAACGCGTCGAGCAGGCCGGTCATGAAGGCATCACCAGCCCCGACGGTGTCCACCACCTGCACCGGCTGCGCCGGAACCGATACCAACCCGGCTCGGCACAGGGCGAAGGCTCCCCGCTCGCCCGAGGTCACCGTGACGATGGACGGACCGACTTCCAGCCAGGCCCGGGCGATCTGTTCGGGGGAGTGCCGGGGGTCCATCCAGCGCAGATCGGCCTCGGACGCTTTGACGATGTCGGCGCGTTCGACGAGCCGGTCGATGCGGCCGCGGGCGATGTCGTCGTCCTGGATCACGGCCGGCCGGACATTCGGGTCGAAGCTGATGGTCGCCGACATGCGGTAGGCGTCCAGCAGTGCGGCGGTGGCGCGACATCCCGGCTCCAGCACGGTGGCGATCGAGCCGGTGTGCACCAGAAGAGGGGTGGCCACCTCTGGGGTGCCGGCGAGCTGCCAGTCGATGTCGAAGGCGTAGTCAGCCGATCCGGCCGCATCCAGCGTGGCCACAGCGGTCGCGGTTCTGCTGGCCGTCGTGCTGCCCGAAACCAGTTGCACGCCAGAGTCTTCGACATACTCGACGATCCGCTTACCGTGATCGTCCTCAGCGATGTGGGTGAGGAAGTCGACGCCGCGGCCCAGCCGGCTCAGCCCGACGGCGACGTTGAGGGGGCTGCCCCCGACGTACTCGCCGATAACCGCACCGTCGCTCTCGACGATGTCGATCAGCGCCTCGCCGATCACCAGGGCACGGCTCATGGCTCCATGGTAGGTGGGATCGGCTAGACCCGTCCGGCGATGAAAGTCGCGGCCTGGTCGGGATACGGCGGAAGTTCGTAGGCGCTGTGCGCGGCGCGCAGGCGCCCACCCTGCACGCAGATCGGGTCGCCGGGGCTGCACAGGTCGATGGCCCGACCGGCGAATTGCCCGGTCCCGGACAACGGGGTGCCGAACCGGTTACCGGGATTGCCGAAGACCGCGACCGCCGCCACCCGATCGGCACCGGCCGGCGGCAGCGGGGGAGCTGAGCCGATGGTGCCGATGCGGTCACCGATCGGCGGCACACCGGCCAGCATGGACACCGCCGCCGCGCCTTGGGAGAACCCGCCGAGCACCACCCGGGTGCCGGGACATTGATCGGCCAACCAGGCGATGTGCCCGGCCGCATCGTTCGCGGCGTCCGCGGTCGTCAGGAAATTGATCCCGGCCGGATAGTTGACCGCATACACACCGAGGCTGCGGGGTGCGATCCGCGGGCCGAGCTGGTCGACCAGCGCCTGGCCCACCCGGCCGATGCCGGGCGGTTCACCGGTGCCGCGAGCGAACACCACCTCCACGTCCGAGCAGGGATCCGCCGACGCCGTAGGCGCTGGGGCACTGACCACGGCCGCTGCGGGCATCAACATGACCACGGACCATCGGAGGAGCAAACAGGCCATGCGATTCAGTGCCATCCGGCCATGCTGACATGTCGTCGGAGTCTCTGTCTCGAATGTTGGGTATACGTTGGCCTCATGGCGGGCGTGATGGAGCGCTATGAGCGGGTTCGGCTGACGAATCCGGACAAAGTGCTCTATCCGGCTACCGGTACCACCAAAGCCGAGGTATTCGACTATTACCTCAGCATCGCCGAGGTGATGCTGCCGCACATCGCCGGTCGCCCGGTGACCCGAAAGCGTTGGCCGAACGGCGTCGCGGAGGCGTCGTTCTTCGAAAAGCAGCTGGCGTCCTCGGCGCCGGCGTGGCTTGAGCGCGGCACCATCGTGCACAAGTCGGGCACCACCACGTACCCGATCATCAACACCCGCGAGGGCCTGGCCTGGATTGCGCAGCAAGCCTCACTCGAAGTGCATGTGCCGCAATGGCGGTTCGATTCCGACGGCGGCCAGGGGCCGGCGACCCGCATCGTGTTCGACCTCGACCCGGGTGAGGGTGTCACGATGCCGCAGCTGTGCGAGGTGGCGCAGGCGGTGCGCGAGCTGATGGGGGACATCGGACTCACGACGTATCCGCTCACCAGCGGGAGCAAGGGCCTGCATCTGTATGTGCCGCTGGCCGAGGCGATCAGCTCGCGGGGCGCCTCGGTCCTGGCCAAACGGGTAGCTGTGCAACTGGAACAGGCGATGCCGAAACTGGTAACCGCCACCATGACTCGCAGCCTGCGCTCCGGCAAGGTGTTCCTGGACTGGAGCCAGAACAATGCCGCCAAGACCACGATCGCCCCGTACTCGCTGCGGGGCCGGGAACACCCGACCGTCGCCGTGCCCCGCACCTGGGACGAGATCGGCGATCCTGATCTGCGCCACCTGCGATTCGATGAAGTGCTGCAACGGGTTTCCGATGACGGCGACCTGCTGTCCGGACTGGATGACGATGCACCTGTGGCCGACAAGCTGACCACCTACCGCAGCATGCGTGACGCCGCCAAAACGCCGGAGCCGGTGCCGAAACAGTCACCGAAGACGGGCAACAACGACAAGTTCGTGATCCAGGAGCATCATGCCCGCCGCTTGCACTACGACTTCCGGCTGGAACGCGACGGAGTGCTGGTGAGCTGGGCGGTGCCGAAGAATCTGCCGGAGACCACCTCGGAGAACCGGCTTGCCGTGCACACCGAGGACCACCCGATGGAGTATTTGACCTTCCACGGCGAGATCCCGAAAGGGGAATATGGCGGGGGCAAGGTCATCGTGTGGGACACCGGTACCTACGAGACGGAGAAGTTCAACGACAACTCGCCAGACGGGCCGGACAAGGGCGGGGAAGTCATCGTCACGTTGCACGGGGAGAAGATCCAGGGCCGGTACGCGCTGATCCAAACCGAGGGAAAGAACTGGCTGGCGCACCGGATGAAGGACCAGAAATCCTCGACGCCCGACCCCAAGGACTTCGCACCCATGCTGGCCACCGAGGGTTCGGTCGACAAGCTCAAGGCGACGCAGTGGGCGTTCGAGGGCAAGTGGGACGGGTACCGGGTGCTGGTGGATGCCGATCACGGTCGGCTGCAACTCCGTTCGCGTCGCGGGCGCGACGTGACCGCGGAGTACCCCCAGTTCCAGGCGCTGGCAGCCGATCTGGCAGATCACCACGTTGTTCTCGATGGCGAGGCGGTGGCACTCGATGACCGTGGGGTGCCCAGCTTCGGCGAGATGCAGAACCGGGCCCGGTCTACCCGGGTGGAGTTCTGGGCGTTCGACATCTTGTGGCTGGATGGCCGGTCGTTGTTGCGGGCCAAGTATGCCGACCGGCGAAAGTTGTTGGAGGCGTTAGCTATCGGTGGGGGTCTGATCGTCCCCGAACCGCTGCCCGGGGACGGCCCAGAAGCCATGGACCATGCCCGCGAGCAAAGGTTCGAAGGTGTGGTGGCCAAGAAGCGCGACTCGACGTATCAGCCGGGCCGGCGTTCGGCGTCGTGGATCAAGGACAAGATCTGGAACACCCAGGAAGTGATCATCGGTGGGTGGCGCCAAGGTGAGGGCGGGCGCAGCAGCGGGATCGGCGCACTGGTACTCGGGGTGCCGGGCCCCGACGGATTGCAGTTCGCCGGGCGGGTCGGCACCGGGTTCACCGAGAAGGAACTGACCAAGCTCAAGGGCATGCTGAAACCCCTGCACACCAAGGAATCGCCGTTCGACGCACCGCTGCCCAAGCTAGACGCCAAGGGCGTCACCTTTGTCCGGCCCGAATTGGTCGGTGAGGTCCGCTACAGCGAGCGGACCTCGGATCACCGGCTGCGCCAGCCCAGTTGGCGAGGTCTCCGCCCGGACAAGACGCCGGATGAGGTGGTGTGGGAGTGAAGTCAGACCCTTCGGTTGACGCTGTCATATGAATGAGGCATGCTTTTTGTATGACGATGTCACATGAAATTGTCGCGGATGCCCGCCTGAAGCGGCTTCTAGATCGCGAAGAGATCAGCGACGTGCGGCTCCGGTACGCGACCGGGGTCGATTCGCGGGACTGGCAACTGTTCCGCAGCTGCTTCACGGACGAAGTCGAAGGCGACTACAGCTCCGTCTTCGGCACCCCGCCCGCGCACCTCTCCGCCGATGATTTCGTCGCGATGATCGCTCCGGTGATGAGTGCGCTGACCGCGACCCAGCACATGATCACCAATCTCGCCGTCACCTTCGACGATGACGACCACGCGACCGTCGTCGCCTACGTCCGCGCCATCCACCACAACGCGACGGCCGACGGAGATACTGAGCAGACCGTGTACGGCTACTACACGAACTCATTCGTCAGAACCGCCGACGGTTGGCGAATCTCGAAGCTGAAGCTCACTTCTCGAATTCAGACCGGCAATCCCGGGGTGTTCGGCGCCTTGCCGGCCGCCGGGTGACCCGATGCCGATGACCCGCCACGAGACCGCTGCTGCCACGCGCCGTGCCCTGCTCGACGAGGCGGCTGTACTGCTGGACACCGGAGGCCCGGCCGCTGTGACCCTGCGGGAAGTCGGTGCACGGGCCGGGGTCAGCCGAGGCGCGCCCTACGGGCACTTCGCCGACAAGGAAAGCTTGCTGACGGCGGTTGCCGCCGAGGGCTGGCAGCTCATCAGCGACGAGATGCAGGCGCTGCAGCACGATTCGGAGCTGTCGCCCACGGAGACACTGCGAGCGGCACTGCTCGCTGTGGTCGGACTGAGCCGTCGACGGCCCCACTTGTACAAGTTGATGTTCAGTCCGGCACTCCGCGATCCCGAGCCCATCGCGCTTGCGGCTCAACGCATGTGCGACCGGTTCCTCGCCATCGTCACGACTGTCGTCGGTGAGGAAAGCGCGAGCCGTCACGCGGCGATCCTGCTGACCGCCGCGCACGGTGCCTCCGGGCTCGAAGCCAGCGGCCTTCTCGACACCGACAAGTGGCACACCACGGCAGACGAACTCGTCGACGGTCTGCTCGCGACGATCGCCGAACCTGGCCGAAGTCAGTGAACGAGATCGCGAGAACCGGCGACCGCCTCCAGTAGTCCGCGGGTCGCCAGCTCATCGGCCAGTTCGTTGTCGGCGATACCTGAATGACCTTTCACCCAGAACCACTCGACCTGATGTTGCGCGCAGGCAGCCTGCAACCGCTGCCAGAGGTCGACGTTTTTCACCGGCTGTTTCGCCGCGGTCAGCCAGCCGTTGCGTTCCCAACCGAGCACCCACTTGGTGATGCCGTTGCGCACGTAGGTGCTGTCGGTGTGGAGATGCACCACCACGGGCCGGGTGAGCGCCTCGAGCGCCATGATCGGCGCCATCAGCTCCATCCGGTTGTTGCTCGTCGTGCCGGGGTCGCCGCCGTACATCTCGCGTACATGCTCGCGGTGGCGCAGCACCGCACCCCATCCACCAGGCCCGGGGTTGGGCCGGCAGCCCCCGTCGGTGTGGATCACGACGACGTCGTGTTTCAGGGGTCCGGCGTCGGTCATGCGCTGAGGATAGGCAACGACATCGGGTGGTCGGCGCCCCGACACACGTCAACGGCGTGGAGTCGCCGAGATCACGGCGGTGCGGACCGACATGCCGAAGTCGCGGTTCCGGACCGTGGTGATCCGGCGCCCCGGCTGTACGGCGTCCTTGATCGGTGCGGTGTGGTTGCCGAAGAAGGCGGCGGTCGCGTCGATGTCGTCGACGACATACGTGATCCCCCAGAGCTTCGAGGGACCGTCCGACGCGGTCTCCGGCGACCCGACGACCTCCAGGATCAGCTCCCCGAGCCGGAAGAAAATTTGCCGCATAGGCCGGCCGCCCAATTCGGCGTCCCGCTCCCGGCGCGGTTGCACGCCGATGGCGCCCAGCGACGAAACGGTGCGGCGCAGGTCCGGGGACAACAGCACGACGTGGTCGATCGCGGTGGCGCCGTTCGGGTGGGTGCCGGGGTCTGCGATGTTCGTTGCCGATCGCCGTGTGGGGACGCCGTCGAGGTCGTCGACCGATCCCTGCCCCGGCAGACCGCGCAGTGCCCACCCGGTGATGCCGGTGCCGCGATCGTCGCCGATGAGACGGATGCGCACGTGGCCCACCCGGCAGGTGCCATCGGGATCTACATTGAATCCCGCTCGCGCCCAGGCGTCCGGCGGATCGGCGACATCGAGCGCGTCGACGGTGACGGTCATGGCCGTCGAATCTATCGGGCGACCTCACTTCCGGGGCGGCTGTATCACCTTCATCGCCAGCCGCATGACCGGATCGGGCACCCGATCCCTGGCAGACAGCGCCGTGTTGGCGGCCCGGGTGCGCAGCGGCGTCCCGCGACCGAACCAGCGGTTCAACGGCCCACCGGACGGCTCCAAGTCGACGTGTAGTGGAGGCTTTCCGTCGGCGGCGCCGAGAGCGTGCGCGATGACCATGCGCTGGATCTCGCTGGTGCCCTCAAAGATCGTGTACAGCTTGGCGTCCCGGTACCATTTCTCGACGGGATGGTCAGTGATGTAACCCCAGCCGCCCATGGTCTGGATGGCCCGCTCGGTGGTTCTGACTGCAACCTCGCTGGCGGCCAGCTTCGACATCGACCCCTCGCCCCGCTCGAACGGCACGCCGCTGGCGGCCATCCACGACGCCCGCCAGGTGAGCAGCCGGGCCGCGTCGATCTGGGTGGCCAGGTCGGCGAGCGGAAAGGCCACGCCCTGGTTGTCGATGATCGGGCTACCGAACGCGATCCGACGGTTCGCGTATTCCGTGGCGTATTCCAATGCCGCCCTGGCGATCCCGAGCGCCTGCGCAGCCACCATCGGCCGGGTCTGTTCGAAGGTGCCCAGGGTGGCGGAGCCGGAATGCCGCGCACCCTCCACCGCTTCGCGGGCACGTGCCAGTTTGTACTCGAGCTTCTCCTGTCCGCCGAGCAGATTGCCGGCCGGTACCCGGACACCGTTGAACTTGAGCTCGGCGGTGTGCGAGGCACGGCAGCCGAGTTTGTCCAGTTTCCGCACCATCTCCAGGCCAGGCGTGCCACCCTCCACCACGAACAGGGCCTGCCCCTTGTGGCCGAGATCCTTGTCGACCACCGCATTGACGACGTGCACATCGGCGATGCCGCCGTTGCCGATCCACATCTTGTGGCCGTCGATGATCCAGTCCGCGTCCGGTCCCGATCCGCTCCGGGTGGCATACGTGCGGAGGTTTCGTACGTCACTGCCGCCTTCGGGTTCGGAGATCGCCAGCGCAGCCAGCTTGAGGTCGCCCGGCGTGCCGAAACACTCCGGTGCCCACTGCAGCATCTGTTCCGGTGAGGCGGCCTGTCCGATCGCCGACAGCGCGAGTGCCGGCATGACGATCGCCAAGCCGATCCCGGCACAGCCCCAGAACAGTTCCTCCATGAACATCGGCAGCGACAGGCCCGTGGGGTCGCCGATCAGGTCTCGGTAGAACAGTGGACTGTAGAAGCCCTGGGTGGCGGCTTCTTCGAGCACCGGCCACGGAAACTCCTGCCGCTGGTCATATTCGGCGGCGACCGGCCTGATGACCTGCTCGGCGAACTCGTGTGCCCGTCGGGCGAGGTCATGTTGCGCCGCTGTGGGGGTGATGTCGAATGCCACAGCCGATGGGGTACCCCACTGCGCCCGGCGCCGAACTTCTCGGTTCTACCCTCAGTCGGACGTTTGCTCCGCCGCCGCGATTCTCTGGCGGGCCTCGGCCGGCGAGATCCGAAGTCTTCGGGCCAGCACGGCGGCCGGATCGAACCGCGGCGGCGACGCGGTCTCGGTGGCCACCATGCGCCCCAGCAGCCGTTGTTGCGCGGTGGCCAAACGTTTTTCCCCGGCGTCGAGCCGACTCAACACCTCATGGAGCTCCGAGCGCGTCAGGGCATGCACCGACAGCGCATCGATTTCTTTGCAGGCGGCGTTGAGGTGATCGAGGGCTTCGCCGACGATCGACCGCTCGAGATCCCTCTCGGATGCCAATATCGAACTCATGTTCGGTACCGTACGCCGACCCCCCGACAAGTCGATTCGACGCGACGCTCACCGCAACTGCCGGGCAAATGACAATCGGCCGCACAAACTGTGCGGCCGATTGCGGACATCGAGATTTCACCAAACAGCTACATGCGGTTTGGCGGATCAAACAAATGTGCTCCCTGTTTTATTCCTCACTCAGCAGGCGACATCGACATATGCTGTCTTTGAAATGACGGTGGTGTTGATGGAACTGCCGCCCCTGGAGTCATTGGTGGCGATCGTTTGGCCCTGGCGTACGCCGAGTACGGTGCAATTGGCCAGTGGCGCGGCGCCCGTGCGGTTGACGATCACGTGATATCCGCTGGTCTGTAGGCTCTTTACGGTCTGCTCGGCTGACTGTTCGGTGGGGGCGGCAGCGGCGACGCCCCCGAGGAAACCGGCGGCGGCCAACCCGCCCGCAGTTAATGTGGCGATGGTATATGACTTCATTTCCCAACCCTCCGTTGCAGGCGGCACCAGAAGTCCCACTACTTCCGGTTGCCACCTACTACGTCTAATTGGGAACTGGGTTCGAAAATTCCAGAATTCACAGCTGAAAATGCGGAATTTCTCAGGAAGCGGGTCACCTTTCCCCAGTGAGTGGTGGTCGATGGCAGGCGGGTTCGCCGCCGCCTCGCTCTCGTGGTGGTGCTGCGCCGGGCTGAGCGGGAGGCCGGCTTCGGAGGTGCTGGCGTGCAATGAGTTTCGGTTGGGCGGGCATTTGCCGGGCGTGAAGATGTGTGTCGAGCCCGGTTCGGCTGTCGAATACCCTTGGGGTATGGCTCTGTGGAAGCTGCGCTCGGCTGTTGGCGTGGCGGTACTGCTGGTTTCCGTATCGATGATGACGGCCGCGTGCACCTCGGCAGACCCGGGATCGTCGCAAGGCCTGCATGCGGTCGACCCAGCCTCGGCAGAGGGCAACGCCATGCTCCAAACCGCAACGAACGCCGCCGCGAAGGAACTCGGGAAGCCCGTCAAGCTCGCGCCCACCAAGTTCAATGCGGAACAGGGGTGGACGTACTTGAGTGCGACGATCCAAGAGCCCGACGGCACCAAGATCGACTGGAGTGGTACCCCTCTGGCCGAGGCGGCTGCCAACGGCGGTGCGTCGAACCGATTCGACGGGCTGTTCCAGTCCGGCGGCTCCGCACCGGCGTTGATCGAGTCCAGCGTCGGCGCCACCAACCCGGTGTGGGAATTCTGGCGTCAAACCCATCCGTCGGTTCCGGACGGAATCTTCCACTAACCAACTGCCGATCGGCCGGGCTTACGCGGCGGCTCGGGTCAATAGGATTTACGGCGGTACAAGCGAAATCATGAAAGAGATCATCAGCCGGTCACTGTGACGGATCTGTGCCATCGTTGAATCATGAGCAGTTCTGACGAGTACAGCATCGATGACGAAGACCAGTTGACTCAGGAAGACACCCTGATCGACCGAGGTGTCGACGACCTGCTCGACGAGGGCTACTCACCACCGGACCGCTGGCGCGAACCCCGCGACAACGAGACCCTCGATGAGCAGCTGGCCGAGGAAGAGCCCGATCCGGCGATGCAGCTCGACGACGACGATTCCCCCGACGAGCAGGCCGGCGACGACGAGGTCGGCGGTCAGCGTTCGGGCCGGCTGGTCGCCCCTGATGCCGGCTTCGGTGAGGACGACGAGGCCGAGCTGCTCGGCACTGACGTCGGCATCAACGGTGGCGCGGCCTCCGCGGAAGAGGCTGCGGTCCACATCATCGAGGAGTAGAGCTCCGGCGCTGCAGTGCCACCGACACGGTGAACACCAGCAATCCGCCGACGGCCAGCAGGGCGCCGGCAGCCGCCGGTGCGGTGTAGCCGAGGCCTGCTGCGATCACCAGGCCGCCCACCCAGGCGCCCGTCGCATTACCGATATTGAGGGCGGAATGGTTGAGCGCGGCGGCCAGCGTCTGGGCGTCGTGGGCGACGTCCATCAACCGCGTCTGCAGCGCGGGACCGACTGCCGAGCCGGCCATGCCGACGCCGAACAGCAGCGGCAGCGCGGTCCACGGGTTGTGCGAGCCCAGCGAGAACGCTGCGAGCAGCACCGCCAGAGAGCCCAAGGACAGATACAGCGCCCGGATCACAGAGGCGTCGGCCAGCCGGCCGCCGATGAGGTTGCCGGCAACCATGCCGAGGCCGAACACCATGAGCGCGACGGGAACCATCGACCGGGACAAGCCGGTCACATCGGTCATCGTGGTGCTGATGTAGGTGTACACCGCGAACATGCCGCCGAAGCCGATCATGCCGACCAACACCGCCAGCCACACCTGAGGGCGGCGCAGCGCGCCGAGTTCGGTCAGCGGGCTGGTGACGTGCATGGTCCGTAGGTGTTGGGGCAGCCACCGCCACTGGGCGGCCAGGGTGATCAGGCCGACGCCCACCACAAGGCCGAACGCGCTGCGCCAGCCCAGGGCTTGGCCGAGCCAGGACGCCAGCGGCACGCCCAGAACGGTCGCGATGGTCAGTCCGCACAGCACATACGCCACGGCCTTGGCCCGGTTCTGCGGACCCATCAGATGGGCGGCGGCCAGCGCCGCGATCCCGAAGAACGCACCATGCGGTAGACCCGCGACGAACCGGGCGATCACCAGGGTCGGATAGGTCGGCGCCAGCGTGCTGGCCAGGTTGCCGAGGGTGAATACCGCCATCAGGGTGAGCAGCAGGGCCTTGCGGGGCCAGCGTGCGGTGAGGGCGGCGATGACGGGCGCTCCGACGACGACGCCCAGTGCGTAGGCGGAAATGACGTGACCGGCGGTGGGCTCGCTGATGCCGAAGCCCGTCGCGATGTCGGGCAGCAGACCCATCGCGACGAACTCGGTGGTGCCGATGCCGAAGCCGCCGAGGGCCAGGGCGAACACCGCGAGCATCCGGACGGTGGGATCAGGCGCGACGATGGCACGCGCACGTTCGAGGGAGGTCGTCATTCGCAGGCTTTCCGAGGGGGCACGGACTAAAGCTCTCGGACAGCGTTGGCGAGAACGGCGGGTGCAACGCTAACGGCGCGGCGAGTGTTCCCTCAAATCCATTGGTCGATGCGCGATGAACCCCCTTGGCCTACACCTTGGCGATGACGTTCTCCGCGAACTTCTCCAGATGACGGATCTTGCGATCGAGTGGCTCGGGATCATCGCCCTTGATGTAGGGCAGCCGGAAGCCCACGATCACGTCGGTGACGCCCTTGTCCTCAAGCCGTTTGATGCCGTCGGGCGTATACGCGTCGGCGGAGATGACGTGGACCTCAAACGGTCCGGTCCGGCCTTCCTCCGCTCGAATCTCGTCGAGTCGTTTGAGTAGGACGTCGAGGTCATCGGTGCCGCCGCCGTGCATCCAGCCGTCATTGCGGGCGGCACGCCGCAGGGCTGCCTCGGCGTGCCCGCCGACCAGGATCGACACGGGCTGCGACGGTGCGGGGGTCATCTTGGTCTTGGGGATGTCGTAGAACTCGCCGTGGTACTCGAAGTAGTCACCGCTGGTCAGGCCGCGGATGATGTCGATGCACTCGTCCATACGCTTGCCGCGGCGCGCGAACGGCACACCCATCAATTCGTAGTCCTCGGGCCACGGGCTGGTGCCGACACCGAGCCCCAGCCGGTTGTCGAACAGGGCATTGAGCGACCCGACCTGCTTGGCCACCAAGGCAGGCGGGCGGATCGGCAGCTTGAGGACGAAGAAGTTGAACTTGAGCGTGGTGGTCGCCGCACACAGGGCAGATGCCATCACGAAGGCCTCGATGAACGGCTTGCCGTCCAGGAACTCCCGGTTGCCGTCGGGCGTGTAGGGGTACTTCGAGTCGGATTCGAAGGGGTACGCGACGCTGTCGGCAATGGTCATGGCGTGATAGCCGGCCGCCTCGGCCGCCTGGGCCAGCGGTATGTAGTAGGTGGGGTCGGTCATGGCTTCGGCATAGGTGAACCGCATGCAGTACACACTAGAACGTGTTCTAGTTCTCTCGGAGTCGAATGGCGCGATGGCCTGCCTCCAGTAGTGTGCGAAGCATGGGCCGTACTGCTGCGGAACGGATGAATGTCGCCGTGGACGCCCGTCGACGGGCGCTGAGCCGGCAACGTGCCGTCCAGCGCCGGATCCAGTCCCTGGAGCGTGTCCGAATGGTTGCGGGCGGGAAAGGTTCGGCGCAGGATGAGTTGAGCTCGATGGACCTGATCCGAGTGGAGCGCAGCTGATGTCATTGGGCCGGGAACAGATGATCGCATCGCAGGTCAACGAATTGATCCGGGTGACCCAGGACCATTCGCCCGCCGACGCCGACGCGGTGCTCGCAGACCTGGTCATGGGTGCGGCCGACTACGTTCCGGGCGCCGAATACGCGGGGCTCACCATTGCTGACCGCAGCGGTGCCGTTCGCTCGGCCGCGGCCACGCACGAATATCCGAAGATTCTCGACGAGATTCAACAACGCTGGGGTCAGGGTCCCTGCCTGAGCGCGGCGTGGGAACACCACGTCATCAAGATTGGCGACATCCAGGACGAAACCCGCTGGCCCGACTACTGCCGCGACGTTGCCGTTATGACGCCGATCCGCTCGGTCGTGTCCTACCAGCTCTATGCCGACCATCACACCATGGGAGCGTTGAACTTCTACGCAAAGACCGCTGAGGTCTTCGACAGCGCGGCTGTGGAGGCCGGAATGGTGGTCGCGACGCACGTCGCGCTGGCTTGGAACCTAGCCCGGCGCGACCAGCAGTTCCGCAGCGCACTGGCCACCCGCGACATCATCGGCCAGGCGAAGGGAATGTTGATGGAGCGCTTCAAGATCGACGCTGTCCAAGCATTCGAAGTGTTGAAGCGGCTGTCCCAGAACTCGAATACCCCCCTGGTCGATATCGCGCACGAGATCGTCCGGGCGGAGCATAATGGCTGCGCCGGAGACAACTGACGGACCTGACGCCGCCGGCCCCGGGAGCCGTGCCGCAGCCGCCCGGTCGAGAAGTGAGGAGCTGGCCCAGCGGCGTGCCGAGCTGGCCCAAGGGCTGGCACCGACCGCCGAGGACGTTGCGACCGCGCGGTTACGCGCCGAGGAATCGCGTCATAAGGCGGCGGCCGCACACCGTTCGGCCGCGCTTCGCCACCTGGAGGCCGGCCAGGCGCATCGCCGGGCCGCGGCAGCCCACGAGCAGGCCGCGATGCTCGCCGGCAACGGCGACGCAGAAAGGCATCTGGACGCCGCTGAGCGGCATCGCGCAGAGGCCGCGCGCCATCACGAAGCAGCCGCGTTTGACGAGTTGGCGGCAGTGGCCGACGAGAGTTGAGCTCGCTAGGCCTGGTCCTCCATCAACAGCAGGGCGCCTTTGACGGTGCCCTCCTGCGAGCGGAATGCCGTGCAGGTCAGCCTGATGCGAGTAGCACGGCCACGACGGTTGACTGCGTCGACGACGACCTCGCCGGTCTGGTCGGAATCGACGAAGGCATTGCCGATCAATGGACGAACCGTGTCGAGCGGCAGGTTGATATCCAACGAGGTGAGTGGCACACCGGCGGTCTCATCGGCGCGCAGGCCCCACAGTTCTTCGCAGTAGCGGTTCCACACCACCACGCGCATCTCCCGATCCACCACCACCATGCCGAGGTGGATCGAGTTCACCAAGGAGTCCAGGAAGGTGCGGGCATCGTCCAGTTCGATACTGCGTTCCCGCAGCGTGTCGTTGATGGTGTGGAGCTCGTCGTTGGTCGACTGGAGCTCCTCGTTCATCGTCTCCAGTTCTTCGTTGGTCGACTGCAGTTCCTCGTTGGTGGTTTCGAGCTCCTCGACCGTCGACTGCAGTTCTTCGTTGGTGGTTTCGAGTTCTTCGTTGGTGGATTGCAGCTCTTCGTACGCGGCTTCGAGTTGCCGGTTGGTCTGCACCACCTTGTCGACCAGGGCCCTCGTGGCGGTGACGTCGAAGAACACGATCGATACGCCCAATAAGCCGTTGTCGGCGTCCACCAAGGGATTGACGTGGATTTCGAACCACACCGTTTCCGATCCGGGGCGCTGCCATTTCACTTCTTGGATCCGAGCAGACCGGCGTTCGACCTTGGCCTGCTCGATGTACGCCCGCAGCTCCACCGGGCGGTAGGAGACCTCCAGGTCGCGCAGCAACCGACCGATATCACGAGCGGACAATCCGAATATCGACTCGGCCTGCTGATTGATCATGGCCACGGTGTCTTCCCCTGTGACCACGATCTGTGCCACCGGGCTGGCCCGAAACGCCAACTCGCGCACTGTGGTAAGACCGGGCAGCTCACCGTGGCGGTCGTACATCGATGCCGCGGGATCGTAGCGCTCGAGCCCGGTGTGCGAGCCCGCGGCTTTGCGGAACACGCGGTGTTTGAGGTTCAGCGGGGTGAAGCGGTCGGCGTGGCTCAGTAGCATCTCGGCGTGTCCGAGGAACAGCGTTCCCTGCGCGGCGAGCGCAAAATGCAAACGTCCCAGCACATTTCGCTGCGTCTCGGCATTGAGGTACATCAGCGAATTGCGGCACACCAACAGATCGACGCGGGAGATCGGGGCGTCTTTGACCAGGTCGTTGCGACCGAAGATGACCGCGCGTCGCAAGTCTTTGTGAAATACGTAGCGACCGTTGAGCTGTTCGAAGTATCGCGCCAGCAGATCGGGAGGCACTGACTCGACGGCCCGCTCGTCGTAAGAGGCGGCCCTGGCCTCGGTGAGGGCTTCCTCGTCGATATCCGTGGCATAGATCTTGACCCGCTGGCGGAAGGCGTCCGGGCCAAGTGCCTCGGCTAGCAGGATTGCCAGCGTGTAGGCCTCCTGACCTGAAGCGCAGCCCGCGCTCCACACCCGGATCGGGTCGTCGGGCCCCCGTTCGGCCAGCATCTGAGGGATCACGTCGGTGCGGATGTACTCCCAAGCGTCCGGGTCCCGGAAGAATGCCGTGACGTTGATCAGGATCGTGTTGAACAAAGCGGAGAATTCGTCAGAGCTGGCCTGCAATACATCGAGGTACTGCTCATAGGTGTCGTATCCCGCATGATCCATGCGATGGCGGACCCGTCGCATCAGCGAGGTGCGCTTGTACCCGGTGAAGTCGAATCCGCGAGAATCCCGCATGTACCGCAGCAGCGCCTCGAAGGCTTCGTCGGTCGTTTCCGTGTCGCCCTGTTTCATGCCCGCCCACCGTGGATCCGCTGCTGGAATGTCGTGGCTGACACTACTCGGGACTAGAGGGCGCTCTCAGGACCGACGACGGCCCACACGGTCTTACCGGTCGACGTCGGAGTGGAACCCCAGGTTCGGGACAAGGCGGCGACCACCGCGAGCCCGGAGACCGCTCCGGCACCTCGACGGGGATGTTCGTGCCTGACGGCCGGCATCTGACTGTTGTCCTCAACGGCGATCGTCACTGTGGAGCCCCTGCTTTCGATGATCAGGGCCGGTGCGCTTTGCGTGTGCTCCAGCACGTTCTCGACGAGCACGTCGACGATCAACGCGGCGACCGCGATCATCTCGCTGCGCGACCAGGCCAGCAGCCATTCGGCGGTCAGCGCACGCGCCCGACGCAAGCTGGAGTGAACGGCCGGCAGCTGGGCGCGGGCGCGTCGTCGCGGCTGTACGGTATCGCCGACGCATACCGCCGCTCGTGCGGCCTCGAGCGTCGGGAACAGCTCGACGTAGCGGGTGATGCCGTTGCGGGCGATCGCGACGCGGCTCGCCGACTGCCCGCAGACCAGCAGGATCGCGACATCGGGCCACACGCTGACGTGCCAACGGGCGCTGGTGAACACAGACCACGCCGACTCAGTGGGCACAGCCAGTTCGGTGACATCGACGATCACCGCGGTCGGCTCGTCCAAGGCCGACTTGATGACGGTGTCGCGCAACTCGCGGTAGGTGGTGCCGTCCAGGGTTCCGGTCACCGTCAGTTCGGCGGCCCGGTCATGGATCCGCCCAGTCACCGCGATGGTGCTGCGGGCATTAGCCACCGCTGTCCTCCCGGGTTTGGCTTACAGTCGACAACCGTTCGGTGAGTACCGCAATCGCGTGCTCAGCCTCAACTGCCAACTCCGTGTACCGGTCAGCGATCAAGCCGGTGCTGGCCTTCTCAGCGAGCCTGCGCGACAGTTTGGCCTTCTCCTGCAGGCTGCGCAGGGCGATCCACAGCGCCCGCTCCACCTCCTCGTCCCGGGCCTGTAGCAGGGCGTCAGGAGTCCAGGCGTGGCCCACTCGGCAGCGGTAGTTGCCTTCACCGACGATCGCCAGTGAGCCGTGGCAATCGGGGCAGATGTAGCCGGACGGCGGGCCCAGCGCTTCGGTGTCGTAGTCGGTGGTGAAGCGCGCCGCCATGGCAATGCGGTTCTCCAATTCCATGGAGGCGTCAGGTTCCATGTCGTACTCCTGGAAGCTTCGGTTGACCAGCACAGCGATCAGCTCGCCCATTCGCGCCACCGGAACTTGGTGGTCGATCAACCCGGCTGCAATCGCGTTGGCCGGCATCGCGGGAAACAATGCGTCAGAAGGTGTTTGGGCAACCGTGACGCCACCCCTTGACCTGATCGCGGCCGAGCCGAGCACGCCGTCGTCGAGGACACCCGAGAGCAGAATGCTGACCGCGCGCGGGCCGTACGCCAGCGCGGCCGAACGGAACAGTGCGTTGATGGCGGGGCGGTGCCCATTCTCGGTCGGACCCTCGGTCAACAGGATGCGGTGGTCTTCGACCAGGAGATGGCGGTCAGGCACGCCGACGTAGATGGTGCCCGATTTCAGCTCGGCATCATGGGTCGCGCTGGTGGCCGGCAACGGCCCCGCTCGGTCGAGTATCCGGGCCAAAGCGCTGGGGGCATCGGCCGGCAGATGCAGTACGACGACCATGGGATGCGCCAAGTCCGAAGGTAAGCCGGCAACCAATCGGGTCAGCGCTTCGACGCCGCCGGCCGATGCGCCGACGGCTATCAGTCCCATCTGCTCGTCTCTGTCTGTCATGACTGGCTCACCTGCCGTGTACCCAACGTACGCTTCGCCAACCGCGATAAGCCGGGGCAATGGCAGGCATGATGACCGGGTGCCTGCCTGGCTGACCCGCAACGTCCGGGTGCTGTCCGCCGTGTCCTTCCTGCAGGACGCCGCGAGCGAACTCCTCTATCCGCTGCTGCCGATCTATCTGACCGTCGTCCTCGGTGCCCCGCCCGCGGTGGTCGGGGCGGTGGAGGGGGCTGCGGAAGGTGCGGCGGCGATGACCAAGCTGGCCGCGGGCCCGCTCGGTGACCGATTCTCCAAGCGGCCCCTGATCGCCACCGGTTACGGCATGGCCGCGCTGGGCAAGGTGATGGTGGCCGCCGCGAGTGCGTGGTCGGGCGTGCTCGCGGGCCGCGTCGTGGACCGGCTCGGCAAGGGCATCCGAGGGGCGCCCCGCGATGCGCTACTGGTCGCCGATATCGACGACGCTGCCCGCGGCCGGGTCTTCGGGTTTCACCGGGCCATGGACACCATGGGCGCCGTCGTCGGTCCCCTGCTGGGCCTGGCTGCCTACGAAATGCTCGACCACCAGATCGCGCCACTGCTGTGGGTGGCCGTGGTGCCCGCGGTGCTCAGTGTGGCGTTGGTGTTCCTGGTCTCCGAAAGGGGCAGGGGGAAACGTTTTCCGGGTCCGGCCAAACAGCGTCAGCCGGTGTTCTCGAGGGTGCGCGACCTGCCCGGACGCTACTGGCGGGTGACGGCCGTGCTGGTGGCATTCGGCCTGGTGAACTTTCCCGACGCGCTGCTGTTGTTGCGGCTCAACGAGATCGGCTTCTCAGTGGTCGAGGTGATCCTGGCTTACGTCACCTACAACGCCGTCTACGCGCTGGCCAGCTTCCCGGCCGGGCTGCTGGCCGACCGGATCGGCCGGCTGCCCGTGTTCGGTATCGGGCTGGTGTTCTTCGCGATCGGCTACGCCGGGCTGGGGCTTACCACCGATCCGCTCATGGCCTGGCTGTTGATCGGAGCCTATGGATTGTTCACCGGGTGCACCGACGGGGTCAGCAAGGCGTGGGTGTCGTCCCTGGTCGGCTCCGACCTGCAGGGCAGCGCGCAAGGAGTCTTCCAGGGGCTCAGCGGGTTTGCCGTGCTGGGCGCGGGGATATGGGCCGGGCTGACGTGGACTGCCGTGCCAGGTCAGCCCGGCCAACTGCCGCTGCTCATCTCGGGGATCGCCGGGGCGGTTTTCGCGGCCGGCTTGCTCGGCCGCTCGGTGCTTACCCGGCGGCGCTGACTTCGGACCCGTCGGCGCCGTCCAGTGGGAACGGCGGCTCACCGATCCCGGCGACCGTGTGCGTGCCCTGCGAGGTGCGCTCGGTGATGCGGGCGTCGACGGTGCGGGCACCGATGCTCAGCCGCACCGGCCCGGCCACCACGGTGCTGGGCGCATCGAGAATCGTTCCGCGCCAGTGGTACTGGCCGTCGATCGGATCGAGGTGGCCGGTCAGCCGCACGTGGACCCGCCGATCGCCGTCACCGGTGTCGAGGATGGCGAAACCGTCGTATACGTCTTCGGTGAGGTCGGCCTCCACGCTCGTGGCCGAACCGGAGGCGGCCGTCAAGGGCGGCGTCTTGGCTGGGAGGAAGCCTGACCGCCGCCACATGCGCCGGCCGAGGCGGCCCATCAGCCCGACCTCTTCGAGGAATGCGGCCAGTGGGGCGAATCCGGAGATCTGTACCTCGCGGCGGTGGGCGCTGGCTCGCGCCATCCGGCGGGCGGCGCGGGCGTCGAGGCCGATGCGCGCGTACTGCACCTTGTTGGTGAACAGGTAGCGGAAGAAGTAGCCGCCGACACCGTTGAGGTTGGCCACCCAGGCCCGCTTGTACCAGCGCATCGACGGTGTGCGCTGACGCAGGCCGTCCCGGGCGAACTGGATGTGGCGGGCTTCCTCGGTGACGTGAATGCGCATGAGGCGCTGCACCATCGGCTGCAACTCGGGGTCGTCCATCATCTGCCGCTGCAGCGAGTCGAAGATCTCCTCGCCGACCAGCGCGGCCACCCACAGCACCGAGCCGCGGAAGAAGAACGGCAGGGTGTTGATGATCATCCGCTGGTACAGCCGCGGCGTCACCGGCTTGGCGCCGATCTTGTCGATGGCCTTGCCGAACATCACCATGTGGCGGGTCTCGTCGCCGAGTTCGGTCAGCTCGTAGTGCGTGGAGCTGGAGGTGGGGTCCTGGTGCATCATCTTGCGCAGCAGCGACTGGTTGAGGATGTTCTCGAACCAGATGCCGGCCGACAGTGTGTTCGCCAGCTCCTGGCGCGACAGCTCGATCTGCTCCTCACGAGACATCTTGTCCCACAACGGGGTTCCGTACAGTGACACGATCCGCGGTGGCAGGAAGAACTTGTCCGGATCGATCGGCGCCTGCCAGTCGATGTCCACCACCGGCGCGTAGGACTTGCGAACTGAACCCTTGAGCAGGCGTTCGGAAAACGCGTCCCGCCGTGCGGCGTTGGACGAGCCTGCGCCGGGTCTGACCGAAGTTGTCACCGTTGACGTTCCCTTCGTTTGTGGTCCCCCTCACTCCGACGTTAGGGACCGACAATGCGTGATGTCAATACCCCGGGTACCGGATACTTGGGGTACCCGGTTCCGGTTCGGATAACCTTCGACAGTGCGTCGCATCCACGTCATCGGAATCGGGGCCGGTGATCCGGACTTCGTCACGGCCCAGGCTGTTTCCGCGCTCAACGACACCCAGGTCTTCTTCGCGATGGACAAGGGGCCGCGCCGAGGCGCGACCGATGAGCTGGTCGCCGTACGCAAGCAGATCTGCGACCGCTTCATCACCGAACCCGGCTACCGCTTCGTCGAATTGGTCGACCCGCCGCGTGCCGAGGCCGCAGACGTTGCGGGGTACCGCCGAGTTGTGGCGGACTGGCATGCCGAGCGGGCCCGCATCTGGGCCGCGGCCATCGAAACCGAACTCGGGCCCGACGGCGTCGGGGCCTTTCTTGCCTGGGGCGATCCGTCGCTCTATGACAGCACCCTGCGGATCCTGGACAAAGTCGCCGAATATGTGGACTTCGAGTACGACGTCATTCCCGGCATCACCGCGATCCAGGTGCTCACCGCCCGGCACCGCATCCCCCTCAACGACGTAGGCGAACCGGTACTGATCACCACCGGACGCCAATTGCGCGAGCACGGCCTGGCCGGCAGCGCCGTGGTGATGCTCGACGCGGACTGCACGTTCGCGCAATGCCCGCCGCAGACCCGGATCTGGTGGGGCGCTTATCTCGGCACGCCGGATGAGTTGCTCTATGCGGGAACGGTCGGCGATATCGGCGCCGAAATCGTAGCTGCACGCGCCGAAGCGAGGGCCCGGCACGGCTGGATCATGGACACGTACCTGCTGCGCTCGGCAGACTAGTCCGCCATGAGCTCATTTCTCCTGCGCGCCGCGATAACCGGATTCGCGCTCTGGGTCGTCACTCTCATCGTGCCGGGGATCTACTTCATCGGTGGTGACACGACCATTGCCAGGGTCGGCATCATCTTCGTCGTCGCGGTGATCTTCGGTCTGGTCAACGCGTTCATCAAACCCGTCGTGCAGATCCTGTCGATCCCGCTGTACATCCTCACGCTCGGGCTGATCCACATCGTGATCAACGCTCTGATGCTCTGGATCACGTCGTGGATCACCGACCACACCACCCACTGGGGCCTGCACATCGACCAGTTCTGGTGGACTGCCATCTGGGCGGCCATCGTGCTGTCGTTGGTCAGCTGGCTACTGTCGCTGGTCAAGGCCCTCGCGTAGGGCACACACCTGCTCGCTGAGTGCCGCTGCCGTGTCGGCGGCGGCCTCGGCGCCCGCGTCTGTGTCGCGGTCACGCTCGGCGCCCCAGCAGGCCGCCAACGTGCGGTACGCGAGTTGTTCGGTGGCCACCACCGTCGGCCACGTGCGTTCGGCCCCAACGCGTTGCGCGGCTGACCCGCCGATGCTCGCGTCGTAGGCCGGGAGCAGTTCCATGGCGCGCAACTGTAGATCGCGCCGCGCCGTCCGGGCTGCGGCGGAGGTGGCGTCGTCGGCGGCCAGGTGAGGCAGGGTGGCGGTCACCGCGTCGAGCGTGGCGGTGATCGCAGTGTGCAGGCCGGTCGGATGGCGTAGCCGCTGGGTCGCCCAGTAGACCGCCAGGGCCACCGCGCAACCGATCAGGGTGTCGCTACCGCGGGTCAGCAGCAGTTCGCCGAGATTGTCGATCGGCTGACCGCCCGAGGCGATGGTGAGTGCGGCCGGGGTGATGAAGACGACGGCGAGCGTGTAATTGCGCACCACGTACATCTCGATGGCGAACTGCAGTGCGCCGATCACCAGCGCCAGCCACAGGCCCTGCGGGTGTAAGGCGAGAATGGCCCCGGCGACACCGAGTCCGAGCCAGGTGCCCAGCGTGCGTTCCGCCCCACGGGCAACGGTGCGCTGCCAGTCGAAACCTTGATGCAGCATCAGTACCGCGGCAGCCATCGCCCAATAGGCGTGCGTCATCGTCAGGGCCTGCGAGATCAGCACGGCGATCACACCGGAGATCGCGACCGCGACCCCTACCCGTGCCGCCAGTTGCAGCGATACCGAACCCGGCGTCAGGGCACGGCGCAGCAGTCGCAGTGCACTGGGCCGGCCGAGTGGAATCCCTTCGGCGCCATGCTCATCGGTGACCGCGTCGGCAGGCAGAGTCGCCAGGTGACGGGCCAGGGCCACGCCGTCATACGCCAGCGGCTCTCCGGTGTCTGCGGCCCGCATGGCTTCGGCGAACAGCACGTGCAGCCGTCGGTTGACCACACGCAGCCGATACAGCGCCTGGTCGGGTTTCGGTTGTACTGGTTGATAGTTGACCAGGGTGACCCAGGCGGTGTGCAACAGGAGCGCGGCCTTGTGGCGGGTATCGGGCGTGGGGTTCTCCAGGTAGGCCGCGACGGCGCCCGCTGCCGCAGCCACCGCGGCCTTCTCCGGCCCGCGGGGTCGGATCAGCGCGCCGGACATGTGCACCAGCCAGGCGAACGCGCCCCCGGCCAGGACGAGTGCGGCGTGATGGGCCGGACTCAGATGCAATGTCGCCGGCGTGCCAGTGCCGGCCGCGCAGGCCAGCACCACCATGTACGCGCCGGGCGGGCCGATGCTCAGCGCGTGGCAGACCAGGGTGGCCACCACGGCGATCGCGGTGACGGTGGCCACGCCCAGCCACGGCGTTGCCGACGCCCAATCACCGAGGGCTACCGCGGCGGCGAAGCACACCGCGACCGCCCCGAGGTATATGCCGCGATTCAAATAGGGGCGGCCGCTGCCGTAGAGCGAGGTGAACCCACCGATGGTGGCGATCAGCCCGGCCGTGGTGTCCCCGGCCAGCCACCCCACGAGAACGGGCACGGCCATGCAGATTCCGGCGCGCAGGGCGAACGGCCACCGCCGCGGCACGCTGTTGATCAAGAAGATGTTCCGGATCGGGTTGATCGCTGGGGGCGCAGGCCGGTCGGACATGTCTACAGCATGCTCGGCGTTTCGCTGACACACTGGAGCCATGCCTGAACTGCCCGAAGTCGAGGCGCTGGCCGATCACCTCCGCCGACATGCGACCGGCCGGGAGGTCACCCGCATCGACGTGGCCGCGTTGTCGGTGCTCAAGACGTTCGACCCGCCGACGACGGCGTTGCACGGCCAGACGGTGACCGGGGCGAATCGGTGGGGAAAGTACCTCGGTCTCGAGGTCGGCCCCTGCCACCTGATCACGCACTTGTCCCGGGCGGGGTGGTTGAAGTGGTCCGACAAGCTGTCGCCGGCGCCGCTCAAGCCGTCGGGCAAGGGCCCGATCGCGCTGCGCGTGCACCTGGGCGAGGGCGTGGGCTTCGACCTGACCGAGGCGGGCACCCAGAAGCGGTTGGCGGTGTGGGTGGTCGACGATCCGATGGCGGTACCGCAGATCGCCGCGCTGGGACCCGATGCGCTGTCGCTGGATTCGGCCGGGCTGGCCGGCGTGCTGGCAGGCAATTCCGGACGGATCAAAACAGTGATCACCGATCAGAAGGTGATAGCGGGCATCGGTAACGCCTACAGCGACGAGATCCTGCATGTGGCCAAGCTGTCGCCGTTCGCGACGGCGGGCAAGCTGACCGACGCCCAGCTGGCCGCGTTGCACGACGCGATGATCTCGGTGCTCACCGATGCGGTCGCGAGGTCGGTGGGGCAGCAGGCCGCAACGCTGAAGGGGGAGAAGCGGTCTGGCCTGCGGGTGCATGCCCGAACCGGACTGCCATGCCCGGTATGCGGCGACACGGTGCGGGAAGTGTCTTTCGCCGACAAATCGTTCCAGTACTGCCCGACGTGCCAGACCGGTGGCAAGGTGCTGGCGGACCGGAGGATGTCACGCCTGCTGAAGTAGCGGCCCCGTTTTTGACAGTTGTTTAACTCGGTTATCCTGCAGCGATGACCCGTCAGAAGATCCTCATCACCGGTGCCAGCTCCGGGCTGGGCGCGGGCATGGCCCGCCAATTCGCGGCCAAGGGCCGTGACCTGGCCCTGTGTGCCCGCCGCACCGAGCGGCTCGACGAGCTCAAGGCCGAACTGGCCGACCGGCACCCCTACATCAAAGTCGCTGTCGCCGCGCTGGACGTCAATGACCATGAGGCCGTGCCGCGCGTTTTCGGCGAGCTGTCCGAGGAACTCGGCGGCATCGATCGGGTCATCGTCAACGCCGGCATCGGCAAGGGCTGGCCGCTGGGCGAGGGCAAGCCGTGGGCGAACAAGGCGACGATCGAGACGAACCTGATCGCCGGGCTGGTGCAGATCGAGACGGCGCTGGAGATGTTCAAGAAGTCGGGCAAGGGTCATTTGGTGCTGATCTCGTCGGTGCTCGGCAACACCGGCGTGCCCGGTGGCAAGGCCGCCTACTGCGCATCGAAGGCCGGGATGACGTCACTCGGTGAGTCGCTGCGCGCCGAGTACGACAAGGGCCCGATCCGGGTAACTGTCGTCGAGCCGGGCTACATCGAGTCGGAGATGACGGCCAAGTCGGCGACCACCATGCTCATGGTGGACAACGAAACCGGCGTCCGGGCGATGGTTGAGGCCATCGAGCGGGAGAAAGGCCGGGCCGTGGTGCCGCGTTGGCCCTGGGCTCCGTTGACGCAGGTGATGCGCTTGCTGCCACCGAAGTACACCAAGCGCTTCGCCTAGCGCTTCACCTGGCGTCAGGGGACGTGTACGCAACCCACGCCGGGAACGCAGCCGCCGCCACCGCCGGGGCCGCCACCACCGGTCGGGCCCCCCGGGATTGAACCGCCGCCGCCACCGGGGCCGCCGCTGCCGGTGGGGCCGCCCGGAATCATGCCGCCGCCGCCACCGGGGCCGCCGCCACCGGTCGGGCCGCCCGGAATGGAGCCGCTACCGCCTTCTGGGCCGCCGGTACCGGTCGGTCCGGGAGCCGGAGCCGGAGAGGTCGTGGGTTCCGGGGTGGTCACTGTCGTGGTTGCGACCGAGGATGCCGGAGCCGTGTCGTCGCTCGAGCCGCACCCCGCCAGCAGCGGTGCCGCGGTGAGCGCGACGCCCACACCGACTGTCATCGACCACTTGCGGATAGTTGGCCAGGCGCCGTTGTTGCAGGTTGTCAAGATCGGTCGGTGCGTTGACATCGTTGAACCCCCAGTTCGGTCGGTCCACATTTTCTGTGGAGCACGGAACGGGTTCCCATTGCCGGCCGGATTGAATCACCAGCATGATCCGGACCACTGTGGCGGACGTTCAGGTTTGGGCTCGAAGTGGACGTGGGTAGCCCTGTCCCATGACCACAAAGTTGATTACCTCGATGTTGTTCGCAGGCGCTGCAGCAGGTGCTGTGGCCTTCGCTCCGGTGGCTTTCGCTGAGCCCGGACCGCCGCCGCCGGCTCCGCCGGCCCCGGGTTGCTACAACCCGGACGGCACCCCCTGTACTCCGTCGGCGGGTCCGCAGGGTGCGGGCGCCGAGGTGCCCGGTGGCCCAGGCGCGCAGGCCGGGTCTGACGGCCACGTTTCCGCCGGTGTTCCGGGCGGTCCGTGGGCCGAAGCCGGCCCCGGTGGCGGCGTCGCCTGTGTTCCGGGCGGTCCGTGCCGAACCATTGACCTGCCCGGCTGAGCCAGCCTGCGACCAGCCCTAGGCCGAGCGTCCGCGTTCGACGCGGTAACGGCGCACCAGGGCATCGGTCGATGAGTCCGACTGCTTGCCAGGTGATCCCGATTCGGTGATCACCGGCAGCAGGGCCTTGGCCTGGGTCTTGCCCAGCTCAACGCCCCACTGGTCGAAGGAGTCGATACCCCACACGACTCCTTCGGTGAACACCTGGTGTTCGTAGAGGGCGATGAGCTGGCCCACCACCGACGGCGTCAACCTGGTTGCCAGGATTGACGTCGTCGGTCGGTTTCCCGGCATCACCTTGTGTGGCACCACAGCGGCCGGTGTGCCTTCTGCCGCAATCGCTTCGGCAGTCTTGCCGAAGGCCAATACCTGGGTCTGGGCGAAGAAGTTGCTCATCAACAGGTCGTGCATGCTGCCGGTGCCGTCGGCGGTCGGCAGGTCGTCGGTGGGTTCGGAGAAGCCGATGAAATCGGCCGGCACCAAGCGAGTGCCCTGGTGCAGCAGCTGATAAAAGGCGTGCTGGCCGTTGGTTCCCGGCTCACCCCAGAAGATCTCACCGGTGTCGGTGCTCACGGCGCTACCGTCGGCCCGTACCGACTTGCCGTTGGATTCCATGGTCAGCTGCTGAAGGTACGCCGCGAAGCGGGACAGGTCGTTGGAGTAGGGCAGCACCGCACGCGATTGTGCGCCAAAGAAATTCGAATACCACAGCCCGATCAGCCCCAGCAACGCGGGAGCGTTCTCGGCCAGTGGGGCGGTGCGGAAGTGCTCGTCGACCAGATGGAATCCGGACAGGAATTCGGCGAAGCGCTCACGGCCGATCACCGCCATCACGGACAGCCCGATGGCCGAGTCTACCGAGTACCGGCCACCGACCCAATCCCAGAACCCGAACATGTTGGCGGTGTCGATGCCGAACTCGCCCACCAGCTTCGCGTTGGTGGACACCGCCACGAAGTGCTTGGCCACGGCGTCTTCGCCGAGGGCGTCGATCAGCCATCGCCGGGCGGCGGTGGCGTTGGTGAGCGTCTCCAGGGTGGAGAACGTCTTGGAGGCGACGATGAAAAGTGTTGTGGCCGGGTCGAGATCAGCCAGTGTCGCCACCAGGTCGGCCGGGTCGACGTTGGAGACGAAGCGCGCGCTGATGCCGGCGTCGGCGTAGTGACGGAGTGCGTCGTACACCATCACCGGCCCCAGGTCCGAACCGCCGATGCCGATGTTCACCACGGTCTTGATGCGGTCGCCGGTGGCGCCGCTCCACTCACCGTTGCGTATCCGGTCGGTGAAGTCGCCCATCCGGTCCAATACAGAGTGCACATCGGCTACGACGTCCTGGCCGTCGACGGTCAACGATGCGTCGGCAGGTAACCGCAGCGCGGTGTGCAGGACCGCTCGGTCCTCGGAGGTGTTGATGTGTTCCCCGGCGAACATCGCGTCGCGGCGGGCTTCCAGCCCGGCTGCGCGGGCCAGATCCGCCAGCAGTTCCAGGGTGCGCCGGGTGACGCGGTGCTTGCTGTAGTCGATGTAGAGGTCGCCGACGGTCAGCACGAGTTCGGTGCCGCGGTTCGGGTCCTCGGCGAACAACTCCGTCAGATGGAGGTCACCGATCTCGTCATAGTGCTTCGACAATGCCTGCCAGGCCGGGGTTGCGGTGATGTCAGCACTCATTCTCTCGACCTTAATGCGGGACTCGAAGTGAAGGTGTACATGATGGATGTATGGCCATTGAAGACTTGATTTCATCCGTACCCACGGGTCTGTGGATCGGTGGTGAGGAACGCCAGGCCGCAGCGACGTTCAATGTGCTGGATCCCAGCGACGACCAGGTGTTGGCCACAGTGGGCGACGCGACAGCCGCCGATGCCGTCGCCGCATTGGACGCCGCATGTGCGGTCCAGGCCGAGTGGGCCGCGACCGCACCGCGTAAACGGGGCGAGATCCTGCGTTCGGTGTTCGAGAAGATCACCGAACGAGCCGACGACATCGCCGCGCTGATGACTCTCGAGATGGGCAAGGTGCTGGCCGAGAGCAAGGGCGAGGTCGCCTATGGTGCCGAGTTCTTCCGCTGGTTCTCCGAAGAAGCGGTCCGCATCGCGGGCCGCTTCACCCCGGCACCGGCGGGTACCGGCCGCATCCTCGTCACCAAACAGGCTGTCGGCCCGTGCTACGCCATCACGCCGTGGAATTTCCCGCTGGCCATGGGCACTCGCAAGATGGGGCCGGCGTTCGCCGCGGGTTGCACCATGATCGTCAAACCGGCACAGGAAACCCCGCTGACCATGCTGCTGTTGGCCAAGCTGATGGATGAGGCCGGCCTCCCCAAGGGTGTGCTCTCGGTGTTGCCGACCAGCAACCCGGGTGTGGTGACCAGCGCACTGATCGACGATGGCCGCTTGCGCAAGCTGACCTTCACCGGCTCGACAGGTGTGGGCAAGGCCCTGGTGAAGCAGTCCGCGGACAAGCTGCTGCGCACGTCGATGGAACTGGGCGGCAACGCCCCGTTCATCGTGTTCGACGACGCCGATGTGGATGCGGCGGTCGACGGGGCGATCCTGGCGAAGATGCGCAACGGCGGTGAGGCCTGCACGGCAGCCAACCGGTTCCACGTGGCCAACTCGGTACGCGAAGAGTTCACCGACAAGCTCGTCAAACGCATGAGCGAGTTCACCCTCGGCAAGGGCATCGACCCGTCGTCCACATTGGGCCCGCTGATCAATTCCAAGCAGGTCTCCACCGTCACCGAACTCGTCTCCGACGCGGTGTCCAAAGGGGCGACGGTCGCCGTCGGCGGCGTCGCGCCCGGCGGTCCGGGCAACTTCTACCCGGCCACCGTGCTGGCCGATGTGCCCGCCGATGCCCGGATCCTCAAAGAGGAGGTCTTCGGTCCGGTCGCCCCGATCACCGGTTTCGACACCGAGGACGAGGGTGTGGCCGCCGCGAACAACACCGAATACGGCTTGGCTGCTTACGTTTACACGCAGTCGCTGGATCGGGCCTTGCGGGTGGCCGAGGGAATCCAATCCGGCATGGTCGGCATCAACCGCGGTGTCATCTCCGATGCGGCCGCACCGTTCGGCGGCATCAAGGAGTCCGGGTTCGGCCGTGAGGGCGGCATCGAGGGCATCGAGGAGTACCTCGACACGAAATATATTGCGCTGACCCGCTAGCGCTCCGTCGCGCCTTCCCGACTCGGCGCCCGATGCCCCCTAAACTCTGGGGCTCGGACGCCAAGACGGGAGGGCTTACGTGACTGCGGCGCCGGTCCGTGCTGCCAGCCGGCGTCGGCGTGCCTCCATCCGGCGCGACATACCCGCACTCGACGGCATCCGTGCCGTCGCCGTGGCTCTGGTGCTGGCCGGCCATGGTGGGGTGCCGGGCGTGGCCGGAGGGTTCATCGGCGTCGACGTCTTCTTCGTGCTGAGCGGATTCCTGATCACCTCGCTGCTGCTGGACGAGTATCGACGCACAGAGCGCATCGATCTCAAGGGCTTCTGGATCCGGCGGGCCAAACGCCTGTTGCCGGCGATGGTGTTGATGACGTTGGCGGTGGTGATCGCCCGTCCTTTGTTCTCGTCGGATGCGGTGACCTCGCTTCGCGAGGACGCGGTCGCGGCGTTCTTCTGGATGGCGAACTGGGTCTTCGTCGCCGCCGACACCGACTACTTCAGTCAGGGCGCGCCGCCGTCACCGTTGCAGCACACCTGGTCGCTGGCTGTCGAAGAGCAGTACTACGTGATCTGGCCGCTGCTGGTGTTGGCCGCCGCGCTGTTGGTGCGCCGCCGTTCGGCCGGCGCGGTGCGTGGCGTGGTGTTCGTACTCGCGGTGCTCGGAGTGGTCGGCTCGGCTGTGTTGGCGATCGTGATGTCGGGTGATGCCGGTGAGCTCAACCGGGTGTACTTCGGCACCGACACTCGCGCGCAGGCCCTGTTGATCGGCGCGGCTGCCGCGGCACTGCTGGTTCGCGACTGGTCGGCGTTGACGATGTCGGGCACGTTGATCCGGACCCGGTGGCGGCGCTGGATCGCCTGGATCCTGCCGGTGATCGGGGTGGCCGTGCTGGCGGCCGCCGCGCACTTCGCGACCGGCAGTGCCGACGAATTCCATCATGGCCTCCTGATCGTGGTGGCCCTGGGCGCGGTGCTCGTCGTCGCCCCGGTTGCCCTCGATCAGGACGGCTACGTGGCCCGGGTGTTGGCCTGGTACCCGCTGGTCACCCTCGGCGTCATCTCCTACGGCGTCTACCTCTGGCATTGGCCGATCTTCCAGATCCTCAACGGCGAACGCACCGGGCTGCAAGGTTGGTCGCTGCTGGCACTGCGGTGCGCGGTGACGATCGCGGTGTCGTGGGTGTCGTGGTGGGCGATCGAGCAACCGGTCCGGCACTGGCGTCCTCAGCACGTCCCGATGCTGCGGTTGGCGGCGGCGACGGTGGCCACCGCCGCGGTGGTGACGATGACGGTCGTCCCGGTCGGCGTGCCGACCCGCCCTGCGGGCCCTGACGTGATGGCCGCCGCCGCGTCCGAGCAGGACGTCGGCGCCGAACGCGCCGTCCCGGTGGGGCCGCCGCCGGCACTACCCCCCGGCACCCAGACCGTTGCGGTGTTCGGCGACTCGGTGGCCTGGACGTTGATGCGCTATCTGCCTGCCACTCCGGGTTTCCATTTCAGCGATTACACGACCATCGGCTGCGGCGTCGCCCGCGGCGGCCCCTACCGGTCGGCGGGGGAGACCCTGAACCAGAAGCCCGAGTGCGATTCCTGGCCGGAGCGTTGGGCGCAACGGATCGCCCATGACCGCCCGCAAACCGTGCTGTTGATGATCGGCCGTTGGGAAGTCGTCGACCGGACCTGGAAGGGCCGGTGGACGCACATCGGCAACGACGCCTACGACGCCTATCTCAAAGGTGAGTTGCAGCGCGCATTGGACATCCTCAGCTCGACCGGCGCGCGGGTGGTCGTCACCACCGCGCCCTACAACCGGCGCGGCGAGCGGTCGGACGGCACGCTGTACCCCGAAGATCAGCCGGGCCGGGTGCAAGCCTGGAACACCATGCTGCGCAATGTGGTCGCGCAACGGCCGAACGTGTCGATCCTGGATTTCAATGCCAAACTCAACCCGGACGGCAAGTACACCGCGAAGATCAATGGCGTGCGGATGCGCAGCGACGGTGTGCACCCGACCTCAGAGGCAGTGCAATGGCTGACCCCGTGGCTGCTCGACTCGCTCAAGATGCCCGGTAAACCGGCGGGCTAGTCGACCTATCGAGGGCAGGTGTCGAACTGCCCGCGCAGGCGCTGCTGTAGTTCCTTTTCCGCTGCCGACAAGCTGTCGCCGCGCGCCGTTCCGGGATACCCGCAACCGCCTACATGCACGGTCCCGTCGGGTGCCGCGGGAAGGAAGATCTGGCCGACTTGCCAGCTCAACATCAATGGCGAGTCTGGTCCGGCGCCTAGCCGGCCGATAACATCCTTCATGGCTGGCTCGACCGCCTGGAAGTCGGTGACCGCGACATTCAGCTCAGTGATGACACCGGAACTGACCGTCACCGCGCCTACCTGAACGGGGAGCGAGTCGAGTTGAGAGCTGACGCGGCGTTCTTCCTCAGGTGAGAACGGAAAATAGATGCGCCAGCGCTGCACGCTGCTCGATGCGCCCGGGTAGATCTCGGCCAGACCAATGCTGCCCAGGCTTTCCCGAATCATGGCGAGCGTCACCGGCAGCGGCGATTCGCGTGAGACATAGAGGTTGCCGTCCGGGATGTCGTCGCGGGTCCACTTCACCACCGCAGCCGGACCCACCGCCGGAGTGAGTTGACGCAGCCGCTCGACATCGTCGACGAACTGACGGGCATCGAGGTCGGCGACCGTGCCGCTGACGAGGATCAGTGGCTTTTCGGCGACACGGATGTTGACCGTCTCGAGATCCTCGTGGGGATTGTTTTTGAGTGTGTCGACGACCGCCCGGATCTGCCCGGGCGTCGCGCTTGTCATCGTCACAAAGAGATTCGGCAGCGTGACGGTGGCCAGCTCTGCGTCGTTTGTCGCAAACCCTGCGCTGGTGACACCAGGCATGGCGGCGACGGTGTCCTTCAGCCTATCGGCGCCGTTGTCTTTGCCGGAGCCGAAGAAGCATCCACTGAGCAGACCGGTGACAACAAGAGCGATCGCGGCTATCGCTCGCGTCATGCTGGTACTCCTGGGGTTCGTCCCTCAGTGGGGTAGGGGGTGGGATCGCCGGGTGGAGCGTTCTTGGGATCGCCACCAGGCAGGCCGATCGGCAATTTGGGGTCGTTGCTCCAGGTCAAGCCTGCGCCGTCCTCACTCACGATCACGGTGTCGCCACCTCGCACCGCCGATTCCACCTGAGCGGCGAGTTCCTCAGGTGACGCTTTCGGGTTGGCCATGCCGATCTGGCGGCCAATCTCGTTGTTGTACAGATCCATTGCCTCGCGTGGGGCAGGATCGCCTGGGCGGCGTTCGTGCGCCGTGGCGAACTTGCGGGTCCACTCTTCACCGAATCGTTGTGTCATCAGCGCATTCCAATACGTGTGCCGGAACGCGTCGGTGTGGTTATCGCTGGTGTTGCCGTCCGGTGGCGGGAACTTCCTGCCGGCCTCGTCGATTGCAGCTTGCTTGATGTCGAAGAAGTCCTTGACCGCCAAAGGGCCTTGGGTTGCGGCCAGTTCTGCGAGCACGCGGTATTCCCCGACCGTGAGGTTGGCATCCCCTTTGACTTCGTCGCCGAGGACGCCTCCGATTGTGTCGAGCAGCCACTTGGGAAGCATCCGATCGTCTTTGACCTGGTACTCGCGAAGAATCTCTTCGAGCTTTTTACGGGGATCGTCCTCCAGCGTCGATCCGGCGGCCTCACCTGCTCCGAGCTTCTGGTACCCGTCGGCGATTTCGGTGATGTCGTTGCCGATGTCGGAGAGATCAGCCGTGGTGCGGCTGATGATCTCGCTGATCTGGCCCATGCCGGCGGCGACGATCGGCAGCAGCATCTTCTCCCGAAGGGGGCCTGGCGGAACCGACTTAGCCAAGTCGACCACCTGATTGTGAACGGAGAGCAGATCCTCGCGTCCCAGTTTGACAACGTAGGCGGACGCATCGATTTGCGAGCCAAGACGCTGATCCAGAGCGGCGAACGCCCCCATCTTCGCGATGTTCCTGTTGTTGGCCTCCAGATACGCTTCGGACGCGGTGCCCGTCCATGAGTCACTCGGGATGGTTCCCGCCATGTCGCTCTCGACCGCGCGGACGGTGGCGCTGCTCTCGAACAGCGGCGTACCCGGTTGTGGAGTGCCGCTGCCGAAGTTCGACTGCGCCATGCGTGAGGTCTTCAGAAATGCCTCAAGCACGCTCACCGGTGCCGCCCACGGATTGTCACCCACCAATTATCCGGGCCGAGAGCGCAGGGTCTTTACAGCAATTTGCCAGGCGGGCTAGTCGACCTAGTGCCCCAGCCGGCCGCGGCCGAGCTGCAGTAGCAGCATCGCCAGGTCTTTGCCTTCAGGGCCGAGCACGCTGTAGCGCTCGATGACCTTCATCTCACGGTTGTGCACCAGCCGGGTACCCCCGGAGGCCATCCGGACCTTGCCGATCTCTTTGGAGACCTCGGTACGCCGCTGGATGGCGGCCAGGATGGTGGCATCGAGTTCGTCTATCTCCCGGCGCAGGTCATCGATCTCAGGCACAGGCTGATAGTCCCAGTCGGCCCGTGCCAGCGCAAAACTGTCCCCCCTCAGCGGTAAGTTTGAACGCAAGATGACCACTTCCCCCGTCGCCTCAGAAATCGACCAACTCCTTGACGGCTTGAACCCTCAGCAGCGCCAGGCGGTGCTGCATGAAGGGTCGCCGTTGCTGATCGTCGCGGGCGCGGGTTCGGGTAAGACAGCGGTGCTGACCAGGCGCATCGCGTATCTGCTGGCGGCTCGCGAGGTGGGTGTCGGGCAGATCTTGGCCATCACGTTCACCAACAAGGCCGCCGCTGAGATGCGCGAGCGCGTGGTCGGCCTGGTCGGCCCGCGGGCCCGCAACATGTGGGTGTCGACGTTCCACTCCACCTGTGTGCGGATCCTGCGCAACCAGGCCTCGCTGCTGCCCGGGTTGAACTCCAACTTCTCGATCTACGACTCGGACGATTCCCGGCGCCTGCTGATGATGATCGGCAAGGACATGGGGTTGGACACCAAGCGGTATTCACCGCGGCTGCTGGCCAATGGCATCTCCAACCTGAAGAACGAGCTGATCGGCCCGGAGCAGGCGGCGGCGGAGGCGTCGGAGGCCGCCGAGGAGATGGCCGGCGTCATTGCCCAGGTCTACGGCGAATACCAGCGCAGGCTGCGGGCGGCCAATGCGCTGGACTTCGACGACCTGATCGGTGAGACGGTCGGCATCCTGCAGGCCTTCCCGCAGATCGCCCAGTACTACCGGCGCCGGTTCCGCCACATCCTGGTCGACGAGTACCAGGACACCAACCACGCGCAGTACGTGCTGGTGCGGGAGTTGGTGGGGCATCACCTCGACGAGAACGACGGGGTGGGCCCGTCGGAGCTGTGTGTGGTGGGCGACGCCGATCAGTCCATCTACGCGTTCCGTGGCGCGACGATCCGCAACATCGAGGACTTCGAGCGCGACTACCCGGATGCGACGACCATCCTGCTGGAGCAGAACTACCGCTCCACCCAGACCATCCTGAACGCGGCCAACTCGGTGATCGCCCGCAACACGGGCCGCCGCGAGAAGCGGCTGTGGACCGAGGAGGGCGAGGGCGAGCTGATCGTCGGCTACGTCGCCGACAACGAGCATGACGAGGCCCGCTTTGTGGCCGAGGAGATCGACGCGCTCGCCGACAGCGAGGGCCTCAAATACGGCGACGTGGCGGTGTTCTACCGCACCAACAACTCCTCGCGCGCGCTGGAGGAGGTGTTCATCCGCGCCGGCATCCCGTACAAGGTCGTCGGCGGGGTGCGCTTCTATGAACGACGCGAGATCCGCGACATCGTGGCCTACCTACGGGTGCTCGACAACCCGGGTGACTCGGTGAGCATGCGCCGCATCCTCAACACCCCGCGGCGCGGTATCGGGGACCGGGCCGAAGCCTGTGTGGCGGTGTACGCCGAGAACACCGGTGCCAACTTCAACGATGCGCTGCAGGCCGCCGCCGAGGGCCGGGTGCCCATGCTCAACTCTCGCTCGGAGAAGGCCATCGCGAGCTTCGTCGAGATGCTGGACTCGCTGCGCGCCAAGCTCGACGACGAGCTGGGGGACTTGGTGGAGGCCGTGCTGGAGCGCACCGGCTACCGCCGTGAGCTGGAAGCCTCCAGTGACCCGCAGGACCTGGCCCGGTTGGACAACCTCAACGAATTGGTCAGCGTCGCCCACGAATTCAGCACCGACCTGGCAAACGCCCGGGCGCTGGCCGAACAAGGCGAAGGCGAGCCCGTCGACGAGGACATCCCCGACACCGGGGTGCTGGCCCAGTTCCTGGAACGGGTGTCGCTGGTGGCCGATGCCGACGAGATCCCCGAAGACGGAGCCGGCGTGGTGACGATGATGACGCTGCACACCGCGAAGGGGCTGGAGTTCCCGGCGGTGTTCGTCACCGGTTGGGAGGACGGCATGTTCCCGCACATGCGGGCATTGGGTGACCCCAACGAGCTGTCCGAGGAACGTCGGTTGGCCTACGTCGGGATCACCCGGGCACGTAAGCGGCTGTATCTGTCGCGGGCCAAGGTGCGCTCGTCGTGGGGTCAGCCCATGCTGAACCCGGAATCGCGGTTCCTGCGCGAGATTCCCGAAGACCTGATCAACTGGCGCCGCGTCGAGCAGCCGTCGTCGTCGCTGAGCGCCCCGGTCGGTAACGCCGGCCGGTATGGCACCCCGCGTCCGTCGCCGTCCCGGCCGGCGCCGGCGCGCAACCGTCCGGTGATCACCCTGGAGCCCGGCGACCGAGTCACCCACGACAAGTACGGGCTGGGCCGGGTCGAGGAGGTCTCGGGCGTGGGCGAATCGGCGATGTCACTGATCGACTTCGGCAGTGCGGGTCGGGTCAAGCTGATGCACAATCACGCGCCGGTGCAAAAGCTCTGAGGCTTGCACCGGCGTCGCGCACCGGGAGGCGGCGGTCAGGCCTAGGCGCGCCGGCCCAGTCGCAACAGGTGGCTGCCGTCGGGCGCTACGGCGAGCAACAGGGCCGCCGCGGCAGCGGCGAAAACAGATGCACTGAACGGTGTCTCGAAGCCGGCGAAGAAGAACATCGAGACACCGAAGACGAGCAGCGTCGCTGCACTGGCTAATGCCACCCACCGCAAGGTGATGCCCAGGAGCAGTCCCACGGCCAGGACGATCTCGATGACCGTCGCACCCCAGGCAGCGATGTCCACGAGCGCTCCGGACAGGTACGGCGCCAGGACCTTGACGTAGGCGGTGAACGCCTCGAAGTTGCCCCAGCCGACATTCGGTGTTCCAGGAGGTCCCCACAGGCCGAACCGGTCGGCGACGGCGGACAGAAACCCCACGGCCAGCGCTAACCGAGCGAAAATGATTGCCCCGCACAGTAATCGGTTGCTGTCGGCCTTCTCGGGTCGGTGGTCGGCCACTGGCGAGTCCTCAGGCATGCCCCAAATGATGCCAGGGTCCGTCCGCGAGCTCGGCCGGAGTGCCCAGGCGTGGCTCGGCCAACGGGGGGATCGAGGTCAGCACGGGGTTCTGGTCCAGGCGGGATCCCGGCGTGCGGCCCTGGCCCCACCCGATCATCTCCCGGTAACTGCCCAGCAGACCCGATCTGCGCACCGCTTCTTCCGACGCATGTGGGCTCTCGGCGTCGACGGGGACGGACACCGGCGAGACGTAGAGCGCGTCGGTGGGGCAGTACGCCTCGCACATGAAGCAGGTTTGGCAGTCGGACTGCCGTGCGATGACGGGCACGCCGTCGGCGCCGCGGTCGAACACATCGGTGGGGCACACCTTGACGCAGACGTCGCACTTGACGCAGGAGGCGGCGCTGACGATCTCGATCACGCCACGGCCTCGGCAGAGATGAGTTGAGGTGCAATGGGATCGGGGGTGGTCCAGACCTCCTCGAGGCCGCCGACCAGGATGCGGTGCTCGAAGCGGTGATCCGAGTCGGGCCGGTCTTCACGGCGGTGCAGGCCGCGGGTTTCCGGCCGGGCCAGGGAGGCGGCGGTGATCCAGCGTGCCGCGGCCACCATGGCGACCGCCTGGCGTTGCTTGTAGACCTCGCGGGCCGGCACCGGGGCCAGGCCGTCGGAGATGTCACGCCACACGGTTTCCAACACATCAGCCGATTCCTGAAGTCGTTCAGCCGACTTCAGGTAGCTGCGGTGTGGGGGCAGGATGTGCGACTGGACGGCGGCCACTACTTCGTCGACAGTGGGCGCTCCTGAGCGTGCGGGCCGGGTCGGCGGTGTCGCCGATGCCGGGCGCGACCGACGGGTCCGGCTGAACTCCGCGGCGCCGCGGCCGGCGAAGGTTCCCGAGGCGATCGCCCATGAGCCGTTGCGGCTGCCACCGCCGGACAGTGAACCGGTGATGAGTTCGCGGGTCGCGGCGTCCCCCGCGGCGTACAGGCCGGGAACTGTTGTCGCACAGTCAGCCCCGATCAGGCGCAGGCCGCCGGTACCCCGCACCGATCCCTCGTAGACCATCCGAACCGGGTAGGCCGTGGTGAACGGGTCGATACCCGCCTTGTCCAACGGCAGGAAATAGTTCGGCTGCGCGTCGCGCATGGTCTGGCGGATGTGTTCGGGTGCGCGGTCCAGCCGGGCGAACACCCGCTCACCGCGGGTCAGTGCCCGCTGCGCGTCCTGGCGGCCACTCAGTCCGCGCTGGGTGGTGAACGGACGACCTTTCTCGTCATAGAAGCTGCCCCACTGCAGCATTCGGCCTTTGGTGTGCACACCCCATTCGGGGGCCAGCGCGTAGGCGGTGCAGAACTCCATGCCGGACAGGTGTGCTCCCTTCTCGGCAGCCATCAGCAGCCCCTCGCCGGTATCGACGTTGGTGCCGAATGTTCCGGACAGGAACGCAGTTCCGCCGGAGGCCAGTACGACCGCGCCCGCGGTGATGTGCCACGGCCGGCCCCCGTGCTGGCGGGCGATGCCGGTCGCGCCGGTGACGACGCCGTCGCTGTCGGCGGTCAACTCGAGCGCGGGGTGGTGGTCGAGGATCAGCACTCCACTGCGATGGGCCTTGCGACGCATCCGCCGCATGTACTCCGGGCCCTGCAGGCTGCTGCGCATCTCGCGCCCGTCGGTGCCGATGGGAAAGGGATAACCCCACTCCGAGAGCTGCTCGAGTCGGTCCCACGAGGTCGCCAGGACTCGGAACATCCACTCGGAGTCGGTGATCCCGCCTGCGGCCAGCTCACGTTCGCGCACCGAATCTTCACGACGCGGGCCGGGGCCGATCGCCCACAGGTTGTTGCCACCGGCGGCGGTCGCCCCGCTGGTGCCGCAGTAGCCCTTGTCCACCAGGATGACCCGGGCGCCGGATTCGGTGGCGGAGATCGCGGCCCAGGTGGCCGCGGGCCCGCCGCCGATCACCAGGACGTCGGTGCTCTGGATGTCAGCGTGAACGGTCATGGCCCACCTCCTCTCTGACGCCGAGTTCGGCGAGCAGTGCGCGGCGCAGATCGTCGAAGCCGTCGTCGCTGCGGGTGCGGGGGAACGGCAGCTCGACGCGACGGTCCAGAGACACGCGTCCGCCGGAGAGCACCACGACCCGGTCGGCGAGCAGGATCGCCTCGTCGACATCGTGGGTGACGTGCAGAACTGCCATGTGTCTGCGGGACCACAAATCGTGCAGCAGCCCATACATCTTGAGCCGGGTCAGCGCGTCGAGCGCGCCGAACGGCTCGTCGAGCAGCAACAGGTCGGGCTCACGAACCAGTGCGCGGGCCAGCGATATCCGCTGTGCCTCACCTCCGGACAGCGACAACGGCCAGGCTCGCGTCTTGTCCGCCAAGCCGACTTCCTCAAGTGCGGCCTGCCCGCGTGCGGTGCGGCTGGGCGCGTCGGGTCCGGCGTCGGGCAGTGCGAAGGTGACGTTGGCCAGAGCCCGCCGCCACGGCAGCAGACGCGGGTTCTGGAACACCACCGCCCGGGAGCGGGGCACCTTCACCGAGCCGGCGACCTGATCGTCGAGACCGGCCAGCACGCGTAGCAGCGTGCTCTTGCCGGATCCGGACCGGCCGAGCATCGCGACGAATTCGCCGTCGTCGATCTGCAATTCGAATTCGTCGAGCACTTGTTGATCACCGAATGCGCGGCTGAGGCCGCTGACGTCGACGACCGAAGAACTCATGCCGGTACCCCGAGACCCTCGAATCCGTTGCGCCAGGACAGCAGTAGCCGCTCCAACACCCGCACCAACGTGTAGGACAGCAGACCCGCCACGGCATAGATGACGATCACCAGCAGCGAGACATCGAACTGCAAGTTGGTCTGGGCGCGCGACATCAGGTATCCGATGCCCTGGGTGGTGTTGATCATCTCGGCGAAGATCAGGCTCAGCCACGCGCTGGAGAGTCCCAGACGCAGGCCGACCAGGAAGTTCGGCATGGCGCCCGGCAGGATCACCTGGGTGATCAAGGTGTGGCGTGGTGCTTCCACCGTTTGTGCCATCTCGACGAGTTGCCGGTCCACACCGCGGATTCCGGAGTAGGTGTTATGTAGATCGCGATCGCCACGCCGGTGGTGATCAGCACGATCTTGGGGCCTTCGCCGATGCCCATCCAGATGATCAGCAGCGGGGTCAAGGCGAAATTCGGTACCGCCTTGAGGATTTGCATGGTCCAGTCGAGCAGGTCCTCGCCGGTGCGGGTGAGCCCGGCCAGGACCGCCAGCACGACGCCGACGAGGATGCCGAGCAGCGTGCCGGTCAGCACGCGGACCGCCGATGCGCCGACGTGGGTGGCGAGTTGGCCGTCGCCGAGCAGGCGCCATGCGGTGGCGGCCACCTGGGTCGGCGGTGGGAACAGATCTGCGTTGAGAATCGCGGTGGCCGAGCCGACGGTCCAGATCGCGAGGATCGACGCGGGGCCCATCAGACGACGTACCGGCCGGGGGAGGCGTTCCCACAGGCCTTTTCGTCGATTGCGGCCACCGACGACGTCGATGAGTTCCGGGCGGGTGGCTGCCGGCCGTATGGCGGCGGTGGTCACGACTTGGCTCCGGCCCATTCGCGGACCGAGTATTCGTGGTCGAACGATCCGTCGGCGTTGAGGAACTTGTAGGCGGCCTCGAGTTGGTCGATGCCGACCTGCGGGAACGGTTCGGTGTTGAACTCATCGGCATGAGTCGACCGTTTGACGAACTCCAGCTCGGTGTCGTCGGTCTGTGCGACCCAGGACAGGTAGTCGTCGAAGTTCTCGGTGATGTCGCGGTTGACCGTGGTGACCGCCTGCTGCCAGGCGCTGACGAACTCGGGGTGGGCATCGGTGAACGAGCGAAGGGCGATGTTGGTGCCGGTGCTGCCGAAGCCGTGCCGGGACAGGCTGTCGATGATCGGGAAGCCTTTGGATTCCAGCTCGGCGGCGCTGGCACCGGTCACGATGGCGGCGTCGATCTTCCCGGAACTCAGCCCGGCGATCGACTCGGGCGTGGGAACGTCGCGCACGTGGATCTGTCCGTTCAATCCTGCGGCGTCGATGAGCTGTCTGGCGGCGCGGTCGCGGATGGTGCCTTGCGGCGCGGTGATGTCCTTGCCGATCAGGCCCTTGATCTCGGTGGGGCCGCCCTTGGCGCCCACCAACCAGGCGTCACCGTTGATCGAATCAAGGGACAGCAGAACCACTTTCGGGTCTCGACTGCGCGCCCGCAATCCGGGGTTGTCGCCGATGGCGGCGACGTCGATGGCACCTGCGAACAGGGCTGAGGCGACGTCGCTTCCGGACTGGAAGAACGAGTACTCGATCTTGCCGACGCCTGCGGACTTCAGCTGTTCGGTGAGGATGCCCTGCTTGTCACCCCACCCCAGGGAGCCTGCGGGCGTTCCCGTCACCGAGGTGGCCCCCACGCGAAGGGTGTAGCCATCGGCGTCGTCATTGCTGCTGCAGGACACGGCGGCGGCGATGAGGGTAAGCGCAAAGGCGTTGCGCAACAGGCGGTTGAGCATGGGAGCGGGCCTCCGAAGGTCTCATGCGTGAGCACACGCGAATCGCCCTAGTAGACGCCCGGGTCCGATTTCGGGTCGACGGTTTGGCTCAGCTTGACTGGAAGGTGGCTGTGAACGGGTGATTGACCGGTCGGCGAGCCGCACAGTACGGTGGAACAACTATTTGGTATCACGGATGGGGAAGCGGATCGGTGACGACGCAGCAGGCGGTGGAGCTCTACTACGACCCGTTCGACCACGACATCGATGACAACCCGTACCCGGTTTGGAAGCGGATGCGCAGCGAGGCACCGCTGTACTACAACGAGAAGTACAACTTCTATGCGCTGAGCCGTTGGGACGATGTGGCCCGGGAACTGCCCAACTGGCAGGCCTACCGATCGGGGCGCGGCACCACAGCCGACATCCTGTTCAGCGGCATCGAGGTACCACCGGGCATTCTGCTGTTCGAGGATCCGCCGCTGCATGATCTGCACCGCCGGCTGCTGTCGAAAGTCTTCACGCCGCGGCGCATGCTGGCGGTCGAGGACCTGGTACGTGACTTCTGTGTGAAGGCACTGGATCCCCTGCGCGAGCGGGACGGTCTGGATTTCGTCGCCGACCTCGGAGCTTTCATGCCCATGCGCACCATCGGATACCTGTTGGGCATTCCCGAAGAAGAGCAGCAGAGCATCCGGGACCGCAATGACAAGACCATCACGGCCGCCTCGGTCGATGCCAGTGCCGACGGGGTGAGCCCGACGATCTTCGCCGACGCCATCACGATGTTCGCCGAATACATCGAATGGCGAGCTTCGCATCCTTCTGATGACCTGATGACCGATCTGCTCACCGCGCACATCGAGGAAGCTGACGGAACATCGCGGCCGCTGACCCGCACCGAGGTACTCGCTTACACGGCGATGATTGCCGGCGCGGGCAATGAGACCACTGCTCGCCTCATCGGTTTCATGGGGCAACTCCTGGCCGAGCATCCTGACCAGCGGCGCGAGCTGGCGGCTGATCCGAGCCTGATCCCGGGTGCTGTGGAGGAGACATTGCGGTTCGAACCGCCGTCGCCGGTGCAGGCCCGATATGTGGCCCAGAACGTGGAGCACTACGGGCAAGCTATCCCCGAAGGCTCATACATGCTGCTGCTCAACGGATCAGCCAATCGGGACGAGTCGAAGTTCACCGATCCCGACCGCTTCGACATCCACCGCGCGGGCGGCCACCTGAGCTTCGGCCAGGGCCTGCATTTCTGTCTGGGTTCGGCGCTGGCCCGGCTGGAGGCCCGGGTGGCGTTCGAGGAGGTGCTCAAGCGGTGGACAGACTGGGATGTCGACTACGACAACGCTTTCCGCGCGCATACCTCGAGTGTCCGCGGCTGGGCCAGGTTGCCTGTCAAGTTCTAGCCGTCCGTGCTGGTGCGGTCGCCGCCAGCACCGCGGTGACCACGGGCACCGTGAGCGTGAGCACCACCACCGATGCGGACCGAGGTGCGAAGATCGCGGTGAGGTCACTTGCCCCGATCTCGTAGAACAGCCGATCCAGATCGGTCCAGCCAAAGATCCCCTGCGCCAACATGATTGTGCAACCGGCGATGACGCTGTACCGCCCGGCCGCGGCTCCGACGGCCATCAGTGCCGCGCCGATGAAGAGCACTGTCGCCGCGACGATCGAGGCTGCCATGGGTTCGAACATCGCCAGTGTCCATGTGGCCTTCGGTGTCGTCGGCAGCAGGTCGGTCAAATCGCTGACGTAGAGCAAGCTGTTGTCGAACTGCTTCTTGGCCAGCCACAGTTGGCCGGCGGCCATCGCCACCGACAGGGCCGCGACGAGCAGGTTGGCGGCTCGGGAGCCGCTGTACTCGTCGCTCTCGGGATTGTTTGCGCTACTCGGTGCTTCGCTTCCGGCGAGCAGCGCGACAACGAGTGTGATGATCGACAGCGCGAACCAGACCCATCGCGTCACACCGAGCACACCCTGATCCGTCCACGCCGCGAAGCCTGAGCCCAACCACACCACGAACTCGAGGAGCGACAGCACGATCACGACCGAGGTGGCCGCGACCACCAGCGTGCGGCCGCGACGGTCACCGCGGCTCAGCAGAACGGCGCCGCCGAACAGGGCAACGGTCACGGCCGTCAACACCAGAAGGTTCAGGATCGAATGGCAGAACCGCAGGGGAGCGGTACCGAAGCCGTAGCCGATGGTGTACCAGGTCACCAGGAGCGCCCGCAGCGTCGCGACGATCCCGAGAAGGCCACATATATGGGTGAGGGTGATCGTGGTCAGCGCAATTGGACGCACCACGCAAACCTAACAGCGGATCATCGGCCCTGCCGGATGCCTATCGTCGCGCGCTCCAGCGGCCGGTCGAGGGCAACACCGTGAACAGGATGGCGGCTACCGGAAGGGCCGGCATGGCGTAGACGATGGGGTGCAGTCTTGCCCCGGCGATGAACAAACTGGCGAAGATCAACAGGCCGATCACCGCGCCGACGACCACCAGCAGCCGGCCCATCCGTCGCCGCAGCAACAATGCGATGAGCCCTCCGATGGTTGCTGCAGCCGAGATCGCGGCCAGGAAACCGACGGCCACGCAGAACAATCGGTCGGTCCGCCACCAGCCCGCGATCAGGTCGGTGGCGATGACGCCTGTGGCCCAGCCGCTGAGGATCGCGAAAGTGGCCGCCACGATCGCCGTACGCGGGTTGATGCTCACCGACGTCCGGGGGATGGCCACCGGGCGGGCACGTGGCACGTAGCTCGTCCTGGCGTCGTCGTCCGTGGTGCCGACAAGGCCCGTCTGGGCGTCACTGCCCATGGTGCCGGCGATCAGCCCGGTCTGGGGTTCCGCGGCGGCTGCGGTGGGAATGGCGCCCGTGGGATGACGCCGGATGATGCTGGTGTGTGACTCGTCGGCGATCGGCACAGGTTTGGAAACCGGGTCCTGTGGCTGGCGCCGGATGATGCGGGTGCGGTCGTCGTCTTCGTCGGGGTGATCGGCTGCTGACTGACGGTCGTCGCTCACTCAGCCAACATAGCTGCCGACGCTGAGCCCTCTCTTGTTCAGCCACGGCACCGGATCGATGCGGCTGGTGCCGTTCTGCAGAACCTCGAAATGCAGGTGAGGGCCGGTGGAGTAACCCCGGTTGCCGACGGTGGCGATCTGATCACCGGCCATCACCCGGTCGCCCTCGCTGACGAGCCAGGTGTTGATGTGGCCGTAGAGCGTGACGGTGCCGTCGGCGTGGCGCAGCTTGACCCAGGCACCGTAGCCGGCGGTCGGGCCTGCGGCGATCACGACGCCGTCGGAGACCGCCACGATCGGGGTACCGATCGGGCTCGCCAGGTCGATACCGGCATGCAGAACACCCCAGCGGTAGCCGAAGTTCGAAGTCCAGACGTAGCCCTTGGTGGGCATCACGAACAGCGGGCGCGACAGCCGGGCCTCGCGCTCGGCACGTTCCTGGGCGAAGGCCGCGGCCTTGGTGATCTCCTCGGCATGCACGGAGGTGTCGGCGGTCGAGGACACCGAGACGATCTGCATGCCGTCCACCGAGCCGGTGACGGACGCACCTTCGACGCGGGTGCCCTCGGAGGCCAAGATCGTGTCGTCGGCCTGGGTCTCGGTGGGGTTGCCCAACGAGTAGGCGCCGGCGGCGGTCGCGCCCGCGGCCATCGCCGCAATCATGAGGCGGCTCTTGACGGCGCCGGCGTGCTCCTTGCGGTGGGCCCCACGGCGACCGGACATGTTGATCACGTCCGTGGCGGCGACGCCGTCGCTCACGTCGGTGTGGCTGTCGCGGTATGCGTAACGGGAGCTGCGCTCGCTGCCGGCCTCCGGGCGGAAACGGGACGGCACGGCAAGGCGGACGGGCACCAAGTCGTCGGTGTCGTTTAGATCGTCGAGTTCGGGGGCATAGATAACGCCGGAGTCGTGATCCTCGGAGTGCTCGTCGAACTCTTCGAAGGCGCTGAACGGGATGACGTCTGTGACCTCGGCAGCGTTCACCTCATCAGGGGAAACGCGGTGTCGGCGGCGGCGCGCGTCCGTCGGCACCCCTCGCGGAGCTGCGGACGAACGATGCTGCGGCAAGACTCGAGAATCCTTCTTCGTCGTGACCTGAACGTTATCTGGACCAGAGGCACGTTAACCAAATCCCAATGATGGTGGCAACTTATGGGTCTATTCCGGGTAGGAATGTGATCCGTATCACCTCTGCTCGGCGGTGAGATCTACCACATGAGCCGGAGGTGATGCTAAGCCATCACTCGGCGGTGGATAAAGTGCCAGCGGGCCCGTCACACGAGGTATGGACCGGGCAGTTTTAAGTCAACGCAGACAGACAACGCCTATCTAGGAAGCACATGGATCTCTTCGAATATCAGGCGAAAGAGCTGTTCGCCAAGCACAACGTCCCCACGACTCCGGGCCGGGTGACCGACTCGGCTGAGGACGCCAAGGCGATCGCCACCGAAATCGGCAAGCCCGTGATGATCAAGGCGCAGGTGAAGGTCGGCGGCCGCGGCAAGGCCGGCGGCGTGAAGTACGCGGCCACCCCTGAGGACGCCCTGACCCACGCCCAGAACATCCTCGGTCTCGACATCAAGGGTCACGTCGTCAAAAAGTTGCTGGTGGCCGAGGCGAGCGACATCGCCGAGGAGTACTACATCTCCTTCCTGCTCGATCGCGCCAACCGCACCTACCTCGCCATGTGCTCGGTTGAGGGCGGCATGGAGATCGAGGAAGTCGCCGCCACCAAGCCCGAGCGGCTGGCCAAGGTGCCCGTCGACGCCGTCAAGGGTGTCGACCTGGCCTTCGCGCGCGAGATCGCCGAGAAGGGCCACCTGCCCGCCGAGGTGCTCGACGCCGCTGCCGTGACCATCCAGAAGCTGTGGGAGGTGTTCGTCAAGGAGGACGCCACCCTGGTTGAGGTCAACCCGCTGGTGCGCACGCCCGACGATCAGATCTTGGCGCTGGACGGCAAGGTCACCCTCGACGCGAACGCCGACTTCCGTCAGCCCGGCCACGCCGAGTTCGAGGACAAGGACGCGACCGATCCCCTCGAGCTCAAGGCCAAGGAGAACGACCTCAACTACGTCAAGCTCGACGGCGCGGTCGGCATCATCGGTAACGGTGCCGGTCTGGTCATGTCGACGCTGGACGTGGTGGCCTACGCCGGTGAGAAGCACGGCGGTGTGAAGCCGGCCAACTTCCTCGACATCGGCGGTGGCGCCTCGGCCGAGGTGATGGCCAACGGTCTGGACGTCATCCTCAACGACAGCCAGGTCAAGAGCGTGTTCGTCAACGTCTTCGGTGGCATCACCGCGTGTGACGCCGTGGCCAACGGCATCGTCAAGGCGCTGCAGATCCTCGGCGACGAGGCCAACAAGCCGCTGGTCGTCCGCCTGGACGGCAACAACGTCGAAGAGGGCCGCCGCATCCTGGCCGAGGCCAACCACCCCCTGGTGATCCAGGCCGAGACGATGGACGCCGGTGCCGACAAGGCCGCCGAGCTGGCGAATAAGTAAGGGACACTTCAAATGTCGATTTTTCTGAACAAGGACTCCAAGGTCATCGTCCAGGGCATCACCGGTGGTGAGGGCACCAAGCACACTGCGCTGATGCTCAAGGCGGGCACCCAGGTCGTCGGCGGCGTCAATGCGCGCAAGGCCGGGACCAAGGTTTCGCACAAGGACAAAGACGGCAACGACATCGAGCTGCCGGTGTTCGCATCGGTGGCCGAGGCCATGAAGGAGACCGGCGCCGACGTGTCGATCGCCTTCGTGCCGCCGGCCTTCTCTAAGGACGCCATCATCGAGGCCATCGACGCCGAGATCCCGCTGCTGGTCGTCATCACCGAGGGAATCCCGGTGCAGGACAGCGCTTATGCGTGGGCCTACAACGTCGACAAGGGCAAGATGACCCGCATCATCGGGCCCAACTGCCCGGGCATCATCACCCCCGGTGAGTCGCTGGTCGGCATCACGCCGAACAACATCACCGGCAAGGGCCCGATCGGTCTGGTCTCGAAGTCGGGCACCCTGACCTACCAGATGATGTACGAGCTGCGCGATTTCGGTTTCTCGACCGCTATCGGCATCGGTGGCGACCCGGTTATCGGCACCACCCACATCGACGCCATCGAGGCGTTCGAGAAGGATCCCGAGACCAAGGTCATCGTGATGATCGGTGAGATCGGTGGCGACGCCGAAGAGCGTGCCGCCGACTACATCAAGGCCAACGTCACCAAGCCGGTCGTCGGCTACGTCGCGGGCTTCACCGCTCCGGAGGGCAAGACCATGGGCCACGCCGGCGCCATCGTGTCGGGCTCGTCGGGCACCGCCGCGGCCAAGAAGGAAGCCCTCGAGGCCGCCGGTGTGAAGGTCGGCAAGACGCCGTCCGAGACCGCCGCACTGGCCCGCGCGATCCTCGAAGGCTAGTTTTCTCTGCGCGAGCAGACGCGAATGTCCCCGCACGCCCCGGCGTGTCGGGGACATTTGCGTCTGTTCGGCAGTTAAACGCGCCCGCCCAGATGCTCGGCGAGGAACTTCTCGACCGCGTGGTACATATCGATCTGGTTGTCGGGGTTGAGGAATCCGTGGCCCTCGTCCGCCTTGACCATGTACTCGACCTCGACGCCGCGGTTGCGTAGCGCCTCGACGAGATTGTCGGACTCGGCCTGAATCACGCGAGAATCGTTGGCGCCCTGAATGACCAGCAGCGGGGTGCGGATCTGATCGACCTTCGTGATGGGGGAGCGGGCCAGCATGTCGGCCTCCTGCACCGGATCGTCGTGATTGCCGACGTAGCGGTGCCAGTTGTTGGCCAGGAACGGCCGCGCCACCGTCGGCAACGTGCGCATGAAGTTGGCCAGGCTGGAGATTCCGACATAATCGATGGCCGCGGCGAAGACGTCCGGGGTGAAGGTCACGCCGACCAGGGCGGCGTAGCCCCCGTAGGAGCCACCGAAGATCGCCACCTTGTCGCGGTCGGCGTACCCCTGCTTGACGGCCCAGTCCACCGCATCGATCAGGTCGTCGTGCATCTTGCCGGCGAACTCACCGATCGCGGCCTTCGTGAAGGCCTTGCCGTAACCGGTAGAGCCGCGAAAGTTGACCTGCAGCACCGCATATCCCCGGTTGGCCAGCATCTGCACGTCGGGCTGGAAGCCCCAGCAATCCCGCGACCACGGGCCGCCGTGCACCAGCAGCACCGTGGGTAGATCGGTCGGCTCGATCCCGACGGGCAGGGTCAGATACGAGTGCAGCTCCAGTCCGTCGCGTGCGGTGATGGTCACCGGCGTCATCGGCGCTAATGAATCTGAATTCAGATTCGGATACGGCCGGAACAGCAGCTTGCTCTCGCCGGTGGCGTGGTCGTAGAGGTACGTGGCCCACGGGTCGCGGTCATGGGTGAAGTTGACCACCCAACGCCGCTCGCTGTCATCGGAAGAGATGCCGCCGAGGTCTCCGTCGGACAGTTTCGTCAGATTCTCCAGTACCGCAGCGAAATTGGGATCGAGCGCATGAATCACCTGGCGTTCCCCGTAGTAGCGGGCGCCGATCAGTTCGCCCGTGCGTTCGCTGAGGATCAGTGGTGACGGCAGCACCATCTGCGCTGCCAGATCGTAGGCCGGATGGCTGTCCACCTCGGTCTCGGCACCGGTGGCGACGTCGATGCGGACCAGGCGCGTGCGGTCCGTGCCGGTGTTGGCGCCCAGCCAGATACCGGTGCCGTCTGGGGTGACGGTGATCGGATGGATGCCGAGCGGATAGTCGGTCCCGTCGAAGGTGGTGATGGTCCGCAACGATCTGGTCCCCGGAACCCATTGCGACAGTTCGACATCGCCGTCGACTGTCTGTGTCGAGCTGAACAGCTCACCGGTTTTGCTGGACAGCCAGCTGAATACGTTGCCCGGATTCTCGGCGAGCAGGGTGAGTTCGCCGGTGGCGATGTCGAGTTCGTAGACGTCGAACAGTTCCGGGGTGCGGTTGTTGATCTGCACGACGGCCTTGCCGGGGCGGCCCTTGGGCAGGTCAAGTTCGACTCTGGCGCCGGGGAATGGAGTGAGGTCTACAGCGGGAGCCTCGGGGTTGTCCAGGTCGACGCGGAAGATATGCCAGTTCTCGTCACCGCCGGTGTCCTGCAGATAGAGCAGCCATCGGGGGTCGTCGGTCCAGTAGTAGAGGTAGACACTGCGGGTGTCGTCTGCTGTGACGCAGCGTGGCGGTGCATCGTCATCGAGATGCTGGATCCAGACGTTGAGGCGGTTCTTCCACGGAGCCAGGTAGGCGATCTTGGTTCCGTCCGGTGAGATCCTGGCGGCGGTACGTTCGGGTGGACTGAAGAATTCCTCTACCGAGATGAGTTCGGGCAGTGCCATTTTGCTCCTATTGGGGTTTGGCGGGACCGCCGAGCCGCCCGTTGGTGGCATCGCGGATTGCGCGGTCGATCAGCGAGAGCGCCTGCTCTTCAGTGACTTTCTTGCCCTCGACGATCACCGCCGTGCTGACGTCTTCGTCGACGACGCGGAAGGCGCCGGTGACGGCCGCGGCACACAGTCGGACGGTGAGGTCATCTTTGGGCAGTCCCAACCGGTCTGCGATCACCGGGATGAAGCCCTGCTCCATCCGGTCATGCACCATCAGGTACGACGTACGAAGGGCAGGCTCGGACGGTGTCATGGTGGCGATCCGCATCGCGCTGATCTCGTCCTCGACGTCTTGAGGCGACATCGGATGTGAAATTCCGTCGGCGGCAAGATGTTCAGCCAATGACAGGTCATGTGGCCAGCGGTTCAAGATGGCGATGAACCGGTCGGCGGATTTGGCCAGTACCGGTTCGACGCAGCTCTCCTTGGCGCGGAAGTATCGCCAGATCGTCCGTGTCGAGAGCCCCGCCGCAGCAGCGATGTCGTCACCGCTGGTGCCGGCGACACCACGTTCCCAGAACAACTTGCAGGCGTGTCGTGACACCTCGAGGCGGGCTTGTTCCTGTTTTACGCCCACGCTGCTCACCTCCAGAAGTTGTCACTTAGTGACAGGCCCAATATGTCACTAAGTGACAGCGAGGTCAAGGTGTGCTGGTCGGCGCCGGTTTTTACATCTGGGTTGCGCTGATTCGCCGACGGCGACCGTGGCGTAGAAACCGGCGGCGCTGAACCTTGGGCTACTGTCGCCCGGCCGCCAGCAGTCCGGCCGAGGCGAACTTCAACCCGCTGCGTAGTTCGTCGAGCTGGATCGGGTCGTCGCTTTCGATATAGCGAGTGGTGGTGGCCACTGCCATGTTGAAGAACAACCACGCCAACGCCCGGGGGCTCAGCTCATGGCGGTACTGGTCGCGGTAGTGCGCCATGTGCAGCGTGGTCAACGCCAGCAGTGTGGCGTTCAGGCCCGAGGCGTTTTCCAGCGTGCGGGCATAGTCGGGTCGGTCCGCGACGTAGCGGATCAACTTTCGGTTGGCGATGGTGAAATCGATCAGGATGTCGATCGACGCCTGCATGGCCTGCTGCGGCTGTTCCATGGTGACGGAGCGGAGCATGTCCTCGATCAGCGGTGCCTGCTCGGCAGCCAGCTGCTCGATCGCGGCGTGGATGAGCTCCTCCTTGTTGGCGAAGTACTGGTAGACCGATCCCTTGCTGACCCCGGCCCGGGCGGCGATGGCGTTGGTGGTGATCTGCTCGGGGTCGGTCTTCTTCAGCATCTTCACCGCAGTGGCAATGATTTTTGCGACCATCTCACGAGAACGCTCTTGCTGAGGCAGCTTACGCTGGCCTGACGTGCAGTTTTCCAATTCGTTCCCCGAACTCGAATGCGACTTGAATGCGACCTTGAGGTCAGATTACCGTCGCCTCACGCTCAAGGAGGTGCGCTCTATGACCGCTACACAGGACGTCTCAATGCCGGCCGTCGAAGAGTCGGATGACATCGAACTGGTTCCGCTGGACTCCCTGACGGGTGAGCACACCGGCAGGTGGACCTTCCTGATCGTCGACGGGGCGGCGTTCATGATGCAGGCGATGCACCCCGTCATCGCCGAGATCACCGGCCGCTATTCGGCTGCGTTCCACGGAGATCCGGGCGGACGAGCCATCCGCAGCGTCGACTCCGTGCTGCGCTGGACCTACGGCGGCACCGAGGCTGTCGCCGAAGGAAACCGGGTGCGCGCACTGCACCAGCCGATCACGATGAAGAGCGCCGAGACCGGAAAGCGGATCAGTGCGCTCAATCCCGAGGCATATCAATGGGTGATCGCCACCGGCTACATCGTCAACGCCGAAGGCGGCGGCAAGCTGCTGATCGGACGCGACTTCACCGACGCTGAGAAGGACGAACTACTGCGGGACAACCGCCGGCTCGCCCGCCTGCTGCACGTGCCGATGAACGGTTACCCGGCAACCCGTGCCGAGATGACCGAGTACTACGAGGCCATGATCGACAAGCTGGAAGGCACGCCCCAGGCCCTGCAGCTGATCGAGGAGATGCAGACCGGCAACGTCGCGCTTCCGCCGTCCGTGCCGAAACTGTTGCATCCCTTGGTTCGCCGGGCCCTGCGACCCGCACTGCGGTTCAACTATCTGTCGGTGGTCGGGCTGCTCGATCCCCGGTTGCGGGCCAAGCTGGGTGTCACGTGGAGCGAGGCAGAGGAGCGTCAACTTCAGCGCATCTACACCGTCATCCGGACCGCCTACCGCATCCTTCCCGATCGGCTCATCTACTTTCCGCTGGCCTATCACGCGCGCAAACACCATGAGTGCCTTGAGAAGATGAAGCAGCGTCAGCAGAAGTCGTTCGCCTACAACCTGTCAGAACGTCCAGCTGCCAGAGGGTTGTAGGACGAAACCGTGCTTGTGGTCGGCGTCGATACAGGCCACCAGGTTGTTCTTGCCGACGACGCAGGTGCTGTTGTCGCCAACGAGTTTCTTGCCGGTGGAGATGGGCATGGACGGCGGTTGCCATTCGTGAGTGAGTGAGTGGTCGAGTTCGTCGCTCAGCCCGGCCAGGTCTTGGGCAGCGCTTTACGCACCGATTTCACTCTCCAGACAGCAATCGGTTAGCCTCACGAATTAACAGCTGTCAAGGAGATTGTCATGGTCGATCCGCGCACCCCTGTCATCGTCGGCGTCGGGCAGTTCACCGAACGCATCGACCTCGACGGCTACCGCGGAATGTCCTCGGTCGAGCTGGCCACCGAGGCTGCCAGGGCGGCCTTGCGCGATACCGGCGCTGACATCGCCGCCGTGGCCCAAGCCATCGACACCGTGGCGGGCACGCGGCAGTTCGAGATCTCTGGCCCGCAGTCCGCGACGCTGGGCGTATCCAACAACTACCCGCGTTCCGTCGCGCGCAATGTCGGCGCCGAGCCGGCCCGCGCCATCCTCGAGGTGATCGGCGGCCAGAGCCCCCAGCACCTCGTCACCGAATTCTCGGCCGCCATCGCAGCCGGCGAAACGGACGTGGTGCTGCTGTTCGGCTCGGAGAACACCTCCACGCTGCGGCACTTCTCCAAGCGCGACGACAAGCCGGATCACTCCGAGACCATTGACGGTCAGCTGGAGGACCGTGGTTACGGGTACGACGGCATTTTCGACGAGTACACGGTCAAGCACGGGCTGATCGGCGCTCCGGTGCAGTACGGCCTGCTGGAGAACGCTCGCCGGGCGCGGCTCGGGCTGTCGGTGAGCGATTACCGGCAGGCGATGGCCGAGCTTTTCGCGCCGTTCTCCAAAGTGGCGGCCAAGAACCCGTATTCGTCGTCCCCGGTGGAGCGTTCGGCGCAGGAGCTGGCCACCGTCACCGAGAGCAACCGGATGATCTGCGACCCGTATCCGCGGCTGATGGTGGCGCGCGATCAGGTCAACCAGGGTGCCGCGGTACTGCTGATGTCGGTGGAATCCGCCCGCAAACTCGGTGTGCCCGAGGAGAAGTGGGTGTACCTGCGCGGGCATGCCGACATGAAGGAAATCAAGCTGCTGGAGCGTGCTGAGTTGGGCTACAGCGAAGCCGCGGTGATCGCGGTGAACGAGGCCCTGCGCGTCGCCGGTATCACCCTCGACGACATCGCGGCGTTCGACCTCTACAGCTGCTTCCCGTTCCCGGTGTTCAACATCTGTGACGGCACGGGCCTGGCCACCGACGACGAGCGTGGTCTCACGCTGACCGGTGGTCTGCCCTTCTTCGGCGGCCCGGGCAACAACTACTCGATGCACGGCATCGCCGAGGCCGTCAATGAAATGCGTGACAAGCCAGGTCAATTCGCACTGGTCGGCGGCAACGGTGGTATCGCGAGCAAGTACTCGGTCGGCATCTACTCGACTGAGCCCGCCGATTGGGTGGCCGACGGCAGCGCGGCCCTTCAGGAGAAGTTCAACACCCAGGATCGCGTGACCATCACCGAGAAGGCGAACGGTCCGGCCACCATCGAGACCTACACCGTCCGCTATGACTGGACGCCACGCACCGGCATCATCATCGGCCGCCTGGATTCCGACGGCAGCCGCTTCCTGGCGACGACCACGGACGAGGCGCTGTTGGGATTGCTCACCGATGGCGAGCCGCTGGGCGCGTCGATCGTCGTGACTTCCGGTGAGAAGCGGAACACCGCAACGCTCTCATAGCCGAGACTTACGCCCCGCAGACGCAAAACTGCCCAATTTCCTTGGAAAAAAGGGCAATTTTGCGTCTGCTCGCGGGACGGCTAGACCAGCGAGGCCAGCTTGCCCGCTAGGCGCTCGACGTATGCCGAGACCTCAGCCTCGGACTTGTCGGGCAGGCCGAACAGCACCTCGGTCACGCCCAGTTCGCGCCAGTGGGCGAGCTTCTCGGGGTCTGGCTTGAAGTCCAGCGCCACGATCTGCGGGGCACCGTCACGTCCGGCCGCGGCCCAGGTGTCCTGCAGGAGCTTGACCGGCTCGTCGATGTTGAAGTCGCGCGGTGTGGTGATCCAGCCGTCGGCCGACTTGGAGATCCACTTGAAGTTCTTCTCGGTGCCCGCGGCGCCGACCAGAACCGGGATGTGTGACTGCACGGGCTTCGGCCAGGCCCACGAGGGGCCGAAGTTCACGAATTCGCCTTCGTAGGAGGCTTCTTCCTCGGTCCACAGCGCCCGCATGGCTTCCAGATACTCGCGCAGCATGGTGCGGCGCCGGCCCGGCGGAACATTGTGGTCGGCGAGTTCATCGGTGTTCCAGCCGAATCCGACGCCCAGCGATACCCGACCGCCGGACAGGTGGTCCAGGGTGGCGATGGATTTGGCCAGGGTGATCGGGTCGTGTTCGACCGGCAGAGCGACGGCCGTCGACAGCCGCACGCGTGAGGTCACCGCGCAGGCGGTTCCCAGCGACACCCAGGGATCCAGGGTGCGCATGTAGCGATCGTCGGGCAGCGATTCGTCACCGGTGGTGGGGTGAGCGGCCTCGCGCTTGATCGGGATGTGCGTGTGCTCGGGCACGTAGAAGGTTGTGAAGCCGTGATCGTCGGCGAGTTTGGCGGCCTTGGCCGGGGCGATGCCGCGGTCACTGGTGAAGAGAACGAGCCCATAGTCCATATCCAGAATTAGAACGTGTTTCAGTCCCAGTAGCAAGACGGTGCGTCTCGTTAGGCCGGGCGCGAGAGAGAAAACTTCACCGCGAGCGATACCCGCGACGTGTGGCGATGGGTTTGCTGGGATCTCCGGCATGACGACTGAACGCATCGCCGACCACGTCAAGTTCGCCTACTGGGTGCCCAACGTCAGCGGCGGCCTGGTCACCAGCGACATCGAGCAGCGCACCGACTGGAACTACGAATACAACAAGAAGCTCGCGCAGACCGCGGAGAACAACGGCTTCGAATATGCCCTGAGTCAGGTTCGCTATGAGGCCAGCTACGGCGCGGAGTATCAGCATGAGTCGACGAGCTTCAGCCTCGCGCTGTTGCTGGCCACCGAACGGCTCAAAGTGATCGCGGCGGTGCATCCGGGCCTGTGGCAGCCGGCGGTGCTGGCCAAGCTCGGGGCCACCGCCGACCACCTCAGCAACGGTCGCTTCGCGGTCAACGTCGTCTCCGGCTGGTTCAAAGACGAGTTCACCCACCTGGGCGAGCCGTGGCTCGAGCACGACGAGCGCTACCGGCGCAGCGCGGAATTCCTGCAGGTGCTACGCAAGATCTGGACCGAGGACGACGTGGATTTCCGCGGCGACTTCTACCGCATCCACGATTTCACCCTCAAGCCCAAGCCGCTCAACACCCCTGAACGCCCCAACCCGGAGTTGTTCCAGGGCGGCAACTCCACGGCGGCTCGGCGCAACGGCGGCTACTACGCGGATTGGTACTTCTCCAACGGCAAAGACTTCGACGGGCTCACCGAACAGGTCGTCGAGGTGCGCGACCATGCCCGCGACGCCGGTCGTGAGGTGAAGTTCGGGCTGAACGGGTTCATCATCGCCCGAGACACAGAGAAAGAGGCAAAGGAGACTCTCAAAGAGATCGTGGCCAAAGCCAACAAGCCCGCGGTCGAAGGTTTCCGCAGCGCGGTACAACAGGCGGGCAACTCCACCGGCGACAAGAAGGGAATGTGGGCCGATTCCAGCTTCGAGGACCTCGTGCAGTACAACGACGGCTTCCGCACCCAGCTGATCGGCACACCCGAGCAGATCGCCGAACGCATTGCCGCATACCGCAAACGTGGCGTGGACCTCATCCTGGGCGGATTCCTGCATTTCCAAGAGGAAATCGAGTACTTCGGCGCCAAGGTGCTACCGCTCGTCCGCGAAATCGAAGCTGCCGAAACGGATTCCGCCGACGCACCCGTCCTGGTATCAGCTTGAGACCTGTCCGACATCAAACACGGGCGCCCGGCACCCAGTGGGGTGCGCTAGCGTGGAAGCTCGAATCGCTCACGTGGTCGGTATTCATGCCTGCGTGAACACACGTCGCGAAGCTCGATAGCACAGGAGAGGTCATGACCTACCCGCCCAGTAATCCCGGATACCCGCCGCAGTCGGGTTCGCAGTTCGATGCAACCCAGCAGTTCGCCAAGGCTGTCCCTGCTTCTGTGCCTGCCGCACCGGCCGCATCTGCCGGCGCGGAATCCGGCGACAACAAGATGTCCGAGATCCTGCTGGCTGTCGTGGCCGTCGCAGGCTTGCTCATCTACCTGCTGCGGTTCGCCCCGCTGCTGGACCTGAGCGGTCTCGCCGGTGGTGGGCAGGTCGTCTCCAGTGGAGACCCGACGGGCTGGACGATCGACGCCGCGGTGCTGGCCGCGCTGGTGGCCGGCGTCTCGCTGCTGCCCAAGCAGAAGAACTGGACCGCCGTCGCCGCGGTGATCTCGACCTTCTCCTTGCTGTCGGCGATCTACTTCACGATCGAGTTGAGCTCCGTGCTCGACTGGGGTTTCTACGTCATCCTCGTCCTGGCTCTGGTCCAGGCCGGTGCCGCGATTGCCGCGCTCCTGTTCGACGCGGGCATCATCACCCCTCCGGCACCCAAGCCGCAGTTCGATCAGCATGCGCAATACGGCCAGTACGGTGGCCCGTCGCAGTACTACGGTCAGCAGCACCAGCCGCAGCACGGCGGTCAGCCCTATCAGCAGGCTCAGCCCCAGCGTCCCGGTTACCCGTCGCAGTACGGCGGTTACTCCGGCGCCCCGAACACCGGTGGCTTCCCCGTTCAAGCTCCGCAGGGCCAGCAGGGTCAGCAGCCGAGTGGCCCGCCGACCCCGCCGACCGGCTACCCGACCTACGGGCAGCCGCAGCAGCAACAGCAGTCGGGTTCGTCTGCGCCCACCACGGCCTTCCAGGCCGAGCAGCAGGCACAGCAGTCGCCTTCACAGCAATCTGGCCCTGCGTCGTCGTAAGCTGATCGGCGCGTGCGCTTCCCGCGCACGCGCCGATCATTGCGAGGAGCAGCCCAGCAAGTGAGTAACCGGCCAGTCGGCACCCGCCAGGCGCGTGAGTTGCTCCGGGTCGCGTTCGGGCCGTCCGTCGTTGCGTTGGTCATCATCGCCGCGGTCGTGCTGCTGCAACTGCTGATCGCCAACAGCGACATGACGGGTGCGTTCGGGGCGATCGCCAGCATGTGGCTGGGCGTACACCAGGTGCCGGTCTCGATCGGCGGGCGCGAACTCGGCGTGATGCCCCTGCTGCCCGTTCTGGCGATGATCTGGGGTACCGCGCGCACGACGGCAGCGGCTACCGCCCCCAATTCTTCCTGGCTCGTCACCCGATGGGTGGTCGGCTCAGCCCTGGGCGGCCCCATCCTGATCGCCGCCATCCTGTTGGCCGTCATCCATGACGCCGCTTCGGTGATCACCGAACTCCAGACTCCCAGCGCCCTGCGTGCGTTCTGCAGCGTGCTGATCGTGCATGTGATCGGTGCCCTGATCGGTGTGGGATCGAAGGTCGGCGGACGCACACTGGCGGCCTCCCCGCTACCGAATTGGCTGCCCGAGGCGGTCCGGGCAGCGATCGCCGGAGTGCTGGCCCTGTTCGGACTTTCCGGGGTGGTGACGGCCGTATCGCTGGTGGTGCACTGGGCCACGATGCACGACTTGTTCGCCATCACCGACAGCCTTTTCGGCCAGCTCAGCCTCACCCTGTTGTCGATCCTCTACATCCCGAACGTGATCGTCGGCGCGTCGGCCATCGCGGTCGGATCCAGTGCCCATGTCGGGCTGGCCGCCTTCAGCTCGTTCACCGTGTTCGGTGGTGACATCCCGGCGGTGCCGGTGCTGGCGGCGGTGCCCACGCCGCCATTGGGCCCCATCTGGGTGGCGCTGCTGATCGTGGGCGCGGCATCGGCGGTCGCGTTGGGTCAGCAGTGTGCGCGGCGGCCGTTGCCCATCGGGGCTGCCACCGGCAAGTTGCTGGTGGCGTCGGTGCTGGCCGCGCTGACGATGGCCCTGCTCGGCTACGCCGGTGGCGGCCGGCTGGGCAATTTCGGTGATGTCGGGGTGGACCAGACGACGTTCGCGCCCGCGGTCTTCCTGTGGTTCGCCGGTATCGGCGGGCTGACCGTCGCGATGTCCGGCGGCCTGACGCGCAAACCTCGGCCGGTGGCCGTGCCCACACCGGAACCGGAGCCTGAACCCGAACCCGATGTAGAAGAAGACGCTGTCGAGGAGTACGCAGCCGAGGAGGCTGACCTCGAGTACGTCGACGTCGAGCCGGAGCCCGAGCTCGAACCGGACCAGCCGCTCGTGTCCTGGTCGGCTGAAGAGCCCACGCCGGAAGAGCCGGAGGTCATCGAAGCCGCACCCGCCGACTACGTCGACAGATACGTCGAGTACGACGAGGTGCCGGAAACTGTCAACGAGGCCCGTCCCCGGCGCTACGAGGACCTCGACGACGATCCCGAAGAGCACTTCATCGTCGACGACATCTCCGACGGTCCGGCGACCGGCGACAACCCCCGCAGTGCGGGCGACTAGGCTGCTCGCGTGCAGCAACCGTTACACGTGCCCCCCAGTGCACCGGCCCGGCTGGTAGTGCTGGCTTCGGGGACAGGGTCGTTGCTCGCCTCGCTACTGGCCGCCGCCGGCGACGAGTATCCGGCGCGTGTGGTCGCGGTCGGAACCGATCGCAACTGTGCTGCCGTCGACATCGCGGCAGGGGCGGGGGTGCCGTCCTACACCGTGCGGTTGGGCGACTATCCGGACCGCGACGCGTGGGACGCGGCCCTCACCGCGGCCACCGCCGAACACCAGCCGGACTTGGTGGTCTCGGCCGGCTTCATGAAAATCCTGGGCGGGCAATTCCTTTCCCGTTTCCCCGGCCGCGTCGTCAACACCCACCCGGCATTGCTGCCAGCGTTTCCCGGCGCCCATGCGGTGCCTGAGGCGTTGGCGTATGGCGTGCGGGTGACGGGCTGCACGGTGCACCTCGTGGACTCCGGTATGGATACCGGGCCGATTCTGGCCCAGCAGGCCGTCGAGGTGCTCGATGATGACACCGAAGAGACTTTGCATGAGCGCATCAAAGTGGTCGAACGACGACTGCTGGTGGATGTGTTGGCCGCGCTGGCAACCCGCGGCGTGACCTGGACTGGACGAAAGGCGACCATAGGGTGAGCGAGAAGAAACCGATCCGGCGGGCGTTGATCAGTGTCTACGACAAGACCGGCCTGGCCGATCTGGCTCGCGGCCTGCACGAGGCGGGCGTGGCGATCGTCTCCACCGGATCGACCGCCAAAACCATTGCTGCTGCTGGCGTTCCGGTGACACCCGTCGAAGACGTGACAGGGTTCCCCGAGGTGCTCGACGGCCGGGTCAAGACCCTGCACCCGCGTGTGCACGCCGGTCTGCTGGCTGACACCCGCAAACCCGAACATGTCGCGGCACTGGCAGAGCTCGAGGTCGAGGCGTTCGAACTCGTGGTGGTGAACCTGTACCCGTTCTCCGAGACAGTGGAGTCCGGGGCGTCGGTGGACGAATGTGTGGAGCAGATCGACATCGGCGGGCCGTCGATGGTGCGTGCGGCCGCCAAGAACCACCCCAGCGTGGCCGTGGTCGTGGACCCGCTCGGCTACGACGGCGTGCTGGCCGCGGTCCGCGCCGGCGGCTTCACCCTGGCTGAGCGGAAGAAGCTGGCGTCGTTGGCCTTCCGGCACACCGCCGAGTACGACGTCGCGGTGGCGAGCTGGATGGGTTCCACGCTTTCACCGGAAGAGCCGGCGCAACCGCTGCCGGCTTGGTTCGCCGGTACCTGGCATCGCAGCGCGGTGCTGCGGTACGGCGAGAACCCGCACCAGCAGGCCGCCGTCTACCGCGACGACTCCGCCTGGCCCGGGTTGGCCCAGGCCGAGCAGCTGCACGGCAAGGAGATGTCCTACAACAACTACACCGATGCCGATGCGGCTTGGCGGGCGGCGTTCGACCACGAAGAGATCTGCGTGGCGATCATCAAGCACGCCAACCCTTGTGGCATCGCCATCTCCTCGGAGTCCGTGGCCGACGCGCACCGCAAGGCCCACGAGTGCGATCCGCTGAGTGCGTTCGGCGGCGTCATCGCCTCCAACACCGAGGTGAGCGTCGAGATGGCCGAGACCGTCGCCGACATCTTCACCGAGGTGATCATCGCCCCGGCGTACGAGGCCGGTGCCGTCGAAATCCTGGCCCGCAAGAAGAACATCCGCATCCTGGTGGCCTCCGAGCCGTTGGTCGGTGGCATCGAACTGCGCCAGATCAGCGGCGGGGTGCTGCTGCAGCAGCGCGACGCACTCGACGCCGAGGGCGACGACCCGGCGAACTGGACCCTGGCCACCGGTGAGCCGGCCGACCCGCAGACGCTGAGCGACCTGGTCTTCGCCTGGCGGGCCTGCCGTGCGGTGAAGTCCAACGCGATCGTGATCGCCAAGGACGGCGCGACCGTGGGTGTCGGTATGGGACAGGTGAATCGCGTCGACGCGGCCGGGCTGGCTGTGCAGCGTGCGGGCGACCGCGTGCCCGGTTCCGTCGGTGCCTCCGATGCGTTCTTCCCGTTCCCCGACGGCTTGGAGACGCTGACGAACGCCGGCGTGAAGGCGATCGTCCACCCGGGCGGGTCGGTGCGTGACGCCGAGGTGACGGCGGCCGCTGAGGCTGCGGGCATCATGTTGTACCTCACGGGTGCAAGGCATTTCGCGCACTAGCTTTTGCTGGCTTGGGCTCGCCGTTTTTGCCGCCGCCCCTCGCACTGCCGCACCGCCGTTTTCTACCCCAGGGCTGTTGATCGCGTGGTCTAGCGACCCTGGTGTAGGAAGCGGCGTCGCACCACGCTATCCACAGCACACGGTTCATCCACAGAATCGACTGAGGGGTACGTGGGCGCCGTCAATCCGTCGGTCACACTGCCGACCGTCGGTGCCCATGAACGCGCCATTCATCGGATCCGAAGCACTGGCAGCCGGCGTCCTCACGCGGGGGCAGCTGCGATGGCGTTACACCTCGGCGCACCCAGGCGTGTATCTGCCGAAGAATGCTGTCGCAACGCTGGCAGACGACACCATGGCCGCGTGGTTGTGGACTGGCCGTCGCGGGATCATCGCCGGCCGCGCGGCGGCAGCGCTCCATGGGGCGCAATGGGTCGATGACGACGCTCCTGTAGAACTGATCGCCGAGCATGGGCGTCGCCGTCGCGGCGTTATCGTGCGCGAGGAACGAATCAGGCCCGACGAGATCTGCCGGATTGGCGAGTTCAGCGTCACCACACCGCTCCGCACGGCGCTTGATCTCGCGCGTTTTCTTCCTCGCGGCGACGCGGTCGCCCACCTCGACGCGCTGGCCATCGCCACGGGCGTCGAAGCGAAGCCGGTGCTCGAACTGGCGGCCCGATATCGCAGTCTGCGTGGAATACGAAGTGCCCGAACAGCACTCGATCTGATGGACCCCGGTGGCCAATCTCCGAAGGAGACTTGGCTGCGGCTGCTCCTCATCGATGCGGGGTTTCGACGACCCCGCACTCAGATCCGGGTGACCGATGGTTTCGCCGAGGCGTTCATCGACATGGGTTATGACGACGTCAAAGTCGGCCTCGACTACTTGGGCAAGCACCACGCCACGGACCGGCCACGCTATGTGCACGACATCGGGCGCAACGCGCTAATCGAACGCGAAGGGTGGATCAACATCCACGTCGTGGCCGAACACAGCAAGGCATTCATCCTGCACCGCGTGCGAGAGGCCTTTGCTCGGCGCGACGCTTCGCCGTTTTCTACGTGAGGGTCGCTAGGCCGGGCGATCGACTGCCCTGGTGTAGAAAACCGGCGCAATGGCGCGGCGGACGCCTGGCCGGGTGGCTCACCGTTTTCTACACCAGGGTCGCTAGACCAAGCGATTCACAGCCCAGGCGCAGAAAACGGCGCAGGCGCAACGGCACGGCGCGGTGAGACGCAGACAGCCCCTAAGCGCTCGCCTCGTCCTCGACTTCGGCGGTCGCGTATGCGATGAACGATGTGATCTCGTCGACCGCGCGGCGTGCATCGGGATTGACGTCGAAGCTCAGTTGGAACATGTGCATTGCCCTGTCCCACACCTGAACCCATACCGGCACACCGGCGGCCTGCAGCTTGTCGGAAAGGGCGAAGGCGTCGTTGAGCAGCATCTCGTGCGTGCCGACCTGGAGCAGGAACGGTCCGAGCCCGTGTAGGTCTGCCTCGGGCGGCATCACCGGTGTGGGCCGGGTTCCGTTGACGGTGGCGAACACGTCGTAGATGAACTTCACCGTCATGAACGGAAACATGACGTCGCGATGTTCTTGTAGCGCACGGTATTTCAGGTCCATGTCGGACGAGGTCAACGGTGAGAGCAGTACCTGCCCGGCGGGAACGGGCAATCCGGCGTCGCGAGCGGCCAGCGCGGTGTCGGCGGCGAACAACCCGCCGGCCGAGTCACCGGCCAGGACAATCTTTTCGGGGACGAACCCGAGTGACAGCGCCAGGCGGTAGCCGTCGAGCCCGTCGGCAACGGCATCCTCGATGTCAGCTTGCGGGGCCAGCCGGTAGCCGACGTTGAGTACGCGGGCCCCGGTGCTGGCGGACAGCTTCGACACGAACCGGCGGTGCGAGTTCAGGCCCAGAGTCACCAGCGCTGAGCCGTGCAGGTAGACGATCACCGAGTCGGAGTCGCGGGCCTCGGGCGCGATCACCCATTCGGCGGGGCAGTGGGGCAGCGCCACGGGCGTCACCTCGGTGCCGGGCAGCGGCTTGATCACCCGCAGCGGCCGGTCGATGACGTCGAGGCGCGCGCGTTGCAGGACCGCGGGAGCGACGCGGTTGATGCCCAGCCCGACCAGGGTCAGCAGACCTAGCAATGGGCGGACGAAGATCGCGGTGGTCCAGCCGAGGGCCCTGGACTGCAAAGATGCAGGTCCGAAGTGCACAGTGGTGGGCTGGGTACGCCAATCGAGCGAATTCACGGTACTCAGGGTACTGGGTACCTGAACGCGCCTGACTCAGGGCACGGTGATGGTGGCCTGGGCGTCGATCGCCTTGTTGATGTCGATCAACGTCGACTTGTCGCGTTCGGTGGAGTCGGAGTTGATCTGAAGCACGTACGAGGTGCCGGGCGCTTGGATCGCGACGGTGGTCTGGCTGATCGCGCGACGCTGGTTGCCCTTGGCGTATGTGCCGGCCAAATGCACCGTGGGGAACCCGCTGATGTTCCCGCGGGTCACTTCGACGGTCGGCTTGTAGTCGGCGAGGTTCTGCAGCTCGTTGGGGGCGTACTCGAGCAACTTGTTGGGGTCGACGTCACCGGTGAGCTTGGAGATCAGAGAGACGACAGACGGCGGCTCGGTGGGGTTGACCGGGTCGTTCACGATCGCCGAATAGGCCCAGGCGGGGGTCCGCGGACCGGCATCGATCCATCCGGGCGGGGTTGGCATGGTGAACACCGGTGCGCCCGGATCGCCACGGTGGACCGGTGTTTCGATGATGCCGCTCTGCTTGATGTAATCGGCGATGGTGAAGGCGTGCCCCGCAGGTTTCGGTGTGCTCGGGGTGTCGGTGACGGACGTGTCCGTGGCAACCGCGGAGGTGGTCTCGCCTCCGCCGCCGTTGTCGTCGTCGCCACCGGAGGTCACGGCCATCGTGATGCCGCCGACCAGCAGCACCACCGCAGCGATCACTCCGCCGGCCAGCAGCAGGTTGCGCCGGTTGTCCGGCTTCTTCGGGATCGGGTTGTGCGGCAGCGGGGGCGGCCCGAAGTTGGTCTGCGGCGGGCCAACCGGCACTGCCGGCCCGCCGAGGTTTTGCATCCCGGTGGGGTTGCCTCCTGCAATGGGTTGGCGGGAGGAGATTTCGTTGCCGGCCCACGACGAGGTGAACACCGGCGGCTCGGACGGGGAGGCCGGACGCGGGGTCGACGGCGGCGGTGCCACCGGGGTGTTCGCCGGCTTCGGGATGATCAGCGGAGTGGTCGGCGGAGCCGGCTCGTGAGCGGGCGCCGGTGTGCGCACCTCGGGGGTGGTCCCGGTGGCCGCTTCGGCGAGGGCGACAGCGAAGTCGTGACAGGTGTCGTACCGGTCCTTGGCATCCTTGGACAGCGCTTTGGCCATCACCGAATCGAACACGGCCAGTTCGGGTTTCGTATCGGCGAGCTTGGGCGGCGGCGAGTTCAGGTGGTGGCTGATCACCACGGCCGGGTTGCTGTGGGCGAACGGCGGTGTACCGGTGAACAACCGGTAGGCGGTGGCGGCCAGCGAGTACTGGTCGGCGCGGCCGTCGAGAGGCTGGCCCATCAACTGCTCGGGGGCGGTGTAGGACATCGAACCGACGGTGATGTTGGTCGAGGTGAGTCCGTTGACCTCGTCGGCGCGGCGCGCGATGCCGAAGTCGGTCAGCATGATGCGGCGCTTGGCGCCCTGTTTGCTGGTGAGCAGGATGTTGGCCGGCTTGACGTCGCGGTGCAGCAGCTTGCGCTGATGCGCGTAGTCCAGCGCGTCGCCGACTGCGGTGACGACCTCGATGACGTCCTCGGCCGGCATGCCCTTGGGGTACTGGTCGTGCAGCAGCTTGGCGGCGTCGTGTCCGTCGACGTAATCCATCGAGATCCACAGCCGGCCCTCGAACTCGCCGCGATCGTGCACGCCGACGATGTGCGGGTGCCACAGGGTGGCGGCCATGTCGGCTTCGCGGATGAACCGCTGCCGGAATTCATTGTCCGAGCTGACGCTGATGGGCAGCACTTTCAGCGCGTCCTCACGGGGCAACCGCGGGTGGGACGCCAGATAGACCTCGCCCATGCCACCAGTGCCCACCAACTTCACGATGGTGAACCCTGCGAATTCCTGACCGCTAGCCAACGGCATGGAGCGCAGACTACCGGTCGCGACGCTCGGACAACGACTATGCCGGGAGAGTGGCTCGCGTGTGCCGGGTGCTAGTTCTGGCGGGTGACGATGTGCGCGGGCCGGTTCAGTCGTAGCGTGGAGTGGTGAGCCAACCCAAGGATCTGCCTCGCACCGTCGGTGAGCTGCGTGCCTCCGGCCATCGTGAGCGGGGCGTCAAAGCAGAAATCCGGGAGAACCTGCTGGCCGCGCTGGCGGACCGTCGCGACGTGTGGCCGGGCATCCTGGGATTTGACGACACGGTGATTCCGCAGCTGGAGCGGGCTTTGATCGCCGGACACGACGTGGTGCTGCTCGGCGAGCGCGGCCAGGGCAAGACGCGGCTGTTGCGGGCGTTGACCGGGCTGCTCGACGAATGGACGCCGGTGATCGCCGGGTCGGAGTTGGGTGAGCACCCCTACAGCCCGATCACGCCGGAGTCGATCCGCCGGGCCGCCGATTCCGGTGACGATCTGCCCATCGAGTGGCGGCACCGCAGCGAGCGCTACACCGAGAAGCTGGCCACCCCGGACACCAGCGTGGCCGACCTCGTCGGCGACATCGACCCGATCAAGGTGGCCGAGGGGCGCAGCCTGGGCGACCCGGAAACGATCGCCTACGGGCTGATCCCGCGGGCGCACCGCGGCATCGTGGCCGTCAACGAGCTGCCCGATCTGGCCGAGCGCATTCAGGTCTCGATGCTCAACGTGATGGAGGAGCGTGACATTCAGGTCCGCGGCTACACCTTGCGGTTGCCGTTGGACGTGCTCGTGGTGGCCAGCGCCAACCCCGAGGACTACACCAACCGCGGCCGTATCATCACTCCGCTCAAAGACCGGTTCGGCGCCGAGATCCGCACGCATTACCCGCTGGAGATCGACGACGAGATCGGGGTGATCCGGCAGGAGGCCCAATTGGCCGCCGAGGTCCCGGATTACCTGCTCGGCGTGCTGGCCCGGTTCGCCCGCAATCTGCGTGAATCGAGCTCGATCGATCAGCGTTCCGGTGTATCGGCCCGGTTCGCGATCGCCGCCGCGGAAACTGTGGCGGCCTCGGCGCGGCACCGCTCGGCGATCCTGGGCGAGGACGATCCGGTGGCTCGCGTGGTCGACCTGTCCACCGTGATCGACGTGCTGCGCGGCAAATTGGAGTTCGAGACGGGCGAGGAGGGGCGTGAGCAGGCGGTGCTGGAGCACCTGCTGCGACGTGCCACCGCGGACACGGCCCAACGGCTGCTGGGCGGCATCGACGTCGCCCCGCTGGTTGCCGCGGTCGAGGAAGGCTCGCCGGTGACGACGGGCGAGCGGGTGTCGGCCAAGGACGTCCTGGCCGCGCTGCCGGATCTCGCCGTCGTGGACACCCTGGCGTCGCGACTGGGCGCGGTGTCGGTGGGTGAGCGGGCCGCTGCGGTCGAATTGGCTTTGGAGGCGCTCTATCTGGCCAAGCGGGTGGACAAGGTGACGGGGGAGGGCGAGACGGTCTATGGCTGATCCCGGCCGGGGACACGGGCACACCTCGCGGTATTCGCGATACACCGGAGGCCCCGACCCGCTGGCACCGCCGATCGATCTGCGCGACGCGCTCGAGCAGATCGGTCAGAGCGTCATGGAGGGCAGCTCGCCGCGCCGCGCGCTGTCGGAGTTGATGCGTCGCGGCACCGAGGGCATGCGCGGCACCGACCGGTTGGCCGCCGAGGCCAACCGCAAGCGCCGGGAGCTGTTGCAGCGGCACAACCTTGACGGCACATTGCAGGAGATCAAGAAGCTGCTCGACGAGGCCGTGCTGGCCGAACGCAAGGAGCTGGCGCGCGCCCTCGATGACGACGCGCGGTTCGGCGAACTGCAGATGGAAGCGCTGTCTCCGTCACCGGCCAAAGCGGTTCAGGAACTGGCCGACTACGACTGGCGTAGTCCTGAGGCCCGGCAGAAGTATGAGCAGATCAAGGATCTGCTGGGCCGGGAGATGTTGGATCAGCGTTTCGCCGGGATGAAGGAGGCGTTGGAGAACGCCACCGACGAGGACCGGCAGCGGGTCAACGACATGCTCGACGACCTCAACGACTTGCTGGACAAGCATGCTCGCGGGGAGGACACCCCGCAGGACTTCCAGAACTTCATGGACAAGCACGGTGAGTTCTTCCCGGAGAAGCCGCGCAACATCGACGAGCTGCTCGACTCGCTGGCCCAGCGGGCCGCGGCCGCACAGCGGTTCCGCAACAGCCTCTCGGCTGAGCAGCGCGCCGAGCTGGATTCCCTGGCACAGCAGGCTTTTGGCTCGCCGTCGCTGATGAACGCGCTGAACCGGCTCGACGCGCACCTGCAGGCCGCCCGCCCGGGTGAGGACTGGAGCGGTTCGGAGCGATTCTCCGGTGGCGATCCGCTGGGCATGGGAGAGGGCGCGCAGGCGATGGCCGACATCGCCGAGTTGGAGCAGCTCGCCGACGCGTTGTCGCAGAGCTATTCCGGGGCGTCGATGGACGACGTCGACCTGGAAGCACTGGCCCGCCAGCTCGGGGACGACGCCGCGATCGATGCCCGCACCCTGTCCGAGTTGGAGAAGGCCCTGGTGAACCAGGGCTTCCTCGACCGCGGTTCCGACGGCCAATGGCGGCTGTCGCCCAAGGCCATGCGTCAGCTCGGCCAGACCGCGTTGCGCGATGTGGCGCAACAGCTTTCGGGTCGGCACGGGGAACGGGACACGCGACGCGCCGGTGCGGCCGGAGAGTTGACGGGAGCCACCCGGCCCTGGCAATTCGGGGACACCGAGCCGTGGAACGTCACCCGCACGGTGACCAACGCCGTGCTGCGTCAAGCCGGCACCGGGGTCGCCGAGCGGCCCATCCGGTTCGCGGTCGAGGACGTGGAGATCTCGGAAACCGAGACCCGTACCCAGGCCTGTGTGGCGCTGCTGGTCGACACGTCGTTCTCGATGGTGATGGAGAACCGGTGGCTGCCGATGAAGCGCACGGCGCTGGCGCTCAACCATCTGGTGAGCACCCGGTTCCGTTCAGATGAGTTGCAGATCATCGCCTTTGGCCGGTACGCGCGGACCGTGACCGCCGCCGAGCTCACCGGTCTGGAGGGCGTGTATGAGCAGGGCACCAACTTGCATCACGCGCTGGCACTGGCGAGCAGGCATCTGCGTCGTCATCCCAACGCCCAGCCGGTCGTGCTGGTGGTGACCGACGGCGAGCCCACCGCCCATCTCGAAGATTTCGGTGACGGCCATGGGTCGGAAGTCTTCTTCGACTACCCGCCACACCCCCGCACCATCGCTCACACTGTGCGCGGGTTTGACGAGGTGGCCCGGCTCGGCGCCCAGGTGACGATTTTCCGGCTGGGCTCGGACCCAGGCCTGGCCCGGTTTATCGATCAGGTGGCCCGCCGGGTGCAGGGCCGGGTGGTGGTGCCCGATCTCGACGGCCTGGGTGCCGCAGTGGTCGGCGACTATCTGCACTCGCGTCGCCGCTAGCGCGTTTTTGCGCCGAGCGCGACGCAGAGGTCGTCCGACGCAGCTGTCGACGACGTCTGCGTCACTTTCGGCGCAGCGGGGAGCCGTACGGGGCGCCGCTGCGTCCAACTACACATGCAGATTCCCTTCGTCGGCGCGGACGCTGTTGCGGCGGGCCATCTGACCAAAGGTCAATTGCGCGCCCGGTATCGGCAGATCTATGCCGGCATATATGTCCCGCGGCATCATCAGCCATCACTTCGGGACCGCCTCGTCGGCGCTCACCTGGCCGCTCCCAATGCGGTGGTCACCGGGGTGGCCGCCTCGGCGATGTACGGCGCGCAGTGGGTCGATGACGACGCTCCGATCGAGCTCATCACTGCCACGCGGCGACAGCCCGGACTGCTCGTGCGGCGGGAAACGCTGCACGTCGACGAGTGGTGGACGATGGGCGGAGTCCGGGTAGCCACGCCGGAGCGCACGGCATTCGACATCGCCCGCCACCTCCCACGCGGCAAGGCGGTGGAGCGGCTCGATGCTCTTTGCCGAGCCCGTCCCTTTGCCGTCGAGGACGTCCTGCTGATTGCGAAGAGTCACCCCGGCGTGCGTGGACTCCGACAGCTTCGGACGGTGCTCCCGCTCGTCGACGGTGGTGCCGAGTCGCCACCGGAGACGCGGCTGCGCTTGGCGTTCGTCGACGCCGGATTACCCCGGCCCACGACGCAATACGTGGTGTACGACGAGGACGGCTCATACGTCCGCCGGATCGACATGTGCTGGGAGGAGTTCAGGGTCGGCGCCGAGTATGACGGCGAGCACCACCTCACCAGCCGCCAGCAGTATGTCCTCGATGTGCGTGTCAATCGGGTGTTGCAGCGGCTGGGCTGGCACGTCATACACGTCGTCAAAGAGGACCGCGCCGCGGCGATCGTGGCGGAGGCCCGTACCGCGTTGCTCGCCAGGGGTTGGCAACCACATCGAAAGTGACGCAAATGTCGCTGGCAGCGCGCCTGAGCGACTCCTGCGTCGCACTCGGCGTGCTGAGGCCTCGCGTAGTGTTTGTCACCGATGGGGGACATGAAGTGGGTCGCGGGCGCGGTCGGATTGGCGGCCGGGCTGATTCTGAGCGGCTGCTCGACGACGGTCGAGGGCACCGCGAAGGCCGGGTTCGACGCGTCCGGACACTCGGCGGCTGACCCAGGAGGGTCTGGATACAAGGCCCAGAGCTGCGAGCAGCTGCATTCCGATCGCTGGATCGAGCTGCCGGGCACCGCTCCCGGTGAGCCCAGGGTGCGTATCGCGCAGCCACCCGGTTGGGAACCTGTGCCTGAGTTGGCAAAGGACGCGGTCAAATTGGTGCTTCGTAACGTGTCGCTGAGTGACGGCGTGACGAATCCTGCCGTGTCGGTGGCCACCGGGGACGCCACCGACGGGGACAAGTCTCCGAAGGATCTGCTGAACGACAGCCTCGAAGGGTTCAAGGCCGGTGGCGGACAGAACGTCGACCAGGTGTCGTCCGAGATCTGCGGGTTCCCCGCGGTTATGGCCAACTACACCCTGCCGCCCACCAACGGCGGCAAGACGATCTACGTGACCGGCATCTCGGTGATGGTTCCCATGGGATCGAAGGTGTGGAACGTGGTGGCGCTCGCCCAAAGCACGTCGCCCAACAACAAGACCTACATGGCCGACGCTCAGGTGATGTTGGCCGGGTTGCGTATCGCAATGCCTCGCTAGTCCCGTTCGCTGACGAGGTTGATTGCCGTCGGGTAGCTTCTGCTCATTCCAACTGGGTGGAGAGGCGGCGGCATGACACGACGCTGGGGTGGACATGCTTTGCCGGCGTCGGTTTTGGGCGGGATGGCGCTGGCAACGGTGGCGGCGCTGGGGGCGACGCAGCCGGTGACCGCGGTGCAACTGTCGGCGCTCATCATCGGCGCGAGTTCGACGAACCCGGGCGGTGACGGTGTCGCGAATTTCTACGGCGGGCTGTACCGGCAGGGGCAAGAGGAGCCCGTCGTCGCGAACTTCTTCACCGGCCCGCTCGGGATTTATCAGGCCGTCAAGGACAACAGCGACGACGACACCAACGTGGTGTTGTCCTCGGGTTGGGGTGCCGCCAATGCCAGCTTGCTGCTGACCTACGGCAAGCTGACCCACGATCCCGCGGTCACCCAGCCCTCGTTGTACGTCCTCGACAACAACGTGGCCAGCCCCAATGGCGGATTCGGCACGCGGCTACCGTTCTTCGCCCTGATCGGTGTCAACCCGATCCCGACGCCGACGGACCCCGGTGTGCCGGTGGTGAACGTCGTCTACGAATACGACATCAACTCCAATATCCCGGCCTATCTGTGGAACGCGCCTGCGATGGCCAACTCGTTGATGGCCTACCTCGACCGCCGGCTCGACCAGGACAGCCTGGTTTTCCCGATCGACGCCCAGGGCAACGTGCGTGATTGCGATGCCAGCTGTCAGGAGACGCTGGACTCGGGTGGCACCGTCGTGCGGCATACCGCTGACGGCACCGTGCGGATCAGCAAGGTCGACGACACGACCTACGTCGGCTACGAGTCGGAGAACTTGCCTCTGGTGTCACCGCTGCGGGCATTCGGGGAGCCGGGCAACCTGCTGGCGGACGCGGCCACGCCGGTGCTGCGGGCGGTGGTCGACTACGGCTACCCCGACAACGACCCACTCGCGAACCCGCAGCAGTACACCCCGCTCCGGTTGATCCCGACGCGCACGGAAACCGAGCGCTTCGTCCACGACTTCACCGCCGGGCTGCAGGAGGGCGCGAATGTGTTGCGCGACGGTGGTCCTGCGACCCGGCCGACGCCCGTTCCGGCGACGCGTCCGTCGCAGCGTAAGAGTCTGGACTTCTCTCCGAAACCCTTGGGACGAGAACGGGTTTCGGGAGAGCAGGGGGGTCGTAGGCCTGTTGTGGCCGGCGTGCGGACGCTGGTGAAGAAACTGCGCGGCGAGCGACCGGCGGCATCCCCGCACACGCCGGGCACTGACAAGGAACCGTCCGACGCGGACTGACGTCGGCTCCGATTCAACGTTTGCTGGTGCGTTTGTGCGCCGTCCCAATTCGGAAATGATTTGTTTACCGTTCGTTAACGCACGATGGCCTGACACGGTGATGTGAATTCCACTTCATTTTGCGGTTGCAAGTTTTTGTCGTGCGCCGCCCTGTTGCAAACAATGGTTGGTTCAAACGCGCGGCGCGGTGCAGCCGTGACCTTCGCCCGCCGCAAGGACTGAGACGTACCGGGGGCGCTCGCGAAATCCTGAGCTCTATCGGTCCGAGGCATGGCCTCGAAGCACTCGACACTCCAGCATGAACTTGCATTATTTGTGTGTTTTCTGCGGTTGGCCTGCGGTCGGCGAGTGCTTCGGTGGGGGCTGGCTCGAGTGTGCTGCAGCAACCGTTGTCGCGGTGCACTCGGGGCGGTGGTCCGCGTGTTCGGCGGACCGAAACTGGAAGCCAGCGACGTGCTGGGAATAGCTGAAAACGGCCGTAGCGGGACCGCTCAATTTGGATTGAGAAATGTCGTCGCGGCGCCTGATTCAAGTGTATTCATTGCGTAAGCAAAGGGCTGCGATCCCGCGTTTCTAAAAGTTGCGGGAGGTGATAGCCGCACTTAGCATTCTCAGGAGTTTCTAAGTTGCAGACAGGTACCAGCACGGGTCTTCACAACCCGCTCATGCTCAAAAGGGGCTTCGCGTATGGCAGTTCGTCCGCTCGTCACCACTGGTGTCGCACTTGTCAGCGCCGGCGCACTTGTCGCCGGGGCCCCGGCACTGTTCGTCCCGCATAGTGAAGTCACCGTTGCCTCGCCGACCGCGTCCACGGTCGAAGCGCACAAGACGCTGACCCAAGAGCAGATCAACCTGCTGGCGTTCACGGTCACCGGCGCTATCGATGCGTTCTTCAACGGTTACGGCGGGCTGTATGCCGTGGGGCAGGTCCCTGCCACCGCGAACTACCAGGATGCCGCCGGCAACTACGTTCCTGTCACCGACGACACTCCTTCTACGGCAGAGCTTTACAGCGCGGACGGCGCGGCGCTCTACGTCTTGGACGAGACCGGAGATCCAGTACGGGCGACGGTCGCCAACATCGGTGCAGACGGCAGCCACCAGCCTTTCGTCGATGCGGACGGCGAACCCGTTTCGGAAAGCGACCCCGGCAACTGCAGCGCCACCGGCGCGATCTGCCAGGACGGGTTCACCGGTTTGGCCTACTACGCCAGTGACCAGCTGCTGCCCCTGGGGCCGATTGACAACATCTTCTTTGAGGAAGGCTTCACCGAGTTCGCGCGGATCGCAGCGGTAACCGTCGCCCAGGCGGTCGACGCCGTTGTTCCGCGCCTCACCCTGGAGCGCCGGGTCAACGACTTCTTCGCGGGCGGCATCACCCTGCTCACCCAGAATCTGATCGACGACAACCTTCCGGACGGGCCGGTGGGCTCCTGGGTCAAAGGCCTGAACGACGCCTTCTTCGAAGACGGCATCACGGGTGCGGTCACCTACGTCGTGAACGCGATCATCTCGCCGACTGCCACGGAATCCGGAATCCAAGCTCTCCAGGTTGCAGAACAAGATGAGGTTGACGCCAAGTCCGGTGTGACCTCCACCGGCGTGCCGAACTTCAGCAAGCTGCTGAGCTTGCCGACGACAAAGCTCGACGTCGAGTCTCCGTGGAAGAAGCCGCCGGCCCCGAAGCTCCTCCAGAAAGAGGACGAGGTCCAGGTGAGTGAGAACGTGGACGGCGGCACCGAGACCGCTCTCGTGGCGGAGGAGTCGAAGCCCGAGCCGCTGAAGATCACGACACCGAAGTTCGAACTGCCCAAGCTGGATCCGCCGAAGCTGAATCTGGATCTCAAGTTCAAGGCGAAAAATGTTGCGGCCAACGAGGAAGCCGGCGGCACGGACACCAAGACCGGTAACAAGGTCGCGCCGGCCATATCCTCTGACAACGGCAAGTCGAGAGACGACCACAACGGCAAGAAGTTCCTCACCAAGTTGAAGGATGCGGTGGACAAGGCCACCGGCGGTGAGAAGGACTCCGGAGACAGCAACAAGTAGTAGTCCCGCGTTTTCGTTTATGGGACAGGCGGGAAACCCGCCGGCGTCTACCCGTTGCCACGGTCTCAGGTATTTCTCAGCTTCGAGAAACGCTCGGAAAATTCGCTGCCGAGCCCGTGACCTGGGCTTATTGACCCCACCGTAAGGCGGAATGCCCGAATGTCCGGGTGTCACCCTTTTCCGGATGGGTCGATTTGAATCAAAGGTGGGGGCATTGGTTTCTGGCCCCGTGGTTCGTTTGCCTCCGGCGGCGGGCATGCCGCTGTCGGACGGGCGGGGCGCGCGGCGTTCGCGAGCCCGGATCGGCACCACGTCGAGCGGCCGCGCAGGACTGGAGTCTGCCACCGGCTCTATGCGGGCTGACCTAGCAATATGAGGCGGCGGCACTGGAGCATGTGACGAGCCACCCGATGCAGTTCCGAGTGTGCCGGGGCGGCGCGGCGGTCGGCCATGCAACGAGTTCCTCGGTCTCCCACCCGCGACTTTGCGCTCAGCGGGCTCGGTGGCAACGGTATTCGCAATTAGCTGGCCCGGTTCGGGGCGGAAATGCCTCGTTCTGCATCGAAAAAATCTGTCGCAGTCGCCGCGCGGAAAGAGCCCGCAGCGGAGCGTCACGGGCCCGCATCCCGCAGGGAAAGAGGTTGCGGGTAAGGGTGCCGGGAATTACCCTTCTCAAGGACTTTTCAGGTTTTGCGCAGGTATCTGCACGGGTTCTCAGGAACCCCGCTCACGCTCGAGATTAAGGGGTTCCACCCAGATGGCAGTTCGTCCGCTCGTCACCACCGGCGTCGCCCTTCTCAGCGCCGGCGCGCTCGTCGCCGGGACCCCTGCGTTGTTCGTCCCTCGCGACGTGACCGCGATCGTCGCCGGCGAGGCCACGGCTGCCGCACCGCAGAAGCGGGCCGTCACCATCAATGAGTTGAAACTGCTCGGGCTCGCGGACCTCGACCCGCAGTTCATGTCCGATATCTTCTTCCGGACAGACGGTTACGGCGGCCACGTCGGCGGCAGCTACGACCCGTACTACGGCGGCGACAATTACGGCCTGTTCGAACTCAACGTGCAGACAGGCGGCACCGCGGAAAACCCGGTTTACTCGCCCGCGCTGGACGCCAAGGGTAACCGGCTCTACGCATACCTGGACGAAGACGGCAATCCCCTGGTCGGCGACACCGCCATCTACGTCAAGGACGCAAATGGCAACCTCACCCAGGTCAGCGGGGACGAGGAGAATCCACCTACGTACGCGTCGGGCGACGGTATCTCGGGCGAAATCTACCGCGACGGACTGGTCGGCCTGGCGTACTACCTGGGTGACCTGGCGCTCGAAGACGTCATGGGTGCGAATGTGCCGCTGATCTCTGATGCCGCCGCATTTGTGTACAACAACGTCACCAGCTACTTCTACGAAGGCGGCATCGAGGAGACTTTCCGGGTTGTCGCCTCCGAGCTCACCGGAGGCCCAAGTGGTCTCGGCGCCCAAGTGCTGGCCGCCGCGGAAGACTTGTCGCACAACTGGCTTGCCTATACCGGGACAGTGGCCATCTTGGCTGCAAGCGGGGTCCCGCTGGCGGGTCCAGACCTGGCCGCTGCCACGAGCATCTTCTTCTTCGGCGGTCCGGTGGTGGAGGACGGCAAGTCGTACAACCAGGGGATCGACGGGGTCATCAACTATGTGGTCGACCGCGTGCTCGGTGCGCAGGCGCCGGACTTCGAGACCGATCCTGAAGACACCGGCGAAGGTGAGGAAGGCGCCGATGCCGCGTCGACAAAGCGCAGCGTGGAGGCGCTCGCATCGGCGTCCAGTGCATTGCCGAGCCTGAAGAACCTGATCAACCTCAACGTCAAGGCCGACGAGGCCGAGCCTGTCGAGGCCGCCGTGGAGCAGACCCCCGAAGCGGAGAAGACTGACGGGATTGCTGAACTCGCGGCCGAGAAGCTGGGCCTGAAGCTCGCGAATGCCGACACTGTGAAAGAGGTTGCCACTCAAGAGGAGTCCGAGGTATCGGACGGGGCTACCGGCACGACGGAATCCGCCGGCTCCACCGATACTGCCGGTGCCGACGATGCCTCGGGCGCCGGGGCGCCAGCTGCCGGCGCGACCGGTGGTACGTCGAGCACGTCCACGCACGAGCCGTCCTCTACTCAAGTCAAGAAGTCGCCCGTCGACAAGTTCGTCGACAATGCCACCCGGGATCTGAAGAAGGCGTTCGGCGGCTCGAGCAATCGGAATGCCAACCGGCACAGCGGTTCAACCGGCGGGTCGTCTACGACTGGGACCAGTAGCGACGCCTCGGGCACGGATAGCGCCTCCAGCGGCAGTTCCAGCAGCAGCTCGAGTAGCTCGACCGGCGGCAGTTCCAGCAGCGGCAGCTCGAGTAGCTCGACGGGCGGAAACTCCAGCTCCAGCGGTAGTGGCTCCGGCGACACGGGCAACGGTCACAAGGACAAAAAGGACAACAAGACCAAAAAGGCCGACAAGCACAAGAGCGACTAGTAACCACCAGATCTGACGCAACGGCCCCCTCCAAATAGGAGGGGGCCGTTGCGTTTTCACGTACTTGGCGGCTACCTGTATGCCAGCTGTGAGTTCTCATGATCATGTGCCGAACGGCAAATGAACAACATCGCCACTACCTATCGCTGGTGCTCACGGTGCCTTAGGTTCGCTGGCGGGCCAGCGGCAATGTCGGCCGGGTAGGCCCAATCTAGCTGTGGCGCAACGCCAATCACGAGAGGTTACAGGCATGGCAAAACATCGGAAGATGTCTGAGCGGTCGGTGCGGACGCGGACATTGGTTGGGGGTGTCATCGCGGGTGGCGCGTTGGCGGTGGCCTTGCCGACGGGTCTGGCGTCCGCTGACACCAGCGCGTCGGGTAACGCGGTGGGCCGCCCGGCCTTCGATAACCCCGCGCCGGGTGTGCGGGCCGCACAGGCTGTGGGCGACAAGGTGTTCAACCAGACGCCGGGCATCAACAAGACGCTCGATGACAGCCCGCTCGGCGAGGTCTACCACACCAACTTCGGCACCGCGAACTACGCCGATCCCAGCAAGGGCACCAACGGCGTGGTTCAGGGCGAGTTGAACGTCAACGCCGGCAAGTACTACTACAACCAGACGCAGAAGTACTCGAACCAGTACCTCGGCAACAAGCTCCTCCCCGACGAGAAGGACCTGCCGGGCACCCTGCCCAAGGCCATCGCCGGGGACGGACCCACCGCCAAGGTGTCGAGCGTCAAGGAATCGAGCGCCAAGCCTTCCAACTCGAACAAGGCGCTGACTTGCGTCGCCGCCACGAGCTGCAATCACTGATCCGCAGACACACGGACGGGCGGGCCTTCTGGCCCGCCCGTTTTTCGTTCAGTCGGTCTTGTTGCGGCGCTTCCTACGTTTGACGCTGACGCTGCCCCACAGCGAGAAACCGCGGATGTGGACTCGCGGAGCACCGGCGGTGCCGTCGCCCTCGACGCTCTGATCGAAGTTCCCCATCACGCCGACACCGTCGACATCCACATTCACCTCGGGCGGCACCAGGATGGTCTGCCCGCCGAAGATCGAATAGGTGCGGACGTCGACATCCGGTGCGGTGAAATCGGCGTAGCGAAGGTCGACCACCCCACCGCCGAAAAGTGCGAACGTCGTCAGCTTCTTCGGCACGTTCCACCGGCCGCGGCGCTCGAACCCGCTCATGATGGCCAGCAGTAGCGTCGAAGGGGCGGGGCGACAGTGGCCGGCCGAACAGTTCACCGCGCCGGGAAGATCACGGCTCAGCCGTGCCAGATCGTCATAGGTCTCTGCCGCGTAGGCCTTTGCTAGCCGGTCCTCATACTCGGTCATCGGCAGCCGGCCCGCGGCGGCAGCATCAGTGAGCAGCTGCGCCACCTGAATGCGGTCGGTGTCGGCAGCCCGCATCGACCTGCCCTGCGGCGCTGAAGTGCTCATCGGTGTCGAGCCTACGACGATCGCTGTCACATGCAAGGCCGATGGCCGAACTGTGTCGGGATGGTTGCGACAATCGACGCCGCGCGCAGAAGACGAGCTATCCGCCGGTGCCCAGGTAGTCCTGGAACGATGCCCCGCCGACCGCGTTTTCCGGGGTCAGATTGGCCCCCGACCTGTAACCGGTGACGATGCGTCCGGGGATCGTGAATCTGGCCACGCGCCGGACGCTGTTGTGTGCTGAGAGATACATCTGTCCCAATTCTGGGTGAGTGTGGACGCTGGGCCCGCCGATGTCGGCTACCCGCTGGGCCGGCTCTGAATCGATCAAAGAGACCAGCCGGGCCGCCACGTCACGGGTGTCGATGGGCTGGAATCGGACCCCGCGCAGCGTCCACAAAACCGGTGAGAACCGTTGGACCGAGAACGACTTTTCGATTAGCTCGTGGAACTGCGTGGCACGCAGGATCGTGTACCCGACGCCGGACGTCTCGAGCGACTGCTCGACCCGCAACTTGGTCTTGTAATAAGGAAGCGGGATGTCATCGATCCCGACGATCGAGATGTAGATGACGTGCCCGACGCCCTTGCGTCGCGCAGCCTCGATCAGGTTCCGGGCCGCCCGGACGTCCTTGCTTCCGGTGGCCTGGGTGGCGCAATGGATCACGACGTCCACGCCGTCGAGCGGGGCGTTCAAAGACTCAGGCTTGAGCAGGTCTGCTTGGTGCCAATGCACGCCCGTGTAACCCACGCGGTTCCGACGGCTCAGTGCCCGGACATGGTGACCGGCCTCGGTGGCCTCAGGAACGACATGGTGGCCGAGCGTGCCGGTCGCGCCGGTGACGAGCACTGTGCGTGGCATGTTGGCCACGCTACCGATGCGTCGCCGGAGCTGTCAGCGATTAGGCGGCTCTAGATGACGCCGGAGATCTCGGCTTCGAGTGGGATGCCGCAGCGGTTGCGCAGATCGATGGCGGGCCTGCGAATCGCATCCAGCTCGGCGCGCACCTGAGGATTGTTGTTGAGATAGGTCTTCGTCTGCTCGGCGGCCGCGGACTTGCCTTGGCCCTGAAGGCCGGTGAAGAACGCGTTGACGTCGGGATGAGTGAACAGGTAACCACTCATATTCGTTGACACGTCGCCCATGACCGCGGTGACATCGGCCGTCGTGCAGTTGGGCGGCTCGGCCGCTGCGGTGGCCGACGCCCCGAGGGCGACCGCGCCGGCTCCCAACACGATTGCGGTGACGCGACCTAGTGAATGGGTTACGCGGTTCATCGGACTCCTCGATCATCGGATGCGGCGACGTGCGGTGGTCTATGTTTGCGGTAACGATAACGTGCCGGACAATTTCGCGGGTGAGGTCGACGCAACGTCGACCCAGATGAAAGGAAGCACCACCATGGCGCAGATGCCAAAGTTCCTGGTTCTCGGTGCCGCAGCGGTGGGGGCTGTGGCCGCGATCCTCGGCGCGCCGAGCGCCTCTGCCGATCCCTCGCTGCTGCCGCAGTGCGAAACCACGGGTGGGAGCTCGATTGCCGGCGGGCAGACCACCGATTGCGCGTCCGAAGGCAACGTCCAGATCGACTCGACGCCAGGCGTATACCCCGGCGAGGAAGAGTTCTACGGCTTCCCCGCATTCGGTTTCATCTGAGGTCCTAGACGCGTCGGCCGCAGGCGTCGTCGGTGAACAACGCCTGCGGCTGACGCGGTCGGCGCCTACGCGGCTGCGCCTGTCTTCTTCTCCGACTTCTGTGCCTTGGCCTTGGTCTTCGGGGTGTTCTTCTTCGTGGTGTCGACCGCGTCCTTGACGTCCTTGGCGGCGCCTTGCACTTTCGCGACGGTCTCCTTGACCGACTTCTGCAGCGGATTATTCGCATCGACAGCGTGACGGGCCCGGGCCTTGGCTTTGGCCTCAGCCTTGGTCTTGACGGACTCGGACAGCTTGGTGACATTGTTGGAAATCTCGTTGTCCTTCAACGAGTCCTTGTCCACTTCGGCGTCTTTGAGTGTGTCCTTGATCGGCGTGGCGGTGCCTTCGGATTCCGTGGCGGGTGCCTCGATGCTCAGCGTCTTGAGCTGGCCGCCAGTCGACGGGACTGACGTGATCGACTGGGTGCCCGACTTATTGGTCGTGGTTCCGTTGACCTTCAGCATCCCGTCAATCGCCGACTCAACCTGAGCGTTGATGCCATCCAGGGCGTGGGTGACCGGGGCCAGTCCCTTCTCGACCGCATCGAACATGGGATCGGCGGCGTTCTTCTGGATGGCCTCCAAGGCGTCGCTCAATGCCTGGGCGACCGCCACCGATACCGCGTTCTGCACGATCGGTTTGAAGTCCGTCCCAGGAAGTTTCGGAGTCCAGGCCTCTGGGTTGAGGGCATTGTCCTGAATCCCGTCCACCAACGCGTCGAAGACGGTTTGAACCGCTGCCAGTTGCTGCGTCGGAGTGAGCGGAGAGTGCCAGAAGTACGCCTGCTCACCGGCCTCGTCGAACGTGCGCTCCAGGGTGTCGGGGTTGACGTCCTGATAGCCCATGTTCACCATCTTCCGCAGCGCGTCTTCGACGCTGTCGGTCAACGGAGTCGGGATATCCACCCCCGGAACGAGATTCGCAAGGTGCGGGACCATCCGGAACGGCTCGAGCAACGGGAGATTGCCGGAGTCATACGTGATGTAGGTGGCGTTGCCGGGGAACTTGGTGGCATTGGTGACGCTGTTCAGCCAATTGCCCAGACCCAGGTGCAAGATGTCGAGCTTGGTCACCCCGGCGACGAATTCGTTCCATCCGGGGACCATGCCCAGGCCCTGGCCGCCAGTGGGGTCGATCATCACCTTCACGCCATCCGCGATGCCGACGATCAACTGCGGCAGGACATGCTCGCCGATGTTGTTGTCTTCGTCGGGCAACAGGTAGGTCAGAAAGACTCCGGCTGCCGCCGAGTTGGCCCAGGACAGGGGATTCAGCGTGGTGGGCACATCCGAGAGCGGATTGTAGGCCCAGGTGATATCCAGGATCGAGGTGTTGAGGACTTTAGTTATTTTGCCGTTGTTGGCGTCTGCGTTGGTGTAGCTGCCGGCATCCGGCGTGGTGAGGTTGAGTCCGAACAAATTGGTGAGAGGCGTTGCCAGTGCGAACAATCCACCACCCGGGCGGCTGGGGTTATTGACGAAGATCAGCCACTGACCGGTGACGCCGACCTTCCAATCGTCGCTGTTGGTTGTGACCGCGTCGATCATGTCGCGGTAGGCGAGTGACGTGGTGAGCCCACCCAGGCTCTCGGACAGGATGATGTCTCGCCGCTGATTCAGAATGGGCGCGGCTTTGACCAACGTGTCAACTAGCGCGCCGATCCCCGGTACTTTGTCGAGGCCGAGCATCTGGGACAACCCGGTAAGCGTGGGATCTAGTCCATTCACGGCGTCGTAGACGTCGCTCGGCATGGGGCCCCTAACGTCCGCCTCTAGAGGCGAGACCGCGTCAATCAGATTTAGCAATCCGACGACGGTCTCAGCGAGCGCGGTGTTACCTGTCAAACCACCGGCAGCCATGATGACGTTCTCGGGTGTGATACCGAGCAGCTGAGCGGTCCAGAAAATGGGGCCTACTCCATAGAGGCCGACGATGTTCGGAATCTTCGGGATATCGTCTGCCGCCGCTGTCAGCTCGACATCCGCTTGCACACTGCGGTTGTGCGCGGCGAGCGCTTCGGGCGCAGAGGATGCGACGCCTGCGGTCAACGCTGCCGTAGTAGCGATGACCGCTGCCGTGGTGGCAGCGGTCTTGGCCATGCAGAGACGGGGAGAAGTGGGCTGTGACATCAAGCGCGCCGCCTTCGAGGTGTGATCTAACCGACAAAGTGCTTGCATACTGTAGCAACGAGTATTTGCGGAATAGCAAATTTGCCCAGAATGCGATCTTGTGCACAAAAGCGGATACGGCGTGCTACGGAATCCGTTGTCGATCAGGCGGCGTGACCTATGTGCCAGGGTGATTCAGCGCGGTCCTCATAGGGTTGTAGTGCCTGCACAGGCGGTCGCTCGTTGGGCCGCCCTGATTGCGGTCACAGCTCGCGCGCGCGAATAGCTGTCCCGCGGGCGGTTGCCTCTGCGGGACAGCTATGCGCGTCACCGATGCCTAGGCGGGCGCCTTCTGTTGTGCTCCGGCCGGAATCAGCCCGAGCTGCTGCAGCATCCCCAAAGTGTCCCAGGTGACCCAGCTTTCGGCGATCTTGCCGTCTTCGATCCGATCGACAATGGTGAGGTTGATCCGGCTGTGCTTGCCGGTTGGCGCCTGACCCATGATCTCGCCGGTGTTGTCGCCCTGCGCTTCGATCATCGTGCAGACATAGTCGCCCTCTGCGAGTTGCCTCTTCGCATCGAACTTCATGTTGGAGAACGATTTCCGGTACATCCCCATCAAGCTTCGCATGTGCTCGGGGCCACGCTGATCGCCGAACGGATCCTGAGTGTCGTGGAAGGCGGCAGTGGGAGCGACGAGGTCGTCCAGCTCGTTGAGGTCGCCGGAAGCAAATACCTCCCAGATGCGTCGGGAAATCGCCTTGTTCTGATCATCGGCCATGGTTCCGGCCTTTCCTGGGGATACCGCACGGCAGAGGACGTCCGCACAAGAAACGGTAGAACCGCGGCGAGCTCTGTGACAGAGGCGCCGGCCCGTTTGCTGCCAGAGGCAACTACCGTCGGCGAAGACCACGCGGGCTGACCTGCTGCAAGCCCACCGTTGCCACCGGTTGGTGGCGCGGATTCGCCGTACGAATCGCGAGATTGCCGAGGCGGCCAGCGTTGGGCGTGCCGCGACGAAAGATTCGCTGAGGTCGTGACTGTCAGCTCACCCAGTTCGGCGGCCGCTTCTGCAGGAAGGCCATCATGCCCTCGCGGGCCTCGTCGGAAACGAACAGCTGAGCCGATTGCCGGGTCAGGTCCTCGGCGTCCCGATCGAACCCGCGCAGGATCGCTGCCGTCGTCAAGGCTTTCGACGTGGCCAGCCCCTGCGGTGAACCCTTCGCGATCTCGGCCGCCAGCGTGGCGACCGCGCCGGGGACGTCGTCGGCCGCCATGGTGATGAGCCCGATCGCAGCTGCCTCGGCGGCGCCGAACTTCTCGCCGGTGACGAAGTAGCGTCCGGCGGCGCGCGGCGACAGCTTCGGCAACAGGGTCAACGAGATGATCGACGGCGCGACGCCGATACGCGCCTCGGTGAGCGCGAACGTGCTTTGCTGACCGGCGACGACGAGGTCGCACGCGCCGACGAGACCCATCCCGCCGGCCCGCACGTGCCCGTCGATCGCGCCGATCACCGGAACCGGCAGTTCCAGGATGGCCCGCAGCAGTTTGGTCATCTCCCGGGCCCGTCCCACCGCGATGTCCCCGGGATCCTGGCCGGCGGCCTCACTGAGATCGGCTCCGGCACAGAAAGTTCCACCGGTGTGCCCGAACACCACCACTCGGACACCGGGCTCGGCAGCTGCCGCGGCCAGGCCCTGGTGCAATTGCTCCACCAGCGCGGTCGACAGCGCATTGCGGTTGTGCGGGGAGTCCAGGGTCAACCGGGCGACAGCCCCGTCGACGCTGTACTGGACCAGCGTGCTCATCAGTAAGACCGAGGCAGGCCGAGTGAGGTCTGCGCGACGAAGTTCAGGATCATCTCGCGGCTCACCGGGGCGATACGGGCCAGCTTCGAGGCATTGACCGCGGCGGCGATGCCGTACTCCTTGGTCAGGCCGTTGCCGCCCAGGGACTGCACGGCCTGATCCACCGCGCGCACCGATGCCTCACCGGCGGCGTACTTGGCCATGTTGGCGGACTCGGCGGCACCGAAGTCGTCACCCGAGTCGTACAGGGTGGCGGCCTTCTGCATCATCAGCTTGGCCAGCTCGATCTCGATGTGGTTCTGCGCCAACGGATGTGACAGACCCTGGTGCGATCCGATCGGTACCTTCCAGACCTGGCGGGTCTTGACGTACTCGACGGCCTTGTTGATCGCGAACCGGCCCATGCCGACCGCAGACGCCGCGCCCATGATGCGCTCGGGGTTGAGCCCGGCGAACAGCTGAGCGATCGCGGCGTCTTCGGACCCGACAAGTGCATCGGCGGGCAGCCGCACGTCGTCGAGGAACACCTGGAACTGGCTTTCCGGGCTGATGATCTCCATCTCGATCTTGGTCCAGTTCAGACCCGGGGTGTCGGTCGGAATGACGAACAGGGCCGGCTTGAGATTGCCGGTCTTGTGGTCTTCGGTTCGCCCGACGACGAGCACGGCCTGCGCTTGGTCGATGCCGGAGATGAACGTCTTCTGGCCCTTGAGGATCCAGTCGCTGCCATCTTTACGGGCGGTGGTGGTGATGCGGTGGCTGTTGGACCCCGCATCCGGCTCGGTGATCGCGAAGGCCATGGTGATCGACCCGTCGGCGATGCCGGGGATCCAGCGCTTCTTCTGCTCCTCGGTGCCGAACTTCGAGATGATCGTGCCGTTGATCGCGGGCGAGACCACCATCATCAACAGGGCCGCACCGGAGGACGCCATCTCCTCCATCACCAGCGACAGCTCGTACATGCCGGCGCCGCCGCCACCGTACTCCTCGGGCAGGTTCACCCCGATGAAGCCGAGTTTGCCTGCCTCGTTCCACAATTCGGTGGTGTGCTCGCCGGCGCGGGCCTTCTCCAGGTAGTAGTCCTGGCCGTAGTTGGCGGCCATCGCTGCCACCGCCTGGCGCAGGGCCTTCTGTTCCTCGGTTTCGATGAAGCTCATGACTGTTCTCCTTCGGATTCAACGCGGGCTAGTACGGCGCCGACCTCGACCTGCTGGCCTGCGGCGACATTGAGTTCGGTCAGCACCCCGTCTTCGGGTGCGGCGATGGTGTGCTCCATCTTCATGGCTTCCAGCCAGATCAGCGGCTGTCCGGCGGTGACGGTATCGCCGACGGTGGCACCGACCCGCACCACCGAACCGGGCATGGGTGCCAGCAGCGAGCCATGCGCCACCGCGTCGTCCGGATCGGGAAAGCGGGGCAACGCGGTGAGCGCGACCGGACCGAGCGCGGAGTCGACGAACACCTGATCGCCATACCGTGCCACGTCGAACGCCCGCTCAACACCATTGACCGACAGCACCACCCGCTCCGGCGTCGCCGACACCAGTGCAATCCCGTCGTCATCGGGCAAATCCACCCCGGTGCGGCTGAACCGGTAACGCACCGGAGCCTCGTCGCCGGCTACATCGCGGTACGTCCGGGACTGGTAACCCGACGCCAGATTGCGCCAGCCGCTCGGCGCCGCACCGAAAACGCGTGCACTGCTGCGGTTGTGCGCGGCGTCGGCCAAGGTGGCGGCGATCGCCGAAAGCCGCACCGCATCGGCGCCCGCCAGTGGTGCGGCGAGCGCATCAAGGTCGTGGGTGTCGAAGAACGCCGTGTCGGTGGCCCCGTCGAGGAATGCCGGATGCCGCAGCACGTTCACCAGCAGATCCCGGTTGGTACGCAGACCGTGAATCTTGGTGCGGGCCAAGGCATCGGCGAGCACCGTGGCGGCCTGCCGCCGGGTCGGGGCGTAGGAGATGACCTTGGCCAGCATGGGGTCGTAGAAGATCGACACCACCGAACCGTCTTCGATGCCGGTATCGACGCGCACCTGCCCGGGAACGTCGAACCGGTGGATCGTGCCGGCCTGCGGCTGCCAGCCCTTGGCCGGATCCTCGGCGTAGAGGCGGGCCTCGATGGCAGAACCGCGGGAGACCGGCGGCTGCGCATCGAGGCGGCCGCCGTCGGCAACCAGGATCTGCAGCTCAACGAGATCCAGTCCGGTGGTGGCCTCGGTGACCGGATGCTCCACCTGCAGCCGGGTGTTCATCTCCAGGAAGAAGAAGTCACCTTTGTCGTCCGCCATGAACTCGACGGTCCCTGCCCCGGTGTAGCCGATCGCCTCGGCGGCCAGCCGGGCCGCGTCGAACAGCTTCTCCCGCATCCCAGGAGTGCGCTCCACCAGCGGTGACGGGGCTTCCTCGATCACCTTCTGATGGCGGCGCTGAATCGAGCATTCGCGCTCGCCGACAGCCCACACGGTGCCGTGCTCATCGGCCAGAACCTGCACCTCGACGTGGTGTCCGGCGGCCAGGTAGCGCTCACAGAACACCGTCGGGTCACCGAACGCCGACTGTGCCTCACGCTGGGCGGCAGCCACTTCACTTGCCAGATCTGACAGTTCGCGCACCACCCGCATACCGCGGCCACCGCCGCCGGCCGAGGCCTTCACCAGCACCGGCAACTGATCGGCGGTCACCGTCGACGGGTCGAGTTCGGTCAGCACCGGAACGCCGGCCGCGGCCATCATCTTCTTGGCTTCGATCTTGGAGCCCATGGCCTGTACGGCGTTCACCGGCGGCCCGATCCAGGTCAGCCCGGCGTCGATCACCGCGGCCGCGAAATCGGGGTTCTCCGAGAGGAACCCGTAGCCGGGATGGACGGCGTCGGCGCCGGCGGCCCGGGCCGCGGCGATGATCTGTGCCGAATCGAGGTAGCCGTTGTTGCCTTCGAGGCGCACGCGCGCGTCGGCCTCCACGACATGAGGTGATCCCGCATCGGGGTCGGTGTACACCGCGACGGTGCCGATGCCCAGACGACGGCACGTCTCGAACACCCGGCGGGCGATCTCGCCGCGGTTGGCGACCAGAATCTTGGTGATTGTCATGGGTGTGAACTCACATCCTGAAGACGCCGAAGTTCGACGTCCCCTCGATCGGTGCATTCGCAATGGCGGACAAGCACATTCCCAGCACGGTTCGGGTGTCGCGGGGGTCGATCACGCCGTCGTCGTACAAGCGGCCGGACAGGAACGTCGGCAGCGACTCGGCTTCGATCTGGGCCTCGACGGCAGCCCGCAGTGCCGCGTCGGCGGCCTCGTCGACCTGCTGACCGCGGGCTTCCGCGGCGGCGCGGCTGACGATCGAGAGCACCCCGGCGAGCTGGGTGCCACCCATCACCGCGGACTTCGATGACGGCCAGGCGAACAGGAAGCGCGGGTCATAGGCCCGCCCGCACATGCCGTAGTGGCCCGCCCCGTAGGAGGCGCCGAGCAGCAGCGAGATGTGCGGCACCGTCGAATTGGACACCGCGTTGATCATCATCGAGCCGTGCTTGATCATGCCGCCCTCTTCGTACTGCTTACCCACCATGTAGCCGGTGGTGTTGTGCAGGAACAGAAGTGGGGTGTCGGACCGGTTGGCCAGCTGGATGAACTGGGTGGCCTTCTGCGATTCCTCGGAGAACAGCACGCCGCGGGCATTGGCCAGGATGCCGACCGGGTAGCCGTACAGCGTGGCCCAGCCCGTCACCAATGACGACCCGTACAGCGGCTTGAACTCGTCGAAATCCGAGCCGTCGACGATGCGGGCGATCACATCGCGCGGGTCGAACGGGATGCGCAGATCGGCGGGAACGATGCCGATGAGCTCCTCCGGGTCGTAGTGCGGCTCGACCACCGGTGCCGGTACCGGGCCCTTCTTGCGCCAGTTCAACCGGGCCACGATGCGCCGCCCGATCCGGATGGCGTCGAGTTCGTCATTGGCCAGATAATCGCCGAGACCCGAAGTGCGGGAGTGCATCTCGGCTCCACCCAGTGACTCGTCGTCGGACTCTTCGCCGGTGGCCATCTTGACCAGCGGCGGTCCGGCCAGGAACACCTTGGAGCGCTCCTTGATCATCACCACGTGATCGGACATGCCCGGGATGTAGGCGCCCCCGGCGGTGGAATTGCCGAATACCAGGGAGATCGTCGGGATACCCGCCGCCGACAACCTTGTCAGGTCGCGGAACATCTGCCCGCCCGGGATGAAGATCTCCTTCTGCGTGGGCAGATCGGCGCCACCGGACTCGACCAGCGAGATCACCGGCAGCCGGTTCTCCATGGCGATCTGATTGGCGCGCAGGATCTTCTTGAGCGTCCAGGGATTACTCGTGCCGCCCTTGACCGTCGGATCGTTCGCGACGATCAGGCACTCGACACCTTCGACGGCGCCGATGCCGCAGACCACGCTGGCGCCGACGGTGAAGTCACTGCCCCAGGCGGCCAACGGGCTCAATTCGAGGAACGGTGAATCCGGGTCGACCAGCAACTCGACCCGCTCACGCGCGGTGAGCTTGCCGCGGCCGTGATGGCGGTCCACATATTTGGGGCCACCGCCGGCCAGCGCCTTGGCGTGTTCGGCTTCGAGTTCGGCGAGCTTGGCCGCCATCACCTCGGCAGCCTCGGTGAACGCGGGGGAGCCGGGATCGATGGCGGACTTGAGAGTGGTCATGACTGGAACCCCAATGTCTTTGCGGCCAGCGAGGTCAGGATCTCGGTGGTGCCGCCGCCGATGCCCAGGATGCGCATGTCACGGTACTGACGTTCGACCTCGGATTCGGCCATATAGCCCATCCCGCCGAACAACTGCACGGCCTGGTTGGCCACCCACTCGCCGGTCTCCACCGCGGTGTTCTTGGCGAAGCACACCTCGGTGATCAGATTCTGTTCCCCGGCAAGCTGGCGCTCGACGACGTGGCGCGTGTACACCCGGGCCACGTCGATCCGGCGGGCCATCTCCGCCAACGTGTTCTGCACCGACTGCCGGGAGATCAGTGGCTTGCCGAAGGTTTCGCGGTTGCGGCACCACTCGACGGTCAGATCCAGACAACGCTGGGCGCTGGCGTACGCCTGCACGGCAAGGCCCACGCGCTCGGAGACGAAGGCCGCGGCGATCTGGAAGAAGCCCGAGTTCTCCGCGCCGATCAGGTTCGCGACGGGCACCCGCACATCGGTGTAGGACAGCTCGGCGGTATCGCTTGAGCGCCAACCCATCTTGTCGAGCTTGCGGCTCACCTCGAATCCGGGCGTGCCTTTGTCCACCACGATGAGTGAGACACCCGCCGCGCCCGGGCCGCCGGTGCGCGACGCGGTGACGACGTAGTCGGCACGCACACCGGAGGTGATGTAGGTCTTGGCGCCGTTGAGGATGTAGTACAGTCCGTCGCCCCCAGAATCCAACTCAGCCTTGGTGGTGAGATGTCCGACATCGGAGCCGCCGCCCGGTTCGGTGATGGCCAGCGAACCGATCTTCTCGCCGCGCAGCGTGGGCTTCACGTACGTCTCGATCAGCCGCTCGTCGCCGGAGGCGATCATGTGCGGCACCGCTATGCCGCAGGTGAACAGTGAGGCGAACACGCCGCCGGGTGCTCCGGCGTAATGCATTTCCTCGCAGATGATCACCGCGTCGGCACCGTCTCCGCCGCCACCGCCGGCCGACTCGGGGAAGTTGGCCCCGAGCAGTCCGGCCTCGCCGGCCTTGCGGTGTAGTTCGCGCGGCAGTTCGCCGGTCCGCTCCCACTCGGCGGCGTGCGGCAGCACCTCGCGTTCGGCGAAACTGCGCACCGTCTTGCGCAATGCCTCACGTTCGGGCGAAGTCCAGATGCTCACTTGATGAGTTCCTCCGGGATATCGAGATGACGGCTGCGCAACCATTCGCCCAGCCCCTTGGCCTGCGGATCGAACCGGGCTTGATAGGCCACGCCCTGGCCGAGAATGCCTTCGATCACAAAGTTCACGGCCCGCAGATTCGGCAGCAGATGCCGGGTGACCGGCAGTTCTGCTGTCTCGGGCAGCAATTCACGCAACTTGTCGACGGTCAGCGTGTGGGCCAGCCACCGCCACTGCGCGTCGGTGCGTACCCATACGCCGACGTTGGCCGACCCGCCCTTGTCGCCGCTGCGGGCCCCGGCGATGGTGCCCAGCGGGGCGCGCCGGGTGGCACCGGCAGGCAGCGGCTCGGGCAGCTCAGGATCGGAGACCGGTGCCAACGCCAGAGTTTCGGCGGCCGGTGCGATACCGACCCGCGTGCCATCGGCATGCACGGCGATGTGTGGCACTTCGGCCGCGTCGACGTAGCCGGGGACGAACACGCCGTAGATCTGGCCGTCGCCGGGCGGTGCGGTGGTGGTGAATCCGGGATAGCTCGCCAACGCGAGTTCCACACCCGCCGAGGAGAACTGGCGGCCCACCAGGTTGGGATCCGGATCGCGGACCACGCAGTGCAGCAGCGCGCTGGCGGCCTCTTCGGTGTCTGCGTCGGGATGATCGGTGCGGGCCAGCGTCCACTCCAGTTCGGCCGGACGGGATTTCAGGCCGGCCTCCAATTGACTGCGCACCAGCTGGGCCTTGGCCTCGATGTCCAGTCCGGTCAGCACGAACGTGGCGGCGTTGCGGAAACCGCCGATGCTGTTGCAGGACACCTTCAGCGTCGGCGGTGGAGCTTCACCCGTCACTCCGGAAATCCGCACCCGGTCGGTGCCCTCTTCACTCAACTGCAAAGAGTCCACACGCAGCGTCACATCGGGGTTGGCGTAACGGGCGCCGGTGATCTCGTAGAGCAGCTGGGCGGTAACCGTGCCGACACTGACCTGCCCGCCGGTGCCGGCGTGTTTGGTGATCACCGAGGAGCCGTCGGCCGCGATCTCGGCGATGGGGAACCCGGGGTAGAAAGCGCCGGGAATCGCTGGAATTTCAGCGAAGAAGGAGTAGTTGCCACCGGTGGCCTGGGTCCCGCACTCGATCACGTGCCCGGCGGCCACGGCTCCGGCCAGCGCGTCGTAATCGGTGGTCTGCCACCCGAAGTGTGCGGCCGCCGGCCCGACGATCACCGACGCGTCCGTCACCCGGCCGGTGACCACGACGTCGGCGCCGGAGTCGAGGCAGTCGACGATGCCCCACGCGCCCAGGTAGGCGTTGGCGGCCAGGGGTGTGCCCAGCCCGAGTTCGGCGGCCCGCCCCATCAGGTCGTCACCCTCGACATGGGCGACGTTGACGTCGAGGCCCAGACGCTCGGCCAGCTCACGGACTGCGGTGGCCAACGCTGCCGGGTTCAGCCCGCCGGCGTTGGCCACGATCTTCACGCCCTTGTCGAGCGCAAGGCCCAGCGACTCTTCCAATTGGCGCAGGAAGGTTTTGGCGTAGCCGCGGTCAGGGTTCTTGGCGCGGTCACGTGCCAGGATAAGCATGGTGAGCTCGGCCAGGTAGTCGCCGGTCAGATAGTCCAGCTCGCCGCCGGTGAGCATCTCCCGCATCGCCGAGAGCCGGTCGCCGTAGAAGCCGGAACAGTTGCCGATACGGACTACAGGTGGCACATGAACTCCCGTCAACGCTGAAAGGGACCAACCAACCGGTAGGTTAGCGGGTACCGTCGGTACCGCGTCAAGGGGTGGTCCGGTCCCGGCGGATGCCCCGAGTGTGACGCAGACATCGTCTGGCGGGGCGTGCAGCGACGTTTGCGTCGCGTTCGGCGCAGGAATTCTCCTCGTTTTGGAGCCGACGCAGGTCAACCGTTACTCTGTAGGGCAGTCGTCTGCCGCTGCGATGCGCGCGGCAACCCCCAAAGCAAGGAGATGCACGTCATGGCTGTGCCCAAGCGCAGAATGTCGCGCGCGAACACCCGTAGCCGGCGCGCGCAGTGGAAGGCCGAGGCCACCGGTCTCGTCGGCGTCAACGTCGCCGGTCAGCAGCACAAGGTGCCGCGCCGTCTGCTCAAGGCCGCCCGTCTCGGCCTGGTCGACCTCGACAAGCGCTAGAACCGCAACACTTCCAAAGAGCGCTACCCCGAGTGGTAGCGCTCTTTGTCGTGCTCAGGGTTGGTCAGGCCCGCAAAAAACGCTCGGCGAATTTGCGGCGCGCCTCTCAGCCCTCTCTCAGATAGCGGGTTGAAACTGTGCCTGTGCGCATACTTGTCGTTGACGACGATCGCGCTGTGCGCGAATCCCTGTGCCGGTCGCTTTCCTTCAATGGTTATTCCGTCGAGCTCGCCCAGGATGGGGTCGAAGCTCTTGAAGCGATTGCCAATGACCGGCCTGACGCTGTGGTGCTGGACGTGATGATGCCGCGGCTGGATGGCTTGGAGGTCTGCCGGCAGCTCCGCAGCACCGGTGACGATCTGCCGATCCTGGTGTTGACGGCTCGCGACTCGGTCTCCGAGCGGGTCGCCGGACTGGACGCCGGTGCGGACGACTACCTGCCCAAGCCGTTCGCGCTCGAGGAGCTCCTGGCGCGGATGCGCGCGTTGCTGCGCCGCACCGTCAGCGACGACGGCGCCGACTCCCAGAAGATGTCGTTCACCGACCTGACGCTCGACCCGGTGACCCGTGAGGTGACCCGCGGCCAGCGTCAGATCAGCCTCACCCGCACCGAGTTCTCGCTGCTGGAAATGCTGATCGCCAACCCGCGGCGGGTGCTCACCCGTAGCCGCATCCTCGAAGAGGTGTGGGGATTCGATTTCCCGACCTCCGGCAACGCGCTCGAGGTGTACATCGGCTACCTCCGCCGCAAGACCGAGGCCGACGGCGAGCCCCGGCTGATCCATACCGTGCGCGGCGTCGGTTACGTGCTGCGCGAAACACCTCCCTGATTTGATGGCGCTCAACGCGAACACCTGGCGAACAGCCAATCTCCGAAACACCAGCTCACTCTCGTTGCGCTGGCGCGTGATGATGCTGGCGATGTCGATGGTCGCCATGGTGGTCGTCCTGATGGCCGTCGCCGTCTACGCCGTCGTCTCCCGCGCCCTGTACGACGACCTCGACAACCAGCTGCACAGCCGGGCCCGGTTGCTCATCGAGAGCGGATCGCTGGCCGCTGACCCTGGCAAGGCCATCGAGGGCACCGCGTACTCGGACGTCAACGCCATGCTGGTGATCCCGGGCCGGTCCATCTACACGGCCAATCAGCAGGGCCAGATGCTGCCGCTGGGCAAGGCGGAGAAAGACGTCATCTCCGGTGAGCTGCTGATGTCGCTGCGTACCGCCAACCACCAGCGGGTGCTCGCGGTGCACCTGGCCAACGGCAGTTCCCTGTTGATCTCGAAGAGCCTGGCACCCACTGTCCAAGTGCTCAGACGGCTGGGCACGGTGCTGCTCATCGTCGGCGGCGTCGGGGTGGCGGTGGCCGCAATGGCCGGCGGTGCGGTGGCGCGAGCCGGGCTCAGACCGGTGGGCAGACTCACCGAAGCCGCAGAGCGGGTGGCCCGCACCGACGATCTGCGGCCGATCCCGGTGGTCGGCAGCGACGAGCTGGCGCGGCTCACCGAGGCGTTCAACATGATGCTGCGAGCGCTGGCTGAATCGAGGGAACGACAATCCCGGCTGGTGTCCGACGCCGGGCACGAGCTGAGGACGCCACTGACCTCGCTGCGCACCAACGTCGAACTGCTGATGGCCTCGCAGGCGCCCGGGGCGCCGCCGCTGCCCAAGGACGAGATGGATGGGCTGCAGGCCGACGTGATCGCCCAGATCGAGGAGCTGTCCACCCTGGTCGGCGACCTCGTCGACCTCACCCGCGACGATGCCGGCGACATCACGCCGGAGCCCGTCGACATGTCGGAGGTCATCGACCGCAGCCTGGAACGGGTCCGCCGCCGCCGCAACGACATCGAATTCGACGTCGATGTCACCGGGTGGCAGGTGTTCGGAGACGCGCCCGGCCTGGGCCGTGCTGTGCTCAACCTGCTCGACAACGCCGCCAAGTGGAGTCCGGCCGGCGGACGCGTCGGTGTGAGATTGCATCAAGTCGATCCCACCCACGCCGAACTGGTGGTCGCTGACCATGGGCCCGGCATCCCGCCACAGGAGCGGGCGTTGGTGTTCGAACGCTTCTACCGGTCGGATGCGGCGAGGGCGATGCCGGGTTCCGGCCTCGGATTGGCTATCGTCCAGCAGGTGGTGCTCAAACACGGTGGGGCACTGCGGATTGACGAGACCGTGCCGGGCGGCACGCCACCGGGAGCCTCGTTCCACATGGTGCTGCCAGGGCAGCCGATCCCCACCGGCGCAGCGACACACATGACTCGAGCCGATGGTGGGTACACCGTCGGCTCGGAGAAAAGGTGAGACAGTTAAGTCGGTCGGGGGACTGGTGATCGGTGGGTCAGGGATCTCTAAGTGGATTCTCAGCCCATCTGGGCAACTTGAGTGGCGACAAGATCGTTTGACGAATTGAACGATTCGACAGACACGAGGGTTGGACAAACGGGTCGGACCGGGCCTGCGTTACTGGCCGGTGGACCTTTTACAAGAGAAGAGCACGCAGCACGATGACGAACCACCCGAGGTACCCCCACCAGCCGGAGCAGCACTCCGGCGGCGTTGCCCCCGGATACGCCGGTGCGCGTCCAGACCCCTACCAGTCGCAGCCCTACGACTGGCGATACGCGCGTCAGCAGCAGCACCCCACGCATCAGACGCAGCAGCACCCGGTTCAGCAGCAGCAGGCCTACCGCGCGCCGTATGACCCGTACCGCGTTTCGGCCAGCCCGCAGCCGATCCCACCCAAGAAACGTTCCAAGGCCGGCCTGCTCGCCGGGGCAATCGCGGTGGCCGTGGTGTCCGCAGGCGTTGGCGGCGGTGTCGCCACCCTGGTGCACGACGACCACCCGCGTCTGGGCACCCAGGGGCTCGGTGCCGCACCGACCGTCCCCGCGGCCGCGCTGCCCCCTGGCTCGGTGGAACAGGTGGCGGCCAAGGTGGTGCCGAGCGTGGTCAAGCTCGAGACGGATCTGGGGCGTGCTTCCGAGGAGGGCTCGGGCATCATCCTCACCGCAGACGGCCTGATCCTGACCAACAACCACGTCGTGCAGGCCGCCAAGCCGGGCACCCCCGCTGCGTCGCCCTTGCCGGGCGCGGCGCCGGTAGGCGCCCAGACCAAGGTGACGTTCTCCGACGGAACCACCAAGCCGTTCACCGTCGTCGGCACCGATCCCAGCAGTGACATCGCTGTTGTGCGGGCGCAGGACGTTTCGGGTCTGACCCCGATCACCCTCGGGTCGTCGGCCAACCTTCGGGTGGGCCAGGACGTCGTCGCGATCGGGTCGCCGCTCGGTCTGGAAGGCACCGTCACCACCGGCATCATCAGCGCGCTGAACCGGCCGGTCGCGGCCGGCGGCGACACCCGCAATCAGAACACCGTGCTCGACGCCATCCAGACCGACGCCGCCATCAATCCGGGTAACTCCGGTGGCGCGCTGGTCAACATGAACGGCGAGCTGGTCGGCATCAACTCGGCGATCGCCACGATGGGCGGAGATTCGCCGCAGGCGCAGAGCGGTTCGATCGGGCTGGGCTTCGCGATCCCGGTCGATCAGGCCAAGCGCATCGCAGACGAGCTGATCCAGAACGGGACGGCGTCGCATGCCTCACTGGGCGTGCAGGTGGCCAACGACAAGACCAGCGACGGCGCCAAGATCGTCGAGGTCACCAACGGCGGGGCCGCTGCGGCGGCCGGTCTGCCCAGCGGTGTCACGGTCACCAAGGTCGATGACCGGGTGATCGGCAGCGCCGACGCCCTCGTGGCCGCGGTGCGGTCCAAGGCCCCTGGTGACAAGGTCACGCTGACCTTCCTGGATCAGGGCGGCAAACCACAGACGGTCGAAGTCACGCTTGGAAGGGCGGAACAGTGAGCACGGTGATCGGATCCGACAACATGGCCACCCTCCGTCTGGCTACACCGTTGTCTGCCGCCGGATATACGGTTGCAGGCATGGAACAACCAGGGGAGTTGGTGGGCCGGGCGCTCGTCGTCGTCGTGGACGATCGCACCGCACATGGCGAAGAAGACCACAGCGGTCCGTTGGTCACGGAATTGTTGGGGGAGGCCGGCTTCGTCGTCGACGGAGTTGTGGTCGTCGCCGCGGACGAGGTCGAGATCCGCAACGCGCTGAACACCGCGGTGATCGGTGGCGTCGATCTGGTGGTCTCGGTCGGCGGGACGGGGGTGACCCCGCGCGATGTGACGCCGGAGGCAACGCTCGACATCCTCGACCGGGAGCTGCTGGGCATCGCCGAGGCGCTGCGCGCGTCGGGCCTTTCGGCCGGGATTCCCGATGCGGGCCTGTCACGTGGCCTGTGCGGGGTCTCGGGCAGCACGTTGGTGGTCAACATCGCAGGGTCGCGTGCCGCGGTGCGCGACGGGATGGCCACCCTCGGCCCGCTGGCCGCCCAAGTCATCGGCCAGCTATCAAGTCTGGAGATCTGATCTCGAAACGAAACGGCGGCCAACCGGCCGCCGTTTTTGTTTCTAGGCGAGTTCAGGCGGGGCGGCTGTTCTGGTTAAGAGCAGGTTAACGCTCGTCGTAGCGCCGACTAGGATGAGATGTGATCTTCATCACAAAGGGAATGGATGATGCCGGAAGCGAACAAACCCTCGCGCCACGCAGTTAACAAGATTTTCGGTGACGCCATCCCGGACATCGCGCCCGACGAACGCGACACGGCTTCGCCGGACGACGACGCCGACCGCGACCGCTGGTTGCGGAACAACATTCCGCCACATCACCAATGAATAGGTGAGGGGCCTGTGGCGGTGAGAAACCTCCCGCTTCGGCAGTGTTCTGTACCTCAGTTTGTTATCAAGGCGAACGGCATCACGGCATTGCCCTGCCGCCCAATTCGCAGCGCCATCATGTCGGGTGCAGGCTCCCAGCTTCTTCCCAGCAAACATTCACCCGTTGACGGTATGCAGCCCCGTCGATATGTGCTTGCGTTGCCGCCCCGGTGGGCTGCCGTTATGTTCCTCGTGTCAACGATGAGCATTACGTAAGAGCAACGTGTGGGGTTTCTAATCCGCGTCACATGTAGGTCTTGCGGGGCGATACGGTCTGCGGGGGCCGGGAAGCCGACCACAAACGGTGTGCCTCCGGGAACGCCGGCGATATAGCTAGGGAGAACATGAAGGCATTCAGTCGAGTGCTGGTCGCGTTGGTGACCGCAATGGCCGGGATCTTCGCCGGCCTGTTCATAGGCACCGGTACTTCTCATGCGGGTCTGGACAATGAACTGAGCCTGGTCGATGGTCAGGATCGGACGCTGACCGTTCAGCAGTGGGACACCTTCCTCAACGGTGTGTTCCCGTTGGACCGCAACCGGCTGACCCGTGAGTGGTTCCATTCCGGTCGGGCCAAGTACACCGTGGCCGGCCCCGGCGCCGAGGAGTTCGAGGGCACGCTGGAGCTGGGTTACCAGATCGGCTTCCCCTGGTCACTGGGTGTGGGGATCAACTTCTCCTACACCACCCCGAACATCCTGATCGACGATGGTGACATCACCGGCCCTCCGTTCGGTCTGGAGTCGGTGATCACCCCGAACCTGTTCCCGGGTGTGTCGATCAGCGCGGATCTGGGCAACGGCCCGGGCATCCAGGAGGTGGCGACCTTCTCGGTGGACGTCAAGGGTGCGGCCGGCGGTGTGGCGGTGTCCAACGCGCACGGCACGGTGACCGGTGCGGCCGGTGGTGTGTTGCTGCGTCCGTTCGCCCGGCTGATCGCCTCGACCGGTGACAGCGTCACCACCTACGGCGAGCCCTGGAACATGAACTGATCTAGGTCTACAAAAAGCAGCCCCTGGAAAATCCAGGGGCTGCTTTTTTATGTACGCGAGGAGCCGTCACGAGCGATCGGCACTGGTGTGCTTGGCGGTGTCCGGGCTGGGGCCGGTGCCGGGACCGGTCACGTGCTTACCGGTGTCGACGCTGCCGTTCTCGGCCAGTAGGTCGCGGATCTCGGTCAGGATGCTGAGCTCGGTGTCCTGGGCCTGTTCGACCTCGCCGCGCTCACGCAGCTTCTTGTACGGCAGAACGATGACGAAGTAGATCACGGCGGCGACGATCAGGAAGTTGATGAACGCCGACAGGACGGCGTTGAAGTCGACGAACTGCTCGGGATCGCCGCCCAGCGAGATCTTGAGGATGCCGTATTCGCGGTCGCCGCCGGCGCCGACGCGATCGACCAGCGGCTGGATCACCTTCTCTGTGAATGACGTGACCAAGCCGGTGAAGGCGGCGCCGATGACCACAGCAACCGCGAGATCGATGACGTTGCCGCGAGAAAGAAACTCTTTGAAGCCCTTCAACATGCTGCGGACCCTTCCTGCAGTGTGGTGTGTTGGGTGGGACAAGCAAACAGTAACCGAGTTGGCCGAACGGCTGGGGGATGTTGGTCAACAACTTGACGGAACGTCAATTACCTTGTTGGACAGGGGAATTCCGGATCAATGAATCGTCAGCGTGACGGCCTGGACCAGGCTGACCGCCGCGACCTCATTTGCTGCCCGCGCAGGTAACGCCACCAGGGCCACGCGCTCGGTGCCCACTCCCGCCCCGCGGGCCTTCTCCGATACCAGCACCACCACTGCCCCGGAGGCCACCACGACCGGCCGGGCCTGCTGCTTGTCGTCCTGCTCGCCCGTCACCGTCAGCACGTCGACCACATCGCCGGGACGGATCAGATCGAGCAGTGCGGTGTCGCTGAGTTTGACCGGCACGATCCGCGCGTCCGGGCCCGCCGCCGATTCGGCCAGCCGTGACCCCAGCAACCGGACATCGGTGAGGACCTCGCCGCGGCGCACCGGCGCGGTCAGCGTCGCACCGATCACCGGGGTGAGATCACGCTGGGCGCCGTCGGGCAGGGTGTCCGTGCTGCGGCGGTCGAGGTGCACGTCCGCAGCGGTCAATGCGACGCCGGGGGACAGGTCGTGGCTCGCGACCGCGATCTCGGCGTAATCGCCGTGGGGGTCGGAGCGCAAGGCTGCGATGGCCGCCAATATGACCAGCCCGGCGGCGGCTGCGCGACGGGCCGCGACCGTGCGGGTCCAATCGGGCCGCGCAGCCGTCAGCCGGCGCCAAGCTGGCGCATTGAGAGATTCGGCCATGGCGCAACGGTAAGTGCGCGACGGCCGGGTGAGAACGGCGTCTTCGCCGCCCTGTGGATAACTTCCGGGCTAGCTCGATGCGGCCGCGGCGGGGGCGGCGCTGGAGCTGCTCGACGAGCTGCTCGACGAAGAGGAAGTGCTTGACGAAGACGAGTCGGACGACGAGCTCGATGACGAGCTGTCCGAGCTCTTGGCGGACGAGCCGTTCGATGAGCTCTTGCCCGACTCGCGGTTGTCGGTGCGGTAGAAGCCGCTGCCCTTGAACACCACTCCGACGGACCCAAAGAGCTTCCGCAGCTTGCCGGAGCACTTGGGGCAGGTGGTCAGCGCGTCGTCGCTGAAGGCCTGCACCGCATCGAACCGATTGCCGCACTCAGTGCATGCGTAGGAATAGGTAGGCACGAAAACCCTCCGAGTTGGTCAAACTTGTTAGCACTCTACCGGCTCAAGTGCTAGAACCGCTACGTGGGCCATGTCATTCCCGCGGTGCGCCGGCGCCGGCGCACCGGAAGGTTAGCGGTAGTGGTCTTGGTGGCGATAGTCCTGGCGGTGGCGGCCGTGCTTGTGGTGGCCCGTACGCGGGAACGCGGTTCGGTCTCCCAGCCGTCAGCTCAGCCTCCGGTGCCGTCGCAGCGCACTCCCGGCTTCGATCACGCCCGCATGCTGTTGGCGGGGTTGCCGGTCAAAGGCTGGGACCGCCACACCGACTATGCCCGGTTCCGCTTCGGCGAGGCCTGGAGCGACGACGTCAACGTCGAGTTCGGCCACAACGGCTGCAACACCCGCGACGACATCCTGCGCCGAGACCTGGCCCAGTTGACCGTCCGGCCCGGCACCTGCTACGCCGCTGCCGGCGTGCTGCACGACCCGTACTCCGGCGTCGAGATCCCGTTCACCCGTGGGCCAGACACCTCCGGCGCGGTGCAAATCGACCACCTGGTGTCGTTGTCCGATGCCTGGTACAAGGGCGCGCGTGCCTGGGACCCGCAGCGGCGCATGGACTTCGCCAACGATCCGCGCAATCTGATCGCGGTGGCCGCGCAACCCAACTTCGACAAGGCCTTTCGCGACGCGGCCAGCTGGTTGCCGCCCAACCTGGCATTCCGGTGTGAGTTCGTGGCCCGTCAGGTCGAGGTGAAAACCGTCTATGGGCTGTGGGTCTCGGCGAAAGAGAAGCACGCCATGGAGGCGGTGTTGGGTAACTGCTAGGCACGGCGCCGGTGCCGCGCTCTAAACCTAGGATTCCTGCTCAATAGTGACCGCAATCCTAAGTGTAAGCGCGGCTGACAGGACAGTGGCTCGCATCCGGTCGAGACGCGGGCCACCTTGCGTGAGCGGATCAGTCGTCGCTGTCGGTGCCTGCTTTGTCCGATGCGCTTGCGCTGCTGGCGCTCCCGCCTGCCGTCTTTTTCTTGCCGGCCTTGGCGATGTTGTCGCTCACCTTCTTGACAGACTTCTCGATGCCGGTGCTCAGCTTCTTGATGTCCTTGCCGACCTTGTCGGCGGCGTTTCGTAGAGAGGTCTTGACACGCTGCGCGGAAGGCGTTTTCGTGGCGCTGGCCTCGAGCTTGTCGGTTGCCGAAAGATCGGTGGCGTCAGTAGAACTGGCGTGCGCCTCCGCAGTGGCATCGAGCTCCGCCGGCGTAGATTCAGGATTGGCGAGTTCGGAAGAATCTACCGTCGTCTGACCGATGGCTACCGGCTCAGCCATTGAGGCCGATTCGGCAGGCAGTGTTTCGACCATCGGCGCGGCAGTGAGTGCAGTGGGAAGTTTGATCGCAGCGGCTATGCGCTCGGGCGTCTTTAGTAGGAGTTGTGTGATGATCCCTCCATTTACAGTCCCACTTGCCGACTTGCGGTAGTTCAGTAGCCCGCTGTTACTGTTGAGGATCGCATCAGTGATTTCAGCTGGGATATTGGCTATGGAGGTAAGCGCCGCAAGCGGATCGCCAGCGTTGGAGGCGTCAAGCGCCGCACGAGCGCCTACCCCGATCGCGTTAATGGACCTGCTCAACGCTCCATTCAGCGCTGTGATCACAGTAAGCATGGTCTGGACGCTGAGTACTTCTTTAACAGCCACGCCGAAGTGATCAACCATGTAGCGCGGGATTCCGAGCAAGCTGGATAGTGGCATCGCGGCGAAGATCACACTGCCGATCGCAACGGAAATGGTGCTAGCGGCCACATCGGGCTCGCCTGCCTGGATCTGAGCGAACGCCGTCTCGAGTGCCTGCGGCATGACTGACGTGGCCCAAGTTTGCACGTACGGCAAGGTGTTGGTTAGGCCAGCGATGACGTCGTTGGCATAGGTTTGCAGATTGGCCGCTATCTGACGCTCTAGGGGCAGAGGGTTATTGAGCCAATGGCCAGCGATTCCTTCGATATTGGTAGCCGTGGAGCTAGCGACCTGTCCCCAACGGGTCAAGGGATCGACAGCTGCCGAAAGCTGCACCGCAGCAGTCGAAACTGCCGTCGTCGCCGATGCGGTGACCGGTGGGGGCGCGAGGGTGACAGAGCGATGGCGCTCGCCCCCACGAGCGCTATGCCAGCCGTGGTGAATGGCTGTAACGAGAGCTGCATTGGTTTCCTTTGCTGTGAGATGGCCACACTGACGAGCGATGAAATTAACTGAGAAAAACCTGAATGAGGAGGCCTATTCGTGATCATCGACCGAGAAAGATGACGTCTGCATGCGCTGGGTTATTTGTACAATCCGCAACCATGCTGGAAGGGGGCGGAAGTTTACCTTTATGGCAAATGTCGCAAATCGGTTGAACTACTCGATCGGAAATTTTTCAGTTGGAAAATGAAACACGTTCATGAAGGACCAACCCGGCTGCGGCGTAGGCCTGGAAATTGGTTGGCCCGTAGCGGGGGTGGGTGGAAACGACGGCTTATCGGTAGGTCGATTATCGGCCGTCACGCCTACTGGCGTGAGGTGTCAGAAGTCCAATTGCGTTGGGCTTCAATGGCATTCGATGGTGTAGTGATCCGACGGCAGGCGTCGCCCAGCGCGATCATCTGCTGGCGCGACATCGGATCGAGGTAATGCTTGCGAATCTCCTTGGCATAGTGGAACAGCGCGAGCTCCAGGCGGGCAAGCGCGGCGTCGGTGACGGTAGCGAGCACCACTCGTCGGTCGGTGGGGCTCAGCACACGGCCGGCCAGGCCGTGTGTCTCCAGACGGTCGATCTGCTGGGTCACCCGGCTGGGTGCCAGGTCGAACGCGTGGGCCAGGTCTGTCATGCGCACCGCGCCGGCTTCGGATTTGGACAGCATGTCGAGCAGGAAAACATCGACCAAGTTGAGATTCAGCGTCTTGGTCAGGGTGCGGTTGAGCCGGGCCACCAGTCCGGTGCTGGACTCGAAGAACGCTCGCCAGCACCGTGTCTCGCCGTCATCGAGCCCTGGCAGACGGCATGCGACTAGTTTCGCCGCCCGCTCGGTTGTGTGGGTGTTCAGTCCCTGGGAGATCCGTCGGCAGTTCACCTCAATCGCGGCCAGCTGTGTGCGCGACAGCGAGTCGACCAACTCCCGCTTCACACATTCTGCGTAGGTCGCGATGGCGTGACTCGCGGTCTCATTGCCCCGGTCGGTGATCGTGGCCAATACTGACCGCCGATCCTGGGTGCATCGCTCGCGGCGTACCAGTAGGCGTTTCTCCAGCCCCTGGACTCGTTTGGTCAGGTGGCCAGGCAGTGCGCCGGTGGCGGCCGCCAGGTCGCCCATGCGGACGAAGGCGCCGTCGGATTTCCGGAGTGCGTCGAGCACGCGCAGATCGAGGACCGATAGCTGGTGTGCGTTGGCGAGTCGCCGATTTGTCTCCGTTTCGAACCGAAGTGCGGCCTCCAGGTAGTTCTGCCAGGACCGCTGTTCGGCGAGATCGAGCCCCGGCAGGTCGCTTGGGGTGCGGCGACGGTGATGCGGCATGGCGAGATAGTAGAAGCGCACCTGCCGATATGCATTCAAATCAAACAGGCCGCTGCGCTGGCACATTCTCTGCCTGGGGAAACGGCGATAAGCGTTTCAAGATGCAAATACAGGCGCCTAGCCCCGCTGGTATCGCGGCGCGATCATCACCGGCACCGGCGACCGGCGCAGGATCTTGCCGGCCGCCGAACCGAGGAACACCTGAGCGCTCGGGGCGGCCGCTCCGGAGCCGAGCACCAGCATGTCTCCGGCTTCCCATCCGATGCTCTGTACCGCGGCATTCCAGTCGTGGCCGGCGCCGACCACCACATCGACATCGGGAACGGTGATCTGGTCACGAATAGTGTTGAGCTGCTTGGTTATCTCGGCGATCGTCCGCCGCGACCACTGTTGCACCACCAACTCCTCGGCCGAGGTTTCGATGGTGCCGGCGAAGGCTGCGGTGTTGCGGACGGTGAACGAGACGATGCGCAGCCGGGCTTTCCACGATTCCGCCATCTGCGCGGTGGCCGGGATGAGCCCGTTGACGTCGGCTTCGCCCCCGTAGGCCGCGGTGAGCCGACGGATGCGCCCATCGGTCTGGGCGTAGCCGCGCGGGGCGAAGGCCACCGGCACCCGGGCGGTGTGCACCAGACGCTCGGTCACGCTGCCCAGGGTGACCCGGCCGATCATCCCCGACGACGACGAGCCAACCGTTACCAACGTCACTCGGTGGGCGTCTGCGAGCTCGATCAAACCGGTTGGTATCGAGGTGGATTCGTGAACCACGGAGGTCACGTCCAGGTCGACGGGCAGCACCGCAACGGCGCGCTGCAACGCCTGCGTGGCCTGCGCCCGGACGTAGGCCACGTACTCGCTCTCCACCGGGTCGTCGCGCGGTGGCCATGACCGCTCCACGACGGCCGCGGCGATCACCTGCTCGCCGGTGGTCCGGGCGAGCTGGACGGCCAGATTCAGCGGTGCGCTGCTGTGCCGACTGGCGCTGAACGCGGCCAGGATCGTCACGACGCGTGCTCCTGGGTACGCACTCGTGACACCACATGCGTCACCGGAATCTGATAGTCAGCACGGGCCCGGTCGACGACATCGAACCGGTGCCACACCGATTCCTCCGGCGGCAGCGTCGAAATCACGATCTGATCGGGCCGGAACGTCTCGACGGCATGGGCCAGGGCACGCAGCGGCCGGTAGTCACCCAGCTCGCCGTCGGCCTGCAACTGCTCGGAACGCAGGGTTTCCAGCGTCTGGTCGAGGCGCTGTTGCGCAGCGCGGGCGGTGGCTTCGGAGATGTCGAGCGGACCGTGGGTGGCGGCCACCCCGGTGTCGATCGGGCTGGCGGGCACCACCACCTGATAGACGGTGTCGCGGTCCGCGCCGATTCGGCGCAGCTCGTCGAGCAGTTCGGCGGATTCCACCGTCTGATTGGCCAGCACCAGCACGCGGTGCGGCGGTGCGGATCCGGCCGCCGCAGTGACCTCGGGCGGTTCGGGACGGTGCCCGATGAACCAGCGGTTGGCCAGGAACAGGATGATCACCACGGCCCACGACAACAGACTCATGGTCAGTGCTTTCCGGTTGTCGCCGCCCTGCACGAACATCTGCACCAGGATCGCGAAGATGGCTGCCGCAGTGAGGATGGACAGCACCGGGAACAGCCACATCTTCACTTTGAGCGTTCCGGCCGGCGCCCGGTACCGCAGCACGATCTGCGAGATCGCGATCAGCAGGTAGACGAACAGGATCACCGCGCCGCTGGAATCCAGCAGGAACTTGAAGATGAAGTCCGGCGAGAACGCCGATGCGATCACGCCGAGGAAGCCGATCACCGACGACGCGAGGATCGCGGCGGCCGGCACCCCGCGCCGGGTCACCGAGACCAGTTGCGGCGGCGCCTCACGCCGGGCGGCCAAGACGAACAGCATTCGAGACGCGGTGTACATGCCCGAGTTCAAGCAACTCAGCACCGCCGTGAGCACCACGGCATTCATGATGTGGTCGGCGTAGGGGATGCCGATCTCGGTGAATGCCGACACGAACGGAGATGCGGCAACCTGTTCGCTGTTCCACGGCAGGATCGTCACGAGAAGGAATGCCGAGCCGACGAAGAACACCGCAATGCGCAGGATCACCGAGTTGGCGGCTTTCGCGACGGCACGTTCCGGATCCGCCGACTCCGCGGCGGCGATGGTGGCGATCTCGGCGCCGACCATCGAGAAGATCACCGTCACCACACCGACGGTGACGGCCGTTGAGCCCAGCGGGAAGAAGCCGCCGTTGGCCCACAGGTTCGAGAAGTCCATCTCCTTGTGCGGCCACAATCCGATGACATAGAGCGAACCCAGGCCGATGAACGCCAGGATCGCGGCCACCTTGATACCGGCGAACCAGTACTCGAACTCGCCGAATGACGACACCGAGAAAAGGTTGGTCGCGGTCATCGCGATCAACAGGATCAGGGCCGTCAACCAGATGGGGACGTCGACCCAGTAGCGGATGATCTTGGCGCCGGCGATGGCTTCGAAGCCGACCACGATCACCCAGAAGTACCAATACAGCCAGCCCACCGAGAAGCCCGCCCAGTTGCCCATCGCGTTGCGCGAATAGTCGGCGAACGACCCGGTCGACGGATTGGCGACGGCCATTTCAGCGAGCATCCGCATCACCATGATGATCAGCACGCCAGCGAGCGCATAGGTGATGAAGACGCCCGGACCGGTCTTGCCGATCACCACCCCGGAACCCACGAAAAGTCCGGCGCCGATGACGCCGCCGATCGCGATCATCCGCAGTTGGCGCTGACTGAGCGCCTTTTTCAATCCGGGTGTTTCGCCCATGTGCGTTACCCACTCCTCTTTGCTATGTGACTCAGCTCACAAGCGGCCAGAAGAGAACGCTATGCCTGGCGAACGGTCGACGCAGCAGAAATCGGGCCGAAACTGTAGGAAACTCAGCCGGCTCCTTCAGACAGTTGTCGAACCCGGGCGATACAGCCCGGCCAGGCGCGCCAGCCGCAAGCCCAGCATCAGGTCGAAACGAGTTTCACCGTCACTGAGATCGCCACCGACGGCTTCGGTGAGTCTCTCCAACCGGTAGTACAGCGTCGACCGGTGCAGAAACATCTCCTCGGCGGTGCGCCGCACGTCACCTCCGTTGGCCAGGTAGGTCTCCAGTGTGCGCAGCAGGTCGTCGCGGCCCTGCTCGATCAGACCGACGATTCCCGGGTGGACCAGCTCGACAAGCCGGTTCACGCCGTAGGCCCGGCCCAGCACTGCCAAGGTGCGCCACGACCCGAGGGCAGACCAGTCGGAGACCTGGCCGCTGCCGGCGCCGATCTCGGCGAGACTCAGTGCCAGGCTTGCCTGTCGAAACCCAAGGGCGGCTTGGGTTATCGGCAGGGCAGCGCCGGAGCTGCCGATCGCCGGGCGGCTTCCGTAACTGGCCCGCACCGCCTCGGCCACGGTGTCGGCGGTGGTCGCGGAGTCGGCCTCGGAAGGTGCCACCGCCACGATGGTGGTCGGCGATCCGGCCAGCGTGTACCAGCGGCGGCTCCGGTCCGTGGCCGTCAGCCGTAATCGCAGCGCCAGGCTGCGATCCGCGGATCGTGCGCGCCGTCGGGCTCGAACCGGAAAACCTGCACGACGTCGTGCGGCTCGGCCATGCCGCGGGTGTGCAGTTCGGCGACCACCGCTGGGGCCTGTTCGGGATCTTCGGTGGCGATGAGCCGCATCAACAGGCGCTGTGCAGCGGACTCGTCGGCGCGCAGCGCGGCGTTGCGGCGGTCGAGGATGTCCAACAGGTCGGCACCGGCCTGCTCGGCCAGCTGCTCGCCACCCTCGGGCAGAGCGCCGTCGGGAACGATGATCCACAGATAGCCGAACCGTTCGGACGCCGACCGCACCGGCACACAGAACCGGGGCATCAGGTTGTGTTGCGGAAACGCCGGAATCCACAGCGCCGAATCGGCCGTGCCGATGCCGAAATCGAACAGCGCCGCCTTGACCTCCGCGCGCGTCTCGCGTTGCAGGACACTGTGGACCCGTACATCGTCGAGCTCCCCGAGCTGACGGCTGTGCGTCAGCGGCGTCAGGTCCTCGTCGTCCAGCAGCACAGCCCGATTCAGGGCTCGGGCCAGGTCGTCGACGATCACCTGCATGCGGACGCTGAAGTCAGCACTCACCGGATCGGACACTCGACGATTCTGGACCAGCTCAGCGCGGCAACGTCACGATTCCGCCCGACGGCGTCAGCGCATGCGTCATTCGTACGTCGTGAGGATCGGCCGGCAGCTCGTCAACCAGCTCCTCGTCACGGACCACCGCGACCAGCCGGGCCTGCGGCGCGGCGTAGATCAGGCTGCGGTCGTAGAACCCGGCGCCCCGGCCCAGCCGGTTGCCTCGGCGATCGACCGCCAGCGCGGGAACAAGGACCACCTCGGCATCGGCGATGTGTCCGGCAGGTAACCACGGTGGCGGCGGCTCACGCAGACCGAACTCGGCCGCCACCAATGCGCCGGGCTCGTATGGGCCCCACTGCATCGGCATCGCGCGGCCGTCGCCGTCGTTGCGGGCGACCGGAAGCAGCACGCGCACACCGAGTTCCGTCAGGGTTTCCAACAGCATGTGAGATCCGGGCTCGGAGCCGACCGGAACGTAGGCGCACACCGTTTGCCCGCTGCGCACCAAACCGGGCAGCCAGTGGCAAAGGCCCCGTGCCTCGGTGTCTCGAACGTCGGCCGGTACGGCGCGTCTGGCACGAAGAACGCCAGCTCGCAACTCGGTCTTCATCGGCAGGGTCACACCCTCCACCATTTCAGAACGGACACTAGTGTGTGAACGATGAGCACGTCTCACAAGGCGCCTGAGGTGCCGATTCCCTACACGGCCGTGGTTCCGGCGGCCGGTCTGGGTACGCGGTTTCTGCCGGCGACCAAAACGGTCCCCAAGGAATTGCTGCCGGTCGTGGACACTCCGGGCATCGAGCTGGTCGCAGCCGAGGCGGCCGAGGCCGGCGCCGAGCGTTTGATCATCATCACCTCCGAGGGCAAAGACGGCGTCGTCGCGCACTTCGTCGAGGATCTGGTGCTCGAGGGCACGTTGGAGGCCCGAGGCAAGAAGACAATGCTGGAGAAGGTGCGCCGCGCCCCCGCACTGATCAAGGTCGAGTCGGTGGTGCAGGCCGAGCCGCTGGGCCTGGGGCATGCCGTCGGATGCGTCGAGGCCGCGCTGGCTCCCGACGAAGACGCGATCGCGGTGCTGCTGCCGGACGACCTGGTGCTGCCCACCGGCGTGCTGGAAACCATGTCGAAAGTCCGGGCCAAGCGCGGCGGCACCGTGCTGTGCGCCATCGAGGTGCCCGAAGACGAGATCAGCGCCTACGGCGTCTTCGACGTCGAGACCGTGCCCGACGCGGCCAACCCGAACGTGCTGCGGGTCAAGGGCATGGTGGAGAAACCCAAGTCCGCCGATGCGCCGTCCCCGTACGCCGCCGCCGGTCGCTACCTGCTCGACCGGGCGATCTTCGATGCGCTGCGCCGGGTTTCGCGCGGTGTGGGCGGGGAGATCCAGCTGACCGACGCCATCGCGCTGCTGATCGAAGAGGGCCACCCGGTACATGTCGTCGTGCACCGCGGAGCCCGACACGACCTGGGAAATCCCGGCGGCTACCTGAAGGCTGCGGTTGACTTTGCGTTGGAACGTGACGACTACGGCCCCGATTTGCGGCGGTGGTTGGTCGAACGATTGGGTCTGACCGGACAGGACGGCTAGCAACGCGTCGGGTGTCCGGCAGTCGGAGGCCCGTAGATAGGAAGGCGTGTTGTGCGTTCGGTGGAGGAACAGCAGGCTCGGGTAGCGGCTGCTGCGGTGGCCCCCCGACCGGTGCGAGTGGCCATCGCCGAGTCACAAGGTCTGATGTGTGCCGAAGAGGTCGTCACCGAACGGCCCATGCCGGGATTCGATCAGGCCGCGATCGACGGCTACGCGGTGCGCAGCGTCGACGTGCTGTCCGTAGGCGATGGGGCCGGTGAGATCAGCCTGCCCGTGATGGGCTCGATCGAAGCGGGGGCTCGCACACCGAGCCGGTTGCAGCCGCGGCAGGCCGCGCGCGTCCAGACCGGCGCGCCGATGCCCACCCTGGCGGACGCGGTGCTGCCGTTGCGATGGACCGACGGCGGCGAGAACCGGGTGCGGATCCTGCGCAGTGTGCGCTCGGGCGCCTACGTCCGGCGCACGGGCGACGACGTGCAACCCGGTGACGTCGCGGTGCGGGCCGGCACCATCATCGGCCCGGCGCAGGTGGGCCTGCTGGCCGCGGTCGGTCGTGATCGCGTGCTGGTGCACCCGCGACCGAGGTTGTCGGTGATGTGCGTGGGCGGTGAGCTCGTCGATGTGTCGCGCAGCCCGGGAACCGGGCAGGTGTACGACGTGAACTCCTATGCGCTGGCCGCCGCCGGCCGGGATGCCGGCGCCGAGGTCAACCGTGTCGGCATCATCAGCACCGATCCCCGGGAATTGCGCGAAACCGTTGAGGGCCAAGTCAATCGCAATGAGATCGTGGTCATCGCCGGTGCGGTGGGCGGCGCCGCCGCCGAATCCGTGCGCACCGTGCTCTCCGAACTGGGGGAGATGGAGGTGGCTCGCATCGCGATGCACCCCGGGTCGGTGCAGGGCTTCGGCCAGCTCGGCCGTGATCGTGTCCCGGTCTTCCTGCTGCCCGCCAACCCGGTGAGTGCGCTGGTGGTGTTCGAGGTGATGGTGCGCCCGCTGATCCGGCTCTCACTGGGCAAGCGTCAGCCGATGCGCCGTATGGTTCAGGCCCGCACGCTGTCGCCGATCAGCTCGGTCGCCGGCCGCACCGGCTACCTGCGCGGGCAGTTGATGCGCGATCAGGACACCGGCGAATACCTGGTGCAGGCCCTGGGCGGGGCGCCCGGCGCATCGACCCACCTGCTGGCCACGCTCGCCGAGGCGAACTGTCTTGTGGTGATTCCGAGCGAAGTCGACGAGGTTCGGACCGGCGAAACCGTGGATGTGGCATTCCTGGCGCAGCGCGGCTGATAAGACTTCATTCGATGAATGACGGTGTGACGAATCGATCCCGCGGATGAGCATGTTCCGCTCCAACGCTTTTCACCCGGGTTGGCCCGGTCCGGTGGGGCCGTTGCGGGTGCCCGCCGGTGTGGTGCGGCTGCGGCCGGTGCGGCTGCGTGATGCCGCGGTGTGGAGCCGCATCCGGCTGGCCGACCAGGCTCACCTGGAGCCGTGGGAGCCGGTAAGCGGTGTGGATTGGCATGTCCGCCATGCCGTTTCGTCATGGCCGGCAATCTGCTCGGGGCTTCGCAGCGAGGCGCGGCGGGGGCGGATGCTGCCCTATGTGATCGAACTCGACGGGCAGTTCGCCGGCCAGCTGACGATCGGCAACGTCACGCACGGCGCGCTGCGATCGGCGTGGATCGGCTACTGGGTGGCCAGCGACAGGACCGGTGGCGGGGTGGCGACGGGCGCGCTCGCACTGGGGCTCGACCACTGTTTCAACGGGGTGCAATTGCATCGGGTCGAGGCCACGGTGCGCCCGGAGAACGCGGCGAGTCGGGCTGTTTTGGCGCGGGTGGGATTCCGCGAAGAGGGCCTGTTGCGCCGGTACCTCGAGGTGGACGGTGCCTGGCGTGACCATCTGTTGGTGGCGGTCACGTTGGAAGAGCTGAAGCATTCGGCGGCCCAGTCCCTGGTTTCGGCCGGCCGGGCCAGTTGGTGCTGATTCGGCTGCTGTGGGCGCGGCGCGCCGCGTCGAGACTGCGCCTACGGTCGTGATTTCGCCGGATCCACAGCCCTGGAAGCAATCTCAGCGAAATATCCCTCGTCAGCTGTTACCAATGTGACATATGTGACTCGTGGTGCTTGTATCGATCGAATTACAGGTGTGTAATTGTGTCGGCGCGCCATCCATGGATGCGCTGGTCACAGACCTAGCCTGAAGGGGAAAGGAGCAGGCGTCATGCCAAGCATCCCCCAGTCACTGCTGTGGATTTCCCTCGTCGTTCTCTGGCTCTTCGTTTTGGTTCCGATGTTGATCAGCAAGCGGGACTCGGTCCGTCGTACCAGTGACGTCGCCCTGGCGACTCGAGTGCTCAACAGCGGCCGCAACGCACAACGCTTACGACGCGGCCCCGCCGCCGGACATCACAGTGACCCGCACTGGCAGCCCAGTGCCGACCACCTCGACGAAGACTTCGATGAAGACCTCGACGACGACGAGGCGCCTGCCGAAGTGCGGGTACAGCGCACTGTCGTGGTGGCCGCCGCTCGCGTCGAGACCCCCGAACCCGACTACCTCGACGTCGACATCGTCGACGAGGACTCCGGCGCGCTGCCGGTCGGTGCGATGACGGAAACGGCCGAGGCCGAGCCTGAAGAAGTCGCCGAGCCCGAACTCGAATTGGAATTCGAGACCGAGCCCGAGCCCGAGGTCGAAGCGGAGCCCGTCGCGGTCGACGAGGTTGAGGAGCCCGTCGCCGACGAAGAAGCCGTCGACCCCGTCACGTCGGAGGCCCAAACCGAGCGCATCGCAACGCCTCTCGAGGAGGTCGAAGACACCGCGGATTCCGAGTCGGTCGCGGCAGACGACGCCGAAGAGATTGCCGACGAGTACGAATACGTCGATGACACCTCGGGCCTGGAACCCGAGGCCGAGGTCGAGCCGGCCGAGGAAGAACGGGCCGAGGCGCCCGTCGCGTCGCTGAGCGCGACGCGGCAGCGCCGGTTCGAATCCAAGAAAGCCGCCGAGATCAGCGCCCGCAAGTTCCGGTTCCGCAAGCGCGTGCTCGCGGTGCTGGCCGCCACGCTGCTGTTCTCGGCGGGCGCCGCCTTCCTGGTGACGCCGTCGGCCTGGTGGGTGTGCGGCACTGCCGCCACGCTGACCGTGCTGTATCTGGCCTACCTGCGCCGTCAGACGCGCATCGAGGAGCAGCTGCGGCGCCGCCGTGCGCAACGGATGGCCCGGTCCCGGCTGGGCGTGGAGAACACCGACGACCACAAGCTCGACGTCGTGCCGGCCCGATTGCGCAGGCCCGGGGCGGTGGTCCTCGACATCGACGACGAAGACCCGATCTTCGAGCACCTGGCCTACACGTCGTACGCGTCGGCGTCGCGCGAATACGATCTACCGCGGGCTGCCGGCCAGTAGGGCAGCCGGTTTCCGGTTCCGGGCCGGCGGCTGGTAGCCTTTCGTCCGGTATCAGGGGCTATAGCGCAGTTGGTAGCGCGTCTCGTTCGCATCGAGAAGGTCAGGGGTTCGATTCCCCTTAGCTCCACCAAGTTTGGGTAGATCAGCGGGCATTGCCCCGCTCGGCGTCCGAGACCACCCGCAATAGCGGCGGATTGCCGCGCCCAGGCGGTTCGCGACTTGTTCTCGCTACCAGGGTTCTTTTTCGCCAAGGTGTTCACTCTCAGCGTTTTGGCCAACTGGGCGGACACTAGCGTTCTCGGCTTCTATCGGTCTCTTGCGCGGTGGCTTTTGTTCACGCGCCCGGTCTTCGGCGATGGGATGGCGGGTTCTCAGTTGACCAGTCGGCAGCCGCCTCGAACGGCCAGCGTTGTGTCTCTCGCTGGACGATTCGGCCAGTTGACCTGGCTCAGGCGGCTTTGGGATGGACATCGGGGTGTTCAGTTTTTGAACATGTTCAGCATTGTTGAACGTGCCATTAGGATGAACATATGGAAACTATCCCTGCGTCGGCTGCCGTAGAGATTGAGCACCAACTCGCGAAATACGGGATCCAGCCGCACGGAGATGTATCCCAGCTGAACTGGTCGGATCCGGTGCCGTTGGCATTGGAGGTAGGAGGCCAGATTGTCGACACGGCTGCCTTGTACATGCCAGAGATGTCGGCAACTGCTGCCCTGAGAGCTGCACACTCCATTCCGCTAGATGTACCCTTATTCGTTGTCGGTTCGCGGATCCATGCATCGAGCGCGGACACCATGCGGACGCGCGGTATCTGGTTCATCGACGAGGTCGGCAATGCCTACCTACGTGGACGTGGCCTATTGATAGACGTTCGTGGGCAACGAGGGCACGTATCGGTGCACTCAGGTGCGCGCGACAAGTCCAGTCCCGCAAATCCGTTCACACCAAAACGTGCTCAGGTGGTCCTCGTCTTGTTGTATGAGCCAGCGCTTGCTGACGCGCCATTGCGCGAGATCGCCGAGAGATCGGGAGTGTCGCTTGGCATGGCGAAGGATGCGATAGACGCGTTGGAACATATCGGGTTCGTCGAGCAACTGGGTTCGCGCCGACGCCTTATCCGCCAAGGCGAGCTTCTCGACCTCTGGGCGTCCGCTTATCCAGCTGGTCTCGGGCGGGCTAACAGGCTGGCGGTGGTGCGCGGTGATGTCTATCAGTGGGCGATGCCAGCAGAATTAGATTTCGCAGTGAGCGGTGAGTGCGCGGTGCCGAGACTGATCAGGAATCCAGAATCGTTGGTTCTGTACATCGACGGTGGGCGAGATAAGCGGCTGCTACGCAGTTTGATGTTGACGAACCGTTGGCACAACGACCCACACGGCAACATCGTTGTTCGCGATTTGTTTTGGCGTGATCTTCACCCGACTGGTCAACCAAACACCGCACCGGTTCAGTTGGTCTACGCCGACTTACTGGCGTCCCGCGAGTCGCGGCAGTTGGAAGTTGCCGATGAAATGAGAAGGAACAATGAAGGATTGGTCGAGATCTGACCGGAGTTTCTTCGCTGAGGTTGAACCCGTTGTCGCCGAGCTATCCGAGATCGTCCCGCCGGATCGTATCCTGCTGGTCGGGGCACGGTGTCGGGACCTTCTGAGCTGGGCTTTCGGATGCGATGTATCTCAGCGAAGCACTAACGACACAGATGTTGCCGTTGCGCTCCAAGACTGGGATCAATTCGTACGGGTCCAGGACGCATTTTCGTCGGCGGGCCACTCAGGGCATCGATTCCTCATCGCAGGTATTCCCACGGATGTTGTTCCCTTCGGGAACGTTGAAGCCCCGCCGGGGATATCGAGTAGGCCCCCTGGAAAGCACGCATTGAACGTGCACGGCTTCCGTGACGTATATGAGCGTGCGGATTCACTTTCGTTGAGTGAAGGAGTGCGCATCAGGATTCCGATGCCGGAGGGGTACGCGGTACTCAAAACACATGCGTGGCTGGATCGCTTGGTTAGGAACGAGTACAAGGACGCGGCCGACCTCGCCCTTGTGGTGCACTGGTACACCGAAGATGTCGACCGCCTATACGCAGAAGAAAACGTCTGGGCAATGGACCTCCATGATTTCGATCTGCGGTTGGCTGCGGCGGCACTAGTAGGACGAGATATGGCGAACGGCCTGAGCTCAGGCGAGCTGACCTTCTTGGCGGACCGTATCGGCAGCGCGGATCGTGATCTGCTTGCGCACTACTTTGCCGTAGGAGCGCCTGGATGGCCCGCCAAGGACCGAGATCGACGCTTGATCGTGAACGCAGCGTTCGACCAGTTGATGGCGTAATCGCGTTCAGGACTGCTGAATGTTCAATATTAATGAACAGCTCTGGCTAGTGAACGCCGGTCGGAAGCCGCATCTCCATGTCCTCCATCTCAGTACGCGGTCAGCAGCCGTAAATCCCAAGTCGTCTCGTTCGCATCGAGAAGGTCAGGGGTTCGATTCCCCTCAGCTCCACCAGTCACAACAGGTCAGCGCGGTTCGGGAGAGTTTCCCGGGACGCGTTTGCCGTTTCAGTGCGCAATCCGCGCCCGCAGCGTGATCGGTAGGTCATCGGCCGGCATCGGCCCGGTGCCCCAGGTCAGCTGCGGCTGATAGTCGTCCGGCACGCTCCACTCGAACTGCCGCAGCATCTGGTGCATGGTGGTCTTGACCGTCATGTCCGCGAACTGCTGCCCGATGCACTTGTGCGCACCGCCGCCGAACGGGGCGAACACATAGCGGCTCACCGCGGCCCGGGACGCGGCGTTGTTCACGAAGCGTTCCGGGTTGAATGTGTCCGGGTCGGGCCACCAGTCGGAAAGCCGCATGGAGGCATAGACATTGATGGCCACCTGGGTCTTGCGTGGGACGAAGTGCCCGAGGATCTCGGTGTCGCGGATGGTCTGGCGGAACAGCGCACCGGCGGGCGCATACATCCGGAGGATCTCTTTGAACGCGGCGTCGAGCAGTGGATAGGCGTCCAGGTCCAGCAGATTCGGGGTGTCGTTCGGCCGGCTGACCGCTTCGTCGCGAAGGGCC